>NZ_JBTGLI010000001.1:406065-2197755 GCF_054332755.1 Williamsia sp. SKLECPSW1 | reverse complement strand
CCCGGATTCCCCGGGCGCCCGCCGCGTCGTCTCCGACGAAGGTCTGCCCCATGACTTCTGCAGCACCCGCGATCGACGTCCGCCGCGCGGCCGATCGCTTCTCCACCCGGATCGGGTGGCTCGACTCCCACCACTCGTTCTCGTTCTCGTCGCACTACGACCCCGACAACACCCACCACGGGCTGCTTCTGGTCAACAACGACGACATCGTCACGCCGGGGCAGGGTTTCGAGACCCACCCCCACCGCGACATGGAGATCGTGACCTGGGTCCTGCAGGGGTCCCTGGTGCACCAGGACTCGATGGGCCACTCCGGTGTCATCTACCCGGGGCTCGCCCAGCGCATGAGCGCCGGGACCGGGATCCTGCACTCGGAGAAGAACGACTCGTGGCGACTGGGCGCCGCAGCCGGCGAGCACTCGTCGGTGCACTCCGACCCCGTGCACTTCGTCCAGATGTGGGTCCTCCCCGACGAATCGGGGATCACGCCCGGTTACGAGCAACTCGAGATCGACGACGAACTGCTGTCGGGCGGTCTCGTGACCGTCGCGTCGGGGATGCCCGACCACGTCGATCACGCGGCGATCCGCATCCGCAACCGGTTCGCGGCGATGCACGTCGCGCGTCTGCGGCCGGGCGGCGAGCCGGTGACGCTGCCCGACAGCCCGTTCGGCCACGTCTTCGTCGCGCGCGGCAACGTCGAGATGGAGGGCATCGGTGCCCTGCACGAGGGTGACGCCGTGCGGCTCACCGGATCCGGCGGTCAGCGCCTGTCCAGTGCGACCGGCGCCGAGGTCATCGTGTGGGAGATGCACGCGGCCATCGGCTGACCGATCCCGTCCTCAGAGCGGCAGGTGATCGACCATCGGACGGTGGGCCAGGTCGGCGTGGCGGAACGACTCGACGCCGAACACGGTGCGCAACAACTCGATCGGCATGGCGAGGAACGGCCCGAAGTCGCCGACCTGTGTGGCGTGGGCGACCATCGCTGCGCGCTTCGCCTCGATGACGGACGACACGTCGACCTCGACGGTGATCTCCGACGCGGGCACGCCGAACGAGTCGAAGTCGATGTCCGGGGTGTCCTCGGTCCACGCCGGGTTGGCCTTCATCATCTCGCGCATGCTGTCGCGGTTCACGACGCTCTCGAATCGGTGTGGCGTCCCGGCCATCTCGGCCGCCGCCCGGCCGACGTGGTGCACCGCGATGTGGTCGGGGTGTCCGTAGCCCCCGTTGCTGTCGTAGAAGGTCACGACGTCCGCCGACTCCTCGGTGAGGACGTCCGCCAGACGCCGGGCGGCCTCGTCGACCGGGATGTTGGAGAAGGCGGCGGGATTCTCGTTCTCCGGCGTGCCCGCCATCCCCGAGTCGGGGAAGTCGAACATGACCATGCGGTGCACGCCGAGCGCCTCCGCCGAGGCCTCCAGCTCGCGGCGGCGGCGGGACAGCAGCGACTCGCCGGGCTCGAGGATGCCGTCCGGGAACTCACCGAGCGCGCCGTCGGTGGCCGTCACGAGGACGACACGATGACCCGCGTCGGCGGCCAGTCGGATGGTCCCGCCGGTCGAGAAGACCTCGTCGTCGGGATGGGCGTGGAAGCAGACGAGAACGCTCATCGGATGAGCGTAGTCAGCCCGGCCCGGAGTCACCGATCGGCCGTCGCCCGGCCGAGGAACGCGGCCAGACCGTGCGGTGCCGAGTCGCCGACGCAGAGCTCGAGGATCTCCCGCGCGGCGGGGCCGGCGGTCGCCGTCCGTTCGGACATCGCCGCCTCGTGGTCGACGATCGCGCGCTCGGGATCGTCGGCATGCGCCGCCAGCGCCAGCGCCAGCTGTGCCCCGTCGTACATCGCGAGGTTCGCGCCGTCGCCGGCGGGCGGCGCGAGGTGGGCAGCGTCGCCGATCAGTGTCACGCCCGGGACCCGATCCCAGCGCGTGCCCTCCGGCAGCTCGTGGATCCGTCGGATCACCGGGGGCGTCGCGCTGTCGGTGACGAGGGCGACGAGTTCGGCCGGCCACCCGTCGAACTCGGCGGCGACGCGACCGAGGACGTCGTCGGAGGATTCCAGCGCATCCACCCACTCGGCGGGTCGTCGCAGCTGGACGTAGGCGTGCAGGACGCCGCCCGCCTCACGATGGCTGGAGATGCCCTGACCGGGTGCGAGCGCGAACATGCCGCCGTTGCCGGCGAGCGCCGCGGTCGACGGGTGGACGGTGTCGACGTCGTAGAGGTAGGTCTCCACGTACGTCACCCCGACGTAGCGCGGCTGGGCGTCGGTGAGCAGCGACCGCACCTTCGACCACGCGCCGTCGGCGCCGACGAGGACGTCGGTGACGGCGGCGGTGCCGTCGGTGAAACGGACCTCGTGGCGGCCGTCGGCGAGCGTGGACACGGACGCGACCTTCATCCCCCAACGAACGGTGTCCTGGGGGAGGGACTCGATGAGGATGCGCCGCAGGTCACCCCGCAGGACCTCCGGTCGACCGGCGGCGACGTCGTCCTCGGGTGCGTCGTCGTCGAACAGGACAGCGCCGGTGGCGTCGACGACGCGGGTCGCCTGGCCACCGCGGTGGATGATCGCGCGGAACTCCTCGGTGAGTCCGGCGGCGGCGAGCGCCGCCTGCCCGTCCTCCTCGTGGATGTCGAGCTGCCCGCCCTGGGTTCGGCTCTGGGCGGACGGCTCCGCCTCGTAGACGGTCGCGGTGATGCCGTGGACGTGCAGGACACGGGCGAGGGTCAGCCCGCCCAGGCCGGCTCCGATGATCGTGATGGTGCTCATGGCTGTCTCCTTCCCGGCCCCGGGGGCGCGGAGTGGTGGTTTCTGGAACGGCGTTCCAGTGATGCCATAAGTTTGGAACGTCGTTCCAGAAATGTCAAGATGGGTGCATGCCCCCACGTGTACGTCGTGCCGACTCGTTGTCGAAGGACGCCATCGTCGCCGCGGCGACCGAGATCCTGGACTCCGGCGGCGAGGACGCGCTGACGTTCCGCGCGCTCGCGACCAGCTTGTCGACCGGCGCCGGGGCCATCTACTGGCACGTGGCGAACAAGGACGAGCTGCTCGCCGCGGCGACAGGCGATGTGGTCGACCGGACGCTGGCACCCGTCGCCGACATCGCCGATCCGCGGGAGGCGCTGCGAGGCATCGCCATTCGCGTGTTCGACACGGTCGACGAGTCTCCCTGGGTCGGCGCCTGCCTGGTGCGCGGGTTGGGACAACCCGGGATGGTCGCCGTGCTCGAGGCGGTGGGCCGCAGGGTCGACGCCCTGGGTGTGCCGCGGGCCCGGCGATTCGACACCGCCACGGCCCTGGTCACCTACATCCTCGGTGCCGCCGGCCAGAACGCGGCCAACGCACGTGGGCACGCGAACCCGCAGGCGCACACGCGATCGGACGCGCTGGGACATGAGGCGGACCGGTGGGCCTCACTCGATGCCGAGCGGTACCCGTTCGTGCGGGAGATGGCCGACTCGTTGCGCGACCACGACGACCGCGAGCAGTTCCTCGCGGGGGTGGATCTGATCCTCGCCGGGATCGACGCCCGGGAATCGGGCGCCGTCCGGGGCGGGTGACGCGTGGAGCCGCCTGCGAGAATCGAACTCGCGACCTTTTCATTACGAGTGAAGCGCTCTACCGACTGAGCTAAGGCGGCGTGCCGCCCGTGGGCAGCGCGGACCAGTGTATCGACCGGCCCGCACCCCGACCAAACCGCGTCCCGACGCCTGGTTTCGTGTGGTTCTCGCGACGCCCACCTGCGCGGATGGTCGCGAGAAGTACACAGGATCGGTCAGCGGCGGAGGGCTGTCGCGATCGAGGCGACCATCGCGTCGACGGCGAACTTGGGTTTGACGTTGTAGTCGAGGACCTCGCGGCACCGCAGTACCGCCTCGACGCATTGCAGCAGCCGCTCGGGTGGGGCGAAGGCGGCCATCCGGTGGGTCTGGTCGGCCATGTCGGGATGCATCGCGACGACGGGCGCGGCGTAGGCGGCGACGACCGCGTCGCGGAACAGGGCGGCCAGATCCACCAGCGCACGGTCCAACACGTCACGCTGCAGGCGCGTCCTCCGCGACTTCTGCTGGCGTTCCAGTTCTTTCAGGACCCCCGCCGACCCGCGCAGTGCGCCCGCAGCCCCCTTGCCGGTACCGCCGGCGCCCAGCACGGTCCGCAGTTCCTCGGTCTCGGCCTCGTCGACCTCGGCGCTGATGGTCTTGGCGACGGCCTCGGCCGACCGCACCAGGTTCTCCGCGTCGCCGTAGACGGTCGACTCGCGGGTCGCCGCGCGGGCCAACCCCAGAGCCTGCGTCCGCTGGGACCGCGCGTGCTCGTCGGTGGCGAGCCGCCGTGCGCGTCCGACGTGTCCACCACACACCGAGGCGGCCCACCGCGCGGTCTCGGCGTCGATGCCGTCGGCGATCAGCACGTCGCCGATCGCGTCGACGGGCGGCATCGTCAGCGGTATGTGGCGGCATCGCGAGCGCAACGTGACCGAGATGTCCTCGGGGTCGACGCTGGGTGCGCACAGCAGGATGACCGTCCGCGACGGCGGCTCCTCGACGACCTTCAGCAACGCGTTCGCGGCCTGTTCGGTCAGGCGGTCGGCGTCCTCGATGAGGACCACCTGCCAGCGACCCGTCGCGGGCCGTCGCGACGCGATCTGGACCGTCTCACGGATGAGTTTCACCGAGATGCTCAGCCCGTCGGGGACGATCCGACGGACGTCGGCATGGGTGCCGCTCATCACGGTGGTGCACGCGTGGCAGTGACCGCACCCGACGACGTCGGGATCGTCACACTGGAGCGCCGCCGCGAAGCACTGCGCCGCCACCGATCGGCCGCTGCCGGGCGGACCGGTGAACAGCCACGCATGGGTCATGGAACTGCGGACGGGCACCGTCGGAGCCGCGGAGTCCTCGCCGAACATCGACACCGCGCCGTCCTCGGCCATCGTGACGTCGGCCGCGACGGCTCGAGCCGACCGCGCGGCGGCGGAGAGTTCCTCCACGACGTGGCCCTGCCCGACGAGGCGGTCGAACACCGATGTCACGCCGGCCAGCCTAACCGGGCCGTCCGACACCGGGTGGTGTGCCGTACCCGCCCGCTACCGTTGCATGCGTGGTCGAACGTCAATCGCGCGCACGCAGGGTCAGCCACCTGCTTCGCTGGTTGGCGCACACGCCGTGGCCGATCCTCGCACTCGACCTGCTCCGGGCGAACATCATCGGCGCACTCTTCACCTTCGCCTTCCTCCGCTTCGGGATGCCGTACGAGTACACCGTCCGGCTCGACGAGATCAACGGCTACAACCAGGCCGTCTTCGTCGTGTACCTGCTGGTGGCCACGTTCGTCGGCGGATACCTCAGCATCCTGCTGACGCTGCCCGTGTTGGTGTGGCACCGCAGACGCACCCGCCTCGACAACGACTTCGCTCGCCGCCGTGCGTTGCGGCTGCCCGTCCTGCTCACCATGGTCAACCTCGCGCTGTGGGCGGTGGGCGGTGTGCTGTTCGCGCTGCTCACCATGAAGGCGTCCGGGTCGACGGCGCTCGTGGTGTGGCTCGCGTCGGCGATCGGCGGCTTCGTCTCCTGTGTGTTGGGCTACATGCAGTCGGAGAAGGTGCTGCGGCCCATCACCGTCTCGGCGATGGCCAACGACCCGACCAGTACGCCGATCGCCCCCAGCATCACCGTCCGGATCGTCCTGTTCTGGTGCATCAGCGTCGTCGTCCCCCTGCTGGCCGTGGTCCTGCTGGTGATCGGCCAACAGACCGGCGTCATCACCACCGACGCCGCCGGCCTGCAGCGTCCGCTGCTGTGGCTCGTGGTCGCGACCGTCGTGTTCGGTCTCATCGGCCTGATCCGCCTCGTCGGTGCCATCGCCGACCCCATCAAGGAGCTCCGCGAGGCGCAGCTGTCGGTCCGGTCCGGCGACCTCGACGCATCGGTCCGCGTCTACGACGGCAGCGACATCGGCCTGCTGCAGGCCGGTTTCAACGACATGGTCGCCGACCTGCGGGAACGGCAGGAGCTCCGGAACCTCTTCGGCCGCTACGTCGGGGAGGACGTCGCCCGACGTGCGATCGAGAGCGGGACCCAACTCGGCGGTGAGGAACGGTACGTCGGTGTCCTCTTCGTCGACATCGTCGGGTCGACTCGGCTCGCCGTCACCCGCCCGCCCCGCGAGGTCGTCGACCTGCTCAACGAGTTCTTCCGCGTCGTGGTCGAGACCGTCGGAGGTCACGGCGGGTTCATCAACAAGTTCCAGGGTGATGCGGCGCTGGCCATCTTCGGCGCTCCCCTCGACCTGCCCGATTTCGCCGGCCAGGCCCTCGCCGCCGCCCGCGAACTGCGCATCGAGCTCGAACGGACACTCGGCGAGACGGACGTCGGCATCGGCGTGTCCGCGGGCAAGGCCATCGCGGGACACATCGGATCCGAGAAACGCCTCGAGTACACAGTCATCGGCGACCCGGTGAACGAGGCGGCCCGCCTGACCGAGCTGGCCAAGGACGAGGCGACCCGCGTGCTGGCGTCGGCGCGGGCGATCTACCTCGCCTCGGACGCCGAGGCCGAGTGCTGGGACATCGGGGAGAGCGTCGAACTCCGCGGTCGGGGGATCGAGACGAAGCTCGCGCGTCCCAAGTTCGCGCTCGTCGTCGACGACGAGGACCTCGACGCCGACCAGGACGGTGTCGCGGACAGTGCGGTCGGTGCGTCGTTGACCCGGGGCCCGAGCGCGACGGGCACGGGCGAGACATCCGGCGCCGACGGCGAGTCGATCGCCGACGATGACGACGACGAGGAGGCACGGGCGCGTCGCTGACGCGGGCGGCTCACCCGCCGACGACGCGTCCCGGACCCGCGCGTTTCGCCTCGTACATCAGCGCATCGGCTCGTTGGAAGCACTCGGCGGTGCTCTCGTCGGCGCGCAGCGTGGTGTGGCCGGCGCAGAACGTCTGCCCCTCGGGGACGACGGCCGCCAGTCGTCGCAGGACATCCGCCGTGCGGTCGGCGTCGGTGTGGGGCAGCGCGATCGCGAATTCCTCTCCGCCCCACCGGGCGACGACCCCGGGTGCCCGCACCGTCGCGACGGCGGCCCGCGAGAACTCCACCAGCAGACGGTCGCCGGTGAAGTGGCCGTGGGTGTCGTTGAACGCCTTGAACCGGTCGAGGTCGATGACGGCGAACGACAGCGGGTCCGCGCGGTCGACCATCTCGTCGAGACTGCTCGACCAGTCCTCCCAGCCGCGCCGGTTCAGCAACCCGGTGAGCGGGTCGGTGGACGCGGCGGCCAGCAGGTTCTGCTCCGCGGTACGCCGATCGGTGGTGTCGTGGACGACCGCCATCGTCCAGACCCGACCGTCCGGACCCGCGACCGACGACGCGGACACCCACCCCCAGCGCACGGTGCCGTCGGGCTGCACGTAGCGCTTCTCCACCCGGAGCGGCTCGCCGCGTCGATCCGCGTCCGCCATCATCGACTCCATCGCGTGGTGATGGTCGATGTCGTCGGGATGGGTGAACTCGCGTGACGATCGCCCGGCGATCTGCGGCCAGGGACGACCCACCATGGCGCAGTAGGCGGCGTTGGCCGCGGTCAGCAGGCCCTGTTCGTCGGCGAGTGCCATCGGCACCGTGCTCGCGTCGAACATGGCGTGGTACCACCGGTCGTCGAACGACGCGATGGTGCCCGACCGGATCTGCTCATCCCCCACGGATCCCCCGCCCCACCGAGGGGGCCTGCGCTCAGCCGTCCGAGCCGGCTCCCCCGGATTTCTTCGCGGCAGACTTCTTCGCAGCGGTCTTCTTCGTGGTCGTCTTCTTCGCGGTGGTCTTCGTGGCGGCCGCGGTCTTCTTCGCGGTCGTCTTCTTCGCCGTGGTCTTCTTCGCCGTGGTCTTCTTCGCCGCGGCCTTCTTGGCCCTCTTGGGAGCCGGCCCGCGTGCACGACGGTCGGCGAGCAACTCCATCGCGCGCTCTGCGGTGATGGACGCGACGTCGTCGTCCTTGCGCAGGCTGGCGTTGGTCTCACCGTCGGTCACGTAGGGACCGAAACGGCCGTCCTTGATGACCATCGGCTTCTCGCTGACACTGTCGTTGCCCAGTTCACGCAGCGGCGGAGCGGCGGCCTGTCGGCCCCGACGCTTGGGTTCGGAGTAGATCTTCAGCGCCTCGTCGAGCGTGATGTCGAAGATCTGCGCCTCGGTGGCCAGGGACCGGGAGTCGGTGCCCTTCTTCAGATACGGGCCGTAGCGGCCGTTCTGGGCGGTGATCTCCTCACCGCTCTCGGGATCCGCACCGACGACGCGCGGCAGCGACAGCAGCTTGAGCGCGTCCTCCAGCGTGACCGAGGCGATCTCCATCGACTTGAACAGCGAGCCCGTGCGCGGCTTGGGGCCGGCCTTCTTCGCCGCGGTCTTCTTGGCCGCCTTCTTCGCCGGGGCCTTCTGTGCGGCAGGAGCTTTCGTGGCCGTCGCGGTGCCGCCACCGGCGGACGCCGCGGCGGGCTCACCGTCGAGCGGTGTCGGCGCCGACGGTCCTCGGCCGACGTCGGATCCGTCGTCGCCGTCGTCGTCATCGTCGGGATCGGGGAGGACCTCGGTCACGTACGGACCGAAACGACCCTCCTTGGCGAGGATCTCGTGGCCGGTCTGCGGGTCGTACCCGAGTGAGCGACCCTCCTGCGGCGTGCTGAAGAGCTTCTCGGCCACCTCGAGGGTCAGCTCGTCCGGCGTCATGTCGTCGGGGAGGTTGGCGCGCTGCAGATCCGGCTCGGCGTCCGGGGCGGCGACGTTGCGTTCCAGATAGGGCCCGAACCGCCCGACTCGGACGACGACGGGGCGGCCCTGGTCGTCGTCGAAGAGCTTGATGGAGTTGATCTCCCGGGCGTCGATCTCCTCGAGGTTCACCCCGACGAGCTTCTTGAGCCCGCCGTCCTCGGCGATCTCCGCGTCGGCGTGGGAACCCGTCGTCGACCCGCCGAAGTAGAAGCGCGACAACCAGTCCGTGCGGTTCTCCGAGCCCGACGCGATCTGGTCGAGATCGTCCTCGAGCGACGCGGTGAAGTCGTAGTCGACGAGACGACGGAAGTAGGCCTCGAGCAGACCGACCACGGCGAACGCCACCCACGACGGGACCAGCGCGCTGCCCTTCTTGTGGACGTAACCGCGGTCCTGGATGGTGCCGATGATCGAGGCGTAGGTCGACGGACGACCGATGCCGAGGTCCTCGAGCATCTTGACCAACGACGCCTCGGTGTACCGGGCCGGCGGGTTCGTCGAGTGCCCCTCGGCCTGGAGGTCGGTGCTGGTGAGGTGCTGGCCCTCGGTGAGCGTCGGCAGTCGCACCTCGTCGTTGTCGGCCTGACCGCCGGCCTGCTCGTCGACGGTCTCGACGTAGGCCGACAGGAAGCCGGGGAACGTGATGGTGCGGCCCGACGCGGCGAACGTCGCCCGCTCGCCGGTGGTCGCGGTACCGCTGATCCGCAGGCTCATCGTGGTGCCGCGGGCGTCGGCCATCTGGGAGGCGACGGTCCGCTGCCAGATCAGCTCGTAGAGCCGGAACTCGTCGGACTGCAGCGACGACGCGACCTGACCGGGCGTCCGGAACGACTCGCCTGCCGGACGGATGGCCTCGTGGGCCTCCTGCGCGTTCTTGACCTTCCGCGTGTACTGCCGCGGCGACGGGTGGACGTAGTCGGCCCCGTAGAGCTCACGGGCCTGATCGCGGGCCGCCGTGATCGCCGACTCCGACAGCGTCGTTGAGTCGGTGCGCATGTAGGTGATGTAGCCGTTCTCGTACAGACGCTGCGCCACCCGCATGGTGCGGTCGGAGGTGAAGCGAAGCTTGCGCCCGGCCTCCTGCTGCAGCGTCGACGTCATGAACGGCGCATAGGGACGGCGGGTGTACGGCTTCTCCTCGACGGAGGTCACCGTCATGTCCGCGCCCTGCAGGCCGTCGGCGAGGGCGCGGGCCCGGGACTCGTCGAGGACGACGATGCCGTCGGTCTTCTTCATCCTGCCGGTCGAGTCGAAGTCACGACCGCTGGCGACGCGGGCGTCGTCGACGGACACCAGCTTCGCCCCGAAGGTCCGCGGGGTGACGTCGGCGCCGGCGTCGAGTGTGGCCGCGATGTCCCAGTAGTCGGCGGAGACGAACGCCATCCGCTCGCGCTCCCGCTCGACGATGATGCGCGTCGCCACCGACTGCACGCGGCCCGCCGACAGCTTCGGCATGACCTTCTTCCACAGGACCGGCGACACCTCGTAGCCGTACAGGCGGTCGAGGATGCGGCGGGTCTCCTGCGCGTCGACGAGGTCGGTGTCGAGGTCGCGGGGGTTGTCGGCGGCGGCCTGGATGGCCGACTGGGTGATCTCGTGGAAGACCATCCGGCGGACCGGGACGCTGGGGCGGAGGGTCTCCAGCAGATGCCACGCGATGGCCTCGCCCTCGCGGTCACCGTCTGTGGCCAGGTAGAGCTCGTCGACACCCTTCAGGAGCTGCTTGAGCTCGGTCACCGTCGACTTCTTGTCCGGGGAGACGACGTAGAGGGGCTCGAAGTCCTCGTCGACGTTGACACCGAGGCGCGCCCACGGCTGGCCCTTGTACTTGGCAGGGACGTCGGCGGCGCCGCGCGGGAGGTCACGGATGTGCCCCCGGGACGACTCGACGACATAGTTCGACCCGAGGTAACCCGCGATCTTGCGTGCCTTCGTCGGTGACTCGACGATCACCAGACGACGCACGTCGCCCCGTGACGGGGACGTGGTGTCGCTGTCTGCCACGGTCTGTGTCCGTGCCTTTCCTCTATATGTGTGTCGGCGGTCCGCCCACACATGGTGCCGACCGGCACATGTCTGGCCTGTTCTACCCCATACCGGACCCTTTTGACACAACGCCGGATCGGGACGGATCGTTTCCGGCCGCACCCACACCGTAGGCGTCCGACGCGACGTGGCGCGCTGGAGCCCAGGTCAGGGGCCTGACAGCAGGCCTGCTCAGACCGTCGGCCAGGCGGCGAACGCGGCCGGGTCGTCGGGTGGGGCTCCGATGCTCTCGACCAACCGGCCCAGCCGCCGACGGCCGGTCACGCGCAGCCCCGGGTTCGCGCCCCGGGTGCCCACCAGCGTGGGCGCAATCCCCGCCCGCATCAGTGCGGTGGCGAGCGGCGCGTGGGTCTCGGGTGCGTGCGGGTCGAGCCCCAGGATGTAGCGCCCCTCGTCGGGACGTCCGGAGGCGATGGTCCACAAGCGCAGCGCCCGCGGTGACGGCACCCAGCCGGCCGGCATGGTCTTCACCGCGCCCGTGACCCACGACCGCGTCAAGGCCTCCAGGGCCTTGCTCGTCTCGGTCCTCGCCATGGGAGAGCCCTCGTCGGAGACCGCCGTCGAGGCGCGGGCCCCGCTGCGCTCGATCTCCTCGACGAGCGCCTCGGCGCGCCACGGTGCGGCGACGACGATGGAGACCCGGCTGCCCGCAGGCGTGTGACTCGACTGCCCCTGTGCCGCAAACAAACCCGCGAGATCGGCGAGCGACGGCTCGTCGGTCTCGGCGGAGAAGAAGGACAGCTGACCCACGGGTGGGACACTACCCCGGCGGTGTGGTCCCGACCTGCGCGGACGGTCTCACACCGCCCCCGAGACAGATGTCGCCCCCGGCACCGCGCAGGTGCCGGGGGCGACGGTCATCGAGTCACGGTCACGCCCGGTGCCGCGACTCGCGTCGGCACCGGACACGGGACCCTCAGAGTCCGCGGACCCCGGTGGCCTGCGGGCCCTTGGTGCCCTGGCCGACCTCGAACTCCACGCGCTGGTTCTCCTCGAGGGTGCGGAAGCCCGAACCCTGGATCTCCGAGTAGTGGACGAACACGTCGTCGGGGCCGTCATCGGGTGCGATGAAGCCGAAGCCCTTCTCCGCGTTGAACCACTTCACAGTCCCCTGTGCCATGTACCTGCTGTCCTCACTGCTCACCGAATGCGGCGTGATGTCCCTCGCGCCGGGTCCGTTCCGACCGCCATACCTACTGGCGACGTTTGCGGACGAGCCGCGCACTAACCTTGGGTACCACGTCCGCAACACGATCCCGAGAGCCCGACATGGCGATGACGTACCCCCGAGAACTGCGACCGACGAAATTCAATCACGGCGGACGCACTCCCGACAGTGGAGAAGCCGAACCGAGTGCGTCCCGGTGGGATTTCACCTGCCGGACACCCCTCGGTCATGGTGTCCGTCAACGACATCGCGCCTGGTGACGCTACCCGAGACCTTCGGCGGAGGCCTGCTGCGACGCACGCTCGCCGGCGTGGACGACGCGTTGTCACCTGTCACATACGCGACCGTGATCGACTCGCAGACAGCACTGTTCGACGAGTGGCCGACCTGGGCGCATCCGGGGGCGGTGGAAGCGTTCCGCGACCGCGGTGTGTCGCGGCCATGGACCCATCAGACGCAGGCCGCCGAGCACGCCCATGCGGGCCGGAACGTCGTCGTGTCGACCGGGACGGCATCGGGGAAGTCGGTGGCCTACCAGCTGCCCGTCCTCACCGACCTCGTCGCCGATCCGCGTGCCACCGCGCTGTACATCTCCCCGACGAAGGCACTGGGGGCCGACCAGATCCGGTCGGTGAGCGCGTTGATCGCCGGCCGGCCCGAATTCGCGCACATCGCACCGTGTTCCTACGACGGGGACACCGAACCCGATGTGCGCCAGTGGGCCCGTCAGCACTCGCGGTGGCTGTTCACCAACCCCGACATGCTGCATCTGGGCTTCCTCGGTTCACCCGGACGCTGGCGCCACTTCTTCCGGAACCTGCGATACGTGGTGATCGACGAATGCCACCACTACCGTGGGGTTTTCGGTGCTCACACCGCGCTCGTCGTGCAACGCGCACTGCGGATGGCCCGGCTCGCCGGCGCCGATCCGGTCGTGATCGCCGCCAGCGCGACCGCGGGAGATCCCCGGGGTGCGTTGACGCGCCTCATCGGCGCCGACTGCGTCGCCGTCACCGACGACGGCTCGCCGCACGGAGAGCGGACCGTCGCCCTCTGGGAGCCCGGGTTCTCCCCCGGCGTCACCGGTGAGAACGGGGCGCCCGTGCGACGGTCGGCGGGTGCCGACGCCGCGCGCATCCTGGCCGACCTCGTCGTCGAGGGGGCGCGGACCCTCTGCTTCGTCCGGAGCCGTCGCGGCGCCGAGATCGCGGCGCTGGCCGCCCGGCACCTGGTCGCATCGGTCGATCCCGAGCTGGCCGATCGCATCGCGGCCTATCGGGCGGGATACCTCGCCGACGACCGTCGCGCCCTGGAGGCGGCGATGTCGGACGGGGCGCTGCTGGGCGTGGCGACGACGAACGCCCTCGAACTCGGTGTCGACATCGCGGGCCTCGACGCCGTCGTCGTCGCCGGCTACCCGGGAACCGTCGCGTCGTTCTGGCAGCAGGCGGGGCGCGCCGGGCGTCGCGGCGAGGGGTCCCTGGTGGTGATGGTCGCCCGGGACGACCCCCTCGACACCTACCTGGTGCACCATCCCGAGGCGCTGCTCGGCCGACCGGTCGAGTCGGGTGTGTTCGATCCCGCCAACCCCTATGTCCTGGGGCCGCACATGCTGTGCGCGGCGACCGAGGCGCCGCTCACCGATGCCGACGTGACCGCGTTCGGGGCGGCGGACGTCGTCGCCGACCTCACCGCCCAGGGCCTCCTCCGACGACGCGCGGCGGGCTGGTACCCCGCGGCGGGATTGGAACCGCATGCCGAGGTCGACATCCGCGGCGGCATCGGCGGACAGGTGATGATCGTCGACACCACGACGTCGCAGCTGCTGGGCACCGTCGACACCGGCCGGGCGATGTCGAGCGTGCACGCCGGTGCCGTGCACCTGCACCAGGGCCGCACCTTCGTCGTCGACGACCTCGATCTCGACGAGGGTCTGGCGCTGTGTCACCCCGAGGAGCCCGACTGGACGACGTCGGCCCGGGAGACCACCTCCATGGACATCACCGCCGTCCTGGAGTCGTTCGACGCCGGGGCGCTGCACGGGGCGTTCGTCGAGGTCGACGTCACGCATCAGGTCGTCGGCTACATGCGCACCCTGGTCTCCGGGGAGGTGCTCGACGTCGTCGAACTCGACATGCCCCCGCAGACGCTGCACACGCGGTCGGTGATGTACACGCTCACCCCCGAGGCCCTCGAGGGCGCAGGCGTCGCGGCGGACCGGTTCCCAGGCGCACTCCACGCCGCCGAGCACGCTGCCATCGGTCTGCTCCCGCTGATCGCGACGTGCGATCGGTGGGACATCGGCGGACTGTCGACGAACCTCCATCCCGACACCGGCCTGCCCACCGTCTTCGTCTACGACGGTTACCCCGGTGGCGCCGGGTTCGCCGAACGCGGCCATCGCGCGTTCCGGACATGGATCCGGGCGACCCTCGACGCGGTGACCGCCTGCCGGTGCGAGACCGGGTGTCCGTCGTGCGTGCAGTCCCCGAAGTGCGGGAACGGCAACGACCCGCTCGACAAGGCCGGGGCCGTCGCGGTGCTGCGCCTGGTCCTCTCGCTGGCCGGCCCGGGCGACTGAACCATCACCCGGCCCCGTCCCCGGTGACCTCGGCCGGGCCCGCGCGCGCCTCGGCTCGGGCGACCCGGGATCCGAACGGGCCCAGGGTGACCCGCACGGCGACGGCGACCGTCACGTCGGCCCCGTCGACCGAACAGGCCGTGACGTCGACGGCGTTGGCCGCACCGACGGATTCCGCCGCGCCGCAGGGGTTCTGCTCGGCGAGCAGCGCTCGGCCGGCCGCCGCGAGCGCGGCGAGGTCGGCCCCGCTCTGCGCGCGGTGACGCGCCGCTGTCGCCGCACCCAGGTGGACGACGACCACGACGAGACCGACCAGCGCGGCGACGACGAACGCACCGAGCACGGTCGCCGAGCCGCCGTCGCCGCGGACGACGGCGTC
This sequence comes from Williamsia sp. SKLECPSW1, assembly GCF_054332755.1. Taxonomy (NCBI): domain Bacteria; kingdom Bacillati; phylum Actinomycetota; class Actinomycetes; order Mycobacteriales; family Nocardiaceae; genus Williamsia; species Williamsia sp. SKLECPSW1. The sequence goes on along the minus strand of NZ_JBTGLI010000001.1, from coordinate 2,182,803 downwards.
GCGTCTCACCCGTCGGCCTCCGGCTCCCGGGCCGCGACCGCCGTGGCCCCGAGGTCCACACCGGGCAGCAACGGTGACCGGGCGCGGACACGCGCCGTCGCGGTGTCCGCGTCGAGCGAGACGGTGATCGCGGCGCCCGGCGGCGCGACCGACCGTCCCGCACCCACCGCCCGGGGATCTCCGGCGGCGGCGAGACGCGCGACCTCGCGAGCGGCGTCGACGCAGCGCACATGCGTGGCGACGCCGAGCACGGCACCGATCCCGAACACGACCACAGCGACGACTGCCGCGATCGCGAACGCCGCCTCCACGGTGACCATCCCGCGGTCGTCGCGTACGAGACGCCGGGCCCACCGCGTCGGACCCGACCGAGCGGTGTCGTTCTCCCCCATGTCCGTTCGACGCACGCCCGGGGTGATCGGTTCCACCTGCCGCCGGACCGGTTCGAGATCGGGTTACGTCTGGGTCACCAGCGCACGCCCGCCGCCCTGCTGCTTCGCCTCGTACATGAGCGTGTCCGCCACCTGCTGCGCCGTGCGGACCACGCCGAGATCGCCGGTGCCGACCACCGCGCTCGAGAGGATCGCACCTCCCACGCTCACCGAACAGTCGATGTCACCCACGTCGCGGACCATGTCCGGCAGTCGACGGATCCGACGCGCGAGGGTGCCCGGGTCACCGGCGATGTAGGCGGTGAACTCCTCGCCGCCGGTGCGGGCGCACACACCGTCGCCGGTCGCCGCGAGCAGGGCCTCGGCGAGGCGCCGCAGCGTGCGATCACCCTCGTCGTGGCCGAACCTGTCGTTGATGCGTTTGAACTCGTCGACGTCGACCACGAGGACGCCGACCGCGTCGCCCACGGTCGCGGCATGCGACATCAGCGGCTCCACCGACACGTCCGCCCCACGCCTGTTGAGCAGGCCTGTCAGCGGATCTCGGATGGCCTGTCGGGAATCGGCCGACAGCGTCGACCAGGCGAAGTGAGCGACGGCGGGGATCCCGTCGACCGCGGCCAGCAGGATCAACGTCCCCGCGACGACCGCCGGCGTGTCGAACATGCCCTCCACCTGGAGGCGGGTGGCGGTCGCCACGATCACCACGGTGGCGAGGGCGAGATGGGCGAGCAGCCACCGCGAGCTGACGAGGAACGTGCACAACGCGCTGTTCACCACGAAGAAGACGCAGGCGAACGTGCTGACCATGGGCGTGTAGAGGAACAGCACCGACGTCAGTCCGACGTCGGCGAAGATGCCGAACCCGATCAGGCTCGGCCGGGCATGCCGGGTGAGGAAGGAGCGTGGAACGGTCAGCAGCGCCGCGATGACCACCAGCTGGATGCCGAACACGATCCACACCCAGACCCGCCCGAGGTGGGTCGTCGGCCCCTGGGAGCTGGTCAGCAGCAGCATCGCGCAGATCGCCAGCAGCGCGGTGTTGCCGGCGAGGATGGCGCGCATCGGGTGGTACAGCGGGCGCAGCGAGTGGTGTTCGAGGACGTACCGGTAGTCGAAATCGTCGACGAGCCAGCGCCAGAGCAGTGTTCGGAAGGAGACCGCGGGTTTCGGTCCGGCAGGGGTCCGGCGCGCAATGGAGGAAGGGTTCACCCGCCGCACTCCTCCGTCCACGTCGATACCCGGTGTGCATCGTCCACCGGCAGACCCCGGGACACATCGTCACCCGATCGCCGGGAGTTACGGGGCTGTTTTGCGCAACCGGTCCGCCGTCGTGACGCATCTCCCTCCCGGCGGTGCTTTACTCCCCCGTGTGACGAGTTCCCCCCGCGAGATGCCGTCGGCGACCACACCCGCGGTGGCGGTGGTGGTTCCCGCGCACAACGAGGAACGCCTGATCACCGACACCCTCGCCGCGCTGGACCGACAGCGCTTCGACCGCGTCGTCCACCGCGACGTCCTGCGGGGCTACCGCGTCGTCGTCGTCGACAACGCGAGCACCGACGCGACGGCAGAGGTGGTCAGGTCGTTCATCGATGCGGGGACGTCGGTCCCGATGGAGCTCGTCACCGAGACCGAGAAGGGCACCGGCTGCGCCGCCGACACCGGCGTGCGCCGGGCCATCGACCGAGGCGCGACGTTCATCGCACGCACCGACGCGGACACGCTCCCCGCACCGGACTGGCTCGCCCACATCGTCGCCCCACTGCTCGACGGCTACCGCCTCGTCGGCGGGCGTGTGCAGGCGCGGTCGGACGGAGGCGCGTCGGCGTCGGTCTTCAACGCACTCGGCACGCTGTGGCGGGTCGGGCACGCCGTCGAGTGGGCCCGGACCCGGCGATCGGCTCCGCACGAGCGACGCAGCTTCGCCGTCGTCGGCAACAACATGGCGATCGACGCGGAGATGTACCAACAGTCGGGCGGCTTCCCCCGCACGCGCATCGAGGACGCCCACGAGGACGAGGTGCTGCACCAACGGGTGCGCGCGCTCGTCGGTGCGGACGGCATCGCCCTGGCCACCCACGCCGTCGTCCGGACCTCGCTGCGGCGGCTCGACGAGTACGGGACCCGGGACTTCCTCTCCTGGTACAGCTCCGACGAGCGACCCGACCGGGACGCCGACATACGCTGACCTGAATCCGCGCTGCGCCACTGCTGCACCTGTGTTGTACTGAACTAATGACGAGCGATCAGTCGCCGGTGGCCGTGATCGTCGCAGCGTTCAACGAGGAGAAGTACATCCTCGACACGCTGCAGGCGCTCGACGCCCAGGATTTCGACTCGGTGCTGCACCGTCGGATCTTCGACGGTTTCCGCGTGATCGTCGTGGACAACAACAGCACCGACGGCACCGCGGCGATCGTGCGCCGCCACATCGCGAGCGGACCGCGGTTCCCCGTCGAACTCATCTCCGAGAAGGAGAAGGGCTGCGGTTACGCCGTCGACACGGCCACCCGCTACGCCATCGCCACCGGTGCCACCTTCATCGCCCGTACCGACGCCGACACCATCCCCGAACCGGATTGGCTCACCGAGATCCTGCGCCCCCTTCTCAACGGCAAGCGTCTCGCCGGCGGTCGGTTGCGTGCCCGCGAGGACGAGGGACTGACGAATCGCGTCTTCAACGTCATCGGCAACGGCTGGCGGCTGGGTCACCTGCTCGAGTGGTACAAGACGCGTCGCGAGCCGGACCAGAACCGACGCAGCTTCGCGATCTGCGGGCCGAACATGGCCTTCGACGCCGACATCTACGAGCGCAGTGGCGGTTTCCCGCGCGCGTCGATGGACGACACCGACGAGGACCTCGTCTTCCACCGCCGCGTGCGCGCGCTCGTCGGGTCCGACGGGATCGCGCTCGCGCCGCGCGCCGTCGTCCGCATCTCGCTACGGCGCCTCCACGAGGTCGGTATCCGGGACTTCGTCGCCTGGTACGGCGAGAAGGAACGGGACACCACCGGCAAGAAGGTCGACATCCGCTAGTCCTCGAGTCGCGGGCCATCCGGACATGTGTCAGTGTCGGGTATGTCCTCGCGGATGGCCGTCATCATCCCCGCACACGATGCTGCCGACCTGCTGGGTGACTGTCTCCGTTCGGTGATCGGCCAGCTGCTCCCCGGCGACGAGCTGGTGGTCGTGGACGACCGCTCCTCCGACGCCACCGGGACGGTGTGCGCCGAGGTCGGTGTCCGCGTCGTGCCGAACACCCACGCCGCCGGCCCGTACGGCGCCCGGAACTGCGGGGTGGAGGCCACCGATGCCGATCTGCTGGTGTTCTTCGACAGTCGCTGTCGGGCGCGTCCGGGCTGGCTGGACCAGCATCGACGTGGTCTCGCCGGGGACGACGGACCGGTCATCACCTACTCCGACGTCGCGGTGCTCGGCGAGACGTCGACCGCGGGAGCGGTTGCCGCGCATCTGAACCCGTTCGGCGTCGCCACCTATCGCGGACTCGGCTTCTATCCCGCGTGCAATCTCGGTGCGTCCAGGGCGCTGTGGGCGACGATCGGCGGGTTCCGGGAGGTCCGCGGCGGTGCGGACGCGACCTTCTGCCACGACGCCGTCGCTCTCGGCGCGACGTTCTCCGTCGACACCGACACCCGCGTCGACTGGCAGCCACGCGAGCGCATCGGTGACCTGCTGTCCCAGTACCACCGATACGGTCGCGACTCCTACCGCACCCGCTCGGGCTCTCCGGTCTCGTTCGCGGCCGGTCGTCTCCCGCTGGTCCCGCTGCGGGCGCTCGGCACGTTCCTCGGACCGCCGTCACGGCGCTCGTCGGCGACCGCCCGCCTCGGTGCCGCACTCGTCCAGACCGCGTTCGAGGTGGGCGGCATCCGCGCCGCCGCAACCGATCTGCGCACCCGCCGTCGACCGGAGATGTGTGGTTCTCGCGACGACACGCCGACGAATCGCCACGAGAACCACACATGATCGGTCAGCCGACGGTCGTGTTCAGCGCCTTGGTGACGATCCCCGTCAACGCGGACACGATGTTGTCGCCGGTGACGACGGTGTAGAGGATCGCCCCGAACGCCGCGGCGGCGATCGTGCCGATCGCGTACTCCGCCGTGGACATCCCGTCGTCCGCGGCGGCCGCCTCCATCATGCGGACCTGCGCGGCCCGGATCCATCTGTGCTGCATGTTCACTCCCCTCTCCTGACCGGCGGACCATCCGCCGGTCGACCCTGCGAGCGCGCTCACAGCACCCCTCCCCGCAGGACCGTCCCGGCGAGTCCGACGACCACCGGCACGATGCCGAGGCACACGAACGCCGGGAGGAAACACAGGCCCAGCGGGCCCGCGACGGCCACGCCGGCCCGCTCCGCCGCGGCCGCAGCCCGGTCCTGCGCCGACTCGCGCTGCGACTGCGCGAGCTCGGCGAGTCCGTGCACGGGCGACGACCCCGCACGGGCGGAGCGACGGGCCATCGCGCACAGGGAGATCGCGGCCGGGTCGGCGGCTGGCTGCGGTTCCCACGCCTGGACGGGATCGGCACCGAGGGCGAGCAACTCCGCTGCGCGACGCAAAGTCTCGGCCAGTGCCGGGGGCGCCGAATCCGCGACGACGGCAGCCGCGGTCGCGACCGGCATCCCGGCCCGCAGACACACCGCGAACAGGTCGTACCCGGCGGCGACGGCGAACGGGTCTGTCGTCGGTCTCGACACGCCGAGCCACCGCGGCGACCGATCGCGCGGCGGGGGCGGGACCAGCCGCGCCATCACCCACCCACCCGACGGGGCGACCAACAACGCGGCCGCCGCCATCAGCGCCGCGCCGGACCACCAGGGGTTCACGGCGTCATCACCTTCGCCGTGATCCGCTCGGTCCACCAGAGGCCCAGCACGACGAGACCGACGCCCGCCGCCAGCAGCATGCCGCCCAGTTCCCCGCCCAGCAGCACCGAGACCGGATGTGCACCCATCGCCTCCCCCAGCAGGACACCGAGCACCGGCAGCCCGGCCAGGACCGCGGCCGTCGCGCGGGCGCCCGCGAGCCCGGCGCGGGTCCGCTCGGCGAACCGCCGTCGCGCCACGAGGTCGTCGCGGACCGACTGCACCAGGTCTGCCATCGGCAGTCCGTGCTGCTCGGCGGTCGACCATGCGACGCCGATCCGCGCCCACGCGTCGGCCTGGTGGCCGCCGGTGGATGCGAGTCCCGCGGCGACATCCCCGCCCAGTTCCGCCCGACCGGCCATGGCGGTCACCACCTCGAGCGTCGGCGCGACCCCCGGTGCGGGCATCCGTCGGGCGAGGTCCTCGGCCGCCTGCCTGCAGGCGCGAGCCGGGTGGGCGCCGACGGACAACTCGGCGACCATCACGGTCACGGCGTCCAGGACGGCGTCGAGTTCCGCCTCGCGGACGCGGTCACGACGACGGTGTCGACGCCGACGGAGCACCGTGGCGGTCGCGAGGCCCGCCGCCACACCCGCGAGCACACCGACCACGGCCACGACACCCAGCACGCAGGACAATCCCCCGACGACCCAGCGGTCGACACCGGCCGGCCTGCCGCGCAGCACGACTCGCCTGCTCGATCTGCTCGATCGTCCCGTCGCGACGTCGAGCCGCCGCACCGGGACACCGATGGGCCACAACGAGATCGCTGCGGCGACCGCCACGAGTACCGCGGCGCCACTCACGGGGTCACCACCGCCGCGCTCGACCGGCACATCCGCGCGCGTAGATCGTCCAGGGCGGTGGTGAACCCGCTGTCCCGGCGCCAGACCGGACGCGTGCGGACCCAGCCGTCGTCGCCGCGGGCGAGGAGCCCGATCTCGCACACACCTCGATGACCGTCGGGGTCGCGTGCGACGGCGATCACCACGTCGACGGCGGCAGCCAGCTGGCTGTGGACCGCGGGCCGGTCCATCCCACCGAGTGCCGCGAGCGCCTCGACGCGGGCGGGCACCTCGTCGACGGAGTTGGCGTGGAGCGTTCCGGCGCATCCCTCGTGCCCGGTGTTCAGGGCCGTGAGGAGATCGACCACCTCGGCACCGCGCACCTCACCGACGACGATCCGGTCGGGCCGCATGCGCAGGGCCTGCCGGACCAGGTCGCGCACGCCGACCGCTCCGACCCCCTCCACGTTGGCGGTCCGCGCGACCATCCGCACCACGTGCGGATGGGTCGGTGCGAGCTCGACAGCGTCCTCGACGCACACGATGCGTTCACCGGGATCGACTCGTCCGAGCAGTCCGCTCAACAGCGACGTCTTCCCCGCACCGGTACCGCCGACGACGAGGAATGCCAGTCGGGCGCGGACGATCTCGTCGACGAGGCCGACCACGTCGCCGGGGATCGCTCCGCGCTCGACGAGCGCGGCGAAGTCGAGGACGGCCGGTCGGAGCACGCGCAGCGACAGACATGTCCCGTCGACGGCGATCGGTGGGATCACCGCGTGCAACCGCACGCTGTACCCGCGCCGACCGACATTGCGGAGCTGCCCGTCCACCCAGGGAGCGGCGTCGTCGAGTCGACGACCCGCGCTCGCGGCGAGTCGGACCGCGAGACGACGCACAGCGGTGTCGTCGTCGAAGACGATGTCGGTCAGTCTCAGCCCGGCGCCGCGGTCCACCCAGACCTGGCGCGGGCCCACCACCAGTACGTCGGCCACGTCCGGGTCGTTGAGGACCTCCTCCAGCAGACCGGCCCCGACCAGTTCGGTCTGCAGGAATCGCAGCGCCTCCAGCAGATCGGTGTCACCGAGGACGCCCCGCGACTCCGCCCGGATCGCCTCGGCCATCACCTGCGGTGTCGGCTCGGCCGACTCCCCGGCCAGACGTTCCCGGACGCGTGTCAGCAACTCGCGACGCGCCTGTGGATCCTCGCTCACGCCGGCACCGCCGCCACGTCGAGGACATGGTCGAGCACGGCGTCGGCAGCGCGACCCAGCGAGGAGCGCCGGCCGAGCGGGAGACGCCCGGACTCGAGCCCGGCGACCACCCGCGGATCCGGTCGGACGGTGGCCAGGAGATCGACGTCGACCGTCGCGGCGACCGCGGTCGCGGTCAGGCCGCCGGGAGCGGGACCGCGGACCACCAGCCCGGCGCGGTCGGTGACAGAACCCCACCGGCGGGCGATCTCGCAGGTGGCGGCGCATCCTCGCACCGTCGCGGTGGTGACGACGACGAGGAGGTCGACGACCTCGACCACGGCCAGGGCGACGTCGTCGACACGGCGCGACAGGTCCGCGACGACGGTCCCCCCGGCACCCCGTGCGGCCTCGAGCACCGCCCGGGCCGCGTCGGCGCCGACGGTGTGGCCGTGGCCCCGGCGGGGACCGAGGACGGTCACGCCGGCGGCGCTCCGCGGGAGTGCGGCGTGCAGACTCTCGGCGACCACCTGCCCGCTGTCGACGGTGAGGTCGGACCACCGCAGACCCGCGGATCCCTCCGTCCCCAGGATCAGGTCGATGCCTCCGCCGGCATCGTCCAGATCGAGCAGGAGCGTCTCGCCCACGAGGTCCTGCGCGGCACGTGTCGCCACCGCCGACGCGAGGACGCTGGCACCGGCACCGCCGTGGCCGGCCAGCACCGCGACCCCCAGTCCGGCGCCCCGGCGCGGCGTCCGCAGACGACTCAGCGCGCCCACCACCGCGTGGTCGTCGGCGGGCAGCACGTGGGCGTCCTCGGCGCCGAGCCGTACGGCGGCACGCCACAGATCGGCCTCGACCGACCCGGTACCGACCACCAGGACGCCCGGGCGGTGCGGCCAGCCGGCGTCGGCGACCGACCGCGCGGCCGTCGCGTCGAGGACAACCGCCGCGGCGTCCGCCCATGCGCGTCTGCCGCCGTCCGGTGCTGCCGCGACGACCCGGTAGCCCGCCGCCGCAGCACACCGCGTGACGTCGTCGAGGAGGTCGTCGCCGACCATCGCCACGAGGAGATCGTCGGCTCGGGATGAGTTCGTCATGCGGCGATGATCGTCCGCGGGACATGCACACATCGCGCAGCGCACAACGCCGGACCGCGATTCTGTGCATTCGTGCGAAGTTGTGGACAGGGCCCGAGAATGTCGACGTCATCGCAATCCACGGCGATGAAAAGGGCCCAGAATAGAGGACGACCCCGGCCAGGGGGGGAGGAGGCCAGGGTCGTCGCGTTTCAGCCCCGGGGGGTCGGGCTGAAAGCCCCGGATGAACCGGGTGACTCTGACTATACACACCACCACCCCGATGATTGCAACCCCGAGCATCGGGTTACCGGCGAGTAGTTTATGCGGCCTGACCTGCGCAAGTCTTCCCCGCGACCTACCGTTCCGTAGGTTTGCTTATCTACCTGGGACCTTCCGGCGCGACGGATGCCCGGACCGGCCTGCCGAGGGTGCCGCGGCGTCGTACCCTGAGCGCGTGAATGCGGCGTCGATCGGCCCCGGTACATCAGCTGTACCGCCGTCGACGACACCGATCGCGGCATTCTTCGATCTCGACAAGACCATCATCGCGAAATCGAGCACTCTGGCATTCTCGCGACCATTCTTCGACGAGGGATTGATCAATCGACGCGCGGTGTTGAAGTCCAGCTACGCGCAGTTCTTGTTCTTGTTGACCGCCGCCGATCACGATCAGGTCGACCGGATGCGGCGGCATGTCACCCAGATGTGCACGGGGTGGGATGTCGCCCAGGTCCGCAGCATCGTCGCGGAGACCCTGCACGACATCGTCGAGCCGCTCGTCTACGCGGAGGCGGCCGAGCTGATCGCCGGCCACCGGGCACGGGGACACGACGTCGTCATCGTGTCCGCCTCCGGTGTCGAGATGGTCGAGCCGATCGGCGAGATGCTGGGCGTCTCGACGGTGCTGGCGAGCCGCATGCTCGTGGCCGACGGTCGGTACACGGGCGAGATGGACTTCTACTGCTACGGCGACGCCAAGGTGACCGCGATGCGGGAACTGGCCGAACGCGCCGGCTACGACCTCACCCAGTGCTTCGCCTACTCCGACTCCGTCACCGACCTGCCCATGCTCGACGCCGTCGGCCACCCGACGGCGGTCAACCCCGACCGGGCTCTGCGCCGCGCCGCCTCCGGGCGCGGCTGGCCGGTGGTGACCTTCAGTCGCCCCGTCTCGATCCGCGACCGCTTCCCACGCCCGTCCCGTCCGTCGACGGCCGGCGGGGCTGTCGCGCTGGGACTGGGCGCAGCCGTGGCGGGCGCCGTGACCTACGCGGCGGTGCACCGCGGCCGGTCACACTGACGAGACCGAATCGCCACCCGTCCGACTCTTGATGTGACCGCCATCACGGTGTAGAACTGGGGGCACGGCAGGCACCGACGGCAACGTCCACTCCGGAAGAGAAGGAGCGGACCCCCGGGCAGGGGCCTCCCAGCACGGATACCGAGCACCCACGCGGAGCGCGCCGCGACAGGCAGAAGTGTTGCGGGCCTGCGACTTCTCGGCAGGCGGACTCGTCACGATCAACCCTTGGGTGGGCATCGTGAGCGATTCGCCCCGACCAGTTCGCCGAGGCCACCCACGCAACCCACCCAGCACGCTTGGTAACTCGGATCCGTGCTCGCAGGCCCTGCGATCTGTCCAGATCGCAGGGCCTGCAATGTGTTCCGGGGTATTTTCCGCGACGCCGCCGGTCAGCGCCGGGCGTCGGCGATCGACCGCGCCTCTCCCGCACCGCTTTCCAGCGCCTCGGCGTGCAGGAGCAACCAGGACGTGAGACCATCGGCCGTCCCGGAGGCGAATCCGGCGACCGCGGCACGGTAGGCGTCGGCACGTCTGAGCCACGTCACCTCCGGCACTCCGAGACAGTGCGGGTCGAGGCCCGCCGCGGCGCAGGCGAGCCGGGACGCGGCCCGCGCGACGACACCGTTGGCGACGCCGAACGGTTCCATCGCCAGAAGCTCACCGTGCACGACCGCGGTCAGCACCGGCGCGGGCGCGGTCGTCCCGCCGGTCACGAGGCCGGCCAGCAGGTCCAGCCGCTGGGACACGTCGGTGTCGACGCGGGGCCGACCGAGTTCGTCGGGGTCGTCGACGAGGTCGGCCGCCGCCAGCAGGTGCAGCCGGGCCAGCGCCTGCAACGGGGCGCGCGTCCACACTGCGGTCAACGACTCCAACGAGTCGCCGGTGAGCGCCAGCGCGACGCGCAGCGCACCGGCCAGCGCCGGATCGGCGACCTCGTCCTCCCGCCGCAGCGACACCGTCGAGCCGTCGATCGCCGCCGACGACTGGGCCGCCCGCCAGGACGCCTCGACCGAACTGTCCGGCCACCCCCGGAGGTTCACCGGGTGACGATGGACGGCGGCCAGGGCGTCCCGCGCGGCGTCGGACGCGGCCGCGACCCCCGGCAGGTCGACGAGCGGCGCCAGGGGATCCGCATTCGGGGCACTCACGGACCCAACCCTAGTGAGGTGCCGTTCCGCCGCCGCCGCACCGGTCACTGCAGCAGCGCGGCACCCGGGATGGCGTCGAGCAGGGTGCGGGTGTACTCCTTCTGCGGGGAGTCGAAGACGGCGTCGGTGGTGTTGTGCTCGACGACCTTGCCCTGCTCCATCACGACCACGTCGTCGGCGATCTGACGCACCACGGCGAGATCGTGCGTGATGAACAGATAGGTCAGACCCAGCTCGGCCTGCAGCTGGTTCAGCAGCTCCAGGATCTGCGCCTGCACCAACACGTCCAACGCGGACACGGCCTCGTCGCAGACGACGAGTTCGGGGTCGAGGGCGAGCGCACGCGCGATCGCGACACGTTGACGCTGCCCGCCGGACAGTTCGTTGGGGAACCGCTTCATCACCGACGCCGGCAGCGCGACCTTGTCGAGCAGATCCCGCACCCGCTCCTCACGCTCCTTGCCCGACCCGATCTTGTGGATCCGCAAGGGTTCCTCGATCACGCGGTAGATGGAGAACAGCGGGTCGATGGAGCCGTAGGGGTTCTGGAAGATCGGCTGGACCCGACGCCGGAACGATGCGGACTCCCCACGGGTGTACGACCGGACATCGCGACCGTCGAACTCCACGGTGCCCCGGGTCGGCTCGAGGAGACCCAGGACCATCTGCGCGACAGTCGATTTCCCGGAGCCGGACTCGCCGACGATCGCCGTGGTGGTGCCTCGGCGGATCGAGAACGACACGTCGTCGACAGCCAGCAGCGACGACGACCGCCAGGGGGCGCTCCCGCGGATGGAGAACTCCTTGGTGAGTCCGGACGCCACCACGACGTCACCGCCGGCGTCGGCGGGCGCCGACTGCCCGGCCGACTCGGCGGCCTTCTCCACGACGCTCGCCCGGGCCTCGCGGATCGACCGACGACTCGACGCGAGCGACGGCGCCGAGGCGATGAGACGTTTCGTGTACTCGTGCTGCGGATCCCGCAGGATGTCCAGCGCAGGCCCGCTCTCCACGACGCGGCCGCGGTACATCACGATGAGGTGCGACGCGCGCTCCGCGGCGAGACCGAGGTCGTGGGTGATCAACAGCACGGCCGTGCCCAGATCCCGCGTCAACCCGTCGAGGTGGTCGAGGATCTGACGCTGCACCGTCACGTCCAGCGCGGAGGTCGGCTCGTCGGCCACCAACAGCTTCGGCCGACACGAGAGTCCGATCGCGATGAGCGCGCGCTGGCGCATACCGCCGGAGAACTCGTGCGGGAACTGGTTCATGCGCTTCTCGGCGTCGCGCATACCCGCCTCGGACAACAGTTCGGCCGCGCGCTTCTTCGCCGCCGACCCCTTCGCGACGTTGTTCGCCTCGAGTGCCTCACGGACCTGGAAGCCGATGCGCCACAGCGGGTTGAGGTTGCTCATCGGATCCTGCGGGACGAGGCCGATGTCCTTGCCCCGCAGTGCGTCGACCTCCCGCTTGGACGCCGTCGTCAGCTCGGTCCCGTCGAACAGGATGCTGCCACGGGTCACCGTGCCGGTCCCGGGCAACAGGTTGAGCACGGCGTTCGCGGTGGTCGTCTTCCCCGAGCCCGACTCGCCGACGATCGCGACGGTCTGCCCCGGGTAGACGGTGAGGTCGACGCCGGACACGGCCTCGTTCGTGCCGAAGGAGACGGCGAGGTCGCGGACGGCGAGGATCGGCTCGACGCCGCCGGCTGCCGGTGTCTGCTCGGTCATCGGGTACGCGCCTTCGGGTCGAGGGCGTCGCGCAGGGCGTCACCCATCATGATGAACGCCAGCACCGTGAGGGCCAGCGCCACAGCGGGATACAGCAGGATCGGGTTGCCCGACCGCAGCAGGTTCTGACCGGCCGCGATGTCGATGCCCCACGAGACGCTGGTCGCCGGCAGACCGATGCCGAGGTACGACAGGGTCGCCTCGGTCACGATGAACACGCCCAGGCTGATCGTGCAGATGACGATGATCGGGCCGAGGGCGTTCGGGATCACGTGGGACACGATGATCCGAGCGCGGGAGGCGCCCAACGCCTTCGACGCGGTGATGAACTCCTCGTTGCGGATGGAGATCGTCGCGCCGCGCGCGATGCGCGCGACCTGCGGCCACCCGAACACGGCCAGGATCGTCACGACCGTCCACACGCTGCGGTTGGCGAACATCTGCATGATGACGATCGCCGCGAGGATCAGCGGCAGCGCGAAGAAGACGTCGGTGACCCGCGAGATGATCACGTCGAGCCAGCCGCCGAAGAACCCGGCCAGCACACCGAACACCGTCCCGATCACGAAGACGATCAGGGTGGTGACCACGCCGACCACCACGGACGCGCGGGCGCCGTAGATGGTGCGCGCGTAGATGTCACAGCCCTGCAGGTCGGTGCCGAACCAATGCGCGCCCGAGGGCTTCTGCAGGCTCAACGACCCGAGACACAGGTGCGGGTCCTGATGTGCGAACAGGCCCGGGAACAGGCTCACGACGATGACCAACACGATCATCAGGGCCGAGACGATGAACAGCGGGCGGCGGCGCAGGTTGATCCACGCGCCCTTCCAGAACCCCGCCGACGAGCCGCTCTCGACGACCACGTCGACGGCCAGGACCTCGGCCTCCGACGCACCGGCGACGAACCGGTCCTGGTGTGGGTGGGTGGCGGGGACGCCCGTCTGCGCGGCGTCCGGATCACGGTCAGGCATAACGGATCCTCGGATCGATGAGGGCGTACAGGAGGTCCACCACCAGGTTGGCGATGAGATAGATGAGCACCAGCACCGTGACGATGGAGACCACCGTCGGCGCCTCGCCGATCTGCACGCTGCGGAAGACGGTCTGGCCGATCCCGTTGATGTTGAAGATCCCCTCGGTGACCACGGCGCCGGCCATCAGCGCGCCGAGGTCGGCACCGAGGAAGGTCACCACGGGGATCAACGAGTTGCGCAGGATGTGCACCGTCACCACCCGCGGGCGCCCCAGACCCTTGGCGGTGGCGGTGCGCACGTGGTCGGCCCCGGCCACCTCGGCGACGGAGTTGCGGGTCAATCGCAGGATGTACGCGATCGACACCAGGGCCAACACGAAGGCGGGCAACATCAGGTTCTTGATCGAGGTGTTGCCGCCGACGGTCACCGGCGCCAGACCCCATTTCACGCCGATGACGAACTGCGCGAGGAAGCCCAGCACGAAGATCGGGATGGCGATGACGATGAGGCTCGCCACCAGCACCGTCGAGTCGAACCAGCCGCCGCGACGCAGTCCCGCGATGACACCGATGACGATGCCGAGCACGGCCTCGATGATGAGTGCCATCACCGCGAGCTTGATGGTCGTCGGGAAGGTCTGACGCATCACGTCGATGACCGGCCGGCCCGAGAAGGACTGACCGAAGTCGAACGTGAAGATGCCCTTGAGGTAGATCCAGTACTGCTGGAAGAAGCCGTCGTTGAGGTGGTACTGCTCCCGGATCTGCTCGCGGACCGCGGGCGTCAGGGGTCGCCCGCCTCCGAGCGCGGCCGTCGGGTCACCCGGCAGCTTGTAGACCATGAAGTAGAGCAGCAGCGTCGCGCCGAAGAAGACGGGGATCAGCTGCAGGATCCGCCGGGCGGTGTACCAGAGCATGGTGGGTCACTTCCTTCGCACACACCTGCGTCCTCCGGTCGGGGGTGGTGGGGCCAGGAGAGGCCCGACCACACCGCAGACCGGAGGACGCCGGATGCGTTGTCAGCTCTTGGTGATGTTCTCGAAGTCGGCCAGACCGGACCAGGTCAACGGGGCGTTGACCCCGACACCCTCGCCGGCGTTGGCGACGTAGTCCCACATCGGGATGGTCGGTAGATCGTTGAGCAGGATCGACTGTGCCTGTCCGGTCAGCTGGTAGGACTGCTGATCGGTCGGGGCCGCCTCCGCCTCGCGCAGCTTCGCGTCGAACGCGGGGTTGGAGTAGTCGACGTCGTTCGATCCGGCACCGGTCGCGTAGATCGGCTCCAGGAACTCCAGCATCGACGGGTAGTCACCCTGCCATCCGGCACGGAACGCGGACTTGATCGTCCGCGCGTTGACCTGCTGACGCAGCTGCGAGAAGGTCGCGATCGCTTGCGGCTGCGCATCGATCTTCAGCACGTTCTTGATGCTGTTGACCGTGGCCTCGATCCACTCCTTGTGCCCGCCGTCGTAGTTCGACGCGATCACGAACGTGCCGCTCCACGGGGAGATGGCGTTGGCTTCGTTCCACAGCTGGACGGCCTTCGTCGGGTTGTAGTCGAGGTTCGACGAGTTCGGCAGGTCGGGGTTGTACCCCGGCAACGTCCGCGCGGTGAAGTCCCGTGCGGGGTTGCGTGATCCGGCGAAGATGTTGTCGGTGATCTGCTTGCGGTTGATCGCCAGCGAGATCGCCTGACGTCGCAGGACGCCCTCCTGACCGGAGAAGTGCGGCAGCGTGTACGGGATGTCGACGGTCTGGTTCTGCGCGGTCGGCTTGGTGATCGCGCGGTCACCGAGATCCCGCTTGTAGGTGCGCAGTGCACTCACCGGGATGGTGTCCAGGAAGTCCAGGTTCCCCGACTGCAGATCGCTGTAGGCCGAGTCGAAGTCGAGGTAGAACTTGAAGATCAGGCCCTTGTTCTTGGCCTTGTTCGTCCCCGGGTAGTCCTCGTTCGGGACGAGGGTCGCCTGCACGTTGTGCTGCCAGCTCTGCAACTTGTACGGGCCGTTGCCGATCGGCTTCTCACCGAACGCCTTGATGTCCTTGAAGGCGACGTCGGGCAGGGGCTTGAAGGGTGTGAACCCGAGGCCGAGCTTGAAGTCGATCGCCGGGTACTTCAGCGCCACCGTGAAGGTGTAGTCGTCGACGACCTTCAGGCCGGACATGGTCTTCGCGGTGGGCTTCTCGGCGGCGACCGCGTCGTAGCCCTGGATCGGGGCGAAGAAGCTCTGCTGCCGTTGCGCGTTCGGTGTGTACGCGCCGAAGTTCCAGGCGTCGACGAAGTTGTGGGCCTTCACCTCGGTGCCGTCGGTGAACTTCCAGCCCTTCTTGATGGTGATCGTGTAGTTCTGGTTGTCCGTCGTCTTCAGCGAGTCGACCATGCCGGGCTGCGGGTTGCCGTCGGCGTCGTAGTAGTAGAGCCCGGTGAACAGCCGGTCGACGATGCGACCACCGCCGTTCTCGTTGGTGTTGGTGGTGACGAGCCCGACCTCGGGCTCGCTGCCGTTCACGGTCACCATCGCGCTGTCGGAGCTGGAGCCACCACAGGCGGCGAGAACGCCCGCCCCGATGACCACTGCGCCGGCGAGGGCCGCCACCCTTCTGAATCTCACCGTGTCTGTCTCTCTTCTCGGAACGCTCGACGGCGACCGGGTCCCGGTCGCCGAATAAGGAGGCCATGTTCCGTGCACCTGGTGGACGCACGGCGGTCATGGACTCGGCAGACGATACCCAGACGGATCACAGCCGTCTCGATGAGTGGGAAATTACGTGGCGTACGCATCTACGCCGATCCTCGACAACCGGACCATTCCGACATCTCGTCGTCGCCAGGGTGTCTGCAACGCGATCCCAACGTGACTACGCTCACGATCACGGCAGAGCCGGTCCCACCGGAGCCGGCCGCTCGTCCGCGACGATCGAGAGGTGACATCCCACCATGTCCAGCGCCACAGGCCAGTCCGGATCGGAATCGGCGATCGCCGAGCAGCCGAAGGCCTATCCGCCCCCGGCGGAGTTCGCCGCCGCGGCGGTCGCCACCGCCGACCTGTACGACCAGGCCGAGGCCGACCGACTGGCGTTCTGGGCCGCGCAGGCTCGAACACTGCGGTGGGACACCGACTTCACGGACACGCTGGACTGGTCGGACGCACCGTTCGCGAAGTGGTTCGTCGGCGGGAAGCTCAACGTCGCCGCCAACTGCCTGGACCGTCACGTCGAGGCCGGCAACGGCGACCGCGTCGCGATCCACTGGGTCGGCGAGCCGGGTGACACCCGGGACCTGACGTACTCCGACCTCCTCGCCGAGGTCAGCAAGGCCGCCAATTTCCTCACCGAGCTCGGTCTGCAGGCCGGCGACCGCGTCGCGATCTACATGCCGATGGTGCCCGAGGCGATCGTGGCGATCCTGGCGTGCGCGCGCCTCGGACTGCCCCACTCGGTGGTCTTCGCCGGCTTCTCCGCGGCCGCACTGCGCTCACGCGTCGACGATGCGCAGGCCAAGCTCGTCATCACCACCGACGGCCAGTTCCGTCGTGGCAAGCCGGCACCGTTGAAGTCCGCGGTCGACGAGGCGCTGGGCACCGGCGACGACGCCGCACCGTCGGTGGAGCACGTGCTGGTGGTCAAGCGCACCGACCACGACCCCGACCTGACCTGGGTCGACGGACGCGACCTGTGGTGGCACGAGACCGTCGGGCAGGCCTCGGACACCCACGCCTACACCGCATTCGACGCCGAGCACCCGCTCTTCCTGCTGTACACCTCGGGCACCACGGGCAAGCCGAAGGGCATCCTGCACACCTCCGGTGGCTACCTCACCCAGATCGCCTACACGTTCGCGAACGTGTTCGACCACAAGCCGGAGACCGACGTCTTCTGGTGCGGTGCGGACATCGGCTGGGTGACCGGGCACAGCTACCTCGTGTACGGCCCGCTGTCGAACGGCGCGACCGAGGTCGTCTACGAGGGCACGCCGAACTCCCCGAACGAGCACCGGCACTTCGAGATCATCGAGAAGTACAAGGTGACGACGTACTACATCGCCCCCACCCTGATCCGCACGTTCATGAAGTGGGGTCGGGAGATCCCCGACGCGCACGACCTGACGTCGCTGCGCCTGCTCGGCAGCGTCGGCGAACCCATCAACCCCGAGGCGTGGCGCTGGTACCGCAGCGTCATCGGTGCCGACCGCTGCCCCATCGTCGACACCTGGTGGCAGACCGAGACCGGCGCGATGATGATCTCGCCGCTGCCCGGGGTCACCCACACCAAGCCCGGTTCGGCCATGCGTCCGTTGCCCGGCATCAGCGCGAAGATCGTCGACGACGACGCCAACCCGGTGGCGCCCGGCGAGCAGGGCTACCTCGTCCTCGACAAGCCGTGGCCGTCGATGCTGCGCGGGGTGTGGGGTGACGACGACCGCTTCCGCGAGACCTACTGGTCGCGTTTCGCCGACCAGGGCTGGTACTTCGCGGGCGACGGCGCCCGCTACGACGACGACGGCGCCCTGTGGGTGCTCGGACGTATCGACGACGTCATGAACGTGTCCGGACACCGCATCTCGACCTCGGAGGTCGAGTCCGCCCTCGTCGGACACTCCGGTGTCGCCGAGGCCGCCGTCATCGGCGCCGCCGACGACACCACCGGTCAGGGCATCGTCGCGTTCGTCATCCTGCGCAGCGGCGTCGCCGACCGTGGCGACGAACTGATCGACGAGCTCAAAGCACATGTGTCGAAGGACATCTCGCCGATCGCGAAGCCACGCGAGATCATCGTCGTACCCGAACTGCCGAAGACCCGCAGCGGGAAGATCATGCGGCGCCTGCTGAAGGACGTCGCGGAGGGACGTGAACTCGGGGACACCTCGACACTCGTCGACCCGACGGTGTTCGAGAACATCCGCCGCCGCAACGGCTGATCCGGCGGCCGCCGGGGAGTCAGCGCACGCGTACAGACGACGTTAAGATGGGTCCCGGTGTGCCGGGAAGTCTGGTCGGCGTCCATGCCGTCGACCCCGGAAGACCTCCATGACACTCCCCACCGCTCTCTCACGCCTGTCGCCGCCAGGCCCCGGCGAGTTCGCCCGGTATCTCCGCACCGAGACGTTCGGCGGTGTGGTGCTCCTCATCGCCGCCGCGGCGGCACTGTTGTGGGCCAACTCGCCGTGGTCACAGGCGTATGTGGACCTACGCGACGCCCACATCGGCATCGAGGCGATCGGTCTCGACCTCACCGTCGGACACTGGGCGCAGGAGGCGGTGCTGGCCGTCTTCTTCTTCGTCGCCGGGCTCGAGCTCAAGCGTGAGATCGTGGTGGGCGAGCTGTCGAGCGCACGTCAGGCCGCGCTCCCGGTGCTCGCGGCGGCCGGCGGGGTCATCGTTCCCATCGGGATCTTCCTCGCGATCGCGCACGGGGCCCCGGGCGCCGACCGCGCGTGGGCGATCCCGGCCGCCACCGACATCGCTTTCGCGCTCGGTGTGCTGGCCCTCGTCGGGTCGCGGATCCCCTCGAGTGCACGGGTGTTCCTGCTCGCGCTGGCCGTCGTGGACGACCTGATCGCGATCGTCATCATCGCCGCGGTGTTCACCGACTCGATCAACTGGGTCGCCCTCGGCATCGCCGTGATCGTCTGCGCCGCCTACGCATTCGCACAGCGGTCCCGCATCACCACACCACTGCTCTACGTCCCGCTGGCAATCGCCGCGTGGATCGCGGTGTACGAGGCCGGCATCCACGCGACCATCGCGGGCGTCGCGCTGGGGCTGCTCACCCGCGTGCGTCGCGATCCCGACGAGCACGCCGCCCCCGGTGAGCGACTCGAACACCGGGTGCAACCGTTCTCGGCTGCCGTCTGCGTCCCCCTCTTCGCCCTGTTCGCCGCGGGCGTCCCCCTCACCGCATCCGCCCTCGGCGACCTCGCGGGCGATCGCATCGCGATCGGGATCATGGTCGGTCTGGTCGTCGGCAAGACCCTCGGCATCTTCGGTATCTCGTTCGTCGCCATCCGGATGCGCTGGGTGGCGCGGCCCGACGGCCTGTCGCTGCGGGACATGTTGGCGGTGTCCGTCCTCGGCGGCATCGGCTTCACGGTGAGCCTCCTGATCTCCGAACTGGCACTCCCGCCCGGTGAGGCCGACGCGGCGAAGGCAGCGGTGCTGATCTCGTCGATGGCGGCATCACTGCTCGGTGCGGCGGCCCTCGTCCGTCGTGGGCGTGTCCGTGCGGCGTCGGCGCAGGACCAGCAGGATGCCGATCCCGACGACCAGAGCCCAGAACGCGGCGCCGACGCCGAGGAACGTCGCGCCTGACGCGGCGGTGAGGACCGTGGCCACCGCCGCGGTCGTCTCGTGCGGGCGGGCGGCGCCGGTGTCGCCGCCGGGACCGATCGCGGCCGTGAGTGCGGCACCGAGCGTCCCGAGCAGGGCGACACCGGCAACGGCCTGCACGACACCGTCCGGCGCGAGGGCGACCAGCGTCGCCGCCGCGGCGGACGCCACCCCGAGGACGAGGTAGACGCCGCCGGCACTGACCGACGCGACCCAGCGACGCGACCGGTCCGGGTGCACGTCCGGACCGGCCGCGAGCGCCGCGGAGATGGCGGCGAGGTTCAGCGCGTGCACCCCGACGGTCGCTCCGATCACCGTCGCCCCGCCGGTCACGCCCATCGCCGGTCGCCACGGCACCTGGTAGCCGAACGCGCGCATGATCGCGACACCCGGGATGTTCTGCGCCGCCATGGTCGCGACGAACAGCGGCAGCGCGATGCCGGTGATCGCGGCGAGCGAGAAGTGCGGCGCCACCCACTCCAGGCGGGGGACGAGGGCATCCGCGTCGACGGCGGTACCGGTGCGCGCGATCTGCACGCCGATCACCACCGCGGCGGCGAGGAACGCCGTCGGGACCGCCCACCGCGGTGCGAACCGCATCAGCACGAGCCACACGGCCAGGACGGGCGCCACGGCCAGGGGGTGGTCCGCGAGCGCCCGGACCGGCGCGAGACACAGCGGTACCAGGACACCGGCGAGCATCGCCTGGGCGATCCGGGTCGGGATCGCGCGGACGAGTGCGGCGAGAGCGGGCACGAATCCCGTCGCGGCCAGCAACACCCCGGACACCAGGAACGCCCCGACGGCAGCCGGCCACCCGCCGACCGCTCCCCCAGCGCCCGCGAGGACCGCCGCGCCGGGTGTCGACCAGGCGAACGTCAGCGGGATCCGGTGGCGCAGACCCATGCCGATCATCACCAGTCCCTGTAGGACACATGCGGCGACGAGACCCGAGGCCGCCTGTGCGGGCGAGGCACCGACCGCACGCAGACCGGTGAGGACCACGGCGAACGAACTCGAGAACCCGACCAACGCGCACACCACACCCGCCGCGACCAGCCCGGCCTGGTCGCGACGTACGCCCGTACTCCCTGTCACACCCCACACCGTTCCGCAAACAGAACGTTCCGTCAACAGAACGACTGTGACAGGGTGGTCCGGGTGAGCGGGAGTCCGGCGTCGGCGGCCGACGTGGGGCGGCGGGTCCGAGACCTGCGCGTCCGACGTGGCCTCAGCCTGTCCGAACTGGCGCGCCGGGCGGGGATCGGCAAGGGGTCGCTCTCCGAGATCGAGTCCGGCCGACGCAACCCGACGATCGAGACCCTCTACGCACTGTGCGGCCCGATGGCGGTCCCGATGACCGCCCTCGTCGGCGACGACCCCGCGCCGCCCGGCCGACATCCGCGGACGCGCAGCGGCGGGATGACGTCGGTGACCCTCGACGTGCGGCATCACCACGGGCGCACCGTCGAGGTCTTCCGGCTGGAGTTCGCCGCCGGCGCCGACCACGCCTCGCCGGCGCACGGGCCCGGGGTGACCGAACACATCACCGTGGTCGCCGGCACCGTGACCGTCGGTCCGGTCGATTCCCCGACGACCGTCGGCGTCGGCGAATCGGCCTCGTTCCCGAGCGACACCACGCACCGCTACCGCGCCGGTGACGACCCCGCCGAGGCCGTCCTCGTCATCGTGACCCCTGGCGACCACGAACTGCCCGGGGCGGACATGGCACGATGAGCACTGCCCGGCGGTACGACCCCGCCGACGGACGACACCGATGAAGGGATCCCCGTGAGCCTGGACGACCGCGCACCCCATGCCGGCGATCGAGCCGTGTCCTCCATCCCGCTGAGCGATCCGCACGATCCCGCGACGCAGTCGATCGGCGGCCTGGTCAAGGACGCGACGTCACACATGTCGACGCTGGTCCGCGCCGAGGTGGAGCTCGCGAAGGCCGAGATCGTCGGGGAGGCGAAGAAGGCCGCCATCGGTGCCGCGCTGTTCATCGTCGCCGCGGTCATCGCCCTGTACTCGAGCTTCTTCCTGTTCTTCTTCCTGGCCGAGCTGCTCGACGTGTGGCTCCCGCGGTGGGCCGCGTTCGCCATCGTGTTCGGCATCCTCGTCGTGATCACCGTGATCGCCGCGATCGTCGGCTGGGTCTTCTTCAAGCGGGTCCGTGGACCGAAGAAGACGATCGAGACGGTGAAGGCCGTCCCGTCGGTGGTCCCCGGCGCCGGCAAGGGCGCCCCGGCAGATCTGCCCGGCGGGACGGGCGTCGCCCCGCGTCGCTGACCGCGACACCTGCGCTCCACCCGACGACATGCCCGCTCCCGACCCGTCCAGCGTGCGGATCGAGGGTCCGTGGATCGACCTCGACGTCCGGGCGAACGGCATCCGTTTCCACGCCGTCGAATGCGGTCCGTCGCGACTCGACCGCCCGCTGGTCCTCCTCCTGCACGGCTTCGGCGAGTTCTGGTGGAGCTGGCGCCACCAGCTCGCCGCACTCGACGCCGCCGGCTACCGAGCCGTCGCCGTCGACCTGCGCGGCTACGGCGACTCCGACAAGCCGCCGCGCGGGTACGACGGCTGGACACTCGCCGGCGACACCAACGCCCTGATCCGCGCCCTCGGCCACACCCGCGCATCCCTCGTCGGACACGCCGACGGCGGACTGGTCTGCTGGGCGACCGCCACGCTGCACCCCCGTGCGGTCGACTCCATCGCCACGCTGTCCTCACCGCACCCGCGGGCACTGCGTCGCGCCGTGCTCCGGGACAGCGCGCAGCGCAGCGCGTTCCTCGTCGACTTCCTCGGCAACCAGTTGCCCCGTCGAGCCGAGAAGACGCTCACCCGGGACGACGGCGCGTTCATCGCACGCATGTTCACCGAACGCTCGACGAGCGCGTGGCAGCGCACGCCGGAGTTCGTCGACGTGGTGCGGCGCAACCGGTCCGCGATCCAGATCCCCGGTGCGGCGCACTGCAGCCTCGAGTACCGACGGTGGGCGTTCCGCTCGCAGTTCCGCCGCGACGGGGTGACCTTCATGCACCTGATGAACCGGCGGCTCGGCATCCCGGTGCTGGCGCTGCGCGGTCAGGAGGACCACTACATCGGGGCGGACGCCGTCGCGACGGCGCGGTACTACGCGTCCCGACTCAGCTACGTCGAGGTCCCCGACGCCGCGCACTACGCCCACCAGGAGAACCCGACGGGCTGCTCGGAGCTGCTGGTCGATCACCTCGCGTCCGTCGACCGCTGACCGCGGTCGTCAGGAGTGGACGCAGGACTCCGTGTCGACCGGTGCGGTGAGGTCCTCCGAGCGCGCGAGGTCGTCGGAGACCTGCTTCGCGGTCAGCACGAACCCGGTCTCGCTGGTGGTGTCCTCCGCCGCACCGAACACGACGCCGAGCACCTTCCCGCCGGTGTCGATCAGCGGTCCGCCGGAGTTGCCCTGCCGGATGGAGCCGCGGACGGTGTAGACCTCACGACGCACCTGGCTCTCGCGGTAGATGTCGGGCCCGGAGAGGTCGACGACCTCCCGCACCCGCTCCGGGCTCGCGGTGAACGGGCCGGCCTCGGGGTAGCCGAGCGCGATCGCGTCGTCGCCGCTGGACGCCGGACGATCGGCGAACTGCAGTGCCGGCGCGGTCAACCCGGGGACGTCGAGGATGGCGATGTCGGTGGACGGGTCGAAGAGGACGACCGTCGCGTCGAGGGTCCCGTCGTCCTCGGACTCCACGCGCAGGGTGCGTGTACCGGCGACGACGTGCGCGTTGGTCATCACCCGTTCCGGGGACACGACGAAACCGCTGCCCTCCAACGCCTGGTTGCAGCTCGGCGCGACACCCTCGATCTTCACGACACTCGGCCGTACGGACGCGACGACGGGCAGTGTGGTGAGCCCCTGGTCCGGGGGGTCGACGGAGACGATCGGGGTGCGCCCGAACGGCCCGATGACCTGCGGGAGACCGGAGTCGTCGAGAAGTGCGCTGAAGTCGCTGGGCAGATTCCGCAGCCATTGCGGGGCCACGTCGTCGACGCCGCCGAGGACCTGCGATCCCCGCACCGCCGAGGCGATGGCCGGTTCCGCGGAACTGCTCACCGGGATGGCGAGCAGCCACGCGGCGACGAGGACGGCGACCGCCTGCAGCACGGACCCGATGACGCTGTCGATGCGGCGGACACCGACCGACCGGATCACCCCGCGCGCCGCCCGACCGAGCACCATCCCCGCGGCCTCACCGATCAGCACCAGCACGACGAGCAGCACCACTCCGACGAGCAGTCGCCACCGGCGATCGTCGATGTGCCCGATGATGCTGGGTGCCAACATGATCCCGGCGACCGCACCGAGTACGACGCCGACGAACGCGAGCGCGGACGCGACCGCCCCCTGACGGAACCCGGACCCGGCGGCGAGCAGGGCGATGACGACGACGACGATGTCGACCCAGGTGGAGCCGCTCATCCCTGCCCCGCCTTCGCCAGTTCGTCGTTGAGGTCACGGATGTCGTCGAGGTCCCAGGGCCGGGTCCATCCGGCGGCGTCGAACAGCGCGGCGAGCAGTCCGCCGGTGAACCCCCAGACGAGCATGCCCTCCACGGCGAACGCCGGACCCCGGTAGACGCGCCCACCCATGACCGAGCGCTGCACCTGGAAGCGGTTCGCCGGGTCGAGCAGGTCGGCGATCGACACGTGGATCACCCGGGTGGTCTCCGCGGTGTCGACGACACGGACGGATGTCGGTGTGGGGGTCCACGCGAGCACCGGGACGACGTCGAACCCCGACGGCGGGACGGGGAACGACCGCAGCCGCGCGACCGGTGTGACCTCCGCGGGCACGAGCCCGGTCTCCTCGGTCGCCTCCCGCAGCGCGGTGCCGATCGGGTAGTCGTCACCGGGATCCCGGGCTCCCCCGGGGAACGCGACCTGGCCGGCGTGGTTGCGCAGCGTGGTCGCGCGCTGGGTGAGCAGGACCGTCGCGTCGGAGGGCGGCATCCCGCCCGCGCCGTCGGATCCGGTCACGACGATGAGCACGGCCGCCGGCCTGCGGGCCGGCTTCAGTGCGGCGAGCAGTCGGGTGCGGTCACCGCCGCGGTTCTCGACCGCGGACGTCACGGCGTCGACATCCGCGGCGAGCGGTCGCAGCCAGGACGGAACGGTCTCCAGGGGGACGAGGGGGCCCGGGACGTCCCCCGCCCCGCCGACCGGTGACCCGGTCGGCGTCGTCGGGCCGCTCACACGCGCACACCGAGGTCGTCGGCGACGGCGTCGGCGACGGCCTGTTCGTTCTCGAACACCGTCGGCAGGACCTTCGCGACCGTGCCGTCGGCGCGGACCAGCACCGTCACCGGGAAGACGCGGGGGATGCCCAGTGCGGCCGCGACCCGCGCCTGCGAGTCGACGACGGAGGGCAGTCGCACCCCGATCTCGGTGAGCAGGGCGAGCGCCAGCACCGGGTTCTCCGACCCCTCCTTGGCCTGCACGGCCAGGACGGACACCGCGGAGCCGGCGCGGTTCGCGAACGACTCGATGGTCGGCAGTTCCCGTCGACACGGCAGGCACCACGGGGCCCAGAAGTTGACCAGCATCGGCCGGCCGGCGGTGGCCGCACCGAGATCGACCTCGCCGGGTGCGCCGAGGCAGGGGACGGTGACCCCCCGCAGCACCGACGACGCCGGCGCGGGTCCGGTACCCGTCGGGCAGGGTGCGAGCCCGGCCCGCTGCCGTGCCTCGTCGAGGTCGTCCGGGCTGATCGACGCCGTCGCGCCGGGGATCGGACCGGCGGACTGCGCGGTCCCGCCGGCGTCGAGAGCGGTGTCCGAGCCGCCGCGCGGCCAGATGGCGACGATGAGTGCGACGACCACGACGAGCAGGACCGCCGACCATCGAGCCGACGCGGGGATCCGCGACAAGCGTGAGGACACGGGGCTCACACCCCGGCCAGGGCGAGCAGGTGCTCGGTCTCGGGGCCCTTCACCAGTGCCGACGCGACCTGTGGGTCGGTGGGACCCTCCCCGAACGACGGGCAGTCGGCGGCCAGGACGCAGACACCGCACGCCGGCTTCTTCGCATGGCACACCCGACGCCCGTGGAAGATCACGCGGTGCGACAGGTCGGTCCACTGCTTGCGCTCGATGAGGTCCCCGACGGCGTGCTCGACCTTCACCGGGTCGGTCTCCTCGGTCCACCGCCACCGCCGGACGAGACGACCGAAGTGCGTGTCGACGGTGATACCGGGGACGCCGAACGCGTTGCCCAGCACGACGTTCGCCGTCTTGCGACCAAAGCCCGGCAGCGTGACGAGATCCTCGAGGCGTCCGGGCACCTCACCGTCGAAGCGTTCGAGGAGAGCCTGGGCCAGGCCCTGGATCGACGCGGCCTTGTTCCGGTAGAAGCCGGTGCTGCGGATCATCTCCTCCAGCTCGGTGCGATCGGCGGAGGCATACGCGGCCGCGTCCGGGTACCGCTGGAAGAGTGCCGGGGTGACCATGTTGACCCGCACGTCGGTGCACTGCGCGGAGAGGATGGTCGCCACC
Source organism: Williamsia sp. SKLECPSW1 (assembly GCF_054332755.1). Lineage (NCBI taxonomy): Bacteria > Bacillati > Actinomycetota > Actinomycetes > Mycobacteriales > Nocardiaceae > Williamsia > Williamsia sp. SKLECPSW1. Next base: position 2,156,436 of record NZ_JBTGLI010000001.1, on the reverse strand, counting down.
GACAGTTCGAGCGGCGTCGTGAAGTCCAACTCGCAGTAGACGTGCGGGAAGGCGACCTGCAGGGCCCTGTCCATGCGGCGGGCCCGGCGCACGAGTCCCGTGCGCGTCTCGGTGCCACGATCGGCCGCGGTACGACGCCGGGGTCGTCCCCCGCGTGCGGGCGCAGGGATCTGACCGTCCGGCTCGTTCACGGCGACCAGCGTACTGAGGGCTCCTGAAGTGGTCTTCAGGAGCGCACCGCGAGGTAACACTTGTGTTCCGGCGACCGTTTTCGTTGCGCCGCCGAGACCTGCGTCGTGTTCACTGCAAGCCATGCACGGACTGGCCGTACTGCTCTTCCCGGCGGTGCTCATGCTGTTCGCCCTCGCCATGGAGCGCATGGAGAACGAGGTCGACCAGCACAGCGTGCACCGCGAGGAGGTGGAGGAGTTCCTCGCCGGAGCCGCCACCCCCGACGCCCTGCCCACGCCCGCCGACGACGAACTCGCGGGTCGCCGCGACACCATCGAGTTCGACGTCCCGTCGTCGTTCGGACACGCCGTCGAGGTCCCGGTCCACCGCGCGGGCTGATCGCCACACACCCACCGCGTCGGGTTCACCGCCTCCCCGGGCTGTTTGGTCGTAGACTTCACATGCCCGCGAGTGACACAGTCAACACTTCGCGGCGACGGGCGTGCGACGACACCGCCGCCGAACGCGATGAAAGGGACGTACGTGGAGGAAGTACTCGCCAGGGCCGGCATCTTCCAAGGGGTCGAGCCCAGTGCGGTGGCCGCGCTCACCAAGCAGCTGCAGCCCGTCGACTTCCCGCGCGGCCACGTCATCTTCAACGAGGGCGAGCCGGGTGACCGGCTCTACATCATCCTCAGCGGCAAGGTGAAGGTCGGACGCCGTTCCGCCGACGGTCGCGAGAACCTGCTGACGATCATGGGCCCGTCGGACATGTTCGGTGAGCTGTCGATCTTCGACCCCGGCCCCCGGACGTCGTCGGCGACGACGGTCACCGAGGTGCGCACCGTGTCGATGGACCGCGACGCGCTGCGAGCGTGGATCGCGGATCGCCCCGAGATCGCGGAGCAGCTGCTGCGCGTCCTGGCGCGGCGCCTGCGTCGCACCAACAACAACCTCGCCGATCTCATCTTCACCGACGTCCCGGGTCGCGTGGCCAAGCAGCTGTTGCAGCTCGCGCAGCGTTTCGGCACGCAGGAGGCGGGCGCCCTGCGCGTCACGCACGACCTCACCCAGGAGGAGATCGCCCAGCTGGTCGGCGCCTCCCGCGAGACCGTGAACAAGGCACTGGCGGACTTCGCCCAGCGCGGATGGCTGCGACTCGAGGGCAAGAGCGTCCTCATCGCCGACTCCGAGCGTCTGGCCCGTCGCGCCCGCTGACGCCACGCCGGACCGGGTGACAGCGGTGTCCGGCGTGTGGATCCGTGACGCCTCGGCCACGGAGATCGCCGCGGCGATCCGTGCCGGTGAGGTCACCTCGCGGCAGGTGGTGCGGTTCCACGTCGACCGGCTGCGCGCCGGCTCGGCACTCACCTCCGTCGTCGCCGATCGGTACGACGCCGCTCTCGACGAGGCCGACGCCGTCGACGCTCGGATCGCGGCCGGCGAGTCACCCGGCGGTCCGTTGGCCGGGGTGCCGTGCACGGTCAAGGAGTCGATCCCGGTCGTCGGGATGCCGCACACCGCGGGGCTCGCGAGCCGTCGGTGCATCGTCACGACCGACGACGCACTCGCGGTGCGTCGACTACGCGACGCCGGGGCGATCGTCCTCGGCGTCACCAACACCGCCGAACTGTGCCTGGGCATCGAGAGCACCAACAGCGTCCACGGACGGACCCGTAATCCGTACGACGAGCGTCGGGTGTCGGGAGGGTCGTCGGGCGGCGAGGGCGCCGCGATCGGCAGTGGCGGCAGCCCGTTCGGACTCGGTGGCGACACCGGCGGGTCGATCCGGATCCCGTCGTTCTACTGCGGGGTGTTCGGGCACAAGCCCTCCCCCGGCCTGGTGCCCGCGAACGAGAGCGTGCCGTCGCTCGCCGGTGACGCCGAGCTCGACACCCTGGAGACGTTGGGGCCCATGGCCCGTCGCGCGACCGACCTCATGCCGCTGCTGCGGATCCTCGCCGACGACGACGGGACCCGCTGCGGTGACGTCGATTCCGTCGACCTCGCCGGTCTGACGGTGGTGGTCCCGACGCGCTCGTCGTTCGTGCGGCCGATGAACCGCGCCGTGCGCGACGCGCGGGATTCCGCAGGCCGCAGCCTCGCCGACGTCGGGGCCGACGTGCGATGGCAGCCGATGACGGCGATGCGGCGGGTGATCGCGAGCTACCTGATGGAACTGCGGCGCCACGCAGGCATGCCGGTGATGTCGCTGTTCGATTCGCTGTCGGAGACACCGGGTCGCCACCTCACCCCGGCGGTCCTCCGCGCCGACAGCCTCCAGCTGCGATTGGCGATGATCGGCGATCGCATCCCGGAGCTGCTGCCCAAGCCCGGTCGTGACCTCCTCGACCGGTTCGCGCGCGACCTGAAGGACGAGGTGTTCGGCGCCGTCGGCGACGGCGTCATGCTGCACCCGCCGCTCCCGGCCCCCGCGCCGCTGCACCACGGGACCCTGGCGCGCCCATGGCTGTTCGGCGGGGCAGCCATGTTCAACATGCTCGGGATGGCCGTCACCGAGGTACCCCTCGGCTTCGACCACCGCGGTCTGCCCGTCGGCGTGCAGGTGGCCGCCGCGCCCGGCAACGACCACGTCACCATCGCCGTCGCCCACCACCTCGAGTCGGTCTTCGGCGGCTGGGTCGCACCCGAGGACGTCACCCGCGCCTGAGATCTGTCCCGACAGCACCCTCCGACGGCACAACGTCATCGGACCGGCCTGTGGGGACAGATCTCGGCAGCGTCAGGCCTGATCGACGACGGCGACGTCGGAGGCGCGGAACGAATAGCCGTCCTGATGCGCCGGCTCCCAGTCGAACTCGACGCGCTGGTCGCGGACCAGTGAGCGGTAGCCGTCGCCGCGGATCTCGCTGAAGTGGGTCCATGCGCCACCCGGGGTCTCGGGCGCCTCGACGACTCCCCATCCCTCCTCCGGCCGCCACACGACGACGACTCCCGTCGAGCGCCGTAGCGGAGGCCGGGGTGGAACGGGCGGCAGATCGTTCGGGTCGACCTCACGCATGATCGCGACGCCGTCCTCGCGCGTGGCACTCATCCACAGCGCGGACCGGAAGGCACCCGTGGACGGAGAGTCCGGACCGTCACACCGGCACGGCCACACGTCGGTGACCTCGTACCCGTCGCCGTCGTCGTCTCGCCGCCAGTAGAAGTCGACGGGCTCGCCCGCCTCGAGGCCGTGCATCCCCATACCGTCTGGGGAGTCGACGGTGATCGCCTCGCACCGGATCGACCACCCGGACACCACGACTCCGCCCGGGATGTCGGACGAGTCGATGATGCCCTGGCCCTCCTCGAAGTCCCAGGAGCGGATGGTGCCGGTGCTCCTCATGCGGCAGAACCTTAGACGGAGACGGTTGCATCGTCGCCGGGTTTTTCCGAAAGGGGTCGGCGTCAGCCCGCGCCGGGGGTCCATCGGCGTTCGATGTCACCGAAGCGCCAGATCGCGGCGGCGAGAAGCCAACTGGCGACGAACAACCCGACGACGATGTAGCCGACGTACTCCAGATCGATCGCACCGATCCAGGCGAGCGGACCCGATGTGACGCCCAACTTCTCGGCAAGCAGGCCGATCAGCTCGATGCCGCCGATGCCCAGTGCGACCGCCACCGACAGCGCCGTGACGGTGACGTTGTAGAAGATGCGGCGGGCGGGCCGCGCGTGCGCCCAACCGTAGGCGTAGTGCATGACCGCGCCGTCGATGCTGTCGAACAACGACATCCCGGCCGTGAACAGCACCGGCAGCGTGAGGATCGCGTACCAGGGCAGACTGACCGCGGCCGTACCGGCGAGCACGAGCAGCGACACCTCGGTGGCGGTGTCGAACCCCAGCCCGAACAGCAGCCCGACGGGGTACATCTGCCACGGTGCGCGGATCACCCCGAGGAACCGGCCGACGACCCGGTTGATCGCGCCGCGCTCGTTCAGTCGGGCGTCGAGCTGCGCCTCGTCGAACGCGCCGTGCCGCATGTCGCGCACGATCTGCCGGATCCGCAGCAGCACGACGAGATTGAGCACGCCGATCACGATGAGGAACACGCCCGACACGCTCGTGCCGAAAACACCGGTCACCGACTGCAGCGTCGACGACTCGTCGTCGACCTGCGACGCGAGGGCGCGCACTCCGGCTGCCAGCAGCACGCAGAGGCCGAACACGATCGTCGAATGGCCGAGAGAGAACCAGAACCCGACCGTCAGCGGCCGACGCCCGTCGACGACGAGCTTGCGGGTGGTGTTGTCGATGGCGGCGATGTGGTCCGCGTCGAACGCGTGACGCATCCCGAGCGTGTACGCCGTGATCCCCAGCCCGATCCCGAACACCGCACCGCCGGTCATCCGGTGATCCCCCGACGCCACCGCCACCAACGAGGCGAACCCGACGACATGCAACGCGACCACGACCACCGCCATGCCGATCAGCGGCCGCAGATCCGACCGCAGGAACCCGCCTAGGGGTGGGACCGGCGTCTGCACGGTCGTCGTCATGGTTCTCGCTTCCGTCGTCGGCCTGCGAGATTCGTAGCACCTCACGCGTCGTGACGCATGCCGGACGCGGCCACCGCGGCGATACGCTCGGCGCATGCGTATCGCCGTCGTGGGCGCCGGCCCCTGGGCGCTCGAGACCCACTACCCGGCCCTCCTCGCACATCCTGACGTGGAGGTGGTCGGCGGATGGACCCGACGACCGGAGGCTGCGGCCGACCTGCCCGTCGATCGGTTCGACACCGTGGAGGCCATGCTCGACGCGACCGACGCCGTGAGCCTCGCCGTGCCGCCCGACGCGCAGGCGGGGATCGCGCTGCAGGCCATACGAGCGGGCAAGCACGTCATCCTCGACAAGCCGATCGCCGGCTCGGTCGAGCAGGCCGCGGAACTCGCGGACGCCGTCGACACCGCAGGCGTCGCGTCGATCGTCACGTTCACGCGTCGCTTCGCACCCGAGACCCGTGCGTTCCTCACGGCGGCACAGGCCGGTTCGTACGGCGGCGGTCTCGGCCGGTGGGTGTCGGGCGCACTGCTGGGCGGCCGCTACTCGTCGTCGCAGTGGCGCAAGGACGGCGGGGCGCTGCTCGACGTCGGACCGCACGTCGTCGATCTTCTCGACGCGGCACTCGGCGAGATCGTCGAGGTGATCGACGCCCGGCTCGTCCCGGACGATCTGTGGCACATCACGTTCCGACACGAGACCGGTGCGACGTCGGCGGTACAGCTGTCGCTGCGTGTCCCGGCCCGCCCGACGGTGACGGAGTTCTCGGTCCACGGACGCGACGGCGTGGTGACGCTCACCGACCGGTCGACGTCGTCGGTCGACTGCTTCACGACCCTGATCGACGAGTTCCTCGCGTCGGCGCGTGACGGCTCGCGACATGAGTGCGACGTCCACCGCGGCCTGCACATCCAGCGCATCCTGGGCCGCGTCCTCGACGCGGTCGGATGACGACGGACCCCCTGACGGCCTGGGCGCGTCAGGAGGTCCGTCGGTCCGTTGACGCCGACCCGCTCCGGTCGGGGGTCGAGAGCGGGGCGATGTCACCGGCTGTCCGCTGGTGCGAACGAGGACGAACGTATGGTCCGACCCTGACGATCGGATGCGACGAGCCTGTACGGCCGCTGTGCGTTCGGGCGGACGTCACGCCAGATGGTCTCGCGCCGCGCCGAACGCCACCCCGATGCGCCGGATGGCGTCGTCGCGGCCGCGCGTGTTGCGTTGCGACGGATGCGGGGCGGACACCACCGGCAGGAGGGGTCGCCCGGGCGCGGCGGTCAGATACGCCATGTACCCGGCGAGCGCAGGACGCCCGAGGGTGAGCACGACCTCGACAGCCGTCGCGACGGACAGGACCTCCTGCAGCATCGCACCCGCCTCGGCCAGCTCACCGGCGTCGGGAGTGCGGGCCCGGCCGGCGTCGTCGAGCACCGCCCAGGGCACGATGTTCCACTTCAGGCAGTCCGCCCGCGCCGGACCGTGCTCGTCGCGCAGCGACGAGAGCAGGCGGTTGCTGGAGTCCGGGTTATCCTCCGAGCAGAACCCCGTGCCCCCGACCCGCATCGTCCTGGGCGCCGGCGACTCCATCAGGATCAACACCCGCGCGAGGACGCCGCCGTCATCAGGATCGAACCAGGGCACTGCGGGATGAACGCCACGCCAGTCGTCGACCAAGGCGTTCAGGGGTGCGACGTGCCGATCGCGGACACGGGCTCGTTTGTCCTCGATGCGGCCCCTCGCCGCGGCGTCGTCGACCATCCGTCGATGCTGCCACGCGGCATGATCGCTGGCGTGCGCGACGGCACTGCGGCGAGAATGACGGGGTGAACTCCGATGGGCCCACGGAACTTGAGCGGACGTGACGTCGTATGAACGGCAGCGGCGGCCCGTCCCGCTGCTGAAGAAGCGGCTGCCGTCCGGACAGGGGTCCACGGTCCAGCCGAACGTGACCAGCGACGGAGATACGCCCCTCACCGTCCGGTTCTGGGTTCTCGTCGCTCTGGTCGGGGTCGTGTCCGGTGTCGTCGGTAGCGCGCTCATGAAGCTGCTGTTCGCCGTGGAGCATCTGGCGTTCGGTGTCGGCAGCGACGGCCAGGGATTCACTGCAGCGGTCGAACGCGCGAGCGGATGGGAGCGTGCGACCCCGGTCCTCATCGCCGGGGTGATCGGTGGTGTCGGCTGGTATCTGCTGCGGCGATTCACACCCGGGATGTCATCGGAGGCCGATGCCGTGTTGTGGGCCGGCACCGACCGCCTCTCCTTCCGCCGCAGCGCGGGGACATCCGTGCTGTCCGAGGTCGTCATCGGCCTCGGCGCATCTCTGGGTCGCGAGGCCGCCCCGAAGTTGATGGGTGCGGTGGCGGGCGGTCTCATCGGCGAATGGGCTCGACTGACAGACCCCCAACGCCGCCTGCTCATCGCCTGCGGAGGCGGCGCGGGTCTGGCTGCCGTCTACAACGTGCCGCTCGGCGCCGCCCTGTTCACCGCAGAGGTGTTGATCGGATCGGTGACACTGACCACGGTGATGCCCGCGGTGGGATGCTCGGCCGTCGCAGCTGCGGTTGCGTGGGTTTTCCTGTCCGACGAGCCGATCTATCCCGGTGTCGTCGACCACGCCGTCGATGGCCGGCTGCTCGTGTGGGCGGTGATCGGGGGTCCCGTCATCGGCGTGTTGGCTGCCCTCTACATCCGCGTGATCGGCTGGATCTCCTTCCATCAGGCCCGTGGGGCGTGGGTGATCGTGGCGATGCCGGTGGTGTTCGCCGGACTGGCGGGTCTGGCGGTCGTCTATCCGCAGCTCTACGGCAACGGTCGGTCGATCGCTCACGACGCGTTTCTCGGCCTCGGAAGCCTAGGCGTCCTCGCAGCCCTCGCCGTGCTCAAGCCGGTCGTGACAGCCCTCTGCCTCGGGGCGGGCGCGTCCGGTGGCCTGTTCACCCCGGTGCTGTGCACCGGTGCCGCGATCGGCGCGGTCGGTGGGGTGCTGTTCGGACATCTGTGGCCCGGGAGTCCGATGGGCGCCTACGCGATGATCGGGGCGGCCGCCATGATCGGAGCTGCCATGCAGGCACCCTTGGCGGGGCTGGTGCTGGTGGTCGAACTCACCCACAGCGGGTTGCCCATCATGGTGCCCATGATCATCGCGACAGTGCTGGCGACGGCGGTCACCCGCCGCATCGACGGCTACTCGATCTACTCTGCGCGCATCGCGGGTCAGGCGCCCGTCGACCCCGTGCTGTCTCGCCCGTCCGGTGGTGACCCGCGGTGACCGAGGACCGTCGGCTGAGCCCCCGCATGCCCGATCTCGCCGCGCTCGAACTGCTCGCCGCCGTCGCCCGCACCGGCAGTCTCGGTGCTGCCGGACGCGAGTTCGGGATGACGCAGCAGGCGGCCTCGGCACGAGTTCGGTCGATGGAGGCCCAGACCGGCGTCGTACTGGTGCGGCGATCTCCTCGGGGATCGACCCTCACCGAGCACGGGGCCCTGGTCGCCGAGTGGGGCACCGCGGTGCTCGCCGCCGCCCATCGCGTCGACACCGGCCTGGCCGGCATCCGCGGGGAGTCGCGTGACCACCTCACCGTGGTCGCCAGCCAGACGATCGCCGAGCAGCTCCTGCCGCGATGGTTGGTGTCCTCACGCGCGGCCGCCGTCGATGCGGGCCTGACCCCGCCCGAGGTGACCCTCACCGCGAGCAACAGCGACGGCGCCGTCGACGCGGTTCGTGGCGGTCGAGCCGACCTCGGCTTCGTCGAGGCACCGGACGTGCCGTCGGACGTGCGCGACCGGGTGGTCGCCCACGACGAATTGGTGGTGGTCGTCGCGCCGACGCATCCATGGGCCGCGCCCGAGACCACCGTCGACGCGGCGACCCTCGCTCGCACACCCCTCATCACCCGCGAGGCCGGGTCGGGGACTCGGCTGTTCCTCGACGCCGCGCTGCGGACCGTGAACGGCCCGGACCGCACGCCCGTCGCCCCCGCCGCCGAGATGCCGACCGCGTCGGGGGTGCGCGCTGCCGCCGCGGCCGGGACCGGGCCCGCGGTGATCAGTCGACTGGCCGTCGAGGACGACCTCGCGATGGGTCGCCTCGTGTGTGTCCGGACGGCGGGACTCGACCTGCACCGGCCGTTGCGTGCGATCTGGCTGGGAGGGGCGACCCCACCCGCCGGTCCCGCCCGCGATCTCGTGGAGCACATCGGCCACAGCACGCACACGATCCGCAGAACGGGGAGATGATCTGACCATGTGGAACAAGCGCGCCGACACGGTCGTACACGAGACCGAGCCCTACAACGCCGAACCGACGCCCACCGCGCTCGCCGAGGGATTCCTCACCGACGAGGACGTGTTCTACAGCCGCAACCACGGCCCGATCCCCGACATCGATCCGGCCGGGTGGCGGCTCACGGTGGCCGACGGCCACGGGATGAGCCGCTCGTTCTCGCTCGTCGAGCTCCGAGAGGAGTTCGACGAGATCTCCGTCGTCGCGACGTTGCAGTGCGCCGGCAACCGGCGCGCCGGACTCATGGCGGTACGCGAGATCCCCGGCGAGGACCCGTGGACCCAGTGCGCGACGTCGACCGCACGGTGGAACGGCGTGGCCCTGGCCGATCTACTCCGATCGTGCGGCGTCGAGGAGAACACCCCGGGCCACGTCGAGTTCGTCGGCCCCGACGTCTCCGATCTGGCGACACCGCCACAGCGGTACGGCAGCTCGATCGAGCTGACCAAGGCGATGTCGGCGGAGACGCTGCTGGCGTGGGGTATGAACGGGCAACCGCTCCCCCGGGTGCACGGCGGCCCCGTACGCGTGGTCGTGCCCGGTTACATCGGAGCGCGATCCGTCAAGTGGGTCGACGAGATCACGCTGCGAGACAGCCCGTCCGACAACTGGTTCCAACGTGTCGCCTATCGGGTGCTCCCCTCCGACGCCGACCCCGACTCGGCGGGACCGGGCGACGGGATCTCACTCTCGTCGGTCGCGCTCAACTGCGACTTCCTCCATCCCGACCCGACGACGACCATCCACGGGGACGAGGTGCGGGTCGGTGGGTACGCGTTCGCCGGCGACGACCGAGCGGTCTCGCGCGTGCAGGTGTCCACCGACGACGGCGCGACGTGGATCGAGGCGGAACTCGCGGAGTCGCAGGGCCGGTGGGCGTGGCGCCATTGGTCGGCGGTCGTACCGCTCGACGCGCCCGAGGTGGAGCTGTGTGTCCGCGCCTGGGACGGCGCCGCGGCCACGCAACCGGCCTCGGCGGCCGAGCTGTGGAACCCCAAGGGGTACGTGAACAACTCGTGGGGCCGGCTCACCCTGCACCGGCCCCCAGCCACAACCTGAGTTTGTGACCTGACAACGCCGCGGTCTCTACCTGCGCGGATGGCGCGCGCCGAGACTTGTTGCATGACCACCGCCACACGCTCCCATCTGCTGACGACGGCCCGTCCCGCACGCCGAGCCGCGTCCGCGCCGCAGCGGCTGCCCCGCGTGTTCGGCGATCTCGGTCGACCCGGCCAGATGCTCGAGCACATCACCCCCAATTGGTACGCCTCGGTGATGGGGACCGGCATCGTCGCGAACGCGGCCGCCACCCTGCCGCTGCAGGTCACCGGCCTGCACACCTTCGCCACCGTGGTGTGGCTCATCGCCTCGACCGCGCTGGTCGCGCTGACCGTCGCCTTCGCCGCGCACTGGACGCTGCACCGCGGTCACGCCCGCGCCCACGCCGCACACCCGGTGATGTCGCAGTTCTACGGCGCGCCACCCATGGCGATGCTCACCGTCGGGGCCGGGGCCATCACTCTGGGACCGCCACTCATCGGCTCGAGTGCCGCGGTGTGGATCGACGCGGTCCTGTGGACCGCGGGCACACTCACCGGCCTGGCGACCAGCGTGTGGATCCCCTTCCGCATGATCACCACCCACGACCACGACTCGGCCATGGCCCTGCCGGCCTGGCTGATGCCGATCGTCCCCCCGATGGTCTCGGCGTCGACCGGTGCGCTCCTGCTCGACCACGTCCCCGCAGGCCAGCCGCGACTGGCCCTGATCGCGGCCTGCTACGCCATGTTCGGCCTGAGCCTGTTCCTCGGGATGATCACCATGACGATGATCTACTCACGGCTCGTCCACGGCGGGATGCCCGCAGTCCAGGCCGCCCCGACCGTGTGGATCACCCTCGGGATGATCGGCCAGTCGATCACCGCCACCAACCTGCTCGGCACCCACGCGGCAACGGTGTTCGTCGGGAAGCAGGCCATCGTCGCGACCGGACTGCACGTGTTCGGCATCGCCTACGGATTCGCCATGGGCGGCTTCGGGATCCTGATGTTCGCACTCGCCACCATGCTCACCGTGCACGCAGCACGCCGCGGCCTGAGCTTCTCGCTCACCTGGTGGAGCTTCACCTTCCCCGTCGGCACCTGCGTCACCGGCGCGACCGCCCTCGGCACCGCAGCCGGCATCTCGGTGATCCACGCGATGGCGGTCGCCCTGTACGTGGTCCTGCTCGGCGCCTGGGCAACAGTCGCCACCCACACCATCCGCGGGACGATCACAGGACGAGTCTTCCTGCCCGCCTGAGCGGGCATACTGACCGGATCCACAGCGACACCCTGTCGAGAGGACACAGCCATGAGCGAGACCCAGCGTCGCCTCCAGCGTGAGCGGCGGACCGTCCCGGTGATGTGGGCGGCCATCACGATGGCAATGGCCGGGATGGTGACGTCCTGCCTGGCGCTGATGGCCCTGGCGGGCGGCGAGACGGTCTTCTGGGTGGTCATGGCGATCGTCACGGTCGGGCTCTTCGGAGGCGCTTACGGGTTCTACCGCTTCGACCGGAAGACCACGGAGGACCCATCGACCCGTCGCGACATCGTCCGCGCGCGCAGGGCGAAGTATCTCAGCGCGTACGGCCGCGGCAGGAGGGGCAAGGAATCGCGCTAAGGTGTTCACCACGGCGATGGATCCCGCCGGAGCACATGCTCGACCCGCCGGACGGCTGATGGTTCCTACCCAGGTCGATGACGGGTGGGCAGATGGTTCGAGATGACCCCGGGCGGTTCGATTCTCTTCCGATCGATCCCGACTCCGAGGCTCCGCCGGGTCGGCGATTCCACCTGACGGGCGAGGCACTGCTCCTCGTCCTGGTGGGCGGCGCGGTGGGCACAGCTTCGCGCTACGGGGTAGAGCTGCTTCTCCCGCACAGGGGAGTCGGTTGGCCCACCGGCACCTTCGTGATCAACCTGGTCGGCGCTGCCCTCCTGGGCGCCCTGCTGGAATCCCTCACCCGGCTGGGTCCCGATTCCGGATGGCGACGACGAGCGCGCGTGCTCGTCGGGACCGGCGGGTGTGGCGCCTTCACCACCTACAGCACACTGGCTCTCGAGACATCGCTTCTCGCCCGTGACGGTGCGACGGCCACTGCTGCCGGGTATGCGATCGGCAGTGTCATCGGGGGCATCGTCGCCGCCTGGCTCGGCATCGTCCTCGCCGCCTCCGTGGCCCGACGATCGGAGGCCGGGTCGTGACCGTCGTGCTCACCGTCCTCGCCGGCGCCGTCGGTGCGGTCGCACGCTTCGTCGTCGATGCCGAGATGAAATCGCGGTGGAAGTCGACCGTGCCGTGGGCGACGATCGGCATCAACGTCAGCGGATCGTTCGTCCTGGGTGTCCTGGCGGGGGTCGCGATGTTCCACGCCGCGGCACCCGCGTGGCAGACCGTGCTCGGTACCGGTTTCTGCGGCGGCTACACGACATTCAGCACAGCCAGTTTCGAGAGCGTCCGGCTCGTGCAACAGCGGGAGCATTCCGCTGCCGCGATCAACATCGTCCTGACGCTCGGCGCATCGCTGGTCTCCTGCGCAGCAGGCCTGTTCGCGGCGTCCGCGCTGTGAGGACCGATTGGGCATCAGGAAGGACCGCACTGTGAACGGCAACCCACCTCTCGACATCGAACGCCATCGAACCGTGACGAGCGGAACCGGACACGAGAGCACCACGACGTCGTTGGTGGTCGGATGGGACCACGAGTCCGCCAGCGGGTCGGCACTCACGTTCGCGATCGACCTCGCCGCCCGGCTCGACGCCCACCTGCACGTCGTGCACATCGTCGACATCGACGACCTCCCCGTCGACCCTGACTCACCGGATTGGGAGGACGAGGTCCGCCGAGCACTGGACCGACAGGCGCACGACGCGATATCCGCACTCGCCGGCGTCACCAGAGGGTGGACCTATCACTGCGCCCACGGCGACCCCGCACGGCTTCTCACGGAAGTCGCACACGACAGCGCCGCGCTGATGGTCGTCGTGGGATCACCGCACAGTGGCCTGCGCTCCTTCCTGGAGTCGCTCGGGTCTCCGTCGGTCATGCACGACCTGATAGGTCGCCACGACCTCCCCACCCTCGTGGTGCCACGCGACACCGACGAGGATGATCGATGACCCGGCTCATCTTGGTCCGGCACGGACGCACCGTCCTCAACGCCGAGGACAGGCTCCGCGGTCTCGCCGACCCCGAACTCGACGATGTCGGTGTGGCACAGGCGCAATCCGCGGCAGAGCTGATCGTCCGCGCGGCCCCCTCCGCCGTGTGGACGAGTCCGCTGGACCGCGCGGTGCGGACCGGACACATCGTCGCCACGGTGTGTGGCGTCGAGCAGCATTCCGACGCACGGTTGAACGACCGTGACTACGGCCGCTGGACCGGTGTGCTGCGTTCGGAGGTCATCGAACGGTTCGGACAGATCGACTCCGCACCGGGGGTCGAGCCGCGGGCAGACGTCCTCGCGCGGTCATGGCCCGCGGTGGAGGACGCCGCGAGGAGTTCGGACGACGGACCCGTGGTCCTGGTCAGCCACGACGCCGTGTTGCGTCCGATCCTGGAAGCGATTGCCGGCACAGCGATTCCGGAACCGATAGCGCCTGGGTCCTGCCACATCATCGCAGTCGACGGCGGTCGATGGTCGATCGAGGCGTTCGACTGGGGCAGCCCTAGCGGCCACTGAGAGGGCGACCGCTCAGAGGACGACACCACGATCCCCGGCGTGTTCGGCGCCGCCGATGAGCCGACCTCCGCGAACAACAGGCCGCATGTCGGCGTCGAAGTCGTACACCAGCGGAACGCCTGTTGCCACACGGCATCGCGAGAGTTCGGTCTGATCGAGCGTGTCGATGGTGACCATCAGCGCACGCAGCGAATTGCCATGGCCGACGACAACGACAGTCCTGCCCGCCTCGAGGTCGGAGCGCACCTCGTGCTCCCACACACGTCGCGTCCTGACCACGACGTCACCGAGGCTCTCGCTGAGAACCCCCAGTGTGGACAGGCGATCGCACGGCCATCGATCACGTGTCAGGCGGGCGAGATCCACCGCAGTCAACGGTGGTGGTGGCGTGGACAGGGAGTTGCAGAACTCCCCGAACAGCGTGTCCCCGACCTCCGCGTGCACCTGCGACTTCGATCTCCCCGTGAGCGAGCCGTAGTGCCTCTCGTCGAGATCGCGGCGGTGCTCGATCGTGACACCCCCGCCGACCCGGCCGATCTCGCCCACGACCGACGCCGCGGTCTCCGAGCACCTCGCCAGAGTCGACGTGTACACGACCTCGGGGATGATCCCGGCGTCGACCAACGTCCGCCCGAGGTGGCCGGCGTCGACGCGCCCGCGAGCGGAGAGCGACACGTCGAGCCATCCGGTGAACACCCCAGCCGCATTCGCGACACTCTCGCCGTGTCGCGCCAGCACCAACCGAGCGCGCGAACTCCTCAGGAGAGGCACCCGTAGCCGAATGACGGTTCCGACGCGGCGATCTCGAGCAGGCGGTTGTACTTGGACACACGCTCCCCCCTGGCCGGCGCGCCCGACTTCAGCTGGCCGCATCCGCTCGCCACCGCCAGGTCGGCGATGAACGCGTCCGGGGTCTCGCCGGACCGGTGACTGATCATGGCCGCGAAGCCGCGGTCTCGGCACACGGCCAACGCAGCTGACGTCTCGGAGACGGTCCCGATCTGGTTGACCTTGATGAGGGCCGCGTTCGCCACACCCGCGTCGGCTGCGGCAGCGATGGTCTCCGCGTCGGTCACGAAGATGTCGTCACCGACGATCTGGACCGAGTTCCCCAGGCGCTCGGTGAGCAACTTCCAGCCGTCATCATCGCCCTCCGCGCATCCGTCCTCGATCGACCAGATCGGAAAGGCGTCGACCAGATCCGCGTAGAGATCGACGAGGTCGGACGAGGACAACCTCTGTCCGGCCACCTCGTAGGTGTCACCGTCGTGGAAGCCGTTCGCCGCGGGATCGATCGCGATGCACACACCGTCGCGGCCGACCGACAGTCCGGCGGACTCGACGGCTCCCACGAGAAGCCCGCACGCCTCGAGGGGGTCGTCGATCGCCGGCGCGAAACCGCCCTCGTCCCCGAGACCCGAGGACAGCCCGGCACGGCGAAGTTCGGACCGCAACGCCGCGTACACCTCCGCACCCCACCGCAGCCCCTCCGAGTAGTCGGTCGCACCCAGAGGGGCGATCATGAACTCCTGGAAGGCCAGTCCGTTGTCGGCGTGGGCGCCGCCGTTCAGGACGTTGAAGTGGGGGACCGGCAGACAGGGCTGGGTGTCGTCCGGCGAGAGGAACCGGTAGAGCGGGACAGACGCATCACGCGCGAACGCTCTGGCCGCAGCCATCGACACCCCGACGATCGCGTTGGCACCGAGACGCGACTTGTTCGGCGTACCGTCCAACCTGCACAGGGCGCGGTCCACCTGCTGCAGGTCCGACCACTCGCGACTGGTCAGCAGATCGCGGATCTCCGTCTGGACATTTCTCACCGCTGTCGTCACACCGCGGCCTCCGAAACGGTCAAGGTCGCCGTCGCGGACCTCCACGGCCTCTCGCGACCCGGTCGACGCACCGGCGGGCACACCCGCGACGAATCGTCGCCCCGACCCGTCCGTCACCGACACGCTGACGGTGGGTGCCCCACGAGAATCCAGGATCTCGGCTGCGTCGACATGCGTCAGTCTCACGACACGGTCCGATATTCATGCTCGAAGCTGCGCCGCTCGGCGTCGTGGCGCGACCGCTCGTGCGACGTCATCAGATCCGACGGGAGTCCGTGCGCCCTCAGCCGCCCCTCTCGTTGCGGCTTCATGTACGCGACGGTGTAGAAGGTGCCGAGGATGGCACCGAGCGCCAACGTCGCGAGGCGGAGCACCCACGGCCCCGGGAGGAACAACGCCGCGACGAAGAACGGCGAGAACACCAATTCATTCCGCAGTATGTGTCGAACGGCGGCGTGCGGTCCCGTCAGATCGTTGCGCACCCAGTCGATCTGCTCCGGCGGGAGAGTCCTGCCGACGACGTAACCGAGCCACTGCGCGACGCCGGGCCGGTTCATGGTTCCCACGTCGCTCACCTCCTCCTCGACAACGGATGTGCTGACCTCTCGATGGTGCGCGTCGTGCTCGCCTCAGCGGAAGTGGCAAACCGTTGTGCACTGACAAGGTGAGGTTGTGGCCCTGTGACACAGACATTCCCCGACCGATCGGAGGTACGCTCCGGCGAATGGGCACATCGCAGCATCCCGCCTATGGGATCCGCCGCGCAGTATCCGATTTCGCCTCGGTGATCCTGTGCGACAACCCGGGGATGATGGAACTCGACGGCACCAACACGTGGATACTGCAGGCCCCCGGGAGCCGGGAATGTGTCGTCGTCGATCCCGGGCCCCGCCGCCATCGCGACCACCTCTCCGCCGTCGCCGACGCCGGAGAAATCGCACTCGTACTGATCACACACCGCCACGGCGACCACACCGACGCCGTGAAGCGGTTCCGGAAGATGACGAAGGCACCGGTGCGCGCACGCACCGCCGAGTTCTGCCGCGGTGCCGCGCCACTCTCGGACAGGGAGATCATCGAGGTTGCAGGTCTACGGATCACCGTTCTCCTCACACCCGGCCACACGGCCGACTCGACGAGCTTTCTCGTCGAACACATGGCACACGGCGATCCGTCCGTGATCGTCGCCGAGCCACCGAGAGTGCTCGGACGAGCGATGGTCACCGGCGACACCATCCTGGGCGCCGGGACGACCGTCCTCGACCCGACGGACGGGACACTGGAGGATTACCTCCATTCCCTGAACCGACTCATCGTGGAGGGCGACGGTTGCGCCCTCCTCCCCGGCCACGGACCCGATCACCCTGAGCTGATCCCGATCGCCCGCTACTACAAGAAGCATCGGGAGGACCGTCTCGACGAGATCCGCCGTGCGCTGACCGAGATGGGTACGACCCCGGACGCGGCCAAGCCGATGCGGGTCGTGCGCAAGGTCTATCGCGACGTGGACAAGAAGCTCTGGCCTGCGGCCCGCATGTCGGTCAAGGTGCAGCTGACCTATCTGCGCTCGAACTGATCGACGGTGTTCAGTCGGCCGCGACCTCGACGATCAGTTCCACCTCGACGGGTGCGCCGAGGGGCAGTTCGGCGACACCGACAGCCGACCGCGCGTGATGGCCGGCGGTCCCGAAGATCTCGCCGATCAGGTCCGATGCGCCGTTGAGCACACCGGGCTGCCCGGTGAACCCGGGCGCCGACGCGACGAAGCCGACTACCTTGACGACGCGCACGACCGAATCGATGCCGACGAGTCCATGGACCGCGGCGAGTGCGTTCAGCGCGCACAGCCGAGCGGCCTCGGTCGCCTGCTCGGGACGGATGACGCCCTCGGCGCCGTCGGACACCTTGCCGTGCAGGGTCAGCTCACCGTCGGCCATCGGGAGCTGACCGGAGGTGTAGACGAGCGACCCCGTCTGCACCGCGGGGTAGTAGACCCCGAGCGGCGCGACGACCTTGGGCAGCTCGATGCCGAGCTCGGACAGCCGCTGCGACCAGCTCACCGCTCAGCCCTTCGGGCGCTTGAGGTAGGCGACGTGCTGCTCACCGGTCGGGCCGGGAAGAACACTCACCAGTTCCCACCCGTCGGTGCCCCACGTGTCGAGGATCTGCTTCGTGGCGTGGGTCAGCAGGGGGACGGTCGCGTACTCCCAGCGGGTGAGCTCACTCATGGCGCTCACCCTATCCGGCGGGCGTGCCCCGCATCACCCGCCGATCGGTGATCAGCGCACCTCCCGCGTCGATATCCTCGGGGACGTGGTCCCACAACCCGCGACCGATCCGCAACGAGGCGTGACCGATCTCCACAAGGACGTCACCGCGTCCGGTGACGCCTGGCCCGAGAGCGCGCGCACCGCACGTCTGCACTTCGTGTCGGGGAAGGGTGGCACGGGCAAGACGACGCTCGCGTCGGCGCTCGCCCTGGCGCTCGCGAACGAGGGCAAGAAGGTGCTTCTCGTCGAGTGCGAGGGCCGTCAGGGCATCGCCCAACTCTTCGACCTGCCGCCGCTGCCGCCGACCGAGACCAAGATCGCGACCGCCGAGGGCGGAGGACAGGTCCACGGCCTCGCCCTCGACATCGAGCACGCCCTGCTCGAGTACCTCGACATGTTCTACAACCTCGGTTTCGCCGGCCGCGCGATGCGGCGGATCGGCGCGATCGACTTCGTCACCACGGTGGCGCCGGGCCTGCGCGACGTCCTCATCACCGGCAAGGTGAAGGAGTGCGTCATCCGCGTCGACGACCGCGGACGCCCCGTGTACGACGCGGTCGTGGTCGACGCGCCACCGACCGGCCGCATCGGCAACTTCCTCGACGTCACCACCGCCATGCGCGATCTGACGAAGACCGGACCCATCCGGAACCAGAGCGAGGGCGTCGCCCAACTGCTGCACTCGGAGAACACCGTCGTCCACCTCGTGACGCTTCTCGAGGCGATGCCGATCCAGGAGACGGTCGAGGCCGTCGCCGAGCTGCGCGGCAAGGACCTCCCGGTCGGGGCGCTCATCGTCAACCGCGTCGCGCCGCCGCACCT
The DNA here is from genome assembly GCF_054332755.1 of Williamsia sp. SKLECPSW1. Taxonomy (NCBI): domain Bacteria; kingdom Bacillati; phylum Actinomycetota; class Actinomycetes; order Mycobacteriales; family Nocardiaceae; genus Williamsia; species Williamsia sp. SKLECPSW1. The sequence goes on along the minus strand of NZ_JBTGLI010000001.1, from coordinate 2,137,829 downwards.
GTCGGAGGACCAGATCGACGCGGTCGCCGAGGGCGACGTCGACGGCCCCGCACTCGCCGACGCGCTCACGGCGTCCGGGCTGACCGTCACCGACGCGGATCTGCAGGGTCTGCTGACCGAGTCCATCGAGCACGCCAGCCGGGTGCAGGCCCAGCAGGTGGCCAAGGCCCAACTCGACGAGATCGACATCGCCGCGGTCGAGATCCCCTCCTTCGACGACGGCGTCGACCTCGGCCGCGTCTACGAGATCGCGGCACTGCTGCGACAGGCAGGTGCGTGACATGGCAACCCAGAAGCTCCGGATGGGCAGCGTCCTCGCCGACAGCGCGACCCGCGTCGTAGTGTGCTGCGGCGCCGGCGGCGTCGGCAAGACGACCACCGCGGCCGCGATGGCCGTGCACGCTGCCGAGCAGGGACGCCGCGTCGTCGTGCTCACCATCGACCCGGCGCGCCGCCTCGCGCAGTCGCTCGGGATGACGGAGCTGACGAACACCCCGCAGCCCGTCAGCATCGAGGGCGCGGGCTCGCTCGACGCGATGATGCTCGACATGCGGCGGACCTTCGACGAGATGGTGACGCAGTACTCGTCGCCCGATCGCGCCGAGGCGATCATGAACAACCCCTTCTACCAAACGGTGGCCACGTCGTTCTCCGGCACGCAGGAGTACATGGCGATGGAGAAGCTGGGGCAGCTGATCGCGCTCGACAAGTGGGATCTGATCGTCGTCGACACCCCGCCGTCGCGGAACGCACTCGACTTCCTCGACGCACCGGCACGGCTCGGGTCGTTCCTCAGCGGGCGTCTGATGAAGGTGTTGCTCGGCGGCGGTCGCGGCGTCGGCCGTGTGGTCACCGGAGTCGTCAGCCTGGCGATGCGAGGCGTCTCGACGATCGTCGGCGGCGACACCCTGCGCGACGTGTCGACGTTCGTGCAGTCGCTCGACGCGATGTTCGGTGGGTTCCAGGACCGCGCGACGACGACCTACAACCTGCTCAAGCGCCCCGGCACCCAGTTCGTGGTGGTGGCCTCGGCCGAACCCGACGCGCTGCGGGAGGCCGCGTTCTTCGTCGAGCGGCTGTCCGAGGAGTCGATGCCGCTGGCCGGTCTCATCCTCAACCGCACGCACCCGAACCTGACGTCGGTCAGCGCCGATGCGGCCCGATCAGCGCTGGAGTCGGCGACCGATCCGCTCGCGCGCGCGGTGCTCGCGATACACGCGGAGCGGACCACCACCGGTCGGCGCGAACTCCAACTCCTCCAGCGGTTCACCTCGTCGCACCCGGGGGTGCCGATCGTCGGTGTGCCGTCGCTGCCGTTCGAGGTGGCCGACATGACCGCCCTGAAGGCGGTCGTCGAGCAGATCGTCGCGGAGTAGCGGTCGGTCAGACGGCGTCGGCGTGACGCCGACGCTGCAGCTCGAAGAACTCGCCCCACGAGGTGACCTCGGGGTGCTGACGCAGGAGCGCGCGACGCTGACGTTCCGTCATGCCGCCCCAGACGCCGAACTCGACGCGATTGTCGAGGGCGTCGGCGCCGCACTCGAGCTGCACGGGGCAGTGGCGGCAGATGGTCGCGGCCTTGCGCTGGGCGGCGCCGCGCACGAACAGTTCGTCGGGGTTGCCTCCGCGGCATCGCGCCTGGGACACCCACGCCAACCGAGCTTCCGCTTCTCCGGTGGTAACTGCCGCGTTGGCCATCATCGAACCCCTGTCTGCGGTGGTCGAACACGTTGCCGTCGTCCGTGCGTCACTTTCGGTGGCAACTGTTACGTGAGTCACATTCGGTACATCAATCTAGGTATTGCCGTCCGCTAGCGTCAAGTCCAGAGGCGGTACGAAATGGGACCGCCGTGCAACCCCGATCGAGACGGGCGTGCCGCGCGGCCGTGATCGTCGCGTCGGACGGGTCTCTCAGGGCAGACCCGTATCCTGTGCTCGTGTCCGATGCCACCCGACGCCCCGAGCGTTCCCGTGCGCTGTGGGTGCTCCTCGGCTGCTGTGTGCTCGCCGGCGTGCTCGTCGCCGCGTTGATCTTCCCGTTCGCAGGCGGTCTGGGGCTGCTCACCACCAAGGCCGCGACGACGGTCGAGAACTCGTCGTCGGAGCTGCTCGACGGGACCGTCCCCGAGGTCACCACGATGACCGACTCCACGGGCCGTCCCATCGCCTACCTGTACGACCAGCGCCGCCAGCAGGTCGCCTACGACGACATCTCGCCGGACATGATCCGCGCGATCATCTCGATCGAGGACCGTCGCTTCCTCGAGCACGACGGCGTCGACTGGAAGGGCACCATCCGCGCCTTCCTGAAGAACTCGTCGTCGGGCGAGGTGCAGCAGGGTGCGTCGACCCTCGACCAGCAATACGTGAAGAACTACCAACTGCTGGTGCTCGCCCGCAGCGAGGCCGATCGCGAGGCCGCGACGGCGACCACCCCCGCGCGCAAGCTCCGCGAGGCCCGCATGGCGCTCACGCTCGAGCAGACGCTGACCGATCAGGCCATGCGCGACAAGAACATCGACCGCGCGGCCGCCAAGCAGGAGGCGAAGAAGGAGATCGTCACCCGCTACCTGAACATCGTCCCGTTCGGCAACGGCGCGTACGGGATCGAGGCCGCGGCGCAGACGTACTTCGGCAAGCCCGCCAAGGACCTCACCGTCACCGAGTCGGCGATGCTCGCCGGCATGGTGCAGTCGAGTTCGGCGCTGAACCCCTACACCAACCCCTCCGGCGTCACCGACCGCCGGAACCTGGTGCTGGAGACGATGAAGGAGAACTTCCCCGATCGGGCGGCGGAGTTTGAGGCCGACAAGGCGAAGCCGCTCGGTGTGCTGCCCCAGCCGCGGTCGCTGCCCCAGGGCTGCATCGCCGCCGGCGACAGCGGGTTCTTCTGCGACTACGCCCTGCAGTTCCTGGCCGAGAACGGGATCAGCCGTGACGCGGTCCTGCGCGGCGGCTACACCATCCGCACCACACTGGATCCGCAGGTCCAGCAGGCGACGAAGTCCGCCGTGCAAGCCGTCGCCGCGCCCGACCTGAACGGCATCGCCGACGTCATGAACGTGATCAAGCCGGGCAAGAACTCCCACGACCTGCTCGCCATGACGTCCAGCCGCGAGTACGGCCTCGACACGAACCGCGACCAGACCGTCCAGCCGCAGCCGTACTCGATGGTCGGCGACGGCGCCGGGTCGATCTTCAAGATCTTCACCGTGGCCGCGGCCATGGAGAAGGGTCTGGGCACCTCCGCGACCCTCGACGTCCCGACCACGTTCCAAGCCAAGGGCATGGGCTCGTCGGGCGGCGTGAACGGGTGCCCCGAGAACACCTACTGCGTGAAGAACGACGGCCGGTACCCGCGCACCATGTCCATCACGAACGCCCTCGCGCAGTCGCCCAACACGGCGTTCGTCAAGCTGCTTCAGCAGGTCGGGGTACCCGCCGCCGTCGACATGGCGGTCAAGCTGGGCATGCGGTCCTATGCGCAGCCGGGCACCTCCGGTCAGGGGGACCTGAGCCTTGCCGACTACGTCAAGCAGGGGAACTTCGGCTCGTTCACGCTCGGCCCGAACGCGGTGAACCCGCTCGAACTCGCCAACGTCGCGGCGACACTCTCCTCGGGCGGTGTGTGGTGCCCGCCGAACCCGATCGCCTCGATCACCCAGAAGAAGCGGGATCGCTACGGCAACACGGTCGTCGGCTCGAACGGCGAGCCGGAGATGACGCAGGTCGCCTTCACCCCACCCAAGTGCGAGCAGGTGGTGCCGGAGGGTCTGGCGAACTCGCTCGCGAACGCGCTCTCCTCCGACGACAAGAGCGGCGGCACGTCGGCCGGTTCGGCACGCGCGGCCGGCTGGAACCTGCCGGTCGCGGCCAAGACCGGCACCACGGAGGCGCACCGCTCGTCGGCGTTCCTCGGGTTCACCAACCACTTCGCCGGTGCCAGCTACATCTACGGCGACTCGACCAGCCCCGAGGACATCTGCTCCTCCCCGCTGCGCCAGTGCTACGGCGGTGACCTCTACGGCGGTCTGGAGCCAGCGCGCACCTGGTACAACGCGATCCTGCCGGTGGCGGACAAGTTCGGTCCGACCCAGCTGCCGCCCACCGACCCGCGGTACGTGCAGGGCAGCAGTCAGGGACGCGTGCCGAACGTCGTCGGTCTGACCGCGAGCGCCGCGACGGAGCGCCTGCAGGACAACGGCTTCACCGTCGACCAGCAGACGACGACGAGTTCGGAGAGCTCGGGCACGGTGGTCAGCACGACGCCGACCGGGGCCGCGGTACCGGGCAGCACGGTGACGATCTACGTGAGCAACGGACAGGGGCGGCCCTCGACACCCGACCCCGGTCCGCGGCTGCCGCCGACGACGATCCAGATCCCCGGGATCGGGCCGATCGTCATCCCGGGCGGGTAGTCGACGCTCTCAGGCGAGGGCTGCCCGGACCGCGTCCGAGAGTCGTTTGCCGTCGGCGCGTCCGGCTGCCTTGGTCTTGGCGATCCCCATGACCTGACCCATCTGGCGCATGCCCGGCGTCTCGCCGAGGTCGGCGGCGACCTCGTCGACGGCCTCCTGAACGAGCGTCTGCAGACCTGCGTCGTCGAGCGGCTCCGGGAGGTAGCGCCCGATGATGGCCGCCTCGGCGCGTTCGGCGTCGGCGAGTTCCCCGCGGCCGTTCTCGTCGTAGATCGCCGCGGACTCGCCGCGCTTCTTCGACTCGCGCATCAGGACCGCGAGAACCTGCTCGTCGGTCAGCTCGGTGGCCGTCGACCCGGACACCTCCTCGGCTCCGATCGCGGCGACGAGCATCCGGAGTGTCGCGGTGGTCGCGGAGTCACGCGCTTTCATCGACGCGGTCAGGTCACCGCGGATTCGTTGCTTGAGGGGTGCGTCAGCCATGCGGCAACCGTAGTGCGGGCGCGCCTGGGGGAGCACGTCACCGAACGATTCGTCCTCCCCCGGCGGCGCGGTCGCTATCCTGGCCAGATGGACGCGTTCGATCCGGTGCGGCGAGCTGTCGGGGCCTCGCCTGAGCGCCTCACCCGCATACAGCAGACAGTGGCGGTCACCGCCGGCGCCGCCGCGGCGGGCCTCGCCTACGCGACGCTCGTCGAACGCAACGCGTTCGTCCTGCGGCACCAGACGATGAACGTGCTCGAGCCCGGCTCCAGCACGTTGCGCGTGCTGCACATCAGCGACATCCACATGCTGCCGGGCCAGCGGCTCAAGCAGGCGTGGATCTCCGAGCTGGAGGCGCTCGAGCCGGACCTCGTCGTCAACACCGGCGACAACCTCGCCCACCCGCAGGCCGTTCCCGCGGTGATCCAGTCCCTCGGCGGGCTGCTGTCACGTCCGGGCCTGTTCGTGTTCGGCTCGAACGACTACTTCGGCCCGACGCCGAAGAACCCGATGAAGTACTTCAAGACCGACCACAAGCGCAGCCACGGCGCACCGCTGCCCTGGCAGGACCTGCGCGCCGCGTTCACCGAACGCGGCTGGCTCGACGCGACCCACACCATCCGTGAGCTGGAGGTCGCAGGCGTCCGCGTCGCGGCCGCGGGTGTCGACGACCCGCACATCGGGCGCGATCGCTACGAGACCGTCGCCGGTCGGCCGAATCCGCTGGCGCATCTGCGTCTGGGTCTCACCCACTCACCCGAGCCGCGTGTCCTCGACCAGTTCGCCGACGACGGCTACGACCTCGTGATGGCGGGCCACACCCACGGCGGTCAGCTCTGCCTGCCGTTCTTCGGTGCGCTGGTGACGAACTGCCACATCGACCGGTCGCGGGTGAAGGGGCCGTCCAGCTGGGGTGCGTCGATGAAGCTGCACGTCAGCGCCGGACTCGGGACGTCGCCCTACGCGCCGGCTCGCTTCTGCTGCCGCCCGGAAGCGACGCTTCTCACCCTCACGCCGGTGTCGCATGGCGATGCGGAGTACGACGAGGAGCAGTCGGTGCCGCCTCTCGCGGAGACGCGTCGGGGCTGAGCCCCTCGTCGTAACCGATCGCCTCGTCGAGTTCCCGCTCGGCGACGTCGTCGGTGGTCGCGCCGCTCACCGCACGACGGCACAGGGTCGAGAAGGCCGGCCATCCGTACCCTCACCCGCGTGGACCTTCTGAGGCGAGCGCCGCTCATTCACTTCACGATCGTCGGTGCGCTCGTCGGCGTGATCGGGGCAGTCGGCTGGCGACACGGGACACGACGGACCGTTTTTGTGGAGAACCTTCCACCGGCGAATCCCGGCGACAAAGGTGTCTTGTTCACCTTCGACCACCTACAACACCTGAGTGGTCCACGCTGGTGGCCCGAGCTGCTCGTCCTGCCGATGACGGGGATCGTCGTCGCGCTCACCGCGGGTCTTGTCTGCACTGCGGTACGACGGTCGGCGGAGCACCGACCAGCGGACTGGCTCGGGTCGACCGTCCCCGCCGCCATCGCTGGGGCGGCCGTCGCACTCGCCGCGATCCTGTTGACGCACATCGACCGCCCGTCCGAGCTCGTGCGCATCGTGCCGTACTCGTCCTCCGCATCGACGACGAGCAGTGGCGCGATCACGGGCGAGCCGTGGAGCCACGAACTTGTCCCGGCCGCCATCTGGTTCCCGGCGATCGGGATCGTGACCGCGATCGCGCTCTCTGCACTTCTCCGCGTCCGCCATCACACCACTCGGTGGCGGATCGGGCACACGAGGAGGCGTCACGGATAGGAGTCGTCTGCTCGACGGCAGACGGCCTGGTGGGCGATTTAGTCCGACGCCGGTTCGGGCGGTAGTCTGTGCGAGGCCGTCCGCGAGGACGACCACGGGGTGTGGCGCAGCTTGGTAGCGTGCCTCGTTCGGGACGAGGAGGTCGTGGGTTCGAATCCCGCCACCCCGACAGGACATCAGTCCGCAGATGTGTTGGTTGAGACACAGCAGATGAGGCCCCGGCCGCAGAGATGCGACCGGGGCCTCCTCGTCTCACGGGCCCGACGCGCGGACAGTCGGCGAGATGGTCAGCGCACGAGTTCCCTGCCGTCGCCCGGCGCGAGATCCTCGGCCCGCGACCGGCGCCGCCGGGCGACGACGATCACCGCCGTGAGGACCCAGATCACGACCACCGCGATCGCGAGCGACAGGGCGTAGGGACGGTCGAGAAGGGTGCCGGCCTCGTTGCCACCGGGCGCCTCGAGCGCCGCGGAACGCGGGAGCAGCACGGGCAGTGAGAGCACCACCATGATCAGCGTCGCCGATGCGGCGGCGAGGACCGGTGGCCACCACTGCTGCGGCAGAATTCTTCTCACGCCATACCCCGCCGCGATGCACGCCGGGGCGAACACCGCGTCGTGGGCGACAAGACCACCCACGAGCCACACGACGATCGAGATCTTGTCGGCACCGGTCATGTCCCACAGCAGCGACAGGCCGTACCACCCCACCGGCAGGGCCGCGAGGACCAGGACGACGCGGATCAGTCGGACGGTCACAGGACCTCGATCCGCGAGAGCCACTTCGTCTGCAGGACTCCGGGGCGGTTGGGTGTGATCAAGCGGCACGGGAATCCGTGGTCCACGGACAGGGGGTCGCCGTTCAGTTCGAGCGCGACCATCGACGAGGGATTCCGCGCGAAGTTCGCCGGCAACACACTGACCCCGTACGGCCCACGCTCGAGCGACACGAACCGCACGTCCCGGTCCGGGTCGCCGCCGACGAGGGACACGAGGTCGGCCACGCGCACCCCGCGCCAGGTGCCGGTGGCGCTCCACCCCTCGACACAGGCGATGGGCAGATCCACGGTGTGCTGCGGCAGGGAGCGGAGTCGGTCGGCGCTGAGCTGCATGGACTTTCCGGACGCGGTCAGCGTCAACCGATAGTCGGCCGATCGGGCGCTGTCGGTCACCCCGGCCGCAGCGGCCGTGCGGTTGATCGGCATCCCCTGCGGCCCCTCCCCGGACCGTGGCGCGAGGAATGACACCTCCCGCAGGAACGGGACGCTCTGCCCCGCGAACGCCAGCGCCGTCACACCCGCCGCGGCCCACGCCCCGCGAAGGATCGCCCGACGTGATACCCCCGACGACGTGCCCGACGACCGGTCGCTCATCGGACGACCTCCGGTGTCTCGATCGGCTCGGTCGACTCGATCGGGGTGCGGAAGGCGGCCTGGATGATGGGCAGCTTGACCGCGATGTGCACCATCAGCGCGGCGACGATGACGAAGGACATCGCGTAGTGCGTCGTGGTGAAGAAGAACTTCCACGGATAGAACTGCGCGGTGTTCATCAGGCCGGTCACGAGCTGGAAGATCATCGAGCTCACCAGCACCGCGATCGACAGCCGCTCGAGCGCCCGCAGCGGCGTCCCCACCACAGGGCGCGCGAACAGTCGGGGGTAGACCAACTGCAGCTTGATCAGCAGCAGGGGGATGGCGACGGTACCGGTGAGCACGTGCAGGCCCTGACTGACCCGGTAGAGCCACGGCGGGTCCGACGGGAACCAGAACCACCCCGGTGGGTGCTGGATCCAGTGACTGAGGAGACCAGTCGCGAAGCAGATCGCGACGCACACGCCGAGCAGGAGACCCACCCGGGCCGTGATCCGCGGGCTGCGGGGACCGATGTCGCGCGCAGGCGGTGACCCCTTCGAGAAGCCGATCGCCGCCAGCACCGCGGACAGCTCGGCGATGCGTCCTCGCCGGTCCGGGCGCCGACGCACCGGCACCTCGGTCGGCGCCACGCGCATCACCCGCCGGGCGACCGTCGTCCCTGTCTCCAGCAGCTCGTCCACGCGATCGGATCGCTGCTCGACGCGGCCCATGTCTGCTCCCCCAGGGTGTGGACCCGGACCTGGCCGGGCGACCTCCAACGATGTGCAGCAATGCTGAACGAAAGAAACTGGATTGTCCACTCCAGAATGGGTCGAGCGCGTTCAGTCGATGATCACGTCGAGCCCGCGCTCGCGCAGGCCGGCGAGCCCCGCCGTCATCGCGTCGATCTGGTCGGGGCTGTGACCGGTCCAGTCGGTCAGCTCCCCGACGACGCGTACGGGATCCAGACTGCGGTAGGACCGAGTGGGGTTACCGGGGAACTTCTTGTCGGTGACGTTCGGGTCGTCCTCGATCTCGCCGCACGGCTCCACCATGTAGATCCGCGGCGGCCCGTCGCCGCCCGCGAGCTCCGCGCCCCACGCGGCAGCGTCGAGGGTCAGCGTCATGTAGACGTGGCGTAGCGGTTCGGTGCGGAAGTTCGACGAGTGCCCGGGCACCAGCAGGTCACCGACGGTCAGATCGGCCCGGGTGCCGTGCAGGTACGCCCCCGACTCGTGCGGCTCGAAGGGTGTCGGCGGTGTGGTCGTCATCAGGTCTCCCCATCGGCGTGTCGTGATGTGCGGGGAGCAGTCTGGGGCATCCACGGGGTCTTGCGGCAAGCCCCCTGCGCACCCATACTCTGAGATGGGAAGGGGTCAGCTGACGATGTCCTTGCGGCCGAACCACCACCACGACGCCCCGAACAGGATCGCCGCGTAGATCAGCGATATCCCCACGCCGCGGGCCATGTCCTCCCACACCACAGTCGGATTGAGGGCGTCGAGCCACGCGAACTGGTAGTGCGTCGGCAGGAACTGTCGGTACGGGTCGAGCGCGGAGATCGAGTCCAGGATGTTCGACAGGATCACCAACATCGTCGCGCCGCCGACAGCACCGAGTGGCGCGTCGGTCACCACGCTCAGCAGGAACGCGAACCCCGCGACCACCAACGACTGGATCAGTGTGTAGCCCACCACGATCGCCAACCGTTGCACCGTCTCCGCGCTGGTGAACTCCCCACCCAGCGGCGACCGGGCGGGACCCCACCCGAAGAACAACCCGCCCACGACGTACGCCCACACCGGGAGCAGGATCAGGACGAACGCGCTCGACGCGAGTCCGACAATCAGCTTCTGCCGCAACAGATGTGAGCGTCGCACCGGGATGACGAGCAGGTAGCGCAGCGAGGCCCACCCCGCCTCGCTCGCCACGGTGTCACCGCAGAACAGCGCGACCAGCACGGTCAGCAGGAACGAGCCCGCGGCGAACTCGGTGAACAGGGCGAAGTTCGCGCCGCCCGCCGTCGCGAGCGAGTACAGCGCAGACGTCTGTCGCCCACCGGAATCCGACCCGCCGCCCGTCGACGGGTCGTCGGAGCTGAGCGAGAACGCGATCGCGATGATCGGCGGCAGGATCACCAGCAGCAGTGCGGCCACCTGCGTCCGACGACGGCGCAGCTGACGCACCGCCTCGACCCGCAGGCTCAGGGTCCGGCGTGGGCGCAGCTCCACGGGCTGTACGGCACCCATTCCGTCGAGGCGGTCATGCACGCCCTTGCGGGTCGCCGCCACCCGTCCCGCTGGTTGCTCGTCGGTCATCGCGACTCCTCTCCGATGAGGTCGAGGAACGCCTCTTCCAGGTGACGACGGGATTCGACGACGTCGGAGTCGATACCGGCGTCGGCCAGGACACGCTGCGCCGCATCGACATCCGCCACCGCGAGCGTCGACGACGACGCACCCGCCAACTCGCCCACCGATCCCGCCGTGATCAGCCGCCCCTTGTGCATCACGACGACGTGACTACAGGTCTGCTCCACCTCCGACAACAGGTGACTGGAGACGACGACGGTGCGCCCGGTGGCGGCGTACCGCCGCATCACCTCGCGCATCTCGGCGATCTGCGGCGGGTCGAGACCGTTGGTCGGTTCATCGAGGATGAGCAGCTCCGGCAGTCCGAGCATGGCCTGTGCGATCGCCAGCCGCTGCCGCATGCCCTGGCTGTACTTGCGTACCTTGCGGTCCACCGACGCACCGAGACCCGCGATCTCGAGTGCCGTCTCGACCTCGGCCTCCGCACGCGGACGGCCGGTCGCGGCCCAGAACAGGTCCAGGTTCTCGCGGCCCGACAGGTGCGGCAGCAGTCCGGGGCCCTCGATGAACGCACCGACACGGGCGAGGACATCGGAGCCGGGACCCACTGTCTCGCCGAAAAGTCGGATCGAGCCGGCCGTCGGCGCGATGAGGCCCACCATCATCCGCAGCACGGTGGTCTTGCCGGCGCCGTTGGGACCCAACAGTCCGACCACCTGCCCACGCTCGACCGTGAACGACACCCCGTCGACGGCTCGGTAGGAGTCGCCGTACTCCTTCACAAGCGACTCGACGACGATCGGCGTGCTGTCCCCGACCGCCAGAGCCCGATCGGCGCGACGACGGCGCCATCCCGCGAGCAGGATGCCCGCGACCAGCAGCAGTATCGCGACGACACCCGCGACGGGCCAGCCCCAGGGGAACGGCGCGGCCTGCGCCCGCCCGGTGAGTGTGGTGAGCGACAGGGTCGGCGAGTCCAGCGCGACGGAGTAGGTCCGGGCGTCGGTCGGCAGGCGGTAGCCCAGGTCGGTCGTCGAGACCTGCACTGCCACGCGATGTCCGGCGGCGACGGTCCGCACCACGGTCGGCAGCGGCACCGTCACCGTGGTCGGCCGCCCTGGGCTCAGACCCGTCAGACGAACCGGCGTGACGAGACCCGACGGTTGGGTCCGCTGCCCGTCGGGCGCGACGTCGACGAGGGACACGAAGAGCGTCGCATCGGTGGTGGTCGCCGGTGTGACCCGCAGGCGGACCGTCGACGAACCCCCGACGAGGGTGTCGGAACCCAGTGGGGCCGAGACGAACCCGCCGGCCTGACCCGGGATCGCCGAGAGAGCCGACCCACCCGTGACCGACGCCGCGGTGGCCAGCAGGCTCCCGATCCCGGGGACGGCGGTGATGGCAGTCGGGGTACCGCCGGCGGGGGCGTTGATCGTCTGGGCGGGACCGATCAACCGCACCGGGCGGACGTCCTGGACGTCGGCGAGCGATCCGCCGGTCAGCTGTCGTGGCGTCGACCGGCCGGTCTGGGTCGACAGGGCGGCGTCGGGCACCGTCGCGGCGAACCCGTCGCTCGGCGTGCGGCGTTCCTGCAGCACCTCGCGGAACCAGTCCCGCACCTGCGCCGTCGGGTCACCACCGGATTGATCGTGTCCGCCGGAACGCCACTCCATCCGGACCGGCGTTCCCGTCGCGCGGATACCCGCGGCGTTGCGCACGGCCTGGTCGAGCGGGAACAGCGAGTCCTGTTGTCCCTGTGTGAGCAGCGTCGGTACCCGGATGCGCGACAGAACCGTCGCCGGGCTGGACGCCGCCATCAGCGTCCGCAGCTCGGCCGTCGGCTCACCGGCCGCGGCGGACGCCTGGTACGCCGCGCAGACGTCGGGCGCGAACGATCCGCAGCCGCTCGCGGTCGCCATCCGGGTCGCCTGCGAGAACAGCTGCCCTGCCCATGCCTGCTTGAACACACCCGTGGTGCCGGCGCCCGCGGTCGGGAAGAGCGCCTGCGACAGCTCGTTCCACGTGATGTCGGCCGCGACGGCGTCGACGCGGCGGTCGTACCCGGCGGCGAGCAACGCCAACGCGCCCCCGTACGACGCCCCGGCGACACCGACGCGCGGATCACCCGGGCCGTCCTGCTGCACCTGTGGCATCCCGGCGAGGAGGTCGATGACCCGTCGGGCGTCGGCGACCTCGTACTGCGGACTGTCGAGGTGGATGAGACCACCGGACGAACCGAAACCGCGCGCCGAATAGGTGACGACGACGAAGCCGCGTGACGCCAGATCACGTGCCTGCGAACGGACGTCGTCCTTCGATCCGCCGAACCCGTGGGCGAGCACCACCGCCGGCGCCGGTGTGGTCGCCGGGAGGAACAGCGAGGCGTCGAGGGACACCGGGGTCGAACCCTCGGGCACACCCGACACCGTGATGGCGCGCTCGGAGACGCCGGAGTCGTCGTCACCGGAGGCGGTGACGGCTGCGATAACGGCGGCCACGACCGCGACGACGAGGACGACGGCACCGAGGATCAACCACCGTCGGCGACCGGCCAGGCGTGCAGCGATGCTGGCGATGGTCCGGCCTCTCGTCGGCGGCCGACTGACTACTCGACCGTGGACCACCGATGGTATGCGGACCTGACGGTCGGGATGTCGATCGAGAGCGGGCTGGTCCTACCGGCCGACCGTGACCTGTCGGCGGCGCGACCACCGCGCGCCGACGATGCCCCAGACGCTGCACACCAGCGCGAGCTGCTCCCTGTTGAGAACCGCGTAGCCCATCCGGCCCACCTCCACTCGATTGTGACGGAGGTTACACAAGCAAGTGCTTGGTCGTGGGATTTCGACGACCGACCGTCCGGACATCTGCCGGGTCAGCGGTACGCCTCGACGATCGGTTCCAGCTCGGACGGTGTGGACCCGTGCAGGATGACGGCGTCGCAGCCGAGGTCGAGCTGACCGCGGATGGCGTCGACGCACTGCTGCGGGCTGCCGACCGCCGCGTTCTCGAGCCACTCGTCGGGCAGCAGTCCGGCCGCGTGCTCCAGCTGGTCCGGTGTCGCCGCGATGTCGAGGCCCGCGATCGACGACACGACCGGGTCGGACAGGAACCGCTGCAGCACAGCAGGATCCCAGCCGTTGGTCCGCACCAGCAGATCTCCGTAGCCCTGCAGATATGTGCCGAGCCTCCCGACGGTCTTGCGTAGCCTCACGTTGTTCGGCAGGTGGTCGCCGACGGTGGCGAGGCACGACCAGACGCGCACCGAGGCCGGGTCTCGCCCGGCCTGCTCTGCGGCCTCCTTCACCGTCCGGACGGCCCGCTGCGTCGTCTCGGGGGTGAAGTAGGTGTGCAGGACGACCTCGTCGAAACACCGGCCGCCGAGGGCGAGGGTCTGCGGCCCGAAGGCGACGAGCGCGAGCGGTAGGTGGTCATCCAGTGCCGAGTCCAGATGCAGCACAGGGAACGCCCCCGCAGGGCCGTCGTGGCCGACGACGACCTCACCCCGGAACAGTCGTCGGAGCAGCCCGACGGTGTCCTCGAGCGCGGCCGTGGTGACCGGCGGGAGGCCGTACATCGACTGCAGGATCGGGATCCCGCGGCCGAGCCCGAGGACGAAGCGCCCGCCCGACAGGTCCCGCAGTGTGCGGGTCATCCCCGCGGTGACCATGAGGTGTCGCGTGTTGTGGTTCGTCGCCGCCGTGGCGACGGTGATGCTGTCGGTGACGGCCACGGCGGCCCCGGCCAGCGCGACGGCCTCCTTGCGGTTGTAGCGCTCCGAGATCCACGCCGTGCCGAATCCGAGCTGCTCCGCCCTGCGTGCCTCGTCGAGGATGTCGCGGCTCGACTCCGGTTGCCCTGCCAGCAGATAGCAGCCGAGCTCGGGGAACGCGGCGGTCATGTCAGTGCTGCGACGAGGTCGAGCGTCTCGAGGTCACGGATGGCCGCGCAGCCGCGTGTCAGCATCGCGGCGGCCATCTCATCCCCTCGATCCGTCGACGCCGAGAAGGCGAACCCCAGGGTGGTGATGAGAGGCACCTGCAGCATGGCCAGCCGGTGGTCGCGTCGGCACGTCTCGAGGTCGTAGCCGGTGACGCCGTGCCGGCGCAGGGCGTCGTGATACGCCCGGACGGTGTCGTCCTCGATGTCCGCGCGGGCCTCGGGGTCGACGGCGGTCGCGACGAAGTAGGCCAGGTCGCGGGCGGGAAGCCCGACCGCGAGGGTCTGCCAGTCGACCACCGTCACCGTGGAGTGGTCGGGGGCGAACATCAGGTTGTCGAGGCGGTAGTCGCCGTGGAGGACGCTGAAGCGACCCGGTTCGGCCAGGAGCCACGGAGCGATCGCCGGCGTCACCGCCCGCAGCGTCGCGATGTCGGCATCGACGAGACGATCACCGATGCGGTCGATCGTCGTGTCCACGGCGATCGACACGATGTCGGCCAGACCCTGCGCACCGTCAGGGTCGGGACGACCCAGGACGATGCCGGAGAGCGCATCCCATTCCGGGTCACACCATCGCGGCCCGTGGAGTCCCGCAAGCGCCTCCGCCGCCGACACCGCGTCGTCCCGCGAGCATCCCCGGAGTTGGTCCCCCTGCACCGCAGGCGCGAGATCGTCCATGAGCAACACGAACTCGGCTCCCTCACCGGCGATCGCGACGTGATGGCAGGTCGGTGTCGGGACCGCGACGGTGTCGGCGACACGGGTGTAGAACGTGTGCTCCGACCGATACCCGAGCGCCACCCGCTCGCGGACCTCCGGGTCGACCGACGGCAACTTCACCGCGAACGACGCGGGAAGGCCCTCACCGCCGTCCCGATAGGTGACGTCCAGCCGATACGTCGACCCCGTCTGTCCGGTCCCCACGACGGTGTGGTCCGCCGATTCGACCGTCACCGCGCGTTCCGGTCGGGACAGCACCCGGCCCAGCCACTCGGGGGTCACGTCCTCGACGAGACCGGGAATCACTGCGTCGCCCACTGTCACCGTCCACGTCCCGGATGCGCGCGCCGATCGCACCATCACACCGAGGATAGGCAAGCATGTGGACAGCTGTCCAGACTGTCGTCCGGACTGGTACCCCGGCGTCGACGACGTCGACCCCCGGCCCCGTCGTGATGCGTTCGTTATCTGCACCACGACCGCGTACCGGTTCAACCGCTGCGCTTGTACAGCGTCGGGCGCCGTCGCACAGTCATTGCGAGGACAGGAAGGGGCAACCATGACATCGACAGCCGGGTTGCACAGCCCACAGGCAGCAGGGATCGACGCGACGGCCCACGTCGCCCCGATCGCATCCTCGGAGGGCTGATCGCCATGTCATCACTGATGGACGATCACGAGACACCCACCGACCCGTCGCCACCCCACTCACATCCGGCCGACGTGCACGGCGCGATCGCCGAGATGGTGCGCGACCTCGCCGGGGCCGGGCAGCGGGAGTTGTCGCAGGTTCTCGACGACCTCGTCGCCGGCGCCGTGCACAACATCGACGACGCCGAGGAGGTGAGCATCTCGATCGGCGGCCGTAAACGCTCCCTGATGAGCGAGGCGGCGACCGGGGAACTCGGTGAGCTCCACAGCGAGATCCAGAACAGCACGGGACAGGGTCCGTGTCTCGCGGCCATCTGGGACGAACCCGTCGTGCGCGTGCGGGACCTGCGTACCGAGACCCGGTGGCCGCGATACGCATCCGCCGCGCGGGCAGCGATCCCGTTCCGCTCGATCCTGTCGATACGCATGTACACCTCGACCGACTCGTTCGGTTCCCTGACGTTGTTCGCGACACCGCCGGACGCGTTCGCGCCCGAGACCGAGGAGACCGCGTCGATCTTCGCCGCCCACGCGACCGCAGCATGGGCGTCGGCGGTACGGGGCGCGCAGTACGCAGACGCCTTGGCGAGCCGCGACATCATCGCGCAGGCGAAGGGGATGGTGATGGAGCGCTTCCACGTCGATGCCGTGGCCGCCTTCGCCCTGTTGAGCCGCCTCTCCCAGGACACCAACACGCGCGTGATCGACGTGGCCCGGCAACTGATCGACGCGGAGATCCCCGGTCCGTCACCCTCCTGAGGTCCCGCGCGGAACGGGAACATGTTCTCGTTCCGGTGCTACCGTTCCGACATGGCGCGAATCGGCGACTTCGCACCCGACGATCTCGTCGGGTGGATGGGGTTGTCCCCGACCATCGGCGGCGCACTCGGCGGGTACGCCGATGCCGTCTACCGACACGGTCGACTGACTCCGCGGGTGCGGGAGATCGCGCGGATGGTGATCGCGCTCGACAACGAATGCGAGGTCTGCCGGAACACGCGGACCATCGACGGCGACACCCACGGTCTCGACGAGGCGTTCTACGACAACGTCGAGAACTGGAGAACCTTCGTCGGCTACTCCGAGACCGAGCGTCTCGCCGCCGAGTTCGCCGAGCGGTTCGCCCGCGACCACACCGACCTCCGCGAGGACGACGACCTCTGGGCGCGTGCACACGCGGTGCTGACCGACGAGGAGATCACCGACCTCACCCTGTCGTGCGCGCTGTGGCTCGGGCAGGGTCGGGCACTGCGGGTCCTCGACGTCGGGCAGGCATGCCGACTCACCCTCTGATCGGGGGGCGGTAGTCGATCACCCGGATGATCACCGGATCCGGTGATCTCGAGTGGTGTTCGGCCAGGATCAGTTCGAGGCGGTGTTCGATGTCGGACCAGTCCGGGTCGGGTGGTGCGTGGTCGTCGAGGATCTGGTCGGGCCGGTGGAGGTGGTTGGTTCTGGGTGGGTCGGTGGTGCCGTTGGCGACCCACCCGAACCTGCCACGATCCGGGCCGGTGGTGATTTTTTCTGTCTGCCAGCCGCCGGGCCGGTCGTGTACGGCCCGGTTGTGCGGTCCACACGCCGGCGCGAGATCAGTGCTGTCGGTGTTCCCGCCTTGGGCCCAGTCCTGGTGCGCGTGGTGCATCTCGGTGTGGGTGAACGGTGCCGGACATCCTGGCATGGAGCAGCCGCCGTACTGGGCGAACAACAGAAACCGTTGCACCTCCGAGGCGAGGCGGCGGGTGCGTCCGTAGAACAGTGGTTCCCCGGTCACATCGTCGAACACCGCCAGATGCATCTGCGCCCGCGCAGCCAACGTGAGGATGTGCGACATGGGGAGGTCGGTGCCGGTGGCGGTGTGCCCGACCCCCGCCCGCTCCCGCAGTTGGCTCTCGGTGATGGAGATGATGATGTGCGGCGGCAACCCCCGATGCGACACCCCATACACCCCGCCATCAGCCGCCGCCCGCAACAACGCCTGCAGGGCGTCGTGATTGCGCTGCGGTTGTGTCCGTGAGTCCCGTTCGGCGGCTGCGGTGAGTGCCTCCTAGTCGACACCGTTGTCGTCGCAGCCGCCGCGGGGTGACTTGTCGTCGGGATTGTTCATCCCCGGCTTCGCCCACTTCGACAACATCACCTCGAACAAGGCTCGGGTGGTGGGGTCGAGTTTCCCACCCAACCGCGACATCAAGTCACTGCCCTGCACACCCAACGACAAGGATCGTTGGCGGGCCCGGTCACGGTCGGATGGTTCGGCACCATCAGGATCCAGATGCGACAACAGGCGGGCACCGGCGCGGTGAATCTCTTTCGGGCTGAAGTTGCGGGCGATGTCGGCGATCTGCTCCTCGGCCTTCTCCCGCACCTCCGGCGACGTCGCGGCGGGGACCTTGTCCATCACCGACAACACCGCATCCACATGCTCATGCGACAGCTCACCCTCAGCCATCGCCGCCGCGGTCTCCGGACACCGCGCCGGCAACCTCTCCCCGGTCATCGCATGCATCTGCGACAACGCGAGCACCTGCTTCAACCGGCGTTTCGGGTTCGGCACCCGCAACCGGTCACCCACGAACTGCGTCACCGCCGCGCACTGCACCGCACCGAACGCATCCCGATCCGACACATCCATGATCCGACGCAACCCGATCGACCCGAGTTTGCGGACGATCCGCTCATGATCGATCGCGAGTTGCGCCACCTCCGACTCGGAGCACGCATCCGACGACGTGGCCGCGATCCGATCCAAAAGCTGTTCCAGGGCAGCGTAATCGGCGACCAGTGATGTCTCGACGGTGTCGTCCACGATGCACCTCCCCCGGGATGTAGCGCGAACCGGGTTTGGGTGGATGCCCTGCGTGGAATGCCGCGTGCGTGACCGCCGACGCCGAGAATCCGACGAAGCCCGAGTCCCCCACCGACCTGACCGCCCGATCGATGGTCTTCGTGATCCGGAAGACCGCCCGAGAATTCTCTCGAGACCAGTGCACCGACATCGCGGCGAGCCTCACGTTCTACGCAGTGCTGTCACTCTTCCCCGCTCTCGTGGCGCTGGTCTCGCTGCTCGGGGTGTTCGGACAGGGACAGCGGACGGTGGATGCGGTCGTCGATCTCATCGGCGACGTGGGCACGCCGTCGTCGGTCGTCGACACACTGCGGGGCCCCGTCCGACAACTGGTCGACGCACCCGGCGCCGGGCTGACGCTGATCGTGGGGATCCTGGGCGCGCTGTGGACCGCATCCGGATACATCGGCGCGTTCGGCCGGGCCATGAACCGGATGTACGAGATCGACGAGGGGCGGCCGCTCTGGAAGCTCCGACCCGCCATGCTGCTCGTGACCGTCCTCGCCATCCTGATGACCGCCGCCGTCGCACTCATGCTCGCCGTGAGCGGACCGATCGCCCGGTCGATCGGCGAACGGGTCGGTCTGGGCGACACCGCGCTGCAGGTGTGGGCCATCGCGCGCTGGCCCGTCATCCTCGCGTTCGTCGTGGCACTGGTCGCGATGCTCTACTGGGCCACACCGAATCTCCGCCAACCACGCATCCGCTGGATCAGCGGCGGTGCGACGTTGGCGATAGTGGTGTGGATCGCGGCGTCCACCCTCTTCGCGCTCTACGTCTCACACTTCGGCAGCTACAACGAGACCTACGGTGCGCTCGGCGGCGTCATCGTCTTCCTGCTGTGGCTGTGGATCACGAACCTGGCGTTGCTGTTCGGCGCGGAGTTCGACGCCGAGCTCGAGCGTGCGCGGGAGCTGCAGGCCGGACTGCCCGCCGAGAAGCACGTGCAGTTGCCTCGCCGCGACACCACCGCGTCGGTCAAGGGCCGCATCAAGGACAGGAAGTTCGTCGTCCGTGCCCGCAGCCTGCGGATCTCGCGAGGCGGTCGGCGCTGATCAGACCGCGTCGATGACGGCCGTTGCACCGCTGTCGATCTCGGCGCGTGAGGTGTCCTTGAGGGAGACACCCGATCGCCCGAGGCGACGAGCACCGTCGACGAGCGCAGCGGTGATGCGCGCCGCCGTCTCGTAGCCCTGCCCGTCGGGCGGGTGGATGTTCGAGATGCAGTTGCGGTCGGCGTCGCTGAGCCCCGGACGGGGACGGTGGGTGAGGTAGATGCCGAGACTGTCGGCGACGGACAGGCCCGGGCGTTCCCCGATCACCACGATCACGGTCTGCACACCGAGCGCCTCGCCGATGTGGTCTCCGAGCGCCACCCTGGCCTGCGTGGCGATCACCGGCGGGGCGATCGAGAGATGTTCGGAGAGAGCATCTCCGAGAGCCGCGACGAGTCCTGCCGCGTGGTCGACGAGTGCCCGAGGTGACAGTCCGTCGGCGAGGACGATCCCGATGTCGGCACCGCTGTCGGGTACCCCGTCGAGGTCCGCGGGAACCCGACCGAGGTCCGGGCGGCGCAGGTACTCCCCGCGTGACGACGCCTTGCTGGTGACGGCGACCGGTTCGCCCAGCCCGCAGTCGGCGATGGTCGTCGCGAACGTGTCGACGTCGAGCGGATCGTGGACGGCGTCCCGGGCAGCGGCGTGCGCCGCACGGAACTCGAGGACCCGGTGCGACGGGAGCGAGTTGCCCGCGCGACCCAGCCCGATCCGCGCCTGGGTCGTGAGGCGGAGGTCGGCCCATGCGTCGGTGGTGCGCGGCGCGGTCATCGGGCGACCGTCAGTGATCGCAGCGGCGAGGTGCCCATGTCGACGGGCAGGATCCGCCCCTCGGTGTCGGCCATGCCGAGCCCGGCGAGCCATGCCTCGAACTCCGGAGCGGGTCTGAGCCCCAACGCCTGTCGGACATACAGCGCGTCGTGGAACGACAGACTCTGGTAGCCGAGCATGATGTCGTCGGCGCCCGGGACGGCGATGACGAACGCCGCGCCGGCAACCCCGAGCAACGTCAGCAGGGTGTCCATGTCGTCCTGGTCGGCCTCGGCGTGGTTGGTGTAGCAGACGTCGACGCCCATCGGCAGCCCGAGGAGCTTGCCGCAGAAGTGGTCCTCGAGTCCGGCGCGGATGATCTGTTTGCCGTCGTAGAGGTACTCGGGGCCGATGAAACCGACGACGGTGTTGATGAGCAGCGGATCCAGCGCTCGCGCAACCGCATACGCGCGGGTCTCCAACGTCTGCTGATCGACCGGCTTCCCGCCTGTCCCGAGATGCGCGTTCGCCGACAGCGCCGATCCCTGGCCGGTCTCGAGGTACATCACGTTGTCCCCGACGGTTCCACGTCCGAGCGAACGTCCCGCCTCGTTCGCCTCGAGGAGGATCGCGAGGTCGACGCCGAAACTCGTGTTGGCGCCCTGCGTCCCGGCGATCGACTGGAACACCAGGTCGACGGGGACACCCTTCTCGATCAGTTCGACGGTGGTGGTCACATGCGACAGCACGCAGGACTGCATCGGGATGGCGAACCGCTGCCGGATGTCGTCGAGGAGATGCAGCAGGTCCGCGGTGGCCTGGGGTGAATCGGTGGCCGGGTTGATCCCGATGACCGCGTCCCCGCACCCCATCAGCAGACCGTCGAGGGTCGCCGCGGCGATCCCCCGCGGGTCGTCGGTCGGGTGGTTCGGCTGCAGTCGCGTCGCGATCCGACCCGGCAGTCCGATGGTGGTCCGGAATCCGGAGACGACGGAGGTCGCCGCCGCCACCAGGATCAGATCCTGGTTGCGCATGATCTTCGAGGTGGCCGCCACCATCTCCGGCGTCAACCCCGGGGCGACCGCTGCGAGCCGCTCGGCGGCGTCGTCGCGGGTGGACGTCTCGAGCAGCCAGTCGCGGAACCCACCCACCGTCAGATGTGCGATCGCCTCGAACGCGGCACGATCGTGACCGTCGACGATGAGACGCGTCACCTCGTCGGTCTCGTACGGCACGACGAGTTCACTCAGGAACGTCGACAGCTCGACGTCGGCGAGTTGCCATGCGGCCGCCGCCCGTTCGGCATCCGACTCCGCCGCGCAGCCTGCCAGCTCGTCGCCGGAGCGCGTGGGCGTCGCCTTCGCCATGAGGTCGACGAGACCGTCGAACTCGTAGGTCGTGCCCGCCAGCGACTGGGTGAACCTCACCGCAGGTCCTCCTCCGCCCGTGCCAGGGCGGCGAACTCCTCGTCGGGTGAGGCGGCGACCAGGCGGTGCCGACTGTAGAGGCCGAAGTACGCCATGAACACGGCGAACACCCCGAGGCAGCACAGCGCGGCGACCGTGTCGACGAGGAAGGTGGCGATGACGGCGATGACCGCGACCACCAACGCGAAGCCGGTGGTGACGACGCCACCGGGGGTGCGGTAGGGCCGAGGCATGTCCGGCTCGCGCCGGCGCAGGACGATGTGGCTCACCATGATCAGGACATAGCTCAGTGCGGCGCCGAACACGGCCATGTTGAGCAGAAGGGCGCCCTCCCCGGTCAGCGAGAGGAGGAACCCGACGATGCCCGGGACGATCAGTGCGAGCGTCGGCGTCTTGCGGGAGTTCGTCACCGACAGCGCCGTCGGCAGGTAGCCCGCCCGGGAGAGAGCGAACAGCTGACGCGAGTAGGCGTAGATGATCGAGAAGAAGCTGGCGATGAGACCGGCCAGCCCGATGTAGTTGACGACCGTCGCCATCGAGGACCCGCCGAGTGCTTCGACGAGCGGGTTCCCCGACTCCGACATCGCGTCCGCACCACCGGCGCCGGTGGTCAGGATGAGTACGACGACGCAGGTGACGACGAGGACACCGATGGCCGCGATGATCCCGCGCGGCACGTTGCGCTCGGGGTTCGCGGTCTCCTCCGCGGCGAGCGGGACGCCCTCGATGGCGAGGAAGAACCAGATCGCGAACGGGATCGCGGCCCAGATACCGATGTAGCCGAAGGGCAGGAAGTCGGATGCGCCGGCGGCGTCGGTGGGGACGATGTCGGTGAGGTTGGCGACGTCGAACTGGCCGACGGCGCTGATCGCGAACACGACGAGACCGACGAGGGCGACGCCGGTGATCACGAACATCACCTTCAGCGCCTCGCCCGCCCCGGACAGGTGGATGGCGATGAAGATCGCATAGACGGCGAGGTACACCCACCAGCCGTCGGTGATGCCGAAGAGGTTCAGCGACTCGACATAGGCGCCGATGAACGTGGCGATCGCGGCCGGCGCGATCGAGTACTCGATGAGGATGGCGGTGCCGGTGGCGAAGCCGCCCCACGGCCCGAGCGCCCGTCGGGCGAAGGTGTACCCACCGCCCGCCGCGGGCAGCGCCGACGACAGCTCGGCCATGCCCAACACCAGGCAGACGTACATCGCGGCGATGAGGACCGCAGCGATCGCCAGGCCGCCGAACCCGCCTTCGGCGAGACCGAAGTTCCACCCGGAGTAGTCACCGGAGACGACGTAGCTGACGCCGAGCCCCGCGAGCAGCAGCCATCCCGCTGTGCCGCCTTTGAGCTGCCGTTTCTCCAGGTAGTCGTCGCCCGCGGTCGCGGGGGTGGGCGTCTGCGTGCGGATCGGTTCGTCGACGGACACTGCGTCTCCTGTCCTGGGGTGCGACGCCGGATATGGGCGGTGTGCACGATGCGTCAGACAGTAGGACCGAGACGTTGCAGTGACGTTGCGACGACGAGTCGGACATCGGTCGCCGGACGGGCACCGTCCGGGTCAGGGCCAGTCGGGAAGCGGACGTGTCGTCAGGCGGTCGATCTCGTCCTCGTCGACGCCGAGCGCGCGCAGGACATGCGCGGTGACGGCGTCGGTCGTGGCGGCGTCGTCGCGGTCGGGCTGCTCCTGCAGCAGCACCGCCAGCGACAGCGTCGCCCCGGACACCACGGCCAGGGCGGCGTCGACGTCGGGGGCCCGGAACCGTCCGGCGGCGACCGCCGCGACGATGTCCCGTCGCGCTCTCGGCAGCAGGCCCGCGTCGGCGGTGAGCATCCCCAGCCCCCGGTTCACGACGACCTTGCTGAGCTCGGGGAACCGCCGGTGCAGGCGACCGGTGAGCCGGAAGCTCTGCGTGAACGCCTCGGCGGGGTCGTCGATGCCGTCGGTGAGACCGTCCATCAGGGCGCCGTGGTCGTCGACGACGGCGATCACGGCGGTCTCGAAGAGTTCTTCCTTGGTCGTGAAGTGGTTGTAGAACGACCCGGTGCCGACGTCGGCGGCCGTCGTGATGTCGAGGACGGAGACCGTCGTGCGTCCTTCGGCGAGGAACTGCTGCGCAGCCCGGATCAGCGCCTGACGGGTCTGCTGTTTCCGGCGCTCCGATCGGGTCGGGACGTGGCGATCGCCCTCGCCCGTCCCGGGACTGTCCTCTGACACGTCGTCATCATCGCACGGATGTCATCACTGACGATCTCGTCACCCACGCTTGACCGAACCGACGTTCGTGAGTGACGATATCGTCAGAAATCGATCCGGGAGGTGCGATGAGCGTCGGCCATGACGTGCACGACGGCCTGCACGCCGACGAGGGTGCGTTGCCGGGCGAGCACCCGGGTCGCCGGGCTGATCCCGTGGTGAAGGTCCACGACATCGCCTGGCTGGAGTTCGACAAGCCGGACCTCGCGAGGACCGCGGCGTTCGCCGTGGACTTCGGGTTCGCCCCCACGCTGCAGACCCCCGACGAACTGCACCTGCGCGGTGCACTGCCGGGTGCGCCGTGCGTGATCGTGCGGCGCGCACCGCGCACGGCGTTCACCGGCGTGGCGTTCCGTGCGGCCGCCGACGCCGACCTGGACCGGCTCGCCGCGGAATGGGGGCAGCCGATCGCACCGCTCGGCGAGGCTCTCGGCGGTCGCGCGGTGACCACCCGGGATCCGAGCGGCTGCCGTGTGCGCGTGGTGTCGGGCGTGACCGAGTGGCCGACGTTGCCGCTGCAGGACATGCGCAACCCGCTCAACGTCGCGCGTGACCTCCGCCGGGTCAACACCACCCAACGCCCCGCGCGTACCCCTGCCGTGGTCGAACGTCTGGGACACGTGGTGCTGCAGTCGACGCGGTACCTGGAATCGCTGAACTGGTACCTGCACAACCTGGGCATGATCGTCAGCGATTTCCTCTACTACCCCGGCCAGCGCGAGCGGGGTCCTGTCATGAGTTTCATCCGCTGCGACCGCGGGTCCGAACCCGCCGACCACCACACCCTGGCGATGACGTTGGGGCCGGCGGATCGCTACGTCCACTCGGCCTATCAGGTCTGCGACCTCGACGCCCTCGCCGCCGGTGGTGAGTTCCTCATCGAACGCGGCCACCACAGGTCCTGGGGCATCGGCCGACACATCCAGGGCAGCCAGCTCTTCGACTACTGGCGTGACCCGGACGGGTTCCTCGTCGAACACTTCACCGACGGTGACCATTTCGACTCCACCATCACACCCGGGTGGGCACCGATGACCGCCTCGGGACTCAACCAGTGGGGACCACCGGCCACCGCGGACTTCCTCGGTGTGAAGCCCGGCCGCGCCGCGCTGCGCGAGTTCACCGAGATCCTGACCTCCCTCCGCGAGAACGACAACGAGTTCGACGTCCACCGCCTTCTCGGCCTGTTGAAAGTTGCCCGCACATGAGCCTGTCCGTCCTGCGCACCTCCGACGCCTGGTGGGTCGCCGTCGCCGACGGCGTCCGCCGTGTCGACACCGCCGCGACCACCACCGCCGAGCTGATCGCCGACCGTACCGCCGTCGAGAGTGCCGCCGCGGGTACCGGCGAGGTCGTCGACCCCGCCACGTTGTCGGTGATCTCACCGGTGACCGCGCCCTGCCGGGTCGTCGCGCAGATGACGAACTACGCCTCCCACGTCCGCGATTCGGGTATGAACCCCGACAGGATCCCGCTCACGTTCTTTCGCAAGTCGTCGGGATCCATCACCGGCCCCTACGACGATATCGTCAAACCCGCCCACGTGACGCTGCTGGACTACGAGGTCGAGATCGGCATCGTCTTCGGTGCGACGATCTCCGTGGGGACCGACGTCGACCACGACCTGCTCGCCGAGTCCGTCGCCGGTCTCGTGGTCACGAACGATGTGTCGGCTCGCGATGTCCAGCTGCCCAAAACACAGTTCTACGAAGCGAAGTCCTATCCGACGTTCACCCCCGTCGGTCCGGCCCTGGTGTTGTTGGAACCCGGCGACTGGGAGAAGTTCTCCACGTTGACACTGCAGTTGCGCGTCAACGGAGTCACCCGCCAGAACAGCACCGTCGCCGACATGATCTACAGCCCGCTGGACGCGGTGCGCACACTGAGTCGCTTCCAGCGCGTCGATCCCGGCGACCTCATGCTCACCGGCACGCCCGGGGGGACCGCGCTGACCGCACCGCCCAAGCCGATCGAGATGATCGGCGCGCTCCTCCCGCCGCACGTCAAGTGGAAGGCGTTCTTCCGGCGTCAGGGCGGCAACCCGAAGTATCTGCTCGACGGCGACGTCGTCGAGGCCACTGTGCGGTCCGGCGACGGCACCATCGATCTCGGCACCCAGCACTCCACCGTGCGGTACGCGTGACGCGCAACGGATCTCGGGAGGTGTGATGGGGCAGTCGCCCGTGATCATCGTCGGCGCAGGGCCCACCGGGTTGACAGCCGCCGCGGTGCTCGCCGATCACGGTGTCGCGTCGATCGTGCTCGAGCGGTGGGACGGTGTCTACCCGCAACCGCGGGCGGTGCACCTCGACGACGAGGTGTACCGGATCCTCGGCCGTGTCGGGGTCGCCGACGAGTTCGCGCAGATCTCACGCCCGGCGCGGGGACTCCGCCTGGTGACCTCGTCGCTGGGAGTCATCGCCGAGTTCCGCCGCGACCCGGACGCGGGGCCCCACGGGTTTCCCGCCGCATCGATGTTCGACCAGCCCGAACTCGAGGGACTGCTCCGCACCGCCGTGGCCCGGCGGAGCGACATGATCACGATGCGATCCGGCGTCGAGGTCGTCGACATGGGTCAGAACGACCACGGCGTGACCGTCACGGCGACCGACCGCGACACCGGTGACGCGATCAGCGTCACGGGCTCGTACCTCCTGGGCTGCGACGGTGCGGGCAGCCGGACACGATCGGCGATCGGATCCGACTGGCGTGACCTCGGTTTCAGCCAGCGATGGCTGGTGATCGACGTGGAGACCACCGCCGATCTCCGCCAGTGGGAGGGTGTCCACCAGGTGTGCGACACCCGCCGCGCAGCCACCTACATGCGCATCGGCGACACCCGGTACCGGTGGGAGTTCCAACTCCTCGACGACGAGAGCGCCGACGACTTCTCCGACATCGCGTCCGTCACCCCCCTGCTGCGGCCGTGGCTGGGCGAGGCCGCCGAGTCGGAGCTGACGTTGATCCGGGCCGCGGAGTACACATTTCGTGCCCGTGTCGCCGACCGGTGGCGCGATCGACGGATGTTCCTGCTCGGCGACGCCGCGCACCTGACCCCACCGTTCATCGGCCAGGGCATGGGTGCGGGACTGCGCGACGCCGCCAACCTCGGGTGGAAACTGGCCGCCGTCCTCGCGGGCGAGGTGCCCGCCGAGACTCTGGACTCGTACGCGCAGGAACGTATCCCGCATGTCACCCACCTCGTCCGACTCGCGGTCGCCACCGGCGCGGCCATGACCGGCGGCGGCCGTGGCGGCGACGTGATCCGCGGTGTCGCCGCACCCCTGTTCGCGCGACTGCCCGCGCTCTCGTCGCGACTCACCGACAGCGCGACACCACCCCTGCACCGATCGGCCTACGTCCGGCGCGGGCGGCTCGCGGGCAGGCTGGCTCCCAATGCGGTGGTGACAGCGGACGGGAGGAGACTCGACGAGGTCGGCCGCGGGTTCCGCGTCGTCACCGCCGACGCCCCGACCGACGAGCAGGAATTCGAGATCACCCGCCGCGGCGCGCGCACCGTCGTCGTCGAGCCGCGCAGCCCGCTGGGACGGTGGCTGGCCACCGCGCGGGTCCGCGCGGCCATCGTCCGACCGGACGGGACGGTGATGGTCGCCGGCCCGTCGGTCGCCGCGGTCTACACGGTCCTGCCGACCATCGCATCCCCGGCGAGCACGGACACGACCGGGTAGGGAACGGCCCTCATCGATCGGTGCGGTGCTTGCCCAGTTCGAGGCGAGCGACCATGCCCAGATGTACCTCGTCGGGGCCGTCGGCCAGCCGGATGGCCCGCGCCGCGGTCCACGCGGCAGCCAACGGGGTGTCGCTGCTCAGTCCACCGCCCCCGTGGATCTGCATCGCGACGTCGATGACCTGCTGGGCCATGGTCGGAACCGCGACCTTGATCTGCGACACCTCCGACAAGGCGTTCATCGGACCGCCCTCGTCGAGTCGCCATGCGGCGTTCAGCACCAGCAGACGTGCGGAGTCGATCTGGATGCGGGCCCACGCGATCCGCTCACGATTGCCGCCGAGATCGATCAACCGTTTCCCGAATGCACTGCGCTCCAGGCCGCGGCGGATCGCGAGCTCGAGCGACTTCTCGGCGAGCCCGATCAGACGCATGCAGTGGTGCACCCGCCCGGGACCCAGGCGGCCCTGGGCGATCTCGAACGCCCGTCCCGCGCCGGCGATGACGTTCTCGGCCGGGACGCGCACGTCGGTGAAACTCACCTCGCCGTGTCCGTAGGGCTCGTCCTTGAACCCCATGGTGTCCAGCAGACGTTCGACGACGACACCGGTGGCGTCCCGGGGGACCAGGATCATCGAGTGGCGGTGGTGACGGTCGGCGTCGGCGGCGGTGACCGCCATGACGATGAGGATGCGGCAGTCGGGGTGGCCGACTCCGGTCGACCACCACTTGCGGCCGTTCAGCACGTAGTCGGCGCCGTCGCGCACCGCGGTCAGTTCCATGTTGGTGGCGTCCGACGACGCGACCGCGGGCTCGGTCATGCAGAACGCACTGCGGATGTCACCGGCGAGGAGCGGCGCGAGCCACTGTTCCTGTTGCTGGTCCGAGCCGTACTTCAGCAGCACCTCGGCGTTGCCGGTGTCCGGTGCGTTGCAGTTGAACGCATAGGGCGCCATCGCCGACCGCCCCATGACCTCGGCCACCGGCGCATAGTCGACGTTGCTCAGCCCCGCGCCCCCGCGCGTGCCGTACCTCTCCCCCCACGGACCCTCGTGCCCGGCCGGGAGGAAGAGGTTCCACAGACCCTGCGCGCGCGCCTTCTCCCGCAGTTCGGCCAGCACCGGGAGCGGCTGCCACGGGTCGCCACCGGTGTCGCGCAGCCCCGCGAGCTCGCGGTGGTATCCGTCCTCGATCGGCTCGATCTCGGTGGCGACGAACTGGGATACCGCGTCGACCAACTCGGTCGCTCGCAGTGACGGCGAGAAGTCCATCCCCCGAGGCTACGACCGCCCGTCGATCAGGGACGGGCGCGCCGGCGACGGCGAGCTGTCTCGGTGAGTTCTGCCGCGCTGGTGAGCTTGACCCGAGGGCGCCCGGCGCCACGACCCCGTTCCCGCTCGACCCGGTCGATGGTGCGGATCCCACGACGACGTATCGGGGTGACACCCCGCTTGCGGAGGAACGCCTCGAACCCGTCGGCGTCGCGGGTCGCGGGCGGCAGCACACCGTCCGCGATGTCGTCGATGACCGCGCCGACCGTGTCCTCGGCGCAGGCACGGTTGGCACCGATACCCCCGGACGGGCCGCGCTTGGCCCACCCGACGACGTAGGAACCGCGCAGCACATCGTCGCCGTCGACGACGCGACCGTCGCGGCTCGGGATCATGCCCGCCTCGGCGTCGAACGGCAGCCCCGCGATGGGACGCGTGCGATAGCCGATCGAGCTGATGAGGTTGTCGGCGGCGATGTCGTACTCGCGGTCGCCGGAACGCACACGGACAGCGGTCATCGCGCCCCCGTCCCCGACCACCTCGACGGGCCGGGTCCCGAAGACGAACACCACGCGACGGCGTCCCGGTTCGGGAGGCCCTGCGAACGTCGTGGGGTCGACGTCGTCGGCGTCGAGTGTGACGACGTCGACGCCGGGCATCGAGGTGAGCGCGGCGAACTCGGCCTTCGTGTAGGCGGCGGTCTCGGGTCCACGACGTCCGAGGAGGACGATCTCCGAGGTCGCGTTGTCGTCGAAGAACGGCAGCGCGCGGTCGGCGATGTCGGTGCGACGCAACGCGTCCGAGGACGTGTGGAACAGGCGCGCGATGTCGAGGGCGACGTTGCCGGTGCCGACGAGGACGGTGCGACCGACGACACCGGGACGCAGCGGGTTCCCCACGTCGGGGATGCCGTTGTACCAGGCGACGGTCTCGGTCGCGGACGTGCTGCCCGCCAGGTCCTCGCCCGGGATCCCCACTCTGCGGGGCTCGGACGCGCCGACCGCGTAGATCACCGCGTCGAAGTGGGATCCGAGATCCTCCGGCGAGACGTCGACCCCGACCTCCACGCCGGCGAGCACGGTGACCCGTGGATCGCGCAGGTGCAGGTCGAAGCCGGCCATGATGTTCTTCGTCGCCGGGTGGTCGGGTGCGACCCCGGACCGGATCAGTCCCCCGGGCGTCGGGAGCTTGTCGATGACGGTGATCGCGGCAGTCGTCCGGTTGAGCACCGTGCGCAACGCATATCCCGCCGACGGCCCGGTGCCCACGAGGGCGATGTACAGACCCTCGGGGAGCCGCGGGATCCGCGCGTACTGCGTCTGCGTCGGCCCCGGGTCGATCTCCGCGTCGCGGTAGTAGGCGGCGTTCACCTCGGCGAAGTGCGCGTCCTTCGGGCCCAACCGGTCGACCGGGAAGATCGCGTCGACCGGACACGCGTCGGCGCATGCGCCGCAGTCGATGCACTTCTCCGGGTCGATGTGCAGGATGTCGGCGGTGCCGAAGCCGGGCTCGCCGGGCGCCGGGTGGATGCACCCCACGGGGCACACCGAGACGCACCCGGCGTCGCTGCAACACGACTGGGTGATCGCGAAAGCCATTGCGCGATCAGAGGATGTGTGCGCGGCGGTACCAGAACGCCGCGGGGCGGGTGAGCAGCCCGACGCTGTCGAGGAACTCCATCAGGTGCGTGCAGCTGCCGCGCATCATCGAGTGGAAGTGGCTGTTCTTCCTGCGCGCGGCCATGGCCTGCTTGCGGTCGAGACCGGCGTTCTCATAGGCCTCCGGCGAGTGCAGGCTGCCGACGATGACGA
Source organism: Williamsia sp. SKLECPSW1 (assembly GCF_054332755.1). Classification (NCBI taxonomy): domain Bacteria; kingdom Bacillati; phylum Actinomycetota; class Actinomycetes; order Mycobacteriales; family Nocardiaceae; genus Williamsia; species Williamsia sp. SKLECPSW1. The sequence continues at coordinate 2,107,038 of NZ_JBTGLI010000001.1, read as the reverse complement.
ACCCGGCGATCGCGATGATCAGGGCGCTGATCTGGCGACGCAACCAGCCCACACCCTGCAGCGAGTCGCGGACCTCCTCGCGGGCGAACTTCATGTGCCGCGATTCCTCGAGGACGTGGATCTCGTTGATGGTGCGCACGAAGGGCAGCACGCGGTCGTCGTTCATGCACCCGCGCTGCAGGACGTCGAGGACCTCCTCGGCGACGAGGATGCCCGCGTACGCGACCTCCTTGCGGGCGAGCAGCTTGAAGCCCTGGCCCAACCACCCGACGAGACGCGACGGACGGTAGGAGGTGCCGACGAGCTTCTCGGAGCCCTTGGCGAACATCAGCGAGTGGCGGCACTCGTCGGCGATCTCGATGAGCGACCACTGGAACTCGGGGCTGTGGTACTGCCCGAGGTACTGATCGCGCAGCACCATCTCCTGCAGGATCATCTCGAACCAGATGCCGTTGGACGCGACCGACGCGGTCTCGTGCTTGGTCAGCTCGATCTGCTGCTTCTCGTCCAGGCCGTTCCACAGGTCGGTGCCGTAGAGGGTGCACCACTCGGGGCTGCAGCCGTACTTGGTGGGGTCGACCGGCGCATCCCAGTCGACCTCGGTCATCGCATTGCGCGACAGCCGTGCGGCGGAGGCGATCAGACGGTTCGAGACCTCCTGCGCACCCTGGTCGAGCCGGGACTCCTGGGTCGCCCCGCTCGTTGCCGTGTTGTCCGCGACCACCGTCATCGTGCACCTCCGTCGTGAGACGACTTCGCTGTCGTCATCGATCGTGACAATTTCTGTTGTCGTCAACGTTCATTGTCACGATACGACTTGGGTGCACGTGTGTAAACCCACTGACGAGAGGCCGGTCGACGGCCGCGTCAGTGATCTACGTCACGAACAGCTCGCCCATTCCTGCGGGTCACAGAGTCGCCCCGTCATCAGACGCGGATGTAGTCGTCGGATCGCAGGTGCTGTGCGCGACGGCGGTAGGACCACATCGACCACTGCCAGTTGTGGATGTCGTGCCCGGCGCGGTCGCGGTACCAGTTCCGGCATCCCGCCCACACCGTCCGACGCTCGGCGCGTCGCACCGCACGCCGGAACCGGTCGTGGACCTCGGCCCGCACCTCGAGGGCGCCGCCGCGGCCGATCGCATCGACCGCCTCGAGGATGTGCGCCGTCTGGGTCTCGAGCATGAACACGATCGAACCCGCGCCGAGGTTCGTGTTGGGCCCGTAGACCAGGAACATGTTGGGGAAGCCGGGTACCGCGAGTCCGAGGTGTGCCGCCGCGACCTCCGCCCACTCCTGCTCGAGCGTGCGGTCATCGCGACCGCGGATGTCCAGGCCGTGGAGGAAACCGGTGGTCGCGAACCCCGTCGCGAGGACCACGACGTCCACCGGGTGCGTCGTCCCGCCGGCGACGAGCCCGTCGGGGGCGAATCCCTCGACCGCGTCGGTCACCACGTCGACGTGCGAGCGCTGCAGCGCCGGATACCAGTCGCTGGACACCGTGATCCGTTTGCACCCGATCTGATGATCGGGGGTGAGCGCCTCGCGGAGTTCGGGGTCGGGCACTGCCGCGCGCAACTGACGGAGGAACAGGCGACGCATCAGCGACATCGCCTGCGGGAAGCGCCAGAACGCCAGCGTGAACAGCTCGAACATCGCCCAGATCCCCGTCCGGGCGACGGCGGAGTACCCGGGCAGCGAGCGGTGACGCGAGCCGTACTCGGCGTCCGGGCGGTCGAGGACGTAGGGCGCGCTGCGCTGGACCACGGTGAGGTGCTCGACGTCGTCGACGATGGCCGGGACCACCTGCACCGCGCTCGCGCCGGTCCCGACGACCGCGACACGACGCCCGGTGAGGTCGACGTCGTGCCGCCACCGCGCCGTGTGGAACACCTCGCCGCCGAAGCCGGACGCCGCGATCACCCCGGGCGAGGCCCATGCCGGCACCGACGGGACCGACAGCTGACCCACCGCCGGGACGAGGACGTCGGCGACATGGGTGGTGCCGTCACCGAGTTCGAGGTGCCAGCACCTCTCACGCCACGCCGCGGACCGCACCGTCGTCGACAGTCGGATGTGGTCACCCACACCTGCCTCGTCGACGCAGCGGTGGAGATAGGCATGGATCTCCGGGCCCGGGGCGAAGCGGCGTGACCACGTGACCGTTCGGGCGAAGGAGTAGCTGTAGATGTGCGACGGTGCATCGCACGCCGCTCCCGGATAGGTGTTGGCCTGCCACGTCCCGCCGATGTCGTCGGCCTGCTCGAACACGACGAACGACCGATGCCCGCGGGCGGCCAGTCGGAGGGCGACGCACAGGCCACCGAAACCCGCGCCGATGATCGCCACACGCGGCTCCGACGACGGCATCACCGATGATGGACACGTCTGCGGACAGAGGTCAACCGTCCCGGAGGCGTGCTCCGGTCAGCGCTCGGGTGCGATCACGAGGGAGGCGATGACGCGCTCGACCCCGTGGTCCTGATCGGACGCCCGCGACTCCGTGATCCGCGACATCGGCGCGGAGATGCGAGCACCCCCGCCGACGGGCTGGAGCTCGACGAAGTCGACGGGACTGTGCCGCAATGCCGCGACCCGGCACACGCACCTGCGGCCGTCCGGGAGCGCGACCGACACGAGACTGCCCTTCACCATGCCGTGCTCCTCCCACCCACGCCCTGGTCCGGGCGCGCTCGGTGAGGGCGTACCCCCGTCGAGGACGAGCGAAACGGCGAGCGCCCGGCTACTGGTAGCTGATGTAGTCCGGCGCCGGCGACAGCGCGAGGACCTGCGCGGGCGACATCACCCCGACGTCCTGCCGGTAGAAGACCTTGAAACCGGGGTGCATACGCGGATCGGCGAGCTCGCCGTACTTCCGCACCTTCGTCGGGATGGTCCCGAACCCGTCGGTGTGGTTGACCAGTGCGAGGTCCGTCGGCACGACGAGCGATGCGCGAGCGGTGATCATCTCCGGCGTGAACTGGTGCAGCACCAGTGGCTTCTGCGGCAGGTCGAGTCGTCGCGTCACCGCGGACAGCCAGGTCGTCACACCGTCGACCTCGCCCGCGGACACCGAGCCGATCTGCGTACCCGGCACGACCCCCCGCGGCATGCGCCACTCGGCGTCGAGAGCGAGCCCGACATCGGGCTGCTCCAGGAAGCGTTGCCACCGTTCCACCTGTGGCAGGAACGGGCACTGCCCCGGTTGGACGTCCAGCACCAGCATCTGTCGATGCGCCCGGGCTGCGGCCAGATAGCGGTCCACGTCGCGATCGGAGATCGCGTGGGCGTAGCAGCCGTCGGGTCCGGGCGTCGGGTCGGCGACGGTCACGATCATCTCCATGACCGGCAGCACGGGTCGACCGGGGCGCGCGTAGGCGGCGGCCTGGCGTTCGAGCCGATCGGCCGCCTGATCCGCGGTGCCCACACCCAGTGCGCCTAGTCCGCCGCCGTCGTCGGTGCCGTACAACGCGACGAGCCGGTTCGCCGGGAAGATCGTGCGCCCACCGCGCGGCAACTGGGGGACGGACGGGGCTGCAGACGACGAGGACGCCGAGACCGCCGGCCGGTCGACTGTGGTCGGCGACGACGTCGAGCACGCCGTCCCGGTCACCGCGAGGACCGTGGCGGTCACCGCCACCACGACGCGCCGGAGCCCGGACGCCGCCCCGCCCCGTCCGACTCCCGCCCTGTCGCCTCCCACGATCGGTGATCGTGCCACCCGCCGCCGCACACCCGACCAGGTGGGCCGGATCCGGCGGGGCGGGCGTCAGGAGCGGGTGACCCCGACCGGCCGCAGCAGATCCTCCGGGGAGAGCAGGGAGACCTGGTCGGCGAACCACGGGCTGAACGCCCAGGGAGCGTGCTCGACCGCGGTCCAGACGTCGGCGACGTCGGCCCATCGGTGTTCGGCGACCTCGTCGGCGGCGGGCGCCACCTCCCCGACCGGGCTCGCCAGGAACACCGGACAGATCTCGTTCTCCACGATGCCGCTCGCGTCCACCGCGCGGTAGCGGAAATCCGGTAGGACACAGCGCAGATCGGTGACCGCGAAGCCGAGCTCACGCGGCGCGTAGCGGTGGACGGCGTCGTCGGTCGCCTCGTCGGGCCGGGGATGCCCGCAGAACGAGTTGGTCCAGACCCCGGGCCACGTCCGCTTGGTCAGCGCGCGGCGCGTCATGAGGATCGCACCCTCGTCGTTCACGACCAGGCACGAGAAGGCGCGGTGCAGAGGCGTGTCGACGGTGTGGACGGTGGCGCGGTCCGCGACCCCCGTCGGTCGACCGGCCTCGTCGGTGAGGACCACCAGATCAGCGTTCATGTCTCCCGACCCGTCGTCGCCGCCATTCTGAACTGATCGTACAGAAAACGCGAGGGTCGCGGCGGCATGGCCGACGGCCACCGCGACCGTATCGAGACCGTCCGGGTCGACGGGGTCACTGTTCGGCCGCATCTGTGACCGTGGGCACGAGCCCCCTGCCCAAGACCTCCCGGCGCTCGTAGCGTGACAGCGATGACCGATCCCGACGACCTCCCCGACCGCGACCCCGACAGCCCCGACGGCGCCGGATCCACCCCTCCCGCAGCGGAATCCACGTCCTGGGTGCATGACGACGCAGATCCGGCGGTGACCCGGCGCTTTCCGCCCGGCGGACGCACCGGAACGATCCTGGCCGCCGTCGTCGTCCTCCTGCTGCTCGCTCTCGTCGTCGCCGTGGCCGTCGGCGTGGGGATCAACTACGCCACCTGACCTGCTCGGCGCACCCGTCCGCACCGACTGTTACCGTGGCTATGTTTGCGATCTTTCATTCGTGATCAATCATGCTCGGCGCGCGGGGTGGTCGTCGGCGTACGAAAGGTGATGCCAGCGTCTGGGTGGGGAGCGGATCGGCGGGCCACGTCGCCCACGTGGGTGCCGTCGCGCGACATGGCCATCGACAGCCCGATACGGGTCACCACCACGATGGCGTGTGTCAGCTGCGCAGGCTGGGCCGCGGTGGCGGCGGCGTCCGGACTCGCCCCGTCGGCCGCCGACACGGTCGTGCTCTGGGCCCTGGGCGCCCTCGCCCTCCTGCTGGCCGTCGCGGCGGTCGCCACCCCGATGACGTTCGAGGGTCGCGGAGCGGTGGCCTTCGTGCTCGTCGCCGACGTCGGGATCGCGGTGGGGGTGACCCGACTATCCGACGAGACCCTGTCCCTGGTGGGGTGTTCGCTCTTCGTCTTCGTCGGTGCGTTCGCCGCACTCCTGGTCGGCCGGACCGCCTTCGCGGCCCACGTGGTCGTCTCCGTCTCCGCCCTCGTCGCGGTGGCGTCGTCGGCGACGCCCGGCGGGAAGACGACCCTGCTGCTCAGCCTGTCGACGTGGCTCGCACTCGGTGTCCCGCTCGGCCTCCGGGCACTCTGGCGTGACCTCCGTCCGCGCGCCGCCATGGCGTACACCGATCCGCTGACGGGCGCGGCGAATCGCGCCGGACTGGAACGCAATTTCGCCTCGCTGCGCACCGTGGCGCACCGACGGCACCTGTCCGTCGCGGTCGTCACCGCCGACCTGGACCGGTTCAAGGCCGTCAACGACATCCACGGGCACGCCGTCGGGGACGCGGTGATCACCGAGGCCGCCGAGCACCTCTTCCGACACTTCGGAGCCGGCGCGACGATCGCCCGCCACGGCGGCGAGGAGTTCACCGTGCTGGTGGCCGGCGAGCCCGGGGAGGTCCGCTACCGGGTGACGACCCTGCCCACCGTCACGCCGGGCGTGTGGGGTCCGCCGGTGACGATGAGCGTCGGCGCCGCCTGGTGTCCCACCGACCCCGACGACCACACCGACGCCCTGTGGTCGGCCGTCGGTGTCGCGGACGCAGCCATGTACGAGGCGAAGGCCGACGGCGGCAACTCCTGCCGAAGCCGGCTCTGAGCGCCCGTCCCCCGGTTCACGCCGACGCCGGAGTCGGCTCTACCCGCCTGCCACGTGGTCGACCGCACGGTCGGCGCGGTCGGCGCGGGCGGCGCGCACCCGCGCGGCGTCCCTGCCGGCGAGGGTGTTGGTGACGCCTGCGCGGGAGCCGGCGAGTTTGGCCTCGATGTGCTCTGCGACGGTGATCGGCGGGTACAGGGCGGGACCGTCGGTGGCACAGGTGGAGAGGGTCTCGATCCGGGCGTCGGTGTTCCCGTCGTGGAAGAACGCCGCGGAACGTCGGCGCAGGATGGTGCCGTCGACGACGGGCGGCGCGACCCGGTGCAGGGTCGACATCCACCGCTCGTTGGTCCACCGCGCCAGCAGATCTCCGAGATTGACCAGCAGCGCGCCCTCGGCGGGACTGACGTCGTGCCAGTCGTCGTCGCTCCCGAGGATCTGCAGGCCGGGAACCTGGTCAGCCCACAGCACGGTGACGATCCCGTAATCGGTGTGTTCGCCCATGCCCACGAGTTCGTCGTCGAGGTCGACGGTGGTACCCGCAGGGAGGGCGTAGTTGTTCATCCGCAACACGTCGAGTGAATGGTCGGTGTAGCCGGCGAAGTGGTCGGGGTCGAGCCCCAGTGCGTCGGCGAAGATCCTCGTCAACACCCGTGCGACGCGGGCCGCTTCGGCGAAGTAGGCGCCGACCCGCTGCTCGAAGCCGTCGATCCGGGGCCACACGTTGTCGGCGTAGTGCGGATGGGGCAACGAGTCGGCGTCGGGATAGGTGGCGGCCGTCGCCCCGATGTTGAACGCCTCGAAGAAGTCGTTCATCCGCCGTGCGGACTCCACTCCCAGCGACAGGCTCAACGACTCGGACCTGGGCGGGCTGTACCCCCGGTTGATCTCGGCCGGGGTGCGGTGACGACTCTTCTCCTCGAGGTCGAGGGCGAAGAACTCGTCCATCGCCGACATCAGGCCGTCGATGACCCCCGCGGGGATCCCGTGACCGACGATCTGGATGAAGCCCACAGTGCGACAGGCGGAATCGATCTGGGACGCGACCTGGGACCGCGCCCCGGCCGTACCGGCCGGGGACACATAGGCATCGATGTCGATGAGGGGGACTTCGAACACGGCGGCAACTCCTGACGAGAACGGAGGTCCACCGGTACCGGCGGACCCTGGGACGGGACACGCCGCTTCACGCTTTCCCGCCCAGGCATCCGTCTGTCGGGATCCGGGGCTCGCTTTCATGAGCGTCACGGTCAGGCTAGGACCGCGATGTTGCCGCTGCGTTACACCGGTGGCGCGACCTCGCTCGCGCGATCGTCGGCCGCGGTGCCCGGCAGACGGGTGGGTGCGTCTGCCGAGCCGCACGGGCTCAACGGGTGGTGTAGCCGCCGTTGGCGAAGATGGTCTGACCGGTGATCCACGCACCCTCGTCGACGAGGAACTCGACGATGGGCGCGATGTCCTCGATCCGGGTGAGCCGGTTGCCCATCGCCTGGCTCTTGTGGAACTCGACGCGCTCCGGGGTCTCCTGGCCGTAGAAGAACGGGGTGTCCATCGGGCCCGGCGCGACGGCGTTGACCGAGATCCCGCGATCGGCGAGCTCTTTCGCGGCGGCACGGGTGAAGTGCTCGACCGGGGCCTTCCCACCGGCGTAGGTGGAGTAACCGTCGGTGAACGCCGCGAGCAGCGCGGTGACGACGGTGACGATCTTGCCGTCGTCGTTCAGATGGCGGGCGGCTTCCTTGATGAAGAAGTACGCGGCTTTGGCGTTGATGTCGAGCATCGAGTCGTACTCGTCCTCGTCGGTCTCGACGATCGGCTTGCGGAGCACCTTGCCCGCGGTGTTGATCGCGATGTCCAGGCCTCCGAGTTCCCGCGTCGCGGTCTCGAAGACCTCGTTGACGACGCCCGGGCGGGTCAGGTCGCCCTGGACGCTCACCGCGGTACGGCCCATGGACTCGATCGCGGCGACCGTCTCGGCGGCAGCATCGGCGGTGGCGGCACTGTTGTAGTGCACCGCGACATCGGCACCGCTACCGGCCAGCGAGCGACTGATCAGACCACCCAGGTTCTTGGCGCCACCGGCGACGATCACTTTCTTTCCCTGCAAAGACATGGTGAGACGGATTCCTTTCGATCACGGTGTGTCGGACACCCCGAACGTATGGACGCGATCGACAAAGGAAAAGCAAAAAAGATCTGTGTTCGGACAATCAAAGCTTGTGGATCGGACAGATCACCACGACACTGCGAGGGTGAGCGCGCCACGGACACCGCTGAACCTGACACGCCTGCGTCACTTCGTCGCCGTGGCCGATGGCGGCAGCATGACCTCGGCGGCGGCGGAGCTCCACCTCACCCAGCAAGCCGTGAGCACCTCGATCCGTCAGCTCGAACGCGAGCTGGGTGTCGCCCTCTTCGCTCGCGCCGGACGCCGCGTGCACCTCACGCCCGCCGGGCGCACTCTGCGAGACGGGGCCACGACCCTGCTCGCCGCCGCGGATCACCTCGCCACCGCCGCCACCGCCGCCGCGGTCGAGTCACCGCGCCCCTTCGTGGTGGCGCACACCCCGGCCATCACCTCCGACGAGGTCTTCCTCGCCATGTCGCCTGTCCGAGACGCACTGCCGGAGCTGCCGATCGAGGTCCACCAGGTGTACCCGGGGGCGCTGACCGGTGGACTTCTCGACGGCACCTACGACATCGGACTCCGCCGCGGTGTCGTGCCCCCGACGCAACTGGTCGGGGCCGTCGTCACCTACGACCGGTTGCACGTCGCCGTTCCGGCCGAGCACCCCCTGGCCGACAACGACACCGTCACCATGACCGACCTCGCCGCGCACCCGCTCACCGTGTGGGCACCGCCCGGCGAGTCCTTCTACACCGACTACCTGCTGTCGATCTGTCGTCGTGCCGGGTTCGATCCCGTGGTCCACGTCAACACCGTCCAGGGGACGACACCGGCGACAGCGGTGGTGGGCACCGACGGCTTCGCGTTCGTCACACAGGCACCGGGGAGCATCCTCGGCGGCCGTGCGGTGATCGTTCCCATCGACGACGCACCCCGGGCCCCCATACAGGCATTGTGGTTGCCCCACACGCACTCTCGTCCCCGCGAAGCCCTGATCGCCGGACATCCGCCCGATGCCCACACGTAGCCACGGGCGCGATGGTGCTACCGGTCAGGCCGCCTGTGCGGTGTGGTCACCCTCGGACGCGACACCACCGCTCGCAGGCGCGCCAGGGTCGCGGCCAGGATCCGCGAGACGTGCATCTGGGAGATACCCACCTCGCGCGCGATCTGGGACTGCGACATCGAGTCGAAGTAGCGCAGCACCAGGATGCGGCGTTCACGGGCAGGCAGCGCGTCGATGGCGGGCCGGACAGAGACGAGCTCGTCGACCTGCCCGATCCGTTCGTCCCTGCGGCCGAGTGAATCCCGGATGGCCGGACTGGCGTCGTCGCCGAACTGCATGTCGATGGAGGTCGTGTGGTACGACGCGCCGGCGATCAGGCCGTCGATCACGTCGTCGACACCGAGACCGGTCTCCGCCGCGATCTCCGACGGCCGGGGCGAGCGCCCCAGACGCTGCGTCAGCGCATCCGAGACGCGCGTGATCCGCAGGTAGTTCTCCTTGGTCCGACGCGGGACGCGCATGCACCAGGCCGCGTCGCGGAAGTACCGCCTCACCTCACCCATCACCGTCGGGACAGCGAACGACAGGAAGTCGCTCCCCCTCTCGGGGTCGTATCGGTCGATCGCGTTGACCAGCCCGACGCGCGCTACCTGGACGAGGTCGTCGTAGGGCTCGCCGCGACCCCCGAAACGACGCGCGACGTGGTCGGCGAGGGGGAGACATCGGTCGATCACCGTGCTGCGTAACCGATCCCGGTCGTCACCGACCATCGCGTGCATGGTCGCGAGCTGGTGCGGGACGTCGGCGTAGCCGTCGTCGCGGGCCGCGCGAGGGCGGGCACCACCGAGTCGGATGGACGGGTCGGAAGAATTGTCGGAGTACATGAATCACCCTGTTTTCCGGGTTGATCAGGAGTCGGCGCGCCGACATGGCCGGCGACCGCGCCACGTCTGCGGGAGTTCAGAGGGAACTACAGACCCGGGTGTGCGCACTTCTCGCGCCGACAACCGGGATGATGCGGGGCTTCCAACTCAACCGCCGCGTCCGGTCCTCCACCGATGGTGGCACGTTTGCGCCGATCTGCCCACCCTGCCGGGCCTCATCCGCCGTCGCGGCCCCGCGCCGGTGCGTCACCGTGACGTGCCGATCACTCAGCGAGGGAGGGACCCGAACGCGACGGTGAGCAACACCAGAGCGAGCAGGAGCAGACCGACGATCACGGCGACGCCACCGTGTTCACCGAGCAGGAGGCGTTCCGGATCGAATGCCTCGACGATGCCGTCCTCGCCGGTGGCCGGCGCGGTCGGGGTCATGGCACCGCCTGCCGAGGCGGCGGTGGGGGACGGAGCGGGGGCCGCCGTCGCGGCGTCGAGGCGGGTCATGTCGGCACCGCTGGGTTCGAGTGGGTCGGTGGTCGGGTGCATGAGCATCCCTCCAACAGTGGGGGTGGCCGGACTCCGGTGTCTGCATCCGACGGACCTGTTGATCGTAGGTTCCGATGACCAGTGCGAACGAATCCTCGGGCGCCTCGCGGCCGGATCGGTACGACGCGCGCATGAGGTAACGATGAGGTCACGAATCCGCGTGCCCAGAAATCAACACAGGTTGAGAAATCGGCGGATCAGCCCACGCCGGGTTGGACGTTTGCCCAAACATCGCGAGCCCGGGTCTGGTCATTTGAAAGTCTCGGAGCCGAAACGACTCGTGTACTGAGCGACGCTTCATACCGTCTGCGCGTCGGTCGATCACGCGGTCGACGCCACTCACAGACACACGGGGAGTCCAATGTCCGTCTCGAACACCCGCCTCCGGCGCGCAGCAGTCGCCTGCATGTCGGTGGCCGCGGCCGTAGGCATCACGGTCGGCGCCACGGGTCCGGCCACCGCCGCACCTTCGGTCCAGCAGTTGGCCGACGTCATCAAGACCGGCCTGAAGTCACCGAAGACCTCCAGCAACCTGCAGGCGAGGCAACAGAACGTCACAACCGCCGCAGCGCCCTCGATCATCCCGACGGGCACGGACAGCACGTCGAGCGAGACCGTCGGCGTCGGACCGCGTCAGACCCGGTTCATCCCGGCGTTCGCCTACTCGGCCTTCCACCCCGACGCCGCGCCTCCCGGTGCGAACAACTACAGCTGCAAGCCCAAGTCCGGTCAGCGGCCCGTCGTGCTCGTGCACGGGACGTGGGAGAGCGCCTACGACAACTTCGCGATGATGTCGCCCGACCTGACCAAGGCCGGCTTCTGCGTCTACACGTTCAACTACGGCAAGCTCAACATCTCCAACGGCGGCGGCGTCATCTCGCTCATCCCGGGCGCGAACGGCACCGGCGACATCCCGACGTCCGCCGGTCAGCTCGCGACGTTCGTCGACAAGGTCCTCTCGCGGACCGGTGCGTCGAAGGTCGACATCGTGGGTCACTCGCAGGGCGGCGTGATGGCACGCCAGTACCTGAAGTTCAACGGCGGCCAGGCCAAGGTGCAGAAGCTGATCACCCTGGGTGCCACGAACCACGGGACCACCCTGGACGGGATCGGCGCGCTGGGTCGCACCATCAACAACCTCGGTATCGACATCCTCGGGGTCGCGTCGCTGCCCGTCGGCGTCTCCGGCATCCAGCAGGTCGTCGGATCGGACTTCATCAACAACGTCAACGCCGGCGGTGACACGCTGCCCGGGATCGACTACACGATCATCCGCACGAAGTACGACGAGGTCACCACCCCGTCGGAGTCGACGTTCCTCAAGGCCGGACCGGGTGCGACCGTGAAGAACATCACGCTGCAGGACGGCTGCCCGATCGACTTCTCCGATCACGTGTCGATGTCCTACTCGCCGCGGGCGATAACCCTCGTGCAGCAGGCCCTCGACCCGTCGACGAAGCTCGTCTGCACCGTCAACGGCTTCATCACCGGCTGATCCGACCACTATCATCGCTCCACCACTGCGCCCGGCCGCTGACGCGGCTGGGCGCGGTGTCCTTTCCACCACCAGCACGTTCCCAGGGGGGATCTCACATGGTCTCGTTCGGTCTCATCGACGAATGGCAACCCACACCCGGTCGGGTGCGCACGTGGTCGGCGACCGCCGACTCGCGCGCCGCTGCTGCCGCAGCTCCGGTGCACCCGATACCGCCGTCCTATCAGCAGCAGGCGTACCTGCGGTCGGCGCGTCGCCACCGCGACGCGGGTTTCCGCTTCTCCCGCCTGTGTCTGCTCGCGTTCCGTATCGACGGTCCCCTCGACGTGGACGTCATGACGCGGACCGTCGAGACCTTCCTGCGTCGCCACGACACCTTCCTGAGCTGGTTCTCGGTCGAGGACGACGGGACCGTCGAGCGCCATGTCGTCGATCCGGGCTCGGTCCGCTTCGCGCCGACCGACCACGGTGAGATGGACGACGCCGCGGCGATTCTCGATCACGTCCAGGCCACCACGCCGGGACCCGACCGCTGGGACTGCTTCACCGTCGGCACCATCGAGCACGGGTCGTCGTTCACCGTCTACCTCGCGGTCGACCACCTGCACTCCGACGGGGTCTCGCAGGCGCTGTCCTGTGTGGACCTGTTGAGCATGTACGGCGCCGACGCGGCCGGGACGACGCCGGTGCTGATGCCCGCCGGCAGCTACCTCGACTACTGCGCCCGCGAACGTGCGTCGGGGGCGGACCTCCGCCCCGACGACCCCCGGGTGGCGCGATGGACGTCGCTCATCCGCGAGAACGGTGGGCGTCTGCCGAACTTCCCCCTCGATCTCGACATCGCCGACGAGGGGTACACCCGCAGCCGGATGATCTCGGTGCCGTTGCTCGACACAGCCGGTGCCGACCGCCTCGAGGCCACCGCCCGGCGCCACGGCGCGGGTGTCGCCGCGACCGTTCTCACCGTCGCCGCGATCCTGTCGTACGAGTTCGCCGGCCGCGACCGGTACCTCGGGTTCACCCCCCGCAACACCAGGACCACCGCGGAGGAGTTCAACTCGGTCGGGTGGTTCACCAACCTCATCCCCGTCACCACCTCCGTCGACGAGCGGTCGTCGTTCAGTTCGCTCGTCGGCGGCGTCCAGCAGTCGTTCGACGCCGGGAAGTCGTTGTCGGACCTGTCGTTGCACCGGGTGCTCGAACTCGTCGGCGCCGACTCCGGGATCGACGTCCCGGAGGGCTGGGTGGTCCCGATGGTCAGCTACCTCGACGTGCGGCGACTGCCGGGTGCGGCGATGTTCGATCACATCGACGCCGAGGTCTACGGCAACCGCGGGTCGTCGGAGGAGGTGTTCATCTGGGTGACGCACTTCCCCGACCGGGTCCTCCTGACGATGCTGCTGCCGGACACCGAACGCGCTCGCGCGGCGATCGACACCTACGCCTCGGCGTTCCTCCAGGTCGTCTCGGCGATCGCGGACACCGGTGATCACCAGGTCACACCGCGCGACACCGCCGGTGTCCGGACGGTCTCGTCGAGCTAGGCGAACACCGCGACGGTCTGCGTCGCGACCATCACCGCGCGGCGGTCGGCGTCGAACACCCGCATCGTCTGGTGGGAGTAGCCGTCGCGGGCATGGTCTCCGGCGGAGTCCACGAGGAACCACCCCGTCGCGTCGGTGAGATCGTCGCGGCACAGGTGGACGTCCCAGGTGATGGTGCTGACCGGGGCCCACTGCTCGAACACCGCGGTCGCGGCGGGCGGCAGGGCGTCACCGAGGGCGACGAGCGCGATCGTCGGGTCGACGCCGTCGACATCGCGGTGGCGTACCCAGGCGACGAGGCGCGGCGGGCCCTCGGGGTGCAGCGGACCGTCGCCGAGAGCGCGCCGGATGTCGAAGTTCTCGGCGAAGGCCGGTCGGGGCGAGTCCGCGTCGGCGAAGGGCGGGCACTCCCCCGGCTCGGGGACGTCGGGTGCGGCGAGGAGGTCGTGCTGCACGGCGCTGGGGCGTGACGCCGCGAGGATCACGGTCGACTGCGCCGCCACCGCATCCTGACTGGTCGCCTGGACCGACACGCTGGTCACCGAGCGGCCCTGCCGGAGCACCGTCCCGGCGAGCGTGACGGAGTCGACGACCGGTGCGGTGAACGCGACATGGGCGGACACGACGGGCGGCGGGTTCTCGCCGGCGCACCGGCGTGCGACCACCAGCGACAGCGCCGCGGTGAGACCCCCGTAGGCGGTGCGCCCCTGGGTCCAGTTGGCGGGAACGACGACGGGGGCGTCCGCGTCGAGACGCGACACGAGCTCGGCCAGTGATGTCATGGTGACACCACCCGATCACACCGATGGGCCGACCGCCACGGTCGGCCCATCGGTGGATGTCACGGGGCGGAGGTCAGTCGCGCGGCGGCACCGACACCTTCACGCCGTCGTTGCCACCACTCTCCGGTCCGGCGTCCGGGTGATCGGAGGGCAGTCGACCGCGGAACGCCGCCGCCTCGCTCATCCGATCGTCGACACCGGAGTGCGCGGGGCGGTGGTACGGGCCTGCCTTGGGCCGGACCTTGCCGCCCGGGAAGGCCAGTCGCAGGATGGTGCGCTGCACCATGCCCCACTGCTTCATGAACGGCCCGGTGTTGTAGGGCAGTTCGTAGCGCTCGCAGATGTCCTTCACCTTCGGGGCGATCTGCGAGTACCGGCTGCTGGGCATGTCGGGATAGAGGTGGTGCTCCACCTGGTAGCTCAGGTTGCCGCTCGCGATGTGGAACAGCGGGCTGCCCTCGATGTTGGCCGCACCCACGAGCTGTCGGACGTACCACGCACCGCGGCTCTCGTCGGCGGCCTCCTCCTGGCTGAAGGTGTACGCCTGGTCCGGGAAGTGACCGCAGAAGATGATCCAGTTCGACCAGAAGTTGCGGATCAGGTTCGCGGTGAAGTCCGCCCAGAACGTCGCGATGAACGTCTGTTCCGCCGCCACGAGATGGCGATCGGCGAGCTTCGCGAGCGACCTGGACGGCTTGCCGTCCATGCGGCGCAACAGGTTTCCCACGCGCGACCGACCGGTCTGCGGCACCCGTCCGCCGGTCACCGCGTGCGTCAACAACACTGCGCCAGTGCTGATGAGGGGCCAACCGATGTAGTCCTTGACCACCTGCCGACGCATCTTGTACGCGATGCCGTTGAGGTCCTTCAACATCTCCGTCGCCGACTTGTCACCGCTACGGAACGCCTCGAGGTCCAGGTCGTGCAGGGCGACGCCCCACTCGAAGAAGGCCATCAACAGGACGTTGTAGACGGGCTGGAAGAGGTAGACCGGGTGCCACTTCTGGTGCGGGTCGATCCGCATGATCTCGTAGCCCAGATCCTTGTCCAGGCCACGGATGTTGGTGAAGGTGTGGTGCACGTAGTTGTGCGAGTGCTTCCACGCCTCGGCCGTCGAGGCCGTGTCCCAGTCCCACACCGACGAGTGGATGGACGGGTCGTTCATCCAGTCCCACTGGCCGTGCATGACGTTGTGCCCGATCTCCATGTTCTCCAGGATCTTCGCGGCACCGAGTGCCGCGGTCCCGACGAGCCATGCGGGCTTGGACCGCGAGTTGAGGAGCACCACACGACCCAGCGCGGCGAGTTGGCGCTGCGCGGCGATGACCGACTTGATGTACGCCCGGTCCTTGTCGCCGAGGTCGGCGTAGACCTCGTCGTGGATGGCGTCGAACTCTTTGCCGAGTCGTTCGATGGTGTCGGCGTCGAGATGAGCCAGTGGGCTGATCTCCTGCGACCGCTCGGTGGTGGTCATTGCGGGTCCCTCCGTAGATGTGGTGCGCCGGTGATGGCGCGGTCGTTCGGATCGTGAGCCCGGGGCGGGCACGAGCCGGACCTGTCGGCAGGGGTCTGGTCGCGCGGCGCGACCTACAGGTCCATCTCCACGTCGCCCTCGGCCGTGTGGACGCAGATCCGGACGGCCTGGCCCTCGGGGGAGCTGATGTCCCCGGTACGCAGGTCGCGGATCTGCCCCTTCTTCAACACTCCGGTGCAGGTGTGGCAGATACCGATCCTGCAGCCGTACTTGAGTTGCAGGCCCGCTTCTTCGCCTGCCGTGAGGATGGGTACGCCCGGCTCGACGTCGAACTCCTCGTCCGACTTGAGCATCGTGACGTGGCCGCCTTCGCCCTCGCCGGGTGTGGCGCTGAACGTCGGCTGGAAACGCTCGAGGTGGATCTTGTCCTTCACCCCGTTCGCCTCGTAGTGCTCGACGAGGTCGTCGAGCAGTTCTCCGGGGCCCGAGCACATGGCCTCGCGCTCACGCCAGTCCGGACACAGTTCGTCGAGGTCCTCCGGCTTCATGCGGCCCTCGTCGCCGGTCACCCGCAGGTGCAGCGTGAAGCCGTCGTGGTTGCGGTCGAACTTCTCGAGTTCCCGGCTGAACATGGTCTGCTCGCGTGCGTGGATCGAGTGGATCGACACGACGTCCTTCATCGCGTCACGGTGATCCAGGGCCCGCATCATGCTCATG
Source organism: Williamsia sp. SKLECPSW1 (assembly GCF_054332755.1). Lineage (NCBI taxonomy): Bacteria > Bacillati > Actinomycetota > Actinomycetes > Mycobacteriales > Nocardiaceae > Williamsia > Williamsia sp. SKLECPSW1. The sequence goes on along the minus strand of NZ_JBTGLI010000001.1, from coordinate 2,090,554 downwards.
ATCGGCGTGATGCCACTTCCCGCGCTGATGAACAGCATCTTGTCCGGGAGCGGATCGGGCAGCGTGAAGACACCCTCGATCTCACCGAGGCGGACGATCTCGCCGGGCCGGATCCGCTCGACGAGATACGGCGACACGGTGCCGCCCTCGACCAGCTTGGGCGAGACGCTGATCAACCCGTCACGCGGTTCCGGGTCGGAGGTCAACGAATAGGCACGCCAGTGGAACTTGCCGTCGATCACGAGCCCGAGCCGCACGTACTGCCCCGGCTGGTGTCCGGGCCACTCGTATCCGGGACGGATCCACACCGTCGCGGCGTCGGTGCCCTCGGGCCGGATCTCCTCCACCCGTCCGCGCAGTTCCTTCGTCGTCCACAACGGGTTGATCAACTCGATGTAGTCGTCGGGCTCGAGCGGACTGAACAGTGCGCGGATCCCCTTCAGGAAGAGTCTCCGCGCCGGGGACACCTGAGGTGTCGCGCCGCGTTCAGCCATGCTGCACCTCTCCGGTCACTCGTCCGGCATCCTCAACGCGCTGTGGGCGCGACCGTCGGCTGAGCACGTACACCCCCTCCACGCATCGATGTGACCCTCGTCTCTGCCCGAGAGTACAAGTGTTCACGGGTGCCTGCCGCAGCTTGGGGCCCACGAAGGCAGAATCTCCACCGCGGTACCCGCGTCGCCGGCGCGGGGCACCCGGCATCCCGGGACCGCGAGAGACGAAGGGCCATGCGTGCGCAACCGATCCCCCCGTCGACGCCGGTGGATCCGACTGCGTTCCCGGGTGGGCCGCCTCGATCGCGCCGCCTTCCTCGCGGTCGCCCACGCCGACTCACCGGCGCTCGACGCGACCATGCGACGACTGACGGTGACGGCCGACTACTCACGACTGTGGTTCGGGATCGCTGCGCTGCTGGGACTCTCACGCGTCGCCTCCGCCCAGCGCGCGGCCGCCCGCGGCGTGACGAGCGTCGCGGTGAGCAGCGTCGTGACGAACCAGGTCGCCAAACGCATCTGGGTCCGGCGTCGCCCGGTGACCGACTCGATCCCCGTCGCGCGACTGGTGCCGACGCCGACCTCGGGGTCGATGCCGTCCGGCCACTCGGCGAGCGCGGCCGCGTTCACGGTCGCGGTGGCGGTCGAGAACCCGGCGCTCGGTGTCGCACTCGCACCGCTGGCCGCGGCGGTCGGTCTGTCCCGGGTGGCGACCGGGGCGCACTACCCCGGCGACGTCGTCGTCGGGCTGGCCACCGGCGCGGGCATCGCCTGGGGCATCGCGCGGGCGTTCCCGCCGCTGGCGGTCCACCGTGAGCGGGCACCCGACCCGGCGTGGGCGGACGTCGGATCCCGGCCGGACGGCAGCGGCGTCGTCCTGGTCGTCAACCCCGCCTCGGGTGGGGGTACCGGCGGCCAGGTCGCCGACGTCGTCTCCGATCAGCTCCCCGCGGCCCGGGTCGTCGCGCTCGACGAGGGTGACGATCTCGGTGAGGTCCTCACCGAGGCCGCCCGGGACGCCGAGGTGCTCGCCATCGCCGGGGGCGACGGCAGCGTGGGGGCGGCGGCCGCAGCGGCGCGCGCCCGAGGCATCCCGCTCGCGGTGGTGCCGGCCGGGACGTTCAACCACTTCGCCAAGGACATCGGCTGCGCCACGGCGCACGACACCGTCCGCGCGATCCGCGAGGGACATGCCGCCACCGTCGACCTGGCGCTCCTCGACGGCGAGACGGCATTCGTCAACAACGCCAACATCGGCACCTATCCGCAGTTCGTCCGCTTCCGCGAGCGCTACGAAGGCCGACTCGGCAAACCCGTCGCGTCGCTCATCGCGCTCCTGCACGTCCTCCGTCGCGAGCAGCCGGTGCGTCTCCGCCTGGGTGACCAGGAGGTCACCACGTCGATGTTCTTCATCGGGGCGTCGACGTACGAGACGCCGGGGTTCGCCCCCGCCCACCGACCGCACATGGCCGACGGTGTCCTCGACGTCCGCGTGCTCGACGTCGGCATGCGGTGGGCGATCCCCCGGATCATGGCCGCCGCCCTGGTCGGCCGGTTGGACAGGTCCCCGCTCTACCGGGAGACACGGGTGTCCGACCTCGAGGTCGTGTCCCTCGACGGCCCGACCGCGATCGCCCTCGACGGCGAGGTGCGCTCCCGCCGCGACCGCGCCACATTCCGCGTCGTCCACCAGGCGATCACGGTGTACGGGAGCTTCGGCCGCGCCTGAGGGGCCCGCCGGAGGGGTTTCGATCCCGCACCCACGGGGTATCGCGACGACGTGGACATTCACCAGCGCATGGCCGACCTCGCGCGCGAGATGCACGCGGTCCCCGAGTCCGCCTCCGACGCACTCGAGCGGGTCCTGACCACAGTGACCGCCGGCGCGCTGGAGAACGTCGCGGGCACCGACCACGCGGGGGTGCTGCTCGTCGACGCCCGCTCCCGGACACTGACCACCGTCGCGCCGACCGACGACGTCATGATCGCGCTCGACCAACTGCAGCAGGAGACCGGCGAGGGGCCGTGCCTGCGAGCCGCGTCCGGCCAGGCGGCGGGCGACGAGACGATGGTCGCCGTCGACGAGATCGCGACCGACCCGCGGTGGCCCCGGCTGTCCGCACGCACCGTCGCCGAGACGCCGGCCCGGTCCAGCGTCTCGTTCCGACTCTTCACCCACCAGGGCACCCTCGGTGCCCTGAACCTGTTCTCCGACACCGCGAACGCATTCGACGACGAGAGTCGGGAGGTTGGGCGCGTCTTCGCCACCCACGCGGCACTGGCGGTCTTTCGCACCCGACAGCAGGGCGACTTCCGCAGCGCGCTCGCCAGCCGCGACCTCATCGGTCAGGCCAAGGGCGTGATCATGGAACGCTTCGGGATCGACGCCGTCGAGGCGTTCGCCTTGCTGCGCAGGCTCTCCCAGGACGGGAACACCCCGCTCACCGAGGTGGCGCGGCGCCTCGTCGAGACCAGGCCCGAGGCCTGAGCGGCCTCACGCGACCCGATGGTCCTCGGGACGGAAGTGTCGGGCCAGTCGTCGGAACGTGAAACTGAAACCCGGATAGGTCACCACCACATGACCGTCGGCGGACTTGTACCAGGAGTTGCAGCCGCCGTCCTGCCACACCGTGCCCTGCATCTCGCGGTGGATCATCTCGGTGTAGCGCCGCTCCGCGGCCTCGGTGACGTCGATGGTCCGCGCAGACCGCGACCGCACCTCGTCGATCGCGGTCATGATGTAGTCCATCTGCGCCTCGATGAGGAAGATCGCCGACGTGTGCCCGATACCCGTGTTCGGGCCGGTGACGACGAACAGGTTCGGGAACGACGGGATCGTCGTCCCGAGGTATGCGCGGGGGAACGGCGACCACACGTCGGCGAGCATCCGCCCGTCCACACCCTTGACGGGGTAGGAGACGAGTCCGTCGGCGAAGTCGTACCCGGTCGACCACACGATGACGTCGACGTCGACCTCGGCGCCGGTGGTGGTGAGAATCCCGTCCGGCGTGACCTTCTCGATGCCGTCGTCCTTGGCGTGGACGGTGACGGAGTCACGCGCCAGGGCGGGGTACAGGGTGCTCGACAGGATCACCCGCTTGCATCCGAGGGTGTAGTCGGGGGTGAGGGTCCGTCGCAGCTCCGGATCGCGGATCGTGGTGCGCAGCAGTCGCTTCGCCGCGGTCTCGTACACCACCCGGATTGCGCGCTGGGAGTACTTGAACCCGATGATGCGTGTCTCCAGGGTCCAGTAGATCGCGGCGCGGATCAGACGGTTGACGGCCGGGCGGGCGAGGAACCGGGCCAGCCGCGGGCCGAACGCCACGTCGTGACGACGCAGCACCCAGTGCGGGGTGCGTTGGAACACATGCAGTTCCGCGACGTCGTCGACGATCGCCGGGATGATCTGCGCCGCGCTGGCCCCGCTGCCGACGATCGCGACACGCTTGCCGGTGAGGTCGACGTCGTGGTCCCAGTCGTTGGTGTGGAACGCCGGCCCCGCGAACGTCTCCCGCCCGGGGAAGTCGGGGACGACGGGCGTGCTCAGGGGGCCGGAGGCGTTCACGACGAACTGACCCCGGAAGTCGCCCGCGGACGTCCGCACGGTCCAGGCGTCGTCCTCCCACTCGATGCCGGTGACGTCGGCACCGAGGACGATGTGCCGCTCGAGACCGTGGCGGGCGATGACGTGGCGCGTGTAGTCGGCCAACTGGTGCTGGCGGGCGAAGAGCCGTCGCCACGGGTACGGTTCGCCCGCGATCGAGTAGAGCGGCGACGGCACGTCGACCGCTGCGCCCGGATAGCTGTTCTGCGTCCATGTCCCGCCGACGAAATCGCGACGGTCCAGCATCACGAAGTCGTCGATGCCCCGCTCGAGGAGCCGGATCGCGGCACACTGGCCGCCGAATCCGCTCCCGACGATCACCACGGTGTGTTCGCGCATCAGGTCTCCCGGCTCGGCCCCCACCCTGGGTAGCGTATCTGACACGACCACGTTCCCGACGCGGTGTCGTGCGACCACGTCCGATCGTCCTCACCGAGTTGCTCGACCGAACGGGTCGGTGTTGTCTGGCCTGGATTGCTTTCGGCCCGCACCACGATTCCGTGTGGTGGCTGGATGAACCGCCCCGGAAGATGAGTCTCCGCCCAGTGGAACCGCGAGGCGTTCGGGCAATGCGCTTGTCACCGACAAGTATGCACACCACCAACCCCAACAGGGCTTATGTCATAACGTAAATTATCAGCACTTAAGTGGGACGAGTTTCAAACAGATGAGAGAACTCGTCTCAACTCGACACGACCATCTGGCCAGCTCACGGGTGGCCGGTTGACCGCCGTTACGAACGCGCTGCCGACGTTCCCTGTCACGTCACCGCAGGCAGCAGCCGAATCTCTCGTTTAGTGAGAGATCCGTGCATCCGCTTGGGCCCGGTCCGCGAGATCTGCGGACCCCTTCCGTCGTGAACTACCGCTGACGAACTCCGGGCGATCAGCACAAGAACTATTGCGCAGATGTTCTTGCGGAGATGACGACTCGTTGGGTGTCATTGGTCGGGCGAACATGGCTTCGGCGATGGTGGCGACGGCTACGGCGTCGTCGAGGTCCAGGTGGCGCGGAGCCATGGGTCGAGTGACTGCGCGGACCGACAATCGCGGCCGACCACCGCTCCTGAGCTCCGGTCGGGAGAGCGTGCTTCCCGATGCCTTGGGCCGCCTCTGCTCGATCCCACCTCAGAATACGACGGCACATCGGTCTTGCGGCAAGGCCCTGCCCATGGTGCAGAATCCCGAGACCACCAGTGATGACAGAAGAGCGAGAACACCAGTGGACGAGCCGCCGACAGCACTCGAGACCGGGCCGTTTTTCCACGGGACGCGGGCGCATCTCCTCCCCAGCGACCTGCTGACCGCCGGCCACCGCTCGAACTACCGGCCTGAGATCGTGATGAACCACGTCTACTTCACCGCTTTGCGGGACGGTGCCGGGCTCGCAGCGGAGCTCGCAGCCATGGATGTCGAAGGGGCGTCACCGCATGTCTACGAGGTGGTCCCGACAGGCCCATTCGAGAACGACCCCAACGTCACGGACAAGAAGTTCCCGGGGAACCCAACGCGGTCGTTCCGGAGCAGTGCACCGCTGCGGGTGGTCCGGGAGATCGACGAGTGGACGCGCCTCGGTGACGCCGAGCTGCAGATGTGGCGGGAACGACTCGGCGTCATCCGCGATCGGCGCGGCGAGATCATCAACTAGTCACCGTGGGATCCGCGCCGCTCTGTTCGGGTTACTCCGATGCTCGCCAGCGCTGGCGACGTCACCAATGCGGGCGAGACGTGGGCATTTGAGTTCAAGTTCGACGGTCAGCAGGCGATGGTGATCGTCGACGGCCGCGGGTGCGGATGTCGAGCCGCAACGGTGCGTCGATCACGCGCACATACCCGGAGATCGTCGTCGATCTCCGTGCGGCGTTGGCGGGTCGCAGCGTGATCCTCGACGGCGAGATCGTCGCCCTGGAAGATGATGTCCGGGAAGAAGGGGATCTTCCTCTTCACCTCAAGTACCAGGGTGGGGCGAGTTAAAGCTCCATGAGACAATACGTCTCACAATGACACGACTATCTGGCCAACCCCGCCAACAGCGGGCGATCCGCGGCCGCGGATACCGTTCGCCTCGATGTGTGATCACTGCGAGAGGCCGTTACACGCGGGGTGAGTCAGGTCCGGTTCTGTCGTGGTGTTGGGTCTATTTTCGTGTGCCGTGGGCGTGTTGGTGGTTCGGGCGCGGGGGGCGATGGTGGAGAGGGTGAGGGCGAGGGTGCTTAGTGTGAGCAGAAGTGTGGTGACTGCGGGCAGTAGTGACACGGTTTGCGCGAGGATGCCCGAAAGCAGGGTGACCACCGCCGCGGCGCCGTAGGTGACTGCGCCGTACAGAGATGCCAGTGCTGATTGCGTGGCTGGCGGTGCACCTCGGACGAGGTGAACCAGTGCTGCGCGATATGCGACCCCTATTCCTGCTCCGGTGACGGCGATGCCGACGATGGCGATTCCGGCGATGGGATGTAGTAGGGACACGGCACTAATTGAGAGTCCAGCGGCGAGTAGTTCAAGTCCGGTGAGCCAGGGCGCGATCCGTGTTAGTGGGACGGCAGCGAGCTGCGCTACGGCGCTGCAGGCCAGGACGAGCACGACGGCCGCCGACGCTGTCGTGGGCAGGTGCCGATCGTGGAGCGTCGCCGGCAGCAGAACGACGGTGAGCGAGAGCGCGACCCACGCGATGGAGCCGCACGCGAGCGGTTTGCGGCCAGCCGAAATGTCGGCGCGTGTGAGCTTGGGGGCGCCTGCGGTCCTGAGTGCGTGGCGGTTTGAGCGGCGGCGGATGTAGAGGGGGATGCTCGCGGTTACGCCCATCGCACCGCAGGCTGCGCCATGGACGAGGAACACGATGTGTGTCGCGGATTCGCCGAATGTGAGCACCGCCAGTTGCGCGGCGCCGGCGCCGATGACCGCGCCGACGAGATTGCCGGTGGCCGTGACCGCTCTGCCCCGGTCCCCGATCGCCTCGACTACGAGGGCTGATGCCGCGCCGGCGCCCATTCCGCCGGCGACACCGCTGAGCGCGCGTCCCAGCAACACTCCGGGCGCGGTCGCGGTCCAGAGCAGCGCGTCGCTGACGGCGGCCAGGGCGAGCGCGGAGATGATGAGCTGCGGCGCCCACCGACCGAACGAGGGCCGCGCCATGACCACGAAGAACGCCGTCAATACGATCACGTAGGCGACGTAGGTCAATGACAGCAGCAGTGCGTCGAAGTGGAGCGTCGTGCGGTAGATCGGTAGCAGTGGGTTGACCGCGTTGGTGCCCACCAGAAGGAGCGCGAACGATGCGCTGATCAGACCCGCTTGCGCGCGTCGCCAGTGCTGAGCTCTCACCGAGACTCCAAAGCCGGTCGGGTTCAGGCGCCGCGGGCGAGGAGTTCGATCTCCACCGCAGCACCTAGCGGCAGGCCCGCCGCGGCGATCGTGGTGCGAGCGGGAAACGGTTCGTTGAAGTGCTCGGCGTAGATGTCGTTGACCACCCCGAAATCGTTGAGGTCGGTCAGGTACACGTTCACCTTGAGCACGTCGTCAAACGTCGCGCCGGCCGCCTCGAGCACAGCGCGAAGGTTCGCGAACACCTGGCGGGTCTGGGCCTCGATTCCGCCGGCCACGACCGCGCCGGTATCTGGGTCGAACGGCGCCTGCCCGGACAGGAACAACAACCCCCCATCGCGGACCGCCTGCGAGTAGGGACCAACAGCCGCAGGCGCCCCGGCCGCCTGAACGATTTCACGAGTCATAGCCCGAACCTACTTCTGCCTACAGTACGATGGCAAGGGCGGGTGATGACCTTGTTTTAGAAAGCCGCCCGGAGCAGATGGCGTCTGCGTGTGGCTACGAGAGTGAGGAGATGTCGGTCATGGGAGAGAACCGCCAAGGGACAGGGTCACGACCAGGTGTCGTCGACGCCGTCGATGCGCGCCTGCTGCAGCTGCTCGCAGACGACGGTCGCGCCTCACTGCGCGGCCTCGCGACGGCCGTCGGCCTGTCAGGACCGTCGGTGGCCGACCGCATCGCGCGTCTGACCGAGCGCGGCATCATCCGGCGCTTCACCGTCGACATCGATTGGGCGCAACTGGGACTGCCCACCCTGACCCATATCGCGTTGCTGACCGACAAGACCAGTCACATCGATCACATCGTGCGTGCGCTCCGCGCCGTCGATCGGGTCGAGGAGATCTCCATCGTGACCGGCACAGTTGATCTCCTCGTCCGCGTCCGTGTCACCGACCTCGCCGACCTACGCACCTTGCTCGTCGACCACATCTGGCCGATACGAGGAATCCAGCGCGTGGAAACCACTCTCGCGGTGGAAACGCACCGCATCCCGCAGTTCACCGACGCCGCCCTCGCTCAGTACCTGGTCGACTGACGTGCCCCAACCGTCACGCGTAGCCCACTACGCCGCGTTCGCCGATCACCCTGAACTGGGCAACCCTGCTGGAGTTGTCCTCGACGCAACCAACCTCTCCGCGCGGGATATGCAGAGCATCGCGGCTGCTGTCGGATACAGCGAAACCGCGTTCCTCACCTCCCCGATCCAGCCAGAATCTGCAATCTCCGTTCGCTTCTTCGCCCCAGAGGGAGAGGTCGACTTCTGCGGTCACGCAACCATCGCCGCCGCAGCTGCAATCAGCGACGCGGCCGGCGTCGGCACCTACAGTCTCGCCACGCGAATCGGAGAGGTACCCGTATCCGCGCGACACGAGGGCACCACAACAATCGCCGCGTTCCGCAGCCCTCCCGTGTCGGCTCTACCGCTGCACCCCGACCTGTGTGAGACGCTCCTCAACCTCCTCGGATGGACAGCCGAGGACCTCGACCCTGCCCATCCGCCCGCCATCGGATACGGAGGCAACAAGCACCCGGTGCTCGTCACCCACAGCCAGGAAGTCCTCGCCCACCTCGACTACGACTTCCCTGGCCTCCGCGCGCTCTGCCGATCACAAGACTGGATCACCGTGCAACTCATCGCACCCGACGGTCAACACCGCTGGCGCTCACGCAACCCCTTTCCCTGGGGCGGCGTGCAAGAAGACCCAGCCACCGGCGCCGCAGCGGCCGCCTTCGTCGGCTACCTGCGCAGCCTCCACCGAGTCGCCCCCGGCGACCACCTCACCATCACCCAAGGCGTCGAAATGGGACGGCGCAGCCGCATCGAACTCAACGTCCTCGACACCGCAACACTCATCTCCGGCCCCGCCACCCGCATCCCAATCCGCAGCGCTATGTACAAGCGTCGGGCCTAGATCTCTTAGCCGGGCCGCCCACGAGACGAGGGAAAACCGTCCCACCAGCACACCCGCACTGGAAGGTCACTTGCTCGATCGGACAAATAGGCAGGCCAGCTGTGCGGGCGCATCGCCTGCGCGGCAGGGGTATCGGTGTCGCAGAAGACCGGTCCCATCGCTGCGCATCGCTGGGGTCGAGAAACCTGCGCACCTTCTGGTGCCGTCGTGATCTATTCGTCTCAACGTGACACGTCTCAGTACCAGTAGACCAGGACGAGTTGCAGACAGATGAGAGACGTTGCTGCATCAGTAGGTCGCTTACGAATTACGTGTAGCTAGCGCTTCCTGCTCCGCTTCCGCACAACTCCCGCGATGACGAGCAGCATGCCCAGCACCGCAACCACCACAGCCCACGCGCCCAAGCCGGTAGGCCAGCTCCCCTCTTGTGATCAGGAAGTGGCATCACCTCCCACGACATGCGTAGATCTATTCGTCTTGACGTGACAGGTCTTGGTATTCGACGTTCGCCCCGGCGAGGTCACCCGACGCCGACAATGGGACGGTGAGTAGAATGACCAACGAGGCGACGTTTCACATCGTCTTGCCGGCGCACCTGCACGGTCCTGAACTCAGCGAGCGCATCAAGAAAGTCGTACGCGAGGAGGCCAGCAGGGCCGGAGCCATCTCCACCGGCGATGTCAGTGTCACCGGCAGCCTCCCCCTCGACGGCAGGACCGTCGAACACACCGTTCGAGTACGGCTGTACTTCGGTGGCCCCGCCTTCCGCTGACACCGCGGCCCCAAATGTGACGACAGCGCCGCGCCGGGGATGACAACGTCAACACATGAGCGTGCAACCCTGTCCCGACAAGACAGCAGCAGACTGGCTGCTCGCATCGGATTGCGACTGGTTCGACCTCGTCACCAGCGGGCCGCTCGGTTACGACGCCTACGCGCGACTGCGATTCATCCGCGACCCGGCATTCGTCGGAGAGAAAGACAGTGACGTCGACTTCACCCCGAACGGGCAAGGGCCCTCCGAGCTCTGGCAACTCGCGGTCGCGGTCGAGCAACTCGCCACTTGCACAACGACACCCGGCGATCTGTACTTCCTCATCTGGGACGGCTGGCCCGGTTCCCATGACACCGCCGGCGCCGCTGAGGTGCTACTCGAGGACGAGCGGTACGGCGTCGTTCGCCGCTACCACCTGTTCACCGGGAATTCGGACCTGTTCTCCTGGGAGACCTACAGCCCACGGGCCTCACCACAATCTGAGCTCCCAGATCCGGCGTTCATCTGGCCCGCCGACCGCGCCTGGTGCATCGCCGACGACATCGACCCTCACTTCGCCACCATCGCCGCGACACTCCCGGCCATTCGAGCCCTGGGCACCGACACCCGCATCGACGTCACCCCACCCGAGGATCGAACCGTCGGACCACCGCTCTGGTTCTGACAACCAGCAAGACACGCCGCCGACCTGCCCAGATCTGTTCGCCTCGGGTTCCGGTGACAGGAGCGTCGAAACCGATGGCGGTGTTCGTCCCGTACTGGCCACTACGAAGCCACGTCACGCGATGCTGCGCCGGTAGCATCGACGCCCGTGGGTGACGCGGCGGTGGGTCAGCGAACCGGTGGTCGCCGGTACGGCGGTCGGTCGACCGCTGCCCGCGTCGCCGAACGTCGCTCGGCGTTGCTCGAGGCCGGGCTCGACCTGTTCGGTACCGAGGGTTACCAGCGCGTCTCGGTCAAACAGGTCTGCGACCGTGCGGGGCTCACACAGCGCTACTTCTACGAGTCGTTCGACGAGCGGGAATCGCTGCTGCTCGCGGTGTACGACGAGATCGTCGACGACGTCGGACGGCGCACGATCGACGCGATCGACAAGACGCTCCCGACCATCGCGGACCTCGCACATGTGGCACTCGCCGAGTTCATCGGATACCTCACCGCCGACCGTCGACGCGCCCGTGTCATGTTGCTCGAGGTGGTGGGGGTCAGTCCCGCCCTCGACGCGCGTCGACGCCGCGTCATCGGCGACTTCGCCGACATCATCGTCACCGCCGGGATGGCCCACGCCGAGCTGACCGAGACGACCGACGAGTTCCGCCTCACCGCGATCGGACTGGTGGGCGCGGTCAACCAGCTGCTGGTCGACTGGGTCCTGGGCGAGGGAGCAGCCGATCCGGCCGCCATCGAGCACGTCTCCACCCGACTGTTCGCCGCGGCGTTCGGCGAGTTGCTGCCCGACTGATCCGAGCGCGGGTTCGCGCTAGAACCGCGCGCCGGTGAACGGTGCCGCCCGTTCACAGACCGCGGGCCTGGGGTGGTCCGGGTCGAGCGCGTTCAGGACGAAGGTCGCGGCTCGTCGGGATCCCGCGAGGCCGGCGTGCTCGGTGAGGTCCTGCGGGCATCCGTCCTGCACGACGATGTTGTGGACGTTCGCCCCGCCGGGGACCAGACCCGAGGTGTACGGCACGACGGCCTCGTCGTGGACGGTCGCGATGTTCGTGTAGGTGGTGTCCGGCGAGTAGAGGCCACCGGCGTGTAGTTCCCGGATGATCGGCGATCCCGGCTCGAACTCACCGCACGCAGCGCATCCAGGCAGTGGGCCGGTCAGGATCCCGCTTCGCCGGGCGAGGTCGAGCATCGCGCCGACGCCCGCCGGCGACGTCCCGTCCCACAGTGCGGCCAGCGAGACGTACTTCGCGATCTTCCCGGCGCCACCGCCCTCCTTCACCCAGAGGGCCGGGATCAGCGTGCCCTGCGAATGGCCGACGACGTCGACCCGGGTGGCACCGGTGGCGGCGAGCACGCGGTCGGCGAACGCGCCGAACTGGCGCGCGCTCTCGCGCATCGGCCCCATGCCGCCGACGGCCGACACCGGCCACGGGCCGGGAAGGGCGCCGTAGGTGAGGGCGAAGACGCAGTACCCCTGGTTCTTCAGGAGCGGGACGTAGGTGCCCCAGTTCGTCTGCTGGGATCCCCCGGTGCCGTGCACGAGGATCACGGGCTCCGGATGCGCGGCGCTCGGACGGCACGAGAAGTCGTTCGACCCGGGCAAGGAGCCGCCGGGGTGGGCGAGCTCCGGACCGATACCGGAGAAGAAGTTGTACGTCACCGGCAGGGGCGCCGGTGCGGCGCCGGCGGTACCGGCCAGTGCGGTGGCGACACCCAGGGCGAGACAGAACGAGGCGAGGAGACGTCGGAAGGGACTCACGCCGGCAACCTAGCAAGTGCTTGGTCGGTCAGGGGCCCGTTCGGCGGTTCGGTGCCGTCGGGAGTCGCGGACGATCAATCGCGATCCAGCACTGCCGTGACCGCGTCCTCGTCGGCGCCACCGGGTACCTCGACCACGCGCTCGCCCTCCAGCGACCCGTTGGCCCAGTCGTCGCCCTCGTCCTCGCGCCAGTCCATCAGCTTCCCGTCGGCGTCGAACGCGAGCGCCGCGCGGTCCGGGTACTGCTCGGTGATCTGCGCGATGCGCTGCGCGAGCGTGGTGTCGTCGGCCATGCGATACGGGATACCCCGCGTCGCCAACGGGCAAACAGCCGGATCAGACGTCGGCGTCCTCGGCCGGGAGGTCGTCGACGGTGACCCTCGGGACGGTCGTCACCGCGTACACGGTGCGCACGAGATGCACGGCGGCCAGCACCGCGAACACGGCCGTGGCCACACCGCAGAGGATGAGCAGCACCAGCGATCCGAGACCGTCGCCCTGCGCCGCGACGACCGTCCCGGCGGCGGCGAGCACGGCGCCGACGAACGCCCAGGTCGCCGAGACCAGCCTCGGAGCGACCGTGCCCGCGGCGAACAGTCGCTGGTAGATGCGCACCTCGAACTCGTCGACCGCGGCGCGGTGCACAGCATCCGCCCCCGCCAGCGACCGCAGCCGCTCGACGAGTGCGGCCTGGTCCTCGAGCCGTCGACCGTCGCCCCGTAGGTGGATCACGAAGGCGACGGCGACGACGGCCGTCACCACGACGAGGACGACGGCCGCTGATGAGCTGCTCACGCCGGTCACCGTACAAGCCGACGTACCGAACGCTCGGCCGGTACACCGCCGGGAGCGTGGTTACGATCTCGGCAGGGCGATCCGAGGGGGGCGCCGTGGACCATCCCGCACCCACGCGGCGGGCCGTGCTGGGCGGCCTCGCCGCGTTCGGCCTGCTCGGGATCACGCGCCCCGCGGCGGTGTCCGCCGACACGGGATCCTCGTCGGGATCGGTCTCGCGCGCGTTCGACGCACTGATCGACGTCGATGTCACGACGCCGGCCGACGCCGCGTTTGCCACCGCCAAGCACGTGTTCAACACGCGATTCGACGGCGCCCTCCCCGTCGCTGTCGTCGCACCGACGCGCGCCGACCAGATCGGCTCGACACTCCGTCTCGCCGGCGACCTCGGCCTGCGTGTGGCCGTGCGCAGCGGCGGCCACTCCTACGTGGGGACCTCGACGACGACCGGCACCCTCGTCCTCGACCTGCGCCGCCTGCCCGGCGGCGTCGCGATCGACGCGTCGACCCGGCTGGTCACCGTCACACCCGGCACGACCCTGGGGCAGGTCCAGCGAGCGCTCGCGCCGGCCGGCCTGTCGCTGCCCGTCGGGATCTGCCCGACCGTCGGCACGGGTGGGTCGACCCTCGGAGGCGGTATCGGGATCGACTCTCGCAGTGCAGGACTGAGCTGCGATCGGCTCGTCGCCGCCGAGGTGGTGCTGCCGTCGGGCGACGTCGTCACCGCGACCGACCGCGATCACCCCGACGTGTTCTGGGCCTGCCGGGGAGGGGCGGGAGCGGTCGGGGTCACCACGTCGCTGACCTACCGTGCGGCCACAGCACGGGGGCGCGACGTCGTCGCCATGACGTTCGACGACGACGCCGCGGTGGACGCGATCCTCGGCGTCGCAGCATGGACGGCGACGGCCGATCGGGAGGCGTGGGCGTCGGTGACCGTCGCGACCGACGGGGCGGACGACGTCTCCGCGACCATCCTGGTGACCTGCCCTCAGAATCAGGGCGTTTCCGCCGCAACCGATCTCGTGCGTGTGATCGGGACGTCGCCGCGTGCGTCACAACGCGTCGCGCTGGATCAGACCGGGCTGCTCGACCTGCTCGCGCGGTACTCGCCCCAGACACCGCACCCCTTCGTCGGCGGATCGGACGTCCTGCGGACGCTCGACGAGGCCTCCGCCGCATCGGTCGTCGACGCCATCCGCGAGCGCCGTCTCCAGGGGCGCAGAGCCTCCGCCATCGTGGACCCGCTGGACGGCGCCGTCACCGACATCGCCACCGACGCAACGGCGTTCCCGTGGCGTTCACATGCCGCGGTGGTGCAGTGGATCGTGGACCCACTCGCCCCGGACGACCCCGTGACCGGCGCGACGACCTGGCTCGGCGACTGTCACGCGCGGGTGGCCGCCACCTCCGACGGCGGTTACGTCAACTACGTCGAACCCGGGATGCCGCCACACCGCTGGTTTGCCGGCAACACCGCACGACTGGCGCGCATACGACGGCGACACGACCCGGATGGCCGGATCGTGTCGCCGGTGTTCGCGTGAGTCGCCGACTCACGCCGACGAGACCGCGACTCAGACGTGCGCGTGGACGGTCTGCTCGATGTTGCCCTTCGTCGCCTTCGAGTACGGGCAGAACTGGTGGGCGCCCTGCGCCAGCGTGTCCGCGGTCTCCTGGTCCAGCCCGGGCAGGGTCACGTCGATGGTCGCGGTGAGACCGAAGCCGCCATCGGCGGGGTCCTTGCCGATGCCGATGGTGACGTTCACGGTGCTGTCGGCGGGCGCGGGCGTGCCGGCCTGCTTCGAGGTCGCGTGCAGGGCACCGAGGAAGCACGCGGCGTAACCGGCCGAGAAGAGTTCCTCGGGGTTGCTGCCCTCACCGTTTCCGCCGAGCTCCTTCGGCGGGCGCAGGTCGAGGTCGATGTTGCCGGTCGCGGAGTACACCTGGCCGTCGCGTCCACCACCCGTGGCCTTGGAGGAGATGGTGTAAGCCGGATCGATGCTCATCTGCAGTCCTTTCGTCCATCGGTTCCACGCATGTCGCGCGGGTCGCCGATCCCGTCCAACGCTGCCTCACGCGTGGCGCATTCCCCGCCGGTGAGGGTGACCTCAGTACGAGGGCGTCCGGCCGGGACGAAGACGCATCGGCGGGGGCAGCCAGATGTTGACGTCGCGGCGGAAGGTGAACAGGGCGGACAGGATCAACAGACCGAACTGGATCCACGCGATGACCGACACCACCGTCGGGACCTGCGAGTAGGCGAAGAGCAGGTCGACACCGACAGGGATCGCGAGCAGGGTCACCACCACCACGGTCACGTAGAAGTTGCGACAGTTCCGACTGTGGTGCCGCGCGATCGCCGCGATCAGCGGGTACTGGATCGCGAGCGCGACGAGGATGCCGACCAGCAGGATCGGCGGGATCGTGGTGGACATCGAGCCGATGTCCGACGCGGGTGCCGCGTTGTCCGGATCGCGGACCACCCCGTCGGCCAGTCGGGCACGCAGTGCGTCACCGATGGTGCCGAGCGAGGCGAACCCGTAGACGACGGAGAACAGGGCCGCGATCGCCGACATGTACCAGGTGATCATCGCGTACCGCAGCGAAGCGGGAGGCGGACCGGGATCCTCGTCCCGGAGATGCTTGTCCGCCGAGGTGCGCCCGGCCGCGATCTCCGCCATGTCCATGGCGTCGAGCTCGGCCATGCTCGGCACCCGGTCGGGGTCGTCTCCTCCGGAGGGTGTTGTCACCACCCCAGTGTGGCAGCCCGCAGGGCGGACACGACGTCATGCCGTCGACGTTCAGCGCGCGACGAGCAGCTCCGCGATCTGGATCGTGTTCAGCGCGGCACCCTTGCGGAGGTTGTCGCCGGCGACGAACAGCGCGAGGCCCCGACCGTCCGGGACGCCCGGATCGACGCGGAACCGCCCGACCAGCGACTCGTCGACGCCCGCGGCGTCGCGGGGGGTGGGCACGTCGACGACGCGCACACCGGCCGCGGCGGCGAGGATCTCCTGCGCCCGGGCCGGCGACAGCGGCCGATCGAACTCGGCGTTGATCGACAACGAGTGCCCGGTGAACACCGGCACGCGGACGCACGTCCCGCTGACCAGCAGTTCGGGCAGGTCGAGGATCTTGCGCGACTCGTTGCGCAGCTTCTGGTCCTCGTCGGTCTCGAACGACCCGTCGTCGACGATCGCCCCGGCCATCGGCAGGACGTTGTACGCGATCGGCGCAACGTACTTCACCGGGTCGGGGCCGGTGACCGCCGAACCGTCGTGGACGAGGCCCTCGACACCGTCGATACCCGCACGCAGCTGACCCGCGAGCTCCTCGACGCCGGCGAGGCCGCTGCCGGAGACGGCCTGGTAGGTCGACACGATCAGCCGACGCAGACCGGCCTCGTCGTGCAGCGGCTTGAGGACCGGCATCGCGGCCATCGTGGTGCAGTTCGGGTTGGCGATGATCCCCTTCGGCGGGGTGTGCGCCAGGTGACCGTTGACCTCGGAGACGATCAACGGGACGTCGGGGTCCTTGCGCCAGGCCGAGGAGTTGTCGACGACGGTGACGCCGGCGGCGGCGAACCGTGGCGCCTGCTCACGCGACATGGTGGCGCCGGCGGAGAACAGCGCGACGTCGAGCCCGGACGGGTCGGCCGTCGATGCGTCCTCGACGGTGATCTCGCCGTCACGCCAGGGCAGCTTCTTCCCGGCCGATCGTGACGACGCGAAGAACCGCACCTCGTCGGCGGGGAAGTCCCGCTCGGCGAGGAGCGTGCGCATGACGGCACCGACCTGACCGGTCGCGCCGACGACACCGACTCGGATCCCCATGTCTCAGCGCCCCGTTCCGGCGTGGACGACCGCGGGCTCGTCGCCGCCGAGGTCGAAGGCGGCGTGGATCGCGCGGACGGCGTCGTCGAGTTCACTGTCCCGGCACAGCACCGAGATGCGGATCTCCGAGGTGGAGATGAGTTCGATGTTGACCCCGGCGGTGCTCAACGCCTCACAGAACGTCGCGGTGACGCCGGGGTGACTCTTCATGCCGGCGCCGACGAGCGAGACCTTGCCGATGTGGTCGTCGTAGAGCAGCTCGGAGAACCCGATCTCGTCCTTGAGCTTCATCAGCTTGTTCGTCGCGACCGGACCGAGCTCGCGCGGGAGCGTGAAGGTGATGTCGGTCTTGCCGGTGTCCACCTTGGACACGTTCTGCAGGACCATGTCGATGTTGATGTCGGCGTCGGCGACCGCGCGGAACACCTTGGCCGCGTACCCCGGCCGGTCGTCGAGACCGACGACGGTGATCTTGGCCTCGCTGCGATCGTGCGCGACACCGGTCAGGATTGCGTCTTCCACGGGGATGTCCTCCATCGATCCGGACACGATGGTGCCGGGCTTGGTCGTGTACGACGAGCGAACGTGCACGGGAACGTTGTAGCGGCGGGCGTATTCCACGCAGCGGAGCATGAGCACCTTCGCGCCGCACGCGGCCATCTCGAGCATCTCCTCGAACGAGACTGTCTCGAGGTGGCGGGCGTCGGAGACGATCCGCGGGTCGGCGGTGTAGATGCCGTCGACGTCGGTGTAGATCTCGCAGACGTCGGCCTTCAACGCCGCGGCGAGCGCGACGGCCGTCGTGTCCGAGCCCCCGCGTCCGAGCGTGGTGACGTCCTTGGTGTCCTGCGAGACGCCCTGGAAGCCGGCGACGAGGACGATCTTCCCCTCGTCGAGCGCGTTGCGCAGGCGACCCGGGACGACCTCGATGATCTTCGCCGAGCCGTGGCTGCTGGTGGTGATGACGCCGGCCTGCGACCCGGTGAACGACTGCGCGTGTGCACCGAGCGAGCTGATCGCCATCGCGACCAGCGCGTTAGAGATGCGCTCACCGGCGGTGAGGAGCATGTCCATCTCGCGGCCGGGCGGCGACGGACACACCTGCTCGGCGAGGTCCAGCAGCTCGTCGGTGGTGTCACCCATCGCCGAACAGACCACGACGACGTCGTGTCCGGCCTTCTTCGTCTCGACGATGCGTTCGGCGACACGCCGGATCCGCTCGGCTGACGAGACGGACGACCCGCCGTACTTCTGCACCACGAGTGCCACGCCGGCGTACCTCCACGCGATCGCTTGTTCCGGACACCGGACGCACGCGCCGGAGCGGCGCCTCGTCTCGGCGATGACGCGCCACACATTACCGACCGACCCGATCGGTGCAGATCGGGCGCCGCACGCCGACGAGATGCGGACCCCCACGCGCGTGCGCCTACGATCTCTGCCGTGGCGACCACAACCACCGCGACCGCCGACGACGCGAACCCCGCGATCGCACGGTCGACCGGCCCCGCCGCATGGCTCTCCGACCGGGACTGGGTGCTGCCGGTGGTGCTGTTCCTGGCCGTGCGCGCGATCGGTGTGGCGACGCTGGCGCGCTTCACCGACCTCCGTGGCGGCTCGCTCGCCTCGACCCTGTCGGCGTGGGACGGCAAGTGGATGCTCGCGATCGCCGAGTACGGCTACGACGGGGTCCCGTACACGCAGGCCGACGCCCACGGCTACCGCGACGCGAACACCCCGTACGCCTTCTTCCCCGGGTACCCGTACCTGGTGGGGCTCGTCGCCGACATCCCCGGCGTCTCCGCGCTCGGCGCGGCGATCGCGGTCAACATCGTGGTCGGGGCGATCGCGGCCGTCGGTGTGGCCCGGCTCGGCACGCTCTGTGCGCGCATGATGTCCGAACGTCCCCGCGGTGGTCGCGGCTGGTTCACCGACAACCTGCGCACCCGCACCCGGGTGTCGATGCTGTGGAACGAGAACCCCTCGCCCACCGGCGATCCCGATCCGACCCGTGTCGGACTCATCCTCGTCGTCCTGTTCGCCGCCGCACCGATGGGGATCGTGCTGTCGATGGCGTACACCGAGGCACTGTTCTGCGCGCTCGCCGTCTGGGCGCTGCTCGGTGTGCTGGAACATCGCTGGATCCTGGCCGGGCTCATGACGTTCGCCGCGGGGCTCACCCGCCCGACAGCCGTCGTGCTGATCGGCGTGGTGATGCTGGCCGCTGTGCTGGCCCGCCGCGACGGGCCGTCGACGTGGATCGCGTTCGTGCTCGCGCCGCTCGGGTACATCGGCTACCTCGCGGTCGTCTGGCACCAGACCGGCAGTCCCACCGGCTGGTTCACCATCCAGACGCAGGGGTGGGGCACCGAGATCGACTGGGGCCGCAGCACCTGGGATTTCGTCAACTACTCGCTCGTGAACTCCTCGGAGGTCGCGCTCGTCGCGACGGCGTGGATCACCGTCGCGACGGTCGCGTTGGTCGTCGTCGCCGCCTGGGAACGGCTGCCCTGGCCCGTGCTGGTCTACGGGACCCTCGTCGTGGTCTCCATCGGCGCGTCGAGCGGGCTGATGATGAGCCGCCCGCGATTGTTGCTGCCGGCGTTCGTGCTGCTCATCCCGGCGGCGATCGCGCTGGCCCGCAGCCGGCCGTTCACACAGGTGTGGGTGCTCGTCGCGGTGGTCGCGCTGAGCTCCTGGTTCGGCGCGCACATGCTGACGGTGTACCCGCACGCCATCTGAGTCGACGATCACCGCATCCCGATCCACCCCGGTCCGGGGAATCCGTGCCGGGTGTCGGTGACCGGCTGCTCGTGGGCGGCCATCGCCCGGATCTCCGCGCGGACGCGGTCGGCATCGGGGCTCAGATCGCTCACGCCGCCGGAGGTGCTGTCGAAGCCGAAGGGCACCCGCGGACGGCTCGCCGTGTGGATCTGGTTGCGGTACACCGCGACCGCGGCGACGAGGAGGACGGGGATCAGGATCACTGCAATGGTCATGGCAGCAATCCTGCGTTCACCTATTTCGCGCCACCAGTGGCAGTCATGACACCGTCGGTAAATCTTCTGCCATGATGGCGGGGTGCTGAAGACCGTCGCCGTCATCGTCCAGGAACCCGTCGCGCTCTTCGAGTACGGCGTGATCCACGAGGTGTTCGGACTCGACCGCACCGACGACGGCGTCCCCGCGTTCGAGCTGCTCATCTGCTCGCCGACTCCGGGTGTGCCGCTGAGCAGCGGGAACGGGGCATCGGTGATCGCGCCGCATCCGCTGTCCGCCGCACTCGAGGCCGACCTCGTCGCGATCCCCGGCGGCCGGACCGACATCGAACCGCCGGTCGAGGTCCTCGACACCCTGCGCGAGGCGGCCCGTCGCGGGTCGCGCCTGCTGTCGGTGTGTTCCGGAGCGTTCACCCTCGCCGCGACCGGCCTGCTGGACGGCAAGCGGTGCACCACGCACTGGCGGTACGGCGACGTGCTCGCCGAGCGGTTCCCCGCGGTCGAGGTCGACACCGACGTGCTGTTCGTCGACGAGTTCCCGGTCATCACCAGCGCCGGCACCGCAGCGGGGATCGACGCATGCCTGTACGTGGTGCGTGAGGAGCACGGGCCGGCCGTCGCGAACGCGATCGCCCGTCGCATGGTGGTGCCCCCGCACCGCGACGGCGGTCAGCGGCAGTTCGTCGCCGCGCCGGTGCCGAGGTGCTCCGACGACGGGTTCGGCGCGATCCTCGCCTGGATGGTCGAGAACCTCGACGCCGACATCGCCGTCGACGACCTGGCCCGTCGGGCCCACATGTCGTCGCGGACCTTCGCCCGCCGGTTCGTCGACGAGGTGGGGACCACGCCCCACAAATGGCTCACCGAGCAGCGTGTCGCCCACGCCCGCACGCTGCTGGAGTCGACCGAGATCGGCATCGAACAGGTCGCCGCCCAGGTCGGTTTCGGCTCGGCCACCCTCCTGCGCCACCACTTCACGTCGTCCGTCGGCCTGTCCCCCACCGCCTACCGCCGCCGCTTCGGCTGCGGTGTCGCCGACGCGAGCTGAAACCGAGTCTTGCCCGGGGTTTTCTGGTTTCGCCACCGTGGGCCGGTTTCGCCCGCGAGATCGTGCGGGCGAAACGGGGTTGCGTGGGCGAACCCCCCAAAACCAGCTGGGGACAGGGAGTGGGTGGCCAGTTCGCATGCCGGCCTGCCGTTCGCACGCTTCCGCGACGTTCGCATCCCACCGGAACCATGCGAACGACGTGAGGACGTGCGAACGCACCAGGGGCATGCGAACGCGCGCCCCACCTCCCCTGTCCTGGCTGGTTGTGGGTTTTCGCCCGTGGTGTGCCGACTTCGCCACCGGGGCCCGGGTTCGCCACCGCGATCGCCCGGGCGAATCGACACCGCGGTGGCGAAACAGGGAAACCGCGGGCGAATCAGGCCCTCGCAGCGGCCTCGAAGCCGATGCAGAGCATCTCGACCCCCCGGTCGAGGCGGCGACGCATGTCGGTGAGGCCGACGTCGCGGCCGGCTCCGACGAGTTCGGCGATGCGGGGAGGTGGTTCGTGCGACGGGGCTCCGTCGAGCACCTCGTCGAGGCCGCCGCGAGCGGGATCCTGTCCGGGCCCGCTGGTGCGCAGGAGGTCGGCGCTGACGGCGGTGAGCGCGACGCCCTGGATGTAGCTCCAGAGGGTGAGGGTCATCTCAGCGGCGGCGACGCGGTCGACGCCGAGCTGCGCGAAGCCGGCCATCATCCAGTCGAGACAGTTGAGGCTCGCCGCACCCATGCTGTGCCGGGGCGACGAGTACGCGAGCACCACCCAGGGGTGGCGGGTGTAGAGGTTCCAGTCGATGTCGGTCGCGACCTGGACGCACTCCCGCCAGCTGCGGCCGCCCACCGCCGCGCGATCGTCCGACGGATCGTCGGAGGCGTGCTCGCCGTACGGGTACGGGAAGCGGGCGCCGATCTCCTCGGTCATGGCCATGAGCAGTGCGTCCTTGTCCGCGACATGCCGATACAACGACATCGCGCCGACGCCGAGACGGTCGGCGATCTTGCGCATCGACAGCGCGGAGAACCCCTCGGCGTCGGCGACGTCGATCGCCGCGGAGACGATCGCCTCCCGGGTCAGTCGCCCTCCGGCATCGCTGTCGGTCACGGTCCTCCTGTCCAGGTCGCGCGTCGCGGGAGACGCGGTTTGCGTACACCGTACCCAGTCGGTATCTTCGCCTGAGCAACGTTCCGCGTACGCCGTACGCGTCGAGCTGCTCCACCGATCAGACGAAGGGGGTCGACCACGATGAGCACTGTCCACCACACCACGGACGACGCCGTCCGTCGCGACGCGATCCCCGCACCCACTGCCCGCACCTGGCTCGGTCTCGCGATCATGTGCATGCCGGTGCTCCTGGTGGCGATGGACTTCTCCGTCCTGTACCTCGCCATCCCGACGATCACCGACCAGCTCGCGCCGACCGCGGCGCAGCAGCTGTGGATCGTCGACATCTACGGCTTCCTCATCGCCGGCCTGCTCATCACGATGGGCAACCTGGGGGACCGCTTCGGTCGTCGTCGCGTCCTGCTCAGCGGCGCCACGCTCTTCGGTGCGGCCTCCGCGGTCGCGGCGTTCGCACCGAGCGCCGCGGTGCTCATCGCGGCGCGCGCGGTGATGGGCATCGGCGGTGCGACACTCCTGCCGTCGAGCCTGTCGCTGATCTCCAGCATGTTCCCCGACGCGCGTCGCCGGTCGATGGCCATCGGGATCTGGACCGCGTGCTTCGCCGGCGGTTCGGCAGTCGGCCCGGTCATCGGCGGCGTCATGCTGCACCACTTCTGGTGGGGCTCGATCTTCCTGCTCAACGTCCCGGTGCTGCTCGGCCTGCTCGTGCTCGCGCCGCGCCTCGTCCCCGAATTCCGTTCGAGGACAACCGAACCGTTCGACATTGTCGGCGTCGTGCTGTCGATGGCGGGGATCCTGCCGATCGTCTACGCCGTCAAGCACATCGCCGCCGACGGGTTCGACGGCACGGGCGTGGTGGTCGGTGCCGTCGGTGTGGCCGCCCTCGTCGCGTTCCTGCGTCACCAGCGCACCGCCCGGTATCCGCTGCTGCAGATCGCGCTGTTCCGGTTGCCGCGCTTCTCGTCGGCGGTCGCCTCGGCGCTCATCTGCATGATGACCCTCGGCGCCCTGTCCTACCTGACCGGCATCTACCTCCAGTCGGTGCTGGGTCGCGACGTGCTCGCAGCGGCGCTCGCGGGCCTGCCGATGGCGGTGGCCGTCGCCGTGTTCTCGCTCGGCGCCTCCCGCGTCGACGCACTCCTGGGCACCCGGGCGGCGCTGGTGATCGCCCTGCTCGCGGCCGCCGTCGGCAACGCGGGCCTGCTGCTCGTCGGCACCGACAGCCCGCTGTGGATCTACCTGGTCTGCACCACGATCGCGGGTGTCGGCTACGGCATCGTGTTCAGCCTGGTGTCCGAGGTCGCCGTCGGATCCGCGCCGCCCGAACGCGCCGGCGCCGCGTCGGGCATCTCCGAGACGAGTTTCGAGCTCGGGAGCGCGTTGGGGCTCGCCCTGCTCGGCTCGCTGGCCACCGCGGTGTTCCGCGCGGACGGCGAGGGCCGCGGCTTCTCGGACACCCTCGGCCAGACGCTGGACCGTGCCCGCGCCGTCGGTGACGGCACGCTGCTCGCCGATGCGCAGTCGGCGTTCGTTGACGGACTTCACATTGCCGTGGGCGCGTCGGCGGTGCTACTCGTGGTCCTGGCCGCGGTGATCGCGGTGGTGCTGCGTCGACGCGACCCGCGCGTCCGCTGAGCACCTGGTCGCCGGGCACCGCCCGACGGCGCCGTGACGACGGGAGGGCACATGCACGAACTGTTCGAGAAGCGCCGCAGCGCACGGGGACTCGACGCGGCGACGACGATCGGGAGCGACGACCTGCGGCAGATCCTGGAGGCCGGACGCTGGGCGCCCACGTGGGGCGCGACGCAACCGGTCCGGTTCGTCGTCGGCGTCCGCGGCGACGAGACCTTCGACGGGCTCGCCGAGACGCTCACCCGCGGGAACGCGTGGGCTCGAGCGGCAGCGGCGCTGATCCTGGTGACCACCCGCAACGACGTCGAGGACGAGAACGCGACGACGTACGGCGCCGTCGACCTCGGGTTGGCCGTGGGCCAGATGATCCTGCAGGCCGTCGCGTCCGGGCATGTCGCGCACCCGATGGCGGGCTTCGACGTCCCGACGGTCATCGAGCAGTTCTCGGTGCCGGCCGCGGAGCGACCGCTGGTGCTGCTCGCGATCGGCGCCATGGCGGACCCGTCCACGGTGGAGCCGGCGATCGCGGAGAAGGACGCGCGGGAACGCACCCGACTGCCCCTGGACGACATCGCCTTCGCCGGACAGTGGGGGCTGCCGTTCCGCGGCTGACCACCCTGTGACCACACCTGCCGCACCCGACCACCACGACGCCCCGCCCGGGCGTCCGTCGATCCTGCGCACCCTCGTCTCCGTCGACGGCATCGGGACGCGATGGCCCGCGGGGACCCGCGCAGCCGCCGCATTCCTGCTGCCGGCGTCGGCGCTGCTCGCCGCCGGTCTCGGTCGATCGGCGCTGCTCGCCGCCCTCGGCGGGTTCGCTGTGCTCTACGGCGAGAACCGTCCGTTCCGGATCCGCTGGCGGGTGATCCTCACCGCGGGGCTGGCGCTGGTCGCCTCGGCGGCCGTGATGGGTGTGCTGTCGGAGGTGGCGGGCGCAGCACCGTCGACGGCCGCCTCCCTCGGTCTGGTCGTCGCCGCCGTCGCGATCGCGGCGATCGGCGTCTACGTCGGCAACGCGCTGCGGATCGGACCGCCGGGGCCCTTCTTCGTCGTCCTGACCGGGGGTGTCGCCCTCAGCGTCGTCCGCCACGGCGTCCACCCGGGAGTCGTGGTCGGGTGCACGGCTGCCGGCGTGCTCGGGGCGCTGGTCGCCGGGATGGCCCCCGCGCTCGTCCGACGGCGTACGCCGGAGATCGCCGCGGTCGCCTCCGCCACCGCGGCCGTCGAGGCGTATCTCGATGCCGGCGCGTCCCGATCGTCACATCTGCGTCAGGGCGCGGCGGGTGCGCTCCTGCACGCGTGGAGTGTCCTGCACGACGCGGCGCAGGTCGACGGGCCGCTCGCCCGTCGACTGTGGGAGGCGCACCACCGGGTCCACACCGGTGACCATCCCGACGAACCGGATCCGACGTCGATGGCCCCGCTGCCCCGACCGTCGGTGCGACAGCGCCTGCGGGCGGCGGCACACCTCGACAGCCCCGCCGCGGTGGCGACCCTGCGCGTGACGGTGGCGGCGACGCTCGCCGGTGTGCTGTCGGTGGTGAGCGGTCTCGACCGGCCCGACTGGGCGATCGTCGCGGTCGTCCTGGTGCTGCAACTCGGCCCCGACCGCGTGCGGGGCGGTCTGCGCGGCATGCACCGACTGATCGGGACCGTCGCCGGGGTGGGCCTCTTCGCACTGATCCACCACCTCGACCTGTCGATCCCGGCTCTCGTGGCGCTGCTCACGCTCCTCACCTTCGTCATCGAACTGACGGTGGTCAGCAACTACGGCCTCGCCGTCCTCGCCATCACCCCGCTCGCGCTGTCGATGTCGGCGTCGGGGCCGGCCATCGCGGAACCGGCGCTGGACCGCATCTGCGAGACGGTCATCGGTGTGGTCGTCGGCGTCGCCGCCCTGTGGATCGTCGCGCCCCGTGCCCATCGTCGGACCACGCGGTTCACCCGCGCCGCGACGATCACCGCGACGCGACGACTCCTCGCCGACGTCGTCCACACCGCACCCGGATCGGAGCCGGCGATGACCCGACGCCGCGACGTGCAGTGGGCCCTGATGGAGGCCGAACTCGCCGCCGGGGCGGCCGCCGTCGACGAGCCCGACTTCGCCCGCCACGACTGGCCGCGGCACATCCGACTGCGCGCCACCGCGCACGAGATGCTCAGCCTCTGTTGGCGACACGGCAGGACGCCCCTCGGTGACACCGCACAGACCCGCGCGCTGGACGTCGACCTGCAGTCGATGGCCGACGACGCGATGTTGTCCCCGTCCGTTGCGCGGGGGTAGGGTCTCCGATCGTGCGGCGCTTTCTTCTCCTCGGCTGCCGCGGCGGGGTCTGATCGGACCGGCTCCTCGCCGCGGGATCCCTGCGTGTGCCGGTCTCCTCTTCCACGAAGACCACCTCACACGAACTCGGAGATCCCACTCATGCCCGCAGCAGACACTTTCACGTCGGCCGCCAGTCGCATCGTCGAACCCGCCGGCCCCATCCCCGACGGACAGCCCGCCTGGAACACGCAGCGCGGATCGGCCATGCCGTCCCACCGTTACCGGCCGTTCGCCGACGAGGTCGAGGCCATCACGCTGTCCGACCGCACCTGGCCGGACACGGTCATCGACCGGGCGCCCGCGTGGTGTGCCGTCGACCTGCGCGACGGCAACCAGGCCCTGATCGACCCGATGAGCCCGGCGCGTAAGCGCCGCATGTTCGACCTGCTGGTCCGCATGGGCTACAAGGAGATCGAGGTCGGTTTCCCCTCGGCCAGCCAGACCGACTTCGACTTCGTCCGCGAGATCATCACCGAGAACGCGATCCCCGACGACGTCACCATCCAGGTGCTCACCCAGTGCCGCAGCGAGCTGATCGAGCGGACGTTCGAGGCGTGCCGCGGGGCCCGCAACGTCATCGTCCACTTCTACAACTCGACGTCGGTGCTGCAGCGCCGCGTGGTGTTCCGCGCCGACAAGGCCGCGATCACGACGATCGCCACCGACGCAGCCCATCTGGTGAAGGCGGAGGAGAAGAAGTACCCGGAGACCCATTGGCGCTACCAGTACTCGCCGGAGTCCTACACCGGCACCGAACTGTCGTACGCCAAGGAGGTGTGCGACGCGGTGAGCGAGATCATCGCTCCCACACCGGACGAGCCGATGATCATCAACCTGCCGGCCACCGTCGAGATGGCGACGCCGAACGTCTACGCCGACTCGATCGAGTGGATGCACCGCAACCTGGCGCGGCGTGACTCGATCATTCTCAGCCTGCACCCGCACAACGACCGCGGGACCGCTGTCGCCGCAGCGGAACTCGGCTATCAGGCGGGTGCAGATCGCATCGAGGGCTGCCTGTTCGGCAACGGCGAACGCACGGGCAACGTGTGTCTGGTGACCCTGGGCATGAACCTGTTCAGCCGCGGCGTCGACCCGCAGATCAGCTTCTCCGACATCGACGAGATCCGTCGCACGGTCGAGTACTGCAACCAGCTGAACGTCCCCGAGCGTCACCCCTACGGCGGCGACCTGGTGTACACCGCGTTCTCCGGCAGCCACCAGGACGCCATCAACAAGGGCCTCGACCAGATGAAGGTCGACGCCGACGACTCGGACTCCGATGTCGACGACCTCATCTGGGCGGTCCCATATCTGCCGATCGACCCGAAGGACGTGGGCCGCAACTACGAGGCCGTGATCCGCGTCAACAGCCAGTCCGGCAAGGGCGGCGTCGCGTACATCATGAAGGCCGACCACGGCCTGTCGCTGCCGCGCCGGCTGCAGATCGAGTTCAGCCGCGAGATCCAGAAGATCACCGACGGCGAGGGCGGCGAGGTCAACCCGAAGGAGATGTGGGACGTCTTCGCCGAGGAGTATCTGCACCCCGTCCGACCGCTCGAGCGCATCAGTCAGCGCGTCGACGCCTCGGAGGTCGACGGCGGCGACGACTCGATCCACGCGATCGTGAAGGTCGACGGCGTCGAGAAGGAGATCACCGGCACCGGCAACGGCCCGCTGGCGGCGTTCGTCGACGCCCTGGGCACCGTCGGCTACGACGTCCGGGTTCTCGACTACAGCGAGCACGCCATGACTGCCGGGTTCGACGCGCAGGCAGCCAGTTACGTGGAGACCGAGATCGACGGCGAGACGGTGTGGGGTGTCGGCATCGCCACCTCCATCACGACGGCGACCCTGCGTGCCGTCGTCTCGGCGATCAACCGCGCGAACAAGCCGAGTGCACCCGAGAGCGGCGAGCAGGCCCCGCGGACCTGGGCGCCCTGAGACGGTCGGTCACCCGGCCGGTGACGGCCGGGTGGTCCCGACCTCCTTGCTCGCCCGTTCCCGCAGCTCCACCTTACGCACCTTGCCGGTGACCGTCATCGGGAACTCGTCGAGGATCTGGACGTACCGCGGGATCTTGTAGCGGGCCAACCCGTCTCGGCAGAACTCCCGCAGCGACTCCGCGGTGATGTCGTCGGCGCCAGGCCGCAGTCGCAGGCACGCGACGAGTTCCTCGCCGTATCTGTCGTCGGGGATCCCGACGACCTGTGCGTCGAGGATGTCGGGGTGCCCGTAGAGGAACTCCTCGATCTCGCGGGGGTAGATGTTCTCGCCGCCGCGGATGACCATGTCCTTGATGCGGCCGGTGACCGCGACGTAGCCGTCGGCGTCCATCACGCCGATGTCGCCGGTGTGCATCCACCCGTCGGGATCGATTGCCTGCGCGGTCATCTCGGGGTTGTCCCAGTAACCCAGCATCACCGAGTACCCGCGGGTGCACAGTTCACCGGGTTCACCGCGCGGCACACGCTCGCCGGTCGCGGGGTCGACGATCGCGACCTCGAGGTGCGGTCCGACCCGACCCACCGTCGACACCCGCTTCTCGACGGGGTCGTCGACCCGCGTCTGCAGGGAGACCGGTGACGTCTCGGTCATGCCGTAGGCGATCGACACCTCCGTCATGCCCATCCGGTCGATCACCTGCTTCATGATCTCCATGGGACACGGCGAGCCGGCCATGATCCCGGTCCGCAACGACGAGAGGTCGACCTCGGAGAAGGCGGGGTGGCCGAGTTCGGCGATGAACATCGTCGGGACGCCGTACAGCGAGGTGCACCGTTCGGCCTCGACGGCGGCGAGGGTGGCAGCGGGGTCGAACGACGGCCCGGGTATCACCATCGTCGAGCCGTGGGTGAGGCACGCGAGGTTGCCCATCACCATGCCGAAGCAGTGGTAGAAGGGGACCGGGATGCACACGCGGTCGACCTCGGTGTATCCACACAGCTCGCCGACGAAGTGGCCGTTGTTGAGGATGTTGCGATGGCTGAGGGTCGCTCCCTTGGGCGATCCCGTTGTGCCGGAGGTGTACTGGATGTTGATCGGGTCGTCGGGGGAGGTCGCGTCGCGGGCCTCGGTGATGGCGTCGGCGTCGATGTCGCGTCCGGCCGCGACGAACTCCGACCAGCCGTCGGTGCCGATCAGCACGACGCGCTGCACGCTGGGGACCTCCGGTGTCACCGCGGCGAGCATCGCCGCGTAGTCCGAGCCACCCGATGTGGGCGTCGCGACGACCATCCGCACCGTCGACTGCTGCAGGACGTACTTCAGCTCGTGCAGGCGATACGCCGGGTTGACCGTCACCAGGATCGCGCCGACCGTCGCCGTCGCGAACTGCACCAGTACCCACTCCGCACAGTTGGGCGCCCAGATCGCGACGCGGTCACCCTTCTGCACGCCCTCGGCGAGCAGAGCGGCCGCGACCTCGTCGACGGCGGTGCGCAGCTCCGACCAGGTCCACCGTCGTCCGGTCATCACCTCGACCAGGGCATCCCGGTCCGCGTGTGCGTCGGAGGTACGGTCCAGCACCGCGCCGATGGTGTTCTCGATCAGCGGCGGCTCGGTGGGTCCGACGTCGTGACTCGTCGCCGGGTGGTCACTGCTCTGCATCGCCGGACACCTCTCGTCGCACATCGGCGCCGGTTAAGCACCGATAACCGAGAGAGTAGGTGCTGGACGGGCCACCCCGGGCCGGTCTGTCGAGATCGATCCACCGAGGGACCCGACGGAGGCACGCACCCTTGACGGGTCCCGTCGCATGTCGCACACTCTCCGATACCTGTTACGGCGAGTTATAGACAGAAGGCGGGGGTGTCGACGATGACGCCAGAGTTCGACGCGGTGATCGTCGGCGCGGGGTTCGGCGGGATGGGAGCGGCCATCGCGCTCGGCGACCTCGGCTACCGCAACCTGACCATCCTCGAACGCGAGGACGACCTCGGCGGCACGTGGCACGTCAACCACTACCCGGGCCTGGCCGTCGACATCGCCTCGGTGACCTACTCGTACTCGTTCGCGCCTAATCCGAACTGGACGCGATTGTTCGCTCCCGGCGCCGAGTTGAAGCGCTACGCCGAGCACATCGCCGACTCCTACGATCTGCGCCGGTGCATGCGGTTCGGGGTCCTGGTCGATCGAGCCGAATGGGACGCCGACGGCGAGTACTGGCGCGTGACGACGGCGTCCGGCGAAGAGGTGACCGGACGGTTCCTGGTGACGGCCACCGGGTTCCTCTCCCAGCCGCACACACCCGACTTCCCCGGTATCGACACCTTCAGCGGCACCGTCCTGCACACCACTCGCTGGGACGACGACCACGACGTCGCCGGTGAGCGCGTCGCGGTCATCGGGACCGGCGCCACCGCGGTCCAGCTGATCCCCGAGATCGCCCGACGTGCCCGGTCTCTCACGGTGTTCCAACGGACACCGATCTGGGTGGTCCCGAAGGTCGACTTCCCGATCCCGCCCCTGGTGCGTCGGCTCTTCGCCCGAGTCCCCACCACGCAGAGGGCCGCCCGGAAGGTCAACGACGCGCTCCTCGAGGCGCTCATGATCGTCGGTGTGCTGCACTTCCGGCAGGCGAAGCCGATGAACAAGTCGGCCGCACTGCTGGCCCGAGCGCACCTGCGACTCTCGGTGCGCGATCGGTCGACGCGTCGGGCGCTGACCCCCGACTACGACTTCGGCTGCAAGCGACCGACGTT
Source organism: Williamsia sp. SKLECPSW1 (assembly GCF_054332755.1). Classification (NCBI taxonomy): domain Bacteria; kingdom Bacillati; phylum Actinomycetota; class Actinomycetes; order Mycobacteriales; family Nocardiaceae; genus Williamsia; species Williamsia sp. SKLECPSW1. The sequence continues at coordinate 2,059,552 of NZ_JBTGLI010000001.1, read as the reverse complement.
CTCGAACAGGTACTTCCGCGCGTTCAACCGAGCGAACACCCACCTCGAGACGTCGCCGATCGCGCGGTTCGATCCCGACGGCATCGTCACCGCCGACGGGCGCCACACCCCGATCGACACCCTCGTGCTGGCCACCGGGTTCAACCTCTGGGACGTCAACTTCCCGGCGCTGCGGATCGTCGGGCGGGAGGGTCGCGACCTCGGGCAGTTCTGGCGCGACAACCGATTCCAGGCGTACGAGGGCATCACCGTGCCGCGCTTCCCGAACCTGTTGAGCCTGAACAGCCCCTACTCCTACAGCGGGTTGTCGTACTTCACGACGATCGAGTCGCAGATGGGCCACATCCGTCGGCTGCTCGGTGAACTGCAGCGGCGCGACGCGGTCTCGTTCGAGGTGACCGACGCGGCCAACGACGCCTTCCTCGCCGACGTGACCGAGCGCCTCGGTGACTCCGTCTTCTACCGCGGTCAGTGCTCCACCGCCCGCAGCTACTACTTCAACCAGCACGGCGAGGCCGCACTGCTCCGTCCGACGTCGACAACCGCGTCGTTCCGGGCCGCGTCGACGTTCCCGCTGAGCGACTACGAGTTCGTCTCCGTCGACGCACGATGACCCCGCGGACACACCGACGGGGTCATCGGCCGATTGATCAGACTTTGTCGGCGAGCACGTCGAGATACGTGATCTCGGGCGCCACGGCGAAGAGTTCGTCAGCGCGTTCTCCGAGCGCGGTGCCGACCGGTCCGTTCAGATGTGTGTCCCGGGCCTCGTCGTCGGGGAAGGCGTCGACGATGCCGAACGTGGACGGCCCGAACTGGACCGCCAGCCAGGGCCTCGTGCCGGGCTCTTGTTCGACGAGGGGCAATGCCGATCGCAGGAACTCCGCGACGGCCTCCTCCTGACCCGGTTTGGCTTCCAGACGGACCATGAGCGCTTTGTTCACCATGACAAGTCTCCTACTCAAATTTGGCATACACCTTCGAAATCGGCATACACCGCAAGAGTCCCACATCCTCCGATCGAAGGACACCGCTGAACCGACCAAGGATACGTTCGACTCTTTGTCGTCGACGCTCACATTCCCTGGGACACGTGGACACACAGGTCCCGCAGTGCAGTCGCCACCGCGACGTTGACCGGCTTGTCGAGCGCACCTGGACGACAGAGGACCTCGTAGATCCGTGCGGCCCGTACGCCAGAGATCTCCAACTGGTGAATCCTGTTGTTGCGCACTGCATGCCGCGGTATCAGCGCGACGCCGTGTCCGTCGGCGACCATCGCCTCGATGACGGCGAAGTCGTTGATGCGGTGGACGACGCGCGGTTGGACGCCGGTGATCGTCGCCAGCGACAACAGCACGTCGTCGACGGGGAACCCGCCGCGCACACTGATCCAGTCCTCATCGGCGAGATCGTCGAGCGTCACCGAGTCCTGCGCCGAGAGGCGATGGCCCGGCGGCACGACGAGGTCCACCGGCTCACGCATCACGACCGACGACCGGATGCGCGGCGACCGCACGGACGGCGCCCGTTCGTCGCGGTGGGTGAGGACGAGGTCGTGGTCGGCAAGCGTGTCCGGTGCCGACGCGTACGGCACGTCGACGTCGGTGGCCACCACCTCGACGCCCGACGCCCCCATCCGCGTGAGCAGTCCGGGCAGCAGCAACGCGGCGGCCGACGGGAACATCGCGAGCCGGACGGTCCCGAGGGTGGTGCGGGCGCGGGCGGCCATCTCCTCGGCGGCACGATCCACCGCGGCGAGGACATCGTCGGCACGGAGTACCAACGCGCGTCCGGCGTCGGTGAGCCGAAGCCCACGTCCGTCCTGCTCCAGCAGATCGATCCCCGCCTCGCGGGCGAGCACCTTCAACTGCTGCGAGACCGCCGACGGCGTGAGCCGCATCGCATCCGCGACGGCCCCGACGCTGCCGCGGTCGGCGAACTCCCTGAGCAGCCGCAGGCGGTGTACGTCCATGTAGGAAAACTACATTGTCTGTCTACATCTATTCGATTGTGCTGAACGACTGCCCGCCTCGACGATGAGCACCATGAGCACACGGGATCGCATGATCGGGCTGACCGTCGTCGTGCTGTGGGGGTTGAACTTCCTCGCCATCCACGCCGGCCTCGACCACTTCCCTCCCTTCTTCTTCGCCGCGCTGCGCTTCGCCGTGATGGCGGTCCCCGTCATCCTGTTCGTCCGACGACCGCAGGTGCCGGTGCGCTGGCTGCTGCTGTACGGCACCGGTTTCGGCATCGTGCAGTTCGCGTTCCTCTTCCTCGCGATGGCGACGGGCATGCCGACCGGGCTGGCGTCGCTCGTGCTGCAGTCGTCGGCACCGTTCACCGTCGTCCTGGGTGTGCTCCTCCTCGGTGAGCGGATGACGCTGCGCCAGGTCGCCGGCATCGCCGTCGCCATCGGCGGGATGGCGCTGATCGCCGTCGACCGCATCGGACACGGTGCCGGAGCCGGCCTGCTCCCCATGCTGCTGACCCTCGTCGCGGGCCTCGGCTGGGCGTTCGGCAACCTCGGCAGCCGGCTGGCGAAAGCGCCGAACCCCCTGCACCTCACGCTGTGGATGTGCGTCATCCCGCCCGTCCCGATGTACCTCCTCAGCCTGGGCATCGAGGGTCCCGGCGCGGGATTCCACGCTCTGGCGACGGTCGGCGACCACAGTGGCCTGATCGCCCTCGCCGGGCTCGCCTACGTGGTGGTGCTCGGCACCGCCGCCGGCTCGGGGCTGTGGACGTTCCTCATGGGTCGGTACCCCGCGAGCACGGTCGCGCCGATGTCGCTGATGGTCCCCGTGGTGGGGATCACGGCGTCGTGGATCGTCCTCCGTGAGACCCCGTCGGCGCTGCAGCTCATCGGGGCCGCGATCGTGATCGTCGGGTGTGTGGCGGGCCTCATGGGACCGCGGGCGAAGGCCCGCGTTGTGACAGACTCGTCGCCATGTCCGACGCCCACGCTCGATCCCGGGCACGTCTCCCCCTCCGCACCCGCACAGCCCTCGCCGCCGCTGCCGGAGCACGGTGGACCTCGCAGAGAACCGGTCGCGGCAAGGGGTCGATGATCGGTGGGCTGATCGCCGCGAAGATCGATCCGTCGATCATGCGGCGACTGGCCGCGGGCAAGCGGACCGCCGTCGTCACCGGGACGAACGGCAAGTCGACGACGACGAAGATGACCGCCGCCGCGCTCGCGACCCTGGGCGAGACCATCAGCCAGGCCGACGGCGCCAACATGGACGCCGGGATCATCGCGACACTCACGCTGGGCCGCGCCGCACCCTACGCGGCGATCGAGGTCGACGAACTGCACGTGCCCCATGTCAGCGACGCACTGGAGCCGGAAGTGTTGGTGCTGCTGAACCTCTCGCGGGACCAGCTCGACCGCGTCGGCGAGATCACCATCATCGAGAAGCGGCTCCGGGAGGGCATCGCCCGTCATCCCGACATGGTCGTCGTCGCCAACTGCGACGACGTCCTCGTCGCGTCGGCTGCCTACGACGCGCAAAACGTCGTGTGGGTGGCCGCCGGGGGCGGATGGGCGGGCGACTCGGTGAGCTGCCCGCGCTCCGGCGAGCCGATCCTGCGCGACGGCGTCGACTGGTGGTCCACCGGGACCGACTTCCGTCGGCCCACACCGACGTGGTGGTTCGACGACGAGTCCATTCATGGACCCGACGGGTTCACCGCACCGATGTCGTTGGTGCTGCCCGGGAAGGCCAACCGCGGCAACGCGACCCAGGCCGTCGCCGCCGCCGTCGCGATGGGTGCCGACGCCCGCGCCGCCGTCGAGGCTGTCGGGACAGTCGGTGAGGTCGCGGGCCGCTACGGGATCCGACAGGTCGGCGAACACTCCGTCCGGATGTTGTTGGCCAAGAATCCCGCCGGGTGGCAGGAGGCGCTCTCGATGATCGACCCCGAGGCCGCCGGACTGGTCATCGCCGTCAACGGTCAGGTGCCGGATGGCGAGGACCTGTCGTGGCTGTGGGACGTGCGGTTCGAACACTTCGAGAACAGCGCCGTCGTCGCATCCGGTGAGCGCGCAGCAGATCTCGGTGTCCGGTTGCTGTACGCCGGGGCCGAGCACACCACCGTCGACGACCCGATCGCCGCGATCGCGTCGTGTCCACCGGGTCGGGTCGACGTCCTCGCGAACTACACGGCGTTCCGCGACCTCGGCGTCGCGATCGACCGGATCGAACGCACCGCGGGGGCTCGCCGTGGCTGATCAGACCTCCACCCTACGCGTCGGCCTCGTCCTCGGGGACGTGATGGGCACCTACGGCGACGGCGGCAACGCGCTGGTGTTGCGCCAGCGGGCTCTGATGCGCGGCATCGACGCCGAGATCATCCACATCACCCTCGACGACCCCGTCCCCGAGTCGCTCGACGTGTACACCCTCGGCGGCGCCGAGGACTACGCGCAGCGCCTCGCGACCCGACACCTGTTGCGCTACCCCGGACTCCAGCGCGCGGCCGAACGTGGGGCACCGGTACTCGCGATCTGCGCGGCGATCCAGGTGCTGGGCCACTGGTACGAGACGTCGGCGGGCGAGCGCGTCGAGGGCATCTCGATGCTGGATCTGACCACCTCTCCTCAGGAGAAGCGCAGTATCGGCGAACTCGTCGCCGAACCTCTCGTCGACGGGCTCACCGAGACCCTCACCGGATTCGAGAACCATCGTGGCGGAACGGTTCTCGGGCCGGACTCGGTTCCGCTGTCCCGGGTGAAGGCCGGTGACGGCAACCGCACGGGCGATCGCTTCGACGGCGCGGTGACGGGGTCGGTGATCGGGACCTACCTCCACGGCCCGGCCCTCGCCCGCAACCCGCAGCTCGCCGATCACCTGCTGTCACAGGCGATCGGATCGCCGCTGCCGCCGCTAGATCTCCCCGAGATCGACCGCCTCCGTCGCGAACGGATCGCGGCCGGTCGTCGCTGAGGTGGCAGGTCCCAGGACGGAGAAGGAAAGTGACTGGCGCGTGTGGACCCTAGGCCGGTCGACGGCGCCAGCAAGTCGGGCTGCTCGTAGGTTGCGGCCTCACAACGCATTTGCGGGTGCACGAGCACTGCGACGTCTTCCACGAGCGCTGAGGACGACGTAGTGACCTTCTCCCCCCATCCACACTTGCCTTATAGAGCATTTGTTCAGAGTTGCCGCGCCTTCCGGCCGAGTGACTTGATTCCCCAGATTGCAAAGCTCTCTGCCTCACTGGGCGAACCGCCCTACCCCCGGAGCGTTATCCACCGCTTGCCCCCTTGGGGTTTAGCCGCGGCCGCGCGTGAGTCTCTGCTTCACGGGAATGAGCATCGCTCGAAATCGGCAGACGACGAATCTGTTCTAGATCTGATGGCGAAGTTTCAAATCGCTATAGACATCGACCGAAGTTCGCTGGGCACTGTCGGCTTTTTGACTCGAACGTTGACCACGGTTGCGTACGAACAATTTCCGTACCAAGAGTCCGCTTTTGAGGAGCTGTCACGATCGAACGCCTGGCTTGTCGATGGTCTTCGAACGGTACGGACTTCGGTCATCACTGAAGCCTCCCTTGCGGAAATTCTAGGTGGCGTCTCGTTGCGAGAGACGATGGGAGCGACCTTTCTCTTGCAGACTAGTGCGCTGATGAACGGCGGCATCTTCAACCCTGATTGGTTAAATCAAGAGATTTTCCACGATGTGCTGAAGATATACCCACGAGGAAATATTGAGACTATTGCCAAGCGACTAACCACGACACCCACCAAATTTCGAGATGCTTTTCGCAGGCAAGCGCTGGGGAGCTCGATGGCTGCGCGATATGACTACAATCCTCTCGCAGCAACGCCATTTGTGGATATGGGAGATGGCATCCCCGTCGCGCCCGCGACCCGACTAATCTTGCGGACTGTCAGCCCGGGGGGTCTGTATTACGCCGGCGTGAAAGAGTACGGCAGCGATTTTGCCAATGATCTTGGGCTTCTGTTCGAGGACTACATTGGGCGCCAGCTTCGCTCGATTGACGGCGCAGCGGTCGAGCCAGAGATCACTTTCGCAAAGGGTGGCGGCAGCAAAAGTATTGACTTTTTCGTTATCTTCCCAAAGTTGGTAGTACTTGTTGAGGTAAAGTCCTACCGTCTTGGCGCGAGCGCGCGTGCTGGCCAAGCAGACTTATTTTCTGCGTTGCGCTCGTCACTGGATCGGCCGCGAAAGCAGCTCGCTCGAACGATGCAGAAGATATCTGAACGCCACCAGGCTTTTGCCCATATCCCGAGCGATAGACAGACGTTGGCGTTGATCGTGACGGCGGAGCCTTTTTATACGGCATCGGCCCATCTACTCGAGTATGGGAATACCCGCATCCCCGGAGGGTCCCTTCCAGATGTGCCGCTCGCAGTCGCAAGTGCGAGGGACATCGAGGCACTGGTGACTCACGGACTTAGCGTTGAGGATCTCTTACTTAAAGAGATTCAGACCAAACGGGACGGGGGTGCCGTTGACATTGGGGCAATCGGAAAGAACCCGTTGGCAGACAACGCCATACTTCTGGAGTCATGGAATTCCTATCCTTGGCCAGATTGAGGTATCAAACTCTCGGTACAGCTGACGGAAAGTCCGCCGTTCCTACTTGCATAAATCCTGCCGCAGGCAGCTGGTGGGTCGAAAGACAGAACTTCTCGCCAGCCGCCGAATAAACTTATCCGTGGATTCACTTGGTCCCAATGTCACGGGTGTCGACCGGCGACGGGAACGGTGCTGGCGACCGCATCGACGGCGCCGTCACCGAATCGGTGACGGAGTCGTAACTTGACGGGCCGGCGCTGGACCGCAACCCGCAGTTCGCCGACCACCCTCTGTCGTGGGCGACCGGGTCTCCCCTGCTGCCGCCGGACCTCCCCGAGATCGACCGCCTTCGTCGCGAGCGTTTTGCTGCAAGCCATCGCTGAGTGGCGGTCGTCCAACCGCTCTCAGGTACTCGTAGAATTGGCGGCGCGTCATACAACTTGGACCTCCCCGGACGGCCAGCTTGGTCTAGCTCTCGGCCCGTCCGTGGAGCCGAAAAAACGGAGTCAACTTCACTGTTGGGGCGGGTGAACATCCATGAGAGCGACGACACGCTGAGGAAGCTTGGACCAGTAGCCGCCGGTCGTCATCGCCTCCTGGTGCGCGCTCTTCATTGTCTGGTCGATTGCAGCGGACAGGTCGGTGTCCGAAATTTCTGAGAACAATTGTTCGCGGACTTCGTGGTCAGTGACAATTTTCTCGAGTACCGGGTTGACGCGGCTCTGATCGAAAGCTGCCGACGCGGGATATCCTTCGGCCATCCCCCGGCCTTCCTTCAGAGAGTCGGCGGCGACGATGACGCAGTACAAGATGTCGAACTGGCACAGCGTATTTAGCATGGCGTCTCGGCGACCGATGAGGTCTTCGGGTTCAGCTGGGATGAATGGTAGGTCGGGGCGCATCGCTGGGTGCTGAACCATGAGCTGGCGGGCCGCGGAGATCATCAGTCCAGGTTTGTTGGCGGGGTACAAAAAGTCGCGCGAAGCAGCGACTTGACCTTCGCGGATCCAGGATGGGTAGACCTCTTCAATGGGTAGTTGCAGTACCAGTTTGCGGAGGTCGCTCCATTTCTCGAGTCGGACCAGGCAGCTGCCCAGGACGTACACCCGGTCGACAATAGCGAGCTTTATGCGGCTGTCATTGAGCGTGAGTTGGAGGTACACCCTGTGTAGCTGGTCGACGACCCAGCCGTAGACTTCGTCGTTCTGGTAGAGCGCTGCGTGCGTGCCGATGATCGTGAGCTGATCGAGCGCGGTAGTGTCGTCATCGCCGAATTGCAGTGCGCGCTGTCCAGCCGCAAGTATGAAGGTCCGGATCGCACCGTAGGTCGTGGAGTGCTCGAAATGGGACACCAGCGTAGCCGCGAAGCCGGTTTCATCGAGCCCCGGATCGATGGGCAGGAGCGATGGGGTCACTGCTTGTTGGCCGCCCGCGAGTCGGTTTATCAACGCATCCAAGTCGCGGCGTGTTCTTTCCTGGATCGCTCCCTCATGCCGGGCCAGCAGGGCTGGCCAATGGCTGTATTCGAGCGAAACGTTCTGTGCGCCTTCGCGTACGGGAACGTCCCCCTTTCGGAACTTGTATTGCTTGCGCTTCTTGGCGTCTTCATACTCACCGTCGGTGATCATGGGCAGGGGTGGACCGGAAGTCGGCGGCACAAAGATCACGATTACCTCGTTCCTGCCGACGGAGTGCGGTTGGCTGACGAGCGCGGGGACAGGCCGGGTGTACCTACGGAAGATGTCGTTAAGTTTTGCTGGATCGAACCGAGGCCGATCGAGTGATCCTGACGGCGCGCACGGGTCGCCGACGTCGTCGACGCCGACAAGGATGTAGCCGCCACCCGTGTTACCCATCGCGACTGCATCTTTGACCAGGTTTAACCTGGTCTCGTGATCGGTCAGATCCAACGCTTCTTTGTATTCGAGAGACTGCTGTTCTGCCTGTTGAAGCAATTCTCGCAGCTTCTCGGCGTCGGTCCGGCCGTCGACGACAATACTCACTCGTTGCCCCCCTACCCGTCGCCAATTTGCGTCTCCATGGAAGCTTAAAGCCGGGATGGCCAGGCAACTCGCCGACACTGCCGTCTACCGTCACGCCTCCGGCCCCTGCATTGAGAAAGCAGCGACGGTCCTGGACCACCGCCACTAGTACAGAAGGCTGCCTTCCACTGTTGAAGCTGGCGCTCATCTACCCCGAAAAACGGGTCGCGGACACCAAGACCGTATGCGCCGAGCCGATTGTCGAGCACCCAGCCGCCGTAGCACGCACGGACCGAACCCGGGGTAGTAGAACGGCTCTCGGTCACGCCTCAGAGATCGAGGACGCGACAGCGCTCGCGGGTTCGATCGACGGCGAACCAGCCGTCTTCGAACTCCTGCCACCGCCGCAGGTGCGGGCGAGCGGATTCCCCGTCGCGCGCGACGGCTCGTTCCAGGCGTGTCTCGCGATCCTCGCCGTCGAGCCACAGCGCCGCGGCGACCCGGTCGGCGATGCGACGACGCGCCGAGGTCACGCCCTCGATGACGAGCAGCGGCTCCCAGCGCCGCCACACCCTGGGCCCCGGTTCGGCGACGTCGCCGGACCACACGCGGGGTCGGTGCCGGAAGTCGTGCCCGCGTCGGAAGGCCTGCAGCACTTCACGATCCATCTCCGACCACCATCCGGCGGGGTCCTGCCAGGTGGCGAACTCGTCGGTGCGGACGAGCGCCGCGTGCATCCGTCGGGCGGACAGCGCGCGCATCAGTGCGTCGGCGAAGGTCGACTTCCCGGCCCCGGACGGGCCGTCGATGACGACGATCCCCGTGTCGAGATCGGCCGCGATCGCAGCGGCGGTGGCGTCGACGTCGAACGCGGTCACGTCAGGATGCGGCGGCCCGACAGCGCGCGACCAAGTGTCAGCTCGTCGGCGAACTCGAGGTCACCGCCCATCGGCAAACCGGAGGCGAGCCTCGTCACCGACAGGCCGGGGAAGTCCTTGAGCATGCGCACGAGGTAGGTCGCGGTTGCCTCACCCTCGGTGTTCGGGTCGGTCGCGACGATCACCTCGGTCACGTCGACACCATCGGTCTGATTGGCCAACCGGCGCAACAACTCTCGTATCCGCAGCTGGTCCGGTCCGATGCCGCCGAGCGGATCGAGCGCACCCCCGAGCACGTGGTAGCGGCCGGTGAACTCCTTGGTCCGCTCGATGGCCTGCACGTCCTTCGGCTCCTCGACGACGCAGATCTTCGTCGCGTCACGCCGCGCGTCGGAGCAGATCCGACACAGCTTCTGGGCGGACACGTTGCCGCACTCCGCGCAGAAGGTGACGTTGTCGCGGACGTTTCCGAGTGCCGCGATCAGGCGATCGATGTCGGTGCGTTCGCCGCCCAGGAGGTGGAACGCGATCCGCTGGGCGCCCTTGGGACCGAGACCCGGCTGCTTTGCCAGCTCGTCGATCAGATCCTGGATCGGCCCCTCGTACACCGGCCCGTCACTGCCCCAGACCCGGGCCGCCGAAGCCCGGGAGTCCGCCACCCAGGCCGCCCGCGAGCGGGCCCATCGTCGTCGCGGTCAGCTCGTCACGCTTGCGGGCCAGGTCGGCCAGTGCGCCGACGAGGAGGTCCTGCAAGGTCTCGACGTCGGACGGGTCGACGACGGACGGGTCGATGGTCACCCCGGTGACCTCACCCGCACCGTTGCCGGCCACGGTCACGCGACCACCGCCGGCGGTGCCGGTCAGCTCCGTCGCCGCGATCGTGTTCTGGGCCTCCAGGAGCTGCTGCTGCATCTTCTGTGCCTGCTCGAGCAGACCTGCCATCGGGTTCTCGGGATCCACGTCCACGAGAGTAGTGGCCCGCGGCGACAGGTCAGCGGATGAGGCGCGCGACGTGGTCGGCGATGTCCTCGAGCGTCGTGTCCTCGGCGGGCTCCGCCGCGAACGACAAGACGTCGGCGCCACCGAAGATGCGGGCGGCGCGCGGCGTCAGCGCGAACTCGAAGCGGTCGTCCACACGCCGCCAGTCGACGATCCCGCCCGGCAGCGGTGCCGACACCCCCGTGGTCAGGTGGTACGTCGGCGCGGTGTCGCCGACCGAGGCCGGCAGCGACCGCTGGATCTGGAAACACTCGCCGCTCTCGGTGTCGAGGAACACGACGGCCTCGATCCCGTGCCGCTCGAGGCGGTCGTACGACGCGACGATCACCGACCCATCGTCGCACCGACCACCGCGCCCGGCCCCCACACCGCGGCGATCCGGTCGTCGGTGAGCACCTCGCTCGCCACCCCTCGGGCCACGACACGCCCCGCCGAGAGCAGCACACTCCGATCGGCGGCCCGGGCGGAACCAAGGTCGTGCGTGACCTCCACGACCACGCACCCCCGACGCACCTCCTCGGTGACGACGGCCGCGACCTCGGCACGACCCGCGGCGTCGAGGGCGCTCGTGGGCTCGTCGAGCACCAGCACATCGGCCTGTCGGGCGAGGGCCTGCGCCAGCAGGACCCGTTGTCGCTGACCGCCGGACAGCGCGCCGACCTGCCGGGACCGCAACGTCGCGATGCCCACCCGGTCCATCGCCTCGGCCACGATCGCCCGGTCGCGACCGCGGATCCGGCGACGCCGCGCGTGTGGCCATCGGCCCATCGTGACGACCTCGGCGACCGTGATGGGCAGCCGCTCGGAGATGACGCGGTGCTGCGGGACGTACGCCGCAGGTGCGCCGGTCACGGTCCCCGCGTCCGGTCGACGGACGCCGCACAGGACGTCGAGCAGCGTCGACTTCCCCGCCCCGTTCGGTCCGACGACGACCGCGCGGCACCCGCCGTCGAACGACGCGGTGACGTCGCGCAGAGCCCAGTGCTCCCCGTAGCGGACACCCACCGCGTCGAGCTGCAGCTTTACCAAGTCATTACCCGCCTACTCAGATGAAAACGACTGTCATTATGCTCTCACGCCATGTACTGGTTGACCGAGCCCTTCGCGACGGGCGCCACCCAGCGCGCCCTGGTCGCGGGCGTGCTGGCGGCGATCCTGTGCGCGGTGGCCGGATCGTGGGTCCTGGTCCGGGGCCTGACGTTCCTCGGTGACGCCCTGCCCCACGGGATGCTGCCGGGGATCGCGATCGCGACGTTGCTCGGCGGCGAGCCGATCGTCGGCGCCGCCGTGAGCGCGCTGGCGATGGCCGCCGGCGTCGGAGCGCTGACGGGGATCCGCCGGATCGGCGGGGACACCGCCATCGGGTTGCTGTTCGTCGGGATGCTGGCGCTCGGGGTCGTCATCGTCTCCCGATCCGCGTCGTTCACCGTCGACATCACCGCGATCCTCTTCGGCGACCTTCTCGGCGTCCGACGATCCGACGTCGTCGTCCTCGCGATCGCGACCGCCCTCGCGCTGGTGTTCGTCGTCGTCGGCCATCGCGCCTTCACCGCGGTCGCGGTGGATCCTCGCCTCGCCATCACGCTGGGGTACCGCCCCGCGGTGGTGACCGCGGCGCTGGTCGTCCTGCTCACCGTCGCCGTGGTCGCCTCGTTCCACGTGGTGGGCACGCTGCTGGTGTTCGGGTTGCTCATCGCACCGCCCGCCGCCGCGGCTCTGTGGGCCTCCCGGGTCGCGCACATGATGCTGGGCGCCGCTGTCGTCGGGTCCGCCGCGACCGTGGTCGGCCTCGTCCTGTCGTGGCACCTCGGTACCGCCGCCGGGGCGACTGTCGCGCTCGTCGCCGTCGCCGCATTCGCCGTGTCCGCGCTCACCGCGGCGGTCCGCACCCGTGTCTCCCTGTCCCCCATCGTCGAAGAGGTCTCCCGATGAGCCGTCGTCTCGTACCCGGTGCGGTCGCCGCCGCACTGTCCGCCGTTCTCGCAGTGTCCGCCTGCGGTTCCGACGAACAGACACCCACGCGCGGAGCGGATTCCTCAAGACCGCACGGCTACGTCGAGGGCGCGGAGGAGGTCTCGGACACGCAGTACCGCCTCGTGGTCGGGGACCGCACATCCGGGGAGATCGCCGTGGTCGACCTGCTGGACGGCGAGTCGAGCGTCGTCGGTCGCGCCCCCGGTGTGACCGGACTGCGCGGGGACGGTCGATACGCGTACGCCGTGACCCCCACGTCGACGCACATCGTCGACAGCGGCGGGTGGACCGTCGACCACAGCGACCACGTGCACTACTACCGGGCGGAGTCCCGCGCGATCGGCGCTGTCCCGGTCGGGGGCCGCCTCCTCGACGTGCAGGCCGACGCGACGCGCACCGCACTCACCTACGACGACACCGTCGTCGTCCTCGACCGCGACGCACAGGACGATGGTCGCGTCGAAGTGGCACACCGCCTGCCGCGGACGGGTGCAGGAGCCGCCGCCGTCCCGCTGGCGGGAAAGCTGCTGTTCCCCGTCAACGGCGGGATCGAGGTGCGGGAGTCCCCGACCGCGACCGCGTCTGAGACCGTCCCCTGCCGGGCGCCGAGCGCGTCGACCGTCGCACGACGCGGTGCGGTCTTCGCCTGCGCGGACTCCGCGGTCGTGATCTCCTCGCGGGGCCGCGTGACATCCCTGCCGTTCCCTGCCGGCGTCGGCGCCATCGACTCCCTGTCGCACCGATCGGGCGCGAACGGGATGGTCGCGACCGGCCCCGGTGTGCGACTGCTGCTCGACCTCACCGCGCGCACGGCCACACCTCTGCCCACGGACCTCCCCGCGACGAACACCACGTCCGGTGGGACGGGCCCCGTGGTCGGGGCCGCCGACGGGACGGTCGAGGTGCGTTCCGATGCGTCGTCTCCGCCGGTGCGCACCACACTGCCCGGGGTACGCACGACCGGCGACCTCCAGATCGACACCGGCCGAACCTATGTGAACGACCCCGACAGCGATCGGGTGTTCGAGATCGACCACCGGGACGGGGCGCGGGTGGCACGGGTCATCCAGACACCGGGGACCGCCTCGATGATGGTGGAGACCGGCCGATGACCCGGTGGCGTTGTCTCACAGCGGCACTCGCCGTCGCCGTCGCGATGACCGGCCTGGCCGCCTGCACGGACCGCCCCGCTCCGTCCGTCGTGGTCACCACGAACATCCTCGGCGACATGACGCGGCAGGTCGTCGGCGACCAGGCCCGGGTGACCGTGCTGATGCCGCCCGGGTCCGATCCGCACAGCTTCGGGATCTCGTCCCGCCAGGCCACGGAGATGAGCCGCGCCGACCTCGTCGTGGCGAACGGGCTCGGTCTCGAGGAAGGCGTCGCACGGGCGGTCGCCTCCGCGCGCGACGACGGCGCCACCGTGCTCGAGGTCGGTCCTGCGGTCGACCCCATCCCCGTCTCGGCCGACGACGGATCCGACGACGAGATCGTGGACCCGCACTTCTGGACCGATCCGGACAGGGTGGTCCGCGCCGTCGACGTGATCGCCGATGCGGTGGCGACGAACGTCACCGGGATCGACCGGACCGAGCTCGACAGGTCGACCGACTCCTACCGGCAGCAGGTGCGCGCGCTGGCCGATGAGATGCGGACCGCGTTCGACACCATCCCACCCCCGCGGCGGAAGCTGGTCACCAACCATCACGTGTTCGGTTACCTGGCACAGCGATTCGGCCTCGAGGTCATCGGGGCGATCATCCCCGGAGGCACCACCCTGGCGTCACCGAGCGCGTCGGATCTCGCCGACCTCGCCGCCGCGGTGCGTACCGCCGGCGTGCCGACGATCTTCGCCGACTCCTCGCAACCGGATCGACTCGCCCGCGTGCTCGCGGAGCAGACAGGCACCGACGTCGACGTGGTGCCGCTGTTCTCGGAGTCGCTGACGCCTCCCGGCGGGGGCGCGGCGAGCTACCTGCAGATGATGCGCGCCAACACAGAACGGATCACGACCGGTCTCACCCGAGACCGCTGAGCACGACCCCACCAGAGAGAGGCACACCTTCATGTCCACCACCCTCCGACGACGCACCGCCGCGGTGTCCGTCGCCGTCGCAGCCGGCCTCGTCGCCGCCGCGTGCGGCGGTTCCGACACCGCCGAGTCCGGCCCGTCATCCTCGGCTCCACGCGCCGGTGCGATCGCCGAGCCCATCGCCGTCACCTACGACGGTGGCATCGCGATACTCGACGGGACGACGATGTCGACCGCGAAGACGGTTGCGATCGACGGCTTCACGCGCCTGAACCCGGCCGGCGACGACCGCCACATCCTCGTCACGACACCGGCCGGGTGGCAGGTGCTCGACGCGGGGACCGGCGAGCTGACCGACCAGACGTTCACCGCCACCGACGCGGGCCACGTCGTCACCCATGGCGGCACGACCGTCCTGTTCGACGACGGCACCGGCAAGGTCACGATGTTCGACCCCGAGGATCTCGGTGGTGACGCCCTGCCCGAGGTGACCGAGTACACCACGCCCGCAGCGCATCACGGCGTCGCAGTGCTCTCGGGAGACGACCTGGTCGTCACCGAGGGGACCGAGGACGCACGGACCGGGATCGTCGTCCTCGACAAGGACCGCGAGCCGGTCACCCGCAACGCGGACTGCCCCGGCGTCCACGGCGAGGCGACGGCGCAGGACGAGGTCATCGCCGTCGGATGCGAGAACGGCATGCTGCTGTACAGCGACGGCGCGATCCGCACGGTGACGAGCCCGGACCCGTACGGCCGCATCGGCAACCAGGCGGGCAGCGACAGCTCGCCGTACCTGCTCGGCGACTACAAGAAGGACGAGGACGCCGAACTCGAACGCCCGACGCAGGTGTCGATCGTCGACACGCGATCGGCGTCGATGCGTCTCGTCGACCTCGGCACCAGCTACACGTTCCGGTCGCTCGGGCGGGGACCGTCGGGTGAGGCACTCGTCCTCGGCACCGACGGGAAGCTGCACTCGATCGATCCGCAGACCGGGCAGATCACCCGCAGCGAGCAGGTCGTCGACGCGTGGGAGGAGCCGATCGAGTGGCAGGACCCCCGACCGGCGCTGAGGGTCCGCGGGAACACCGCCTACATCACCGATCCCGCCACGCGTTCGCTGCGGACGGTGGACCTCTCGTCGTTCACGGTCGGCCCGCAGGTCTCGCTGCCCGGCGTCCCGAACGAGATCGCGGCCGCATGACGCGGCCGGTCACCGCCGGGACACGAACTCCCGGCGGTGACCGGTGATCGGGTCCTCGAACGCCAGCCGACGCGCTGTCAGACGCAGCGGTCGGCTGAAGTCCCCGTCGTCCGGGAGCGCCGCCAGCTCAGGGCGGACGTCGGGGTAGAGGGGATCGTCGACGATGGGCACGCCGAGTCCGGCCATGTGCACCCGAAGCTGATGTGTACGACCGGTCTGCGGGAACAGTCGGTACTCGGCGGTGCCCGGCAGCGGACCCGGGCCGGCGAACTCGATCCGTGAGCGCGCATTCACGGGGCCGTCGACGACCCGCGCTCGGAGATCGCCCGCAGTCTTCTCGATGCGGTCGGTGACATCGATCGGCAACGACAGTCCCGGCGGCGGCTCGGGGGCGATGGCCCGGTACTCCTTCTCCACCCGACCGAGCGCGAAGAGCTCCTGGTAGCCACGACGTACCTGTGGGCGTCGGGTGAACAGCAGGACCCCCGCAGTGAGTCGGTCCAACCGGTGCGCGGGACTCACCGCGTCGTCGTCGAGCAGTCGACGCAGCCGGACCAGAGCGGTCTCGGCGACATGCGCTCCGCGCGGCATGGTGGCGAGGAAGTGCGGCTTGTCGACGACGACGATGTCGTCGTCGGCGTGGAGGATCTCGAGATCGAACGGCACCGGCGCCTCGACGGGCAGATCCCGGTACATCCACAGCGGGCGGCGGGCGACCACCATGTCGTCGGCACCGACAGGGCTGCCGTCCCCGTCGACCACCTCGCCGTCATGCAGACGCCGGATCAACGCGGCGTCGGAGAGGTCGGCCAGCGACGACGCCGTCCGCAACGCCTCGAACGCCGAAGCGTCCTCGCGCGGGACGATCCGGGTCGCGTCGACACCATCCCGCGCCGGCAGCGGCACCGGGCGGCGTCGACGGCCCACTACTTCTCCAGGTGCGACTTCAGGTTGCCCAGCAGCGCGGCCTGGATGCGGTTGAGACCCTTCGGCGCGAACGTCTTCTCGAAGAACCCGCCGATGCCACCCGCGCCCTGCCACGACGTCGTCGTCGACACCGACGACCCCGACCCGGACGGCGTCACCGTGTAGGTGGTCACCATCGTCGAGTTCGCGTCACGCTCGGTGATGGTCGATCCGTCCACGGCCACCGTCGCCTTCACGTTCCGCGAGCGCTTCTTCGTGGCCTGCAGCGTCCACTGGGCGACGGTCCCGGACCCCGACGTCCCCTCGAGCACCTGGTAGTCGAGATACTGCTCGGGCAGGATCTGCGGGCGCACGGTCGCGTAGTCGGCAAGGGCCGCCAGCGTCGCGTCGGGCGCGGCCGCGATGTCGATCGACTGGGTTGCGGTCACCTGTGCCACGTCGTCACTCCTGCGTTCTCGGGTGCATGTCCGGGAGTCAGGGTACGTGGGGCCCCTATCCGCGCCGGACCGCGACCGGCACGTTCAGCGTCTGCGCGACGACGCAGTATCGCTCGGTCAACTCCAGCAGCTTGTCGACCTTGGCGTCGTCGGCGTCGGTGGTGAAGGTGAAGGTGAGCCCGAGGTCGGACATCCCCACCCGTGCCTCCCGGTCGATCCCGAGGGTGCCGCGGGCGTCGAAGGCGCCGTCGGCACGCACCGACACGTCCTGCACGTCGATCGACATCGCGGTCGCGACCGATCGGAAGGTGACGCCGGCGCACCCGACGAGTGCCTGGAGCAGCATGTCGGCCGAGCAGGCATCGCTGCCGTCGCCACCGGTAGTCGGATGGAAGCCCGCCCGCACCGGACCGGCCCAGGTGTCGACGGTGGCGGTGATGCCCTCGTCGGCGAACGTGCCGTCGGCGTGGACATGGGCGATCGCGGCCGACGGATCGGTCTTGTAGGTGTTCTTCAGCGGCTTCTGCAGCTCGCGCAACGACGTGGCATCCATCCTGCGATGGTGCCACGGGGTCCGTCTGGCACCCGTCCGGCGAGGGTCCTAGGCTCACCTGTGATGACTGCCGACGGCGTGGGCGCAAGCGGGCGGGAGATGGGCTGGGATGCCTTCTCCCGCGGAGTCGCCACACTGCAGGCGAGCTACCGAGCGATCCCTGCCGACGCCACGGTCCGTCTGGCGAAGAAGACCTCGAACCTCTTCCGGCGACGCGCCGCCAACCCCTACCCCGGGCTCGACGTCTCCGGTCTCGACCGGGTGATCGAGGTGCACCCCGACGAGCTCACCGCCGACGTCGCCGGGATGTGCACCTACGAGGACCTCGTCGCCGCGACGCTCCCCTACGGCCTCGCGCCCTACGTCGTCCCGCAGCTCAAGACGATCACGCTCGGCGGCGCGGTCACCGGACTCGGTATCGAGAGCACCTCGTTCCGCAACGGGCTCCCGCACGAGTCGGTGCTCGAGATGGACATCCTCACCGGCAGCGGCGACATCGTGACCGCGGCGCCGGACGGCCCGGACGCGGCGCTCTTCCACGGCTTCCCCAACTCCTACGGGACGCTCGGGTACGCGACGCGCCTCAAGATCCGGCTCGAACGGGTGCAGCCGTACGTCGAACTGCGCCATGTGCGTTTCACCGACGTCGCAGAGTTGCAGTCGGTGATGGGCACGATCGTCGAGACCCGTACCTACGAGGGCGAGCACGTCGACCACCTCGACGGTGTCGTGTTCTCCGCGACGGAGAGTTACCTGACGCTCGGCCGCCAGACCGACGTCGCCGGACCCGTCAGCGACTACACGGGGATGGACATCTTCTACCGCTCCATCCAGCACGCCGCGGCCCAGAGCCCCATCCGCGACCGGCTGACGATCCACGACTACCTGTGGCGCTGGGACACCGACTGGTTCTGGTGCTCGCGGGCGTTCGGGGCACAGAACCCGCGCATCCGCAGGTTGTGGCCGAAGCGCCTGTTGCGCAGCAGCTTCTACTGGAAGCTCATCGCGCTCGACCACCGGTACGACATCGCGGACCGGCTCAACGCCCGCAAGGGATTGCCGGCGAACGAACGCGTCGTGCAGGACATCGAGGTGCCCGTCGAGCGCACCGCCGAGTTCGTCACGTGGTTCCTCGACAACATCCCGATCGAGCCGATCTGGTTGTGCCCGTTGCGACTCCTCGATCCCGCACCGCCCGGCGCGGACACCACCCGGCCGTGGCCGCTGTACCCGCTCGAGCCGCATCGCACCTATGTCAACGTCGGGTTCTGGTCCGCGGTGCCGATCGAGCCCGGGGCGCCCGAGGGCCGCGCGAACCGACTCATCGAGGCCACGGTCTCCGACCTCGACGGCCACAAGTCGCTCTACTCCGACGCCTTCTACGACGAGGCGGAGTTCGACGAGCTGTACGGCGGGGAACCCTTCCGCCTCCTCAAGAAGCAGTACGACCCCGGGTCGCGCCTGCTCGACCTGTACGCGAAAGCCGTGAGACGACAGTGATGGTGACCCGATGACGACTTCCCGCGATCGCGCCCGCGCCGATCATCCGACGGCCCGCGCGCTGCTCGACCCGCCGAAGATGACGCTCGCGGAGATCGTCGAGACGATCGCCGGCGGCGATTTGAGCGTCCGCATCACCGCCTACGACGGCAGCACGGCCGGCCCCGAGGACGCCGAGTACGGACTCGACCTGGTCACCCAGCGCGGGACCACGTATCTCGCGACCGCGCCGGGCGATCTCGGGCTCGCGCGGGCCTACATCGCCGGGGACCTGCGGATGCACGGCAGTCCTCCCGGCGACCCGTACGACGCGCTGAAGGCGTTGAGCGACACCGTCAGCTTCGCCCGTCCGGACGCGTTGACCCTCGCCGCCATCGCCCGCTCGCTCGGGCTGGAGCACTTCAAGCCCGTCGCCCCACCGGCGCAGGAGGCGCTGCCGCGGTGGCGTCGGATCGCGGAGGGCCTGCGACACAGCAAGACCCGTGACGCCGAGGCCATCCACCACCACTACGACGTCTCGAACACGTTCTACGAGTACGTCCTCGGCCCGTCGATGACCTACACCTGCGCCTGCTACCCGGAGCGCGACGCGAGTCTGGAGACCGCGCAGGACAACAAGTACCGGCTCGTGTTCGAGAAGCTGGGCCTCACGGCCGGCGACCGCCTGCTCGACATCGGTTGCGGCTGGGGCGGGATGGTGCGGTACGCCGCGCGTCAGGGTGTCCACGCGATCGGCGCGACGCTGTCCGCGGAGCAGGCGACCTGGGCGCAGAAGGCCATCGCCGACGAGGGCCTGTCGGAGTTCGCCGAGGTCCGCCACAGCGACTACCGCGACATCACCGAGAGCGGGTTCGACGCGGTCTCGTCGATCGGGTTGACCGAGCACATCGGCGTCGCGAACTACCCGTCGTACTTCGGCTTCATGCACGACAAGGTGAAGCCCGGCGGCCTCATCCTCAACCACTGCATCACCCGCCCCGACAACAAGGGCAAGCACAAGGCCGGTGCGTTCATCGACCGGTACGTCTTCCCCGACGGCGAACTGACCGGATCCGGCACGATCATCAGCGCGATGCAGAACCTCGGCGGCCTCGAGGTGCTGCACGAGGAGAACCTGCGCGAGCACTACGCGATGACACTGCGCGACTGGAACCGCAACCTCGTCGAGAACTGGGACGAGGCCGTCACGGAGGTCGACGAGTCGACCGCGCGGCTGTGGGGCCTGTACATGGCGGCCTGCCGGATCGGGTTCGAGCGCAACGTGATCCAGCTGCACCAGGTGCTCGCGGTCCGTCTCCACGACGACGGGTCGAACGGTCTCCCGCTGCGCCCGTGGTGGAGCGCCTGAGTTCCTGATCGCGCGCCCCCCACCCGCGAACGGCTTCGGCACGCTCGGTGGCGAGTTTCAGCCCGCTCGGTGGCGGGTTGTTGCCCGCCTCGGCGGGTCAGTCGATGCGGCGGGCGCCGAGTTCCGACGCCAGCAACTCCAGCGCCACCTGGTCCGGGTCGTGGTGCGGATCCGGGTCGCTGCCACGGGCGTCGGCGATCATCTCGTCACGCTCCGCCTCGCTGAGGTCCTCGTCGGCGACGGGTGGTGGGGGTTCCGGCGCAGGCTCCTCCGGCGGAGGTTCGTCGTCGGTCGACGACGGCGCCGCACCCCCGGACCGTCCCCGACGGGTGTAGGTCGGCGCCGCGGCCTTGGCAGGACGACCGGCCCCTCCCCGTGCGGCCGGCGGCCCGGCCGGTGAGGCGTCCGCAGGCATGTGAACGCACCGCATGGACCACTCACCACCGAAGATCTCGCCCATCGCGGCGCCGACGGCCGACGACGCGCGCGCATCCGACAGGCGCGCGACGAGCGGCGCCGTGTCGTGACTGATGACGAGGGTGGTGCCCTCCACGGCACGGACGACGGCCGCGGACAGCATCACCTGGATGACCTTGTCGCTCTCGCCGACCTTCGCGCGGATGTCGCCCCACTGCGCGCGGACCGCGTCGACGTCGACGGACGGCCCCTGCGCCGCCGCGGGCTCGGGTTCCGGGGCACCCGCAGGTTCCGAGTCGAGTTCTGGTTCCGGCTCGGGTTCGGGCTCCTGCTCGGGTTCCGGCGGCAGCGGCGGTTCGGGCTCGGCCGCGACCTCCGGCTCGGGCTCCGGCCTGCGCTCGGGTTCCGGCGCAACCGCTTCCGGCGCAGTGGGTCCCGGCGCAGTGGGTTCCGGCGCAGTCGCTTCCTGCGCAGTGGGTTCCGGCACGGTCGGCTGGGGTGCGGTCGGTTCCGGCGCGACTGGAGCCGGTGCCGCAGGAACGGGTTCCGGGGCGATGGCGTCGGGTTCGGGTTCCGGTGCGGGCACCTGCTGAGATCTGCGGACGAACTTCGATCCCGGCTCCGGGCGGGAGGGGTCGCTCGGGACCGGCGAGGGAGCCGGAGCCGGAGCCGACGGCAGGTCACGCGCAGCGGTCGGTGCATCGCGGACAGCCGGCGGCGCGGTCACCGCCGGCGGACCACCGGCGAGCTGCGCCTCGATCCGCTCGATGCGCTGCAGCACCGCCGACTCCTCGTCGCTCGCGGCGGGAAGCAGCATCCGCGCGCACATCACCTCGAGCAGGAGCCTCGGCGAGGTGGTGCCGCGCATCTCCCCGAGCGCGGCGTGCACCGTCTCGGCATACCGGGTCAGGGTGGCCGGGCCGATGCGGGTGATCTCCTCCCTCAGATGTGCCAGCTGCTCACCGGGCGCCTCCACGAGACCGCGGTCGGCGGCGTCGGGGACGGCCTGCAGGAGGATCAGGTCGCGGAAGCGCTCGAGCAGGTCGACGGCGAACCGTCGCGGGTCGTGACCGGCGTCGACGAGACGCTCGACCGCCGAGAAGAGCGCTGCGCCGTCGCCGTCGGCCAGCGCGTCCACAGCGGCGTCGATGAGGGCGACGTCGGTGACGCCGAGCAGCGCGAGCGCCCGGTCGTAGGTGACGCTGCCGTCGTCCCCGCCGGACAGCAACTGGTCGAGCACGCTCAGCGAGTCACGCGGCGAGCCGCCACCCGCTCGGATGACCAGCGGGAACACCAGCGGGTCGACGGTGACACCCTCCCGGGCGCAGATCGACTCGAGGAGACCACGCATCACCGGCGGCGGCAGCAGGCGGAACGGATAGTGGTGCGTCCGCGACCGGATGGTCGGCAGCACCTTCTCCGGCTCGGTGGTCGCGAACACGAAGATCAGGTGCTCCGGCGGTTCCTCGACGATCTTCAGCAGGGCGTTGAACCCCGCCGTGGTGACCATGTGCGCCTCGTCGACGATGAACACGCGATAGCGCGACTCGGCGGGAGCGAAGAACGCCCGGTCGCGGAGTTCGCGGGTGTCGTCGACGCCACCGTGGCTGGCCGCGTCGAGCTCGATGACGTCGAGATTGCCCGGCCCACCGGGCCGCAGCGCGACACACGAGTCGCAGACACCACACGGGGTCGAGGTCGGGCCCTGCACACAGTTCAACGACCGGGCCAGGATCCGGGCCGACGACGTCTTGCCGCACCCCCGGGGCCCGGAGAACAGGTAGGCGTGGTTGATCCGGCCCGAGTCGAGCGCGCGGCACAGGGGGTCGGTCACGTGCTCCTGGCCCACGACCTCGGCGAACGTCGATGGTCGGTACGTGCGATAGAGCGCCACGCCGAAGAGACTACCGGCGCACCCCGACGCCCACGCCGCCCGTCGCGGCGGGCTGTGGACGGCGCTCGACGAGGGCGTAGACCACGATCGTCACGACGGCGGCCACGGCGAACGCCCACAGATACGGCTGCGCGGCGAACCACCTCAGGGCCGGGTGGACCGGGTTCATGAACAGCCCGATCCCGTAGAACGGCCGCAACCCCATGGCACC
This sequence comes from Williamsia sp. SKLECPSW1, assembly GCF_054332755.1. NCBI lineage: Bacteria > Bacillati > Actinomycetota > Actinomycetes > Mycobacteriales > Nocardiaceae > Williamsia > Williamsia sp. SKLECPSW1. The sequence goes on along the minus strand of NZ_JBTGLI010000001.1, from coordinate 2,036,642 downwards.
GTCGGGCAGGTAGAACTTCCAGATGAACGCGTCGACGACGACCGCTAGCGGCGCGACGAGGAGCACCATCGCGAGGATGCGACGACCGGCGGACCACACCCGCAGGACCAGGTCGATCGCGATGACGAGCAGCGGGACGAACCACACCCAGTGGTGCCCCCACGAGAACGGGGACACCGCGGTGGTCGTCATGCCGGTCAGCGTCAGCGCCAGCAGCTCGTCGCCGTGGCGGTGGGCGAGCCACGCTGCGGTCGACCCCAGCACCACCGCGACGATGCACGTCGCCAGCCACAGCACCGTGCTCGGGTGCGCGGTGCCCAGCGCGGAGGCGAGAGCCCCGCGCAACGACTGGTTCGCCGGGGAGCGGGTCGCACCCACCCGCTGCGAGTCGAAGACCTTGTCGGTCCAGAACATCCACGACTGTCGCGGGATCACCGCGAACCCGAGCGCGATCGTCGCGGCCAGGGTGATGCCGGCAGCCACCACCGCGCGCCACTGCCGCGTCACCGCCAGGTAGACGACGAAGAACGCGGGGGTCAGCTTCACCCCGGCGGCCAGACCGACGGCGAAGCCCCGTGTACGGGAGCTGCTCCCCCTCAACAGATCCCACAGGATGACGACCATCAGGAACAGGTTGATCTGGCCGTACCAGACGGTGGTACGCACCGGCTCCAGGAGCGACGCGACCGCCGCGGTCGCCACGGTGAGCAGGGCGAGTGTGACGCCCGGCCGATGACCGAGGCTGCGATAGCCCATCCACACCACCCACAGCAGCGCGACGATCTCCAACGCCGTCCACACCCCGACCGCCACGTCCCGGTGCAGGAGGGCGAAGGGGATGAGCACGATGGTCGAGAACGGCGGATACGTGTACTCGAAGTGGCCGAGCACAGGACCGTCGTAGATGGGCATCGCGTGCAGGAGATGCGTCGCGCCGGAACGATAGACGCGCAGATCGATCTGGTTCTGGAACAGGCCGAACACCCTGGCCGACAACGGGATGTAGCGGTACTGCACAAACAACGCGAACCCGGCGACGACCAGCAGCAGGAGCCGGAACATCGTGTGACGTGGCAACACTCGGTTGTCAGGGGTGGTCACGGGAACGAACCCGCCTCGCTCGCAGGGCCTCGGACATCTCGGATCGTATAGCGTGACGCAGCCGACACGGCACACCCGCGACGCGACCCACCGTCAGGAGTTCACCATGCCCGCTGTCCTCGTCACCGGAGCCGGACGCGGCATCGGCCTCGCGACCACCCGGCGCCTCGCCGCCGCCGGATGGACCGTGTACGCCGGCGCCCGCTCGCAGGCTCAGCGTGCCGAACTCTCCGCGATCAGCGGGGTGATCCCCCTCGAACTCGACATCACCAGCGAGTCCGACGTCGACGCACTCACCGAGCGTCTTCCCGACCGGCTCGACGGGCTGGTCAACAACGCCGGCATCGCGGTCCACGGGCCGATCGAGACGCTCTCCCGCGCCGATGTCGACCGCCAGTTGCAGATCAACGTCGCCGCCCAGGTCGCGGTCACACAGGCGGTGCTGCCGCTGCTGCGACGGGCGCACGGTCGGATCGTGTTCGTCTCCTCGGTCAGCGGACGCGTCGCCACCCCGGGGACCGGCATCTACTGCGCGTCGAAGTACGCCGTCGAGGGGCTCGCCGACGCGCTGAGGATCGAGCTCCGGCCCTGGCGGATCGGTGTCTCCCTGGTGGAGCCGGGACCGACCCGCACCGACATGTGGACCGGCGTCTTCGACGACTTCGACGCCGCGACGGCGGCGATGAGCGAGAACCACCGACAGCTCTACCGACCGCAGATCACCGGTATGCGCCGGCTGCTCCCGGCCATGCAGCGCAGTGCCGTCGACCCGGACGTGGTGGCGCAGCGGATCGAGCACGCGCTGAGCGCACGGCGACCTCGACGGCGTTACCTGTGCGACGCGGCCAGTCGGGCACAGGTCGTCAGCACCCTGGTCACGCCGGCGGCGGTGACCGATCGGATCATCTCGCGGGTGACGCGGTCGCGGTGACCGGGTCGTCGACCGCGTCCGCCGCCCGCGGACCGCGCAGGACGATCAGCGTGACGACGGCGGTCACGACGAGCACCCAGACATAGGGCGAGAGGGTGAACCACCGGAGCCACTCGATGCCGTTCTTGAAGAACAGCCCCGTGTACAGGGCATAGGGGTGCTCCACCCCCACATAGGTCATCGCGCCGGCGATGCGGGTGCGCCACGCGAACGACACCAGGACGAGCGCGAGGACTCCCGCCGCAGACGCCGCCGCGACCGCCCGGCGTCCGTTCAGCAGGTGATGGACACCGATCACCAGCAGCGGCACGAACCAGACCCAGTGGTGGCCCCACGACATCGGCGAGACCGCGCACGACGTCATCCCGACCAGGGTGAGGGCGAGCAGTTCCTGCCCGCAGCGGTGCGCACGATGGGCCGCGACGAACCCGAGCACGGCGACGACCGCGGCGAGAACCAACCACAGGGAGGTGAACGGGGAGGCGGTCCGGCCGAGGTTCGCGATGAGACCCCGCAGCGACTGGTTGCCGACGGTGTCCGGTGCGCCGACGCGGTTCGAGTCGATGAACGTGCCGGTCCAGTAGCGCCAGGAGTCGCTGGGCAGGACGGCGAACGCGAGGGCGATGGTCCCGACGAACCCCGCCATGCTCATCACCGCCGCGCGGGGGCGACGGATCAGCAGGAGGTAGACGGTGAAGATCAGCGGCGTCAGCTTGATCCCGGCCGCGATGCCCGCACCCACCCCCTGTGCACGTGACCCTCTGCGGCGCAACAGGTCCCACAGGATGATCGCCATCAGGAAGACGTTGACCTGACCGAACCAGATGGTGCTGCGCACCGGTTCCATCAGCGTCGACATCGCGACCAGTGCGATCGCCACGGTCCGCAGCCGCCAGGTGACGTCGCGACCGAGTGCACGGAACGACAGCGTGATCACCCAGTACAGGGCGACGAACACCAGTGCGCTCCAGACGATCCGGGCGACGAGGAACGGCACCGCGGCGAACGGGGTGAACACGAGCACCGACACCGGCGCGTACGTGTAGTCCATCTGGCCGAGCAGTTTCGCGTCGTAGAGCGATCTGCCGTCGAGAACGGTCTGCGCCCCGGCGCGGTAGACGTCGAGGTCCAACTGGTTGTCGAACAGACCCCAGAACGGTTCGTCGTAGGCGGTGATGAGGTGCTGCAGCCAGATCGACAGGACGCCGATGACCACGGCAGCGACGACGGCGACGCCCCGGACGTCGGATCGTGGTCGACGACCGGCGGTCTCCTCCCCGGCGGCCGTCACCGAGGGCTCAATCCTCGTGCGCTGCGAGCAGGCTGTCGGCCGCGGCGAGGAGGACACAGGTGGCCACGCCGTCCATCGCCGTCTCGAGGTCGTCGACGGAGGGGAACGTCGGTGCGATACGGATGTTGCGGTCGTGCGGATCCCGCTTGTACGGGAACGTCGACCCGGCCGCCGTCAGCGCGATCCCCGCGTCCTTCGCGAGGTCGATGACACGCGAGGCGGTCCCGTCCAGCACATCCAGGCTGACGAAGTACCCGCCGTCGGGTTCGGTCCACGACGCGACCTTCGACGCGCCGAGCCGGTCCTCGAGAATCGAGGCGACCAACGCGAACTTCGGTGCGAGGAGTGCTCGGTGCCGTTCCATGTGGGCGCGTACACCGTCGGCGTCGCCGAAGAAGCGCAGGTGCCGCAGATGGTTGAGCTTGTCGGGGCCGATCGTCGACACCGACTGATTGCCCTGATGCCAGCTCAGCGTCTCCTCGGAGGCGGCCAGGAACGACACCCCGGCGCCGGCGAAGGTGATCTTCGAGGTGGACCCGAACACGTACGGACGGTTCGGGACGCCCGCCTCGGCGGCCATGTCGAGGATGGGCAGCGGCCGGAGGAACTCACCGGTGAGGGTGTGCACCGCGTAGGCGTTGTCCCAGTAGATGCGGAAGTCCGGTGCCGCGGGCATGGAGAGCAGAGCACGCAGCACGTCGTCGGTGACGGTCGCACCGGTCGGGTTGGAGTAGGTGGGGACCAGCCACATCCCCTTGATCGACGGGTCGGCCGCGGTGAGCGCCGCGCACTGCTCGACGTCGGGCCCGTTGGGCAGCATGTCGACGACGATCATCTCGATGCCGAGCTTCTCGCAGATGGCGAAGTGTCGGTCGTATCCGGGTGCGGGACAGAGGAACTTGACGGTCTCGCGCGCCCAGGGACCGTCGGAGTCGGGGGTGCCGTGCAGCATCGCCTCGACGGTCAGGTCGTACATGATCTGCAGGCTGGAGTTGTTGGCGGCGACGACGTTCTCGGTCGACACCCCCAACAGTTCGGCGAAGATCGCCCGCAGCTCCGTCAGTCCCGACAACCCGCCGTAGTTGCGGCAGTCGGTGCCGTCGGGAGCGCGGAAGTCGTCACCGGGCATCGACAGCATCGGCGTGGAGAGATCGAGCTGATCCGGCGCCGGCTTGCCGCGTGTCAGGTCCAGAGACAGCCCGGCAGCGCGGAGCGTGTCGTAGAGGCCGGTCAGCTCGTCACGGGTGGCGCCGAGTTCGGCGGCACTCATCGAGTGGTAGTTCACACTGACCTCTCACCGGCCTCGCGGCCGGGCGATCCCGGACAAAGTAGGGGACCCCGCGCACCCGAGAGAGCCCGCTGACCCTTGCTGCCTTCCGGCCCTGGGGGAGTTCACAGGATGCACGCCGCGCGGGATCCGACAGCAAGTGTAGACGCCCGGCCGCCGGTGCCCGAATCATCACCGTGACCTCGGGCGTTGTGACCGTCCGACCGCCCGCCGCTATCATCGTGCCCGTTGGAGGATTCGCCTAGTGGCCTATGGCGCTCGCCTGGAACGCGGGTTGGGTTAACAGCCCTCAGGGGTTCGAATCCCCTATCCTCCGCCACACGGCCCGGCACCGATCTCGATCACGGTGACCGGGCCGCGTCGTTCTCGTGATCTCTCTGTGACCGTCGGGGGCCTGTCCCGTGTCGACGGATCCGCACCATGGCGTGCACACATCCATCCGACAGAGGGGTCCTCATGTCCATCACCACACGTCGCGTCGCCGCCACCGGCGCCTTCACGCTGTTCGCGGGTGCCGGGATCGCGTTCGCCGCTGCTCCCGCCTCCGCCGCGCCCGTCGCCTGCCCCGCCCTGCCGAACCAGACGTCGGTCACCGACAACTGCTCTGCGACGTCGTCGCCGACGGGCACCTCGGCCGGCATCGGTGACACGCCGGGCGCTGCGTCGGCCACGGCCGGCGCGAACGGTCTGTCGCTGGCTGTCGGACTGGACGGCGGCAAGGCCACCTCGCAGGCACAGGGCTTCGCGGGCCCGGCCGCCATCGCGACCGGCCCCGGCGCCGTCGCGAACCTCACCGGCGTGAAGCCGGGTCTCGCCATCGGGATCGCCGGACCGGGTGCGACCGTCACCGTGACAGGCACCTCCGCCGCCACCTGCACAGGCGGCCAGGGCTTCGCCGGTGACTTCCAGACGTTCTCCGGTTGCATCAACCTCGGCAACGGATCCATCCCACTCGGCAACCGCTGAACGATCCGTCAGGGGCGGTTCTTCCTGTGACCAGGGTGAACCGCCCCTGACGCATGTCGGGCGAAAAACTCTCGCGCCGTCGGGAACCTTTCGGCGAGCCGGCTGCATCCAACGCTGTGACCGACCGGAGACCACTCCGGACGCCCACACCGCAGGAGCCCGACATGACCACTCGCGAATACGACACCGACCACGACGGCCGCAACGACGTCCGCCTCACCGACACCAACGGTGACGGACGCGCCGACATCGAGGAGAGGGACACCGACGGCGACGGCCGCGCGGACGTCAAGCTCACCGACACCAACGGTGACGGCCGGGCAGACATCAAGCAGGTCGACACCGACCACGACGGCCGTTACGACAGCACGGTCCGCGACACCGACCACGACGGCTACGCCGACACCCACGGGTCGGCGACCACCACCTCGGACACCGGCCGCTCGGACATCTCGTCCTCCCAGACCACCGACTCCCCGGGGAGCGAGGCCACGGGCCGCACCGGCATCACGCACACCACCGACTCGCGCGGCGACGACGTCGTGTTGATGGACATCGACGGGAACGGCCGCACCGACATCACGATGTGGGACACCGACCACGACGGGAAAGCCGACGTGATGGCCTCCGACACCGACCACGACGGCAAGGTCGACATCACCATGTGGGACACCGACCACGACGGCTACTACGACACCGCGGAGACCGAGGGGAAGGGCACCGGCGACCACACCTTCTCGGTGCACATCGCGTCGACGGACATGCCCGAGGACACCGCGTCCGACAGCTACTCCTCCGGCACCGACAGCTACTCCGGGAACGACCACTCGGGCCACGACAGCTACTCGGGCGGCTCCGGGTACGGCCACGACAGCCACACCTCGGGCTCCTACGACCACTACGGAGCCTGAGCTGCGCGATCGGCCGGTCCGGGACCCCACGCCCGGGCCGGTCGATCAGTTCGCGTTCTGGTCCGCCTGGGTGAGGATGAGATATTGAGCCGAGATCTGTTGCGCCGCAGCCGTCGCCGACGCGTCGTCGCTCTGCCCGACGTACCGACCGACCACCACGTAACACTCGTTCTGCGAGCCCGACGACGCGTCGCGGGTCAGGCATGTCGCGATCGGCAGACCCCGGGGCGAGGCCACCCTGCGCCACCCGTCGTTCGTCGCGGCGGTGACGAAACGCGACGCGAGGGTGTCTGCCGCCGTCCCCGTCGACGCTCGGTACACCGAGGTCAACCAGTACGCGTTGTGCTGCGATCCGGCATCGGTGAGGGCGGTGAAGGTCGTCTCCGGGGACCCGCGCAGCATCGACATCCCGCGGGGTCCGTACACCGCCCGATCGGTGCCGTTGACGGCGTTCGGCTTCGGGTTGGGCAGGGCGTAGATCAGGATGCGGTTCGCGTCGACCTGCACCGAGGGCTGTCGGCCACCGTTCTGGGACCGGGTGGGGGTCTTGGGGAACCGGTCGATCAGCGGCTTCTGCTGCGCGAGGGCCGTGCGGACGGCCGGCATCTGCACCGCTTGATCCGACTGCGGCGTCGACACATACGTGTAGAGGACGTAGTCGCCGTGCGGGGTGAACGCCGCGAGCGCCGTCGTGGGCGGGGCGCCGCTCAGCGCGACGCCGGGTGTCGCGACGGCCACCGTGTCCGCGGCGCCGTCGACGGTGACACGTCTCGCGTCGGGCATGGCCAGTGTCGCGGTCGACATCTGTCGAGCGGCCGCCGCTGCGTCCTGCGGGGTCACGTATCGGATGACCATCTGCACCAGCGATCGCTTCGGATCGCTCAGCCGCAGGGTGGGTGTGGACGCGGCCGTGACGAAGCCGGCGAGGAACCGTTGGTTGGCCGGGACGTTCGCCGCGGCGCCCCCGACGACCGCCGCGATGTTGCCGCGGCTGCGGATGATCTCCGTCGGCAGGACGGTGTTCGTCAACTCCCGATCGATCTCGAAGGGCGCGACGACGAAATCCGCCATCCGCTGACCCTCCACGGGGACGATGTCGTCGCCGCTCACCGGCGGGAAGGGTTTCGACGGGACCTTCTGATAGGTCCCGGTGTCGAGCGCGGAGATGTCCACCTCGTCCGACGGCACCGCCGAGGACGACGGTCCACCGGTGTCCGCGGCGTCGTCGGATCGGGCGCCCTCGCCGCAGGCGGCGCAGAGCAGCGCCGTCACGGTCACCGCGCAGGCCAACCGCACTACCCTCATCCGCATGTCGCCTCCTGCCGACGTCGTCGCGGGGCCCGCACCGGGCCGGTCGACGTCTGGTTCGCGGGCAACAGTCAACCAGATCGGTCAGGTGTCCGATGAGTGACCAGGCAAGCACCCCAGCCCCCTCACGAGCGGACGCGGTGCTCTCCGCGGCGTCGTCGGTGTTGCGTGCGTACCGCCTCGACGACGTCGCCGACCTCGCCGCCCGCAAGGCCGCCCGCGAGGATCAGCGGCGCACGGTCGTCGTCGTCGGCGAGGTGGCGCGCGGCAAGAGCTCACTGGTCAATGCGCTCGTCGGTCGACCGGACCTGACCCCGGTCGGCGTGGACGCCACCACCACGGTCGCGATCGGCGTCGTGCCGACGGACGACCCACCGCTCGACGGGACCGCCGAACTGCTCTTCGCCGACCGCACCGAGCAGGTGCCGCTGAGCACGCTGCGCGACTGGGTGACGACATCGGGACGTCATGTCGTCGACCCGCTCACGCCGTCGCTGCCGACCGGGGCCAGCATCCCCACCACGACGACGGCGATGCCCGGCGTGACGATCGTCGACACCCCCGGCGTCGGTGGACTGGACCCGGCGATGGCAGCGCTCGCGACGCAGACCGCGCAGACCGCCTGCGTCGTGGTGATCGTGTGTGACGCGTCGAGTCCCCTCACCGCGCCCGAGATGGCGTTCATCCGCGAGGCCGGCGCGTCCGTGGACTCGCTGGTGGTCGCGGTCACCAAGACCGACAAGCACCTCCGTCGCTGGCGGGCCATCGTCGACGACAACCGACGCCTGCTCACCGAGCACCTGCAGCGTGACGTCACCGTGCTCGGGGTGTCGAGTCTGCGGGCGTCACTGGCCGGCGAGCTCCCGGCGGGCCCCGATCGCGATCGGGCCGAAGCCGCCTCGGGGATCGTCGCGCTGCGGACGGCGATCACCGAACGCCTCGACGCGGCTTCCGGTCTGCCCGCCGCGGACGCACTCCGCACCGTGCGCGAGGGGCTGGTGCGGGTGCGCACACAGGTGGCGGCCGAGCGGGACGCGATCGCCGGCCGCGGTGCGACGGTTCCCGATCTCACCGCGAAACTCGACGAGCTCAACGCGTTCCGGGAACAGAGCCGGGAATGGGAGCAGTTCCTCGCCCGCGATCTCACCGAACTGCGCCAGCGCGCCATCGACGACAGTGACCGACGACTGGAGGACATCCGACGACGCTGGACCGAGCGGATCACCAAGAGCGGAATCGCCGTCCTGCGTCGCAGCCCGCAGCAGTTCACCGCCGAGATGCAGTCGGAGCTCGAACACGCCCTGGCCGAGACCATCTCGTCGTTCCTCACCAGTCTGTACGAGACGGTCGTCGAGCCGCGGTTCTCCTCCGACGCGGTGTGGGAACAGATCTGCGGCCGGATCGTGGAGTCCATGCAGGGCCCGCGGATCGAGTCGCACCCGGTCGGCAGTCGGCGACAGGGACTGTTCGACCCCACACTGCTCAACATGGGCGTGATGGGGTCGTCGGTGATCGGCGGGATGGTGGGCCTGTCGGCTGTGCTCGGCGTCGGCGCCGTCGTCGGGACGCTCTGGGTCGGTGTGAACCTCGGTTTCCGCGCGATGCGCACCGGGAAGTCGAATCTGCTGGCGTGGCTGCGGGAGACGCTGGCCACCACCAAGACCGTGACAGCCCGCCTGCTCGAGATGGCGATCGCGCAGGCCCGTCCCGAGATCGTCGTGCGTCACCGCGAGTTCCTCCGGGTGTCGATCGAGGACCTGCAGAAGCAGATAACCGTCGCACGCGACTCCGCCACCGCGGACGCCGCACGGCGGGAGAAAGATCTGGCCCGGGTGACGTCGAACCTGGAGATCATCGGCAAGCGCATCACCGAGGTGGAGGAGCTCCTCGACGAACTCGGCACCACCGCGACGCCGGTGATCGGGTTGACCCGATGACCGCCCCGGGGATCGATCCGGTCCACGCTGCACTGGACCGCGGTCTGCACCGACTGGCCGCGCTCGGCGGCGACCTCGTCGAGCAGGCCAACGCGATCGGCGCGACTCTCTGGGCACCCCCACGCCTGGTCGTCGTCGGGCGGTTGAAGGCCGGGAAGTCCACGCTCGTCAACGCGATCGTCGGCGCCCCCATCGCCGAGACCGCCGCCCTGGAGGCGACACGCGTCGTCGCCGTCTATTCCGACGGACAGCCGTCCCGCGCCGAGGTGATCGCACTCGACGGCACACGTCATCCGGTTCCGTTGGGGCCCGGTCACGTCCGCGAACTGCCGCTCCCCGACGAGGAGATCGCCTATCTGCACCGGTGGCTGCCCTCGGCGGCGATCCGTGACCTGACGTTCGTCGACACACCGGGGCTGGCCACCCTCACCACCCGCAACGACCGGGCGACGCGGCGTGTGTTGATCGACGGGGTCGAGCAGACCCGCGCGGCATCGGTCGACGCGGATGCGGCGGTGTTCCTGTTCGATGCCACCCCACGGCAGGACGAGCTCGACTTCCTGCGGAAGCTGCCGCTCTCACCGCTGAACACCATCGGGGTCCTGTCGCGCGCAGACGGTTTCGCCGAGGGCGCGCTCGGCCGGCGGGACCCGATGGAGCACGCCGGTGAGCATGCACGCAGCCTCGCGACCCGTCTCGCCGGGACCGTCGCGGCGGTGGTGCCCGTCTCGGGCCTGATGGCGCAGACGGCCCGGACGGGCACACTCTCCGAGGCCGACGCCCGCGCGCTCGCCCAGTTGGACGGGATGGCCCCGCTGGACCTGATCGAACTGTTGGAGTCCGACGCGCCCGGACCGGTGGCGCCGGAGGTCCGCGATCGGCTGCTGGACCTGGTCGGCGAGTACGGGATGATCCACGGCCGCACCGTCGCCGGACGGGGTGCGGCGGCGCTCACCGCCTGGCTCGACGCGACCTCGGGTATGGCCGAGCTGATGCGCGTCGTGCGATCGTCCCTGCGGGAGTACGCGGTGCTCAACCGTGCACGCCGCGTCCTCGACAGGATCGACGGGTTGGCCTATTCGCACCCGTCGCGGGACGCGATCCGCGGCATCGTGCACGACATCCGCGCCGACCCGTCGATGCTGCGCGTCGCCCTGCTCACCGACCTGCAGAACGTGTTGACCGCGGATCCGACCGCCCAGGTGGCCGACGACCTGCGTGGGCTGTTGGTGGGGCGTTCCCCGGCGGCCCAGGTGGGTCTGCCACCTGACACCCCGGACGGCGAGGTGCGGGCGACCGCGCGCGATCGCGCCGCCGAGGTCGGCTCCCGCGCGCTGGCGTCGGCATCGGCGGCCGAGGACGCGGCCATCGTGGACGTGGTCCGTGCGTACACCGCGATCGCGAGTGGTCCGCCGGCCGGTGTCGGATCCGCACAGGGATACGGGAGGATCCACCCATGACCACCGGCAACTGGGTTCTCGGTGTCGACTTCGGGACCTCGAACACCGCCGCCGCACACTCGGCGGCGGTGAGCGGCGCCACCGAGACACTGCCGCTGTCGCACACGTCGAACGTGATGCCGTCGGGGGTGTTCGTCGCCGGGCCCGATCGGATCGCCGTCGGTGACCACGCACTCGACGAGGCACAGCGTCATCCGGCCGGTTTCGTCCCCGCACCGAAGCGCCTCATCGGCCAGGGATCGATGTCCGTCGGCGGGTTCGACCTGCCCACCTGGCGGCCCATCGCGGCGATCTTCGCGACCGTGTTCTCGCGGGCGGCCGCCGTGCACGCCGGCCAGATGCCGGCGCGGCTCGTGCTGACCCACCCCGAGGCGTGGTCGCCCGCGCAGATCGACGTGCTCCGCCAGGCCGCGGCCGCCGCGGGGATGGACCCGTCGGCGATCGTCACGGTGTCCGAACCACGTGCTGCGGCCGCGCATTACGCGCGGGGGACGCGGGTCCCGCCGGGTGGGCGGATCGCGGTGGTCGACTTCGGCGGAGGCACCATCGACGTCGCCGTGCTGGCCATCGACGAGTCCGGGATGTTCGAGGTCGTCGCCGCCCGCGGCGACAACGCGCTGGGCGGCAAGACGTTCGACGCGATGATCCGCCAGTGGGTCGTCGAGCAACTCGACGCACGGGACCCGGATCTGTCGGCAGCGCTGCGAACGCCCGCTGTGCGCCAGCGGCTCGACGAGTCCATCCGCCGTGCCAAGGAGTTCCTCTCCGAGGCCCCGTCGGCGACGATCAGCGTGCCCGGCGACGGGGTGGCCGAGACGTTGCAGATCACGCGCGACGAGTTCGAGGAGCTGATCGCCGAGCCCGTCGCCGCGGCCGTCCGGTTGACGCGCGCGGTCCTCGCCGACGCCGGGGTCTCCGCGGACGCACCGCTGTCGGCGATCTTCCTCACCGGCGGCACGTGTCGGGTGCCGCTGGTACAACGGGCGATCCAGAGCCTCGGGCCCGTCGCGACCCTGGACGATCCGAAGACCGTCGTCGCGCAGGGCGCCATCACCGCGACGAGCGTCGCGGGTGGCCGACGACCGACGATGCCGGCGGCGTCGGACCTGTTGAGCCGGTGGGACACGGCGCCGACCCCGACCGCCGGGCCCGTCGAGGATCCGCCGGCCCGGCGGAGTCGTCGGGCGCTCGTCGTGGGTGGTCTCGCCGCTGTCGTCGCCGCCGCTGCCGTGGTGACCACCGTCGTCCTCACCTCCGGTGGTGATCCCGGCGCCGACAATCAGGCCGGTGGCACGTCGACGACACCCACTGCGTCGGCGGCGTCGTCGGCCACGACGGCCACCAGCCTCGAGCAGATCCGATCGGCGTTGCCGCAGCGACTGGGTTCCGCCCTGCAGAACTGTTCACCGAGCCAGGCGATGATCGGGAGTCCCTTCGCCGTCAACTGCACGCTCGACGCGGCGTCGGGGTTGGTGACGGGATTGCTGGACAACAGATCGCGGGTGATCGTGGCCGTCGACGACGATCGCGCCCGGCGGGACCTGGTGCAGATCCGCCAGGGGGCGGGGGCGTCTGCGTCGGACACGTTGGTGGAGAACACTGCTCGAACCGCTGCCGCGACCATCTCGCAGGACCCCGGCTCGTCGGCGGAGCTCAGATATGCGAGCTCGGCCACCGGGGTGCGCCTGTTCGTCACCGGGGTGCTCGGCGCCACCGAGGGCAAGACTTTTCTCACCAGATCGGAGCTGATCCAATGACCGACCCCGACGAACCGTCGGTTCTCCGCGACACCGGTGTGACGACGACCGTTCCCGACGACGTGTGGTCGCGGGCGCTGTCGGTCGCCTTCGATCCGGACGCCCAGTCCTCGGACGCCTCGGTGGTCCCGGTGATGGACGACTCCGGGGACCTGCCGGACACGTCGTCCGGCGAGGCCGATCCCGGGATTCTCCATCAGCCCGAACACGATCCCGGCGGTCATGACGGGGCCGCTCACGGCGCGATCGACCTCGGCGATGGCGATCACGATGCGATCCATCACGACGACGCGCACGGCTCCGATCACGGTCATGACGACGGCCACGGTGACGGGCACGGCCACGACTCGCATGACTCGGGGTGGCATGTCTGACGCGGCGACGCTGATGGCGGCGCGGACCGGCGATCAGCAGGCGTTCGCGGAGCTGGTCGGCGAGCACCGCAACCACATCTGGGCGGTGTGCGTGTCAATCACCGGGAACGCGCAGGACGCCGAGGACGCTCTGCAGGACACGTTGATCTCGGCGTGGCAGCACCTCGACCGGTTCCGGGGTGAGGCGAAGTTCGGGACGTGGCTGCACCGCATCGCCGCGAACTGTGCTCTCGCCGTGGTACGTCGGCGGAAGCCGAACACGGACACGGTGGACTTCACCGACACCGACCGGCCGGTGGTGCTGACGGACACCGCCCCGGCCGTCGACGAACGGGTGGCCCGGCAGGACCAGGTTCGCGCCGCGCTGGCGACCTTGTCGGAGGATTTTCGCGAGGCGATCGTGCTGCGCGAGTTCGGCGATCTCACGTACGAGGACATCGCCGCACACCAGGGCGTCGGGGTTCAGACCGTCCGATCACGGTTGAGCCGGGCGCGCAGTCAGCTGGCCTCCGCGCTGGCGACCGTAGACGGCTGACCGGCTGCCGGCTCACTCACGCTCGAACCCTGGCATGTCGATGACGAGGCCGGGGATCGTCCGCATCTCGACAACCAGTATCGGTGGGGGCGGGATGTGTTCGCGCAGTGCGAGTGTGAGGGCACGTTCGACCGGGGACTCGGTGTCCGGTGGTGGTGCGTGATCCTCCAGGATCTGGTCGGGTCGGTGGAGGTGATTGGTGCGGGGTGGGTCGGTGGTGCCGTTGGCGACCCACCCGAACCGACCACGATCGGGACCGTCGGTGATCTTCTCTGTCTGCCAGCCGCCGGGCCGGTCGTGCACGGCCCGGTTGTGCGGTCCGCACGCCGGCGCGAGATCAGTGGAATCGGTGTTCCCGCCGGTGGCCCAATCCTGTTTCGCGTGGTGCATCTCGGTGTGGGAGAACGGTGCCGGGCATCCCGGCATGGCGCAGCCGCCGTATTGGGCGAACAACAGGAACCGTTGCACCTCTGAGGCGAGGCGGCGGGTGCGCCCGTAGAACAGTGGTTCCCCGGTGTGATCGTCGAAGACGGCCAGATGCATCTGCGCCCGCGCAGCCAACGTGAGGATGTCCGACATGGGCAGGTCGGTGCCGGTGGCGGTGTGCCCGACACCCGCCCGCTCCCGCAACTGGGATTCGGTGATGGAGATGATGATGTGCGGCGGCAACCCCCGATGCGACGCCCCATACACCCCACCATCAGCCGCCGCCCGCAACAACGCCTGCAGGGCGTCGTGATTGCGTTGGGCTTGTGTCCGTGAGTCCCGTTCGGCCGCTGCGGTGAGCGCATCGGTGTCAACAGCGTTGTCGTCGCAGCCGCCGCGGGGTGAGTGCTCGTCGTCGGGATTGTTCATCCCCGGTTTCGCCCACTTCGACAGCATCACCTCGAACAAGGCCCGGGTCGTGGGGTCGAGGGTGCCCGCGAGTTTCGACATCAGCTGCGCATCCTGATTGCCCACCGTCAGGGATCGTTGCCGGGCCCGGTCGCGGTCGGAGGGTTCGGCACCGTCGGGATCCAGATGCGACAGCAACCGGGCGCCGGCGCGGTGGATCTCTTTCGGGCTGAAGTTGCGGGCGATGTCGGCGATCTGTTCCTCGGCCTTCTCCCGCACCTCCGGCGAGGTCGCCGCGGGGATCTTGTCCATCACCGACAACACCGCATCCACATGCTCATGCGACAGGTCCCCCTCGGCCATCGCCGCCGCGGTCTCTGGACACCGGGGTGGGAGTGTCTCCCCGGTCATGGCGTGCATCTGCGACAACGCGAGCACCTGCTTCAACCGGCGTTTCGGGTTCGCCACGCGAAGCCGGTCACCGACGAACTGCGTCAGGGTCGCGCACTGCACAGACCGGAACGCATCCCGATCCGACACATCCAGGATCCGACGCAGACCTATCGAACCCATCCTGCGCACCGCACGTTCATGGGTGATCGCGAGCTCGGCGACCTCGGTCTCCGAACACGCATCCGAGGTCGCATCAGCGATCTCATCCAGAAGAACATGCAGCGCGGCATATTTCGCGACCAGTGATGTCTCGACGGTGTCGTCCACAATGCACCTCCCCCGGGATGTAGCGACCACCCCAGGATAGAACACCTGTACGACATTCGCAAGTGTGTTCGAATGTGGCGGCGACTCGCCGAGGTTCACAGCCTCAGGGCTTCGCGCCCGCCACGATCAACTGCGCGTGACGGGATGCCGGACCGGGAGCGAGGCGGAGGTCGGCGACGACCTCGAGGCCGACATCGCCGAGCATCGTCGACAGTTCCTCCGGCTCGTAGAGGTGCGTCGTCCAGTCGACGGGGACGTCGCCGTAGCAGCGCGTACGGCGGACGTCGCCGGTGCCGCAGTGCGTCGCCACCAGGAGTTGCCCGCCGGGTCGGAGCGCTCGTGTCATGGTCGTGATGACTGTCGGGAGCCACGGGCGGGGCAGGTTGAACCACGACCACCACCCCAGGACGCCCCCCAACGACTCGGGCTCGGGGCGCAGATCGGTCACCGATGCCACCTCGAACGCGATGTCCGGATGGTCCCGTCGGGCGTGCTCGATCATGCGGGGAGACAGGTCGACTCCTGCGATGTCGACACCCTTGTCATGCAGGTACCCGGTCACCCAGCCAGGGCCGCACCCCGCGTCGAGAACGGGTCCGACCGTGCGGACCTGCTCGGCGAATGCGTCGAGGGCGGCCCGTTGCCACGGGCCGGGGTCACCCACCATCGCCACGTAGTTGTCCGCTACGGCGTCGTACGACGACCGCACGGCGTCGAGGTCCACGGGCGTTTCCTCTTCGACGCCGGGATGGTAGTCATGCGGATGAACGCCGCCCGACGTAGACGAGTCACCGACGAGCGTCGAGCACAGCCGTGAGACCGGTCAGCAAGTCCCGGACGAAGTAGTCGGGCATCTCGAGCGACGGGAAGTGCCCGCCCTTGTCCGGCGTAGACCACCGCACGATCGAGCGATACCGATGCTCAGCCCAGGGCAGCGGACACTTCTCGATGTCTGCCGGGTACACGGTGATTGCAGCCGGAACCTCTACTCGCAGCATCGGATCCAACGAATCGTGACTCTCGTGATAAATCCTCGCGGCCGACGCCCCCGTACGCGTCAACCAGTAGAGCGTCACATCGTCGAGGATCCTGTCACGGGAAATGGACTCCCACGGGACGTCCTCCGTGTCCGTCCACTCGGCGAACTTGTCGAGGATCCACGCGAGAAGACCCACGGGCGAGTCGACGAGGGAGTATCCGATCGTCTGTGGCCGGGAGGCTTGCTGCTTGGCATAAGCCGCGCGCTCTCCTGACCAGAAGCGTCGCGTCTCATCGATCCAACCGCGTTGCGACTCGGTCAGACCATCTGCGGTGAGGCCCGGGGGCGCCTGCGCGAGCGTGGTGTGGACGCCGAGGACACGGTCCGGGAACCTGGCGCCGAGAATCGCCGTGACGACTCCTCCCCAGTCGCCGCCGTGGGCGAGAAACTCTGCGTAGCCGAGGCGTTCCATCAGCTGCACCCAAGCGCAGGCGATCTTCTCCGTGTCCCACCCTGGGACCGTCGGTCTGCCGCTGAATCCGAATCCTGGGAGAGACGGCACCACGACGTGGAACGCGGTCGCCGACGGATCGTCCGGCTCCGTCAGTTCGTCGATGACATCCACGAATTCGACGATGCTGCCAGGCCATCCATGTGTCAGGACCAACGGAACAGCACCAGGCCGTCCCGAGCGCCGATGCAGGAAGTGGATCTCGAGGCCGTCGACGACAGTCGAGAACTGGCCGATCTCGTCGAGTCGCTCCTCAAATGAGCGCCAGTCGTACCCGGACCGCCAACGCTCGATGAGCTCGACCATGACGGTCAAGGGAACTCCCTGTTCCCATCGGCGCGGATCAGGCGCCGGCCGGTACACCGTCTCGCGATCGGGAAGTCGCGCCATCGCCAGGCGGGTGCGCAGGTCGACCAGCTCCGATTCGTCGACCCGACACACGAACGGATGAATCGAGGCATCCCCCGACGCCCGACTCGCAGAACCACGGAGCATCGACACGACCTCTCGTTCGCAGAACCGTCTAAGACGGTTCTCACCTGATCACATCCGGCGGCCCTGGTGCAACCACCTAAGGTGGTTCCATGCCATCTCGCACTCCCGAGTTCCGACTGGGGACCGTCGTGGCGACGTCCTTCACGGGGACACTCTCCGAACGCCACGGCGTACCGGTGGAGCGGATCCCGACTCCACGTCGACTCGCCGACTGGCTGGACGTGTACGGCTTCTCGGTCGACTCCTGCAGCGAGACAGACCTCCGCGGCGCCCGCGAACTCCGAGAGGCCATCCACGCCGTGGCCACGGCCGCTGCGTCGGGGCGAGACCTGCCGGAGGCGGAGGTAGATGTCATCAACCTCGCAAGTGCGAACGGCCAGGCATGGGCAGAACTCACCACCGAAGGCAGACGCCGATGGCGGCTCGAGAACGCAGCGGTCGACGACGCGTTGAGCCTGATCGCAGACGACGCGATCGCGATCGTCGCCGGCGAACGCGACGGTCGTCTTGCGCTGTGCGCGTCGCCGACCTGCCGTGCCGCGTTCTTCGACACGAGTCAGAGCCGCACCCGTCGATGGTGCGACATGAACACCTGCGGAAACCGACAGAAGAAGGCGCGCCTCAGGGCAGGACGCGACCGACGTGACGATTCCTGATCTCCACACCTGCGATGCCCATGGACAGTCCCGCCCTGGCCGACGTAGAGTGCACTCAGTTATCAGTCGTTAACTGAGTCGAGGGGGTCGTCGTGCCGGTCGATCGCGCGCTCAATCGCGCCGAGCACCAGCGTCTCGTCGCCGACCTCCGCGAGCGCACCGCAGCAGCCGCCCGGGGTGGCTCGGACGCTTCTCGCGAGCGGCACGTCGCGCGCGGGAAACTGCTCCCGCGCGATCGGGTGAACACCCTGCTCGACCCCGGCAGCCCGTTTCTCGAGCTGTCGCCGCTCGCCGCGACCGAGATGTACGACGACGCATGTCCGGGCGCCGGAATGATCGCCGGCATCGGACGGGTGTCGGGCCGTGAATGCCTGATCGTGGCGAACGACGCGACGGTGAAGGGTGGCACCTACTACCCGATCAGCGTGAAGAAGCACCTGCGTGCCCAGGAGGTCGCTGCGGCGAACCGCCTCCCGTGCATCTACCTGGTCGACTCCGGGGGCGCCTTCCTCCCCATGCAGGACGAGGTGTTCCCGGACCGCGAACACTTCGGCCGCATCTTCTTCAACCAGGCGACGATGAGCGCCCGCGGCATCCCACAGATCGCGGCCGTGCTCGGATCCTGCACCGCCGGTGGCGCATACGTCCCCGCCATGAGCGACGAGGCCGTCATCGTCGCCGATCAGGGCACGATCTTCCTCGGCGGCCCGCCGCTCGTGAAGGCCGCAACCGGTGAGGACGTCACCCCCGAAGAGCTCGGCGGCGGCCTGCTGCACTCCCAGACCTCCGGTGTGACCGACCACCTCGCCACCGACGACCGCGACGCCCTGCACCGCGTCCGATCGATCGTCGCGACACTCGGCCCTCGCGATCCGTCCCCCTGGGAGGTCGTCGAGACACAGCCTCCGGCTGCAGATCCCGACGAGCTCTACGACCTGGTCCCCGTCGACCTCCGCACCCCGTACGACGTCCGCGAGGTCATCTCCCGGGTGGTCGACGGCCGCGCCGACGGCACGTCGTCGTTCGACGAGTTCAAGGAGCTCTACGGGACGACACTCGTCACGGGATTCGCCCGCATCCACGGCCACCCCGTCGGGATCATCGCGAACAACGGCGTGCTCTTCGCGGAGTCGGCACTCAAGGGCGCGCACTTCATCGAGCTGTGCGACAAGCGGTCGATCCCACTGCTGTTCCTGCAGAACATCTCCGGCTTCATGGTCGGCCGCGACTACGAGGCAGGCGGTATCGCCAAGCACGGCGCGAAGATGGTCACCGCCGTCGCATGTGCGCGCGTCCCCAAGCTCACCGTGGTGATCGGCGGCTCCTACGGGGCCGGCAATTATTCCATGTGCGGGCGGGCGTATTCGCCTCGCTTCCTGTGGATGTGGCCGAACGCGCGGGTCTCGGTGATGGGCGGCGAACAGGCCGCCTCGGTCCTCGCGACCGTCCGCGGCGACCAACTCGACGCCGCCGGGAAGCCCTGGTCCGACGAGGACGTGGAGAATTTCAAGGCACCCATCCGCGAGCAGTACGAGCGGCAGGGCAACCCCTACTACTCAACCGCCCGCTTGTGGGACGACGGCGTCATCGATCCCCTCGACACCCGTCGTGTCGTCGGCCTCGCGCTCGGCGTCTGCGCCAACGCGCCACTCGAACCCGTCTCCTACGGCGTCTTCCGGATGTGAACGCATGAGCCGACAGATCAACTCCGTCCTCGTCGCCAACCGCGGCGAGATCGCCGTCCGCGTCATCCGGACCCTGCGGGACATGGGGATCCGATCGGTCGCCGTGTTCAGCGACGCCGACAGCGATGCGCCGCACGTGCACGCGGCCGACGACGCCGTCCGGATCGGTCCGCCGCCCGCACGGGAGAGCTACCTCGACATCGCCGCGGTGATCGGCGCCGCCCGTGCGACCGGCGCCGACGCGATCCACCCCGGATACGGATTCCTCTCCGAGAACGCCGCTTTCGTCCGCGCCTGCACCGAGGCAGGGATCGTCTTCATCGGCCCGTCGACCGAGGCGATCTCGGTGATGGGCGACAAGATCACCGCGAAGTCCACCGTCACCGGCCACGGCGTCCCGGTGGTGCCCGGCATCTCGCGCCCAGGTCTCACCGACGACGACCTGATCGCCGCGGCGCCCGAGATCGGATTCCCCGTTCTCGTGAAGCCGTCAGCCGGCGGCGGCGGCAAGGGGATGCGGGTCGTCGAGAGTGCCGCAGACCTTCCCGCGGCGCTGGCGGGAGCCCGCCGTGAGGCCGCGTCGTCGTTCGGCGACGACACCCTGTTCCTCGAACGGTTCGTCCACCGGCCCCGGCACATCGAGGTGCAGGTCCTCGCCGACGAGCACGGCGCCGTGATCCACCTCGGCGAGCGCGAGTGCAGCCTGCAGCGCCGCCATCAGAAGGTGATCGAGGAAGCCCCCTCCCCACTGCTCGACGCAGCGACCCGGGCGCGCATCGGTGAGGCAGCGTGCGCGACGGCGCGCAGTGTCGGGTACACCGGCGCCGGCACCGTCGAGTTCATCGTCTCCGCGGACGCACCCGACGAGTTCTTCTTCATGGAGATGAACACCCGCCTGCAGGTCGAGCACCCGGTCACCGAGATGGTCACCGGGATCGACCTGGTCGCCTGGCAGGTACACATCGCGCGAGGCGAACCGCTGACCCTCACCCAGGACGACGTCGTCCTGCGTGGACACGCCGTCGAGGCGCGGGTCTACGCAGAGGACCCGGCGAACGGTTTCGTGCCGACCGGAGGAACGGTCGCGCGCGCCCGGTTCGGCGACGGCCCCGGCGTACGCGTGGACTCCGGTGTCGCGGACGGGACAGAGGTCGGTGGCAACTACGACCCGATGCTCGCCAAGGTGATCGCGCACGGACCGGATCGCATGACCGCGCTGGCGCGCCTGGACGGCGCCCTCGCGGACACGGCGCTCCTCGGCGTCGGCACCAACGTCGACTTCCTGCGGTTCCTCCTGGCCGACGACGAGGTCCGTGCCGGCCGGCTCGACACCGCTCTCCTCGACGTGGTCGCCGCGTCCTACGCGACCGCAGGTGTTCCCGACGACGTCCTCGTCGCGATCGCTGCGATCGACGCGGCACTGCGATGGCAGGGCGACGACGAACCGTGGTCACGACCGGACGGCTGGCGCCTCAACGGCCCGTCAGCGACCGAGCGGATCGAACTCGGTGACGACGCCACCACACGCGTCCTCACCGTCGGCGGGAGCCTGGACGACCTGCAGGTCGCGCTGGACGACGAGCGGCACACTGCGTCGGTCCGAATCGTCACGAGCACAGTGGATGTCGTGACCGCCGAGGTCACCGTCGACTGCCGCCGCCGGGCGTACTCGCTGGCATCGTTCGGTGCCCTCACCTGGGTGGCACGCACCGGTGGCTGCTGGCCGGTCCGGCGCGTCGACGCCGAGCGGGGCGAGACGACACGGTCGATCACCGGCGACACCGACGTCCGTAGTCCGATGCCCGGGAACGTGATCGCACTGCCGGTGGACGCCGGGTCGGCGGTGACGGCCGGGACGGTCGTCGCCGTCGTGGAGGCGATGAAGATGGAACATTCGCTCACCGCAGTCGTCGACGGCGTCATCGACGTCGTCGTCGCGGTGGGCGACCAGGTGAAGGTGGGCGACGTGCTGGTGCACGTACAGCCGGAGGGAGAACAGGCATGAGCGGGTTCCTGAGCACGGAGGACCTCCCCGAGGACTACCGCGACCTGACGGCGACAGTGGCGGACTTCGCCCGATCCGTCGTCGCACCCGTTGCGGCCGAGCATGATCGCGAGCACTCGTTCCCCTACGAGATCGTCAAGGGCATGGCCGACATGGGCCTGTTCGGTCTGCCGTTCCCCGAGGAGTACGGCGGCATGGGCGGTGACTACTTCGCGCTCTGTCTCGCGCTGGAGGAGCTCGGCAAGGTCGACCAGAGCGTCGCGGTCACCCTCGAGGCGGCGGTGTCGTTGGGCGCCATGCCGATCCATCGGTTCGGCACCGAGGAGCAGAAGCAGACGTGGTTGCCGCGGCTGACGTCGGGCCAGGCGCTCGGGGCGTTCGGTCTCACCGAACCGGGTGCGGGCAGCGACGCCGGCGGCACTGCGACGACCGCGCGACTCGTCGGCGACGAGTGGGTGATCAACGGCTCCAAGCAGTTCATCACCAACTCCGGCACCGACATCACCGCGCTCGTCACCGTCGCCGCCGTCACGGGTACGGACAGCGCGGGCCGCAAGCAGATCTCCACGATCATCGTTCCCAGCGGCACACCCGGATTCGAGGTCGGACCCGCCTACGACAAGGTGGGGTGGAACGCGTCGGACACGCATCCGCTGTCGTTCACCGATGTCCGTGTCCCACGGGAGAATCTCCTGGGCCAGGAAGGTCGTGGATACGCCAACTTCCTGCGGATCCTCGACGAGGGCCGCATCGCGATCGCCGCCCTCGCCGCGGGGGTGGCACAGGGGTGCGTTGACGAGTGTGTGCGATACGCGAAGGACCGCAGCGCGTTCGGGCGGCCGATCGGGAAGAACCAGTCGATCGCCTTCACCATCGCGCGCATGCAGGCCCGCGCCTACACGGCGCGGACGGCCTACTACGATGCTGCGGCACTGATGTTGTCGGGCAAGCCGTTCAAGCGCCAGGCGTCGATCGCGAAGATGGTCGCGTCCGAGGCAGCGATGGACAACGCCCGCGACGGGACGCAGGTCCACGGCGGCTACGGGTTCATGAACGAGTACACCGTCTCCCGTCACTACCGGGACTCGAAGATCCTCGAGATCGGCGAGGGGACCACCGAGGTGCAGCTGATGCTCATCGCCCGCGACCTCGGGCTCTGACCACTCACCCGCGCTCGGCGACCACCGCGGGCAGTGCGTCGACGAACCGCTGCAGCATGGCGGCGACGACGGGGCGTCCGGCTTTCACACCGAGTCGGGCGACCGTGCTCCCGGGCGCCATCCCGACGATCCAGGTGAGGCGACACCCCGTCGACGTCCGCTCGATGCGGTAGTCCTCGAGGAACGCCGTGAGCATCGACGACGACGTCGCGTCGAACCGGAACACGAGGCGCTCCCCGCGCTCCCAGACCAGGAACTTCTCGTAGCCGGTCAGACCGGCCACCATCTTCACGGTCCGTTCGGAGTCGACCCCGTAGGGCTCGCCCGACGTCCACCGGGCGTGGCGGACCACCTTCGCCCAGTGCGGGAGTGCCTCGGCGTCGACCAGGACGTCGAAGACCTTCTCGGGCGACGCCTCGATCTCGACGGTGCTGTCGAACCGCACCGGTGCCCGCGCTGCCCAGTCGGCGTCGACCTTCTCGAACTCATGTCGTGCTGCCATGTCCCCATCGTTCCCCGGGCACGCGGGAGAACGTTCGTTCTCAGATGATGGGATGTCGGGAATGGACCCCGGAGAACGCTCGTTGTCCCCGCCATGACGACCCTGGCCGACAAGGCGACAACCCTCCTTCAACTGCACCGACCCGGTGACCCGGTGATCCTTCCGACCGTGTGGGACGCCTGGTCGGCGAACCTTGCCGTCGACGCCGGTTTCACCGCCCTCACCGTCGGCAGCCACCCGATCTCGGACTCCATCGGCAAGCCCGACAACGAGGGCCTCACGTTCGACGAGGTGCTCACCCGCATCCGGCAGATCACCGCAGCCGTCGACGTCCCGATCTCGGTCGACATCGAGAGCGGGTACGGCGAGGACCCGAAACGCCTCATCGAGGGTCTCGTCGACGCGGGGGCCGTCGGACTGAACATCGAGGACACCGTGCACAGCGAGGGAGGCCGACTGCGCGAGGCGCAGGAGCACGCGGACTTCGTCGGCGCCCTGCGAGCCGCGTCCGACGCGACCGATGTCCACGTGGTGGTGAACGCCCGCACCGATCTGTTCCTCAAGCAGGTCGGCGACGAGGCCGACCGTGTCGATCGCGCCGTCGCGCGCCTGAACCTCGCGGCCCAGGCCGGCGCCGACGTGCTGTATCCCGTCGGATTCCACAGTGACGCAGTCCAGAAGCGCCTCACCGCCGAGCTCACGAAGCCGGTCAACGCGATCGGCCACCCGGCGAAGAACGACAAAGCATCACTCGCGGCGCTCGGCGTCGCACGGGTCAGCTTCGGCCCCCTGCTCCAGGCGACCCTCGCCGAACGCGCGACGGAGTTGCTGAACCGCTGGAACTGATCCGTGTTCGAGGGGCGATGTCCTGACACGCAGGCATCGCCCCTGCTCACGGCACCTCGGTGAACGTCGGCGCCGCACCGAGTTCGATCGCCAGCACGCCGACGGCGATGAGTCCGATGCCGGCGATCATGCGGCGCGTCAGCGGTTCGGAGAACAGGACGTGCGACGCCAGCGCGGTGAGCGCGACACCGGCGGCCGCCCAGATGCCGTAGGCGACGCCGAGCGGGAGACCCGCACGCAATGTGCCGATCAGCGCGAGGAACGAGACGACGTACCCGACGGCGACGCCGAGGTAGAACATCCGGCGCCCGGTGGCGGCCGCCCGCAGCGACAGCGTGCCGAGCACCTCGGACACGATCGCCAGGATCAGGAACAGGTAGGCGGTCACGACGGCGACTCTTCTGTCGAGCCGGTCTCGACGAGCAGGACGCCCGCGATGACGAGCACGATCCCGACGATCATCACCGGCGTCAGGGACTCACCGAAGACGCCCCACGACAGGATCGCGGTGAGGGCGACGCCGCCCGCACCCCAGATGCCGTATGCGACGCCGAGCGCCATACCCCGCTTCAGGACGATCGTCAGGCAGGTGAACGCGGCCGCGTACCCGACCGCGACCACGACGTAGAGCGCCGGGTGCGACTGCGACCCCTTCAGGGACAACGTCGCCGCGACCTCGGCCACGATCGCGCCGAGCAGGAGGAGCCACGTCATGCCGGTGCGTCGGATCTCGCGGCGGCGATCGGGGTGTGCGTCACGGGGTGACTTCATCATCCGCGGCCATCAGGGACAAGCGAGGAACCGCACCTACGCATGCGTAAGTTACGCTACCGTAGGTTCGTGGAGATCGAACTCGCCCGGGCCGACCGCGTCTACGCGCACTACCGAACCCATCAGCAGTCCGTGGCGCGCGCACGTGCGATGTATGCACTCCTGGCCTGGAGACACCGCCCGCGCGTCCACTACGTCGGCGCTGCACGACGGCAACTCGAGCAGATCGTGCGGACCCCGTCGGAGACCCCGATGCTCATCGCGGTCAACCACGTCAGCGAGCGCGACCCGCTGGTCCTCGCAGCGGCAGGGTTCCTCTCCCCGCTGCGCGCCCGCATCGGACACATGCGGGTGTTGGCGAAGGACGAGCTCTTCGCCGACGCCGAGCAGCGGGCGAAGATCGATGCCCTCGGCGGCATCCCCGTGTTCCGACCCTCCGACCACGACGTCCGCGCCGCCGTGGCCGCCGCCCATCAGCTGTTCGAGGTGTGCGGCGAGCGGATGTCGCGCGGCGACGCGATCGCGATCTTCCCCGAGGGCACCTGCAACACCGGGGATCCCGCGCGTCTCCAGAAGATGAGCAGCGGGGTGGGCCACATCGCCGTTCGAGCACGCAATCTCGGGGTGGCGACGCCCGTCCTGGTCACGATCGGTCTGGCCTATCCGCAACAGACAGGCTCCCGGCGTCACTCCCGACCGGTGGTCGTCATCGGTGAACCCCTACGGCTCGACGCCGAGCGTGCCCCGTCCGCCGCTGCGGTCACCCGCCTCGTCACCGAGCGCCTGCAGGAGGTCGTCACCGACGCACACGAGCACGTCACCGGCCGATAGGTCCACCTCGACGGCGGCCGCTCGCCAGTCTTTTGCGCGATCGGTGGCGCCGACGCGACAAACCCCGAGACCGGTGAGCGCCGGATCACTCCGCGGCTGACTCAGTCCGGACGCGCGTCAGCCGTACCGAGCACGGCCGCAACGGGATCGAGCCAGGAGTCGGCGGCCCGACGCAGCAGGTAGGTGGTCAAGGTCTCGCGCATGTCGTCGACGGGCAGCACCGCGTACTCGTCTCGGTCGAGGGAGGCGACTGCTTCGGACTCGATCGGCACGACGGTGAACGCGGCCGTGCTGCGGAGGAAGATGAGCATGCCGCTGATGTCGCTGAACTGGGCGTCGGTGTCGATCACGGCACCCGCGGCAGCGAGTCGATCGGTCCGGCCCGCACCGAGATCCCAGTGACGCGGACCCTGGATGTAGCGCATGCCACGCAGATCCCGCGTCGTCAGCGACGTCCGCTCGGGGAACCGTGACGCGTCGACGACGGCCGCGAGGGGCTCGCTGTAGAGCACGCGCGACGACAGCGTCGGGTGTGTCGTCCCGACGTGGGCGATGGCGATGTCGATCGACGAGCTCAGGAGCGCGGACTCCATGTCCAGCGACGGCATCTGTCGCAGGGTGATGGCCCACTGCGACTCCAGGTCGCGGATCGCGTCGCCGAGCGCTCGTCGGTGGCGGGGGTTGAGGACGTCCGGGACCGCCAGCCGGACCTGCTCGCGAACGGCACCCTGCCCGATGAGCCGCGGGATCGCGTCGAAATCCGACACCACCGATGTCGCCAACGGAAGCAGCGACTCTCCGGCCGCCGTCAGTCGGGTGTGGTGGGTGGACCGGTCGAAGAGTGGAGTGCCGAGTTCGCGCTCCAAGGTCCGGATCCGCTGACTCAGCGGTGGCACCGACATGTTCAACGACTTCGCCGCCCGGGTGAAGTTCAGTTCCCGCGCGACGGCGAGGAAGTAACGCAGGTGGTGCATCTCCACCGGTCACACGCTACGCCCGGTGTTATCGCCGTGGACACACCAGCCTGAGGCCATCGGACATTCCTTTACCTGCGGTAACGACCTAGCGTCGGAGACAGCGACAGAACACGACCGGACGAAGGAGCGCACATGACCGTGCAGCAGAACACCCCCACCGAGGCCACCGGGCCGCTCGCCGGGGTGACCGTGGTCGACATCTCGACGGTTGTCATGGGCCCGTACGCGACCCAGATCCTCGGCGACTTCGGTGCCGACGTCATCCGCATCGAGCCACCCTTCGACACCGCCCGCACCTCGCCGGCCAACACCGGGCGCAATCCCGGCATGGCGCCGCTCTACATGCAGGTCAATCGCAACAAGCGCAGCGTCGCCCTCAACCTCAAGGACTCCGAGGGCCTCGCCGACCTGTTCGCGATCCTCGCCGACGCGGACGTCCTGGTCACCAACATGCGGGCGGGCGCCCTGGCACGTCTCGGCCTCGACTACGACGCCGTGCACGACCGCTTCCCGCACCTGATCTACGCGCACGCACAGGGGTTCGCACCGCAGTCCTCGCAGGGCAACCGCCCCGCCTACGACGAGGTCATCCAGGCGGTGTCCGGTCTGGTGAGCCTCCAGGACCGCGCCGGCGACTCGCTGCAGTTCATGCCGACCTTCATCGCCGACAAGACCGCTGCGCTCTACCTGCTCAACGGCATCCTGGCCGCGCTCTACCACCAGCAGCGCACCGGCGAGGGTCAGCACGTCGCACTCGCGATGGCCGACGCGATGATCGCGGTGAACCTGGTCGAGCACATGGCCGGCGACGTGTTCGTCCCCGCCGCCGGCGATGTGGGCAACCCGTTGAGCCTCACCGGCGCCCACGCCGCCATGCGCACCAAGGACGGTGGCGCGATCGCCGCCGTTCCGTACACCAACGAGGCGGTCCGCAAACTGCTCGTCGGCGCCGGACTCGACGAGGACGCGGCCGATCCGGCCTGGGACTCCCCGACCATCGACCGCGCCGTCTTCACCGCCGGGATCGAGAAGGTCCTCGCGCACTCGGAGAGCAAGACCACCGCGGAGTGGGAGGAGTACCTCACCGCCAACGACATGCCGTACGGCGTCGTCGTCGACATCGCGGACCTCCCGAACGACCCGTACGTCCGCGAGATGGACCTCATCACCGAGGTCGAGCACCCGACCGAGGGGACCATCCGAGTGATCGCGAACCCGCTGCACTTCTCGGCCACCCCGACGAGCTACCGCCGTCACGCCGAGCGCGCCGGAGCCAGCACCGACGAGGTGCTGGGCAGCGTCCGCGCCCCGGCCTGAGACCGCCGCCGGATCGCACCGCCCACTCCACCCGAACGACCAAGGGAGAGAACCATGGACCTCGAACTCTCGAGTGCCGACATCGAGTTCCGCGACAGCCTGCGCGAGGTGTTCGTCGGGGAGATCCCCGCCGACATCCGCCGACGCAGCGCGCTGAACCAGACCACCCACGACGACATCGTCACCAGCCAGCGGATCCTCAACCGCCACGGCCTCGCCGTCCCGCACTGGCCCGCCGAGTGGGGTGGCAAGGACTGGAGCGCGACGCAGTCGCACATCTACGGCTCGGAGCTCCAACGCGCCGCCGTGCCACAGCCGCTCGCGTTCAACGTCTCGATGGTCGGCCCCATCATCGCCGAGTTCGGTTCGCAGGAGCAGAAGGAGAAGTTCCTGCCCGCGACGGCGAACCTCGACATCTGGTGGTCGCAGGGATTCTCCGAACCCGAGGCCGGCTCCGACCTCGCGTCACTGAAGACCACCGCGCGGCGCGACGGTGACCACTACGTCCTCAACGGCCAGAAGACCTGGACGACATTGGGGCAGTACGGCGACTGGATGTTCGTGCTCGCACGGACGAACCCCGACGCGCCCCGCAAGCAGCAGGGGATCTCGTTCCTCCTGCTCGACCTCACGACCCCGGGGATCGAGCGCCGCCCGATCCGTCTGATCGACGGCAGCGCCGAGGTCAACGAGTTCTTCTTCGACGACGTCGTCGTCCCCGCCGAGAACCTCGTCGGTGAGGAGAACAAGGGCTGGACCTACGCCAAGTTCCTGCTCGGCAACGAACGCAACAGCATCGCGCAGGTCGGCACCTCGCAACGGATCTACGCCGACCTGGCGGCCGCTTCCTCCGAGACCGACACGGGGTCCGGCACTCTCGCCGACGACGCCGCGTTCCGGGGGTCGATGCACTCGCTGAAGACGCGTCTCCTGGCGCTGGAGGCGACACAGTTGCGTGTCACCGGCGCATCCGAGAACGGCCAGGCGAGCCCCGTCTCGTCGCTGTTGAAGATGGAGGGCACCCAGACCCTGCAGGCGCTGACGCGTCTGCGGATGTCGGGCGCCGGCTCCGACGGGGCGATGGTCTCCGCCGACGGCGAACTCGCCGCCGACGCGGCAGCGACCGCCTCCGCCGCGCAGTACCTCAACTTGCGCAAGCTGTCGATCTTCGGCGGCTCCAACGAGATCCAGCGTGGCGTCATCGCCAAGACGATCCTCGGACTCTGAGCGACACGGACGTAGGAGAAGAACACATGAACCTCGACCTGAACGACGACCAGCAACTCCTCTTCGAGACCGTCGACTCCGCCGTCGGCCGCGACTACACCATGGGCGGCCGCGCGAACGCGACGTCGTCGGACCTCGGGTGGAACGCCCGCACCTGGTCCACCCTCACCGAACTCGGACTGACCGGGCTCACCATCGCGGAGGACCACGGCGGCGTCGGAGCCGGACCGGTGGAGCTCTACGCGAGCCTGCAGGCCATCGGGCGTCACGCCGCGACCGAACCCCTCCTCGACGGTGTCGCCCTCCCCGGCTGGATCATCACCGACCTCGGCACCCCGACGCAGGCGAAGGAACTGCTCGGAGCCCTCGCCGCCGGCGAGACGATCGTCGCGGTCGCGCACGCCGAGCCCGGTCGCGCATGGGACGCCACCCCGTCGGCCACCGCGACGGCCGCCGACGACGGCACCGTCACCGTCACCGGTGTGAAAGCACCTGTCGTGCACGCCGACCAGGCGTCGCACCTCCTCGTCACCGTCGCCGACGGCGGGGGCCGCACCCAGGTCGCACTCGTCGAGGCGTCGGCGGCAGGCGTCAGCCGGTCCGACGGCCGCACCGCCGACTGGACCCACGCATCGCAGGTGACGTTCACCGACACCCCCGGTGTGCTCCTCGGGGACGGCAGCGCCGACGCGGCGACCGCACTGCGCACCGCGTTCGCGAAGGCGCGCATCGCCGTCACCGGTGAGGCCGTCGGTCTGATGGAGTCCGGTCTCCGTCTCACCGTCGAGTACCTGAAGTCCCGCAAGCAGTTCGGTGTGCCGCTGTCGACGTTCCAGGCGCTGGTCCACCGCGCCGCCGACCTCTACACACAGGTCGAACTGGCACGGTCGATGGCGCTGTACGCCACCGCGACCGCGGAAGCCGTCGCGAACGGCGCCGCCGACGTCGGTGTCCTCGTGTCCACCGCCGACGACGCGTTCGTCTTCGTGTGTGACGCCGCGATCGGCGTGGCCGAGGAGATCGTGCAGCTCCACGGCGGCATCGGCATGACCTACGAGTCGGAGATCGGTCACCACGCGGCCCGGCTCGTCGGCATCACCGCGACACTGGGCGGAGTGGAGGCGGCACGACGCCGTGCGGTCGCGTCCGACTCCGTGCTGCGCGCACCGAGCGCGCTGCTCAACAACGCCGACGCCGCCTGAGAGGAGCGCATCGTGTTCGATCATCTGCTCGTCCTCGACATCGCCGGCGGCGCCATCCGTCGGATCGACCTCGACGGCACGGTGAGCACCGTCGTCCCCGAGACCGGTTCGGCACCGGACGGGATCGTCCGCGACCCCACCACCGACCGCATCTGGTGGACCCTCATGGGCCGCCCGCGGCGCGGGGACGGCGGCGCCGACTTCACCGACCGCAACGGCGGTCTCCGCTCTGCGCGCACCGACGGCTCCGACATCACCACGGTCCTGACCGACGGTGCGATCACCACCGGCAAGCAGCTCGATCTCGCCGACGGCCACCTGTACTGGTGCGACCGCGAGGGCGGCCGCGTCATGCGCGCTGCCGTCGACGGCAACGACGTCACCGATCTGGTGGTCCGCCCCCGGGACCCGGAGACCGGTCTCGTCGACATCGGCGACCAGTGCGTCGGGATCGCCGTCGACACCACATCGCGGCACCTGTACTGGACGCAGAAGGGCCCGGCCAAGGGCGATGCGGGACGGATCTTCCGGGCCGGCCTCGACATCCCCACCGGGGAGACCGCCGAGACCCGCACCGACATCGAGACGGTGTGGTCGGAGCTCCCCGAGCCGATCGACCTGTGGTTCGACGACACGTCGTCGGTCCTCTACTGGACCGACCGCGGCGCTCCACCGTTCGGCAACACCTTGAACTGCGCACCCGTTCCGGCCGTCGGTGAGTTCGGTGTCGAACCGACGATCCTGGCGAAGGATTTCGCCGAGGCGATCGGGCTCGCCGTCGACATCGACTCCGGTGTCGCCTACGTGACCGCGCTCGACGGCTCCGTGCGCGCCGTCCCGATCCGTGCGGGCGCACCCGAGGAGCACGTGCTCGCAACGGTTCCCGGCAGTGCGTTCACCGGCCTCGTGGGGGTGGCGTCATGACCGCGGTGGCGATCGTCGGTGCCGGCGTCATCGGGATCTCGTGGGCGCGACTCGCCCGCGACCACGGCTGGACCGTCACGATCACCGACCCCCGACCCGATCTCCACGACATCGTCACCGCCGCGTTCGGCGACGACGAGAACGTCCGGGCCACCGCCGATCTCGCCGAAGGCGTCCACGACGCGGACATCGTCCAGGAGAACGGCCCCGAGCGGCTGCCGGTCAAACAGCAACTGTTCACGGAGATCGGCGCGGCCGCCCCCGCGAACGCCGTCCTCGCGACGTCGAGTTCGTCGATCACCGCATCCGAGATCGCCGCCGACCTCGACGACGACGTCGCAGCACGGCTGATCGTCGGCCATCCGTTCAACCCGCCCGAACTCATGCCGCTCGTCGAGGTCCTCCCCGGGTCTCGCACGGTCGCGTCCACCACCGAGCGCGCCGTCGAGCTCTACCGGGGGCTGGGTCGCGAGCCCGTCGTCGTCGCCACGGAGATGCCCGGCTTCGTCGCGAACCGGTTGCAGGCAGCCATCTCCCGCGAGGCGCGGTACCTCGTCCAGCAGGGCGTGGTGTCTCCCGCGGACCTCGACACCATCCTGCAGAACTCGCTGGGCCTGCGGTGGGCGACCATCGGGCTGTTCGAGGGCAATGTCCTCGGCGGAGGCCCGGGCGGGATCCGCCATCTGCTGGCCGGCGTCGGCGCGCAGACCGGTGGTATCGAACCCGGCGTCCCGGCCACCGATCCCGCGTCGATGGAACGTCTCGTCGACGCCGTCGAGTCCACCTACGGGACGGGCGAGGACGTCTACGAGTCGCTGCGGACTCGTCGGGACCGCCGTACCCGCGCGGTGCTGGCCGCACTCGCCGACGACGACGCCCGGGACCGCTGAGACGGCGATGTCAGATCTGCGGCCCCTGGGCACGCAGGGTGTCCACGGAGTCCATCGCCTCCCGCAGTTCCGCCAGCCAGGCCTCGGTGTGTTCACCGACCAGCTTGACCGACCACGCCACCGCGTCGGCGCGCGATCGCGCGACACCCGCGTCGACGAGCGTGTCGAGGACCTGCCGCTCGGACTGACGGAGCCGTGTCATCACCGGAACGGCGAGGTGCGTGAACATGATTCGTCGATCATCGATCCGCACACCCCACGACACCGTGCGCCCGTAGCGCGCCTGTGCCTCGTCGGCGATGGTCATGCGCTGCGCGCGTGTGTCCTCACGGAACCGCGACGCTCGGCCCTGGGCTGCCGCGGTGCCGTCACCGTCGGCGTCGGGGGCGGTCAGCGTGCCCACCACGGTGATCTCGTCGCGGTCGACGACGACCTCGGGGGCGCCGTCGAACCAGTCGTCGGGGAGGCGACCGACGAACCACGCGGAGGCGTCACCCGCGTCGGGGAGTTCGGCCTGCTGCCACCCACCGCGACGTCCTCCGCCGCGACTCGGTTGTCTGGTCATGATTGCTCCTTCGTTGCGTGATTAGATGATTACACGCTAACGGAGTAAGCAAGCCCGGGTTCGCTGAGAGCAGATGCTCTCGCGCTGCAGCGACCGCACGGTCGCCCTATCCTTCCCACCGTCTGTTCACGTCAATGAACGTCCGGTTCGAGGAATGCCATGTCGCGCTCGATCGTCGTCGCCACGCTCGTCGTCCTCGTGTGCCTCGGTCTGGTGACGGCGCCCGCCGACGCCACACCGCCCGGCGTCGCACGCGATGATCTCGCCGCCCCGGGGCCGTTCGCCGTCGCGTCGACCGCGCGGATCGTCCCGTGCGCCGGCCCGAGCGCTGCGGAGCAGAACGCGGACGCGCGACGGCAGGGTGCGCGCACCGCGCTGCAGTGCACGACCACGCAACCGGTCATCGGCGGTCCGTCGAACAGCATCGACTTCTGGTATCCGACAACGGCACCCGGCCCTCGACCACTCGTGGTGTTCGTGCCCGGTGACGGCGCCAATCCCGGGTACTTCGCCGCGCTGGCCCGCCACTGGGCCGGCTACGGATTCGTCGTGGCGATCGCGACGATCCGGCAGGAGATCCTCCCGGGGAGCCCGTCCTACGGCGTCCGCCGGGCACTCGCCGCGGGCCGCGACCCGCGCTCACCGATGTTCGGGCGCATCGACACCCGGTCGGTCATCCTGGCCGGACATTCCGCGGGCGCGACGAAGGCGATCGAGGCCGCCGGACTCGACGGGGCGTCCCGTCGCGGCGTGCCGACCCCGGCCGATCTGACGCTCCCCCGCGGGACACGGCTCACCGCGGTCCTCGCCCTCCAGCCCGACGTCTACACGGTGACCGCCGGCGTCGACGTCCCGACGTTCACCGTGACCGGTGACGCCGACCGGACATCGCGCCCGGATCCGATCGGCGTGCTCGTGCAGGACCGCATCGACGGACCCGCCTGGTTCGCCGTCGCGCGCGGCGCACCCCACCTGATCACCGTCGACCCTGTGCGCACCGTCCCCTTCGCCGGCGCGGCGACCGCGTTCCTGCTCGCGACCACGGGCGACGCGAGCGCCTGCCACACGTTCGTCGGTCGGGACTGGGCGCTGCGCGACGACCCCACTTTTGTACGCGCCGTGCGCAACCGCGCCGCGACCGCGACCGCCTGCCCGGTGGGAGGTGCCCGGTGACGCGCATCCTGGCGATGACGTCGCCCGCGCGGGGATTGCTGTACCCGATCGTCGAGACGGCCCTCACCCTGCGCGCCCGTGGCCACGACGTCCACATCGCCACGATCACCGACGAGGTCCCGATGCTCTGGAACCTCGGCCTCGACGCGTCGCCGCTGCCGCCGGTGCTGAAGAACACGGCGCCCGGGGACCAGCACGACGGCACCGGCCGCGGCATCCGTGCGCTGACCGACCGACTGGTCGCACGCGCCGACGCCGAGTTCGACCACTTCTCCCACCTCATCGCGCGGCACTCTCCCGACCTGGTGATGGCCGACGTGTCCGCGACGGGTGCGCATCTCGCCGCCGAGGCGTCGGGCCTGCCGTGGGCGATGTGGAGTCCGACGTTCCTGCCTCTGAGCGGCGACGGACCGCCGCCGGGGCTCGGCCTGCGCGTGCGATCCGGTCGTGTGTGGCGCGCACGCGACGCCGCCCTCGGTGCCGTCGCGCGGGGCGTCTGGGACCGCACGTTCCTCCGGCCGCTGAACGACCTGCGCGACCGCCGCGGTCTGCCGCCGGTCGGCCACACCGAGGACATCGTCCGCGGCGCGCCGCTGGTCATCAGCCTCTGCGGACCACCGCTGCAACATCCGTCGTCGACGTGGCCGTCGTCGGTCGTCACGGTCGGTCCGTCACTGTGGGGGCCACCGGCCGACCCCGATCCCCGGATCGCGGAGATCACCGAGCCGATCGCGCTGGTGACGTGCTCCACCGAGGTGCAGGCCGACGCCGCGCTCGCCCACACCACGCTCGACGCCCTCGCCGACACCGCTCTGCACACCGTCGTCACCACCGGCGCCCACGACCCCGCCGCGTTCACGACCCGCCCACGGGCAACCGTGGCACGCCTGCTCCCACACGATCAGATCCTCGCGACCGCGCGCGTGGCGATCACCCACGGCGGCCTGGGCATCACACAGAAGGCGCTCGCCCGCGGGGTGCCGCTCGTCGTCGTCCCGTTCGGGCGCGACCAGCGCGACGTCGCCGTCCGCGTCGAGGCCGCCGGTGTCGGCGTCCGTCTCGTCCCGCGATCGCTCACCGCGGAGACCCTCCGCGACGCCGTCGACCGAGCGATCACGATGCGGGACCGTGTACACGGCGTCGCCGCGGCGATGAACGCCGACGGCTCGGCCCGACGAGCCGCCGACGCCCTCGACGACCTCGTGGCGACCGCGGCACGACACGTCGCGTGAGGGCCGGCTCCCCCGGACACCGCATGCGCGAACCAGACATCGCTTACCCTCGACAGGAGACAGCGTCACCTGCGGTTCCCGAGGAGAGCGAGCCCATGTCCGGCGATCAGCGTCCGCCCACGCGGAGGGTGCACCCCCGTCGGTCCGTCGCACGGACGGACCGGGTTCGTCGACATCCCCTCGAGCGCGACATCGACATCCGCGAACGCCGACTCCAGCTGCTGCTCGGGTTCGTCGGCCTGCTGATGCTGCCGCTGGCGATCGTGCCCGGCATCGTCATCTGGGCGTCCCAGGACGAGGCGCCCCCGCCGGTCATCACGATGGTCAACGCGACCACCGACACCGCAGCGCCACCGGTCACACCGATCGCCACGACCCTCGGCCGGGACGACGTCAACACCGTCGTGGCCCATTGGACTTTCGAGGGTCGTCCGCACACCGGGCGGATCACCGTCCCGCCGGGCACGGAGGCCGGGAGCAAGCTCCTGCTCACGGTCGACGAGCTCGGTGAGCCGACGCCTCCGGTCCCGCTCCGCGCCGACTCGGGTGTCACGGGTGTGGCCGTCGCCGTGGTCCTCGTCGGCCTCGTCATCGCGATCTACCTGGCCCTGCGGGCGCTGATCACCACCCGCTGCGACCGCGTCCGCATGGAGCGCTGGGACGAGGACCTCGCTCGTCTGCTGAGCTGAGGGACTCGTCGGCCGGCACCCGGATCCCCGGTCCGGGTCTTTTCTCGTCGCGAGTCAGGCGGCGATGCCTCACACGGAATCGGTGACGGCGGCCCGTCGGTGCCGCACCGCGGCCCAGGCACCGGTGCACCACAGCGCCCACGCGACGAGCAGCGGTTGGAAGAACAGCCGGATGAGTCGAGCACTGTCGGTGTCGAGACCGAACGCGTCCCGGTGGTCGACGTACTGGGCGATGTTGCCGGGGAACACGGCGACGAAGAACGCCGCGACGACCCACCCCACGATGACCGTGTGGCGGTACAGCAGCAGGAGCGCGAGGCCGAGAACGATCTCGACGATCCCCGACGCGACCACGACGAACCCGGTGTCGAGCGGGACCCAGCCGGGGACCTGCGCGTCGAACTCGTCGCGTGCGAACGTCAGATGAGCGGTCCCGGCGAAGATCAGGAACCCGCCGAGGACGCCACGGAGTGCGTTGCGGAACCAGGTCACGAGAACTCCCACCGCCGAGGACGTGTCCTCTCACCGTAGGCGCACCCGATCAGGGACAGCAGCTGTCGGACGGACACGCGTCGTCGGCAGGCCGCCCGGGCATCGGTGCGCAACACGTCTCGCCGTGCCAGGCACTCACACCCTCTCGGACGGCGATCGCAGCGATGAGGAGGGCCGCGAGCGGATCAGCCCACCACCAACCGACCGTCGCACTGAGCAGCAGCCCCACGAGAAGCACGGCCGACAGGTAGGTGCACAGCAGCGTCTGTCGCGAATCCGCCACGGCCGACGCCGAACCCAGCTCTCTGCCGGCCCTGCGCTGCGCCCACGACAGGATCGGCATCACGACGAGGCTCGCGGCGGCGAGGGCGATGCCGATCACGCTGTGCTCGGCCTCCCGTGCGCCCACCAGTGCACGGAGCGCGTCAACCGTCACGTAGAGGGCCAGCGCGAAGAACGATCCGGCGATGATCCGGAGCGCCACCTTCTCGCGCCGTTCCGGGTCCGTCGCCGAGAACTGCCAGGCGACCGCGGCCGCGGAGGCGACCTCGATGGTCGAGTCCAGACCGAACCCGATCAACGCGCCCGACGACACCCGGCGCCCCTCCGTGAGTGCCACCGCCGCCTCGATCACGTTGTAGGAGATGGTCGCCGCGACGAACCACCGGATCCGTCCCCGCAGGACACCCCGGCGGTCGGCGGTCAGCGTGCCGGTGGCCAGCAGCAGCAGCCGTCGACGGCCGCGGCCGCACAGCATGCGGGGTCGACGGCGAGAACGAGACCACGGAGGTCGTCCAGAGCCCGGGCGATGCGCTCGTCGGCGAGCTCGTAACGCACCCTGCGGCCCTCGGGGACGGCCACGACGAGGCCGCACCCACGCAGACACGCCAGGTGGTTGGACAGGATCTGCCGCGAGACGCCGATGGCGTCGGCGAGAGCCGACGGGTGTGCACCGGCCTCCCGCAAGCGCAGCAGGATCTGCAATCGAGTCCCGTCCGAGAGTGCATGTCCGAACCGGATGAGTGCCTGGTCTGCTGTCGCCGCCGCGGTCGCCACGGGGCGATAGTACAGATTTCGCTGTACTAACTCAGCTCGTTGCCGCGGCCCCGACCACTGCTGCGGCCGGTTTCGGCGTCCAGTTGTCCTGGTAGATGCCGAACGTGCTCTCCGGATCCGAGGTGTCGGCGGAGTTGCGATCGACGAGGGTGTAGACGTAGGCGGGTCCGGCGTAGGAGAGGGTTCTCCAGGTGGACAGGAAGTCGTCGATGTAGTCCGACTGCTGCGCGGCCGAGACCTGGTTGGTGGGAAGGCCGTACTCGGTCGCCCAGATCTTCTTCGTGCCGTCGCCGTTGGACACCATCAGGTTCCGGATCGCGGTCACCTGGTTCAGGGGCGAGTTCGCCAGCGAGGCACCCTGTGAGAACTTCGTCGAGTACTGGTACGGGTGGAACGACAGGGCCGTGAACGATCCCTTCGCGCCGGCCGCGTACATCTGCTGCACGAAGTCGACGGGATTGAGCGTCCAACTCCCCCACGTGATGGTCGACCCCAGGACCCCGCCGATCACCGTGGCGCTCGGCTGGGCCTTCTTGATCGCCGGATACGCCGCCTTGAGCAAGGCCGTGTAGCCGACGGGGTCGGGTGCAGGCGAATACGAGGTCGCCGCGTTGGGCTCGTTCCACACCTCGAAGGCCGTCATCTTCGAGACATAGCGCTTGGCGAGGACTCCCATGAACGACCCCAGATCGGCGGGGTTCGTCGGCGGGGCGTAGAGCGACGTGTTCGCGGCGCGCGCCCACGCCGGCGTGGTGTTGACGACCCCCAGCACCCCGAGACCCTGCGACGCCGCCGCCGACACGACCGCGTCGAGGGGCGCCCACGAATAGACGCCGTCGGCGGGCTCGTAGGCAGCCCAGGGCACAGCCAGACGAACCGTCTTGACGCCGAGAGCGGCGATGGTGCTCAAGTGCTTGGCGACGACCGTCGGATCGGAATAGGAGAAATAGAGATCATTGTCCGAAATTCCCACCGTTCGTTTGTTCACGGATATCGACGCAGCTGTACGGAATTCCGTACGGATCTCATGCGTCGTGGTGATGCCGTGAATCCCCGCCACCAGCGAGATGGCCAGCGTGACAGCCACTACCAGCCGTGCCGACCGATGGAACAACCATTGTGCGATGCGCGATGACATCTGCATTGCCTTCTCCGATCATCCGATGACGATCCCCCGAGAAGGCTCTGAACTTACACTTTATTTGAGTGAATAACGGACAACATCAGAAATTTTACATGCAATTGCGCATCACTCACAGCACATGAGAAATCTGCAAAAACCGACGTGAACCGTCAGCTGTCGATGCGATTGCCGTCGTCGTCCCAGTGCTCGGCCACCTTCTTCGACGGCTGCACGCGAGGAGGTTCACCGGGCATCTTCGGATAGTCCGGTGGGAAGTTCAGCTCCCCACCGGGAAGGGTCTCCCACAGTTCCAGCAGCGGATCCAGTTCGTGCGCGGTGTCGTTCATGTCCGCCCACGGATCGCCGTCGGCGAAGTGGTCGGGCACCGTGAAGACGTTGTACGCGGCGGGATCCGAGGTCTCCGCGAGGAGGTCCCAGGTCATCGGCGTCGAGACAGGAGCGCCGGGACGGGGCCGCACACTCCACGCGCTCGCGATGGTGCGGTCGCGGTTGTTCTGGTTGTAGTCGATGAACAGTCGCGAACCCCGCTCCTCCTTCCACCAGGCGGTGGTCACGCTGTCGTCCCGGCGCTCCAGCTCCCGGCCGAACCCGATGGCCGCGTGCCGCAGATCCTCGAACGACCACCGCGGCGCGATACGCACGTAGACGTGGATGCCGCGATTGCCGCTCGTCTTCGGATATCCGCGAAGTCCCAGCTCCTCCAACAGTTCCCGCGCCACCAACGCAACCCGGCGCGCGTCGGTGAACGTGGTGCCCGGCTGCGGGTCGATGTCGATGCGCAGCTCGTCGGGGTGGTCGACGTCAGCACGGGTGACCGGCCACGGATGGAACGTCAAGGTGCCCATCTGCGCGGCCCACACCGCCGCCGCCGGCTCATGCGGGCAGAGTTCGTCGATGGGACGGCCGTTCGGCGTGTGCACGCGGACGGTCTCGAGCCAGTCGGGCGCACCCTTCGGCAGCCGCTTCTGATAGAAGCCGTCGGCCTCGCGATCCTGCGTGCTGGTGGCGAGCCGCATGCCCTCGCGCCACCCGCTCGGCCAGCGCTCCATCGCCACCGGCCTGTTCCCGATCGCACCCATGAGCGCGTCGCCCATCGTCGCGAAGTACTCACACACCTGCAGTTTCGTGACCTCGGGGGTCGAATCGGTGGCGTCGAAGACGACGCGGTCCGGGCTCGACACCCGGACCTCACGGTCACCGACCGTCACCGTGGTCGCCGGGGCTTTGGCCATGCGCACACGCTATCGGGAGACGACCCGAGTCGGCACTGCTTCGGACCCGGGTGCGACACAATGACCGGGTGGACCTCCCTGTGATGCCGCCGATCTCACCGATGCTGGCCAAGCCGGTGAAGACGATGCCCGCGGATGCTTCGTACGAGCCGAAGTGGGACGGATTCCGCAGCATCTGCTTCCGCGACGGCGACGAGGTCGAACTCGGCAGCCGCAACGAGCGTCCGTTGACGCGGTACTTCCCCGAGGTCGTCGCCGCGGCCGCCGCGGAACTGCCGACCCGGTGCGTCATCGACGGCGAGATCGTCGTCGCCACCGACCACGGGCTCGACTTCGAGGCGCTGCAACAGCGCATCCATCCCGCCGACTCCCGGGTCCGGATGCTGTCGTCGGCGACGCCCGCGGCGTTCATCGCGTTCGACCTGCTCTCGCTGGACGACGAGGACTACACCTCGCGACCGTTCACCGAACGTCGTGCCGCGCTCGTCGAGGCCCTCGCCGGGGTGGGCCCGACCTTCCACGTCACCCCGGCCACCACCGATGCCGACGTCGCCCGGACATGGTTCTCCGACTTCGAGGGCGCCGGTCTCGACGGGGTGATCGCCAAACCCTTCGACGTGACGTACCAACCCGACAAGCGCGTGATGTTCAAGGTGAAGCACGAACGAACCGCCGACTGCGTCGTCGCCGGGTACCGCGTGCACAAGAGCGGACCCGACGCGATCGGGTCGCTCATGCTCGGGCTCTACACGGACTCGGGTTCGCTGGCGTCGGTCGGGGTGATCGGCGCCTTCCCGATGGCCAAGCGCCGCAGCCTGTTCGAGGAGCTCCAACCGCTCGTGACGGACTTCGAGGACCACCCGTGGAACTGGGCGGCCACCGAGGCCGGCGGACAGACGCCGAGCCGCAACGCCGGGTCGCGGTGGAACGCGGGCAAGGACCTGTCGTTCGTGCCGCTGCGTCCGGAGCGTGTCGTCGAGGTGCGCTACGACCACATGGAGGGTGAGCGCTTCCGCCACACCGCCCAGTTCAACCGGTGGCGTCCCGACCGTGATCCTCGTTCGTGCACCTACGAGCAACTCGACCAGCCCGTCACCTTCCGCCTCGACGACATCGTCCCGGGGCTGGGGAGCTGACCAACTGCCGGCCGCATCCCCTGCGCGGCGGCCCGACTCCTGGCGTCTACGGCGTGCTCGCGGACGACGGGGGCTGGGTGGGCTGCAGTGTGAGGGTGGTGTTCGACAAGACGGGTGGGCACGAGCCGCTGAGCGTGACGAGCGCCGACCCGCCGTCGGCGTAGAAGAGGGTGTACTTCGTGACATACCTGGGCCGTCCCGCCATGCTGGGGCAGCTCATCCCAGGATCGGGCGACGTCGCGGTGGCGAAGGTCGTGAGCAGTTCGCGCATCGGTGCGCCCGTGTATCGCACGGAGGGGCCGAACAGTTCGGACCGGCCATCCGACGCAGCCAGTCGGTAACTGCACTCCACGACGATGTCCGGCGTGTCGGGAGCGAGGACGCCGGGCGCAGTACGGGTGGCCTCCGGCCAGGCGGGGTCGTCGACCGTCGGAGGACAGGTCCAGTTGCGAGCGCTCGTGGTGGCGACAGCCGTCGACGGCGTCATCCCGACCAGTGGCCGATCCCCGGCCGGGGAGGAGCATCCCGTCGCCGACGCGATCAGTGCGAGCGTGGCGACAACCGTCGCCACGGATACGGGCGTACGCATCCTGCGACGATAGCCGTGCATCTGTGCAGTGATGGGCCGTCGATGATCTCGCGGTATGACCGTCGCCGCCATCCGGCCGATCGCGCTGGCCCTGGTCCGCCGCTCCGACGGCGCTCTGCTGGTGACCGGACACGGCCTGGACTCCGACGACCCGCGCGTCCGACCGGTCTGCGGGGGGATCGAGTTCGGTGAGACCGCCCTGGGGGCACTCGACCGGGAACTCCGGGAGGAGCTCGACGTCGGGGTGCGGGGCGCGCGGCTGCTGAGCGTGTTCGAGAGCATCTTCGGCGTCGACGACGGGCGACTGGTCCCCGAGGCGTTGATCGGGATCGACGACTCCCGGCGCCGCGTCCCCCAGCCCCGCGACGAGGTGTAGGCAGAGACGGTGAGCATTCGTTTCGGCATCGGGGTCGGTGGCGACGTTCCCCCCACCGACCTCCCCGGGTTCATCGACCGCCTCGAGGCGGACGGCGTCGATTCGCTGTGGTTCTCCGAGCTGGTCTATTCGCCTGCCGTCGACCCGTTCGTCGGCATGGCGTTCGCGGCTGCACGCACGACGCGGATGAAGGTCGGGACCTCGGTGGCGATCCTTCCGGGGCGCAATCCTGTTCTGCTGGCGAAGCAGCTGATCTCGCTGTCCCAGCTGGCCCCGCGGCGTGTGTTGCCCGTCTTCGGCCTGCAGCCGGCGAATGCCCGAGAGCGTGATCTCTTCCCCGTCGAGGGCCGGCGCGGCGACGTGTTCGACGAGTCGCTGCGGCGACTCCGGGCCTCCCTCGACGACGACGATCTTCGGCAGGGTGCCACCGGCTCGCTCGACATCTGGCTGGGCGGACGGGCGCCGGCGGCATTCCGGCGGATCGGGGCGCTGGGAGACGGGTGGCTGGGGAGCTTCCTGACCGCCGCCGAGGTCGAGGCCGGTATCGCGGCCATCCGTGACGCGGCGACAGCGGCGGGTCGGACCGTCGACGACGACCACTTCGGGATGACCCTCCTGGTCACCGACGGAGCCCGACCCGACGAGGTGATGCGGCGAATCGGGACCCAGCGACCGGAGGTCGACCCCCGCGAACTCGTCGCCACCGGCTGGCCCGCCCTGCACCGGATGATCGACGACCACGTCGCCGCCGGCGTCAGCAAGTTCGTCATCGTCCCGGCGGGCGGCGACGCGGGGGCCTTCGTCGACCGATTCGTCGCCGAGGTGCTCCCGCGTCAGACCTGACTCGGCCGGCGGGGTCGACAGGGTCCGGTGGGCTGTCGCGAACCTAGACTCGTCAGCGGCCCATCGCGAGGAGGACACCGAGTGCAGTACCCGTGGCGCCCGGCACTGCGGTCCGCCTCCGGCGCCATCGCACTCGAGTGGTGGGTCGGCGAGGTACGGACAGCCGACTGGTGGGTGGAGGCCTATGCCCAGCGGATCGCCCGCATCGCCGACGCCGACGAGGTGGCCGTCCACCACCTCGAGGGCGGACTGGTCCTGGTCGAGGTCGTCGCGCCGTCGCGTGTCGGGCTGGATCCCGGCGACCTCTCCCGTGGCCCGCACGAGACCCGCGTGCCGATGGCCGGTCAGGTGACCTCCCGCGGGGATGTCCTGACGACCACATCGGAGGCGAGGGTCGCCGGACGCGCAATCCTCGTGACAGCCCACACACCCCACGACGCCGCAGCAGTGCGCTCGAGTCTCGTCGACCGGGTCGTCCCCGCACTGCACGCGGCTCCGGGTGTCCGCGCGGCGCGTGTCCACCTCACCGACGGTCGTCACGGGTCGTCTGTGCTCGGCGACGTCGTGGTGGTCGAGGCCCGCGACGCGCATTCCGCCCGGACCGCACTCGAGACCGTCGCCACCGACGACGTGTTCGCTGGGCGCGAGCCTTGCATCCACACCGTGACCGCGACCCGGATACTCCGCGAGAACGGTCGGCCCCTGCTGCCCGCGGACCGCCCGGTGCCCGCGCCCCCGCTCGACCCGATGCGTCGTCGCCCGACCCCCGCACCGGTGTCCACCGCATCCCCATCGCTTCCACCGTCGAGGGTCATCGACCTGCCGGCGGGCTTCGCCGAGGACGTCGTCGTCGACGCGAGCGGCTTCCTGCTGTGCGGCGTCGAGGGTGGCACGATCCTGCGCATCGATCCCGCGAGTCATGCGGTGTCCACGGTCGCATCGACAGGTGGCCGACCCCTCGGCCTCGAACACCGTTCCGACGACACGCTTCTCGTGTGCGACGCACACCTCGGACTGCTTCACCTCGACCTCACCACCGGCGAGCTGACCACCCTGACCCGATTCGTCGACGATCGCCCGCTGCGCTTCTGCTCCAACGCGACCACCCTCGCCGACGGCACGGTCTGGTTCACCGAGTCCACGACACGATTCGACTTCGAACACCACCGCGGTTCATTGATGGAGAACCGACCGTCGGGCCGTCTGCTGCGCCGCGCACCCGATGGGACCGTCACGGTGATCCGGGACGACCTCTGGTTCGCGAACGGCATCACGCAGACCCCGGACGGCACGGCGGTCATGGTCGTCGAGACCGCCGCACACCGCGTCGATCGTGTGACACTCCGCGGATCACGTTCCGGCGCGGTCGACATCGTCACCGCCGGGCTTCCCGGATTCCCCGACAACATGTCCGCCTTCCGCGACGGCCGGGCGTGGATCCCGCTGACCAACCCGCGGATGCGAGCCCTGGAGATGCTCGGTACGACCCCCCGCTGGGTGTCGCAGATCGCCTGGCGTGCACCCGACCGACTGCGGCCCGAGCCAGAGCACACCGTCTGGGCGGTGGCGATCGACGAGGACGGTGACATCGTCGACGAGGTACACGGTGCGCATCCCGCGTTCCACACCGCGA
The DNA here is from genome assembly GCF_054332755.1 of Williamsia sp. SKLECPSW1. Lineage (NCBI taxonomy): Bacteria > Bacillati > Actinomycetota > Actinomycetes > Mycobacteriales > Nocardiaceae > Williamsia > Williamsia sp. SKLECPSW1. The sequence goes on along the minus strand of NZ_JBTGLI010000001.1, from coordinate 1,992,091 downwards.
CCGGAGCCGTCGAGGTCGGCGGGAAGCTGTTCCTGGCCAGTGCGTTCTGCGGTCCGATGCTCGAGGTCGATCTCAGGGGTCGACGATGAGCGGCGCCGGCCGGTTCGCCCCGTCCCCGTCGGGTGACCTGCACGTCGGCAATCTGCGCACCGCGCTGCTGGCATGGCTGTTCGCGCGGTCGTCGGGCCGATCGTTCCTGCTGCGGATCGAGGATCTCGACGACCGGACCTCGCCGGAGGTCGCCGAGCGGCAGGTCGACGACCTGACCGCCATCGGCATCGTCTTCGACGGTGAGCCCGTCGTCCAGTCGTCGAGGCGTGACCGGTACGACGCCGTGATCGACGAATTGCGCTCCGACGGTCTGACATTCGAGTGCTTCTGCACCCGCAAGGAGATCCTGTCCGCGCCGCGGGCGCCGCACTCCCCACCTGGCGCGTACCCCGGGACATGCCGCGACCTCAGCGAGACACAGCTGCGGGAACGTCGGGAGTCCGGACGTCCACCGGCGATCCGACTCCGATCACAGGTCACCCAGTTCACCATCCACGACGAGTTGTGCGGGACGTTCACCGGCGTCGTCGACGACTTCGTGCTCCGCCGCGGTGACGGCGTCGCGGCGTACAACCTGGCGGTCGTCGTCGACGACGCCGACAGCGGTGTCGATCAGGTCGTTCGCGCCGACGACCTGCTCAGCTCGACCCCGCGCCAGGCGTACCTGGCCCAGGTCCTCGACCTCGCGACCCCGTCGTACGCCCATGTCCCGCTGGTGCTCAACACTTTCGGCACCCGACTCGCCAAGCGCGACGGCGCCGTCACGCTGGGCAGCCTGCGGTCGATCGGGGTGTCGCCCGATCGGGTCCGCGCACAGCTGGCCGGATCCCTCGGCCTCGGCGACGGATCCGAGACGCCGGACGGCGCAACACTTCTCGCGCGGTTCGACCCGGCGAAGATCCCCGCGGGACCGTGGATCCTCGACCCGGTCGACCTTCTCTGACCCTCAGGCCACCTGATCTTTCGCCGGCGAGACGTATCCGCCGGTCAGGACACGGTAGGCGTACGTACCCGCGATGAGGGTGACCGGGATGCTCACCAGCAACCCGACGAGGCACAGGATGAGCCCGACGACGTTGAGCAACGCGCACACCAGGGCCAGCGGGAACAGCTGACCGAAGTTCTGCGTGGTGAGACGGAAGGTGTTCGAGAGCGCGGCTCCGAAACCGTCGTTGCGATCGATCGCGAACGTGAGCGCGTACCAGGTGAGGTAGAGCAGCGCGATGCCCGGGATGATCAGCAGCACGAACCCGATGCCGACCATCAGACCCACGACGATCACCAGTCCGAAGATCGCGCCGAGGTTGGAGAACCGGAAGAACGCGCCGAGACCCGGCTTGCGCCCGTCGCACTCGTCGAGCGCGCCACGGATGTAGGCGGCCTGGAACAGGACACCGACCACGAACGACACCAGGGACCCGACGATGGACAGAGCCGAGGTGGTCGTCGTCAGATCGCTGGTGTCGAAACCGCGGAAGGCCAGGTTGATCACCACGTTCACGAGCAGCGACAGAAACGCGATCAGCAGCCAGCTGCCGACGTTGCCGCTGAACTTGCTCCAGCCGTAGGACAGAGCCGCGCCCACCGACAGCTGCGGTGCCATCTGCGTGCTGGGCGGCGGCATCGGCGGCGGGAAGCCACCGGACCCCTGCCCATATTGGGGTGGCGGCGGGTACGAACCGGGCGGCGGTGGATAGGAACCCGGCGGCGGCGGGTACGACCCCTGCGGCGGTGGATACGCGCCGGGCGGGGGCGGGTAGCCCGTCGAGCCGTCGTCGGGCTGGCTGCGCTGCGGATCCTCGGGGGGCTGGGTCATCTCGTCGCTCCTCGGCAGGGTGCATCCGGTCAGCTCATGAGAGTAGGCGTTCGGCGACCGTCTCGGGAGCATCTCGTGCAGGTGTTCGGCGACCGGATCGACAAGATCTGCTGCGTCCGATCCGTCTGATTTAGGCTGGGGCAGCATCCGCCGCGTCTGTGGTGGGCACGAGGAAGGATCCGAGATGACCGGACCGCAGCAGTACCCAGGTCAGAACCCTGAGGGACAGAATCCCGGCTACGGGCAGTCACCCCAATACGGCCAGTCGCCCCAGTACGGCCAGGGTCCCGATCTGGGAAAGACCGGCGACCAGTCGGCCGGCTACCCGCCGCCGGGCGCATACCCGCCACCGCAGGGCAGCTACCCGCCGCCCGCGCAGGGCAGCTACCCGCCGCCCCCGCCGCCGCAGTACGGCGCGCCGAACGAGCAGGGCATCTACTCGACCACCGGACAGCCGGCCGGTGCCGGTCTGCGCCTGGTGGCCCGCATCCTCGACGGATTGATCGTGGGGATCCCCGTCGCGATCATCGAGGGCATCGTCGCCACCGCCGCAGGCTGGGTCGCGGGCTACATCGTGGCGCTGATCCTCAGCCTCGCCGGCTTCGCCTACTTCGTGCTGCTCGAGTCCCGCACCGGCGCGACGCTGGGCAAGCGGGTCCTGTCGCTGCGCACAGTCGGCCCGGACGGCGGCATGCCGTCGCAGGACGTGGCGATGCGCCGCAACGCGTTCATGCTGCTCGGATTCCTCTCCGCGCTGCTGAACTTCACGTTCATCCTGTCCGGACTCGTCGGATTGGTGACCCTCGCGGTGTTCATCGCGATCGGCGTCACCATCGCCAACGACCCGAACAAGCAGGGTTTCCACGACAAGTTCGCCGGCGGGACGCGCGTCGTCCGCAACTAGGTCCCGCGTTCTCCCACTCCGGCCGGTCCGCCTCAGGCGGGCCGGCCGGCGTAGTACCGGGACAACGTCGCGTCACGGAAGTCGACATACGTTCCGTCCTCGATCGCGGCGCGAGCACGGTCGACGAGGGTCACGATGAAGTGCTCGTTGTGGATCGTGCACAGCGTCGACGCCAAACCCTCTTTCGCACGGAAGAGATGGTGGATGTAGGCGCGGGAGTAGGCACTCGTGTAGTTCGTCAGCTCCGGTTCGATGGGCCGGAAGTCGGAACGGAACCGACTGTTGGTGATGTTGACCCGACCGTCGAACGTGTAGACGGCACCGTTGCGCGCCACCCGCGACGGTGACACGCAGTCGAAGGTGTCGGCGCCGTTCTCGATCGCGGTGAAGATGTCGTCGGGTTCGCTGATCCCGAGGAGGTGGCGCGGCGCCTCGTCGGGCAGCTCGTCGACGACCCACCCCACGATGGTCCCCAGATTCGCCTTCTCCAGCGCCCCGCCGATCCCGTAACCGCCGAAACCCCGTCCGCCGTCGGCGATGTCCCGATCGTGCAGCGCGACGAGTCCACGCGTCGCGGCACGCCGCAGATCCTCGTACTGCGCACCCTGCACAACACCCCACAGAGCCTGCGCGGGACGGTGACCACGTTCGCGGGACTGCCGGTTGTGTTCGGCCAGACAGCGTTCCGCCCACAGTCGGGTCCGTTCGACCGAGGTCTCCTGATAGCCGCGGGTGTTCATCAGGGTCGTCAACTCGTCGAACGCGAAGATGATGTCGGCGCCGAGCTGGTGCTGGATCTGCATCGACACCTCCGGCGTGAACCGGTGCGTGGTGCCGTCCAGGTGGGATTTGAAGGTCACGCCGTCGTCGTCGACACGCGCGAGCCGCTCCTTGCCGGGTGCGATGACCGCGTCGTCCTCTTTCCCGGACACGTCCATCGATATGACCTTCTTGAAGCCCGCACCCAGCGACATCACCTGGAACCCGCCGCTGTCGGTGAACGTCGGACCGGGCCAGTTCATGAACGCACCGAGCCCGCCGGCGGCGTCGACGATCCCCGGCCCGGGCTGCAGATAGAGGTGGTAGGCGTTGGCGAGGACGGCCTGCGCACCGAGGTCGCGCACGGACTCCGGCAGGACGGTCTTCACCGTCGCCTTCGTACCGACCGGCACGAACGCGGGGGTACGGATGTCGCCGTGCGCGGTGTGGATGACGCCGGTGCGTCCGCGGGTACCCGGGAGGCCGGTGCCCGGGGTGAAGGGAGTCGACGTCACCCGGGGATCCTCCCAGGCAGCAGCATCACCCGCCGGGACGGGTCAGCGATCGCAGGGCGGCGCAGGGGCGTCGACGAAGAAGGGCGCGCCTTTCGGCAGCAGGTAGACGACGTCGAGCACGACGGGCTCCGTCGTGAGGTTCTGACCGCGGTGGGTGTTGCCCTCGCCCTCGGGTTCGACGATCGCCTGACCGGCTCGGTAGACCACGGGCTTGCAGTCCGAACCGGGGTGGGTGAGCGTCCCCGACTCGACGATGCCGACGATGCGCCCGTCGTGGAAGTGCCAGCCCGTCGTGCCTCCCGGCGCGATGGTGATGCGGCGGGCCGTCGCCGTCCCGGGACCCGCGACGAACGGGAGCAACCCGGCAGGGAGGTCCGCGGTGGCGATCGTCTGGGCGGTCACACCGGAACTGGGCGTCGCCGACGCCGTCGCCGTCCCGCTGGTCAGGAGCCCGGCGGCGCAGGCCGCCACACCGAGGACGCGCAGTGCGCCACCGCGCATCGTCGCTGAAGGCTGGTACATCGACGCAGCGTACGCCCGCACATCGGCCTGACGACGTCGATCGGCGAGAGCGACGACCGGGTTCGCTACGGTGGCGGGCATGGCTGTCCCACCGATGCGTCTCTGGGCCCCCGCCGTCGCCGCCATGGCGGGCGCCGTGCTGCTCGGCGGGTGTGGATCGGACTCCGGCGACGTCGCCGGCACGGTCTCCTCGACCGCGGCACCCTCCGCCGAGCAGGCATCGTCGACCGTCGATGCGCCGACCAGCACAGATCCCGACGCACAGTCGGTCCCCGGCCCCCGTCTGCCCGCGGCGACGTCGGTCCCGGAGTCGAAGGAGGCACCGACCGTCGACGGCACGCGCTGCGACACCGCGAACGGCCCGGAAGGCGCGCTGCGGGTGGTCGTCTTCCCCGGCGGATCGGCCGACTGCGGGACCGTGATGCCGGTGGCGCGGAAGTACGGTCCGCTCATCTCGTCCGGTCGCAACCAGGACGTCGACGGCTGGAACTGCGGGCCGTCACAGATCACCGGCGTGCTGGCCCGGTGCACGAAGGGCTCGGACGCCTTCGGCTTCCTGCCCCAGTGATCCCCCACCGTCCGTTGGGCGGTAGGAGCCGTTCGTTGGGCGGCCGGAACCGTTGGTTGGGCGGTAGGAGCCGTTCGTTGGGCGGTAGGAGCCGTTCGTTGGGCGGTGCGAGCCGCGCCCGCTCCGACGAGTTCTCCGGTGCGCCCGCGAACCGCGCCTACCGCCCAACTACTGGTCCCTACCGCCCAACAGACGGTCCCTACTGCCCAACAGACGGTGTGGTGGGCCATCAACGACGAATCCCCGCCCCGGTGACCCGGGACGGGGATCCGCTCTGCGGTGGCGGGGGGATTTGAACCCCCGGTACGGGGTTACCGCACACAGCATTTCGAGTGCTGCACCTTCGGCCGCTCGGACACGCCACCGCCGGTGACTGTACCGCAGGCGGCCTGCGACCTCTGAATCGGCTGCTCAGGTGAGCACCGGACCGGTCAGTGGCCGGTGAGCTTGTCCTTGACGTCGTCGATCTTGCCCTTGACGGCGTCAGCGGCGTCGGTGGCCTTCTGCTTCAGGTCGGCATCGGCCTGGTCGCCCTTGCCCTCCGCCTTCAGATCGTCGTCACCTGCGACACTTCCGGCAGCTTCCTTGCCGCGACCCTTCAGATCCTCGGCCTTGTTCTTGGCGTCATCAGCGAGACCCATGGTGAACTCCCTCGGTCGTTCTTCGGTGCGAGCGTCGGCGACGCCCTTGCCCTCCACAGTGTCACCGTGGCGCACCGAGTCCCACCGGATGCGGCTATCTCAACCCGATCGTTGTCCGCGGAAGAATTGGGTAACGAGTTCGACACAATCTGCTTCGCGGACGCCCCCGACGACTTCCGGCCGGTGGGTGGCCCGTCTGTCCCGGACGAGGTCCCACTGGGAGCCGACGGCACCCGTCTTGGGCTCCCACGCACCGAAGACGACGCGTGCGACACGCGCGGCGACGATCGCACCTGCGCACATCACGCACGGTTCGAGGGTCACGACGAGTGTGCAGCCCTCCAGTCGCCAGCCGTCGCCGTGGACGCGGGCCGCTGCGCGGAGGGCGCTGATCTCCGCATGCGCTGTCGGGTCGCCGTCACGTTCGCGGGTGTTGCCCGCGCGCGCCAGCTCGGTTCCGTCGGGCCCGAAGACCACAGCACCGACCGGCACGTCCGCAGGTCCCGACGATCGCGCTGCGTCGATCGCGGTTCCCATGGCGGCGGCCATGACGTTCGGACCACGACCGAGGCCCATGGCCTGATCAGTGACCGAGGCGGTCGAGCACGGCGGAGAGTTCGTCGGCGAAACCGAGACGGGCGGCGATCATCCCGATCTGCTCGTCGGCGTAGAGGTCGGTGTCGCCCACGATCACGCTCATCACCGATTCGGGCAGTCCGAGGTCGGACAGGACACCGAGGTCGCCCTCTTCCCACGGGTCGACGTCGTCGAGATCGTCGGAGTCGATGTCGGGAACGTCGATGTTGAGTGCGTCGAGGACATCGGCGGCGATGTCGTAATCGATCGCCGCGGTCGCGTCCGACAGCAGCAACCGGGATCGCGACGGTGCCGGGCGGATTACGACGAAGAACTCGTCGTCGACGTCGAGCAGACCGAAAACGGCACCCGCACTACGCATGTCACGCAGACGCTTCTCGGCGTCCTCGAGGCCGGTCAGCGTGCTGGAGTCCATGGCCGTCACCGACCACTTGCCCTCCTCGCGCACCACCGCGACGGCGAAACCGTCGAGGTCGTCGCTGTCCGCTGCCGCCATGTGCGACACCGTAGTCCTCTGCCGTGAGTTCACCCAACTCCCGATCGGCCGGGATCTGCTGCACACGGCGCCGTGTGCGACGCTGACCGCGTGACCACGTGGCCGACCGCAGACCGCCCCACCGCACCCGTCTGCGTGCTGGGGCTCGGGCTGATCGGTGGATCGCTGGTGCGTGCCCTCGACCGGGCCGGACGCCGGTGTCTCGGGTGGAATCGCTCGTCGGCGACCGTCGCGGCGGCGACCGCGGCCGGCCATGACGCCGACACCGACCTCGAGTCCGTCCTGGGCCGGGCGGCCCGGGAGAACGCGCTGATCGTGGTGGCGACCCCCACGCCCGTCGTCGGGGAGATCCTCGCCCGCGTCGCCGAGTACGCCCCCGACTGCCCTCTCACCGACGTGGTGAGCGTCAAGGAGGCCGTCGCCGAGGCGGTGGCCGCCCAGGGCCTGTCGGCGCGGTGGGTCGGCGGGCATCCGATGGCGGGGACGTCACAGTCCGGCTGGGACGCCACCGACCCGGACCTCTTCGTCGACGCCCCGTGGGTGGTCTGCACCGACGACCATTCCGATCCGGCCACGTGGGCCGCGGTCGCCGACGTCGCGCTGGCGGTGGGTGCCCGGGTGATTCCGGTGGCCACCGAGGACCACGACCCGCTCGTCGCGGCGATATCCCACGTCCCGCACCTCACCGCGGCGGTCACCGCGGCGATCGGTGCCGCTCCCGGCGACCTGGCCCTGCGCCTCGCAGCGGGTAGCTTCCGGGACGGCACCCGCGTGGCCGGGACCGCCGTCGACACGCAGCGGGCGATGATCGAGGCGAACGGCCCCGCCGTCCTCACGCTGCTGTCCGAGGCGATCGACCGGCTCACCGCGGCCCGCGACGAGCTGCGCGACTCCGGCACCGTGCACACCCTCGTCGAGGACGGTCACCGTGCCCGGCGTCGCTGGGAGGAGACGCGGGCGCGCGACCCCCAGCCGATCACCGACGTCACCGTCGGGGCTGCGGGCTGGGCGGCGGAACTCCGCCGCCAGTCACATCTCGGCCGGGTGTGGACCGGCGACGCCGATCACACCCTGCGCGACAGCCCGGGGTAGTCGACGACGAAGCCCGTCGAGTCGGTCGTGAGGGTGACGTCACCGACCGGTGACTGCACCGCCACCGACGACCCGTCCGACGAGTACCGGGTGGTCACGGGCTCGACGGTGCCCTCCGGGAGGCGGAGGTAGACCAGCGGCACGTCGACCGGCTCCGACGGTGTGCGGTGCAGGTCGAGGCGACGGATGGGCAGCGTGTTGAACAGCGGGCTCAGCACCAGGTCGACGTCCTGCGCGCCGCCGAAGTCGCCGCGCTCGGTGCCCTGTGCGGACTGGATGAGCCACGTGCTCTCGCCGTCACGACTGATCGAGACGTGCGACTCCCCCGACTCCCGGATCATGTGGACGGCGAGGCGGCGTGTCACGCCGGCGTCGTCGGTGACCAGGTCGTAGTTGGCGCCGAAGGCGGGGTGTGCGTCGGTCGCGGCCGCGATGATCTGGCCGTACGCCTTCACCCGCAGGCCCGAGACCTGTACCCGCGCCTGCTCCAGGCGCGTCACCTCTGTACCGCTCCAGGTGAGAACGGTTTTCAGGTCGTCAGAGGCTGCTGGTTTCGCCTGTGGACTGTTCACCCGACCACGGTAAGCGACCGCCCGGCTCGACGGGGAATCGATCGTCCGATCCGTCGTCGCTCGCCGGGGCCGGCACGGTGAACTCGGTGAGGAGTCCCTCGTACCGCTTGGGCAGGGGTGGCGCGAACTCGCCGAGTTTGCCGGTCGCCAGACCCATGGTCACCAGCGACTGCACCGTCAGTGTCGCGGCGCACACACCGTCGACGACGGGCACCCCGAGTTCGGCCGTCAGGTCGGCGCACATCGCCGCCATACCCGCGCAGCCGAGGACGATCGCGTCGGACTCGTCCTGGGCGATCGCCATCCGGCAGGCATCTGCGATCCGGCGGTAGGCCGCGGGGTCGGTGTCGAGGTCGAGCACGGGGATCTCGCACGCGTGGATGCCGCGGCAGACCCGGCTCATCCCGTAGTGCGCGGCGAGGTCGGCGGCGCGCCCGCTGGTGCGACCCAGCGTCGTGACGACGCTGAACCCGCGCCCCAGGAAGCTCGCGGCGTGCATGGCGGCCTCGGCGATGCCGACGACGGGTCCCGCCGCCAGCTCCCGTGCCGCGTCGAGCCCGGGGTCCCCGAAACAGGACACGACATACCCGTCGAGGCCGCGGCGCTCCCCGTCGGCGATCGCCGCGAGGAGACCGGGAACCGCGAGCGCCTCGTCGTAGTGGCTCTCGATCGACACCGGGCCCATGGTCGCGGTGATGCCCTCGACCTCGGTGCCGGGCGCGACGACCGAGCGGGCGGCCGCCGCCGCGACGTCGGTCATCGCGACCGTGGTGTTCGGGTTGACGACTCCGATGCGCATGGTCCTCATGCTGCCGAGGCGGCGGCGTACTCGCGCCGGCGGGCCGTCGAGAGCGCCATGTAGACGGCCCCACCCACGGCGACACCGATGAACCAGGAGTACTGCGCCGCGCCGGCCATCCCCCAGATGTTCCAGCCGAACGGATGCGCCTTGGTGATCACGGGGATGACGGCGACGAGCGCTCCGACGAGGGTCGCGATGACGGCGGCGGGGTTGACGCCCTTGGAGTACCAGTACGGCTTGTCCTCCTCCATGGAGAAGAGGGCGTCGACGTCGACGCGCTGCTTGCGCACCACGTAGTAGTCGACGATCAGCACACCGAACAGCGGTCCGATGAACGCCCCGAGGGTCTCCAGCGTGTAGTGGATGACGTCGGGGTTGTTGTACAGGTTCCACGGGGTGATGAGCACCGAACCGACCGCCGCGATCATGCCGCCGGCACGCCAGCTGATGCGCTGCGGGTCGACGTGGGAGAAGTCGAACGCGGGCGAGACGAAGTTCGCGACGATGTTGATGCCGATCGTCGCGACGATGAAGGTCAGCAGACCCAGGACGACCGCGAACACGCTGTCCATCTGGGCGACCGTCTCCACCGGGTCGGTGATGAGCTTGCCGTAGACCGGGAGGGTCGCCGACGCCGTGATGACGGTCAGCAGCGAGAAGAACAGGAAGTTGATCGGCAGGCCGAGGAAGTTGCCGACCCGCACCGATCGCATCGTCGTCGCGTACCGCGAGAAGTCGCCGAAGTTGAGCATCGGGCCGGAGAAGTAGGAGACGACGAGCGCGATCGCACCGAGCATCACCGGCAGCGCCGACCAGCCGGAGTACTCGACGGACCCGAGGTTCAGGCTGATGTTCGACCAGCCGGCCTTCGTGACGAGGTACACCGCGAGCACCAACATGACGAGATAGACGGCGGGACCGCAGAAGTCGATGAACTTGCGGATGGCCTCCATGCCACGCCAGAACACCAGTGCCTGCAGGACCCACATGATCGCGAACGCACCCCAGCCGAGGGTCGACAGGCCCAGGAACCCGTGCTGATCGACGTCGGCCCACGGTGCGAGGGACGGCCACAGCTTGAGCCCGAGCACGACGAACGCGTTCGACGCGAGGTAGGTCTGAATCCCGTACCAGGCCACCGCGATCAGACCGCGGATGACGGCCGGGACGTTCGCACCCAGGACGCCGAACGCCGCGCGACAGATGACCGGATAGGGCACCCCTGCTGCCTGCGACGGCTTGGCGACGAGGTTCGCGAAGATGTTCACGATGATGATGCCCGCGATCAGCGCGACGAGCACCTGCCAGCTGGTGAGCCCGAGCGCGAAGAGGCTTCCGGCGGTGACGTATCCACCCACGCTGTGCACGTCGGACATCCAGAACGCGAAGATGTTGTACCCCGACCAGGTCTGGGGAACCAGGGGCTTGAGGTCGTCGTTGGTGAGACGGGCGTGGTAGCCCAGTTCCGCGGTGGAGACCGCCGGAGGCGGCGCGGCAGGTGTCGTCGTCATGCGAGGAAAATATTCGCCTACTGTTTCCGCCCCGTTGCCCTGAAGATATATCTTCACCGGCCCTGCGGAGAAGGAGATCCAGCCATGGCCTGTCGCCTCAGCGAACTCGTCCTGGAATGCCGAGACCCGCAGGTCCTGGCCCGTTTCTGGTGTGATGTCCTCGGCTACGTGATGCTCGACGAACCCGGCGACGGGTCGATCGAGATCGGTCCGGAAGTGGGGTTCGGCGGTCTGGCGCCGACGATCATCCTCAGCCCCCACCCCTCGCCGGAGCGCGCGAAACCGCGCCTGCACCTCGACGTCAACGCCACCGACCGCGACCAGGACGCGGAGCTGGAACGACTCCTGGCCCTGGGTGCTCGGAAGGCCGACGTCGGACAGACCGGCGACGAGTCCTGGCACGTCCTCGCCGATCCGGAGGGCAACGAGTTCTGCCTTCTCCGCGCTCGTCTGGCTCCGCTCTGACGTCTCGCCACCGCACACGCCGATGTCCGATTTCCACATCCTCGGACGACCCGGTGGTCATACTGGCCACGACATGAGCTCAGGACGCGGGTTTCGACAACGGCACGCTCTTGGCGGCGATCGACCCACCCCACCCCGGCTGGATCCGTCGGAGGTCCCCGACGACGCTGTGCGCCATGCCGTGTCGGTCACGCCGGATCGGATCGCGGCGATCCGCGCGCTCCGGGAGGCGCATCCGGGCCTCGGACTCCGAGACGCCGCCGTCCTCGTCGACGCGCACCGCTGACGCGTCAGGCGTCTCCCTGCGACTGCGCGATGGCGGCGCGGAGTCGGTCGTTGTGATGGGAGGTCGCCGCGGTGAGGGACTCCGCGTCGCGGGCGAGGAAGGCGCGCAGCATCTCACTGTGGTCGAGGTGCAACGCGACGCGTTCGCCGACCGGCAACTGCCACATCGGTCGACCCGGTTCGGTGATGTTCCACGTCGACTCCAGCACGTGCAGCAGCCGGTGCATGCGGCACGGTGTCACGAGCGCGAGGTGGAAGGCGCGACTCTCGTGGTGATACCCGGTGACGTCGTCCGCGAGCACCGCGCGATCGAGGGCTGCGTATGCCGCCTGCGCGCGCTCGTCGTCGTCGACCGTCGCCGACGGGAGGGCGACGCCGTGCGCGGCGGTCTCGAGCGCCCCACGCACCAGGTACAGCTCGACGAGTTCGGCGGCGGTCAGCCGTGCGATGGAGTAGCCGCCGTTCGCACGGTGATCGACGATCCCCTCCCCGACCAGCGTCTTCAACGCCTCCCGGACAGGGATGCGGCTGACGCCGAAGTGCGCGGCGACGGTGTCGACGGGGATGGGGGTCCCGGGCGGCGCGACTCCGTCGAGGATGACCGTGCGCAGGGCGTCGAGGATCGCGGCCTGCGACGACCCGCCCTCGGTGCGGGGCAGCGCGGCGACGAGGCGCTCCTGCGGTGGTCCCAGCATCGGGTCATCATCCCGCCGGGGCGGTGTCCCCGCTCGCTGTCGGCGGATGTGTCGTGCGCCAGTGGCGTGCGATGTCGACGCGGCGGGTGACCCAGACACCCTCGTGCGCGGCGACGTGATCGCAGAAGCGCTCCAGCGCCGCGGTTCTGGCCGGCCGGCCGGCGATCCGGCAGTGCAGCCCCACCGACAGCATCTTCGGCGCGCCCGCCTCACCCTCGGCGTACAGGACGTCGAACGCGTCGCGGAGATGGGCGAAGAACTGCTCACCGCTCGGGAATCCCCCGGCCGACGCGTATCGCATGTCGTTGGTGTCGAGGGTGTACGGCACGACGAGGTGGTCCTGCGCGCCGGCGGCCGTCTCCACCCGGGTCCAGTAGGGGAGGTCGTCGGCGTAGGAGTCGGAGTCGTACTCGAACCCACCGTGCTCGACGACCAGCCGTCGGGTGTTCGGGGAGTCGCGACCCGTGTACCACCCGACCGGCGCCGAACCGGTGAGGTCGGTGAGCATCTCGACGGCCGCGGCCATGTCGGCGCGCTCGGTCTCCTCGTCGACCAACTGGTAGCTCTTCCACCAGAGCCCGTGGCTCGCGATCTCGTGACCCAGCTCGGTGAACGCGGCGACCGCCTCGGGGTTGCGGTGCATCGCCCGGGCGACGGCGAAGATCGTCAGCGGCCACCCGCGCCGCTCGAAGACCCGCAGCACGCGCCACAACCCGGCGCGGGAACCGTACTCGTAGAGCGACTCCATCGACATGTGCCGGTTCGGGAACGCCTGCGCGCCGATCATCTCCGACAGGAACGTCTCCGAGGCGGGGTCACCGTGCAGCGGGTTGTTCTCCGCACCCTCCTCGTAGTTCAGGACGAACTGCAGTGCGATCCGCGCCCCACCCGGCCATCGCGGATCGGGCGGTGTGGGGCCGTACCCGACCATGTCCCGGGGGTAGTCGCTCACCATGCCAGCTCCGCACGCCCGGCCTCGGTCAGCGAGCCCCACACCCGCACCCGGGCCATCCCGCCGTCGGGGAACGCGTCGACCCGGATGTCGGTCACGGGATCCGCGCCGTCGACGACGAAACGGTGGCGGGTGTCGGGGTGGAGGTCGGTGCGGGGCAGCAGTTCCACCCAGTCGCCGCTCCCCGACCGGCCGCGGACCAGCGCGGCACCCGGCGCGTTGCCGAGGAAGTACGACGTGTCCAGTTCGATCAGGCGCGGCACACCCTCTGCCGCGAGGGCGATCTCGACCCAGTCGTTGCCGTCGTCACGACGGCGCGCGGTCTCCCATCCGTCGCCCATCGATCGTGCGACGCCGGGCAGGAGCATGTTCTGCGGAGAGCTGTAGAACATGTTCGAGCAGTCGGTCACCCGGCCGCCGTTCTCGATGGCGGCCAGGTCCACCGGTCCGGCGTCGAGGAAGCGGGGGTCGGGACGTGCGATGCCGTGGATCCGCAGTCGGGCGACGCCGCCGTCCGGGTGCATCGTCAGCTTGACGTGGGTGACCCGATCGCCGGGGTCGACGGTGAACTCGTTCTCCGAGTCCCCGGTGACCGGCGAGATGGGCACCAGCGGTGACCATTCCGCTGCCCGCAGCTCGTCGACCGACGGGTGCCCGGGCACCGTGGCGGACTCCACGGAGATCTCCGGCGGGTAGTTCCCGCGGAACCAGGCTGTGTCGACGACGACGCCGTGCACCACGCCGGGCGCACCGAGTCGGACGATCGCCTCGTCGACACCGGGCGACCGTCGACGACGGGTCTCCCACCCGTCGTAGACCTGCCCCTTGTGCCCGAACGTGGACGGCGAGTAGGTCGCCGGGCCCGGCGTGATGAGGTTCTCGCGCTCGGCGAAGAACTCGTCGTTGGCCCACACGACGGCACCACCGAGGGTGCGCAGGGCGAGGTCGGGCAGGGTGCGGAACGGGGCAGCCGTGGTCTGATCGGTCATGATGGGCCCGAGTATCGCAGCAGCCCCCGCAGCGTCGACACGGTGCAGCTCGGCACGTGCGCGACGATCTCGTCCTCGGTGAGTGCGCCGCAGTCGACTCCCCGCAGCACCACCGCCGCCAGCGCCTCGGCGGTGGCGGGCTCGTCGACGATCGCCCCACCGAGACGGCCGAGGTAGGACTCGAGACGACGCGCCGCGGGCGGCAACGCAGCGCGGTAGAAGGCGACGGTCGCCGCCCATCGGGTGACGAGGTGGCCGGGGTGCATGTCCCACCCCTGGTAGATCCCACGCTGCATGGACCGCATCACGAGTCGGAAATGTCGTGAGAGGGCGGCGATCACGACGTCGGCATCACCCTCCGGCATCACCTGTGTCGACCCGTCGGACACCCACACCCCGGTCTGCGCCGCCGCTGCGGTCATCACGTCCTTCGCGTGGTCGGCGACGGGATGGTCCAGCGACTGGTGGCGGGCGGCGATCCCGACCGCGGCGCTGTAGTCGTAGGTGCCGTAGTGCAGCCCGCTGCACCGGCCCTGCGCCGCGGCGATGGCCCGGGCGAGGGTGGCCGTCCCGTCGTGTCCGACGACGGCCTGCGGGCTCTCGATCTGCAGCTCGAACCGCAGACTCCCCTCGGAGAGCCCGTGCGCGCGTTCGAGTTCGTCGCACAGGGCGACGACACCGTCGACCTGACGCACCGATCGGAGCTTGGGAACGGTGAACACGAACCCGTCGGGGACACCCCCGGCCCCGTCCAACACCAGTTCCAGGGTCCGGATCCCACGGCCGCGTTCGGCCGCGCCGAGGCCCTTGGCACGGACGCCGAAGGAGAACGGTCCGGCGGGATCGTCGGCCCAGGCGCGCAACGTCTCCCCCGCGCGAATGGCGTCGGCGTCCTCGACCTCGTCGCCGCGGTCACCGTAGCCGTCCTCGAAGTCGATGCGGAGGTCCTGGATCGGTCGCTCGGCGAGGATGGTGTCGACCTGACCGACGTCGACGGCGGCGTCGAGTCCGGCGACGATCGTGGTGTGGTCGGTGAGCAGCGATCGCGCCGCGACCCCCCACGCATGGGGCGTCTGCGGCGACGCCCGGTCGGCGGTGACGTAGGCGGTGTGCACCGGCTGTCCCGTTCGCCGATCACCCGGATAGTGGCGATCGAGTTCCGCGTCGGCCTCGGCCAGGATCGCGTCCACCCGCGCGAGTGCGGCGGTGTCCATTCGTGCATGCACCATGACTGGTGATCGTGTCAGAGGCGTCGATCGCCTCAGGCGGGGCCCGCCGCCGCGTCGAGCGTCGGTGTCGGGCGCAGTCGACCGGTGCCGGGTGCCGCCACCCACACGAATCCCGCGATGATCGCGTCGAGGACGAGAGCGAGCAGGGTGACGAGGATCGATCCGGCGATCATCGGTGCGTAGTCGTAGGTGGCGAGGCCGTCGAAGATGGGTCGACCCAGCCCGCCGAGACCCGCGTACGCCGCGATCGCAGCGGTCGCGACGATCTGGAGCGTGGCGTTGCGGAGGCCGCCGAGGATGAGCGGCAACGCATTCGGCAGCTCCACGCGCAGCAGGATCTGCCACTCCCGCATGCCCATCGCCCGTGACGCGTCGACGACCACACGGTCGACGTTGGCCACCCCGGAGTACGCACCGGCCAGCAGCGGGGGGATGCCCAGCAGGATCAGCGCGATGAGCGTGGGTGTGAGGCCGAGACCCATCCAGAGCACGAACAGCAGCAGCAGGCCCAGTGTCGGCAGCGACCGAACCACGTTGACGAGTCCGACGACGACGATCTCACCCCGCCCCGTGTGCCCGACGACGAGACCGAGCGGCACCGCGACCACCGCGGCGACGGCCACCGCGATCACGGTGTACTGCAGGTGCTGTCCGATGAGCAGCCCCAGCCCGTCGACGTCCTGTGTGCCGGTCCAGTTCGACCCGGTCGTCAGATACGACCATGTCTGGCTCGCGATCCCGCTCATGCGCCTGCTCCTCGTGCGGCGATCTGCCGGCCCAGTCGACGGAACCGTCGCGAGGACGGCGCGGAGGACGCCCGTGTCCAGGGTGTGGCGGCGCGCCCGAGCAGCACGAGGATCACGTCGATGACGAGCGCCAGCACCACCGTCGCGATGATCCCGGCGATGATCTCGCCGGTGTAGTTCCGGCTGTACCCCTCGGTGAAGAGCTTGCCCAGTCCGCCGAACCCGATGACCGACCCCACCGACACCAGCGAGATGTTGGTGACCGAGACGACGCGGACCGACGCGACCAGCACCGGGATCGCAAGCGGCAGTTGCACTCTCAGCACGCGCTCCCACGGTTTGTAGCCGACCGCGGTCGCTGCGTCGAGGGATGCGGCGGGTACCGCGTCGAGCGCCTCGGGCACCGATCGCACCAGCAGCGCGGTCGCGTAGAGGGCCAACGCGACGATCACGTTGAGGTCGGAGAGGATGCGCGTGTCGATGAGCGACGGCATCACGATGAACAGCGCGATCGAGGGGATCGTGAAGACGATCGAGCCGACCACCACGGTGATGCGACGCGCCACCGCGGACCGGTGGACGGCGAGGCCGAGCGGGATCGCGATGACCAACGCGACGGCGATGGGGATCAGCGCGAGCTTGAGATGCTCACCGACCAGTCCCCAGACCTTGTCGAAGTGGTTCAGCAGGTAGTTCACGACGTGCGCTCACGCTCGATCACCGACAGCACACCCGCCGCGCGCAGACCGCCGGTCACCACACCGCCGTCGTCCACGACGACCCCGATACCCGACGGCGAGGACAGCGCGGCGTCGAGTGCCTGTCGGGCGGTACCGCCCTCGACGAACAACGACCCTCCGGCCGAACAACTCTCGTACAGAGCCGCTCCGCCGCGATGGGCGGTGACGCCGCCGGCGTCGACCCATCCGAACGGCCGCCGGTCCCCGTCGAGCACGAGACGCCAGTCGTCGTCGCCGAGACGCAGGTCGTCGATCTCGGTCTCGGTGATCGGCACCAGGGGTTCGAGCGGGATCTCCTGACCGGAGGTGAACTGCAGCAGGCGATATCCGCGGTCGCGTCCGACGAATCCGGCGACGAAGTCGTCCGCGGGGGCGGCGAGGAGCCGTTCGGGTGTGTCGTACTGGTGCAGTCTGCCACCGGATCCGAAGATCGCGATGCGGTCGGCGAGTTTGACCGCCTCGTCGATGTCGTGGGTGACGAAGACGATCGTCTTGCGCAGTTCCCCCTGCAGACGCAGCATCTCGTTCTGCAGGTCCTCGCGGACCACGGGGTCGACGGCGGAGAAGGGTTCGTCCATCAGCAGGATCGCCGGGTCGGCGGCGAGAGCCCGTGCCACACCGACACGTTGCTGCTGCCCGCCCGAGAGCTGCGCGGGGTAGCGGGTCGCCAGCGACGCGTCCAGGCCGACGCGGTCGAGCAGCTCCATGGCCGCGTTCCGTGCCGCCTTGCGCCGGACACCCTGCAGCACGGGCACGGTCGCGACGTTGTCCACGATCCGCTGATGCGGCATGAGGCCCGCGCTCTGGATGACGTACCCGATCCCGCGCCGCAGCGTCACCGGGTCGACCCCGCTGACGTCGTCGCCGTCGACCCGCACCACACCGCTGGTCGGCGTGATCATCTTGTTGATCATCCGCATCGACGTCGTCTTGCCGCACCCGGACGGCCCGACGAACGCGGTGAAGGAGCCCGCCTCGATGGTCAGGTCGAGGGAGTCGACGGCGGTGGTCCCGTCGGGGTAGGTCTTGGTCACCGACTCGAAGGTGATCATCGCGTTCCGATCTTCTCGTTCAGGTTCCACTTGTCGACCCACTCCGACGCCGCCTGTTCGACCTCGAGCTTGCGGGGTCCGGAGACCGCGTAGTTCAGGTCCCGCAGCTCGGTCACGGTGAGCTTGGCCGACACGGCGTTCAGCACCGCGAGCAGCCGCGGGGTCGCCTTCGACTTCGCGATGAGCGGGACGACGTTGTTGGCGGGGAAGTTGTTCTTCGGGTCCTCGAGGACGACGAGGTCGTCCGTCGTGATCGCCGGCGTGGTCGTGTAGATGTCCGCGGCCGTGACGCGACCCGAGGTCAGCTCGTTGATCGTCGCCTGACCGCCGGAGTCGTTGTTCGGGCGGAACTCGACGCGCAGGCCGTAGTTCTTCTCGAGGCCCGGCAGTCCGACGGAACGCGTCGCGAACTCGCTGTTGGCCATGAACGTCACCGTCTGCCGCTTCGACAGCTCGGCGAGGTCGCCGATGGTGCGCAGGCGGTACCGCTCGGCGGTGCTCGAGGTGACGGTCACCGAGTCGGAGTCCGATCCCGGCGCGGGTTCACCGATGGCGAGGTCGGGACCGAGCGCCTCGGGCATCGCCGCCTCGATACCCGGGAGGTCGGTGATGGTCGAGATCTGTTCCGCGCGTTCGGACGAGATCGCCGGGTTGGTCGACGCCAGGTAGTAGAGCAGGTTGCCGATGAAGTCCGGGGTGAGATCGATGTCGCCGGCCTTCAGCGCGGGGACGTACCGCTCACGGGTACCGGAGTTCAGCTGATCGTCGACGTCGAAATCGTTGGCTTTCAGCGCGTCGATGTAGATCTGGCCGATGATCTGGGCCTCGAGGACCCCGCCGGAGCCCACGACGATGTGGTTCGGGTCGGGATCACGGGAGCCGGCCCGGTCCAGCGGGTCGAAACACCCCGCGAGGAGCACGGCGACGGCGGCCACCGTCACGGCGAGGACGATTCGACCGCGGCGCGGACGGCCAGGGAGCAGACGCACCCGATCCATACAACACCACCGAACGCCCGCCCGTGCGCCTTACGGTCGCCGAGGGCCGATCGGAGTCAGCGAACCAGTGCCGTGACCACCACGTACGGCGAGTCGAACGCGACCGTCCCGTCGGTACCGGAGGTGGCGGTCAACGCGGCCTCGAACGCAGTCAGGAGCCGGTCGCGCTGCACCTCGTCGACCTGCGCGAAGGCGCCGACGTGCAGGGGCGACTCGCGCGTGATGAAGTGCAGTGCCGTGTCGACGGAGTCGAAACGCCATGTGTGCACACGGTGGTCGACCTCGACGGTGTGGAATCCGTCGGCCAGCCGGGCGTGGACGGTCTCGGCGTCACCCCAGGCGTCCGGACCGGGCTCGTCGCCGGACGGGGCACCGAGGACCTCGACGATCGGGTCGTAAAACGGGTTGTGCGCACCACGGGTCCAGGCGGTGAAACCGAGCGTCCCACCCGGACGCAGCAGCCGGACGATCTCGTCGAGCACGGCAGCCGACGCGAAGATGATCCCCATGCTGGAGACGACGACGTCGGCGCTGCTGTCGGGGAGCCCCGTCGCGACGGCGTCGGCGACGACCCAGTCGATCGCGTCGGGCGATGCGCCTCGCGCGATGTCGACGAGTTCGGGGGTGATGTCCACACCGGTCACACGGGCACCGAGCCGGACGGCTGCCCGCGCGACCGACCCTGTGCCGCAGGCGAGGTCGACGACATCGCACCCGGCGAGCGGACGCTGATCCCCGACACGAGCGACGAGTTCGTCGGCGATGGGCGCGATCATCGTCGCGACCGACTCGTATCGACCTCGCGCCCACGGCGCCTGTTGGGACATGGGGCTCAGCCTAGTGGCGTGACCGATCCGGGCGGGTGCTTCTCTGCCTCCCTGTGGTTCTCGTCGGGTGTCGCGGGATCGAGCGGCGGGTTCAGGCGGGCGAACCCCTCCTGACGGAAGTAGGGGAAGTGGGGGTACGGCGCCTCCACACGCGACGCGGCGTCGAGTCGCGTCACCTGGTCGACCGACAGCGACCATCCCACGGCGCCGAGGTTCTCGCGCAGCTGCACCTCGTCCCGGGCCCCGATGATCACGCTCGCCACGGTGCGGCGTCGCGAGACCCAGTTCAGCGCCACCTGCGCGACGGTCCGCCCGGTCTCCTCGGCGATCTCGTCGAGCACGTCGACGACGGCGAAGAGACGCTCGTCGGGGACAGGCGGACCTGCGTCGGCTGTGGTGTGCAGCCGGCTGGTCGTCGGCAACTCGGCGCCGCGCCGGATCCGACCGGTCAGCCGACCCCACCCCAGCGGGCTCCACACGATCGCACCGACACCCTCGCTGACGCCCAGGGGCATCAGATCCCATTCGTAGTCACGGCCCACGAGCGAGTAGTAGACCTGATGTGCGACAGGGCGTGTCGAGCTCCGTCGGTCGGCGACCGCGGCCATCTTCATCACCTGCCACCCGGCGAAGTTGGACACCCCGACGTAGCGGATCTTGCCCGCACGGACCAGGTCGTCGAGGGTGTCGACGACCTCCTCCATCGGGGTCTGCGCGTCGAACGCGTGGAGCTGGAACAGGTCGATGCGATCCGTCTGCAGTCGCGTCAACGCCGCCTCGACGGCCCGGATGAGGTGGGTGCGCGAGGTCCCGTGATCGGCGGGCCCGTCGCCGATCGGCAACGCCGCCTTGGTCGACAGGACGACCTGGTCTCGACGACCGCGCAGAGCCGCACCGAGCACCTCCTCCGACGCACCCGCGGAGTAGACGTCGGCCGTGTCGAACAACGTCACCCCCGCCTCCAGGCACACGTCGACGAGGCTGCGGGCCGCATCCACGTCCGTGTCGCCCCATGCCGAGAAGAACTCACCCCGTCCGCCGAATGTCGCGGCCCCGAACCCGAACTCCGAGACGATCAGCCCCGATTCGCCCACTCGCCTGTATTCCACGACCATCTCCTTAACGGGACTGCGGTTCCTTTTAAAACTATCACGGCCCGCCTGCTATCGGAACTGTGGTTCCGTCAGGGCCGGGCTCGTATCGTCTGCGTCCATGGATCCGTCCGCCACCGCCCCCATGTCCGGGGCCACCGCCACCCGGCCCGGCGGACGGACCGCGGCAGTCCGGGCGGCAGTGCTCTCGGCCACCGAGGACGCGCTCATCGCATCGGGTTTCGCGCACCTCGATCTCCCCGCGATCGCCGCGCGAGCAGGTGTGGGCAAGACGACGATCTACCGCCGATGGGGCACTGCCCAGGCGCTCGTGTCAGACCTCCTGACGGACATGGCTGCGCAATCGGTCGACGCCACCGCGTCCGGATCCCTCGACGACGACCTCCGGGCCAACGCGGACCTCTTGGTGCGCACGCTCACCGACCCCCGACAGGGCCCGCTCTTCGCCGCCCTGATCGCCGCATCGACCCACGACGACGACACGAAACGCGCTCTCGCCGGGTTCTACGACACCCGCGTCCGTGAATGGACCCGGCCCGTGCGTGACGCCATCGACCGCGGCGACATCCCCGCCGCCACCGATCCCGTCGAGGTGGTGCGGCACATCTCGGCGCCGCTGTACTACCGCTTCATCACCTCGACGACGCCCCTGACGACGGCAGATGCGGACTCAGCGGTGCGCGCCACCCTCGCGGCCCTGCACGCGGGGGTCTTCACCACCGACGAGGGATGAACCCGCGTCAGACGGCGGCCGGAGCGGGCGCGTCGGAGACGGGCGTCTCGATGGGGATCCGCACCTCGAAGACGGTGTCGCCGGGTTCCGAGCGCACCGTGAGGCTGCCCTTGTGCTTCTTGACGACGATGCGCCAGGAGATGTCGAGACCGAGCCCGGTCCCCTCACCGACGGCCTTGGTGGTGAAGAACGGTTCGAAGATCCGGGTGCGCAGGTCCTCGGGCACACCGGGACCGGTGTCGGCGATCTCGACGATCGCGGCGTCGCCGTCGCGTCGGGTGCGCACGGTCAACGTGCCCGATCCACCCATCGCGGCGACGGCGTTGTCGATGAGGTTGGTCCACACCTGGTTCAACTCGGCCGCGTAGACGGGGATGGCGGGTAGCGCCGGGTCGTACTCACGCACGACGGTCACGCCGTCGCCGATCTTGCGGCCCAGCATCACCAGCGTCGAGTCCAGCAGTTCACGGAGATCGCTGCGCTGGTGCGGCGCGCGGTCCATCTGCGAGTACTGCCGGGCCGCGTCGACCAGCGTCGACACCCGCGTCGTGGAGTCGCCGATCTCGTTCATCAGCAGCTCGGTCTCGACGGTGTAGTCGAGCCATCGGATCGCGCTCTCCAGCAACGAGTCGTCGACGCGGGCGGACACCTTCTCGAGCCAGTCGACGTCGATCCCCGACGCGACGAACGGCGGGGCGAGTTCCCATCCGCGCGTCACCCCGTGGTCGTCGAGCCAGTCGGCGATGCCGTCCTCGCGGTCCGACGCCTCCAGCGGGGAGAGCGTCGGTGCCTTCGCGACCAGCTCGGCCGCCTCGTCCTGGAGTCGGATGAGGGTGGCGATCGCCTCGGCGTCGTACGTTCCCGACGCGATCACCTGCAGCTTCCGCCGCATGTGCGCCACGCGGTCCCGCAGCGCCGACGTGGCGCGCACGGCCGCGGCGGCGGGGTTGTTGAGCTCGTGGGTGAGGCCCGCCGACAGCGACCCGAGCGCGAGCAGACGCTCCCGCTGGTCGAGGATCTGACGGGAGTTCTGGTTGCCCCAGAACAGCCCCTCCAGCAGGTGCACGGCCATCGGGAACCACTCACGCACCAGTCGACCGAAGACGTCGGCGTCGAGGACGAAGAACCGCGACGGCACCAGGACCCGCATCGATCCCGGATACGTCTGCGAGGCACGCTCACCCAGATACGACTGCCAGGCACCGGCGTACACACCCTTCTGTGTGGTCCGGGAGATCTCGATGTCCTCGCCCGCCGACATCTTCGACAGCACCAGCTCGCCGGAGACGAGGACGTAGAAACAGGTCGCCGGTTCGCCCTCGGTGTAGACGGGCCCGGGTTCGACGACCTCGATCCGTCCCTGCCGGCACAACTCGTCCAGCTGGTCCTCCGCGAGGTGTTCGAAGAGGAACAGCTCCCGCAGTTCGGTCGGTGTGCACATCGTGTCGTCTGTCATGACTGCCCCAGGTAGCGGTGGACGAGCATCACGGCCATCGCCCCCTCGCCCACGGCGGAGGCGACGCGTTTGGCGGACTGCGAGCGGACGTCACCGGCGGCGAACACGCCGGGGACGGTGGTCTCGAGATGGTGCGGCATGCGGTCCAGCGACCACCCGCCGACCACCGCACCGTCGGACACCAGGTCCGGTCCGGTCGGGATGAAGCCGTGCGGATCGCGCGCGACCACCCCGTCGAGCCAGTCGGTGCGGGGTGCGGCGCCGATGAACAGGAAGAGGAACGCGCTGTCGACGGTCTCGTCCACGCCCGACGTCCGGTCGCGGAGGGTGATCGTCTCCAGATGGTCACCGCCGCCGACCCCGACGACCTCGGTGCAGGTGCGCACCGAGACGTTCGGGGTCTTCTCGATCTGCGCGATCAGGTAGTGCGACATCGACGCCTGCAGCGACGGGGCGCGGACCACGATCGTCACCGACCGTGCGCCGCGGGCCAGGTACAGGGCGGCCTGTCCCGCGCTGTTGGCGCCACCGACGATGTAGACGTCCTGCTCGCTGCACCGCGCGGCCTCGGTCACCGCCGACCCGTAGTAGACGCCGCGGCCGGTCAGTTCGTCGAGGCCGTTCGCGTCGTGCCGGCGATAGGAGACGCCGGTCGCGAGGATGACGGTGTGGGCGTGGATGGTGCTGTCGTCGTCGAAGCGCACGGTGCGGGCGGATCCGTTGACCTCGAGGGCCACCACGTCACGGGTGGTGATGAGTTCGGCTCCGAACCGGATCGCCTGTCGCCGAGCACGATCGGCGAGCTGGGCGCCGGAGACACCGTCGGGGAAACCGAGGTAGTTCTCGATGCGAGAGCTCTGGCCGGCCTGTCCACCGGTGGCGGTCCGTTCGACGAGCACGGTGCGCAGCCCCTCGCTGGCGCCGTACAACGCCGAGCCGAGTCCGGCCGGGCCGCCGCCGACGACCACGAGGTCGTAGAACTCGCCCGTCGGGTTCGTCTGCAGGCCCAGGTGTTCGGCGAGCGCGGTGTCGGTCGGCTCCTGCAGGACCGACCCGTCCGAACACACCACCACCGGCAGCCGCGCGGTCTCGTCGAGACCCGCTGCCGCCAACAGGCGCACACCCTCCGGCTCGTCGGACATGAACCAGCGGTAGGAGAGCTGGTTGCGCGCGAGGAACTCTCGCATCGCCGAACTGCGCGGGTCCCAGCGGTGACCGACGATCCGGGTGTCGTCGGCCCGGGCGCGGTCGTCGGCGCGCCAGGTCTCCAGGAGCGCGTCGACGACGGGGTAGAGCTTCTCCTCCGGTGGATCCCACGGCTTGAGGAGGTAGTGGTCGAGGTCGACGACGTTGATCGCGTCGATGGCCGCGCCGGTGTCCGCGTAGGCGGTGAGCAGGACCCGCCGCGCCGACGGGACGAGATCCATCGCCCGCTCGAGGAACTCGATGCCGGTCATCAGCGGCATCCGGTAGTCGGCGAGGATCACCGCGACGTCGTCGCCGCGCAGGGTGAGCTCACGGAGGGTGTCCAGCGCGGCCTCCGGGGACTCGGCGCGCACGATGCGGTACGTCTCGCCGTAGCGACGGCGCAGGTCTCGGGCGACGGCCCGGGACACGGATGGGTCGTCGTCGACGGTGAGGATGGCGGGTTTGCTCCCTGGTGGCACGAATCACCATCCTCCGCTCGTCGAGCACGGTCTGCCACACCCGCGGGTGAGAGATGATGAACGGTATGTCCAGCATCATGGGGGCGCCCCTGACCGCACCGCGGTTGCCGCGGCCGATGATCCTCGACCAGCGATGGGAGAACCTGACTTTCGTCCACTGGCCCGTCGAGGCGACATCCGTCGCGCATCTGTTCCCGCGCGGCACCCGACCGGACGTGTTCGCCGACGGCGTAACCTACGTCGGCCTCGTCCCCTTCGAGATGCACGACATCTCCGTCGGCCCGACACCGGCGATCCCCTACCTCGGGTCGTTCGCCGAGACGAACATCCGGCTCTACTCCGTCGACGACGCCGGACGGCACGGCGTGTTCTTCCGCTCGCTGGAGACCAGTCGGCTCGCCGTCGTGCCGCTGACCCGCATCGGGCTCGGCATCCCGTACACGTGGGCCGACATGTCGGTGCGTCGCATGGGCACCCGTGTGGAGTACCGCAGTCGCCGCCGGTGGCCCGAGCGCGGACTGCGCAGCCTGCTGGAGGTGGAGATCGGCGAGCCGGTCGAGCCGACCGACCTCGAACAGTGGCTGACAGCCCGCTGGGGCGCGCACACCCGCGTGGCCGGCCAGACCCTCTGGGTGCCCAACCAGCACTCGGCGTGGCCTCTGCACCGGGCCGAGATCGTCCGACTCGACGACGACCTGCTCGACGCGAGTGGTGTCCGCGCGGCAGGCCCGCCGGTACGCGCGCTGTGGTCGCCCGGGGTCCGCACCCAGTTCGGGCGGCCCTCCGTCGTCCGGTGACACCGAGTTGCAGTCGCTGAATGTGTGATGAGATATCGCACAGATCGTCGACAGCGCCGAGGAGCACCGATGACCCCTCCCCTGCCCCGCCCCGTCCGTCGGTGGGTGATCGTCGCGGCTGCGGCGGTCGTCGGCGCGGGCCTGCTCGCCGCATGCGGCGACGACGGGAAGCCCGACCCTGCAACGATGTTCAGCGGGACGTACTCGGTCTCCCGCACCACCACCTCCGTCGACGGCGCCGCCGCGACCGGCACCGACGCCGTCCCCCAGACCTCCACCTGGATCGTGCAGACCTCCTGCGTCGGTCCGGGTGACGGATGCGTCGCGGTGGCGACGTCCACGACACCGGACCCGAGCCTCCCGTACGACCAGGAACGCATGGACTTCGTGTTCGAGAACGGCACGTGGACACGCACCGTGGTCCCGGCGATGCGTCCGTGCATCCCCCAGGGTCTGTCGGCGCCCATCGACGAGCCCTGGGTCGCGCTGGAGAGTGCGTCGATGCGCGCGAACGACTCGGCGAGCCGACTGAGCGGGACCACCTCCTCGCTGGAGGGTGGTTCCTGCGCGATGGCCTCCGAGGGGACGATCACCCTCTCGCGGTCCGGCGGACTACCCGCCGGGACCCGCCGACTCGGCGACGTACGGGTCCCCGCCGCGGTGACGTCACCCGTCGCCGGCTTCCGCGGTGCGTACGAGGAGACGACGCGGATCGTCGCGTGGGACCCGCCCACGTTGATCCGCACACCGACCGTGGACACCACCCGCCTCACCGCCACCCCGACCTGCACCCGCGACGCCGTCACCTGCGCCGTCGTGATGTACGACCAGGGCTCGCCGGGCGGTTCCCCGACAGTCGCCGGGTACACCGGCGGGCCGTCACGCATGCTCTCGCAGGTGGAGACGGTCGGTCCGCGGCGGTGCGCGGACGGCCGCACCTATCGCCCCGTCCTCACCTCGACGACCACCATCCCCGACGGCGCGGCCACGCCTGTGGAGTCGATCACCAGCACCTCCACGCTGGCGTGGTCGGAGGCATGCCCGGGACGGGTCACCTTCGAGAACGATCTGCGTCGCATCGGGGACTGACGGGGGCCGACCCCCGAAGATCACGACGTCGTTATCGGAGCGCGACCGGCGACACGGTTTCGGCATCGATCGCGTCGAGCTCCTTTCCGGGTGCTGCTGCCCGCTCCTACCGTCGGGAACGTGACGAACCACAGAGCACTCGCAGATCTCCTCGCACGCGGGTCGTCGCCGACACAGATCGCGGCGGCACTCGAGGTCCCCCTCGTCGACGTCGAGCAGCGGATACGTGAACTGCAGACGATCCTGCGCGGGGCGAGCCTGGCGTCGGTCCGGGACCGCCTCGTCCAGATGGGCTACGGCTCACCACGACTCGCCCCGTGGAGTGCAGCGGCGTTCCACACGTCGCGCCGGTCGACCGACGCCGTCACCGCGGCCTGACCCACCTCACGAACGGAGCATGCCCATGACCCGCCTCGGATACTTCCTCTCCTGCGAACAGTTCGGGCCCGCGGAACTCGTCGACCAGGCGCGCCGCGCCGAGGACGCGGGTTTCGAGGCCCTGTGGATCTCGGACCACTTCCACCCGTGGAACGACGCCGAGGGCCAGAGCCCCTTCGTGTGGGGTGTCATCGGCGCCCTGTCGCAGGCAACGTCGCTCCCGGTCGCGACGGCGGTGACGTGTCCGACGGTGCGGATGCACCCGGCGATCGTCGCGCAGGCGGCGTCGACGGCGTCGGTGCAACTCGACGGGCGGTTCGTGCTCGGTGTCGGATCCGGGGAGGCGTTGAACGAACACATCCTCGGCGACCGGTGGCCGTCGGTCGGCGTCCGGCTGCGCATGATGGAGGAGGCGGTGCAGGTGATCCGTCTGCTGCAGGAGGGCCGCGAGATCAGCCATCACGGCGAGTTCTACGAGGTGCAGGACGCCCGCCTGTACACGCTGCCCGACGACCCGACACCGATCTACGTGTCGGCGTTCGGACCGCAGGCCGCGGAGGTCGCCGGGCGGATCGGTGACGGGCTGGTGACCGCGATGGCGGACACCGAGATCATCGCGGCGTTCCGCGACGCAGGCGGGCAGGGCAAACCGATCCAGGCGGGGACCAAGGTCGCGTGGGGACCCGACGCGGACGCCGCGCTGGACCTCGCACATCGCCTGTGGGCGAGCGAACAGCTGCCCGGTCAGCTCGGTCAGACCCTGCCCCGACCGCAGGACTTCGAGGCCGCGATGTCGCTGGTCGACCGCGAGACCGTCGGCGATGCCGTCGCGCACGGCAACGACCCCGAGGCGCATGCCCAACAGATCCAGCAGTTCGTCGACGCAGGGATCGACGAGGTGTACGTCCACCAGATCGGTCCGGACATGGAGGGATTCTTCGACGCGTTCGCCCGGGAGATCCGGCCACTCCTGACCGGGATCTGATCCGGGACGCCATACACGGACGGCGCCGACACCCTCGTGAGGTGTCGGCGCCGTTCGTCGGGGACGGGGCCGGTGATGCGCCTCTCGGCGAGTGGCCGCTCGTGGCGGCTGTGGGGTGGGGCCCGGGGCATTCGGTCCGGCTCCGTCGGTGGTGTCAACCGACCCGAGCCCCCGGCTATTCCGAACCGGTGGACGTCTCGCGCGTCACACCCACGGGCTCGGTGGAATACCCGTGTCGCGCCGACCCTTCTGTCCCCCGGGAGCCGGATCAGGTCCGGCGACGAACGGAAGGAACGCGCCATGCGCATCGGGATCATCGGAGCAGGACACATCGGTGGCAGCCTCACGCGGCGACTCACCGCCCTCGGACACGAGGTGTACGTGGCGAACTCACGTGCGCCGGAGACGCTGGCCGACCTGGCATCCGAGACCGGCGCCACCGCAGTGTGGGCACGTGAGGCGGCGCGCGACGCCGACCTCGTCATCCTGTCCATCCCGCAGAAGAACGTCCCCGACCTCGAGCCCGGGATCTTCGCGGGCCGCACGCCCGGGGCCCCGATCATCGAGACGAACAACTACTACCCGCAGCAGCGGGACGGTCTGATCGCAGCCATCGAGGACGGTCAGACGGAGAGCGCGTGGGTGTCCGAGCAGATCGGTCAGCCCGTGGTGAAGGTGTTCAACGGGATCTTCTGGAAGTTCCTGCTCGAGCGTGGCAAGCCCGCCGGCGACGAGGGCCGCATCGCGCTGCCGATCGCCGGCGACGACGCCGCCGCGAAGGTGGTCGTCTCCGACATCGTCGACGAACTGGGGTTCGACCCCGTCGACGCAGGCACGATCGCCGAGTCGTGGCGGCAGCAGCCGGGCACCCCGGTCTACGGGCAGCACGGCACCGCCGAGGAGACCCGAACCGCTCTCGAGCAGGCATCCGCCGAGCGCACAGCGGAGTGGAAGGCTGCCTGAATAGGTCTGCACGTGCGTGATCTGTACCGTTGGCGGGGCTCGACCCCCTACCGCTCGACGGGAAGGAGACAGGCATGACGCAGACGCAGACACAGTCGGCGACGCAGTCACAGACGCAGGTGCAGAGCGCGCGGCAGACGTTCCCGAAGGACCCCGAGAAGGGGTACGTCGCCCTCCTCGGATGGAGCCTCGCCGCTGTCGAGGCACTCGACGCGTTCGACCGGAGATACGTGGTGGTCGCGCCCGAATGGGCACGCGAGTACTGCGAACAGCACGACATCCCGTATCTCTCCTGGGACTTCGAACGCCTCAACGACCGATCTCTGGAGATCGCCGAGACACTGCGAGACCTCGGTGTCGATGTCGCGATCCCGCTGTACGAGGAGACCGTCGAGTGGGCCGGGGCGGTCAACTCGGTGCTGCTGGACAACCCCCGTCTGCTCGGTCAGGCGATGTTGTTGCGCGACAAGGCCCTCATGAAGCGGCGCGCGCAGCTCGGCGGCATCCGGGTCGGGATCTTCGAGGAGGCACACGACCGCGAGGACGTGATCCGGTTCCTGCGCCGCGTGAACCAGACGCTGCTCAAGCTCGACGGTGACCCGAACGACCCGATCCATCTGAAGGCGTTCGACAAGGCCGGCTGCCTCGGGCATCGCGTCATCCGCACGCCCGACGAGGTCGACTCGATCCCCGACGAGGAGTTCCCGGTGCTGATGGAGTCGCACCTGGACGGGTGGGAGTTCGCCGTCGAGGCGTGGATCCACGACGGGAAGATCAAGTTCCTCAACATCTCCGAGTACGTGACGCTGGGTTACTCGGTGTTCGTGCCGGCGACGCCGGAGCTGGAGAAGTACCGTCCGGCGATCACCGCGCAGATCGAGAAGCTCATCAAGGCGTTCGACATCGACTTCGGGTTCATCCACCCCGAGTACTTCGTCACCAGTGACGGCGAGATGTATTTCGGCGAGGTCGCCTACCGCCCGCCGGGTTTCAAGGTGTTCGAGCTTCTCGAACGGGCCTACGGTTTCAACGCCTACCAGGGTCTCGCGTTGGCGTTCGACCCGAAGACGACCGCCGAGGAGATCGACGCGTTCTTCCCGACCGAGGTCGTCGACGCGAGCGGTGTCGCGGGATGTTTCGGCGTGTACCCCCGTCGACGGGTGGTCAGTTCGCTGGAGATCCCCGCGGAGACGGCTGAGCACGACTACTACGAGACCAACGACCTCGCACCCCCGTTGGAGCAGACGGTCACCAAGCGCACCGCCTTCGGCACGCACTGGGGACTGCTGTACTTCTTCGGTGATGACCCGGTCCGGATGCGGGATCTGTTGAAGCATCAGGAAGAACTGGACTTCTACGTGTGAAGCAGGAACTCGGTACGGCCGACCGCGGGCCCACGCAGTCGATGGACCCTGTCGCGCACGGGGACTCGACCGCGCCTGACCCTGCCCTGACGTCGCGTCTCGCACAGCTCGACCACGCGACCGCGGCACTGCGTGAGGCACCGGAGTTCTCGAAGAGCACGAAGGTGCGGCGGGTCCTGGACTCCCTCACCCGCGTCCTGACGCAGAAGGGCGGATGCGCGGCGGTTCGTGAACGCGCCGGGGCGCTGGAGGAGGCCGGCCTGTTCACCGGCACCGACTGGGCTCAGCCGGACATCCTGATCCCCGCCATCGTCGGATCGAGCCTGCGTAGCGGCCACGCCGACACCGTCGCGATGGAGGCCGCGAGCGAGTTGCGGCTCGTCGCCGTCGCCGGCGGCGACATGACGCACCCGGCGGTCGACGCCGACGACGCCCGACGATTCCTGTCGCAGGTGCTCGCGATGAACCTCGAGGTGCTGTTCACGCCGCCCTCGGAGGCCGAACGAGTCCGGCTGGGGCGGACCGCCCATCTCATCCGCGATCTGTTCGGCTACGTCGCCGAGCAGATCGGGTACGACAGCGTCCTGGACGAACTGGTCGAGGAGATCTGGCGCATCCTGCGGCAGCGGCCGATCCAGGTCGATCAGGTGACCGCGATGGTCACCCGCATCGCGATCTACCGCGACGACCCCGACGTCGACCTCGGTTCGTCGGGACAGGGCTTGGACCGTCTCATCTCCGCGTTGTTCGGGACCACCGATGCCTGTCGGGAGGACCCCGGCGTCGAGGTCTACCGGTCGCGGCTGGAGGTGATGGACGCCGGCGGACTGCAGTTCGAGGCCGGCGGCTTCGCGCGCGCCATGCACGACACGGGCCTGGTCTCGCCGTACCACGCCACGCTGTTGCGCTACCTCGTGGAGACCAACCCGCATCTCCTGCCCGAGGCGCTCGGGCTGTCGGACGTGGGTCGCACGTCGCTGCAACGATTCCCCGACCTCGTCTACCGACTCGTCGATGTGGCCGTGCACCCGCAGACCGCGCAGTGCATCTACGGACTGGCGTTGATGCTGGACCGCGGCATCCTGCATCAGCCGCCGATCGTCCCGTCGCTATGGCGTCAGATCGCGCTGCCGCTGTCACCCGACTCGCGCGAGCGGCTGCGACTGGCCTTCGGCGACACCCCCGACCCTGCGGCGCGGCTGCTGGCAGGACTGCTGTCGATGCTCGGCCAGCCACTCGGTGTCGGCCAGGGTGACAACCCGACGTGCCAGTCGGCGCGGGCGCTGTCGATGTGGGCCTACAACGATCCCGACTATCTCCTGCAGATGGTGGTGTGGGCTGCCCGCGACGACGAGATCGTCATGCACTTCGAGGGCAAGGCCCTGTCGTCGACCGCGAGTGCGAGCGGTGTCGCGACCAGCGACCCGATCGACCTCGATCCGGTCTCGCTTCTGCTGGTCCCCCACCTCGACCGCATCTACGCCGAGATGGTCCGCGAGTGCGCCGGGCGTCCCGGTGATCCACACCGCTGGGTGAACCCGGAGTTCCACGGGTGGTGGTCCTGGCGGGAGTTCCACATCGACGTCGACGTCGAGACCGGCAACCTCGTCGACCTGGACGGCTTCCTGCGTCAGTTCCACGCCTCGTACCACCCGGCCTACAACGGGGACCAGCCGCTGATCCACCCGCAACCGGCAGGCGTCGCCGTCACCGACAGCGCCGCGCGCTACATCGGCTGGCATGCCATCACGATCCTGCGCGTCGCCGCCGACCCCGACGGGGTGATGCGGGTGTACTTCTTCAACCCGAACAACGACAGCGGGCAGGACTGGGGTGACGGTGTCGTCGTCGGCACCGCGGGCAACGGCGAACGCCACGGGGAGGGCTCGCTCCCGTTCGACCAGTTCGCGTCGAGGCTCTACATCTTCCACGCCGATCCGCTGGAGAACGGTCGACCCGACGACGTCCCGGCCGAGGACATCGACGGCATCGTCGGCTACATCCGACGGAGCTGGGGAGCCGAGCGGATGCCCTCCTGACCGCCTGCTCCACCAGCGGAGCAGGGCCATGTCGCCCGCCTCACCGCTCGATCGACCAACCACCGGGGACGTTGACGATGACACGGGAGGCGCGGGCAGCGGTCGACGACACCAGTTCGGCGTTGGGCTCGTCGACGTCGGCGATCCACGCGCGGGCCGATGCCGGCGTCTTCCCGAACTCGACGTGCCTGGCGAGCAGTCGGTCACGCCGTGTCGACTCGGCGGCGGTCACGAACCACACGGCCTCCATCGCGGCTCTCGCCGCCGCCCAGTCCGGGTCGTCGAGCAACAGGTAGTTGCCCTCGGTGACCACGAGCCGCGCCTCGGGCAGGACCACCAGCGCGGCGGCCACCGGTTGCTCGAGTGTCCGTTCGAAGCCGGGTGCGTAGACGGGTCGCCGGTCGTCGAGTCGGACCCGCTCGAGCAGAGCCGCGTACCCGGCCGTGTCGAAGGTGTCGGGCGCGCCTTTGCGTCCGAGGGCTCCCAGACGCCGCAGTTGATCGTCGGCCAGGTGAAAGCCGTCCATCGGGACGACTGCAGCCCAGCCAGGCCCCCGCATCTCCTCGATCCGGGCGACGAGCGCCTGCGCCACCGTGGTCTTGCCCGCGCCGGGTGGTCCGGTGATGCCGAGGACGGCGCGCGCGTTCCCCCCGACCAGATCGATGGCGTCCCGGGCGAGAGAGTCGATCACCACCGCGACGACTCTAGAGGCCCGGGACGACGAGAATCCCCCGCCTGGTCCATGTGGACCCGACGGGGGATTCGTGTGTGCGCCCGAAGGGATTCGAACCCCTAACCTTCTGATCCGTAGTCAGATGCTCTATCCGTTGAGCTACGGGCGCAGGTATTCAGTTGTCGGCGGGTGCCGGCGGCGGAGGCGAGAGGATTCGAACCTCCGGTCCGGTGTTGGCCGGACAACTCATTAGCAGTGAGTCCCATTCGGCCACTCTGGCACGCCTCCAGCGGAGTTCTCGCGAACTGCCGAACGCAAAGGTTACACATGCGTTCCGAGTGGGAGCAAACCAGCATGGAACCGCAGGTGGCGCCACCGTTACATTGGTCTGCGTGACCCCGCGCATCCGCCCCGACCTGGCCTCGGTTCCCGCCTATGTCCCGGGTAGGACGTTCCCGGGCGCGGTCAAACTGGCCAGCAACGAGGTCACCTTCGGGCCTCTTCCCAGCGTCGCCCGGGCCATCGCCGACGCGGCACAGGACCTCAACCGCTACCCCGACAACGGCATGGTCGGGCTCACCGAGGCGCTGTCGAAGAAGCTCGGTGTCCCACCGGACGCGATCCAGACCGGGTGCGGGTCGGTGAGTCTGTGCCAGAACCTCATCACCATCACCTGCCGGCCCGGAGACGAGGTGCTCTTCGCCTGGCGGTCGTTCGAGACCTACCCGTTGGCCACACGCGTGGTCGGAGCGACACCGGTCCAGGTCCCACTGACCGGCGACCGCGTACACGACCTCACCGCCATGGCCGACGCCATCACCGACCGCACCCGGCTGATCTTCGTCTGCAACCCCAACAACCCCACAGGGACCGTCGTGGAGGCGCAGGCGCTCGTCGACTTCCTGGAGAAGGTGCCGTCGGACGTCGTCGTGGCGCTCGACGAGGCGTACGTCGAGTATTCGCGGCCGGATGAGACCCACGCGTACGACGCGATCGAGCTGCAGCGGCGCTTCGACAACCTGGTGGTGCTGCGGACGTTCTCCAAGGCGTACGGACTGGCGGGGCTCCGCGTCGGCTACGCGATCGCCGACGACGCCGTCATCGACGGTCTGCGACGTGTGCACGTCCCCTTCAGCGTGAACTCACTGGCCCAGGCCGCGGCGACGGCATGCCTCGACGCCGACGACGAACTGCTCGCGCGCACCGACGGCGTGCTCGCCGAACGCGCACGGGTGAGCGCACGCCTGCACGAGCTCGGGTACCGGGTCCCCGACTCGCAGGCGAACTTCGTCTGGCTCGACCTGGGAGACGCGGCAACCGATTTCGCCGCCGCGTCGATCGAGAACGGGGTCGTCATCCGCCCGTTCGCAGGCGACGGCGTGCGCGTGACCGTCGGCGATCCCGACGAGAACGACCTGTTCCTGCGGTTCGCCGAGCAGTGGAGTCGTCCGGCCTGACCGTCGACGACCTACCCGGTCAGAGACCGCGTGCGATGGTCGGCCAGAGCTGCGGGAGGTCGCGCTTCCAGTACACCCAGCTGTGGGTGCCGATGAGCGGGAAGCTCTCGGTCGCCGGGATGTTGTTCGCCCGCAACGCCACCGCGAACTCGAGCGAACAGCGGTAGGCGCCGCTCTCGAGACCGGACGCGGCGAACGTCTGCTGCTGCCGACTCATCCCCGGATCGAGCGGTGCCTCGAAGTCCAGCGGGCCGATCGCACCGGAGCCGGCCGAGATGTAGAGGTTCTTGCCGCGCAGCTTGTCCAGGTGCAGGGTCGGGTCGTGGGCGGCCCAGCCCGGCGCACCGAAAGGCCCCCACATGTTGGTCGCGTCGCCTCCGTCGCGGCCGACCGTGGCGCGCACGTAGGCCTCGTCGAGCAGGCCGCTGGTGGCCGGGCACCCGCTGAGCGACGCCGCACCGGTGTAGAGCTGCGGATGACGGAAGGTGAGGGCGAGCGCAGCCTGCCCACCCATGGACAGCCCGACGATCGCGTTGCGCCCGTTGCCGTTGTAGTAGCGGTCGATCAGTGGCGGGAGTTCCTGGGTCAGGAACGTCTCCCACATCGGCTTGCCGACGACGGGATCGGGGCGTTCCCAATCGGTGTAGAAAGTGCCCTTGCCGCCGGCGGGCAGCACGACGTTGACGTCCTTGTCGGCGAAGAACTGCACAGCGCCGCCCTTGGTGATCCAGTCGCTCACCGCGCCCGTGGCGCCCGCGCCGTCGAGCATGTACACCGTCGAGCGGCTGCGTGAGGTGTCGCGCGGGAGCAACACGGTGACCGAGACCGGCCCACCCATCGCCGGCGACTCCACGGTGAGGTCGAGCCGACGCGGCGACACCTTCACGACCTTGTCGAGGGCGACCTCGGTCGGCGGCGGCGGTGGAGCAGGAGCGGCGAGCGCCACGGGAGACACCGCCCCGGTGACCGCGAGAGCAGCTGTCAGCGCGACCAGCACATGACGGATCCCGCGTCGTCGAACCCCCACCGGCCTGCCCACGTTCTCCACCCCTCGCAACGGACCACACACCCCGACGCTGTAACAACAAGGGGTGTCTGCGCCCACCAAGAGTAGCCACCGCCCAGCGGCGGGACCGGCCGTCGCCGCAATTCACCGGGCATCGGGTCAGTCACGATTGGGCGTCCCTCCCGCAACATCAGCCCCAGAAGTCACACCGTGGGCATAGGCGAAGCGGCCTTCACCGCGTCGGTCCCGGTCCGCTGGTCCGACGCCGGGCAGTCGGGCCTGATGTCCACCGCACACCTGGTCACGGTCATGGAGGAGGCACGGGTGGCGTGGCTCCTCAGCGCGGGCGACGAACACCGCCCGCTCATCACCAGCGCGATGATCGTGACGGTCGACCTCACCGCGCACCGGCACCTCAACGCCGACGACGGTCCGATCCGGGTGGCGATGTGGATCGCCGGGTTCCGCTCGGTGGACTTCACCATCGGCTACGCGCTGAGCGCCGCATCCGACGCGCCGGACGCGTCGCCCGCCTACACCGCGTCGACCCAGATGGCCGTCGTCGACGTGCAGGCGCACACCCTGCGCCGTCTCACCGACGACGAGAAGGCGACCCTGCGGGCCTGGTCGGGGCGCTGACGGCCGACGGGGCCGGTCGGCTCCACGGTCAGCCTCCGCCCGAAACGTCGGCTGCGCCCGTGTTCGCCTGTCCTCACACGTATCTCACAGAGACCGGACAGGTTCGCTCGGCACAATCGCCGACGTGCCCATGTCGTCACACAACGGTGTGTCCCTGCTCGGCGGCTGGTTTCCCCTGACGCTGCAGATCGTCGCCGTCGTCCTGCTCGTCGTCGCCGTCGGGTGGCGCAGCCGACGGTGGCGGTTCCTCTGGGTCCCGGTCTCGGCACTGATCGCGGTGATCGGCGCCCTGCTGGTGCGCCTCTACTTCGACTCCGAGGGCCTCGCCACCGACCCGGCGCCGTGGCAGCTGTGGATCTGGGTGGGCGCGACCGTGGGTGCCTTCGCGGTCCTCGTCCTCGGCTTTCGCAGCGCCCGGTGGTGGCGGCGCGGGGTGGCCGTCCTCGCGGTCGTCGCGGCAGCGCTCACCACCTCCGTCGTGCTCGACCAGTGGGTGGGCTATTACCCGACGCTGGCGGCCGCGTGGGGTGGCATCACCGCGGGGCCGCTCCCCGATCAGGTGTCCGCCAGTCATCTCGCGGCGATGCGCGGCACCGATCGCACCACCGGTGCCGTCGTCCCGATCACCACCACCGACGACATCAGCCACTTCGCGCACCGCACCGAGTACGTCTACCTGCCGCCGGCATGGTTCCGCGGCGCGACGCCGCCGACGCTGCCCGTGGTGATGATGATCGCGGGCGAGTTCAACACCCCGGCGGACTGGATGCGCAGCGGCGACGCGATCCCGATCGTCGACAAGTACGCCGCCGCACACGGCGGCGTCGCCCCTGTGCTCGTGTTCGTCGACGCGGGCGGATCGTTCAACAACGACACGGAGTGCGTGAACGGTCCGCGCGGCAACGTCGCGACGCACCTCACCGACGAGGTCCGGCCCGCGGTGATCTCCCGATTCCACACGTCGTCCGCGGCGGCGAACTGGGGGATCGTCGGGTGGTCCATGGGCGGGACCTGCGCTGTGGACCTGACCGTGATGCACCCGGACCTGTTCCACTCCTACGTCGACATCGCCGGTGACGCAGCGCCGGTCGCCGGGACGAAACAGCAGACCATCGACCGGCTCTTCGGCGGCAACACCGCCGCATACGAATCCTTCGACCCCGCCGTCGTCATGCAGCGACACGGCCCCTACGCCGGGGTGTCGGCACTGTACGAGGAAGCCGACCAGTCGCACATGCCGCGCTGGCGGCACGCCGGGGGCCACCACCGTCCACCGGGCGGATGGAAGCCACCGTCGCAGGGCGGTGCGGGGCTCGGCGGCCGGGGTGACGGCGGCTCGGCGGATCAGGCGCAGGAGGCGGTGCAGTTGTGCGCCGCGAACCGCGCGGTCGCGATCAGCTGCACCATCGACAACCGTCCGGGTCGGCATTCGTGGCAGTTCGCGTCGACCTCGTTCGAGGACTCGTTGCCGTGGCTGGCGCAGAAGATCGGCGTCGCCGGAGCCTGATGCTCAGCTGCCCGAGCCCTGGCCCGCCGCGAGGTGCAGCACGGCGCCGGTCATGAACTGCGCGGCCAGTCGTGACGCCTCGACGGGATCGGCATGCGAGACGACGAGCGCCTCCCGCGCGGCGTAGACGGAGGCGCCGACGAGCATCGCCCCGATCTGCCGCAGCACCGGCGACGACGCCTCGATTCCCGTCCGTTCCGCGAGCCGCCGTGCGATCCGCGCGATGACGGTGTCGGAGAACGACTGTGCGACCTCGCCGCCCGGCCCGCGATGGCTGTCGTCGACGATCAACCGGAAGCCGTGCGGACGGATGCGCGCGTAGTCGAAGAACGCGACGACGTCGGCGGTCACCTCGTCGGCGATGGACTCCGATTCGGCACGGGCGTATGCCTCGAAGAGGAAGTCCTGTGCGACCGCGACCTCGACGTCGAGACAGGCACGGTACAGCCCGGCCTTGTCACCGAAGTGCTTGTAGAGGGTCGGCTTGCTCGTCTGCGCACGACGGGCGATCTCCGCGACCGACGCTCCGTCGTACCCGTTGTCCGCGAAGACCTCCGCGGCGGCGAGGAGCACGGGCTCGCGCGCGATGGGTGCCGGACCTGGTCGCCTCCGGCGGGTCTGCGGGGCGGACACGGCGATCACTGTACGCAGAGCGCGCCGTGTGCTATCTGTTTACCGTGGAGTCAAGTGTTGCGGGTCACAATCGTCGGCGGGTCCCGCGGTTCTCCGGCCGTCGCCGACGCGCCGTTCTGGTCGTCCTGGCGCTGACCGCCGCGCTCGCACCCCTACAGGCGCCCGTCGTCGGGGCGACCCCGGTCGCATCCACCCGGACGTGCACGGTCCCCGAGGGGTCGACGCCGCAGAGAGCCACCCCCGGTGCGGTCGGCATCGACGCCGCGAAGCTACGCACGGCGATCGCCTTCGCCTCACAGCGACTGCGCACCAACGTCCAGATCTACCGGTACAACTGCCTGATCGGCGAGGGCCCGTTCAACAGCGTGACCGACCGCGTCCCCTGGAACCTGTGGAGCGGCACGAAATCGGTGGTGTCGATGCTCGCCGGCGTCGCCTCCAGCGAGGGCCTGCTGCGACTCGACGCGCCCATCGGCGACTACCTCCCCGCAGGTCTCGGCGACGCCGCGCACCGCGCGATCACGGTCCGGGACCTCGTGACACAGACGTCCGGGCTGAAGCAGTCGATCGTCAGCGAGGGGATCCCCGCCGCACTCGACCTCGACATCAACGTGGTGAAACAGGCACTGGCACTGCCCATCCTGCACCGGCCGGGGACATTCTTCGAGTACGGACAACACAACGGGGACCTGCTCGCCTACGTCGTCGGCCGGGCCGTGGGTGAGGACGTCCAACGTTTCGCACAGGACAAGCTCTTCGGACCCGTCGGCATCGGTCCGCACGACTGGTTCTGGAACCGCGACCGCAGCGGCAACACCTACGGCTACGCGTTCCTCTACATGCCGCCCGACGACTTCGCCCGGCTCGGCCTGCTGATGCTGAACAACGGGGAATGGAACGGGCGCAGGGTGATCGACGCCGATTACGTCGATCAGGCGCGGACCCCCACGGCGACCAACCCGTGCTACGGCTACATGTTCTGGCTGAACCGCAAACCGTGCACGGGGCCGTCGATCCCCTCGCGACAGACGATCGACGTGACGCCCTTCGCGGGCCTCCCGTCGGACGTCTACGCGATGGTCGGGCTGGCACAGCAGAACAACTTCATCATGCCGAGCCTCGGCATCCTCGTGAGCTGGACCGGCGCGTTCGGCGACGTCTCACCGGACCCCATCACCACACTCAGCGGAAGCCTGAACAGCGAGCTGTACCACAGCTTCCTGCGGCTGTTCGCCGCGTCGGTGACCGATCCACACCTGCCCGATCCGGGGCCCTACCGACCGACGTTCAACCTCACGGTCGCGCCCGACGAGTTCGCCGATCCGTCTGTGGCGCTGGGAGCGTTCGGGCTCGGCCCCTACGCGCCCGCCGGGTGCACCATCACCCACTGCGGCCCGACACCCCTGCGCGCTCCCCTGCAGGGGAACCCGGGCTGCTTCGCGCTGGCCTGCCTGCCGATACCCGGTGCGCCGCAGCGTCCGCGGTGACGGTCAGGAGCGCCCTGCCGCGGCGTCGACCGCTCGCAGGCTCCGGTCCGCGGCGGTGACGACCACGAGGACAGCCGCGATGGAGAGCATGAAGATCGCGAGCTCGTGCACGCCGGCGGTCGTCGCGCGGGCCCCGAAGAACGCCCCGGCCGCCGCCGAGGACAGCATCGCCCCGGAGTAGAAGAACGTCCGGAGCAGTCCCGACGATGCACCCATGCGCTCGGGATCGGCCTGGTGGTACAGCGTGTTCTGCACCGCGAGGCTGAGCAGCCCCTGCGGCACAC
The DNA here is from genome assembly GCF_054332755.1 of Williamsia sp. SKLECPSW1. NCBI lineage: Bacteria > Bacillati > Actinomycetota > Actinomycetes > Mycobacteriales > Nocardiaceae > Williamsia > Williamsia sp. SKLECPSW1. The sequence continues at coordinate 1,951,998 of NZ_JBTGLI010000001.1, read as the reverse complement.
CGGTGACCGCGGCGGTCACCACCAGGTACCAGATGGGCTCGTTCCCGGTGGAGGCCAGGATCAAGCCCGCCGCAGCCATCTGCGCGATCGCCCCGACCAGCAACTTGCGTCGGATCTGGGGTCGTCGACCGGTCGTCACCGAGACGAGGATCCCGATCGCGAATGTCGGCAGCAGCACGAGACCCGCTGCGGTGGAGGACAGTCCACGTGTCTCCTGCAGCCACTGGGTGTAGCCGTAGAGATAGCTGTAGGAGACGGTGGCCGCGAGCACGGCACGGAGATAGGTGACGGCGAGCGGGCGGTTGCCGACGAACAGTGCGACGTCGATGAACGGGCTCTCGGTCCGCCGCTCCCACATCACGAAGACCGCGCCGATCACCACCGCACACACCGGCAGCCACAGCAGCGCGACGGACAGGTGCATCAGGAAGAGCAGCAGCGACAGGACCATCGCCGTGAACAACGCGACGCCGAACCAGTCACCTCGGCGTTGCGACGGGGCGACATCGGGGACCCGTCGCGGCAGGAAGACGATCCCGAGGACCAGGATCGCAGCGCCCAGCGGGATGTTGATCGCGAACGTCGCACGCCACCCGCCCAGGCCGATCAGCAGGCCACCGAGCGTCGGCCCGATCACCGCGATGGTCTGGGTGGTCACCGACAGGGCGGTCAACACCCCTGCCGGACTGGACATCCCGGTCCGGTCGCTCTCCATCCGGATGAGGTACATCGACGCCGGATACGCTGCGCAGGTGCCGACACCGAGAAGGATCCGCGCCACGACGAGCACCCACACGTCCGGTGCCAGCACCCCCACGACGCCGGCGACGATGGTGCAGACCGCCCCGATCAGATAGAGCCTTCGCGGACCGTGCGCGTCGATGAGACGACCCATCACCGGCTGCCCGATCGCGGTCGCGAGGTACAGACCCGAGACGAGCCACGCGGTCTGCGACGCCGGGGCCCCAAAGGCCACCGCGATGGGGACCAGCGCGATCGCGATGATCGACGAGTTGATCGGGTTCAGGATCGAGCCGATCATCATCGGCGCCAACAGCCGCCGATCGAAGCGGGCCGGGCGCGTCCCGCTCACCGCGGTCACCGTCCGACCACCTTGTCGATGATCCGGGCCGCGTCGACCAGGACGGCGCATTCCTCGTCCGTGAGTCGTTCGCTCACGGTGTCGGTCAGCCATTCCCGGCGCGCCTGGTGGTTGTGATCGTCGGCGTCACGGCCCGCGGCGGTCAGGACGACGAGCTGGCGTCGACCGTCCGTGGGGTCGGCGTGTCGCTCGAGGAGGCCCATCCGCTCCAACGCGGCGACCGTCGCCGACATCGACTGGGGACGGACGTTCTCGATCTCGGCGAGCCGAGCGGCGGTCGACGCCTCACCCTTGCCGACCCGCGCGAGCACCGACGCCTGCGCGGGGGTCAGCTCGTCACCCGTCGACACCTCGCGCAACCTGCGGAGGAGGCGCCCCACGGCCACCCGGATGTCGCCGGCCGCGCGCAGCGCCAGTTCGGACGGTTCAGAGGAAGTCATACTTGTCAGTCTAGACTGATCAGCTTGCAATGAACAGTCTGGGCTGTCATTATCGGCTCATGAACTCAGCTCTCCTCGTCATGGACTTCCAGAACGGCATCGTCGGTCGTCTGGAGTCGTCCGACGTCCTCGACAACGCGGTCACCGCCACCGAGGCCGCTCGCAGCGCGGGCATCCCGGTGGTCTTCGTCCGGGTCGCCTTCCGCCCCGGCTACCCGGAGGTGGCGGCGAGCAACGCCGCGTTCGCCGGCGTGGCGGGTGCGGCCGGGGACACGATGACCGAGTCCGCGGAGGCGACCCGGATCCACGCCGCTCTCGCCCCGCGACCCGACGAGCCTGTCGTGGTCAAGCGTCGGGTCAGCGCCTTCACCGGCAGCGACCTCGAGGTGCTCCTGCGTGGGCTCGACGTCTCGGAGATCGTCCTCGCCGGCATCTCCACCAGTGGGGTCGTGCTGTCGACGCTTCGACAGGCCGCCGACCTCGACTACCGGATCACGGTGCTGTCAGATGCGTGCGCCGACACCCAGACCGACGTCCACGACGTGCTGATGAACTCGGTGTTCCCCCGTCAGGCGACGGTGACGACCACCGCGGACTGGGCGGGGTCACTCGCCTGAGAAGGGGCGGGTGCCTGCGGACAGGCGATGGATGTTGCCCTGCAGCACATCCCGGTAGATGCGGAGATTCTCCTCGCCTGCGCGGACCTGCTCGGTGAGCCTGCGGGTGTTGTCCGCGGAGACCTCGCGCGACCCGGACCGGCCGACCAACTCGTCGATGCGGTCGTCGATGGTGGCGGTGCGCGCGTACTCCTCGAGCACCCGCAACTCGGCTGCGGCCGATTCGACGACCTCGGCGACCGTCGCCAGCGCCGCCACCCGGTCGACCAGTTCCCGCCAGACCGGTCGCAGCGATCGTTCCCGACGGGCGATGTGGCCGTCGAGGTCGTCGTCGAAACCCGCCGAGCGGCGTGAGGTGTCGAGATCGACGCGGATGGCACGCAGGGCGATGACGTCCGCGGCGATCTCGGCCAGTTCCGCGTGCAGATCGACCTGGCCGCGTTGCAGCGCGAAGTGCTCGGAATGCCATGCCGGACAACGCAGGACGCGGTCGTAGAAACTCCCTGCGGCGAACAGCATCGTCTCGTAGCCGTCGATGAACCGGGAGTCGGCGCTCGGTGCGGCACTCTCCACGTCTCCGGCCATCTCGGCGAACCACCGTCGGCCGGAATCCTTCCCGGACCGCGCAGCGGCGTTCTCGATCGCACCGGCGACGCGCTCGAGTGCGGCGTTGCCGATGCGACGGACGTATCCCCCGACGTCCGGTGTGGGGGTGTAGGTGAGGCCGATGAACAGGCGCTCGCGGTCGACGGCCTCGAGGTGGGTGCCCTCGCGGCGTTCGCGGCGGATCGCCCGGACGCCGGTGGCGAAGACGCCCTTGCCGTTGACGAGGACGCGGCGCGCGTCGTCGAGCTTGCGGGCCACCGAGTTCCGGCGCGCGCGGATGACCGCGGCCACCATCGACGGCGTCATCGGTGCGTTCGCCTGTTCGTCGAGAGCCGCGACGGTCCGCTGGAGGCGTCGGAGTTCGGCGAACTCCCGTGTCCCGGGCAGCATCTGCGCCGACGACGGGATCGGGAGTCCGGCCGACATGCGCGCGAGGACGACACCCCGCGCGGAGGCGTCGAGGTGGCCCGTGGCTATCGCGACGGCAGCCGGATCCGACAGTTCGGGGTGGCGGCCCGGGATCGTCGACTTCTCGCACCACCGGTGGACGGTCTCCGCGGTGACCTGGACGGAGGAGGCGTCACGGCTCATCGGGCAGTGCTCCTCTCGGGTCGCGCGGTCGCCTCCGATGGTACGGATCGGGCCCACAACCAGGCATATGTCGTGCGATGCAGTGCCCAGGCGATCGGAATGCTCACCACAGTCGTGACGATGAGCACGCCGAGCATCGACCCGGTGAAGGTCGGGTAGCCGAGCAGGTCCATCGCCCAGACGAGCACCACGAGGTGGACGAGGAAGAACTCGTAGGAGATCTCACCGAGCCACACGGCCGCGCGGTGCGCCAGGAGGCGGTCGAACGCATTCCCCGGCCGCGACAGCGCCAGTGCACCCACCAGACACGACGCGGTGATCGCGTACAGGACCGACTTCACGATCGTCGCGCCCGCGGTGGTCGGCGTGATGGTCGGCTCCCCCGCGGCCGCCGTCCAACTCAGCTGGAACGCGAGCACGGCGACGAGAACCGCGAGCAGGGGATGCACCCGCACGGCGCACTGCGCGGCGACGGCGAGGGCCATGCCGCAGGCGAACCAGATCACGAATGCAGGCGGCCACAGCCGCGCGGTCGGGTCGGTCAGGGTGCCGTCGGAGGTCAGGATCGCCCAGACGGGGCTCACCGCGGCGACGAGCACGAGTGCCCCGAGGACCGCCCACGGACGCCACCGCCGTCGGCAGACGACGCGCACGATCAGCCAGGCGATCACGGGCAGTGCGACATAGAACGCCGCCTCGACGGCAAGGCTCCACATCTGCGTGAGCCCCACGTGCAGGTGACCGAAGCCGTAGATCTGGGTCAGCGTCATCGACCGGACGAACCCCGACCAGTCGTGTGCAAGCGTCGCGTCCTGCGTACGCCACACCGAGAACAGCGCATACGTGGCGATCACCGTCACCCAGTACGCCGGAAGGACCCGACGCACCCGGTGGACCGCGTACCGACGCACCGACGGGCCCGGTCGCCCCTCGGCGAGCGCACGCACCCACGGTCGGAACAGCAGGTACCCCGACAGCACGAAGAAGATCGCCACGCCGATCTCCAGTCGGGCTGCCATCCGCCCCGGCAGGTCGTCGGTGTAGCCACCGGTCCAGAACGCCGCGTGCGTCGCGCAGACCGCGAACGCGGCGACCGCCCGCAGACCGGTCAGGGAGTCCCGGCGGCCTCCGGTGGTGGTCAGCGCGACGCCGGTGCCGCCAGCAGAGCTGCCGCGACGCGTTCGAGTGCCGCGACCCGCGACCCCTTCACCAGCACGGCGTCGCCGGTGGAGAGGCCGGACAGGGCGGAGAGTGCGGCGTCGATGTCCGCGACGTGCTGCGCGCCGGGCCCGTAGTCGGGCGCGTCCACGGCGACCACCTCGACACCCAGTTCGCGGGCGCGGGCGGTGATCGCCCGATGTTCGCCGGCGGCGGTGTCGCCCAGCTCTGCCATCACCCCGACGACTGCGACCCTGCGCCCCTCGGTCAGACCGGCGAGCGCGTCGAGCGCCGCGTTCATCGACGTGGGGTTGGCGTTGTAGGAGTCGTTGAGGACGGCGACGCCGTCGTCGGTGCGCGTCAGCTCCATCCGGAGCCCCGAGATCGCCGCACCCGAGAGCCCCTCGGCGATCTGCTCGACGGACAACCCCAGCCCGCCCGCGACCGATGCCGCGGCGAGCGCGTTGTGCACCTGATGCCGACCACGCGCCGCCATCGCGACCTCGATCGATCCCCACGGCGAGCGCAGCGTGAACGTCGGGCGCAGTTCGGCGTCGACTCGGATGTCGTCGGCGTGGACGTCGGCCTTCGACGACAGCCCGTAGGCGATGACGTCGGCGGTCGTCCGGGCGGCCATCGCGATGACGGTGTCCTGGTCGACATTGAGAACCGCGAGGCCGTCGTCGGGCAGGGACGCGATGAGTTCACCCTTGGCCTGCGCGATCGCGCCGATGGAGCCGAACATCTCGAGGTGCACCCCGTCGACGCGGGTCACCACGCCCACGGTGGGATGGGCGATGTCGCACAGCATCGCGATGTGCCCGATGCCGCGGGCACCCATCTCGACGACGACGGCCTCGGTGTCGTCGGGCGCACCGAACAGGGTGAGCGGGAGCCCCAGCTCGTTGTTGAACGACCGCTCGTTGGCGTGCGTGCGCAGCGCGGTCGAGAGCACCTGCGCCAACATGTCCTTGGTCGATGTCTTGCCGACCGATCCGGTGACACCCACGACCGGCCCGGTGACACGTGCGCGAGCGGCCTCGCCGAGCGCGGCCAACGCCGGGGCGGTGTCGTCGACCTCGATGGCCGTCACCGCCGAGTCCGCGACCGGTGGGCGTGCGGTCAGGTAGGCCGAGGCACCGGCGGACAGCGCCTGGGGGATGAAGTCGTGACCATCGCGTTCGGCGACGATCGGGACGAAGAGCTGCCCCGACGCGATCGTGCGGGAGTCGATCCCGGCGCCGTCGATCTGGACATCGGCGCCGGTGAGACTCCCGCCGACGGCGGAGGCGACCTCGCTGGCTGTGAAATGCACTCGTCGAATTTACTCCGGCGGCGACCGGGGACGGTTCCACCACGTCTCGCGGGTGTCCGGATCGTGACCGTAGGCTGATCGCCATGGTCTCACCGCCCGACCCCGAGCAGCCGCTCGAACGAGTGCGTCTGGTCGTCCTCTACGGCGGCCGATCGGCCGAGCACGACATCTCCTGCATCACCGCCGCGCACGTGATGGCAGCCGCCGATCGACGCCGCTACGACATCGTCCCGGTCGGCATCACCCGCGCCGGCGAGTGGCTCCGCAACGACAAGGCGATCGCGGCGCTGGACGAGGGTCGCGAGCTGCCGTCGAGCCTGTCGCCCGAGGGCACCACCGTCAGCTCTACGGAGATCCTGCAGGAGTCGCGAGGGATCGGCACCGGTGAACCGATTCCGACCACGGTGGTCCTCCCGCTGCTCCACGGCCCGCACGGCGAGGACGGCACCGTCCAGGGGATGCTGGAGCTCCTCGGCGTGCCCTATGTGGGCAGCGGGGTCCTCGGGTCGGCACTGTGCATGGACAAGGCGATGGCCAAGGTCGTTGCCGCACAACACCGGATCCCGCAGTGCCGGTGGCTGGAGTACCAGGACGGCATCGGCACGACCACCGAGTTCGCGAGTCGCGTCGCCGACGAGCTGGGTTTCCCGGTGTTCGTCAAGCCGGCGAATCTCGGTTCCTCCGTGGGCATCTCGAAAGCACACGACGCCGCCGAACTGGCCGCCGCGATCGACCTGGCGTTGCGGTACGACGAGGTGCTCATCGCCGAGGAGGGGGTGACCGGCCGCGAGATCGAGGTCGCCGTGCTCGGCAACGCCGAGCCCGAGGCGTCGCTTCCCGGCGAGATCCTGCCCGGCTCCGAGTTCTACGACTACGCCGACAAGTACCTGAACGGCACTGCGGGGCTGTCGATCCCGGCACAGTTGCCCGACGACGCCATCGCCGAGGTGCGCGCGTTGGCGCGCACTGCGTTCACCGCGATGCGCTGTTCGGGCATGGCCCGCGTCGACTTCTTCTACGAGGCAGATGGCCGCGGCTGGCTCCTCAACGAGGTCAACACGATTCCCGGGTTCACGCCGTCGTCGATGTACCCGAAGATGTGGGAGGCATCGGGGTTGTCGTATCCCGACCTCATCGACCGCCTCGTCGACCTCGCCTGGTTCCGCCACGGTCGTCGCTCGACCTTCTCCACCGAGCACTGACCGCAGTGTCGGACGGGGCGATCACCGGCCAGATCTGGCGGGGTGGCCGGCCGGTCGACGGGTTCGAACTCGCCGTCGTGTCCGAGTGCCTCGAGGATTCCGACACCCTCGTCTGGGCCGACCTGCTGGATCCGTCGGAGGAGACGCTGGGTCGTCTCGCCGAGGAACTGGACCTGAGCCCGTGGGCTGTGGAGGACTCCCTCGCCGCCGCCGAGCGCACCAAGGCGACCACCTACGCCCACCACACGTTCCTCACCGTCTACGCGGTCCGGTGTGCTTCCGACGCCGGCGTCCGGGCGGCCGATTCGCCCACCGGCGCGTCGCAGTCGATCGCCACACAACGCATCTCGGTGTTCGTCAAGCACAACGCGTTGATCACCGTCCGCCTCACCGGTTCGACACGCGACGGCGGAAAAGGCCGCACCGACCGCCCCGGCGAGGGCTCTCCCAGCCTGGTCGACATGAACGAGGTCCGCCGGCGGTGGGACGAGACCGAGGCGCGCGACCGCGGCGTCGAGGCTCTGCTCCACGGCCTGCTCGACGTCGTCGTCGACGGGCACTTCGAGGCGGTGCAGACGCTCGACGACGCGATCGAGGACCTCGAGGGGCTGCTGTTCGACGAGTCCGTCGCCGCGCGCACGCTGCAGCGTCGGACCTACGGCGTGCGGAAGGACCTCGTCGCCCTGCGACGTGTGGTGCTGCCGATGCGGGAGGTCGTCGCGGTGATCCAGCACCGCCGCGACGCACTCGGGCAGGGCGACCGCCTCGACGCGGAGTTCGCCGATCTCTACGACCACGTCCTGCGCGCGGCGGAGTGGACCGAATCGTTGCGCGACATGGTGTCCACGGTGTTCGAGACGAACCTGTCGTTGCAGGACGCACGGCTGAACACGGTGATGAAGAAGTTGACCGGGTGGGCGGCGATCATCGCCGTGCCGACCGCCATCACCGGCTTCTACGGGCAGAACATCCCGTTCCCCGGTTTCGACCACACGGTGGGATTCGTCACCAGTTCGGTGCTGCTCGTCACCGCCATGGTCGTCCTGTATGCGCTGTTCAAGCGCCGCGACTGGCTCTGACCTCGCCGATGCGCAGGGCCCCGCGCCCGCGCTCGTCCCGCGAGCAGCGCCTACCGTGGGACCCATGCGCATCCTGGTGACCGGTGCCAGCGGCTACGTCGGGTCACGACTGGTCACAGGCCTCCTCGACGCGGGCCACGAGGTGATCGCCGCCTCCCGCAAGCCCGACGGACTCGCCGCCTACGGCTGGTACGACGACGTCGTCCCGGTCGCGCTCGACGCATCCGACCGCACCGCGGCCGCGACGGCGTTCGGTGCGGTCGGCCCGATCGACGTCGTCTACTACCTGGTGCACGGCATCGGGCAGCAGGACTTCCGTGCGAAGGACAACGCGGCGGCCCGCAACGTCGCCGAGGCCGCCCGCGACAACGGTGTGTCCCGCATCGTCTACCTCGGCGGTTTCGTGCCGGACGACTCGCGGCTGTCGGAGCATCTCGTCAGCCGGGCCGAGGTCGCCGACCATCTCCAGGTCCCCGGCGGCCCCGAGCTGGTCTGGCTGCGGTCGGCCGTGGTCCTCGGTGCGGGGTCGACGTCGTTCGAGCTGATCCGCTACCTGGCCGATCGCCTCCCCGTCATCCCGCTGCCCGCCTGGGCCGACAACAAGATGGACCCGGTGTCGGTGCGCGACGTCGTGCACTATCTGGTCGCCGCGGCCGACGCGTCGGTGCTGCCCGCGGGCGCCTACGACGTCGCGGGTGCGGACGAGTCGAGCTACCGCGACGTTCTCATGACCTACCTGTCGGTCGCCCATCGGCGGCGGATCCCGTTGCCCCTGCGGGGTTTCGGCACCGGCCTGGCGTCGAAGGTGAGCGGCCTGCTGGTACCCGTCCCGACCGGACTGACCGGTGATCTCGTCGCGTCGCTGGACTACCCCATGTACGCCACCGAGCACCGCATCCGAACGCTGGTCCCCGACCCGCCAGGTGGGCTGCTCACGGTGCGTGACGCGATCGAACGCGCCCTGTCCGACGGAACACCCCGGCCGGTCGACCAGCTGGTCGATCCGCACCACATCGCCGACTCCGACCCCGACTGGGCGGGTGGCGACGTCGCCCACATCCGCAAACTCGGTTCGGCCGCGGTGTCGGTCGACGGGTGGGACCAGTTCGAACGACTCGGCGCGTCACTCGTGCTGTCCTCCGGTCCGGCCGCCGGCGCCGTGCGCGTCGGATGGGATCTCGCCGCGGCGACGGTGGCGCGGGTGAACGACCACCTGGGGAGGTGAGAGACATGACCACGTTGGTGACCGAGGGCTGGGATCAGTTGCGGGGCGCCGTGCTCCACAAGGAGGCGGCACACCCCGCCGAACCGCAGAGCACGATCCGCCGTCGACGGATCGTCGTCATCGTGTTCCTGGTGATCGGTTCGGTGTTCCTGGGCCTGTCGCTCTCGACGAAACCGGGCGACGCGATCTTCTACGTCTACACGCTCGCGCTCGCCGCCGTGTGGTGCATCGGTGCTGCGCTGTCGCGGCCACTGCACCTCGGCCGCGTCACGTGGCGAGGACACCGACGGCGACCGATCCTCACCGGTATCGGCGTGGGGCTCGGCCTCGGCGCGGTGTTCGTCCTCGGCGGGCTCGTGGTGCGTCTCATCCCGCCGCTCAAGGACCTGGTCACCTCGGTGTTCGAGCACGCGACGGCCGGCAACCTCGCCGTCGTCGTGGTGATCGCGCTGATCAACGGCATCGCCGAGGAACTGTTCTTCCGTGGCGCGTTGTACTCGGCGCTGGGCCGCCACTACCCGGTGGTCTTCTCGACGCTCATCTACATCGTCGTCACCCTCGCGAGCGGCAACCCGATGCTGGGCTTCGCCGCGATCCTCCTGGGCTTCGTCGCGGCCGTCGAACGCCGCGCCACCGACGGTGTGCTGGCCCCGATCCTCACCCACGTTGCCTGGACCGCGGTGATCCTCCTCGCCCTGCCCCCGCTGTTCGGCGTCTGAGTCAGGGCTTGCGCCACTCGATCAGGTAGCGCCACATCGGCAGTCGACGCCACTCGCAGCCCGGCAACACTTCTCGCGCGACGTCGCGCATCTCGCTGTACGTGTGCGACTGCTGCCAGATCTTCGGTGCCGTGTGCTCCCAGAAGCCATGGCGCATGGACAGGATCCGGTGCTGCAGTTGGCCCGCGAGGTGGATCGCCACGTCGCTGACCGTCGATGTCCGCGCCAGCCCGACGATCACCACCACACCTCCTGGTGCCGTCAGATCCGCGAATCTCTGTAACGCAGCTGCGGGGTCGGCGAGGTGGTGCAGAGTCGCCACCGAGGCGACGACATCGAAGGATTCCGGCGCGAAGGGGTGGGTCATCACGTCGCCGTGCACCCATGGGACCGACGACGATTCGCCACGGGCCGAGGTGAGAACCTCCGCGTCGGTGTCGATACCCGTCACCGACGCGACGACCGTCGCGAGATCCGCAGCGAGCAACCCGTCACCGGTACCGACATCCAGGGCGGTCCGGGCACCGTCGGGAACGGCGTCGAGCACGACCTGGTGGTAGTGGATGTTGTGATTCCACCGTCCGTCGATCGGCCCGCGTCCGCTCACGGCGCCGGCCGTACGGTCGGCGGCGACGTGCGGAGGTGCCGCACGACCACTCCTCGATCTCTCAGATCAGGCAGCAGCGTCGCGATCGCCCGCGCCCTGTCTCTGCGGATCCGCACGGCATACAGCAGGATCGAGTCCGGACCGAGGGCACTGCGCAGCGACTCCGTGTTCCCGTTCCACAGCTCCTCTCGGGTCCGCACGCGACGAAACGTCCGGCGCAGCAGGCGGGACCACGACGTCGCGAACGGCGGGTCGAGCCAGACGATGCATTCGGATCGGGCCGCGAATCGGGTGAACAGCGCCGGATAGAAGCCGTCGACGACCCACCGCGGCGACGACAGCTTCGCGGTGAGCTGCTCGACCAGCCACTCCTCCGACCGCGCTTGCCATCCCGGACCCCAGAACAACGCGTCGAGCTCGATCGGCTCCACACCGAGCTGCTTCGCGTACGACCGGGCGAAGGTCGACTTGCCTGCACCCGGCCCCCCGACGACCCAGACGCGGTCGAATTCGGCTTCTGTCATCGAGCAGCGATCGTAATCGGCGACAGATGTCCGAGACCCGCATCCTGAGCCCGACTCGTGGTCACAGTGACCACGGTGACCCGTGAGGACGCGGATGTCGGACACGGTCCACGAAATCTGTGCGGAACTGGAGGGATTTGAACTGAAATTGGAATGCCCGGTCGCAGCTCGTAACACCCTCTGATCTGCAGTTCTGTCGCTTTCCGACTAACTCCCGAGTTTTGAACCCGAGAAAGACGGTTCAACCTAACTATTGCTCATAGTTCGTGCACTGATTATGGAATCAATCAGGTCTACTACCGGGCCTTGCTCCTGCATCACATACTCGTCTCCGTACGACCAGGCCAGCCCGTCAGGATTGTTGACATCAAACATGTATGCGGCGTCGCGGCCGTTGTGTCCCACAACCGCCATTTCAGGCGGTCGTGGGGCCTGTTCTATTGGGATCCCCTGATAGTTTGCGTCGCTCGCCTGAATCGGCCCGTTCAGGTTCTCGAATATCCCGGTCAGTGAGGCGTACTGCTCAAGCGTCATCCAGTCTTTGATAGGGTCAATGCCGTTGTCGTACCAGTGATCCTCGACGAATCCGTCATGAATGTGGGTCACAAAGTTGCGCAGTTGGGAAGGCGCTCTATCCCAAAATTGCGGCCTGTCCGCCGAATGCGGTGCGGGCGGAAAACCGACCATGCCCAGCGCCCCCGTCTTGGCAGGTTGCATATAAAAGAGGCCGACGTGGTTCAAGCTCCCGTCGCGAACACGCGCAAATTTAGCTATGCGTACGTGAGTAGTGCGCCTCAATATAGCGTCAGCCGCTTTCGGTAAGTAGCTGCGGAGCTGGCTGGCTGCGATCTTTACCCCTTCTTGAGCTGGGGCACCGTTTGCTTCAAACCAGTAGTCCGGCACAGTTTCTCCCAAGTGCCCGAGCTCGGACCTGGTTGTCACAAACTCAAATTCGCGACCCCCGGTGCCGCGGACCCAGCTTCGAAACTGATCAGGAACGTCATTAGCGTCAGCAGAGGTCATACGACGAGTTCCTTTTGGTTGAAGTAAATGAGGGCATCATACAGAACAGGGATTATCCGAAGACCAGGGCCGCGACCCCCGCTGCGATAATGACGGCCGCCGCGGTTCCGGCAATGACTGCCTTCGATTGCAGCGGCAGGCTCTGCCATGCATTCGAGATCTTCGTGCCGAAGCTCTGGCGAGGTGCGCTATCGCCGCTGCTGCTGCGATCGTTTTCGGCTTGGGCGTCGGCAATCTGTTGCTGAATCTTCTCCCATGTATCCGCAGTCTGTTGCTCGCGTTCCGCTCGTCGTTCGGACGGTATGTCGCCGTATCGCGAGTGTCCTGGATATTCCGGGTAGGTCTTTGCACCTCGCGACCTATTTTCGGCCGGAGACGATGGGACGATGTTTTCAGTTTGGTTCGCGATTTCGTCTTGCTGCTGATCGGAAAGCTCGTCAAACCCGGGAATTTGAACCAGGCGACGGAGGGCAATGAGGTGATCTGCCTCCGAGTCGCGCGACAACGTCCGGCCCGAGAATGCAGGGTCATCGTCACCCTTCAGCGGAACACCGTCGCGCGCGAGCATGTCCCTACGCGCGTTGCGTCCTGCGGAGCTCTTGCGAAGGCGCTGATAGATCTTGTTCTGCCGAGGAGTCAGAGGACGGTCTGGCGGTATTGAGCGGAGGATTTCTTCCCGGCGAATCCGTTGTTCGTTGGCGATCCGTTGTTCGACAGCTTCCGGCGACTGGTCGTACGAGGGTCCGGCAATCGGGGGGATTGCCTCTGAGCCTGGTTCCGGCTGGCCGTCGGCACTCCCGATGCCGTCGGGTGCTGATGTCGCTGACTGGGCGTCATCGTTGCTCACAGTCTTTTGAGGTGGGAGGCCTGAGTGGGTATCGGCCTGATTATGGGGCTCGCCCCCGTAGTCCGGACGGTTCGACGCTGGTGTCTGCGGCGGCGAGGGCGATGCCGCATTAGGCGACTTGTCGACTGTGGTGCCGGTTCCTTTTTCGTGTGCGTCCGTTCCTTGATTGGCCGCTTGTTGTTGCTGCTTGATCTGTTTCAGGGTGTTTTTGTCCGGATCAGCCAGGATCGGATACAAGGCGTTGAGTTCAGCACCGACGTGCTGGACGAGGTTGCCGTTGTCGTCGACGGTGTACCAGGTGCGTTGCGGTTGGCCGAGGCTGTCGTAGGCCCAGGGCTTGGCGATGTGGCTGACGGCGCGGCCGTTCTGGTCGTAGATCGTGGCCGAGCCGTCGGGGTTGACGTCGATGCGCCCGCCGGGCGGGACGTTCTCATGAAAAACGTATGCGCGGGGGCTGGTCTCGTCGTTGATCAGGACCAGTTGCGACGACCCGATGGTGGCGCGTTCGGACCCGCCACGGGGGAGCCATGAGCGTAGTGCGGCACCGACAGATGGGTATCCGTTGGCACGGGCGAGTGCGGTGTAGCGGCCGAACCCGCCGCTGCGCGCGCTGAGTCCACCCGCGACCAGCGCTGCAGCTCCCGCGGCGAGCCACAGACCGGTTACCGCCGTGTCCTGATCGCCGCTATCGCGGGGGCCGATGGTTGCCTGTCTGTTCCGGGGACTTGTTTCCGACCCGGACTGCTGTGTAGCTGATGGCGCGGTCGTCGTCGAGGACCTGGTCGGCGGCGATGTGGACGGGGGAACCGATGCTGTGTTGGGAGTGCTCTGGGGTGTGAGCGGGTTGGGCGCGACGGGGCCCGATTCGCTACCTCCACCTGCACCTCCACTCGGCCCTCCGCCCGGGACGGCAGGAGTTGCCGGGGTCTGGCCGGGTACGGGGACGATGGGGGTGCCGTTGCCCTCGCCGGGTCCGGGTCCGATGTTCGATCCGACCGACGGCCCCCCGCCGGAGCTGCCGCTACTGCCGGTCGTGGTGGGAGCCGCCGGCGCCGTCGGGGTGAAGGTGTTGGTCGGAACGCTGATGCAGGGATAGCCCGGTCCGAAGCGGGCGCGCATGGCGTCGCAGAGCGCGTCAGCGTGGGAGGGCGTCGAGCCCACGAACACCGCCAACGCGAGGGCGCCGACGACGGATGCGAGGACGAGCGCGAGAGCACGCCCCCACCCCGGCACACGCCGTGGCGCGACGGCGCGGGGTGGCGTCAGCTCCCCATCGCGTTGTTGCTCACCCACGGCTGTTCGGCGTAGGTGGGCGTTCACTGACTGCTACCCCGGATGACTCGGCCCAGGGCGGCGTCGATACCGGCCCAGAACCACCGGCCCGCGATCGACATGATCAGAAAGAACACGAGGAAGACCAGCATGCCGCCGTAGTCGTGGGACCACTGCTGCAACCGACTACTCAGCGCCCACGCACATAACACCAGCAGCACACATCCGAGGACGAACGAGATCCACCGCCACGCCGCCGCCAGGGTCGTAGTGGTGTGGGATCCGCTGGTGTGGGTGTCGATGCCTGGGGCCGCCGAACTGGTCGCGGCGTGGTGGGTTCGTCCATCACGGGCGGTGGCAGGAGTGCTCATCGGTGAACCTGGATCCCTCGTGGTCTCAGAGGTAGTGCGGCAATCCGTACACGTTGACCGTGTCGTCGTTGTTCGGTGTCGAGATCGCAACCGTGACATACGAACGCAGCACCACCGGCCCCAAGCAGCCGTCGACCTTGATGTGGACATCGGTGGCGTTGATTGCCCCACTGGCCGCGGCCAGCTTCTTCGTCCCGAATGACACGTCGGCGATGGTGCCGGGCCGCAACACACTCGAGATCGACGGCTGCACCGACGCCCCGATCCCCAACGCCGGCGGATACGACACATTCAACGTCGCGTTGGGGCCACCCGCGATACCGATCGTCGCCCCGGAGGTGACATCGGTGTTGCACCCGACCTGGAACCCACCGGTCACCGTCCCCGAGGTGACCGGCGACCTACCCGCACCCGCGATCGAGCCCGCCGCACGCAACGACACGAACCCCTCACGCGTCCACGGGGACTGATTCAACGGCGGCACCGACCGCACAGACTCCCGCGCTTTCGTCGCGGTCACCACCCACCCGTCATCAGTCGTGCGCGTCACCGACCGATCAGCAAACGAATTGCCCGGCTTCATGTTCGGGCCGGCCGCGGCCGATGCCGCGCTCAACGCGGTGAGCGCAGAAACGCCCACGACGGCGACCATCGAAACGGCCACTCGGATGGAACTCATGTCATGCCTCGTGTGTCGGTGGATCCCCATCCCCGCACAGGCGTGCAAACGGCACGCTAGACGGTCCTCCACCGATTCGCACGGAAAGTGACCACCAGCACATGCGCGATGAAGATGGCGTCGGCAGCGTGATGCCGGACCGCAGGTGTGCCGCACGAGTGGACATCCCCGTAGCTTGCGCCGACGCGACGGCGGATCCACCGCCGCTCGAGGTCGCCGGAAATCCTCTATCCACCCCCGGCTGAACTCAACCTGAGATTCCCGATTCTGCGGAAGTGGAGGGATTTGAACCCCCGGTGGTTTCACCCACGCTCGCTTTCAAGGCGAGTGCATTCGGCCGCTCTGCCACACTTCCCTCGCCGGTCAGGGTAACGCAGCCGGTCGAGCCGGTTTCGCGGCTACTGCAAGCCCTCGCGGATGTCGCGGAAGAAGGCGTCGAGGTCGCCGATGTGTCCGGGACGCGGGTCGACGTGGGCGAGCAGGTGGCGGCGCACCCTGTCGGCGTGACCGCCGGTCGCGCGTCGCAGATGGGCGCGGCCGGTGTCGGTGATCCTGACCAGGCGGTTGCGCGCATCGCTGGTGTCGGAGATCCGTTCGACGTCGCCGAGTTCGACGAGTCGTGAGACCTGACGCGAGATCGTGCTGCGTGACGCGAGACCACCGCCGGCGAGATCCGTCATCCGCAGCACCGGGTGCTCGGCGAGCGCTTCCAGGATCATGTACTCGCCCAGACCGAGATCGGCCTCGTCCACCAACTCACGGTCGAGGTGGGTGAGCAGAGCCTGCGTGCCCTCCACGAAACTGCGCCACGCGCGCTGCTCGTCGGGGCTCAGCGACTGGTCGGAAGCGCCGGCGGCGTGCAGCGGGTACACGCGCCCACCTGCTTGCGGCTGCAGATCATCGCCGGTGCTGTACATCGCGCCCCTCCCACGTCACATCCCGGCGAATCCGCGCAGGGTTGGACGGAAGGCGCCTCGGCTCGGCCACTCGACACTAGTCATGTTCATCCCCCACGGGCAGTCGGTCGATCACACGAAAAGTGCTGGTCGACCTGTGATGGTCTGGCACGCGTGCGCCACCGTGGCGACTCGGGGAATGGTGCTCGCTCCCCGTGGTTGGGTAGGGCATGCGCGTGATCTCCGTCGAGAACGAGGGCCCCGACTCGGTCCTGACACCAGCAACAGCCGATCGGCCCACGGCCGGCCCGGGTGAGGTCGTCATCGCGGTCGCCGCCGCCGGCCTCAACCGGGCGGATCTGATGCAACGACAGGGCTTCTACCCCCCTCCGCCGGGTGCCAGCGACATCCTGGGCCTCGAGGTCTCGGGGACGGTCGACGAACTCGGCGACGGTGTCACGGGGCTGTCCGTCGGTGACGAGGTGTGCGCCCTCCTCTCCGGCGGCGGGTACGCCGAGTACGTCGCGGTTCCCGCGGTCCAGGTGCTGCCCGTCCCCGACGGGGTGGATCTCGTCGAGGCCGCAGCGCTGCCCGAGGTCGCGGCGACGGTGTGGTCGAACCTCGTCCTCGCCGCCGGACTGCGTTCCGGGGAACGCCTTCTCGTCCACGGAGGCGCCAGCGGCATCGGCACCCACGCCATCCAACTGGCGCGGGCGCTCGGTGTCGAGGTCGCCGTCACCGCCGGATCCCAGCGCAAGCTCGACGTCTGCGCGGAGTTCGGCGCCACCACGCTGATCGACTACCACCAGGACGATTTCGTCGACACCGTCGCCGATCTCGGTGGTGCCGACGTCATCCTCGACATCATCGGCGCGAAGTACCTGGCGCGGAACGTCGATGCGCTCGCGACCGGAGGCCGGTTGGTGATCATCGGCATGCAGGGCGGCACCACCGCCGAACTGGATCTGTCGGTGCTGCTGCGGAAACGGGGGTCCGTCGCCGCGACCAACCTGCGTGGACGGCCGGTCGACGGACCGACCGGCAAGGGCACCATCATGGCCGGAGTCCACGAGACCACCTGGCCGCTCATCGCCGAGGGACGCATCCGTCCCGTCGTCGACCGCACCTTCCCGCTCGAGGAGGCCGACGCCGCCCACCGTCATCTCGACGGCGGCGACGCGGTCGGCAAGGTGCTCCTCACCCTGTGACCGTCCAGCCCCGGTGACGCCGGTTCAGCCCAGCGACCCCAGACAGCGCACCAGCTGATCCACCTCGTACGGGGTCGAGTACTGCCCGAGTCCGATCGTGACCGCGCCGCCGACGTCCCCGACACCGATCACGTCCAGCGCGCGGCTGGGCACGTCGACGAGCGCGCAGATGCCGTTGTCGGCCAGACGACGGGCGACCTTGTCTGCGGCGACCCCGTCGACGGTCAGGCTCGCCGTCGGGACCGTGTCGGTGGGAGAACCC
The DNA here is from genome assembly GCF_054332755.1 of Williamsia sp. SKLECPSW1. Lineage (NCBI taxonomy): Bacteria > Bacillati > Actinomycetota > Actinomycetes > Mycobacteriales > Nocardiaceae > Williamsia > Williamsia sp. SKLECPSW1. The sequence continues at coordinate 1,934,255 of NZ_JBTGLI010000001.1, read as the reverse complement.
ACCATGTGCACCGAACTCAGATGGGACACCGACTCCACGAGGTAGGCCGTGAGGCGGCGGAGGTAGGTGTTCAGGCTCCCGACGGACGTGACGAGGCGGTCGCGGCGACTGCCCGTCGCGGCCTCGTCGAGCGATGCGAGGTGCTCCACCGACGCGGCGAGACCCGCCAGCAGGGCGTGCGGGAGACCGTCGACCTCGAGACGTCCCGGGCCGCTCGTCGTCGACGACAGCCCCGACGCACGCAGCGTCGCGACGCGGCCGGGGTCGCGGAACACCAGAGCCGCGACCTGGGGGCCACCCCACCGCTCGGCGGACACGACCAGGACGTCGGCACCCATGGCCTCGATGTCGAGGACGGCGTAGGGGGCGGCGGAGGTGGCGTCGACGACGAAGAGCGCGCCGACCTCATGGGCTGCGGCACCGATCGCGGCGATGTCGGTGACCGTGCCGATCGTCGACGACGCCGCCGTCACGGCGACGACGGCGGTCGAATCGTCGAGGAGGTCCTTGTACTGCCAGGGCGGGAGTTCACCGTTCTCGATGTCCACCTCGGCCCATCGGACGCGGGCACCGTAGCGATCCGCCGCGCGCAGCCAGGTGATCACGTTCGGCTCGTCGTCGAGGCGACTGACCACCGCCGTCGATCCGAGCCACACCCGCGCCGGCACCGATTCCGCGAGCATCGACAGGAGGATGCCGCGGGTCGGTCCGAGCACCACCCCGGTGGGATCCCCGCCGACGAGATCGGCGACCGCCTGCCGGGCGGCGTCGATGACAGCCTGCGACTGCCGCGCCGCCGGGTAGACCCCACCCGGTTGCGACACGAGTGCCCGGAACGCCTTCGAGACGGTCGACGCGACCGAGTCGGGGATCTGGCTCCCGGCCTGCGGATCGAGGTGGATCCACCCGTCGCCGAGCGACGGGAACAGCCCGCGCACCCGTGCGACGTCGTAGCTCATGGCAGACACCATAGACCCGCACCGCGACGCCCCCGAGAGTCGTTCACACGTGCGGCCCGCCGATGGGCAGGACGCATACGTGCGACATCACCGCAGGTGGCGAGGGTGGTCATGAACATCCACAGTCGGTGGCCGGTCGCAGACGTGTCCGGGTCTCGCGCACAATGGAGCGCATGACGTCACCACTGTTCGGATCGGGTCCCGACAACCACCCCGACCGCGACGACATCATCGTCCCGGGCCCCGGGTCGCGGGCGCCGGGCGGCAAGGACGGCGACCCCGACGACCAGCCCGGCGGCATCGCCGACATGGTGGAGCAGCCGGCGAAGGTGATGCGGATCGGCACGATGATCAAGCAGCTCCTGGAGGAGGTGCGCGCGGCACCTCTCGACGACGCCAGCCGCACCCGCCTCAAGGAGATCCACGCGTCGTCGATCCGGGAACTCGAGGAGGGCCTGGCGCCGGAGCTGCGGGACGAGCTGGAACGGCTCGCCCTGCCGTTCGGTGACGAGTCGACCCCGTCCGACGCCGAGCTCCGGATCGCCCAGGCACAGCTCGTCGGGTGGCTCGAAGGCCTGTTCCACGGGATCCAGACGGCCCTGTTCGCCCAGCAGATGGCCGCACGGGCCCAGCTCGAGCAGATGCGGCAGGGTGCGCTGCCGGGTCCGGGCGGTTCGGGCGTTCCGGGAACCGGTCACGGCGTCACCGGGACCGGTCAGTACCTGTAGCCCGGTAGGGTCGACCCTCGTGTCCACCGTCGCTCCGGGGATCGAACCCCCACCGGAAGCCGTCGACTCGCGCACCGTGCGCCGAGCCGTCGACGATCTGCGCTCGGGACTGCTCAACTGGGAGCTCTGGCTCCATCTGGGCTGGCAGGACATCCGGCAGCGCTACCGTCGATCGCTGCTCGGTCCGTTGTGGATCACCGTCGCGACCGGCGTCACCGCGCTCGCCATGGGGCTGCTCTACGGCGAGTTGTTCGGCATCGACATCAAGACGTTCCTGCCGCACGTCACGCTCGGCCTGATCTTCTGGAACTTCATCTCCCAGTCGATCCTCGAGGGGTCGGTGGTGTTCTCCAGCAACGAGGGCCTGCTGAAGCAGATCCCGGCACCGCTGAGCGTGCACGTGTACCGGCTCGTGTGGCGGCAGCTGATCATCTTCGCCCACAACATCGGTATCTACGTGATCGTGTTCGCGATCTTCCCGCAGCCGATCGGCTGGTCCGCACTGCTCATCGTCCCGGCGTTGGTTCTGATGGCGATGAACGCCGTCTGGGTGACCGTGGTGTTCGGAATCCTCTCGACCCGCTTCCGCGACATCGGTCAGCTGCTGAACACAGTCGTGCAGCTGGTGTTCTTCATGACGCCCATCATCTGGACCGTCGACAGCATCTCGGGCCACAAGTCGGGTCGCGCTCGGCTGGTCGAGCTGAACCCGATGTTCCACTACCTCGAGATCACCCGGGGACCGCTGGTCGGCGAGCACGTGCAGGCCTACCACTGGTGGATCGTCGTCGGCTGCACCGTGGTCGGATGTGCCCTGGCGATGCTGGTGCTGCGGAACTACCGCGCCCGTGTGGCGTACTGGGTGTGAGGGACAGGGTGAGCGGAGCGATGCGATGACCCGGAGCGGAGCGATGCGATGACGGAGGTCCGGCTCGACACCTGGGGTGCATGTGTCGACTTCCCCATCTTCGACGCGAAGACGCGGTCGCTGAAGAAGTCCGTCCTGGGCAAGGCGGGTGGCGTGATCGGCGCCAACGACTCCGACGTCGTCGTGGTGGAGGCCCTGAAGAACATCGATCTGCACCTCGAACACGGCGATCGCGTCGGCCTGGTGGGGCACAACGGTGCCGGGAAGTCGACGCTGCTCCGTCTGCTGTCGGGGATCTACGAACCGACCCGCGGTGCCTGCCGGATCCGGGGTCGCGTCGCGCCGGTGTTCGACCTCGGTGTCGGCATGGATCCGGAGATCTCCGGCTACGAGAACATCATCATCCGCGGCATGTTCCTGGGCATGAGCCGTCGCGAGATGCTCAAGCGCGTCGACGAGATCGCCGAGTTCACCGAGCTGGGCGACTACCTGACGATGCCGCTGCGCACGTATTCGACGGGTATGCGTGTGCGGGTGTCACTGGGTGTCGTCACCAGCATCGACCCCGAGATCCTCATCCTCGACGAGGGCATCGGCGCGGTCGACGCCGACTTCATGCGCAAAGCCCGTGTGCGCCTGCAGGAGTTGGTGAAGCGGTCCGGGATCCTGGTGTTCGCCAGCCACTCCAACGAGTTCCTCGCCCAGCTGTGCGACCGTGCGCTGTGGATCGACCGCGGCGAGGTGCGGATGGACGGTGACATCGAGTCCGTCGTCGGCGCCTACGAGGGCCCGGACGCGGCCAAGCACGTCCACGAGGTGCTCACGGAGATCGAGCGCGAGAAGTCGGGTCTGTCCGCCGATCCCGACAGCGCGATGCGACGCGGGAACCGTGGCTGACACGGCGAACGGGCGAGTGGTGGCCGTCGTGGTCACACATCGACGGGTCGAACTGCTCGAACGGTCGCTGGCGGTGCTCGCGGAGCAGACACGGCCGGTGGACCATCTGGTCGTCGTCGACAACGGCAACGAGTCCGCGGTCGCCGATCTCGTTGCCGCGCAACCCATCCCGTCCACCTACGTCGGATCGCAGCACAACCTCGGGGGTGCCGGCGGCTTCGCGCTCGGCATGCTGCACGCGCTGACACTGGGTGCCGACTGGGTGTGGTGTGCCGACGACGACGGTCGACCCGAGGGTCCCGAGGTGCTCGCCACCCTGCTGCGGTGCGCGGTCGCCGGCGGCTACGACGAGCTGTCGCCGGTGGTGGTCAACATCGACGACGCCGACACCCTCGCCTTCCCCCTCCGTCGCGGACTCGTGTGGCGTCGCAAGCGATCGGAGCTGTTCGAGCCGGGCGAGGACACCGCGAGCCAGGAGGTGCTCGACGGGATCGCGTCCCTGATGAACGGTGCGCTGTTCTCGGCGCGGGCGATCGAGGCGGTCGGTGTCCCGGATCTGCGACTGTTCGTCCGCGGGGACGAGGTGGAGATGCACCGGCGTCTCGCACGATCGGGCCTGCGGTTCGGCACCTGCCTCGTCACCGCCTACCTGCACCCCGACGGCACCGCCGAGTTCCGGCCCATCCTCGGCGGACGGATGCACACGCAGTACCCCGACGACGCGACCAAGCGCTATTACACCTACCGCAACCGTGGGTGGCTGCTCCACCAGCCGGGACTGCGCCGACTGATCCCTCAGGAGTACGCCCGCTTCGGCTGGTACTTCCTCGTCCAGCAGCGCGACGTCGCCGGCTTCCGCGAATGGGTCGCGTTGCGGCAGAAGGGTCGTCGGGAACTGTTCAGCCGACGCTGACCCGCTTCTCACGCTCCGCTTGCAGGGTTCCCGCTCCGGTTGCAGGGTTCCCGCTCCGGTTGCAGGGTTCCCGCTCCGGTTGTTCGAGGACGCTCCGCCTGCAGGCGGAGCGTCCTCGAACAAGTGGAGCGTCGTCGCGGCGATCTCGCCATACGGCCGACGACTTGCGCGGATCAGAACCCGAACAGCTCCTCGACGCGATCGGTGATCCGATCGATCCCCTCGCTGCCGTCGATCTCGATCGTCCGCAGGCCCAATCGTGATGTCTCGCTGCGCAGGTGGTCGGTGAACAGTGCGTCCCGCGCCAAGAGGTTCGCGAGCGCCTGCGGCGGATCGCTGGTGCGTCCGGCGATCTCCCACGTCGAGCCCCGCGCCTCGAGCGCCTCCTCGCGGAACGCGGGTGTCGGCAGCAGCCACACCGCGTGGTCCGATGAGGTCAGGTGCGGTGCCACCAGATGCGGGAGCAGGCGAAAGCCCTCGGCGACCACCGTCGCGCCGGATGCAGTCATGGCACCGAGGTCGTCGAGGATGCAGTCGAACGCCTCGCCGCGGAACCAGTGGAAGCGCTCCGCCATCTCCCGGGGTGTCCGGCCGAGCCAGCGTTCGTCCATCGTCATCGCCAGGAAGCGGTGCAGTTCGGGCGCCGACGACGCCGCTGTGCGACGGGCGTGGTCGAGCATGGACGCGTCGGTGGAGTAGACGGAGATCCCGCGACGGTCGGCGAGGCGGGCCGCGACGGTGGACTTGCCGCTCGCGCTCCCGCCGCCGATCCACCGCATGGAGATCAGTCAATCGCACGTGCGTATCCCACCCCGACCCGATTCCACGGTTCCGCGAAACTGGAACGTGTTCTACTTTGGTGGCAACCGGACCGAGGAGCACCCCATGCGTTTCACCTATGCGGAGGCGATGACCGACCCGCGGTACTACACCGACCTGGCGGTGGCCGCCGAGGAGGCCGGCTACGACGGGTTCACGATCCCCGACTCGATCGCCTACCCGGAGGAGTCCGACGCGACCTACCCGTACACCGAGGACGGCAACCGCGAGTTCCTCGACGGCAAGCCGTTCATCGAGACCTTCATCCAGGCGATGGCGATGGGGGCGGTGACCAGCCGGATCCGCTTCACGCCGTTCGTGCTGAAGCTCCCGATCCGGCCACCGGTGCTCGTCGCCAAGCAGGCGAGTTCGGTCGCCTACCTCACCGACAACCGTCTCGCGCTCGGCGTCGGGAGCAGTCCCTGGCCGGAGGACTACGACATCATGGGTGTCGACTTCGCCCGCCGCGGTCGCCGCATGAACGAGTGCATGGACATCATCCGCGGGCTCACCACCGGCGAGTACTTCGAGTTCCACGGCGAGTTCTACGACATCCAGAAGATCAAGATGAGCCCCGCCCCGACGCAGCCCATCCCGCTGCTCGTCGGCGGCCACGCCGATGCGGCACTCAAGCGAGCGGTCATCCGCGGCGACGGGTGGATGCACGGCGGTGGACAGCCGGAGGAACTCGATGCCCTCCTCGCGCGCATCGACGAGATCAAGAAGGCGGAGGGCCTGCAGGACAAACCGTTCGAGGTGCACGTGATCTCGTTCGACGCCTACACTCCCGACGGCTGCAAGCGGCTCGAGGACAAAGGTGTCACCGATGTCATCGTCGGCTTCCGGATCCCGTACATCATGGGTGAGGACACCGAGCCGCTGCAGACGAAGGTCGACAACCTCCGCGGCTTCGCCGACGGTGTGATCAGCAAAGTGAACGGCTGACGACAGCACCGCCCTCGCGGCGGACCGAGGAGACACCGTGACGCCGACCGACGCCAGACATGTTGTTCTGCACGGCGAGCACATCGCCTACCGGGATGCGGGCCGGGGTGACACCCTTCTCCTCATCCACGGCATGGCGGGGAGTTCCGCGACGTGGGACGCGGTCGTCGAACCACTCTCCCGGCGATACCGGGTCGTCGCGCCGGACCTGCCGGGGCACGGCGCGTCGTCGAAGCCCCGAGGCGACTACTCGCTGGGTGCGTTCGCCGCGTTCCTGCGCGATCTGCTGGATCACCTCGGGATCGACCGCGCGACGATCGTCGGCCAGTCACTCGGCGGCGGGATCGCGATGCAGTTCACCTACCAACACCCTGAACGGTGCGAGCGCCTGGTGCTCATCGGCAGCGGCGGCCTCGGCCCCGAGGTGAACTGGACGCTCCGGTTGCTCGCCGCGCCCGGCGCCGAGCTGATGCTTCCGGTGATCGCCCCGCGGTGGGCGGTGGCGGCGGGAGTGCGCGTACGCAGATGGCTGGCCGCAACGGGTTTCGAGTCCGCGCGGGCGGACCAGTCGTGGCAGGCCTACGCCTCCCTGTCCGATCGGGCGACACGCGATGCGTTCCTGCGGACACTGCGATCGGTCGTCGACCACCGCGGGCAGGCCGTCAGCGCCGTCAGCCGGTTGCACCTCAACGCCGAGCTGCCCACCCAGCTCATCTGGGGTGAGGACGACAAGATCATCCCGGTCGCGCACGGGTACGCCGCGCACGAGGCGATGCCGCACAGTCGGCTCGAGGTCCTCGACGGGGTCGGCCACTACCCGCACGCGGAAGCGCCGGAGAAGGTCGTCGCGATCATGACCGAGTTCATGGAGACGACGGCACCGGCGCGGGCCGCTCGGTGAGCACCCACTTCGGCTGAGTCACCTCGAGGCCGAATCCGTCCTGCCGAGCACCGGTGGTGTGGCCGGCGGATCGAGGAGCCGATCAGTGAGTGCCCTTGCGGCCTCGACGAGACTGTCCTGCACCTTGCGACTGACCGCGCTCGCCGCCGCCACGTCGTCACGGTCGACGATCGCCGCGCAGATCTCCGCACTCTGAGCGGCCGACGCCGCGGCTCGGCGTTCGTTCCTCGCGAGCATGTGCCGTACGCGGGCGAGTTGCACACGGGTTCTGTCGATCACGTCGCACAGCGGGCCGTTCCCCGAGCACTCACGAAGCGCGAGGCGATACCGCTCGCCCAACTCGGCGGATACGACGTCGAAATTCTTCGGGTCGGAGGCGGCCGCTCGGTAAGCAGTCGCGAGTTCGTCGAACTCGGATCGGTCGTCCGCGAGGCAGGCCAGGCGGGCCGCGTACACCTCCACGGCCTGCCGTAACTGGTAGATGCTCACCACCGTGTCGAGCGAGATCGCGCTGACCCGGGCCGGTCGCCCCGGTGAGATCTCGACGAGTCCGTCGGCTGCGAGCCGCGCCAGCGCCGACCGGATCGGCGTCCGTGAGACACCGAGCCAATCGGAGAGCTCGTTCTCCGGCAGCGGATGGCCCGGGGGCAGGACGAAGTCACCGATGGCCTCGGCGATGCGGTCGTATGCGGTGTCCGTCCGGCTCACGCGTTCCTCCTCATCCGTTTCGGCAGGCAGAGCTCCGCTTGCCGCACCTCTTCCACGGTTGTATACAGGAATGTATACAGACAACGAGAGGGAGCGCACATGACCGCACGAGCATCTCTGTTCGACCTTCTGGGTGACCCTGCGACCACGTCGCAGTTCTTCGACCACGTCGCCGAAGACGTCGAGTGGACCGTGATGGGGACCCATCCTCTCGCCGGCGTGTACCGCTCCAAGCAGGAGTTCTTCGACGCCACGTTCGCAGTGCTGAACGGGATCATGACCGCGGGTGTTGCACTGCACGTCGTCGCGGTCCACGAGACAGACGACCACGTCATCGCCGAGTTGCAAGCCTCGTCGACGACCGTCGACGGAATCCCGTTCGACAATCGCTACTGCTGGGTGTGCCGGTTCGTCGACGAGACGATCGTCGAGGTGCGCGCGTATCTCGACAGCGCGATGGTCGCGTACGCGACGGGGCGGGCCCGCGCGACCGGCTCAGTTGACCGCACCCACTGACACCGGGCGGTGACGAGGGTTTTGGCTTGTCTCGCGCAACAAGCCGGCGTCAGGCCGTGACCAGGATCGCGAGATCGACGACGGCGATGGTGACGGTCACGGTCAGGGGTGCGCGCCGGCACTGGGTCGCGATCACCACCACGCCCGCCAGCGCTGCCCAGTGCCACAGATGCGCACCGGCACCGACCACGGCGACGAGCGTCGCGACGGTCATGATCACCGTCGTCGCGACGGGGATGCCACGCCGCCCGAGCCGCTGGGGAAACCCCCGCACGCCTGTGGCTGCGTCCGCGTCGAGGTCGGGATAGACGTTCAACAGGTGCGCCCCGATCCCCAGCAGTCCGGCGACCACCACGACCCAGACGGGTGGCAGTTCCGTCGGCCGGGCCGTCAGCCCCACCGCCACGGGCAATGCCCCGAACGCGACCATGTACGGAACCCACGACAGCACAGTGGTTTTCAGGCCGAGGTTGTAGGTGATCGCCGCGCCGACACCCAGGACGAGATGGACGGCGGCGGCTGCCGGTCCGCAGAGAAGCGAGAACACGACGCAGACGACGGCCGAGACCCCCGCGGTCGCCGCCACCCCCCGGACCGTCAGAGAGCCTGAGGCGAGCGGCTTCTCGTCGCGCCCGGCTCGCCGGTCCACGCGGACGTCGATGAGGTCGTTGGTCCAGCCGACCAGCAACTGGCCGCTGAGCACCGCGACGGCGAGGATCACCAGGCGTTCGAGGGGGAGACCACCGAATGCACCGAGGGCGACGGTCAGGGCGGTGACGGCGACACCCGGTTCCGGGTGCCCCGCCCGCACGACGGCCGCCACACGCGACGCACGACCTCGTGAGCGGGCGCCTGCCATCGCCCGACCGTACGCGCCGGAGGATGCGTCGTGATCGTCGCTATTCTTCTGAGCCCACCTCGTCGAGGGCCCGCGTCAGCGCGGGGAATGCCCGCGACAACTCGACGACGGTCTCCTCCGACAGGTGCTCTCGCAGCATGCCGTCGAGCTCGTCGTACACAGATCGTCCCACCGCCATCAGGTCTCGTCCGGTGTCGGTGACGAACAGCCGAGCAGTGCGGCCGCGGCCGGCGTCGGTGTCCCGATGCACAGCGCCCATCTCCTCGAGTGTCCGGAGCGTCGCCTGCATGCTCTGCGGCGTGAGCCCGGCACGTCGGGCGAGTTCGCTGTACGACAACCCCGGATCGCGGGAGAGATGTCCCAGCGCAGACAGGTGACGCACGGCGATGCCCTCCGCGCGGAGACGCGTCTCGGCGGCGTCGCGAAGATGCCGTCCCAGCGCCATCAGGACGAACGAGGCGCTGACCAGGGGAGGGGCATCGTCGGACATCGGTTACAGTCTAGCTGAAACTCATGGCCGGTCGGGAGAGGACACCCCCATGGAGACGCTGCGGCACGTGGTCGTCCTGGTGCACATCGTCGGATTCGCCGTGACCTTCGGCGGGTGGGTGACGCTCGCCGCGGCACGACGACGCGAGTTCGTGCGTCCGCTCGAGTACGGGCTCCTCGTCTCACTGCTGAGCGGAGCGGCCCTGGCCTTCCCGTGGCCCGCGGGGACCGAGGTGAACTACCCGAAGGTCGCGATCAAGCTCGTGATCCTCCTGGTGCTCGGGGCGCTGCTCGGCATGGGACGCGCACGGCGACGTCGAACCGGTGGCCCTGTCCCGACGGCGGTCTTCGTCGCCGTCGGCGCGCTGTCGGTGCTCGCGGCGGGACTCGGCGTCGTCTGGCGCTGAGACCCCGGCGTGGCGCGCTGGGTCAGCCCTGCTCGCGCAACGACTTCTGGTAGCGGCGCATCCCCGCGAGCCAGCGGTCGGGATCGGCGGCCTTGTGTGCGTACATCGTCGCGACGTCGGCGTGCGGGAGGATCAGGAACCGTTCGTCACCGATCGCCTCGATCACCACCTCGGCGACGGCGTCGGGGCTGAGCACCTCACCGGCCGACCGGACCGCGTTGGCCGCGACGGATGCCCCCGCCCGGTCGCTGTGGAACCCGGCGTTGAGCAGCTCGGTGTCCACGCCCATCGGGCAGAGGCAGCTGACGCGCACGCCGTCGTCGCCGTAGGTCACCGACAACCACTCCGCGAACCCCACGGCCGCGTGCTTGCTGACCGAGTATGTGGCCGAACCGATCTGGGTCAGGAGTCCCGCCGCCGAGGCGGTGGACAGGAAATAGCCGTGACCGCGTTCGACCCAGCCGGGCACCAATGCCTTCGCCGCCCGGACGTGGGCGAGGGTGTTCACCTCGAGCGCGGTGTGCCAGGCGATCTCGTCGGAGTCCAAGCCCATCCCGGCGGTGGTCCCGGCGTTGGCGACATAGAGATCCACCGGCCCGAACTCACCGCGCGCGACCTCGATGGTGCGGGCGATCAACTCGGGGTCACTGGCGTCGCCGGCGATCGCGACCGCCCGCTCCCCTCCTGCCGCGTCGTTGATCGCGGCGGCGACGTCCGAGACCCGATCGGCGGCGAGGTCGGTGACCACCACACGCGCGCCGTTCGCCACGAGCGCACGCGCGACCGACGCTCCGATCCCCGCCCCGGCGCCGGTGACGATGGCGACCATCCCGTCGATCTGCATCAGCGGATCCGGAAGATGACGGCGCGCTGCACGGCGAAGTTGATGACCGTCGCGGTGCCCTGCGCGATGACGTAGGCGAAGAAGCTGTACAGAACCGTCTCGGGCCACACATGCGACAGGCCCGTGTAGATCCCGACCTGCACGGCGAAGGTGACGAGGTAGAGCGCGATGACTGCGACGAAGCGGGCGCGGCTCGGCTCGGCTCGGAACGTCCACCGACGGTTGATGAGGTACGCCGTCGTGGTCCCGCAGACGAAGCCGACGGCCTTGGCCAGCCAGTACGGGGCCCCGATCACGTACTGCAACACCAGGGTGACGCCGAAGTCGAGGACACCCGACCCGGCGCCGGTCACGACGAATCGGATCAGTTGGGTGACGAGCGGGACGTCGGTCGACGCCTCCGCATCGTCGAGCGGGAGTTCGATCGGCATCGGCGCGTGCGGGGACGCGAACTCCTCGTGCGAATGGTGCGCGGCGTCGGTCACGACGATCAGGGTAGGACCCTCAGTCCCTCGTTCGTCGACGCGTGCGCGATTAGCGTCGGGGACAGCGCGGACGACCCCCGCGGATCACGACGAAGGAAATCACCCATGTCGGACACAGCACTTCCCGGCGGTACCCACCACCTCGGCGACCTGACCGTCACCCGCGTCGGCTACGGCGCGATGCAACTCGCCGGTCCGGGCGTCTTCGGCCCGCCCGCCGATCGCGCCGCCGCGATCGCGGTGCTCCGCGAGGTGGTCGACCTGGGGATCACCCACATCGACACCTCGGACTTCTACGGCCCGTACGTCACCAACGAGATCATCAAGGAGGCGCTGCACCCCTATCCCGAGGATCTGCACATCGTCACCAAGGTGGGCGCCCGCAGGGACGAGCAGGGCGGCTGGCCGCACGCCCGCACACCCGACGAGCTCCGGCAGCAGGTCCACGAGAACCTCGCGCACCTCGGCCTCGACGCGCTCGACGTCGTCAACATGCGGGTCGGCGCCGTCGACGGTCCCGAGCCGGGATCTATCGCGGAGCAGATCGAGACACTCGCCGACCTGCAGCGCGCCGGGCACATCCGGCACATCGGGGTCAGCAACGTGACCGCCGACCAGCTCGCCGAGGCACAGGAGATCGCGACGATCGTCTGCGTCCAGAACAACTACAACCTGGTGCACCGCGCCGACGACGCCCTCGTCGACAGCACGGCCGACCAGGGCATCGCGTTCGTCCCGTTCTTCCCGCTGGGCGGGTTCTCGCCCCTGCAGTCGGGCGAGCTGTCGGCGATCGCGACGCGTCTGGACTCGACGCCGCTGGCGGTGGCGTTGGCGTGGCTGCTGCACCGCTCGCCGAACATGCTGCTCATCCCCGGCACCTCCTCGGTGGCCCATCTGCGGGAGAACGTCGCCGGTGCGGGGCTGGAGTTGAGTGCGGAGGTCCTGTCCGAGCTCGACGCGATCGGCGCCGCGGCCTGACGGTCACAGCACCGACGCGAGAAGCATCGACCCGAAGGCGAGCATCACCACGGCGATGACCGCGTCGAGGATCTGCCACGCGCGCGGACGGGCGAACCACGGCGCGAGGCGAACCGCGCCGAACCCCAGCGCCGAGAACCACAGGACACTGGCGACACAGGCGCCCAGCCCGAACGCCCATCGTCCGTGCGGTCCGTGCGCGTTCGCGACGGCTCCGAGCATCAGCACGGTGTCGAGGTAGACGTGCGGGTTGCCGAGAGTGAGGAGCAGAGCGGTCCCCACGACGGCGGTTCGTGTGCTCCGGCGGGCCCCGTCCCCGTCAGGGATCGGGTCGCCGGCGCGCGCGGGGAAGGCGGCGCGGCGCGCGGCCATCAGACCGAGGACGATCACGTAGCTGCCCCCGACCACGGTCGCCACCAGCACCAGTGACGGATGGCCGGACACGACGGTCCCCAGACCCGCGACGCCTCCGAGGATGAGCACGATGTCGGCGGTGGCGCACACCGCGACCACCGAGCGCACATGCGTTCCCGCCAGACCCGTGCGGAGCACCATCACGTTCTGCGGACCGATGGCGACGATCAGGCCCGCGCCGGTGAGCAGCCCCGCGACAGCGGTGTAGATCCAGGTCATGGCGTCGACGCTAGGACCGCGCGGTGGATCAGACCAGCGAATGATTTTCACGTTTCATTAGAATCCCTTCATGTCGATCTCGAGTGACGGTCTCGCGACCCTGGTCGCCGTCGTCCGCGAGGGCACGTTCGACGCCGCCGCGCAGGCCCTGCATGTCACGCCGTCCGCGGTGAGCCAGCGGATCAAGGCGCTGGAGACCGAGACCGGGCGCCTCCTCGTGCGACGGACACGGCCGTGCACCCCGACCGCCGACGGGGAGGTGCTGATGCGACTGGCCGAGCAGTGGGAGTTGCTCCGCAGCAGCGCACTCGCCGAGCTGGCCGGGGAGCCCGAGAAACCGTCGACCGACCCGCGTGATCAACCACGTGTGTCGTTGCCCATCGCCTCGAACGCCGACTCGCTCGCCATCTGGTTACTACCGGTGATCGTGGAGATGCAACGCCGCCACCCGGTGAGCGTCGAGGTGCTCCGCGACGACGAGAGCCGCAACACCGATCTGTTGCGCGCCGGGCGGGTGGTGGGCGCGCTCACCTCGGAGCCGGGCCGCGTGCGGGGTTGCGTCGTCCACCGACTGGGCGCGACCCGGTATCTCCCGGTCGCCACACCGGAGTTCGCGCGGTACTGGTTCCCCGACGGCCTCCGAGGATCTGATCTCGCGCGGGCGCCGATGGTCGCGTTCGACCGCGCGGACACGATCATGTCGACGCTCGTCTCTCGGCACACCCGACGTCACGTCGACCCGCCCACCACCTACATCCCCGCGTCGACCGAATACCACCGCGCCGTCGAACTCGGGGCGGGATGGGGAACCGTTCCCGCCGACCAGATCGCACCGGCCCTCGCGCGGGGAACCGTGCAGCTCCTGTCCGACCACCACGTCGACGTCGAGTTGTTCTGGCAGCACTGGGCGGTGGAGTCGCCGATCATCGGCACGTTCACCGATCTCGTCACCGAGGCGGCGGCCGACCACCTGGTGTGAGGTCAGAACTCCTCGTCGATGTGCGGGTCCCGGGCGGCCGCCTCGCCGAGGTCCAGCCCTGCGAGCACGGCCATGTCGTCGTCGGTGAGCGACCAGTCGAACAGCGACGCGTTGTCGATCTGACGCTCGGGGTCCGCCGACTTCGGGATCACCCCGATGCCCTGCTGGACCGACCACCGGAGTGCGACCTGGATCGGGCTGCGACCGTGGGCGTTCGCGATGCGGGCGACGCGCTCGTCGTCGAGCACGCCCTCGGTGCGCCCGGTCGGACTCCACGCCTGCGCGTGGATCCCCTTCTCCGCCATGAATGCGCGCAACTCCTGTCGGGGCAGAGCGGGTGAGCACTGGATCTGGTTGAGTACGGGCCACCGTCCGGTCTCGTCGAACAGCATCTGCAGTTGGTCGACGGTGAAGTTGGAGACCCCGGCCGCACCGACGAGCCCGTCGTCGACGAGGGTGAGCATCGCGCGCCACGTCTCTACGGTGAGTCCGAGACTCGGACAGGGCCAGTGGATCAGATAGACGTCGATGCGTGACGTCCCCAGCCGACGGGCCGACTCGCGCGCAGCGGTGATCGTCGGGTCGAGACCGTGGTCGCCGCCCCCGAGTTTGGTGACGACCGTGATCTCGTCGCGGTCCACACCGGAGTCGTCGATCCCGATCCCGACGCACCTCTCGTTGCTGTAGCGCGTCGCGGTGTCGATCATGCGGTAGCCGGACCGGATCGCGGTTGCGACGGCCTCGGCTCCAGGACGACCGAGGAGCTTGTAGGTGCCCAGGCCGACCAGTGGGATCGAACGGGCATCGGTCAGCGGGACGGTCGGGATCTCGAGGGTGGCCATGAGGCCATTGTGCGCACCCGACGACACCCGAACGGCTGAGCAGCGCGGACGGGCGGGCCTAGAGTCACCGACGTGATCGTTTCCCCGCGTTCCCGTCTCCGACTGGTCACCGTCGTCCTCGCCGCCGCCGTCAGCGCGTCCCTGGTGACGCCCGGATCGGCCGGTGCCGACACCCCGCCGCCGACCGCGGCACCGGTGTGGTCGGGGCTCGACGTCCGGGACTACGCGGGGCCCGTCCCGTCGACACCCGGGACGCTGATCCGCTCGGTCCCGCTCGACCGACGGCTGTGGGTCCGCTCGGCCGGCGACGCGAAGCGGTTCCTGTACTCCTCGATCGACCAGCGAGGACGGGTCGCCGTCAGCACGGCGGCCGTGTTCCTCCCCCGGTCGCGTCCGCCCGCAGGTGGTTGGCCGGTCGTGGCGTGGGCGCACGGCACGGTCGGGATCGGTGACGACTGCACGCCGTCGGCACAACCTCGGTCGACACGCGACGACGACTACATCTCGCACTGGCTCGACCAGGGGTACGCGGTCGTCGGCACCGACTACACCGGCCTCGGCACGCCGGGACTGATGAGTTATCTGAACGCCGACGTCGAGGCGCGCTCGGTGGTCGACTCGGTGACCGCCCTGCGGCAGATGGACCTGTCCACGTCGCCGCGGTGGGTGATCGTCGGCCAGTCACAGGGCGCGGGGACCGCGATGAACGCGGCCCGCCGGGCCACCGACCTCAGTCGCGGTCGCGGCCTGGACTACCGCGGCGTCGTCGCCACTGGTACCCCGGCGAACATCGAGTCCATCATCGCCCTCGGTGGACCGACGTTCCCGCCCGTCCGACTGCCCGTCGGCCTCACCACGTATCTCACCTACATCATCGCGGCGATCCGCGACGCGCGCCCGGACCTCGGCATCGACCGCATCCTCACCCCGGCCGGCCGTTCGGCAGCGGACCTGTCCGAGACGGCCTGCTACCCCGAACTCGCGAAGCGTCTGACGGGTGTCGACGTGCGGTCGTATTTCTCGCGGCCGATCGCGTCGATCCCGAACGCCCGTGGCCAGTTGGCGGCGTTCCTCGGGATACCCGCGTCCGGGTACGACCGACCGATCTTCCTCGGTCAGGGGCTCACCGACATCGACGTGCCGGCACCGTTCGCACTGTCGCTCGCAGCCCAGTTCACCGCGAACCGTCAACCGTTCGAGCTGCACGTCTACCCGACCGACCATTCCGGCACGGTCTATGCGTCGCAACGCGATTCGACGCCGTTCGTCGCTCGGGCGCTCCGGTGAGACCGCTCCGGCGGTGGGCGGCCATCGCGCTTGCCGTCGTCGCGAGCGCGGCCGTCGCCGCGCCCGCAGCCGCGATCCCCGCGCCGCCACCCGAACCCGCCCCGATCTGGTCGGGCCTCGACGTCCGCGAGTACACCGGCCCGGTTCCGTCCCAGCCGGGGACACTCATCCGGTCGGTCCCGCTCGACCCCCGACTGCGCTTGCCCGACGCCGGGTCCGCGACCCGCGTTCTCTACTCCACCGTCGACGGGCTCGGACGGCCCGCCGTCAGCACCGGATCGATCACCCTCCCGCCCGGGACCCCACCACCGGGTGGGTGGCCGGTTCTCGCCTGGGCGCACGGGACCGTCGGCATGGGCGACGACTGCGCGCCGTCCGCGCAACGCCCGAGCCCGAGCGACGTCGGATACCTCGGACACTGGCTGCGGCGCGGGTACGCGATCGTCGCGACCGACTATGTCGGCATGGGCACACCGGGCCCGCTCTACTACCTCGACGGCATCACCGCCGCGCACTCCGTCGTCGATTCCGTCGTGGCAGCAGAGGCTTCGGGGCTGCCGCTGGCGCGTCGGTGGGCCGTGATCGGGCATTCGCAGGGGGCAGGGGCCGCACTGAACGCGGCGCGGCGCGCGACCGAGTTCTCGGCGGGGTCGGGACTCGACTACCGCGGGGTGCTGGCGACCGGTGTCCCGGCGAACATCGAGTCGGTGGTGCAGACACTGGGCCCGCAGTTCCCACCGGTGGTGTTGCCGCGCCCGCTGAACGCCTACGTCCTCTACATCCTCGCCGGGCTGCGCGCCGCCCGGCCCGACCTGCGACTCGACGACGTCCTCACCGGCACCGGCCGGGGTCTCGTCGACCGGGCGCTCACGACGTGCGGGAAGCAGTTGCGGACCCGGACCGAGGGCCTCGACCTGCGCACGGTGTTCCGCCGACCGCTGGCGTCGATCCCGGACGTCTACGGCGTGCTCCATCGCTACCTGGCCACCCCCGACTCGGGGTACACCCGCCCGGTGTTCATCGGCCAGGGACTCGTCGACGTCAACGTCCCGGCCCCGTCGGCCCTGTCACTGGCGGCGCAGATGACCGCGAACCGGCAGCCGCTGGAACTGCACGTCTACCCCGCCGCGGACCACCCTGCCGTGTTGACCGCGGTGCTCGACGACGCGGACCGGTTCCTCGCCCGCATCCTGCGGTGAGCGAGCCCCCGCAGCCCCCGTCCTAGGCTCGACACGACAGCCCCGAGACCCACACGCCCACCCCGCAGCCCACCGCCTGCAGTCAGGAGACGCCATGTCGACCGAGAACCCCTCCCCCGACGTGAAGCCCCGCAGCCGAGACGTCACCGACGGCCTGGAGAAGACCGCCGCCCGCGGCATGTTGCGCGCCGTCGGCATGGGCGACGAGGACTGGACCAAGTCGCAGATCGGTGTCGCGTCGTCGTGGAACGAGATCACGCCGTGCAACCTGTCGCTGGAGCGGCTCGCCAAGGCGGTCAAGGGCGGCGTCAGCGCGGCGGGCGGTTTTCCTCTGGAGTTCGGGACGATCTCGGTGTCCGACGGGATCTCGATGGGTCACGAGGGCATGCACTTCTCGCTGGTCTCGCGCGAGGTGATCGCCGACAGCGTGGAGACCGTGATGAGCGCCGAACGCCTCGACGGGTCGGTGTTGCTCGCCGGGTGCGACAAGTCTCTGCCCGGGATGCTCATGGCCGCAGCACGTCTCGACCTCGCGAGCGTCTTCCTCTATGCCGGCTCCACCCTCCCCGGTTTCGCGACCCTGTCCGACGGCAGCGAACACCAGGTGACCATCATCGACGCGTTCGAGGCGGTCGGCGCGTGCTCCCGCGGACTGATGTCGCGAGAGGATGTCGACACCATCGAGCGCGCCATCTGCCCCGGTGAGGGCGCCTGTGGCGGTATGTACACCGCCAACACGATGGCCAGCGCCGCCGAGGCGCTCGGGATGTCGTTGCCCGGCAGCGCATCTCCACCCGCCCCCGACCGCCGTCGCGACCAGTTCGCGCACGCCAGCGGCGAGGCCGTCGTCGAGCTGCTGCGTCGTGGCATCACCGCGCGCGACATCCTCACCCGCGAGGCGTTCGAGAACGCCATCGCGGTGGTCATGGCGTTCGGTGGGTCCACGAACGCGGTGCTGCACCTGCTGGCCATCGCGAACGAGGCCGAGGTGGAGCTCACCCTGGACGACTTCACCCGGATCGGCTCGCGGGTGCCGCACCTCGCCGACGTGAAGCCGTTCGGCAAGCACGTCATGACCGACGTCGACCAGATCGGCGGCGTGCCGGTCGTGATGAAGGCACTGCTCGACGCCGGACTGGTGCACGGCGACTGCCTCACCGTCACCGGGAAGACCATGGCGGAGAACCTCGCCCACATCGCCCCACCCGATCCCGACGGGAAGGTGCTGCGCGCGATGTCCGAACCGATCCACCCGACCGGCGGCATCACCATCCTCAAGGGCTCGCTCGCTCCCGGCGGCGCGGTGGTCAAGTCGGCCGGCTTCGACTCCGACGTCTTCGAGGGCACCGCACGGGTCTTCGAACGGGAGCGGGCCGCGATGGACGCACTCGAGGACGGCACGATCGCCGCCGGTGACGTCGTGGTCATCCGCTACGAGGGCCCGAAAGGCGGGCCCGGGATGCGCGAGATGCTCGCCATCACCGGCGCGATCAAGGGGGCCGGGCTGGGCAAGGACGTGCTGCTGCTCACCGACGGCCGGTTCTCCGGCGGCACCACCGGCCTCTGTGTGGGCCACGTCGCCCCCGAGGCGGTCGACGGTGGGCCCGTCGCGCTCGTCCGCGACGGAGACCGTATCCGGCTCGACGTCGGCAAGGGGACGCTGGACCTGCTGGTCGACGACACCGAACTGGAGTCCCGCCGCGAGGGGTGGGAACCGCTGCCTCCCCGGTACACCCGCGGTGTCCTGGCGAAGTACACCAAGCTCGTCGGGTCGGCGTCGCAGGGAGCCGTGCTCGCGTAGGGCTCGTAGGGTCGGCTCCATGCGACTCGGACTACGCAACCGGATGCCGACGGTCGACCGCGCCATGCCGGTGCCGGCCCGGGCGGCGTGGGACGTCATCGTCGACCTCGACGCGTGGCCGCAGTGGGGACCGTCGGTGTCCGGTGCCGAGCTCGACGGCCCGGGCCCTCTCGCGGCCGGGTCGCGTGGGCGGGTGTGGACGCCCGTGGGTGTGCCGCTGCCGTTCGAGATCACCGAGTTCGACGACGGTCGCGCCTGGGCGTGGCGCGTGCTGGGGATCCCCGCGACGCGGCACGAGGTCATCCCCACCGGCGACGGCTGCGTCGTGAGCTTCGGGGTCCCCCTCTGGGCGCCGGGCTACCTGGCCGTGATGGCCCTCGCCCTCCCCCGGATCGAGCGGCTGGCGCGGCAGCGCGGTTGAGGTCGCGGCGACGGCGACCGGGCGATGTGCGACTGTGAACGTCGACGGGCACGTCGGTGTCGCCCGCATCCGACCTCCAGGAGTTCCGCATGCACCGTGAGACCGTCCGCTACGACGTGACCGACGGGATCGCCGTCCTCACCCTCGATCGCCCGGATGCGCTCAACGCGTTCACCGTGCAGATGGCCGACGATCTCGAGGCGGCGTTCGGCGAGGTCTCCGAGGATCCGGCCGTGAAGGCGGTCGTCGTCACCGGGTCCGGGCGGGCGTTCTGCGCCGGGATGGACCTGAGCAGTGACGGCAACGTCTTCGGCCTCGACGAGACGCTGACCCCGACGCTGCAGGACCTGCACGACCACTTCGACGACCCCGCCATCGCCCGCGGCGTCCGCGACACCGGCGGGCGGGTGTCGCTCGCGATCTTCCGCTGCACCAAGCCGGTCATCGCGGCGATCAACGGCGCGGCGGTCGGGATCGGCGCGACGATGACCCTGCCGATGGACTTCCGTCTCGCGTCGGAGAAGGCGCGGATCGGGTTCGTCTTCGGGCGTCTGGGGATCGTCCCCGAGGCCACCTCGTCGTGGTTCCTGCCCCGGGTCGTCGGCATGCAGAACGCTCTGGAGCTCGTCTACTCGGCGGACATCGTCGACGCGGCGACCGCCAAGGAGATGAACCTCGTCCGCAGTGTCCACGCACCCGAGGACCTCATGGACGCCGCGATGGCTCTGGCACATCGGTTCTCCGACGGACGTTCCCCGGTCGCCACGGCGCTGACCCGGCAGATGATGTACCGCAACAGCGCTGCCCGGTCGCCGGTGGACGCCCACCGTGTCGAGTCGCTCGCGATGTTCTACACCAGCATCGGCGACGGCAAAGAGGGCGTCGCCGCCTTCCTGGGGAAGCGGGCCGCCGAGTTCACGACGCGGGTGCCCGAGGACATGCCGGACGCCCTGCGCGACTTCTGAATCGACGTCCCGCCGCAGCGGTCAACGCCGACGCAGACCCAGGACCGTCAGCAGAGCCGGTCGACGGAGCAGCATCGCCACCCAGAGCAGAACACCCAGGTACGCCGCGAACAGGGTTGTGCTCGCCAGTGGGGCGTCGTCGTTCCAGTTGGCGGTGACCGCACCGCCGAGGTAGGCGCTGATGCCGATCGCGCCGAGCACGGCGGTCCGCGGGATCAGCCAGACGATGGTGCACAGCGCGAGCACGATGCCCATCACGGTCGCCTGACCGGTGGTGAACCCGAGGTCCGTGGTTCCTCTCACGACGGACTCGGGCTGGAACAGCTTGCCCAGCACGTCGAACACGAGGAACACGGCGATCAGCACGGTGAGCACGGTCCCGACGGTCCACGATCGGGTCCGTCGGCCGCTCGGTGCCGCGTCGGGTGCGTCGGGGGCGGTCGCGGTGGTCTGCGAGAGTCGGTCGTTCATGATCGCTCCTGTGGTCGATGTCGGCGAGTGCATCGATACAGACCGCGCGGCGACTCAGAACTCATCGAGCGAGTGCAGGAAAGCCCCGTCGGCGGACGCCATTCCCCCTACGATCCGATCCGTGGACACCATCGGAGGAATCCCCGCCCATCCGCTCTTCGTGCACCTGACCGTCGTCGCGATACCCCTGGCCGCGCTGCTCGGGATCGTCGCGGTCGCGTGGCCGGCGGCGCGCCGCCGGATCGGGATCGTCGCCCCGCTCGTCGCGCTGGTCGCGATCGTGATGACCCCGTTGACCACCAGCGCCGGTGAGTCGTTGGAGAAGACGAAGTTCCCGCTGAACCCCGATCTGGCCGACCACGTCGAGCTGGGCGACCAGATGATCATCTGGGTGGCACCGCTGTTCGTGTTCGTCGTCCTGTTCTGGGCGCTGCAGACCCCGGCGGTGATGGACCGACTCCCCGTTCAGGTGCCCGCCCGCGCAGTCACCCTGTCCACGTGGGTGTTCGGGCTCGCGATCGTCGTGTTCGGGATCGGTGCGATCGTGATGGTCTACCTGGTCGGGGATTCCGGCGCACGATCGGTGTGGCTGAACTGACCGCACCCACAGGCGGCCCGCCGCACCATGTCCTCCGTCAGGTCCCCGACCGCGGTCTGGCCCGCCAGGCCGAGTGTCAGGTCCAGTTCGGCGACGATGTTGGCGACCGCGTCCCGCGCCCCGTCGCGGCCGTCGATGGCGAGACCGTACATGTGCGGTCGCCCGACGCACACGGCGTCGGCGCCGAGGGCGAGCGCCTTGTAGACGTCGGACCCGGTGCGGATCCCGGAGTCGAGGAGGACATGCGCGCGGCCACGGACTGCGGCGGCGATCTCGGGTAGCGCGTCGAGGGCAGCGATCGACCCGTCGATCTGGCGTCCCCCGTGGTTGGACACGACGATCCCGCCGACACCGAGATCGACTGCGCGAGTGGCGTCGTCGGGATGCAGGATGCCCTTCAGCACGACGGGGAGGTCGGTCCGGTCGCACAGACCGGCGATGTCGTCCCAGTTCAGCGACGGGCGCGAGTAGATGTCCAAGAACGTCTGCACCGACTCCCGCGGAACCGGCGACCGCAGGTTGGACAGGAACGACCCCGGGACACGCCGAGCCATCGACGCCAGCGCGGACACCGCGGCGCGGGTGACACGCACCTTCGGCCCGGCCGGGCGGTCCGGCGCGGCGAGCCGCTCGGCGACGATCTCACGGAATCGTGGGTCGGATGTGTACTGCGCGATGCCCTCTGCGCGGGCGAACGGCAGTGACCCGATGTTCAGGTCCTGCGGACGCCAGCCGAGCATCGTGGTGTCGAGGGTGACGACGATCGCCTGCGCACCCATCGTCTCGGCGCGTCGCACGAGACTCGTCACCAGGTCGTCGTCGGTGGACCAGTAGAGCTGGAACCACCGGGGCGCGCCGGGACGGACGCGCTCCATCGCCGCCGCCGTCTCCTCCATCGGCGAGCACCCCTGATTCGAGAAGATGTACGGCACACCGAGGTCCGCGGCTGCCTGCCCGATGAGGACGTCGGAGTCCGGTCGTGCCAGCTCACCGGCGCCGACAGGCGCGAAGAGGACCGGGGCGGGCAACCGCGTGCCGAACAACTCGACAGACAGGTCCCGGCGCGAGACGTCCCGTAGCACCCGGGGCACGATCTCCCACCGCGCGAACGCAGCCCGGTTCGCCGTCATCGTCGAACCCTCGCCGGCGCCACCGGCGATGTACGCCCACGCCCGCTCCGACATCGCCGCCCGGGCCCGGCGTTCGAGCTCGGCGAAATCCGCGGGGATGCGCGGGCGGTCGCCGAACACACCCGCGGTGTAGATGGCGTTCTGGCGCGCACGTCCCGGCGACGGGATCTCGGTGGCCTGCTGGTCGGTCATGATCGCCCTCTCCGAGTGGCGTCGTCCGCCACCTCCTGCCGACGCGCGATCAGCAGGGCACCCAGCGCCCCGGGCTCATCGTCGGCCACACCCATGTGGCGCACGCTACTCGCCCGGTTCCGTGCAGGATCGCGCAGCGGATTCGCAGGACCGAACGCGGGTACCGGGTGCATTAGTGTGGCTCCCCGGAGCGGTTTCGGGGGACACCGCGTCAGCTTCCGGGGGGACACTCGTGCGAACACCAGGGTCGAGCATGTCGACCATCCTGGGTGACCCGTCCTGCGTCGTACCCGTGTTCCAACCGGTCGTCGAGCCGGCGACCGGACGCACGGCGGGCTACGAGGCGCTCGCCCGGTGGCCGTGCATGCCGTCCGTGTCCCCACTCGAGGCCTTCGACGCCGCACGTCGGTGCGGTTCTGCGGCGGCGATGGACTGGTGGTGTCGGCGCCGCGCGGTCGAGGGCATCCGTCGCCGCGGATCGTGTGCGGCACCGCACGTGTTCGTCAACGTCGAACCCGATTGCCTCACCGCACCGCCCCCCTGGGGGCCGACGACGGTCCTCGCCGATCCCGACGGTGCACAGACCGGTGTCCGTGTCATCCTCGAACTGACGGAGCGAACACTCCTGCACGATCCGCCGTCGGTGGTCGCGGGCGTGGAATGGGCCCGCGCACTGGGATACGGCATCGCCCTGGACGACGTCGGCGCTCTTCCCGAATGTCTCGCCCTGCTCGACGTCGTCGCACCCGACGTGGTGAAGCTCGACCGCAGTCTCACCCAGATGTCCGCACACGGCCTGGAGGCCGCGCGAGCGATCACCGCAGCCGGAGACCTGGCCCGTCGTCGCGGTTCGGTGATCCTGGCCGAGGGCGTGGAGACCGACGAGCACGAGGAGTGCGCGATCTCGATGGGCGCCGGCCTCGCCCAGGGATACCGGTACGGCCGTCCCGGCGCCCTGCCCAGGACTGCCGCGGAGCCGTCGCCGCTGACCATCGTCGACAGCCGTCGCGGTCGGATCCGTCCGCTGCCCGACATCCTCGACGAAGCCCCGGCGGCCGTCGGCGACGCGTCCGAGGCGACGGAGGCGTGCGATCTCGTCGAGTCGATGGCCGCCGCCGATCACCGGGACGGCTGCGTGGTGGCGATGATGCACGGCGCGCGGCACCTCTCGGCCGAGATCGCGGGGCGCTACCGCGCCCTGGCCGGCCGGCACGCCCTGGTCGGGATCAGTGCTCCCGGGCTCGGACCGACACCACGGCCGGGTGTGCGCGGCCCACGATCACCCGAACTCCCCGACCCCGGGGCGTTCGCCGTCGCGTCCATCGGCGCCGATCACGCCGTCGCGGTCATCGCAGCTCCGCTCGGCTCCGATCCGCACGGCTCGGTCCGGTGGTGCATCACCACCGACCGCGACGTCGTCGCCGATGTCGCCCGCCACGTGATCGGGACCCTCGCCTCGCGCTGACATCCGGGCGTCGGCGAGAGTCTCCGGCGACACGCCTGCCCTACCATGCGATCAGGTGCCGCCCTCGCTGATCGGAGTCGAAGTGCCTGGTCGACCAGACCCCGACAGCGGGGAGAACGCCGAACTCACCGGCGTCCAGCAACAGACGTGGTTGGCGTACATGCGGGTCTACCACCGCCTCGAGTACGAGATGAACCGACAACTGCTCTGCGACAGCGGATTGTCGTTGGGCGACTACACCGTGCTGAACGCCCTGTCGCAGCAGCCCGGCCACCGGTCGCGCTTGGGCGCGCTCGCCACCATGATCGGGTGGGAACGCAGCCGTCTCTCACATCACCTGCAGCGCATGGGCCGTCGAGACCTCGTCACCCGCGAGCTGTGCGAATCCGACCGTCGTGCAACCGATGTCGTGCTCACGGCGACAGGCCTGGACGAGCTGAGGGCGGCAGCCCCGCTCCACGCCGCGTGGGTGCGGTCCGCGTTCTTCACCGATCTCGACGAGACCCGGACAGCGGAACTGGGCCGCACCCTCGACGTGGTCCACGAGAGCCTGCTGCGGACGGGAACCCTTCCCCGCCCGGATCAGACCTGAACAGAGCCGCCGTCGACGAAGACCTCGCTGCCGGTCATGAAGCTGCTCGCGTCGGATCCGAGGAACACCACGGCGGCGGCGATCTCCTCGGGCCTGCCGACCCGCCCCAGCGGCAAGCCCGCGGCCTGCTCGTCCAGCAATGCCTGCTGATGCTCCTCCGGCACGAGGTTCTTCAGGCCTGGCGTCTCCGTCGGTCCCGGCACCACCGTGTTCACGCGGATCCCGCGACCGGCGAGTTCTGCGGCCCACGTACGCGCCAGGGACCTGACGGCAGCCTTCGACGCGGCGTAGGCGCCGAAGGCGGGGACGCCCTCGGAGGCGGCGGTCGATCCGGCCAGCACGATCGAGGCACCGTCGTTGAGCAGCGGCAACACCGCTTGAACGGTGAACACCGTTCCTCCGACGTTGCGGTCGAACGTGTCGGAGAGATGCTCGCGGGTCTCGTCCTCCAGCGTGGCGAACTCACCGCCACCGGCGTTGGTGACGACGATGTCGAGACCGCGCCCGCGAGCACGGATGACGTCGGCGAGGCGGTGCAGATCGTCCGCGTCGGTGACGTCACCGGTGACCCCGGTGGCGGCATCACCGATCGACGCGACCGCCTCGTCCACCGCATCGCCACGGCGGCCGGTGACGAACACGTGCGCGCCCTCGGCCGCGAGCCGCTGGGCGGTCGCGAGTCCGATACCCGAGGTCCCGCCGGTGACCAGAGCCGTCTTGTCGTCCAGTTGATGCATGGTGACCCTCCTAAATGTGTGGCGTCGGCATCTCCGGCGTCTGGCCATCACAACTAGGTGACATGTCACGTTATTTCCCGCAGCCGACTCCGTCCGCCGACCGCGGGACGAGGTCACGCGTCACCGGGCCCGCGTCGTCCTCCACGTCACGGCCGACGCGGCCGCCAACAGCGCGGCGGTGGCGACGAACACCGCCCCGACACCGGTGACGGCGGCGAGTCCGCCGGCGGTCAACGGGATGACCACCTGGCCGAGGCGGTTGCCGGTCATGCGAAGCGACAGCGCGGACCCCCGCGCGGAGGCGGGAACCAACCGCGTCACCCAGGTCATCGAGAGCGGCTGCGCCACACCCCAGAAGAAGCCCGCGATCGCCATCAGTCCCGCAGCGACGGCGACGTGCGGAACCCACGGCAGGGCGACGACGGGCAGAACCGACCCCGCCGTACCGGCCACCAGCAGCGCGCGTCGAGGGACCGTCGCGAGCAGCGGGGAGAGGAACGCACGCGAGACCACCGACGCCACGGAGCGAGACGTGAGCACAGTCGTCACCGCCAGGACGGTCCACCCCATCTGCTGCCCGAGCACCGGGAGGTATGCGCCCATGAGATCGATGGCGCTGAGCACCATCAGGCTGCTGAAGACCGCACCGAGGACGCCGGGGTCCGAGAGCATGGCGACCATCCCGATGCGATCGGGCACGCCCCCATCCGACGACCCCACCTGGTCGCTCGTCGTCGTCAGCGACCGCGCTCGACTCGCCACCGCGGCAGCCGCCGCAAGCCCACCCATCACCGCGATGGCACCGACTGTGTGCAGCGGGGTGGAGGCCAACACCCCCGCGAGGGGAAGGCCGCCCGCCTGCCCCAGCGACACCCCGAGGGAGAACACCCCGAAGCGGTGATCGAAGTCGGCAGGTCGGCACCGCCGCGGGATGTAGGACTGCCCGGCGACCATCGTCAGGAGGTTGCCGACGCCCAGCAGGACGCTGCCGCCGGCGAGGACCGGCAACGTACCCGCGAGCGCGCACGTCGCCACCGCAGCCGCACTGACGGCGGCGCCGCACCGGAGCACCGCGGACAGTCGGCCTCCGTCCACCCAGCGTCCCAGCTGAGTCGCGATCACCAGGGGCACAAGCGAATACGCCGCCGTGATCACGCCGATCACCACCGTACCCCCGTCGAGCTCGAGCGCTCGATAGGTGATGAGCACCCGCACGGCGACGAAGACCGCCTGCAGCATCCCGGCGGTCACGCACAGGTGGCGGAACCAGCCCGAGGAGTCCGTGGGCAGCGCAGGCGACATGACCGGAATCATCTCATTCAGCGATAGCCGATCTCTCAGAACGAACAAGCGAGGGGTTGACGCATGCAACCCGGTGTGATCAGTATTACAGCGTCATGTGAGAGTCCCTATCAAAGAATGAGAACACGATGCGCGTCACCATCCTGGGCCTCGGCGAGGCGGGAAGCCTCTACGCCGCCGGCTTCCTCGCCTCGGACTGGGAGGTCGCCGGGTTCGATCCCGCCGACGTCCCCACCCCGGCCGGCGTCACCCGCCACGACACGATCGGTGCCGCGGTCGACGGGGCACAGCTGGTCCTCAGCCTCACCAGTGCGTCGGTCGCGCTGCGTGCTGCGACGGACGCGGCACCGCATCTTGCCGCCGGCACCGTCTACGCCGACATGAACTCGGCCGCGGTCCCGATCAAGACGGCAGTGGCGGACGCGCTGGCCACATCGCCCGGCGTGACCGTCGCCGACGTCGCCGTCGTGGGATCGGTCCCCGCGACCGGGTCACGGACCGCACTCGTCATCAGCGGTGCGGGGTCCACTCGAGCCGCCGCGCTGTTCGCCGAACTCGGTGCACCCGTCGAGGACATCGGCGGTCGACCGGGCGACGCGTCCCGACGGAAGCTGCTGCGCAGCAGCTTCATGAAGGGACTCGGCGCCCTCATCGTCGAGTCGACCGATGCGGCTGTGGCGGCCGGGGCCGAGCAATGGGTCCGCGGACAGATCGCCGACGAGCTGACCGGCGGCTTCGAGTCGCTCGACCGCCTCGACGCCGGTACCCGCAAGCACGCCGCCCGGCGCGCGATCGAGGCGTCCGCCGCCGTCGATCTCCTCGACGAGCTGGGCCGGCGGCCCCTCATGGCCCGCGCCGCCGCCGCCGTGCACCAGACCCTCGCCGATCACGACGGAACCGACGACGACGAGCTGATCGCGGCATATGCTGGCCTCCCGGTCGCGAACATCGGTGATGCCCGCGAGCGCATGGGGATGCTCGACTCGGGCATCCGATCGATGTGGAAGGGCGCCCGCGTCGTCGGCCGCGCCCGGACCGTGTGGACGGCCGCCGGCGACAACAGGGCGCTGCAGGAGGCGCTGACCCGAGTGCGACCCGGCGAGGTGATCGTGATCAACGGTCACGGAGAGACGAACCGAGCGCTCATGGGCGAGTTGATCGCCGAGCGCGCCCGGTCGCTCGGATGCGTCGGGATGGTCATCGACGGCGCCGTCCGCGACGTCGACGACCTCGCCGAGATCGGTTTCGGTGTGTGGGCGCGAGCGGTGTCCCCGGCCGGCCCCTACAAGAACGGCCCGGGCCGGATCGACGTGCCCGTCGCCGTGGGCGGCGTGGTGTGCGCGCCGGGCGATCTCGTCGTGGCCGACGACGACGGCGTCATCGTCATACCGGCCACCGAGGCGCACTCGAGCCTGGCGGGTGGCCGCGCCGTCAACGCCGACGAGGCACAGCGTCGTGCCTCGATCATCGCCGCTCGGGCCGCATCGTGATCGCCATCTGGGCGCTGGTCGCCTTCATCGCCGCGATCGTGTTCTGGAACGCGGTCCTCAAACGCAACATCGGCGAGTCGATGATCGTCGGCTTCCTCGTCGTCGGCGCCTTCGCCGGCACCAAGGCGCCGACATACATGTGGCACGGGTTCGTCGACTCCATGCAGGAGGAGGTCACCTTCGCCGGGTTGGCGTTCATCTTCATGAGCTACGTCCTCGCCAAGACCCCTGTCCTCGACCGCCTCATCGACATCCTCAACTCGTTCCTCGGCGGCGTCCGTGGCGGACCGATCTACACCTCGACGGTGGCGGGCGGGATGTTCGGTGCCATCGCGCACGTCGGGGCGTCCGTCACCGCCGCGGTCGGCTCGGTGACAGTCCCGTGGATGAAGCGGTCCGGGGTGAGCCCCGAACTCTCCGCGACGGTGGTCGCCGGATGCGCAGGCATGGGTGTGACGTTCCCGTTCAGCGCCACCATGTTCATCCTCGTCGGGACCAGCACCGTCACCGGCCTCATGGAACCCGACGACATCGTCCTGCCCCTGGCTCTCGCCGGACTGTGGTGTCTCGGTTACCGTCTCGCGCTGAACTTCTACCTGGTCCGCAAGCACGGTCTGCAACCCATCGCACCCGAGGACCGGTTGCCGGCACGACGCAGCCTGCGGCGCGGATGGACCTCGCTGCTCCTCTTCCTGCCGATAATCATCCCGTTGATCCTGACCCGCGGCCCGATCGCCGAGCCCATCGCCCGCCACACCGACCTGGTGATGTCGAAGGCCATCAGCCTGATCACCTGGATCCCCGTGCTGATGATCCTGCTCGTCCTCTTCCTCGGACGTCGGCACCTGCCGAAGTCGACGAAGGGGTGGTGGAAGGTCCTCGGCGACGTCGCTCCGCAGTTCGGTGTCATCGGCGTGACGATCGTCGCCGCCTTCTCGGCGTCCGCGGTCCTGGCCGACCTCGGTTTGCCCGAGCAGCTCACCTCGGTCCTCGAATCACTCAGCGCCCCGGCGTGGTTGATGGCGATCGTCATCGGCGTGATCGTCGTCGTCATCGCGATCCCCCTGACGGCGTCCGCGACGATGGCCGCGGTCGGCGGTGTCGCGGTGGCGGCGCTGGTCGGCGTCGGTATCCCTGCCCCGGTCGCCGCGGCAGCGGTCCTGGTCTTCGCGTCGACCGAGGGTGCCTCGCCGCCGTCGGGTGCGCCGATCTACGTCGCGGCCGGTATCGCGCGGG
Source organism: Williamsia sp. SKLECPSW1 (assembly GCF_054332755.1). Classification (NCBI taxonomy): domain Bacteria; kingdom Bacillati; phylum Actinomycetota; class Actinomycetes; order Mycobacteriales; family Nocardiaceae; genus Williamsia; species Williamsia sp. SKLECPSW1. The sequence continues at coordinate 1,904,599 of NZ_JBTGLI010000001.1, read as the reverse complement.
TCGACCCGGCGAAGACCTTCATGCCGCTGCTGAAGTACTACTGCCTGCCGATCCTCGGTGTCGGGGTGCTCATCGCCCTCGGCCTGCTGCCCGTCTCCTGACGACACCCCACCGCTTCTCACGACAGGAATAGTCATGATCGAAAACACGCTCTCGACCGTCTTCCGCGTCAGCGTCGTCGTGTTCCTCCTCGGCGGCCTCGCCATCGTCACCCTCCAGGCGGGCGGGCTGATCGCCGGCAGCGGATCGTTCGTCACCGGCGCCGAGGAGTCGCTCGCGCCGTACGCCTACGGCGCAGCCGGTGTCGCGGGACTCCTCGCCTTCGCGCTGTCCTACTTCCGCGACGGTGCCGCGGAGTCCGAGGACGGCGTGGCGGACACGCTCGACGTCGACCACCACGAGTCAGGCGCGCGCGCAGCATGACCCGGACCACCCGCCCGACGGCGGTCGACATGTCCTACGACGACCTGCTGCACCGCGACGATGCGCCGGCAGGATCGACCTGGGGTCTCTTCGACGACGTCGACCGGGGTATGGCGGGTCTCGCCGGGCCCGAGCACGTCGCCGAGGCGTGTCGGTCCGTCCGTCGAGGCGCGGTGTTCAGCCTCGACCACCATGTCGGTGCGTTCGACCCGCCGATGTCGCGCTCGCGCTCGGCGCCCGTCCACACGATCACCGCCGCGCACGCGGAGTCACGGGACGATCTGCTCGACGGGTTCTACCTGCAGGCGAGCAGTCACATCGACGGTCTCCGTCACCGACGCGCGTCGGGGCACGGCTTCTACGGCGGCACGCCCGACGAGGCGATCGTGCCGGGACGGACCGAGCTCGGCGTGCAGGCATGGGCGGATGCACCCATCACCGGTCGAGGGATCCTGCTCGACGTGGAAGGCCTGTTGCGGGAGGAGGGCACCCCGATCGACCACCGTCAGGGGCCGGCACTGCCGGTCGACGTCCTCGACCGTGCGGCCGAGAGACAAGGATGCAGCGTGAGGCCCGGCGACCTCGTCCTCGTCCACACCGGGTGGGCACGCTGGTTCCTCGACGCCGACGACCACGGTCGCGCCGAGCTGCGCGATGCCCGGCGTGCGACGGGCTTCGCGCAGGACCGTGCGTTGCCCCGGTGGTTGTGGGACCACCGGGTCGCACTGTTCGGCACCGACACCTTCGCGGTCGAGGTGCTTCCGGTGCAGCCCGACAGCCCCTTCCTCCGATCGGCGCCGGAGGACGCCGGGATGATGCACCAGGAGTTGATCGCCCGGCTCGGTGTCCCCCTCGGTGAGCTGTGGGATCTGACGGCACTCACCGCCGACAGCCGCGCCCACGGCCGATGGGACGCGTTGGTGGTGGTCAAGCCGCTCGCGCTTCCCGGCGGCGTCGGGGCGCCCTGCAACGCGACCGCCATCCGCTGACCACACCTCTCGTACGCTGATAACGTGATCGGGACACCGTCCCCGATCGAGAGCAGCGATGACATCACCGGCGAACACCATGCGTTCGCTCGACCGGGCACTCGACGTCCTGTCCACCCTGCAGTCCACCGGACAACCGCTCCGCCTCAGCGAGGTGGCCCGCGAGGCCGGTCTGCACATCGCGACAGCCCAACGCATCCTGAACGTGCTGCTGCTGAGGGGGTACGCGTCGCGGTCGGGTGACGGGTACACGGCAGGGCCGGCAGCCCTCGCGATCGCACACGCCTTCGTGATGACCAACCCGATCAGCGTTCTCGCGCAGCCGATTCTGCAACAACTGGCCACGACCAGCGGTCTGACGGCATCGCTCTACGTGCGGGTGGAGTTCAGTCGCGTCCTCGTGGGGCGGGTCGAGGGTACGAGCCCGCTGAGCTACGTGTTGCCGATCGGCGACCGTCTGCCCCTGCACCTCGGCGGAGCCGGCAAGACCTTCCTGGCGGAGATGGCACCCGACGAGCTGGCCCTCGCACTCGACGGGGTCGACGCCGTGCATCACTCCGACGGTTCGCGCGTCGACCGCGACGGCCTGATGAGTCAGCTGGAGACGATCCGCAGCGACGGGTACGCGGTGTCGGTCTCCGAACGGCTCGTCGGGATCGTCTCGGTGACCGCACCGGTCCGCGACCCCACCGGCTCGTTGGCCGCAGTGCTCGGACTCACCGGGTCGGAGAGCGAGCTGACCCCGGACGTCGTCAGCCGGCTGAGCACCGAGGTCCGGCGCGCAGCGTCGTCGCTCGGCTCCCGACTGCCCCGCGGCCGCGGCTGACGACGATCGCATTCACGGCCTCCGCACCGGCGAGGTCGAGGGCGAGGAAGGTCGCCGACGACGTGGTCATCGGCGCGTTGCCGTCGTGGCATCGCGGGGGATGGCCGCGTCCAGCACCGTCCGGGCGATGGCTCGCGCCGTCGCCATCGACTCGACGCCCGTCACCCGCGTCCGTGTCGACGCTCCGTCGAGGAGCAGCGCCAACTGCTCGCCCACCCGGTCGGGCTCGCGTGCTCCCGCCTCGGCCGCCCACTGCGCGAACCGGTCGGCAACCGCGGACTTGTAGGCACGGACGATCTCCCGGGCCGGATGGTCGGGGTCGGGCAGTTCCACCGCGGTCTGCACGAAGGGACAGAGCGGCGTGAGTCCGTCGGCCTCCGGCGACGGGGTGAAGACCGCGAGGATCCTCTCGCGGGGGCTCGACGACTCGTCGACGTCCCACGGTTCGTGGTCCAGATCCCGTGTGCCGAGGTAGGCGCTGAGCACGTCGTCCTTCGTGGGGAAGTGCCGATACACGGTCCGCTTGGACACACCTGCGGCGTCTGCGATCCGGTCCATGCCCGACGTCGGGACGCCCCGGGTCTCGAACAGCCCGCGCGCAGCCGCGAGGATGCGCTCGCGCGCTCCGCGTCCACGCCTCTGCCCGGTCGGCCCCATCGCCAGGTCGGACATGCGATCACCCCTCTCAGGTATACGCAGGAGTGTACTTAGTTGCGTCGGCGCCTCCCGCCGCCTAGCGTTCTATGTGTACACAATCGTTTACCTAATGGAGTGAGACGTGACGCTGGCACTGGACTCGTATCGCACACTGGGACGCTCGGGACTGCGCGTGTCCCCGTTGGCGCTCGGCACCGCGACCTTCGGTACGGAGTGGGGGTGGGGTGCGGATCGCGACGACGCGCGGCGCCTCTTCGACCGCTACGTCGACGCCGGCGGCAACTTCGTCGACACCGCAGCGACGTACACCGAGGGCACCTCGGAGCGCCTCGTCGGTGAGTTCGCGCGTGGCCGACGTGACGGTCTCGTCATCGCCACGAAGTACTCGACGCTGCGACGAGCCGGCGACCCCAACTCCGGGGGCGCGAACCGTAAGAACCTGCTCTCCTCGGTCGAGGAGAGCCTCGGGCGGCTGGGCACCGACTACGTCGACCTGCTGTACCTGCACGTGTGGGACGAGCTCACACCGATCGACGAGATCCTCCGAGGCATGGACGATCTGGTCCGCCACGGCAAGGTCCTGCACTGCGCGATCTCGACGGCACCGGCCTGGCAGATCGCCCGCATGCAGACACTCGCCGACGTGCGCGGGTGGACACCCGTCGTCGCCCTGCAGATCGAGCACAACCTGATCGAACGACGCGGCGAGCTCGACCTGATCCCGATGGCCCGGGAGCTCGGGCTCGGACTGGTCCCGTTCTCCCCCTTGGCCGGCGGGCTCCTCACCGGCAAGTACCGGCGGGGCGGCGAGACCACCGACAGCACACGAGCGGCGTTCAACGCCGGACTCGGCGCCGTGACCGAGCGCAATCTCGCCATCGCGGACACCGTCGCCGAGGTGGCCGACCTCATCGGGACCACCCCGGCTCAGGTGGCCCTCGCGTGGAGCCTGCGCCACCCCGACGTGACCGCGCCGATCATCGGCGCCCGCACCGTGGCGCAGCTCGACGACAACCTCGGCGCACTGGCGGTCGACCTCGACGACGACCACCTGCGCCGACTCGACGAGGCGAGTGCGATCGATCCCGGCTTCCCGCACGGCATGCTGCGCAGCGACCACATCCGCACCCAGACCCGCGGGGACATGACGATCGAGCGCGGCACGGCGCACCGATCGGCGGGCGCGATGGCATCCTGAGCAGCATGGATCGTGTCCACTCCCCCGACGGCGTCTCGATCGCCTACCGGGTGACAGGTGCGGGCAGTCCCGTCGTCCTGCTGCACCCCACCGGCCTGTCGCAGGCCGTGTGGCGCAGCTTCGGATACGTGACCGGCCTCGGCGACGACCACCGACTCGTGCTGCCCGACTTCCGCGGTCACGGACACAGCGACAAGCCTCACGATCCGGCCCTGTACGCGATGGACCTCCTCGTCGGCGACGTCCTCGCACTGCTCGACGAACTCGGCCTCGATCGCGTGAGCATCGTCGGCTACTCGCTCGGCTCGCGCGTGGCGCTGACATACGCCGCGACGCATCCCGAGCGTCTCGACCGACTCGTGCTGGGAGGCACCAGTTCCCGTCCCCTACACGGCGCTTTCGACGACCTGTTCTTCCCCGGCTGTGTCGGCGTCCTCCACGAGGAGGGGATGGCGGCGTTCATCGAGGGGTGGGAGCGGGCGCGCGGCACCACACTCGACGCGGGCAGCCGCGCCGCGTTCGAGGCCAACGACGCGTCGGCACTCGCCGCCTACATGACGAGCGTCGACGCCGAACCCGGCGTACCCGACGCCGACCTCGCCGGGATCACCGCGCCGACACTGACATTCGTGGGGTCGGCCGACGACGGCCGCCTCGAGGACACGCGCCACGTCGCGGCCACGATGCCCGACTGCGAGCTGCTCGTGGTCGACGGGACCGATCACGCGACAACCCTCGCCGCGACATCGACGGTGCTCCCGGCCATCCGGGAGCACCTGTCGGACCAGACGTCCGTGACCTGAAACCGACTCAGACGTCGGCGGTCCGATTCGACTCAGACGTCGGCGGTCTGGCGCACCTTCCCGAACGTCATCGCGTCGGTGACCTTGCCGCGCCTCTCGTCGATCGTGTCGAGCACGACGTTCGCCCGCACCCGCCAGGGCTGTTCGGGCGCGGACCGCGGCAGCGAGCCCGCCGATCGCGCGATGTACCCGGACTGCAGATCGACCATGGGCTCGTCGGGCAGTGGTGCGTCGCCGCGGTCGGGGAAGGCGTGGGTGTAGCCGTGCTCACCCATGTAGGCGATGAGTTCGGCGACGGCCTTCGAGGTCAGATCGGCACGCAGGGTCCACGACGCGTTGGTGTAGCCGAAGGTCCACGCGAAGTTCGGCACACCGTCGAGCATGCGGCCGCGGTAGAGCACGTGCTCGTTCGGCTTCATCTCCTCGCCGTCGATCGACAGCGTGATCCCACCGAACACGAGCAGTTGCAATCCCGTTGCGGTGACGATGATGTCGGCGTCGAGGTGGTCGTCGGACGACAGGCGGACGCCGGTCTCGTCGAACGACGCGATCGTGTCGGTGACGATGTCGGCCTTGCCCTTCTTGATGGCCCGGTACAGGTCACCGTCGGGGATGACGCACAGCCGCTGGTCCCACGGGTTGTAGGTGGGGTTGAAGTGTGTGTCGACGTCGTAGTCCTTCGGCAGCACCCGCTTGGCGAGACCGCGCAGGCGGGCGCGGGCGGAGTCCGGGTACTTCCGGCAGTACAGGTAGAAGGCCAGGGCGATCCCCGCGTTCTTCACCCGGATGATCCGGTGCGCCAGGCCGGCGGGGAGTCGCTTGCGCAACGCCAGGGCGATCTTGTCCTTCGACGGCAGGATCGTGATGTAGGTGGGCGACCGCTGCAGCATGGTCACCTTCTCGGCATCCCGTGACATGGACGGGATGAGGGTGATGGCCGTTGCGCCACTGCCGATCACGACCACCTTCTTGCCGGTGTGGTCGAGGTCCTCGGGCCATTCCTGCGGATGCACCACGGTGCCCGTGAAGTTCTCGATCCCGGGGAACTCCGGCGTGTAGCCGCCGGAGTAGTCGTAGTAGCCGGTGCACAGGAAGAAGAAGCGGCACCGCACCGTCTGGGTGGACCCGCCTACCTCGGTGACGACGGTCCACTCGTCGGTGGTGGTGTCGAAGTCGGCCGAGCGCACCGAGACACCGAAGCGGATCTTGTCGGTGATGCCGTAGTCGTCGGCGGCGTCGGCGATGTACTGCCGGATGTCGGCGCCGTCGGCGATGCTCTTCTCCCCGTCCCACGGGCGGAACGGGTAACTGAGCGTGTAGATGTCGCTGTCCGAGCGGATGCCGGGGTAGCGGAACAGATCCCATGTCCCGCCGATGCGGTCGCGCTGCTCGAGCAGGGCGTAGCGGAGTCCGGGGTTGCGCTCGACGAGCCGGTACGCGGCATCGATCCCCGAGAGTCCCGCGCCCACGATGACGACGTCGAGGAATTCCGACGGTCGGTCTCCGGCTCCGCCGGTGGAACGATCCTGCACCTGGGTCATGGCAATCCTTTCGGTATGCCGATGACGGTACCCGCGTTATTGACGCGTCGTCAATAACGCGTCCCGACGAGGAACGCACACCCGATCGTGAGGGCGAGGATCGCGACGATGACCAGGATGTCCAGCACGCCGGGGCGCCGGTCGGCGCGCGCCACGGAACCGATCCCGCCACGGTTCTCCATCGACGTGGCGACCTCGCGGGCGTTCTGGACGGCGAGGCTGCACACGATCGGCAGACATGCACCCCACTGCACCGCACGCTGGGTGAGCGACTGCGGTCCCGGGGTGCGGCGTTGCGCGATGGTCTGCAGCAGCGCACGGAAGTCGGTGAGCATGAACGGCAGCAGACGCAGGGCGACGGTCACCCCGACCGCCACCGGCTGGACGGGTATGCGGACCCGCGCGAACCAACCGACCACCCGCTGCAGGAACGCGGGCACCTCGACCATCGGCGTCGTCCAGCAGAACAGCAGAGACAGGTACAGCGACACGATCGTGATGCAGATGAGGACGCCGAAGGTGCTCGCACCGCCCAGGCCGAGCCGGACATCGGCGATCGTGACGAAGGGCGCCCCGCCTCCCAACGCGGTGACCGAACCGCCGGCGAGCGCGACCACCGGGACCCACCAGGGAAGTCGCGGCAGGGTGCGCAGCGAGATCCGGCCCGCCAGGGTCCAGACCAGCGCCAGGAGCGCGGCCGCGCCGACCGTGGTCCACGACGGGTTCCACGCCAGCATGGCGGCGGTCGCGACGATGGCCAGCACCTTGGTGCCCACCCACAGACTCTTGGCCGGCGACGGCTGCGGGAGCACCCGCCCGACCACACCGATCATCGACGCACGGGACGCCTTGCCGGCGAGCGGTTCGTCACCCGACAGCAGAGGAGAGACCTCGACGACCCGGTCGGCGATCGCGGAGAGTTCGGTCTCGTCGTGGGTGACGATGACGAGCGTCGTCCCCGAGGCGCGCACCCGTGCCAGGGCGGCCACCATGGCCTGTCGGGATGCGGTGTCGAGTCCGGCGAGCGGCTCGTCGAGGACGAGGACGCGCGGACGCGCGGCCAACAACCCGGCCAGCGCGACACGGCGCTGCTGACCGACGCTGAGGTGGTCGATGCGGGCCTCGGCGACGCGGGCCGGGTCGAGCCCGAGTTCACGCAGCGCCTGCCACACCAGCCGACCGTTCGCGCGGTCGACGCCGGCGGCGTCGCAGACGTCGTCACGGACGCGGGACCGCACCAACGACAGGCGCGCGAACTGGTGGCCGTACAGGGCACAGGTGCGATCGTTGCGGACCGGCTCGCCGTCCACGAGAACCGTTCCGGCGACGGGCTTCTCGATCCCGGCGAGCAGACGCGCAAGCGTCGTCTTGCCCGCTCCGTTGGCACCGGTGACGAGCACGGTCTGTCCCGGCGCGATCGACATCGACACGTCCCGCAGCACCGCGCGCTGCCACGGGGTCCCGCTGTCGTGGGCGAATCGCAGACCGTCGACGCGGACCGCGCCGCCACGGAGCCAGCGCCCGCCGCCGTCGGGGACGGGCACCGCGGGCTCCGAGCTCCCGCCGGGGACGACGACGGTCGAGTCGGCGCCGGCCATCTCGGCCGGATCGTGGGTCACGTGGACAACGGCGGTCCCGGTGTCGGCGATCCTGCGGTACAGGCGCATCAATCCGTCACGGCCGGCGGCGTCGATCATCGCGGTGCTCTCGTCGCTGACGAGCAGCCCCGGGCCGCGCACCAACGCCGACGCGACGGCGAGTCGCTGGAGCTGACCACCGGACAGTCTCGACGTCTCGGCGTCGAGATCCAGGTCGAGACCGACGCGATGCAGAACTGCCGCCGAACGCTCCGGCGTCATGTCGGGCACACCCCAGGCGAGGTCGTCGCCGACGGCGAGCCCCAGCACGCCGGTCTCCGGACGTTGCCCGATCATCGCCGTCCCGCCCGGCATCCCGAGTCCCGCGGTGCCCGGTCGCCAGACCTGACCCGCGGTGGGCGCGCGGCCGGAGATCACCCGCGCCAGCGTGGACTTCCCGGCGCCGTTGTGGCCGACGACGGCGACGAGGGACCCCGGTACTACGTCGACGTCGATGTCGGCGATCGTCGGGACGAGCGCCTCGGGGTGGACGACGGTCACCCCGCGGGCGTGCAGCGGAACCGGTGCCACGATCGCCGTCTCGTCCGCCGGAGCGTCGTCGGTGGCGACGGCACCCAGCCTGCGGGCGATGGACTGCGCGGGCCGCCACACGAACACGGCCGTCAACAGAACGCCTCCGGCCGCCCCGATCAAGCCGACGACGCTGACGGTGATCGGCCACACCTCGAGGGCGCGGCGCACCCCGTCGTCGAATTCCTGGACCTGTGCGATGCCCGCGGCGGCGAAGATCCGCGCCGTGCCGCCGAGGCCGTTGCGGATGTTGTCGAACACGAACTCGCGGTAGCTCGCGAAGACGGCGAGCAGACCCGTGGTGAGCGCGGCCGACGGCACGCCGACGATGAGGATCGCGCGCACCACCACCGACGGCGGGGACCACCCACGACGTAGCGCGATGCCCGCGAAACACCCGGCGATCGCCGCAGCGCCCACCATGTTGGCGGCGGTGTAGCCACCGAAGAGCAGTCCGACGATCCAGCCGATCACCGTGGCCAGGACACACACCGACAGCCGTCGACGGATGCCGAGGACGGCGAACGGGATGGACGCGACGAGCATGGCCGCGCCGGCGATCGGCAGGATGCGGCTGAGTACGCAGATGGCGGCGGCGACATCGGCCAGCGCGGCGGCCTCGGCGACCTCGGTCGCCGTCAGACGACGGCGCGGCGGCCTGGCGCGTGACGGGGTCTCCGGATCGGCGCGGCGCAGCGTCGGGTGTCCCATCTGCCACTCCCTCTCGCGCCGCACGACGATGTCCGAATCCAGGGTGCCAGAGCGGACGGGACGGGCGGGGTCGTCGACGTGCGCAGGCGGCGCCGGGAGGGGGTCGCAGGCGAGGCGCGGACTCAGTCGGGATCTGCGGGTGCGCCGTGCCGTCCCGCGCCCGCGGTGAACCGCGCAGCACCCTCGGCGGTGCCGTTGACCAGCGACGTCGCTCCGTGACGGGTCTCGTTGAGAAGCGCCTGCTGCAGCGACAGCCCATGTTGCTCGCGTGCGGACAGCCGGTCCTGTCGCAGGCAAGTCTGAGGAAACGCTGCGAGTTCGCGGGCGAGGCTCTGCGCGGCCTGCAGCGCGGTGTCCGACGGGACGACCCGATTCGCCAGGCCGATCGACAGCGCCTCGTCGGCGTGGACGGCCCGCCCGGTGAGGATGAGGTCCATGGCCCGGCTCTCGCCGATCAGGCGCGGCAGCCGCACGGTGCCACCGTCGATGAGGGGTACGCCCCACCGGCGGCAGAAGACGCCGAACACGGCGTCGGCGGCAGCGACGCGCATGTCCGCCCAGAGCGCGAGTTCGAGCCCGCCCGCGACGGCGTAGCCCTCGATGGCGGCGACGACCGGTTTGGTCAGTTCCATCCGGGACACCCCCATCGGGGCGTCGCCATCGGGCGCGAAGCGGTTGATGCGGGCGGGGTCACCCGCGATCGCACCGAGGTCCGCGCCGGAACAGAACGTGGAACCCGCCCCCGCCAGTACCGCCACCGCCGCGTCGTCGTCGGCGTCGAAGGCCCGGAACGCCGCGGCGAGTGCCTCGGCCGTCGGACGGTCGACGGCGTTGCGGACGTCGGGCCGGTCGATGGTCACGGTGGTGACGGGTCCGTCGCGGTGGACGTGGACGAGGTCGCTCATCCGGCGAGATTAAGCCCGTCCAACACCTCAGCTCTCCAGGTGACCGGGGCCGTGTCGGTTTCGCGCCTCGGCAACACGAACCGTCCGATGTCTGGGGAAGACCGTGATGGATGTCCACGACGGCGATCACCCCACTTGACGGGTGATGACGAGCGACCGTGCGGCACCATGCCTTGCATGAGTCGCTTGTTTGTCTGGTTGATGTTCCTGGGTTGTCTCATCGGGCTGTTGACAGCGGCGTTGTTCGAGGGACTGGCGGGACCCGGCAATGGGGAGTACTTCGTTGTCTCCTCGTTTTCTGGAGCGAACGTCACTGCCTCAGAACCACTGCGCTACCTGATGATTGCCGTGGCGGGCGCGGCGATGGGAGCAGTCGGCGCAGGCGTCCTCCGGGCCGCCGGTGCACAAGTACCGCCTCACCGTCGTGTCGGGCTCACAGTGGCGGTGGGCGTCATCGGTTGCGTGGTGGGAGTGTTGCCGGCGCTGATCGCGGTGGCAGTGGCGGCGGACCTTCCTGGTTGGTTGCCCCCGTTGCTGCTCTACGCGGTCACCGGTGCGCTCGGTTACGGCCTTGCCGTCACCGCGGTGTACCTGGCACTGCGAAACGTCGGGGACCACGCAATCCGCCCGACAACCCGGGCTACCGCCCTCGTGCTCCCGGTGGGTGCACTGCTTGCGACGGCGGCCGGAGTCACCAGCGCATGGGTGCTCGGCTTTTCCACCGTCACGTCGACCTGGGTGGTGGTGATCACCCTCGTCGTCCTGATCCTCAGTGCGACCTTCGCGGCCGCTCGCGCGATCGGATTGCGTCAGCCTCAACCAGAGTGACGCCACCCTGCGCACAGATATGCATTGCGACCGGCTGATCGGACGGGGTGACCGCGGACGCAAGGTTCACAGATCGAGGAGGCCACCGCCGCAACCGCCCGGCCGGTCCCAACCGCTCGGCATCTGCGATCAACTCGCCGCGTCAGCAGCGGTGGCCACACGGTTCGCGTCCTTCAGGCGAAGGCGTTCAGCGATCGACCGTGTAGCGCATGTAGGTCCACCCCGACGCGCGGAAGGTCCGGATCTCGGCGAGCGTGAGGTCCCACCGGTGGCCGCTCGGATAGAACGGGGTGCCGCCGCCCAACACCGTCGGCAGCACGTACGGGTCGACCTGGTCGATGAGATCGGCGACGGACGCGGCCAGTCGGGGCCCACCGATGCTGAGCAGGCCGTCGGTCTCCGCCTTCAGGCGCACGACCTCGTCCCTGGCGTCGGGACTGCGCACGAGCCGGCACCCATCGGGCACCGACCGCAGAGAATCGGAGAACACGATGCGCGGGGTCTCTGCGTACACCTCGGCGAACTCCGCCTCGACCGGCTCGCCGTCGGCACGCTCCGGGGCCGTCCAGAAGTCCTCCATCACGTCGAAGAGTCGCCGGCCGAACAGGAACGCCGCCGTGTCCCGGACCTGCCGGTTGGAGACTCGATGCATCTCTTCGTCGGGTACGCCGAAGTCGATGCTCCCGGTCGGGTCCTCGATGTAGCCGTCGAGGGAGATGTGCATGCCGTAGGTCAGGATTCCCATGTCGCTCCGTTCGTCGTGTCTCATCTGTGTGGACTGGGCGACGGCATGGTTCTCATCGGTCCCGGGGCGACGGGCTCGCCGATAGTGTGACGCCGATGAGCGACGATGCGAACCTCACCACCCCGACCGACGGTGGCGACCACCCGGCGGCCTGGCGCGACGACTGGACCGCGGGACCGCCGGTGTCGGCGGCGCGGGACCGCACGCCACCCGACTCCCTGGAGTTCCCGACGCTGACCTACGAGGTGACCGATCGGGTCGCACGGATCACCTTCAACCGCCCCCGGCACGGCAACGCGATCACCGCCGACACCCCGCGCGACATCGCCGCGGCCGTCGAGCACGCGGATCTCGACCCACGAGTCCATGTGATCCTGCTGTCGGGGCGGGGCAAGGGATTCTGCGGCGGGTACGACCTCGGCATGTTCGCCGAACGGTGGGAGGACCCGGGCGCCGACGAGACCGGGAAGGCCACCCATCAGGTGAGCGTCGACGGAACCGTGCTCGATCCCCTCGTGCAGGCCACGAACCACGACCCTCGCCGGCAGTGGGATCCGATGGTCGACTACGCGATGATGAGCCGCAACGGCCGCGGCTTCGCGAGCCTCCTGCACGCCGACAAGCCCGTCGTGGCCAAGCTGCACGGCTTCTGCATCGCCGGCGGGACCGACATCGCCTTGCACTGCGACCAGATCATCACCGCCGACGACGTCCGCATCGGCTATCCACCCGTGCGCGTGTGGGGTGTGCCGTCGACCGGCCTGTGGGCGCATCGCATCGGCGACCAGCGGGCGAAGCGGATGCTCTTCACCGGCGACAGCATCGACGGGAAGACCGCCGTCGAGTGGGGTCTCGCGGTCGAGTCCGCTCCGGCCGATCGACTCGACGAGGTGGTCGAGGACTACGTCGCGCGGATCGCCCGCATGCCGATCAACCAGCTGATGATGGTCAAGCTCGCACTGAACAGCGCTCTGCTGTCGCAGGGGGTTGCCACCTCCGCGATGGTCAGCACGGTCTTCGACGGGGTCTCGCGGCACACGCGAGAGGGGTACGCATTCCAGACCCGATCGGCGACAGCCGGTTTCAAGCAGGCGGTCCGAGAGCGCGACGAACCGTTCGGCGACTGGAGCGGCGCGCCGAAGTCGTAGACGTCCCACGAGCGGGACGTGCGCTCGGCGAGAAACCCGTTGCGGGCGAACGCCTCGACGCGAACACTGGGCCGGCACACCGAGAGGAGAATCCCGTGCCCAGCCGTATCGGCAACCTCAAGCTGCTCACCTTCGCGTCCGACCTCGACGACAAGACCGTCGAGCAGGCGATCGAGGCCGCCCGGCTGCCGTTCGTCCACCCACACGTCGCGTTGATGCCGGATGCCCACTACGGCAAGGGGTCGTCGGTCGGCACCGTGTTGCCCACCGTCGATGCCGTGATCCCGGCCGCCGTCGGTGTCGACATCGGATGCGGCATGATCGCGGTCCGCACCGTTCTCGACGCCGACGCCGTCCGGGGACGCGACCTCGGCGATCTCCGGGCCTCCATCGAGTCCGCGATCCCCTTGTCGCCGGGCAACTACAACAACGGCGTCGACCGCTTCGACTTCACCGCGCCGAGGATCGCCTCGCTCGAGGACCGCGCCCGACGTGACGGCGTCGATCTGTCACACTCGCCGCAGTGGCGGGAGCAGCTCGGATCGCTCGGTGGCGGGAACCACTTCATCGAGCTCTGTCTCGACGAGACCGACCAGGTGTGGATGTTCCTGCACTCGGGGTCACGGGGCGTGGGTCACCGGATCGCGTCGCGGTACATCGCGCTCGCGCAGAAGCTCTGTCGGCGTTGGCACGTCCGGCTGCCGAATCCCGAGCTCGCGTACCTCCCTGCGGACACCGGGGAGCTCGACGCCTACCTCCGTGATCTCCGGTGGGCCCAGCAGTTCGCCCTCGACAACCGGGCGGAGATGATGGACCGGTTCCGCCGGGCCCTCGCGCACTGGTCGGGTGTCGACGACCCGGCCGCCCTCGAGGTCGAGCGGATCAACTGTCACCACAACTACACGACGCGCGAGACCCACGGCGGTCGTGAGCTGTGGCTCACCCGCAAGGGCGCCATCGATGCCCACGCGGGTGTCCGCGGTGTCATCCCCGGATCGATGGGGACGCGGTCGTATGTCGTGACCGGGAAGGGGAACGCGGCGGCGCTCTGCTCGGCGCCGCACGGGGCCGGACGACGGTTCTCCCGCGCGGAGGCGAAGCGACGCTTCACCGAGGCAGACCTCGCGTCGTCGATGGAAGGGATCGAATACCGCCACGGCGCCGACTGGATCGACGAGATCTCGCATGCGTACAAGGACATCGACGTCGTCATGCGCGATGCCGCGGACCTCGTGAGCGTCGACCACACCCTGCGTCAGATCCTCAACGTCAAGGGGACCTGACCCTCTCGGGCAGCGTCACCCGGCTCGGTCGGGCCGGGTGACGCCGCGGGGTCAGCCGGCCTTCTTCGCCGGCGCCTTCTTCGCTGTCGTCTTCTTGGCGGTGGCTTTCTTGGCTGTCGACTTCTTCGCTGTCGACTTCTTGGCGGCGGTCTTCTTGGCCGGCGTCTTCTTCGCGGTCGACTTCGCAGCCGGTGCCTTCTTCGCCGTCCCGCCCGAGGACCCCGACGACTCGCCCCGCCCCTTCACCGACGCACGCAGCGCGGCAAGCAGATCCGCGACCTCGGAGTCGTCGTCGGCGGAGTCGTCGGCCTCGTCGGTCGTGGGGAACGCCTCGCTCCCCTGCGCTTTCGCCTCGATGAGCTTGCTGAGCTCCAGCTGGTAGGTGTCCTCGTACTCGTCGGGGTCGAATTCGGTGGCCATGCTCTCGATGAGCGACTGTGCCATCGACAGCTCCTGCGGGCGGATCTCGGGTTCGTCGTCGAGCGAGGCGAACTCGGGCTTGCGGACCTCGTCGGGCCAGAGCAACGTCTGCAGGGTCATCACGTTCTCGTAGACGCGCAGCGCGGCCAGACGAGTGCGGTTGCGGAGGGTGAAGGTGGCGATGGCGAGACGCTCGGTGTCGGCGAGTGCCTGACGGAGCAGCACATACGCCTTGGTCGACTTCGATGCCGGTTCCAGGTAGTACGGCTTGTCGAAGAAGATCGGGTCGATCTGGTCCTCGGGTACGAAGCCGGTGATGGAGATCTCCGGGCTTCGTTGGACGGGCAGCTCGGCGAGGTCGGACTTCGTGAGGATCACCGTCTCCCCGGAGTCGGCCTCGTAGGCGTTGGCGATGTCGGAGAACTCGACCTCGGTGTCGGTGCCCTCCCGCACCTTGCGGTAGCGGATCCGGGTGCCGTCCTTGGAGTCGACCTGATGCGAGGTGCGATCGTGCGACTCCGTCGCCGAGTAGACCTTGACCGGCACGTTCACCAGGCCAAAGCTCAGATCGCCTTTCCAGATCGAGCGCATCTGCTCATTGTGCCCACCAGGGGTGCCCGATGCAGCCCCTTACACGCCCCGGACGTGCCACCTGTTCACCGAGACGTGACCGCAGCGGCGCGGTCAGAGGTCCCCGGGGCGGGCCTCCGCACGTCCGGTGTCGTCGGGACGGATTCCGGGGAGTCAGTCCGCGATGGTGAGCACGACGCGCCCTCGGGGCCGACCGTGTTCGACGAGCTCGTGGGCGTCCGCGATCCGGTCGAGCGGGAACTCCTCGATCTCGGGGACGAGTCGTGGGTTGTCGGCGGCGGCCGCGGTCAGTTCGACTGCTGCGGCGGCCTTGGCCTCGGAGGAGAAGTCGTCGCTACCGAGAAGACGAATCGACACGTTCGCGAACAGCAAGGGCCACAGCGGGATCGACGGCCTGGGCTGCGGACTGCCGTAGGTTGCGATGACGGCATCCGGGGCGACGACCTCGCTGTCGAGATCGATGTTCGCCGAGAACGCCACCTCCACCACACGGTCGACACCGTCGGGCGCAGCCGCCCGGATCCGTGCCACCGGATCGTCTGCCGTCGAGATCACCAGGTCAGCGACACCCTCGTCGACCTGCGACACGTCGTCGTCGTGACGCACCGTCCCGATCACCCTCGCCCCTCCTCGCCGCGCGAGGTGGGCGGCCAAGGAACCCACAGCTCCCTTCACCCCGTGCACGAGGACGGTGCGACCGGTGACGGGCCCGTCGGCGAACACCGCGCGATGGGCGGTGATCCCGGGGATCCCCAGACAGGCACCCACGGAGTACGAGACGTCGTCGGGAAGGTCGACCGCCATGTGGTCGGGGACCACCGTGCTCTCCGCGGCCGTGCCGAACTGCCGGTAGGACTGTGCGCCGAACACCCAGACCCGACGTCCGACCCGCCCCTGGTCCACCCCGCTGCCGACGGCATCGATGACACCTGCCCCGTCGCTGTGCGGGACGATGCGGTCGAACGCCATGGGGGAGTCGAGCCACGCCTGGCGCTTCTTGACGTCACCCGGGTTGACTCCCGATCGGTGCAGCCTGACCCGCACCTCTCCCGGGCCGGGATCCGTCCGAGGGAGCTCGCCGACCTCGAGCACCTCGCCTGCCGGTCCCTGCCTGTCGTAGAACGCTGCGCGCACGCCGTCACCCCTCACGTCGATCCGAGATAGTTTCCATGGAATAGACTACGGGCAGGCTCCGGTCCTCCGGAGACCGACGACGGAAGGGAGCAGCGGATCGACGACGACCTCGTGCTCTTCGATCGCCTGGTCCGTGCGCAGATCGTGGTGTGGAACGCGCTCGACGCGCGGCTGCGCGCGGACCACGATCTGCCGCTCACCTGGTTCGAGCCGATGAGGGTGATCGGCCGCCGGGGAACCGCCCGCGTGCAGGACCTCGCGCAGGACCTGCTCATCACGGCGGGAGGCGCCAGCAAACTGGTCGACCGCATGGAGACGGCTGGACACGTGGTCCGTGCCCGGCACCCGTCGGATCGCCGGTCGTCACACATCACGCTGACCACGGACGGCACCAGACTGCTCGCCGCGGCGGAGCGGACCGCACGAGAGACGGTTCACGATGTCGCCTGGGGTGATCTCCCCGACCGGGATCGTCGGCGGCTCATCGCTGCGCTCGACCACATCCGCACCCGCGCGTCGGCGGGCGTCTCCCTGGAATCCGCCGACTGAGGCGGAGCTCCGGACGCGGTCTAAGGTGACTGCCGTGAGCAGCATGAGCGAGCCGTCGTCGGGCGACACACTGTCCCGACCGCCGCTGGTGCGCTTCCTGCTCTACTGCTACGGCGCGAGGCTCGGCCGGTCGTATCTGCCCTGGGTGACGCGCGACCTCACCGGCAAGGGCGCGGGCGCCCGGATGGTGGTCCGGTGGGCGGTGCCCTGCATCGCCGTCCTGACGCCGTTCATGTTCGTCCCGGCGGAATGGATCGTGAAAGCCATGATGACGATCCCGATCATGCTGCCGTACATCTACTTCTCCATTGCCCTGAACCGGGTCTACCGCCGCCACCGGATGAGCCAACACGGCCTCGATCCCGCGCTGGTCGACGCGCGTGAACGGGCCAAGAACCACCACGCCGAACAGGCCTATCTCTCGAAGTACCGCGGCATGTGAAATCAGTCGGCCACCGGGTCGACCTCTCCACCGACTCGGGTGTCACGGGCGGCATACCACCCGCAGACGGCGAGCGGCGCCATCGCTGCGAGCAGGAAGAGAACTGGTGCGGTCCACGATCCCGTGGCACTGTGCACAGCCGCGACGATGAGTGGTCCCGTCGCTGCGACGAGATAACCGACCGACTGGACCATGGTCGACAGGCTCGCGGCTGTCGCCGCTGATGCCGCTCGCAAGTTGATCATGGTGAGCGCCAACGACAATTGGCCGCCCTGTCCGAGGCCGAGGAGCACTGCCCACACGAACGCCTCGCCGATCCCCCCGAATGCCACACCGCACAGTCCGCAGACGGAGAGTGCGACGACGGTCGCCGCGACGATCCGCTGACTTCTCATGCGGGCGGCCACCATCGGAACGGCGAGGGCGGTCACCACACTCGAGATGCTCAGCGCCGTCAGCAGCAGACCCGCCTGTTGCGGACCGGCTCCACGGTCGCGGTAGATCGTGGGCAGCCATCCGATGAGCGCATAGGCGAGCATCGACTGCAGTCCCATGAAGCCGGTGAGCGCCCAGGCTGTTCTCGAGGTGAGCACACGGTATGGCCGACGAGGTCCGCCGGATCGGCTCTCGACTCTGGATGCGTGGCGGTGCCGTACCGCCATGGTCGCCATGGCCGCTGTTGCGAGTACCGCGGGAACGGCCCACGCGAGCAACGTGGCGCGCCAACCTGGCAGAACATTGTCTGCCAGAGGCACGGTGACGCCGGATGCGAGTCCTGCGCTCGCGCTGACGAGCGCGGTGAGCAGGCCCGTCATGAGCCCGATGTGCCGCGGGAAGAACTGACGCACGAGGACGGGTCCGAGCACGTTGGCCACCGCGATCCCGACACCCGCCAGCAGAGTGCCGGTGACCAGGACCGGCCACGACGGGATGCCGCGCAGCGCTGTCCCACCCGCCACCACGGCGAGACATGCGGTGAGCACCGCGGGAACGGACCACCGCGAGATGAGTCGGCCGGCAGCGACACCGAACAGTCCCAGGCACACGACCGGCCCCGTCGTGAGCAGGGCAGCGCTTCCCGACCCCAGGTGGTAACCCCGGGTGATCTCGGTGATCACCGCGGATGCGCTCCCGAAGACCAGCCGCAGGTTGATCCCCAACAGCACCACTGCCACGACCGCCACACCCACACCGACGGGCCGGATCGGATCGCCGCCGGCCACGGGACGCGGAACGCCCCGCCCGACACCGACCCCCGCCATCACGTACGCATGTTTAGCAGGGCGCACGAGACGCCTGTGCTGCGGCCCGCTCGCATCACGCTGCGTCGGTCTGCGTCGAGCCGGGCTGTTCGCGCGCAGTGATCGGCACACCGGTCATCCCCACGTCGCCCTAGGCTGCACCGATGAGGACGACGTCGTGGATCGAGCTCGCAGGCCGTAATGCGGTGGCGGATTCCGTGTAAGCGATCGGGACGCTGGCGGTCAGCGAATCCCCCACCGAACGGGTGCGCTTCGACTTTCACCACGCCCCGGGCGGGAAGTGGAGGGTCGAGATCGACACCGAGCCGGTGTACCTCTCCTCGGCGACCACCACGCTGGTCAAGGTCGACGGCCAGATGCGTCAGCTCGACAGCGACATTCGGTTACCTCTCTTGGGCGCGAGGTTCAGCCCGCTTGATCTATTGGGACCGGACTCACTGCTAGGACACCTGAGTGCGGGGCTCACCGCCGCAGGGCCCGCGGAACAGACCGAGGTCGCTGGGCGCCCGGCATGGTCGGTCCGGCTGCACACATCCGACGAGCAGTCGATCTTCCTCGGTTTCGACGACGCAACCGGAATCCTGATGCGCGTGACGAACGCCGACGGTTACGCGTTGCTCGACGTCGAGAAGCTCTCCCAGCCAGACTCGTTGCCGGACTCCCTGTTCGAGTGGGACGGGCCGATCGGCCGGTTCAGGGGTGACGAAGCCGCGTCCGACCGACAGACACTCGATGCACGTGAATCGCGGTGACTTTTCGGACCTCGTCCATTGATCACTCGCCTTCGGTGCGACCTACCACCCGCGTCAGAAGGAGTAGCCGGCGATCCGATCGCGGATCTGCTGCATCTCGGCCTCGTCGGAGACCCCTTGGAAGTCGTTGCGCGGGGTGTAGGCGCGTTCGAGCCGGCTGATCTCCTCGGAGGTCAACTCGAGGTCGAGCGCCGCGACAGCGTCATCGATGTGGGATGTCCTGTTCGCCCCCACCAGCGGCGCGGTGACGACGGGCTTGCTGGTGAGCCAGGCGAGCGCGACCTGCGAGCGACTCACACCGCGGGTCTCTGCGATCGCGCCGACGGCCTCGATGATCGCGCGATCACTGTCGGCGGTGGAGCTGTAGAGCAGGTCTGCGTACCCGCCATCGGTCGCCGCACGAGTGGTCGACTTCGCTTCGTCGTGAGGGCGGGCGAGACGCCCCCGCGCCAGGGGGCTCCAGACGAGGGTGCCGACTCCTTCGTCGAGACACAGGGGGATCATCTCCCGCTCCTCTTCCCTGGCGAGCAGGTTGTAGTGATCTTGCATGGTGACGAACCGAGCCCACCCGTGTCTGCGTTGCAGGTGCAGTGCTTTCGCGAACTCCCAGGCATGCATCGACGACGCCCCCAGATACCGGACCTTGCCGGCCTTCACCAGGTCGTGTAGCGCCTCCAGGGTCTCCTCGACCGGCGTGGAATGGTCGTTGCGATGAATCTGATAGAGGTCGATGTAGTCGGTGCCCAGACGCCGCAAGCTGTGCTCGACCTCGGACATGATCGCTTTGCGGGACAACCCCTTTCCGTTCGGTCCGGTTCGCATCGGGTGCCGCAGCTTCGTGGCTATGACGACCTCGTCCCGGTTGGCGAAATCTGCCAGTGCTCGACCGAGGATTTCTTCGCTGGACCCGTAGGAGTACATGTTCGCCGTGTCGAAGAAGTTGATGCCCGATTCGAGTGCGTGCTTGATCAGGGGCCGACTGCTCTGCTCGTCGAGCGACCACACCGGATGGCCACGGTCGGGCTCGCCGTAGGTCATCGCGCCGATCGCGATCGGCGAGACGTCGAGACCGGTCGTGCCGAGTTTGGTGTAACGCATGGTGCTCCTCTAGGTTCAAACGGAGACGTCTCCGTCTGGCACCGACGCTAGTGGAGAGGTCTCCACTTAGCAAGGGAGTGTCCGATGGTCCGTTCCGACGCCCGCGACAACCGAGAGCGCGTGTTGGCTGCTGCTCGTGCTGCATTCGCCGAGGACGGCCAGACGTCGTTGAACCAGATCGCAAAGCGGGCTGAGGTGGGGCCGGGAACCCTCTACCGCCACTTCCCCACCCGCGAAGCACTGGTGCTGGCGGTCTACGAAGACGAGGTCGAGCGGATCATCGGGTCGGTGCCCGCACTGCTGGCATCCTCGACTCCGCTGGAGGCGCTGCGCCAGTGGACGACCATTCTCGTCGCAGCCATGAGACAGAAGCACGGCCTCGGCGACGCACTCGGACCCGCCGCGCACCGAGCGATCACCGAACGCACCTACGACCCGGTGATCGAGGCGATCACGACGCTGTTCGACGCCGGGAAACTCGACGGGACCATCCGCGCCGACGCCGACCCCCGCGATTTCCTACAACTCACCGCCGCGTTGTGGCGAGCAGCCCCGGGGCCAAGTGACAGGTCACCCCACATGCTCGCCCTGATCCTCGACGGGCTACGCGCCACCGACTCCACGCCGCCGCACCCCGACAGCTGATCCGCGACGACCTGAGCCCGACGACGGCCCGTGAAACGATCGTCGGACCGGTAGAACTCGCGCGGCGATCCGCTGATCTGGTCTGACACCGTATGGATCTGCTTGAAGCCGACCCTCCCCGGGGACGAGCCACGAATGCGACAGCCGCCGACACCCTGCACGACGACGTACGGTTCGCGTGTGGATGTGATCGCGACACGCCAGCGCGAGGAGCCGTCGCTGGTGGTGTGGTCGTCGATCTGGGTGAAACGGCCCGACGCGCACATCCGTTTCGACCTCACGCCCCACGACGGCGGAACGGCTCTGCGGTGGTCGTTGATGGTCGAGCCGCCTGCACCCGACGACCGGTTGTTCCGCCACCTCTGTCAGCGCATCGGTGAGCTGATCAACGCGCACCTGCGCTACACCTATGGCCAATGAGGCCTGTTCCCTGACGACGAGCTCAGCGCCGGGACGACGGCGAGCCGGCGGGGTCCACCACGGACAGCGCCGATCGGGGACATGCGCGCACAGCTCGCGCCACATGTGCGATGTCGGAGGCGGCGACCTGCGGTTCCCGCTGAACCGTGGTGCGCGGGTCGGCGATCGCGATGGGATACCCCCACGGGTCCCGCGCGAACGTCCCCGGCAGCAGTTCGGCGCACAGCCCGCGGCCGTCGCACCGGGTGAAGTCGATGTGGACCGCCACACGGTCGTTCGTCGTCACCGGCGTCCCTCCCGTCCGCGTCCGACGCAGTGGCCGTGCGCGTGATCGTGGATCTCGTCGGCGAACACCCGCAGCGCGGATCGGACGAGGCGGGCGGTCCCGTCGGGATGTGCGCAGGCGCCGCGCCCGTCGACGGTGGCGGCGAGCCGCGCCACGCGGTTCGCGGCCGCAGGGCCACCCCCTTCGATGATCTCGTGGAAACCCGCTGCCAGAGCGGGCAATCCGAACACACACGGTCCGCACTGGCCCGCACTCTCACCGGCGAGGTGATCGAGGTAGCGGGCCGTCACCTCCAGACCGCACGCTTCGGCACCGAGCGAGTGCACGATCCCGGCGCCCGGCGCAGCGCCCACCGCACGCAGCGATCTCGACGAGAGCGCCACCGTGGCGACCTCCTCACCCCGGACCCAGGTGCCGTGATAGCCGCCGATCAACACCGCCCGCGCTCCACGGTCGACGTATGCGGCCAGGGGCGCCCCGAGGTCGGACTCGGCGACCCCCCGGATGCCGCGATCGTTCGAGATCGTCACCAGCATCGACCCCGGCTCGGCCGCGGTTCCGCGGCCCCGGAACCAGGCAGCGCCGTGCCGCTCGACGAGTGCGATGTGGGCGAGTGTTTCGACGTTGTGCACCGCGGTGGGGCGGCCGTGCACCCCGCTGACCGCGGTCGGTGTCCGACGGTCGCGCGGGACTCCCGGGCCGCCGGAGATCCCGTCGACGACAGCGGTGCTCTCCCCCGAGACGAACCGGTCCGGAGCAGCCACGACGACGGGAACCCTGGTGTCCCAGCCACTGTCGACCCTCTGCCGGACGATCGCCGTGATCGCGCTCGTCGCGCCCTGGGGTACGTAGAGGTAGGTCTGTGTGGCACCGATCGCCGACGCAGCCGCCGACAGGCCGTCGAGGACGAGATGTGGTGCCTCGGTGAGCAGGACGGCGTCCTTGCGCGAGAGTGGCTCGCCCTCGGCCCCGTTCCCGACGACCACGGAGGGTCGTCCTCGGGTCATCGCGTCGCGGGCGATGGACAGCTTGGCGGCGACCGGATAGGCGGCACCGCCCCGACCGGTCAGACCCGATGCCGCGATCTCGTCGAGCAACTCCGGCCCGACGGGCCTCCGGGTCCCGTGCGTCGAGGCGTGTGTCGCGAGATCGGCGCCCACTCCGAGGAGCAGTCGACGCCGACCTCCAGGACGCGGGACGACGGATCGAAACCTGCTGGTGGCGGCGGTCATCGAGTGGCCTCCAGGACTCGGCCACCGGGTGCGGCGCGGCGGACGTGATCGAATTCGCCGGGAATGGTCCACCGCGCGACGACCGCGCCGAGGACGGTGAGAGCGCAGACGGCGCAGATCGCGATCATCCAGCCGTGCCCGACGTCGGTCCCGCTTCCCAGGGCATGGGCGAACGCGACCGGCCACAGCGCGTAGGTCGCGAGATGCACTGCGCGAAACACTCTCGGACTCATCCGATGTCGCAGGAGCGCCGTCACCACCAGCACGACGAGGAGGTCGAGTGCCAGCGTCCCCAGTCCGACCCAGAAGGGTGCATACCGCGACCGGAACGGCAGGACGACGTCGAGGAGGTCGATCTGGGCGTAGGGATCGATCACCATCGTGGTGACGTGCAGCACGATCAGGAGTGACGCGCCCAGCGCGACCGACCGGTGCAGCGACGAGAGGGCGAAGCGCGGCAGTCCGAGGAGCGGACGGCCCGCCCGGGTGGTGACACCCAGCACGATCGACAACGTCAGCAGCAGCAGTGCGGTGATGCCGGTTCCCCTGCCCAGCGCCCACAGCGCTTGGTCACTCATGCTGCCACCGCCTCCGCAGGCCACCCGGACAGTCCGACGACCGCGCCGTCCGCGTCGACGAGACGGGCGGGCAGCTCGGTGCGCCGCACGAAATCCAGACCGGCGGAGCCGTTCACGATGCACGCTGTCGAGACGGCGTTCGCGTCGACGCACCGACGGGCGACCACGGTGACCGTCCGCCACACCTCGTCGGCGGGGAAACCGGTCCGCGGATCGATGATGTGGTGGCGCTCGATGCCGTCGCTGTCGCGCCACCTCCGGTGCAGGGTGCTCGACGTCGCCACCCCGCAGTTCCCCGTGAGCGCGACCTGTGCGGTCGGCTGGCCCGGACCGTCGTCGACGAGGATCTGCCACCCGCCCTCGGGATGCATCCCCCGCGTGGCGATGTCACCACCCAGGTCGACGAGGACACCGCACCCGACCTGCGCGGCGACGACATCGGCCGCGAGGTCCGCGGCGACCGCTTTGGCCGTCGCCCCGAGGTCCAGACTCACCCCCTCCGGGACGGTCAGGGTGTCGCCGTGCCGCGAGATCATCCCGGCGTGCGCCCGGTGCGCGGCGAATCGGGACCGCAGCACGGCAGGACCGGCGTGCACGGCCGGGTCGGGGATGGCGTCGAGGTCGCGGTCGTAGCCGAGGACGACGAGGCGGTTCCCGATCGTCGGGTCGACAGCGCCGTCGGTGGCGCGCGCCGCGCCGAGTGCCGCGTCCACCAACGTCGCCAACACCGGCGAGATGCGGGTCGGCCGGCCACGTCGGATCGAATGGCAGGACAGCTCCGAGTCGTCTCGGAAACGGCTGCACGCCCGGTCGACGTCGTCGAGCACGGTGTCGACGATCTCCCGGGCGACGTCCACCGCGCCCGGGTCGGTGACGGTCACCGACGCGTCGAGTCCCCACACCCGCCATCGGCTGGTCGCGGTGTCCATCTCAGCTCCCGCTCGTCTGGGCGTGACTGTCGCCGCTGCCCGCCGACACCGTCGGGGCGGTACCCCATCCGCTGGGCGAGCTCCCGAGGTCGGTGGACCCGCTCGACGAGCCGTCCGAACCGGACGAGGAGTCGGTGGAGGCGCTCGTGTCGGTCGACGCGGAGGTCGCCGGTGTCGTCGAACCGTGGTCGGTGTCGGCGTACGCCAGACCCGACGTGATGCCGATGGCGCCCAATGCGGTGACGCCCAGGGTCACCGCGGCCGCGCGCGCCCTGCGGATTCCTCGTTCCGGTGGGGTCATGGTCCGTACCTCTCGTCGATGCCGATGGTGCTGCTCATCGGCCATGACCCGAGTGTGCGAATCAAAGCTGTGGGGACGCTGGCAGCACCATGTGAGGTCGGGAGCGATCTGTGGGAACAACCCCGACCGGCGCCGGTGTTGACCCAGGGTTTGCACACGTCCGACCACGGGAGAGCCATGACCACCCACACGACCCGACGCATCGTCCTCGCGGCCCGACCCCACGGCGAGCCGACCGACGACGACTTCCGGTTCGAGGAGGTGGAGCTGCCCCGGCCCGACGAGGGCCAGGCGGTCCTGCAGACCCTCGACCTGTCGCTCGACCCCTACATGCGCGGTCGGATGAGTGCCGCGAAGTCCTACGCCCCGCCGGTGGAGATCGGCGACCCGATGGTGGGTGCCACCGTCTCGCGCGTGCTCGAGTCCCGCGATCCCGCACTGTCGGAGGGCGACGTCGTCCTCGGGTACGGCGGCTGGCAGACCCATTCCGTCGAGTCGACGAAGCACCTGCGCCGGCTGGACACCTCGGTGGCGCCGCCCAGCACTGCGCTCGGGGTGCTCGGTATGCCGGGCTTCACCGCCTACTCCGGTCTGCTCACCATCGGCGACCCGAAGCCCGGTGAGACCGTCGTGGTCGCCGCCGCGGTCGGCCCGGTCGGATCGGCCGTGGGTCAGATCGCGAAGCTCAAGGGTGCACGGGCGGTCGGGATCGCAGGCGGACCGCAGAAGGTCGCCCATCTGCGTGACGAGTTCGGCTTCGACGCGGCGATAGACCACCGTGCGGACGACTTCGCCGACCAGCTGGCGGCGGCGACGCCCGACGGGATCGACGTCTACTTCGAGAACGTCGGCGGTGCGGTGTTCGACGCCGTGTTGCCCCGGATGAACACCTACGGCCGCATCCCGGTGTGCGGCCTCGTCGCCAACTACAACCGCACGTCCCTCCCGGAGGGCCCTGACCGCAGCGGCGCTCTGATGGGTCAGATCCTGACCCGCAGCCTCACCGTCCGCGGATTCATCCAGACCGAGTTCGTCGCGACGCAGCAGGAGGCGTTCCTGCGGGAGGCGACGCAGTGGGTGGCCGACGGGAAGCTCAAGTACGTCGAGGACGTCACCGACGGCTTCGACAACACCCTCGACGCGTTCCGCGCGATGCTCGCCGGCCGTACCTTCGGCAAGACGGTCGTCCACGTCGCCGACTGACGGCGCACCTCAGCGCCGGGTGAACACGCCGTCGTCGCCGTCGGATGTCAGGTACTCGACCGTCATCGACGGACCGGCGAACGTCACCGCGGAGATCGAACCCGGCTCGGCGTTCTCGCTGCGCGGTGAGAACGTGAACGTGTCGCCGTCACGGTGGGTGAGCGGATAGCGCGTCTGCCCGTTCGGGCCGAGCCCGATGGTCAGGCCGCCGTTCTGGGTGCTGATGGTCGCCGGCCCCCAGTACGCGTTCTCGTAGGTCCCGACGTACGCCGAGTCGGGTCGTGCGGGAGCGGGGTCGGTCGGCGCCGGTTTCCCGACCAGCGATCCCGTCGGTTCGGACAGCCCGGCGTACGCGTCTCCGTAGAGCGTGTCCCACGGCTGGCGCTCCTCGCCGTACTGCACCAGGTCCATGAACCGCATGCCCACCGCGTCCGCGACGCCGATCGGCGCCGCGTTGGTCAGCATGATGATCGCGACGTCGGCAGAGGGCATGACGACGAAGTTCGTTCCCGTCCCGAGCGCGAACGCGCCGGAGTGCGAGTAGGTCGTCCTGCCGTCCGACGTGGTGGCCGCGTTGAAGCCGTACCCGTAGAACCCCGCGCGGTCGGCCGCCGACTCCGGTTCGGACGTGCGGATCTCGGGGATCGTCGCCGGCAGGATCGACTCCGGGCTGAACACCGTCTTCCCGGCGTACGTCCCGTCGCCGAGCATCGCCGTCAACCACCGGGCCATGTCGTCGACCGATGAGCTGACACCGCCAGCGGGCGCCTGCGCATCGGGTTCGCGCTGCTGTGGCGTCACCATCCATCGGCCGTTCTCGCGCACGTGGCCGACGGCGCGATCCGCCCGGCCGGCGAAGTCGGAGTAGCGCATCGACGAGGACCGCATCCCAGAGGTTCGAAGATCGCCCGCTCGGCGAGGGTCGCCCAGTCGGTCCCCGCCTTGTCCGCCACCGACTGCGCCGCCGCCGTGAGACCGAAGTTGGTGTAGGCGTACGTGGTCCGGAACGGCTCGAGGGGCAGCAGTCGGAGCCGCTGCAGGATGGTGTCGCGGTCGTACCCGATCTCCTCGAGCTTGTCCCCGGCGTGCTCGGCGAGACCCGACCGATGGGCGAACAGGTCGCCGACGGTGACGTTGGCCGTCACGTAGGGGTCGGAGAGCGCGAAGGTCGGCATGGAGGCGACCACCGGGGTGTCCCAGGACACCCGGCCCTGCGTGATCTGGGTCGCCACGACCGACGCGCTGACCGACTTGGAGACCGACGCGAGCTGGAACACCGTGTCCGCGTCCACTTTCCTGCCGGTAGCCATGTCGGCGACGCCGAAGCCTTTCGCGTACACCGTCCGGCCGGCGTGGACGACGGCGACCGCCGCTCCGGGGATGCCCGTCCTGCGCAGCTCGTCGTTCACGATCGAGTCGAGCCGGCCGACCGCCTTGTCGACCGCGTCTGCCGGGAGCGGCTGCGCCACAGCGGCGTTCACGTCACCCGGGCTGGACGGGGAATCGGGGCCCGGAGGCGCCGACGAACACGACGACACCGCGAGCACCAGACAGGTCGCGAGGACCACCGCGGGAACGATGTTCCGGGTCATGCGGACGGAGGCGGGGGTCAGGTCACAGGTCATCGTCGCTCCGGTGGAACAGGCCGGCGGCCGGTGTCGTCGACTCCACGACGGATGGAACACCCGTGGAGCCCACGGTGTACGGCGATTCGTCGCATTCACGATCCACCGTCCCCGGTCAGCGAAAGCTGGTGCATAGTTGCGCTGACCAGGTCGTATGTCTGCCTCCGGATCGCGGACTAGGGTCGTGTCCATGGCTGCCGCCCACACGCATTCCGGGACCGTCGTGATCGCCGCCGATCCGGAGACCGTCTACGACGTCGTCTCCGATGTCACCCGCACGGGCGAATGGAGCCCGATCTGCGAGGCCTGCTGGTGGGAGTCGGGTGACGAGCCGGGACCCGACGGCCCCCGTGAGGGTGCCTGGTTCGTCGGACGCAACAAGACTCCCGCCCGCACCTGGGAGACCCGGTCTCTCGTGGTGGCCGCCGAGCGTGGCCGCGAGTTCGCCTGGCTGGTGGGCGGGAAGTTCGCGCGATGGGGTTACACGCTGCGGCCGGTCGACGGCGGCACCGAGCTCACCGAGTCGTGGGCGTTCCTCGACAGTGGGATCGAGACGTTCCACGAGCGGTACGGCGACGATGCCGAGGCCCAGATCCAGGACCGGATCGATGCCGCGCACAGTGGGATCCCAGCCACACTCGAGCGGGTGAAGCAGGTCGTCGAAGGCCGCTGAACTCGTTGTTCACTCTCGCGCAGCGCTTCTCAGGCTTGCCTGCGCTTGCTGGACGAGTCGGCCAGGACGGTGTTGGCTGGCGTCCATGACCGAGATCCCGACCCAGCACGGCGCGGAGCCACACGCCGCCGGCGCGGCGAGCAAGTTGAACTGGTTGCGCGCAGGTGTCCTCGGCGCCAACGATGGGATCGTCTCCGTCGCAGGCATCGTGATCGGTGTCGCTGCGGCCACTGCGTCCCGCGAGCCGATCCTCACCGCCGGGATCGCGGGCCTCACTGCCGGCGCGGTCTCGATGGCGCTCGGCGAGTACGTGTCGGTGTCCACCCAGCGCGACACCGAGAAGGCTCTTCTGCTCAAGGAACGCACCGAGCTCGACGAGCAACCAGAGGAGGAGTTCGAGGAGCTCGCCGCGATCTACGAGGCGAAGGGACTGACGCCGGAGACGGCGTGGCAGGTCGCGACCGAACTCACCGAGAAGGACGCGTTCGCCGCACATGTCGAGGCCGAGCTGGGCATCGACCCCGACGAACTGACCAACCCCTGGCACGCTGCGTTCTCGTCCGCCGTCTCGTTCACCCTCGGCGCGCTGCTGCCGCTCGTGGCGATCGTCCTGTTGCCGCTGCACCTACGGATCCCGCTGACGTTCGTGGTGGTCGCCCTCGCCCTGGCCCTCACCGGATACGTCAGTGCAGTCGTCGGGGACGCCGATCGCCGCGCCGCTGTGCTCCGCGTGACGATCGGCGGCGTCATCGCGATGGCGGTGACGTACCTCATCGGCCTCCTGGTCGGGACCGCTGTCGGATAGTCCCGGCCGTCTCAGGCCAACGCGAGGAAGAGCTTCTCCAACTCGGCCTCGGTCATGGGCTCCTTGGCGTCCGGATCTCCGGTGATGCACTCGCGCAACCCGGTGGCGACGATCTTGAACCCGGCCTTGTCCAGCGCACGGGACACCGCCGCCAACTGCGTGACGACGTCCTTGCAGTTGCGTCCGTCCTCGATCATCGAGATCACGCCGCCGAGTTGTCCGTGTGCACGGCGCAGTCGGTTCAGAACCAACGCCAGCGTCTCGTCGTCTCCGGTCATGACAGTCCTCCCGTGTGAAGAGACCAGCCTACCCCCGGGGGCATGATGCGCCGCGGGGGCAGGACGGCCATGTGATCAGGCGTCGCCGAGGGCGGCGATCGCCTTGCCGAGCAGCCCTGCGGCCTCGGCCGCGACCGGCTCGAGCCCCGACTCGCCGGTGACGGAGACCATGAGATCGGGGTTCATCGCCTCCACGATCATGGTGCGACCCGAGTCGTCGGAGGTGTCGGCGCGGACGACCACGTTGCAGGGCAACAGCATCCCGATCTGGGGCTGCACACCGATCGCCTTGTGCGCCAGAGTCGGGTTGCACGCACCGAGGATCGTGTACTGCTCCATGTCCTCGTCGAGCTTCTTCTTCAGCGTCGCCTGGACGTCGATCTCGGTGAGGACGCCGAAGCCCTGATCGGCCAGTGCGGCGGTCACCTTCTCACGGGCGGTGGCGAAATCGGTGTCGGTGAGGGTCGTGGTCAAACCCAGTTCCATCATCTCTCTCCTTCGTTGTCGTCGATCACGAGGTCAGTTGTGCGCGAAGCTGATCGACGGGAGAACCCGTCGCAGCCAGGCGGGCGACCACCAGCCGGCGTGGCCGGTGATCCGGAGCAGCACCGGCAGCAGGATCAGCCGGATGAACACCGCGTCGAGCAGGACCGCCACACCCAGGATGATGCCCATCTCCTTCGGCGGGAGCGGATCGGCGAGCGCGAAGCTGAAGAACACCGCCACCATCACCGCGGCGGCAGCGAAGATGACCCGGCCCGAATGGGCCATCCCGTCGACCTGCGCCGTGTGCGGGTCACCGGACTTCTCGTAGTGCTCCTTGGCCGTGGCGAGGAGGAACACGGTGTAGTCCATCGCGATGGCGAAGATCATCGCGAAGAAGAACACCGGCCCCCACCCGTCGAGGAAGCCCTGCGGGGTGAACCCCAGCAGCGACGCCCCGTGGCCATCCTGGAAGACCAGCTTCGCGACACCGAAGGCCGCGCCGGTCGAGAGCAGGCTGACGACCGTTCCCATCAGTGCGATGAGCGGCGCCTGCAACGCGACGAGCAACAGCAGGAAGCCCATGATCAGGATGACGCCGACGATGATCGGCAGGTAGTCGTTCAGCGCCGTCTGCAGATCGAGGTTCTCCGCCGGCGCACCCCCGACGAGCGCGTCTGCGGGGAGCCGTTCACGCAGCGTGTGCAGGATGCTGCCCATGCGGGCGTCTGACGGATCGACGGTCGGGATGGCCTCCATCAGCGTGTAGCCGGATCCGTCACGCGCCGATTGCGGCGGTGTGACCATCGCTATCCCCGGGCTGGACGACGCGATCGTCGCTGCGGCCTGCGCGTCGGCGGCAGGGGTGATGATCTGCAGGGCACC
Source organism: Williamsia sp. SKLECPSW1 (assembly GCF_054332755.1). Lineage (NCBI taxonomy): Bacteria > Bacillati > Actinomycetota > Actinomycetes > Mycobacteriales > Nocardiaceae > Williamsia > Williamsia sp. SKLECPSW1. Next base: position 1,873,783 of record NZ_JBTGLI010000001.1, on the reverse strand, counting down.
GGGCGCCCCGGGTCCGAACTGCTCCTGCACCAACGCGTAGCCCTGACGGACGGGGGCATCCTCCGGGACCACCGAGATCGACGGCATGGCGACCTTCAGTCCGACGACCGGCAGAGCCAGCAGCACCAGGATCCCCAGGGAGACGACGGCAAACGGCCACGGGTGCTTGTGCAGCAGCGATCCCCACCGGTGGAACACCGGCGAGCGGTGTTCCTGCTTCTTCGCGTACGGCAGCGAGACCGCGTTGACCTTCGGGCCGAGGGCACCGAGCACGGTGGGCAGCAGAGTCAGCGTCGCGAGCAGGACGAAGACCACCGCGAGCATGATCCCGACCGCCATGGTGCGCACCGCCGGGGCGGGCACGAGCAGCACGGCCGAGAGGCTCACCAGGACGGTCAAGCCCGAGAGGAACACGGCCTTGCCCGCGGTGTCCATGGTGTCGACGACGGCCTGTCGGCGATCACCCCGCTGCTTCAGCGCATCACGGAACCGCGAGACGACGAACAGCGCGTAGTCGATCCCGAGCGCGAGGGCGAACATCATCGCGAAGTTCATCGCCCACACCGAGATCGGCGTGACGTGGTTCAGCAGCACCAGGCCACCGGCCGAGGCCACGAGACCGGCGACGGTCAGCAGCAGCGGGAGCCCCGCCGCGACCAGCGACCCGAACGCCAGCACCATGATCGCGAGGGTGACCGGCCACGAGAACAGTTCCGCCTTGATCATCGCGTCGTGGTTGGCCTTGTTGAAGTCTGCCCAGAGCGCCGACGCCCCGGTCGGGTAGACCTCGATCCCGTTGCGCGACAATGCGGTCAGGTCGGACTTGTGATCGTCGACCGCCTTGACCATCTCGTCGGTCGACGCGTTCGCACCGGCGATGAGGATGCCGGTGTGACCATCGCGGCTGATCGTCATCCCGGGCTGGGGTGCGACGATCTCGCCGAATCGGGGGTCCGACCCGAGCTCCCGACCGATCTGGCTGAACACCGCCTGCATGGACGGATCGGTGACGGTCGCGGAGTCCGAGTGGACGACGACCTGGACCGCCGACGAGGCGTTCCCGCCGAAGTGCTGCTGCGCGAGCTCGCGAACTGCGACGGACTCCGAACCGTTCGCCTGCCACCCGGCGCCGGCGAGCGACGAGAACACCGACGGCGCGAAGGCGCCGAGGACCACGATCGCCGCGAACCACACACCGAAGACGATGCGACGGTGGTCACTGCCCCAGCCGCCGATGCGCCCGAGAACACCCGGACGTGAGGCCTCTGGATCGGCACCCGGTCGATCGGGTGGCGCGGTGGTGTCGGTGCTCGTCATTTCTTCCGTCCTGTCAGTCGAGAGAAGATCGATCCGGTCGGGGCGCTCGCGTGGCCGTCACACCACTGCGAATCGGGTACCCGTCGCTTGACGGATTCGATGTGTCGACCGCAGCCGGCCCACGTCGTCTTGCCGCATGTCCTGCATGTCATCGCGTGACACATGGGTCAGTTCTCCTGCGCTGTCGTGAGGGTGGGCGGCCCCGAGCGGGGCCGTTGGAGTTGAGCGAACGCCGGCGTCCGGGCGACGACGGTCAGTGCGTCGAGCAGATCGTCCGCCGCCTCGCCGGCAGGGATCTCGGTGAGCACCGGTCCGAAGAAGGTGCGGCCGTCCACCGCGACGAGCGGTGTGCCGGAGGGCTCGCCGTAGGCGTCGACCGCCGCGGCGTGGGCCCGCTCGACCTCCTCGTCGTGGGACGGGTCGTCGATGGCCGACGCGAGGGCGGGATCGAGCCCGCACTCGTCGAGAGCGGCGCGCGCGACATCGGCGTCGACGTCACTGCCGTGGAGGTGGACCCTCCGTCCGAGTGCGCCGTACAGATCCGCGAACGCCGCTGCGGGAGCGGCGGCCAGGAGCCGACCACCGGCACGCGAGACCGCCATGTGGTGGGCCATGCCGGGATCCATGTCGCCGCTCGAGACGGCCTCGGCATTCAGGACCGCCAAGCTCATCTGGCGCAGCGTGAGGGTCACGTCGTCGTGGCGGCCGACGACGTCGGTGAGCCACCGGGATGTCGCCCACGCGAAGGGGCAGGCCGGGTCGACATAGCAGTCGATGTGCATCTCGCCTCCTGAATATGTACCCCGGGGGGTATCCTCGGATGAATGGTTCGGTCCCGTGACGGACCGGTCGAATGATGGCGACCATACCCATGGGGGTATCTGATGTCCAGCGATGCGTCGAGGTGCACACTCGACGGTGAGGCCCGGTGAGCGAGGAGGACGACAGCGCGATGCCCGAGACCCCGATGACCGTCCACGAGACCGCCCCGCTGAACGCCGAGACGCCGCCGCAGCACCTCGGCAGCCGATTGACCGACCCGACGTCGTTCTACGTGCGGAGCCACGGAGACATCCCCGACATCGACCCCGAGACGTGGGAACTCGTCGTCGAGGGGATGGTCCGGACGCCGCTGCGTCTGCGACTGTCGGAGCTCCGGTCGCAGTTCACGTCGCGGACCGTCGAGGCGACCCTGCAGTGCGCGGGCAACCGTCGCACGGACCTGATGGCGGTCCGCGACATCCCCGGCGAGGCCCCCTGGGACATCGGCGCGATCTCGACTGCGCGGTGGACCGGCGTCCGGCTCCGCGACGTCCTCGACCGGGCGGGACTCGCCGACGCTGCGCTCCACATCGCCGTCACCGCATCGGACGTCGCGGGCGAGGCCGAGCCCCCTCAGACATACGGCGGGTCGATCGACCGAGAGAAGGCACTGTCGGACGAGGTCCTCCTCGCGTGGTCCATGAACGACCGGCCCCTCCCCAGCGTCCACGGCGGGCCGGTTCGGATGGTCGTGCCCGGGTACATCGGCGCCCGCAGCGTGAAGTGGGTCCAGTCCGTCTCCGCGCAGACATCGCCGTCCGACAACTACTTCGAGCGGGTGTCCTACCGGATGCTGTCGGCCGAGCAGGAGCCCGGCCCGGAGGTCGGCACCGCGTTGACCGCCACACCGGTCACATCCGCGGTCATCGACCCCGTCGACGGCGCCGAGATCTCAGCGGGACCGGCATCGATCCGTGGATACGCGATCGGCGGTCACGGCCACACCGTCACCTCCGTGCAGGTCTCGACCGACGGCGGCGCCACCTGGACCGACGCCGATCTCGACGAGGAGTCCTCCCCGTGGTCGTGGCGGCACTGGCACCTGCCGACACATCTCACGCCCGGCGACCACACGATCACCGTGCGCGCCAGGGACTCCGGCTCCGGCGAACAGCCCGTCCACGCCGCCGACCTGTGGAATCCCAAGGGCTACGCCAACAATGCGTGGCATTCGGTCACCGTTCGGGCCCGCTGACCGGGAGCCCGCTGTTCCACACGCAGACGAACAGCACCGATGGGCTGGTCATGCTGCGGCCGCGTGGAATCGACGCCGAAGGGCCAGGGACACATAGACGAGCCCGACGAGGACCGGCACCTCGATCAGCGGCCCGACGACCCCGGCGAGCGCCTGCCCCGAGGTGGCGCCGTAGGTCGCGATCGCGACTGCGATCGCGAGCTCGAAGTTGTTGCCCGCAGCGGTGAAGGCGAGGGTCGTCGTGCGCTCGTACCCGAGGCCGATCGCCGCGCCCACGAGATACCCGCCACCCCACATCACCGCGAAGTAGATGAGCAGGGGCAGAGCGATCCTCACGACGTCGAGCGGCCGGGAGGTGATCTGGTCACCCTGCAGCGCGAAGAGGATGACGATGGTGAACAGCAGGCCGTAGAGCGCCCACGGTCCGATGCCGGGTAGGAAGCTGCTCTCGTACCAGTCGCGCCCACGGACACGCTCGCCGAGGCGACGCGACGCGAACCCGGCTGCGAGCGGGATGCCCAGGAACACCAGAACGGAACCGGCGATCTGCCAGGGCGACGTGGCGATGTCCGTCTGCTGCAGTCCCAGCCACCCGGGTAGGACCGACAGGTAGAACCAGCCCAGCACACCGAACATGACGACCTGGAACACGGAGTTGATCGCGACCAGGACCGCAGCGGCCTCACGGTCGCCGCATGCGAGGTCGTTCCAGATGACGACCATCGCGATACACCGGGCGAGACCGACGACGATCAACCCGGTCCGGTACTCCGGTAGGTCCGGGAGCAACAGCCAGGCGAGGGCGAACATCAGCGCCGGTCCGACGATCCAGTTCAGGGCCAGTGACGCGATGAGCATCCGGCGGTCGCCGGTGACCGCACCGAGCCGGTCGTAGCGGACCTTCGCCAGCACCGGGTACATCATCACGAGCAGTCCCACGGCGATCGGAAGCGAGACCCCGTCGACCGAGATGGCCGACAACGCATCGTTCAGTCCCGGGACGAACGCGCCGAGACCCAGTCCGGCCACCATCGCCACGCCGATCCAGACCGGCAGGAAGCGGTCGAGCGTCGACAGTCGCGCCGCGACGGCAGCGTCGTCCTGTGTGGTGGTCATGCTCGGACCACTCCGACACCCACCCTGTGGCGAGCGATCGACTCACGGATGCGCGCAGACCCGCGCTGTGTCGACATGTGTCCATTTTGACAGAGCACCCGGGTCCGGTCGGACGCGCCGATCAGCCCGGCCCGACGACCCAGACGGCGTCGCGCGGGATGTCCAGTCCCACGGACGATCCGATCCCGACACTGGTGTGGGGCGGGAGGTCGGCGACGACCCGTGCGTTCCCGACCGCGACCGTCACCCGTGTCCGGACGCCCGCTGTCGCCGTCGCGACCACCGAGCCGATCGTCGAGGCCGACGACGGAGGGCACAGGGCCACGCCCTCGTGCCGCATCAGCAGCAGACCCGGACCGTCGGGCATCGGGCATCCCTCGGGCACCCGAACCGCGCCGAGGTCGCTGTGATGGACGCCGTCGTCGACGTGACCGGCGATCTCGACGAGTCCCCCGAGGTGACGATGAACCGCAAGGGTGGACGGCCGGTGGAAGGCCCCGTCGATGTCCGATTCGTGGTGCAGTTCGCCGTCGACGAGGACGGCGATGCGATCGGCCGTCTGCGCGGCCTCGTCGAGATCGTGCGTGACCAGCACGATCGTCGGGTTCACCTCCGCGCGGATGTCCCGCAGCAGCCGATACATGTCCGTACGCAGCGGCCCGTCGAGGGCGCTGAACGGCTCGTCGAGGAGGAGCACCGACGGCGTCGCGCAGAGCGCTCGCGCCACGGCCACCCGCTGCGCCTGCCCACCCGAGATCGCTGTCGAGGACCGGTCGGCGAGGTCGACCGCCGCGACCATCTCCAGATACCGCAGCGCCCGGCGGCGCGCGTCGCGGCGCGTCGATCCGGCCGCACGAAGCGGGAACGCGACGTTGTCGAGCACCGAGAGATGCGGGAACAGCAGCGGCCGCTGGAAGACCATCCCCACCCCGCGGGATTCCGCCGGCACCCCGGTGACGTCGCGGCCGTCGATGCGGACCACGCCGTCGGTCGGTTCGTCGAGGCCGGCGACGAGCCGCAGCGCCGTGCTCTTGCCCGACCCGGACGGTCCGACCAGCGCCGTGCACGATCCGGCCCCGACCTCGAGGGTCAACCCGCTCAGCGCCGGCGCGGACGCACCCCGATGCCGGCGTCCGAGATCGACGACGGACAGGCCGGTCCGCGACCCCGGCGTCACCGGGCGACCTCACGGCGGCCGCGGAACCGCGCGACCACGATCAGGAGGATGAGCGGTGGCAGGATCGCGCCCGACGACAGCACGGCGACCACCGACTCGTTCCCGGTCCCCGCCGCGAACGACGCCACCAGGATCGGCAGCGTGATCAGCCGACCGCCACCGATGAGCAGCGTGACGACGTAGTCGCTCCACGCGACGAGGAACGCCAGGAACGCCGCGCCCGAGATCGCCGGGGCCAGCAGGGGGAGCCGGATGCGCACGGCGACAGTCCACCGCGATGCGCCCAGGGTGCGGGCCTCCTCTTCGTAGGCCATGTCGTACGCGCCGAAGGCGAGTCGCATCACGGTCGTCGTGTAGGGCAGCGCGGCGACGGCCAGGATGCCGACCACCGCCGCGGTGCCGGGGATCCGCAGTCGCAGGACCACCACGTCGAGCCCGAGCGCCACGGCGAACGCCGGCAGCACCAGCGGCGCGAGGATGATCGCCTGGACGAGGCGCGGGGCGACGACCCTCCCCGTCGCGAGTGCCCGGGCGGCGAGCGCACCGACCGGTGTCGCGACGGCGGCCACCGCGAGGCCCAGAACCGTGGACATCAGCGCGGCGTGTCCGGCGCCGGAGGCGAGAGCCGTTCGCAGACCGTCGAACCCGAACTCGTCGGGGAGCCGATCGGGGAACGGCCAGCGGTCGGCGAACGCCCACAGGACGAGAGGGACGAGCGGCACGAGGAACCAGCCGACGAGAAGTCCACGCAGCGCGTGCCCCGGCCTGAGGCGTCCGATCATCGCCACACCGTCAGCCGTCGGAGTGCCGCCAGGGCCAGACCGATCACCAGCAGCGACAACCCGGCCGTCACCACCGACACCGCCGCTGCCTCCGGCCGGGCCGACAGGTCGATGGACCGGAAGAGTCGTACGGCCATGACCGCCATCGGCTCGGGGTACGGCCGGCCGAGCAGCATCGCGACCTCGTAGGACCCGAGCGCGTAGGTGAACGTGATCGCGGACGCCGCCACCACCGACGGCGCGATCAGCGGGAGGGTGACGAACCGGAAACGCGCCCGCCGACCGGCACCGAGCAGCGCGGCCGTCTCGTCGTATCCGGCCACCCGTGACGCGAGCGTCCCGCCGACCACGAGCGCGATGAAGGCCGACTCCTTCCACGTGTACTCGGCGATCACCGCGATCCACCACCGACCGCCGACCAGGCCCAACGACTCCGCCCCGCTGATCCCGAACAGACGCGCGAGCAGCCCGGAGTCGGCGAGCAGCAGACCGATCGTCGCCGCACCGACGAGGTGGGGGACCGGCACGGTGATGGTGCCCGCCGCCAGCACCGAGCGACTCGCCGCGGCCACGGCAAGTGCTGCGGCGACGCCGATGATCACGGCCAGCACGGTCGACACCGCGGCGATCCCCACGGACACACGAACGGACGTGAGGAGTTCGGGCCACGCGGACGTGTACCCGTCGACACTCAGGGCCGGTGAGCCCACCAGCGGCATCAGTCCGAGGCTCTGCAGGATCGCTGTGGCCAGCGCGACCACCACGACGAGGACGACCAGGACGACGGCCGGTACGACCATCAGAGTCGTTCTCCCGGAGCGCCGATCCATCGTGGTCGAGGAACTCACCGTCTCAGCGTGCCGCGAGGACGGATTTCCGCCAGCCGTCGTCGAGCGGGGTCACCCATGCCGACGACAGCTCCGGATGCGCGTTGCGGGACAGGACCTCGTAGGAGGGGACCACCGGCGAGGCCGGTAGCGCGGCGAACGCCGCGCGGTCGGTGGCGTCGAGTCGCGCGAGGTCGAGGACGGTGAACTGACCCCACGTCGACGGACGCGCCTTCGCGAGCTGTTGCTGCGGCGACAGGGCGAGGTTCGCGACGACCTGCGCGCCCGCGGAGTGTCCGGACGTCGACGGGATCGCGAGGAAGCTGGCGTTGCCGACGGTGCCGTCGGACAGCGTGAGCACCTTCGTCTGCGGCGGGAATGTCCCCTTCGCGACCAGCTCGGTCAGGGTGGCGGGGCCGTACGTCATGGTCATGTCGACCTGACCACCCGAGTACAGGTCGTCGAGCGCGGACGACGTCTGCGGGTACGTCGATCCCCCGCGCCACAACGACGGGGCCAGTCGCCTCAACCGGTCGAAGAGCGCCGGGGTGAGTCGGTCGTATGCCTCACGCGAATAGGTCAGCGGCACACGGCCCGCGCCCCCGGACAGCGCGACGAGAGCCTCCCGGACGAACACGGATCCGGTGAAGTCCGGCGGGGCCGGATAGGTGAACCGGCCCGGGTGTCGTTGCGCCCAGTCGAGGACCCCGGTGAACGTCGTCGGCGGGTCGGGAACGGCCGCGGCGTTGTAGACGAGGGTGAACTGCGCCTTGTTCCACGGCGATTCACACCCGTCGACCGGGACCCCGAAATCCTTCTGCAGCAGCGGGTCGTCGGGGTCGGTGTAGCGCATGTTCGGCAGACGTGGGGTCCACCCGCACAGCCACCCGCCCGCCTGTTTCGCGGTGCCGAAGTTGTCGCCGTTCACCCAGACCAGGTCGACCGAGCCGTTCGTGGTCCCCGACTGCCGCTCGGCGAGGATGCGGCTGACGGCGTCCTTGGTGTCGGCGACGGGTACTCGACGCAGGGTCACGCCCTCCCGTGCGGCTGCAGGCGCCAGGACGGTGTCGACGTAGGCGTTCCCCTGTTGATCACCGCCGTACATCCACAGCGACACCGTCTGGCCGCGTGCCTCCTGCTGGACCTGTGACCACGGCACATCGGCGGCCCGCTTCCCGGTCGACCCCGGCGCGGCGCACGCTGCGGAGAGCAGCGCGACGACGCCGAGTGCGAGCATGGAGCGGACGGTGTGTCGAGTACCTCGCGTCGTCACGGATGTCCCTTCGATCGGTGTACCCGCCCGGGCACACGCCGGGAAGGTCGAAGCCTTCCCTGCCCGATGGTCCACGAGAACCGAGGAGATGCGATGTCGACCCACCGCGACGCCGTCGACGACAGCATCGAGGACGACGCCCGGACGGCCGATACGAGCGGCCCGTCGCGCGGCCGGTGGCTCAAACCGGCCGTGTTCGGGGTCCTCGTCGTCGCCGCGGTGGCAGTCGCGCTGACCGTCGACATCCCCGACGCGGCGTCGGTGCGTGACCGCGTCGACGCCGCCGGCGTGTGGGGGGTCCTGCTGTTCGTCCTGGTCTACGCGGCGCTGTCGCTGACCCCGTTCCCCGCGAGCGCGCTCACCATCGCGGCCGGACTGCTGTTCGGTTTCGTCTCCGGGGTCCTCGTCGTCGTGGTGTCCGCGACGCTCGGCGCGTGGATCGGGTTCGGGATCGCGCGGTGGCTCGGTCGCGAGTCGGTGTCCCGGCGGATCTCCGGCCGGGGTGCGGCGCTCGACAGGATGCTGACGAGCCGCGGACTGCCCGCGGTGATCGTCGTCCGGTTGATCCCGGTGTTCCCGTTCGCGCTGGTGAACTACGCGGCCGGGTTGAGCGGTGTGCGGCAGCGTCACTACGTCATCGGCACGGTGGTCGGGATCCTTCCGGCGACCGCGGGGTACACGGCTCTCGGCGCCTACGGCACCTCTCCCCTGTCGTGGCCGTTCCTCGCCGCCGTCGCCGCGGTGGTCGTCGTGACCGTCGTGTCGAGTCTGGTGGCACGGCGGATGCGTCGCTCGGACCCCGGGATCGACGACTGATGTTCGACGCCGCACTCCGCCCGCGCCTCGAACGCCCTCTGCGCGAGGCGGCGCGCCTCCTCGACCGCCCCGGTGTCACCCCCGACCGGTTGACCGCGGCCGGACTCGTGCTCGGCCTCGGCAGCGCCGTCACCTCCGGGCTGGCCTGGTGGTGGGCCGCACTGCTCCTGTGGCTGATGTCCCGTCTGGCCGACGGACTCGACGGTCCCCTCGCGCGGCGTCGGCGTGCGGCTGACCCGGGGACCGCCGACGCGGGAGCGGGCGGATTCTTCGACATCACGGCCGACTTCGTCGTCTACGGCTCGACCGTGGTGGGGGTCGCGATCGGCGCGAGCCACGCGAGTGGCGCCCCCTGGTGGCCGTTCCTGCTGGTCCTGTTCACCTATTACATCAACGGGACCGCGTTCCTCGCGTTCTCGTCGATCGCCGAGAAGTCGGGCCGGACGATCGACGACGGTCGGTCGCTGTCGTTCCTCGGAGGCCTCGCCGAGGGGACGGAGACGATCGTCGTGCACGCCCTGTGGCTGGTCTTCGCGACGGTCGCCTGGCAGATCGCGATCGTCTGGGCGGCCGTCGTCGCCGTCAGCTCCGTCCAGCGGATCGTCGCCGGATACCGCGCCCTGCGCTGACTCAGCCCGACGACCACCGCACCCACCGGGCGCGTACCCGGGCGATCACCCGCAGTGCGCGGCGGGTCGCCGGCGCGTCCAGTTGTCCGCGGACGTCAGCGATCGCAGCGTTCCACGCACCGTCGGAAAAGGTGGGATACGGGTGCGTCGTCGCTGCGATGTCCCGGGTCCGCAGGCCGAGACGGACGGCGAGCGCCAGCTCGCCGATGGTCTCCCCGGCACGAGGGCCGACCACCGTCGCTCCTCGCACGCGGTGGCGCTTGTCGAGGATCAGCCTGGTGAAGCCGTCGGTCCGGCCCTCGGCGACCGCCCGGTCGACCTCGTCGTGCGGCAACGTCAGCACGCGCAGACCGGGGGCGGGAGTGGTGACCCCCACCGCGGCCACCTCGGGATCGGTGAACGTCACCCGCGGCTGCCCGGTCCGCTCGACCGACCGCGGGACCCCGAGGACCGCGTTCGACGCGGCGACGCTGCCGTGCATCCCGGCGGTGTGGGTGAACTGGGGGTGCCCGGTGACGTCGCCACACGCCCAGATCCGAGGGTTGCTGGTTCGCAGGTACCGGTCGACGACGACGTGTCCTCGGCCGTCGACGTCGACCCCTGCCGCGTCCAGGCCCAGCCCATGCGTCGTCGGGGTGCGCCCGGCGGCGACGAGGAGGTGATCGGCGGCGACACGACGGCCGTCCGTGAGGATCAGGTGCCCGTCGACGACCTCCGCCGGCCGGACGCCGGTCAGCACGGTCACACCGTCGGCCGCGAGCGCGGCGGCGACCACCTCGGCGGCGTCGGGATCCTCGCGCGCGAGGATCCGTTCGCCGCCCTCGACGATCGTCACGGTCGAACCGAGTCGCGCGAAGGCCTGCCCCAGCTCGCATCCGACGCTGCCGCCGCCGAGCACCGCGAGACGGGCGGGGAGCTCCGTCAGATCCCAGATGGTCTCGCTGGTGGACGTCGGCACGCCGCCCGACCCAGGGATCTCCGGGATGGTCGGCTGCGCGCCGGTGGCGATGACCAACTGGCGGAACAACAGGTGACGCTCACCGACCACCACCGAATCCGGCCCGGTCACCACCGCCGCACCATGCAGGACAACGACCCCCTCCGCCCGCAGCGCGTCCGGGGAGTCGATCGGGGCGATGCGGTCGATCGACGACCGGACGTGCGCGCGCACCGCAGCGAAGTCCACCGTCACCTCCGCCGCGGAGACACCGAGTCGTCCCGCCCGCCGCGCGGCGGTCGCCGCATGCGCGGCCGCGAGAATCGCTTTCGACGGCACGCATCCCGTCCACAGACAGTCGCCGCCGGTCCGATCCCGCTCGACCAGCACGACGCGGGCACCGAGCCGCGCCGCGGTCTTCGCGGCGACGATGCCCGCGGTTCCGCCGCCGAGGACGAGCAGATCGATCTCCGGCTCCCCGCGGGCATGTGATGCACGGGCGGTCGTCGCGGGGTCCGGTGAACTCTTCTCCACGATGATGGAACCCTGCGGGGCCCCCGATGCGTTCCCCCGACGTCGAGCGGCCCCCGGCGGGCGGGCCGCCGATGTCGAGGAGGGCGCATGACGGGAACCGGGAAATACACCGCGTCGGCGCGCTTCTACGACCTGATCTCCGCTGAATGGCCGGTCTACCGGGCAGGCCGCGTCCGCGGCATCGCGATGTGCGGGCTCGGCGCGGGCGACCACGTCGTGGACATCGGATGCGGCACCGGGCTCAACTTCGCACTCCTCCAGGATGCGATCGGGCCCACGGGAACCATCACCGGCGTCGACAGCAGCCCGCAGATGCTCGAGCAGGCGCGCCGGCGGGCAACGACACACGGGTGGTCGAACGTCACCCTGGTGTGCGACGACGCGACGGCGCTCGACGACCGCCGCACGCCCGGCCACGTCGACGCGGTCATCGCGACCTATGCGATCTCACTGATGCCCCACTGGCATCGGGCCGTCGAGACGATGGTGCGACTGACTGCTGCCGGGGGCACGGTCGCCATCGTCGACATGCAGGCGCCGACAGGAGCAGCGCGGATCTGGACGCCCCTGGCCCGACTGGCCTGCGCCCTGGGCGGTTCCGACATCACCGCGCATCCGTGGACCGCCCTGGAGGACCTGACCGAGGACGTGTCCTGTGCCGAGGCCCGCGGGGGACACATCCAGGTCCGCGTCGGTCGCACACCACGCTGACCGCCGCCTCCGCCGCAGACGACCGCCCACACACGATGGACGCGCCGGGTGTCAGCGCCCGATGTTGTCGAGTCGCTCGGTCAGTTCGCGCGCGTAGTCGAGCTGGACCCGAAGACGGTCGCAGGCGTCCACCGTGCGAGACCGGAACGCGTGCAGGACCTCTCGTGCCGCATCACGTGCGGCGTCGGTGGCGTCCGCGTCGTCGAGCTCGGCGATCGCCCGCAGCATCTCCCCCATCTCGTCCAGCGAGAAGCCCAACGGTTTCATCCGGCGGATGGTGAGGAGCCGGTCGACGTCGTCCTGGGTGTAGAGGCGGAACCCGCCGGCCGACCGGGCCGACGGCTGGACGAGTCCCACCTCGTCGTAGTGCCGGATCGTCTTGATCGACAGCTCGGTCGCGTCCGCGACCTCGCCGATCTTCATCAGAGACGACGCGGCGGGGTCTGACACCCCCGACACCTAGTGCGCTCCGGCGAGTCGACCGCTGAGCCGCTCGTGGCGATTCGCACTGTCGTCGTTCAGCCCGATGATGGTGGCCGTCTTGCCCTTTGCCGCGTACTTGCCGGTGATCGCGTCGAGCGCGGCGACGGTGGAGGCATCCCAGATGTGGGCGTCGGTCATGTCGATGACCACGTTCGCCGGGTCGTCGACGTAGTCGAACTGGTAGACGAGATCGTTGCTGCTGGCGAAGAACAACTCACCGCAGACCGCGTAGACGCGGGTGTGCTCGTCCGGGTGGTCGACGTCGACCACCTCGGTCAGATGCGCGACCCGACGCGCGAACAGCACCATCGCGGTGAGCACGCCGACACCCACCCCGTACGCGAGGTTGTTCGTGGCCACGGTGACCGCGACGGTCGCCAGCATCACGAGGGTCTCGCTCTTGGGCATCCGTCGCAGTGTCGACGGGGTGATGCTGTGCCAGTCCATCGTCCCGACCGAGACCATGACCATCACCGCGACGAGCGCGGCCATCGGGATCAACGCGACGATGTCACCGAGTCCGACGACGAGGATCAGCAGGAACACACCCGCGAGGAATGTCGAGATACGCGTCCGTGCGCCCGAGACCTTCACGTTGATCATCGTCTGCCCGATCATCGCGCACCCGCCCATGCCCCCGAAGAAGCCGGTGACGACGTTGGCGACACCCTGACCGACGCCCTCGCGCGTCTTGTCCGAGTGCGTGTCGGTGATGTCGTCGACGAACTTCGCGGTCATCAGCGACTCGAGAAGACCGACGATCGCCATCGTCACGGCGTACGGGGCGATGATGCTGAGCGTGTGCAGCGTGTAGGGGACATCGGGGATCAGGAAGGCGGGCAGGCTCGACGGGAGTTCGCCCTCGTCACCGACGTTCGGGACCTGACTCCACCCGAAGAGGAGTGTGGCCGCGGTCAGCAGGACGATCGCGACGAGAGGCGCCGGCACGACAGCGGTGATCCGCGGAAGCAGCACGATGACCGCGATGCCGACGACGACCAACGGGTAGACGAGCCAGGGCACGTGGATCAGGTGTTTGAGCTGCGCGAGGAAGATCAGGATCGCCAGGGCGTTGACGAAGCCCACCATCACGCTGCGGGGGACGAAGCGCATGAGGCGCGCCACCCCGAGGCCCGCGAACACCACCTGGACGATGCCGGCGAGGATGACCGCGGCGATCAGGTAGTTCAGTCCGTGGCTCTTGACCAGCGGCGCGACGACGAGCGCCACCGCGCCGGTCGCGGCGGAGATCATCGCGGGCCGACCGCCGACGATCGAGATGGTGACGGCCATGGTGAACGAGGCGAAGAGTCCGATCCGGGGGTCGACGCCGGCGATGATGGAGAACGAGATCGCCTCGGGGATCAGGGCGAGCGCCACGACGAGCCCCGCGAGCACCTCGGTGCGCAGGCGCTTCGGGGAGCGGAGTGTGCCCAGAACCGACTGCAGCGCGGCAGGACTCGGCTCGGTGGACACACTGGGGGCAGGTGTGGACATGGGTCACTCCGTTCGGCCGTGGCCGGATGCGTGCGTGATGGCGCGGCGGTGCGCTCTCGGGATGCCGCGGGGGCCCGGCTCGCCATCGGCGGCGGCTCCGTCGCGGAACTCGTCGAACTCTACCCCGAGGGGAGAGTTTCGCCGAATCGGGGGCGCGCGTCGATCGCGAGGAGCATCGCCCCGGCGACCACCTGGGTGACCAGGGAGTACACGTTCACGGCGGGGATGGACCGCACCCCGCCACGATGCTGGTCATCGGGCACGACGCCGTCACCAGCCGATGCCGCTGTAGTTCTCGGCGATGAGTGGCACAGCGACCGCGGTCATCGCGTACCCGAGCATCGACTGGTCCCAGCGCAGCCCGATGCGATCGGAGAGCGGGCCCGTCACCATCCGCAGGATGAGCGCGACGGCCTCCCCTGCGCCGGTGATGAGTCCGACCAGTGCCGCGGATGCCCGACCGTCGCGAGGTACGGCCCGGTGATCGACCGGGCACCCTCGTAGACCATGTCGGTGAGCATGCTGACGACGCCGAACCCGACGACGAACTGCATGGGGCTCAGGCGGTTCGAACGCTCGGCTCGCGGTCGGGACATCACCGGCGCGCGGACGCCTCGTCCACTGCGTGGCGCTCCGCGCGCTCGGCGCTACGGATCCCGCGGGCGACCACCAGTGCGGTGGCCACCGAGCAGGGGACCCACGCGGTGAGTCCGACGACCACGAGGCTCATCGTGCGGCCTCGGCCGATGTCCGTCCACCGGCGTCCACCATCGACCGCAATCGCAGCGGCAGATGAGGTCGGAGTGCGGCGAGCACGGCGTCGACGACCACCGGCCCCGCGATCACCGCGGCGACGGCGACCGCAACGGAGGCGATCACGTCGGTGAGCCAGTGGGCGCCGAGGTAGAGGCGAGACACCGCGACCGCGACAGTCAGCAGCGACGCCGTGGTGAGCGCGGTGGTCCGCGCGGCCCGCGACGCCGTCACCGTCAGCGCAGCGGCGAGCAGCAGAGCGGCGGTGCCCGTCACGTGTCCGGACGGGAACGACGCCGCGGCCTCCGGTGAGGCGACCTGGTCCACCGCTGGGGGGCGCAGGCGGTTGATGCCGAGCTTGAACACCTCGGCGAGGGCCCCCGCGATGGCAACGGTGCCGAGCACCCGCACTCCTCGGTCGAGCAGCTGATCACGCCGGATCAGTCCGACCGCCACGACGACGGCGGCGATCGCCACCCACATCGGGGCGAAGACGGTGCTGAGAGCGGTCGCGAGATGCGTCGCCCAAGGCGTCCGGTGGTCGAGGAACCAGCGCAGCGTGGCGCCGTCGGCGCCGGCCGCCGGGTCATGATGGACCGCGATCGCGAGCCCGAGACCCAGCACGGCGGCAACCAGGACGAGCGTGGTCGCAGCACGCGCACGAGGAGACATGAGAACACCGTGCACGACGTCCACTGTGAGGACGCTGAAAGCGCATGCGGTGCAGGGTTCACACAAACTCCACACACCGACACCACGAAATCCATACATCCTGCTCACTCGCCCGGCGATTCCCCGTAAGACGGACGAACACGACACCTAGGACAAGGCGCCTTGTTGCAACCGACGCCTTGCCATCCGTATACCCAACGGGGCACGGGTGAGGACTACGGAAGGGCACGTGATGATGAACGGCGCGGGGATGGGCATCGGCGGCTTCTGGGTCGTGATCGTGTTCCTGGTGGTGGTCGTCGTCGGTGTCGTCGCCGTCGTCGTGATGCGCGGCGATCGAGGTCGGGGCACGGTCGCGCCGAAGGAGCCGACAGTCCACGAGGGGACCGTTCGTGATGTGATCGAGATGCGATACGCACGCGGCGAGATCACCGCCGTCGAGATGCGCTCAATGCTCGACGACCTCGACCACCGCCGCTGACGCCGGACCTCGGAGGAGCACGCCATGCACGCAGTCCTGCACGCCCTCGAGGTCGCCGGTTCGATGGCGTGGACCATCCTGTGGCCACTCGTCTTCGGCTTCGCGATCTCCGCGGTCATCCAGTCCGTCGTCCGAAAGTCGGCGATCACCAGCGCGCTCGGTGGTGACGGGCCACGCGAGCTGCTGGTCGCCACGGGATTCGGCATGGCGTCGTCGTCGTGTTCGTACGCCGCAGTCGCACTGGCACGTTCGCTCTTCCGCCGGGGGGCGTCGTTCATCTCGGCAATGGCCTTCGAGATCGCGTCGACGAACATGGTCATCGAGCTCGGCGTCGTCCTCGCCCTGTTGATGGGGTGGCAGTTCACACTCGCCGAGTTCGTCGGGGGTCCGATCATCATCGTGTTGGTCGCGGTGATCTTCCGGATCATCCTGCGCGAGCGGGTCATCGCGGCGGCACGCGAGCAGGCGGACAAAGGCATCGCCGGCTCGATGGAGGGGCACGCCGGCATGGACATGTCCGTCGACTCCGACGCCGGCTTCTGGCGGCGCCTGTTCTCCCGCAAGGCGTTCACCTCGGTGTCGGAGATCTTCGCGATGGAGTGGGCGGCGATCTACAAGGACATCATCGCCGGTGTCCTGATCGCCGGCGCCGTGGCTGCGTGGGTTCCCGACAGCGTCTGGCGGGCATTGTTCTTCGAGGACCACCCCCTGGCGTCCGCGGTGTGGGGGCCGATCATCGGTCCGCTCGTCGCGGTGATCAGCTTCGTGTGTTCGGTGGGCAACGTGCCGCTCGCGGTGGTGCTCTGGACCGGCGGCATCAGCTTCGGTGGCGTCGTGGCCTTCATCTTCGCCGACCTGCTCATCGCGCCGATCCTGAACATCTATCGCAAGTATTACGGGACGGCGATGACCGTCCGGATCGTCGGGACGTTCTACGTCGCCATCGTCCTCGCGAGCTGGATCGTCGACGCGCTCTTCTCCGGGCTCGGCCTCGTGCCGGACCCGTCGACGGCCCACATCCCCGATCAGGGGATCTCGTGGAACTACACCACGTGGCTGAACATCGTCGCGCTCGCGCTCGCCGCCATCCTGGTGACCCGGTTCGTCCGCACCGGCGGTCTACCGATGCTCGCCCACATGGGCGGCGACCCGTCCCGGGACTGACGCGCGACGCGCGGCGACGGGCAGACGGAGCGTGAAACGCGCACCCCGGCCTCGGCCATCACTCGCCGCAGAAAGAGTTCCGCCGTGTGCGTGCGCGAGCGATCGCGCGATGGTGAGACCGATGCCGCTGCCACCCGTCGCGGTACTGCGGGCGGAGTCACCGCGGTAGAACCGGTCGAAGACGTGCTCGAGGTCGCCTGCGGCAATGCCCTCGCCGGTGTCGACGACGTCGACGTCGACGCCGCCGTCCGCGGCCGTCGCGCCGATGCGTATCGTCCCGCCGGCGAGCGTGTGGCGCAGCGCGTTGTCGAGCAGGACACCGATGATCTGACCGACGCGGTCGAGATCCACCTCGACGGCGACGTCGTCGACGTCACCGACGTCGAGCGTGACCCCGGAATCCCGGCTGCGCGGGAGCGCGAGTGTCACCGCGTCGTCGACGACCTGCCGCACGGAGACCGGGCCGACGGCCAACTCGAGCTGTTCGTCCGCCGTCGACACCGCCCCGAGGTCCGCCGCCAGTCGGTGCAGACGCCCGGTCGCAGCCCGGATCGCTTGCAATGTCCGCGCATCGGGCTCCCGCACACCGTCCTCGATGGCCTCGACCTGCGCGATGATGGTCGCCACCGGCGTCCGCATCTCGTGCGCCAGGTCCGACATCAGCCGACGCCGGACTCCATCGGTCGCGGCGAGCCGTTCACCCAGGACATTGATCGACTCACCGAGACGGTCGAAGTCAGTACCCAGGCCGGACGGTCCGACACGGGTGTCGAGTCGCCCCTCGGACATGTCGGCTGTGGTGGACGCAACCGACGCAATCGACTGCTGGATCCGATGCGTGAAGTACCACGCGACACCGATGCTCAACAGGACAGCGACGAGCAATGCGACGCCGAGCGACAGCACCAGAGCCGAGCGAAAGGCGCGATCGGCGTGCTCCACACCCATCGGAATGTTCGCGACACCCGCCTCGAGGAGGTGCTTGTGAAATAGGCCTGGCGCGATCGCGGCCGCGATACCCGCCGCGGTCAGCGCGCCTGCGACAACAACCGCGCTCTGCGCGATGAGCAGACGTCGAGCGAAACCCGAACCGGGAGAACGTCGACCCATGATCATCCCTCCCCCATCCGATAGCCTACCCCTCGGGCGGTGCGGATGTACTTCCCCACCGCGGCATCGTCGCCGAGCTTTCTACGCAGATGCCCGACGTGGGTGTCGATGAGGTGCGCGTCGCCCACCCACCCGGCGCCCCAGACCATCTCGATCAGCTGGTGGCGACTCAGAACCACGCCTCGGTGACGTGCGAGCGCTTCCAGGACATCGAATTCTGTTCGTGTGAGGGGTACGAGCCCTCGCGCGGCCCGAACCTCACGGGCGTCCAGATTGATCTCCAGGTCGCCGATCACGATGACGTTCCGAGGGCCGGGATGCTGCGCGGTCCGAGGTCGCCGCATCATCGCCTGCACCCGTGCCGTCAGCTCCCGGGGTGAGAACGGCTTGGTGACGTAGTCGTCCGCGCCCACGCCGAGGCCGACGAGAGTGTCCACTTCATCCGACCTCGCCGTAAGCATCACGACGTAGGCGTCGGAAAACGTGCGCAGCCGACGGCACACCTCGATGCCGTCCAGGTTTGGCAGACCGAGATCCAGTACGACCACGTGCGGATCCGACGCACGAGCGCGCTCCACCGCGCCCAGACCGTCGACGATGTGTTCCACCGCGAAACCCGCCCGGTCGAGGTACGAGACGACGACCTGAGCAAGATCCACCTCGTCCTCGACCACCAGGGCCCGGAGGGCCGCGCCACCCTCGTCGACACCCATGCCCACATCGTCGCGAAGGGGCGCCGGTCTGTCGACTACATCGGACCCGACCATCGATCTCCATCGAATCTCCATGATTCGAGGATCAGTCCTCGACACCGTGGTCCGATCATCGGGGGCATGACCGAGACCACCCTTCGTCGTCGCCGTGTCAGACGCGCAGCGCTGGCGGTGACCGCACTCGCCGCCGGCGCGACCATCGCGCTCACCGCCTGCGGGACCTCGTCGAGCGACACGTCGGCACCCGCAGCCTCGTCCTCCGCCTCGGCTTCGGCCGGGTCACACAACGCTGCCGACGCAATGTTTGTGCAGATGATGATCCCGCACCACGAGCAGGCCATTCAGATGTCGGACATGCTGCTCGCGAAGTCCGGCATCGACCCCCGCGTGGTGTCGCTCGCACAGGAGATCAAGGCAGCACAGGGGCCGGAGATCACCACCATGAAGCGGTGGGCGTCGTCCTGGGGCGTGTCCGCCGACGGCGGCATGTCCATGGATCACGGCTCGATGGACCACGGGACCATGGACAAGGGTTCGATGTCCGGGATGATGTCCGCCGACGACATGGACGCGCTGCGGTCCGCGCAGGGAGCAGACGCGGCGAAGCTGTTCCTCGACCAGATGATCCAGCATCACAGCGGGGCGATCACCATGGGGCAGAACGCGATCCGCGCCGGCAAGAACGCCGACGCGAAGCAGCTGGCGCAGTCGATCGTGACCACCCAGCAGCGTGAGATCGCGACGATGCGTCAGCTACTCGCGCAGCTGTAGGGATCTACGCTGCAGGGATGACCCTGTCCCTTCAGCGCATCGCCTCCGGCGCCTACACGAGGTTCGCCCGCGTCCGCGTGCGGCTCACCGTGGTGGCCACGGCGCTGCTGGCCGTCGGGCTGGCGATCGCCGCGGGGGTCATGCTCCTCGTCCTGCACCAGTCGCTGCTGAGCACCGCCGACGGGGTGACCCGTGCCCGCGCAACCGAGATCGCCGGTGCGCTCCGGACCACTCCGGTCGCGTCGCTCGACCCCGGTGTCCTCGTCCCGACCACGAGCATCGATCTCATCCAGGTCGTCGACGCCGACGGTCGCGTCCTCGCCGCCACCCCCGGCGACCGCGACATCCCCCTGGCACCGCCGGGCGCGGCGGGGTTCACGCGCACCCTCGACGACGCCCGGATCGCCGGTGACGACGACACGAAATACCGGGCGACGGCGCGGGCGGTGAGCACCCCGGATGGTGTGGTGACGGTGATCGTCGCCGCGGCCGAGGGCCCGATTGATCGGGTGCTGTTGATCGTCGCCGCCATCGTGGCCGCGGTGTTCCCGCTGATCCTGGTGATGATGGCCGTCGCCACCTACCTGTTGAGTGGCCGCACGCTCGCGCCCGTCGAGAGGATCCGGGCCCGCGTCGCGGCCATCACCGGCTCCGGACTCGACCAGCGTGTCCCCGTGCCCACGACACGGGACGAGATCGCCGACCTCGCCGAGACGATGAACGCGATGCTCGACCGGCTCGACGCGGCGCATCGACGACACGTGCAGTTCGTCGGCGACGCCTCTCACGAACTGCGCAGCCCCCTCGTCACCCTGCTCGGTCTACTCGACCTCGCGGCGTCGCGCGGCGACGGTGTCGACCACGAGACGGTGTCCGACGTGCTCCTGCCCGAGGCGCGACGGTTGCACGCGCTGATCGACGACCTGCTCCTCCTCGCCCGGTCCGACGAGGGTGCATCCCCGCTTCCGGCAGCCGACGTCGACCTCGACGACCTCGTCGACGCCGACGTCCGCAGGCTCCGACAGACCACCGACGTCTCGGTGACGGCCCAGGTCTCGGCCCTGCGGGTCCACGGAGACGCGCAGACCCTGGCGCGCGCGGTGCGCAACATCACCGACAACGCGGCGCGGCATGCGCGCACGACGGTGCAGATCTCCATGCGGTGCGGGGTCGACGGTGAGGCGAGGATCGACGTGGACGACGACGGCCCGGGGATCCCGGCCGTCGATCGCGCCCGCGTCGTCGAACGGTTCACACGGCTCGACGGCTCACGTTCCCGCGCGGGCGGCGGCGGTGCCGGTCTCGGCCTGGCGATCGTCACCGAGATCGTGCGGGCCCACGGCGGGAGTCTCACCCTGGACGACTCACCTCTCGGTGGGACCCGCGTCACGCTGACGCTCCCGACCGTCGACGAGGACAGCCCTGTCGATCAGTCGACCGCCACGAGTCGGTAACCGACGCCGCGGACCGTCTCGATCGATGTGCACCCGAACGGCTTGTCGATGCGGCGCCGTAGGTATCCGACGTACACCTCGACGACGTTCTCGTCGCCGTCGAAGTGCGCATCCCACACCGAACGCAGGATCTCGGCCTTGCTGACCGCGACCCCCACGTTGCGCATCAGGAACTCCAAGACCGCGAACTCACGGGGCGTCGGTGACAGTGCTGTCCCTCGTCGCGTGACCGTGTGGGCCGCCGGGTCCAGCGTGAGGGACCCGGCGGTGAGCACGGCCGGTCGTTCCGGGGCACCCCTGCGGATGAGAGCGCGGAGCCGCGCCACCATCACCTGCGTCGGGAACGGTTTGACGAGGTAGTCGTCGGCCCCGAGGTCGAACGCGTCGATCTGGTCGTACTCACCGTCTTTCGCGGTCAGCATCATCACCGGCGTCCAGACCTCGTGCTCGCGGAGACCACGGATCACCTCGTATCCGCTGCGCCCCGGGAGCATGATGTCGAGCACCACCGCGTGGTAGTCGCCGTGGATGGCGCGGACGAGTCCGGTGTCACCGTCGTGGGCGACGTCGACGGCCCAGCCCTGGGCCGCCAGGGTGCGTCGGAGCGTCTCGGCGGCGTTGCGATCGTCCTCGACCACCAGGATGCGCACTCCCTGCTCCCCTCACCCAGGTGTGCCTCACCTGTCTCAGCGATCTCTCAACGACGCTCTGCTTGCATGCGCGTATGGATTCCATCAACGGGATACCCGCCCATCCCCTCTACGTCCACTTCGCGGTGTCGTTCATCCTCCTCCTGGCCGTGCTGGGGATCGTCACGGTCGCCTGGCCTGCCGCGCGCCGCAAGCTCGGCATCATCGTCCCGATCGTGGGACTGATCGCCGTGATCATCACGCCGATCACCACGTCGGCGGGCGAGGCGTTGGAGAAGACCACACCGCCGAATCCCGAGCTGGAGCACCACACCGAACTCGGTGGCGCGATGATCTACTGGGTCGCCCCGCTGTTCGTCGCCGTGGTGCTGTACTGGGCACTCCAGGGTCCGCTGGTGATGGAGCGCATGCCGCGAGTCCCCGCCGGTGCACTCCGTGTCAGCACGATCGCCCTGGCGGTGGTGACGGTGGCGCTGTCGATCGGCGCCATCTATTGGGTCTACATCACCGGCGACAGCGGCGCGCAGTCCGTCTGGTCACACTGACTCTCGTCGGCTGCGCTGACCCTGTTCAGCGGCGCTGATGCCGTCCGGCTGCGCGTGGCGCCGAGCCTGGGACACTGGTTCTCATGGCGGACACGCTCGACGTCGACGGCCGGACGGTGTCGGTCACCCACCTCGACAAGGTGCTCTACCCCGCGACGGGGACCCGTAAAGCCGAGGTCATCGAGTACTACGACCACGTCGCCGCGCTGATGCTCCCGCACCTGTGGTGGCGTCCGATCACCCGCAAGCGCTGGCCCGACGGCACCGGGGCCCAGCCGTTCTTCGAGAAGAACCTTCCCGCAGGGACCCCCGACTGGGTGGCGCGGCGGGTCATCGACCACAGCGACCGCAGTGCGACGTACCCGCTGGCGACCTCCCGGGCCGACCTGATCTGGTTCGCCCAGCAGGCTGCGCTGGAACTGCACGTCCCGCAGTGGACGTTCCCCGTCGACGACGGGCCGCTTCCCAAGGCGGAGCGCCGCGCCAACCGTCTCGTCCTGGACCTCGACCCGGGCCCCGGTGTGCCCCTCGCCCAGACCGCCCAGATCGCGTTGCTCGTCCGCGACATCCTCGACGGAGCCGGCCTCACAGGATTCCCGGTCACGAGTGGCAGCAAGGGGATTCACGTCTACGCGCCCCTACCGGCCGCGGTCACGTCGGACAACGCGCGCACCGTGGCGAAGCAGATCGCGACCGCGCTCGCCGCCGAGCGTCCGCAGGACGTCACCGCGGTGATGTCGAAGTCGGTGCGTGCGGGCAAGGTGTTCATCGACTGGAGTCAGAACAGCAGCGCGAAGACGACGCTGTCGCCGTACTCGCTGCGCGGCAGGGACGAACCGACGGTCGCCGCTCCCCGGACCTGGGAGGAACTGGAGGATCCCGATCTCGCACACGTCTCCCTGACCGAGATGCGCACGCGGATCGACGAACTCGGCGACCTGATCGCCGATCTGGATCGTGCGGTGCCGGGCCCGACCGCGGGGACGGAGCCGGATCGGCCGACCGCACCGGGGATCGTCGACCTGTCGGAGTACCGCCGCAAGCGAGACGAGTCCCGCACACCGGAACCGTTCGGGGACACGGCGAACCCACCGGCCGACGACCCCGGGCCAGACCTCGTCGAGGACAACCGTTCCGAGGGGCCCATCTTCGTGATCCAGGAACACCACGCCCGTCGGCTGCACTACGACTTCCGACTCGAGCGCGACGGCGTCCTCGTCTCATGGGCGGTGCCGAAGAACCTTCCCGACGACCCCGGGCAGAACCGCCTCGCCGTGCACACCGAGGACCACCCGTTGGACTACGCGGACTTCGCCGGCGACATCCCCGCCGGCGAGTACGGCGGCGGGCACGTCGAGATCTGGGATCGCGGGACCTACGAGACCGAGAAGTGGCGCGACGACGAGGTGATCGTGCGGTTGCACGGTGAGCGCATCCAGGGCAGGTACGCGCTCATCAAGACGGGCGAGAAGAACTGGCTCGCCCACCTCATGTCCGACGAGCCGCGGCCGATCGTGCCCGACAGCCTGCGCGACCCGCGACCGATGCTGGCCACCCTCGAACCCGTCGAGGGGCTCGATCCCGCGACGTGGGCGTTCGAGGGCAAGTGGGACGGCTACCGGATCCTGGCCCAGTACACCGACGGCACCCTGCGCCTGCGAAGCCGATCCGGCATCGACATGACCGCCGACTTCCCCGAACTCACCTCCCTGACAGATGATCTCGGCCTTCTCGACGTGATCCTCGACGGTGAGGCCGTCGCGATCGATCCCAGTGGCCGCAGCAATTTCACGTTGCTCACCGGGCGCGGTGGATCCGAGGAGCACGTCGACATCCGGTATCTCGTGTTCGACGTCCTGTTCCTGAACGGGACGTCGCTGCTGCGCAGACCCTGGCGGGACCGACGCGCGGTACTCGAGGAGATCGCACCGCTGTTCGCCCACGACCCGGTCGTCGAGGTCCCACCCGTGCTCGAGGGTTCCGGCGAGGACGCCATCGCACACAGTCGTGACCGTGGCTGGGAGGGCGTCGTGGCGAAACGCCGTGATTCGGTCTACCAGCAGGGTCGGAGGTCGACCACGTGGCGGAAGCAGAAGAACTGGCGTGACATCGAGGTCGTCGTCGGCGGGTGGCGGCCCGGGAAGGGGAACCGCTCGTCGACCATCGGGTCACTGTTGGTGGGGCTGCCCGAGGACACCGGCCTCCGCTACGTCGGCCGCGTGGGCACCGGCCTCACCGAGCGCCAGCTGAGGGAGCTGACCGCAGAACTGGAGCCGCTGCGCCGGAAGACGTCCCCTTTCGTGGAGCGTCTCGACCGGCCGATCGAACGGGATGCGGTGTGGGTGCTCCCGAAGGTGGTCGCCGAGGTCCGCTTCATGGACTGGACCACCGCCGGGCATCTGAGGCACCCGAGCTGGCGAGGCATCCGCCGGGACAAGTTGCCGGGCGATCTGTGATCATGTCGGCGTGACGGTGATCGCCCACATCAGTGACCTGCATGTCACCGGTGATCCAGCTCGACGGGCCCGCATCCGTGCCGTGATCGACCATGTGAACGCCCGCGCCGCCGGGATCGACGTGCTGCTGGTGACCGGTGACATCACGGACGAGGGGACGGCGGCCCAGAGTGCCGAGGCAGCCGAGATCCTGGGCGAGGCACTGATCCCGACACTCGTGATCCCCGGCAACCACGATCGTCGTGCCGAGTTCTCCGAGGCGCTGCTCGACGGCACCCGGACCGACCTCCCGCTGAACCGCTCCGCGACGGTCGCCGGTGTCCTGTACGTCATGTGCGACAGCACGATCCCCGGCCGCAGCGACGGGTGGCTGTCGGACGCGACGCTCGAGTGGATGGAGTCCACGATCGACGGCGTCGACGCCTCGACACCTGTCGTGGTGTGCTTCCACCACCCCCCGGTGCCGCTGCTGATGCCGTTCATGGACGGCATCCGTCAGATCGGCGAGGACCGTCTCGCCGAGATGATCGTGCGCCATCCGAACGTCGTCGGGTTCCTGTGCGGGCACGCGCACACCGGCGCGGTGACGGCCTTCGCGGGCCGGCCGCTCGTCGTCGCCCCCGGGACGTCGTCGACGCTCAAGCTGTCCTTCGAGGGCGAGGGCATCGTCGACGACGCGCAGCCCGCCGGGATCGCATTCCACCAGCTCGACGGACTCCGCCTGATCAGCCATTTCCGCTCGGTGGTGTGAGAGTGTCGTCACGCAGCGTGTGAACCCTGTGCCGGTGCGCGGGACCTGTGTTCGCGCCGGTCGGCGTTTGTATCCGGGGGTCGTGTCGGCCGTGGTCGTCGGTGGCGGTGGTGACCTGCCAGCCGGGGTTCTCTTTCTGCCGTTCGTGGGTGCGGCATTCACCGAGGCCGTTGTCGGCGGTGGTCGGCCCGCCGTCGTAAAACCAGTGTGTGCACAACCACATTCACGACCCTGCACCCCGTTTGTTGGGCGGCCGGAACCGTCGACTGGGCGGTTCCAGACGTCGACTGGGCGGTTCCAGACGTCCACTGGGCGGTACACGACGTCGCCGAGCACCCAAACGCCCAACGAACGGTCCCAACCGCCCAGCAGACGGTTCCTACCGCCCAACGAACGGCTCCTACCGCCCAACAGACGCGGGCCGGGTCAGGCCGTCGCGAGCTCCGACGGTGCGGCCGCCGCGCTCGAGGCGCGGGTCGGCGTCATCAACGGGGCGGCCATCGCCGCCACGAGCGCGACCACCGCACTCGCCCACCAGGCGTGCTGGAACGCGTCGTGTGCCGCCGCGTACCCGATCGGGGTGCCGACCGCGGCGACCACCAGGCTCACGCCCAACACCATGCCGACCTGACGGAACATCGTCACCGTGGCGCTCCCCGCTGCGGCCTGTGAGGCGGGCAGGTCGACCGTCGCCGACGACAGGATCGACGGGAGGGCGAGGCCCACGCCGACGCCGGCGATCAGCCAGCCCGGCAGCATCGCACCGACGTAGTCCGCCTGCGGCCCGACGGACACCGACACCAGCACGCCCCCCGCCCCGGCGAGGAGGCAGCCGACCGCGACGACGATGCCCACCGGGATCCGTGCCGAGAGCCGGTGTGCGACCGCGGCGAACACGGGGACCATGAGCGGTCCCGGGGCCACGGCGAACCCGGTTGCGATCGCCGAATATCCCCAGACCTGTTGCATCCACAGGATGTTGGTGAGCAGCGCCGCCGCGAACGGCACCGCGAACAGCAACGACGTCGCGTTGGACCACGCGAACGCGCGGACGCGGAACAGCGACGCGGCCAGGAGCGGCGAGCGATGACGGGCGTTGCTCACCACGAACAGGGCGAGCGTCACGACCGCGACGAGCCACACCACCCCTGACCGTGCGGACGTCCACCCCCAGTCGGGGCCCTCCACGAGTGCCAGCGTCAGTGCACCGATGCCGACGACGGCAGCGGCGGCCCCGAACACGTCGGGGAACGGCGTCGGCGTCTCCTCTCGCGAGGACGGCACGACCACGGCCGCAGCCGCCATCGCGAGGACGCCGACCGGGACGTTGACCAGGAACACCCAGCGCCAGTCGACGGTCACCAGGAGACCGCCGGCGACCGGCCCGAGGGCGGCGGCGAGAGCGCCGGTCGCGGCCCAGATCCGTACCGAGCGTTCGCGGTGCTCGGGCCGCGCGGCGACCACCACCAGCCCGAGGCTCGCCGGCGTCAGGATCGCGGCACCCAGTGCCTGCACCACTCGGAAGGCGACCAGCCACCACACCCCGGGACTCACCGCGCACGCGACCGATGCGGCGGTGAAGATCCCCAGACCCAGGAGGAATCCGCCCTTCCGACCGAAGCGATCGTTCAGGCGACCGGCGGGGATGAGGAACGCGGCGAACACGATGGCGTACGCGTTCAGCACCCACGACAGCGTCGTGAGGTCGGTGCCGCCGAAATCCTGTCCGATCGCGTCGAACGCGACGTTGACGATGAACACGTCGAGGCTGGCCATGAAGGCGGCCAGGCAGAGCGTCGCGAGGGCGAGCGACTCGCGGCGACCCCGCAGACTTGTGTTTGCCATAGTCAGGAACTACAGACCCTGGCAATGGTTTTGTCAAGCTAGAGTGGTGCGATGGACACGCGAGACGACGTGAACGACGGGGACGGCGCATCCCTCGCACCGACCGGCCCGCTCGCCCACCGATCGGCGTGGCGAGCCGACGGGTGCCCCGCCGCGGCGAGCCTGTCGGTGGTGGGCACGCGATCGGCGTTGCTGATCATGCGCGAAGCCCTCTACGGCACACGACGATTCGACGACTTCGTCGATCGCGTCGGCGTCACCGAGGCGGTCGCGGCGGCACGCCTCAAGGAACTCACCACCGCCGGCCTGTTGCACAAGGTCCCCTACCGGGAGCCGGGGAGTCGCACGCGCCACGAGTACCGGCTCACCCCCGCGGGCAGCGACTTCGCGCCGGTCGTGTTGGCGCTCTACGACTGGGGTGCGAAGCACCTCCTGCCCGACGGTGCACCCCTGGAGTTCCGCCACGTCGACTGCGAGGCTCCGGTCCACGTCGACGTCGTCTGCGACGAGGGCCATCGCGTCGCCGTGGACGAGGTGCATGTCACCCGACCACGGTCGGGTGACCCGATCAGCCGATCGACCACGCCCGCAACGACGGTCGCGACGACGACGTCGGGTACACGCTCGTCGTGACGCGGTGATCGCCGCCTCGACTCCGGACGCCGGGGCCCGCCGACTAGGTTGATCCCCATGTCCAGTCGGCTCGCCGTGATCGCCATCGACTGCCACGACGCCCGGATCATGTCCGATTTCTGGTGTTCGGCCCTCGGATGGAGGGTCCGCGACGTCGACGGACCGGACATCGGCATCGGTCCCGACGATCCCGGCACACCGGGCATCGACCTGCTCGCCTTCCCCGAGGCCAAGACGGTCAAGAACCGGATCCACCTGGACCTGCGCGCCGACGACACCACCCCACCGGCCGACGAGGTGCGCCGCCTGATCGATCTCGGCGCCCGCCACGTCGACGTCGGACAACCCGACGACGCCTCCTGGGTGACACTCGCCGACCCGGAGGGCAACGAGTTCTGCGTGCTGGGGATCAACCGCGGAGATCTCGCGTGACCACGGCGGCGGTCGGGTCCTGGCTGCGGACGGGGCGGTCTGCGCTCGTCCCCCTCGCTGTCGTCATCGGGTTGGGCACCGGCCTCGGCGCCGTCGGGTTCCGGTATCTCATCGAGGTGATCACCTGGGCGTTCACCGGGACCGGCGACTTCTCCGACGCCGGCCGCGTCGGCAGCCCGCACTTCCCGGGTCTCGGCATCTGGTTCCTGCTGATCGCGCCGGTCATCGCCGGGGCGCTCTACGGTCCGCTCGTCTACCGGTTCGCCCCCGAGGCCAAGGGCCACGGTGTGCCCGAGGTGATGTTCGCGGTCGCCGAGCGAGGCGGACGGATCGCCCCGCGCGTCGCGATCGTCAAAGCGGTCGCGTCGGCTCTGTGCATCGGCGGTGGCGGATCGGTGGGACGAGAGGGCCCCATCGTGCAGATCGGGTCCGCCCTCGGATCCACGTTGGGGCAGTGGACCCGTCTGGACGCCGACCGCCTGAAGGTGATGGTCGCGTGTGGTGCGGCGGCGGGCATCTCCGCGACGTTCAACGCCCCGCTCGCCGGCCCGTTCTTCGCGCTCGAACTGATCCTGCGCACGTTCGCCGCGGAGTCGTTCGGCGCCGTCGTCCTCGCCAGCGTGACCGCGAGCATCGTCGCCCGGGCCATCCTCGGTGACGAGACGTTCCTGTCGCTGCCGACCTTCACCGTCGACCACCCGGCGGAATACCTGCTCTATCTCGCGCTCGGCCTCATCGTCGGCGTCCTGGGTGTGGCGTTCTCGCGGGCGCTGTACCTCGTCGAGGACCTGTGCGACTGGGCGTGGCGCTGGCCGGAGTGGGCGCGGCCCATCGTCGGCGGGCTGCTGTTCGGTGGGGTCCTCGTGGCCGTGCCGCAGATGTACGGCGTGGGCTACCCCATCCTGCAGAAGGCCGTCGAGGGTCACTACGCCATCGCGATCCTGCTGGGCCTGTTGCTCGCCAAGATGCTCGCGACCAGCCTGACCATCGGTATCGGCGGCTCGGGTGGTGTCTTCGCGCCGACGCTGTTCGTCGGGGCGATGGCGGGCAGCGCTTTCGGGGCGATCGGACACGACGTCGCGCCGGGCATCGTCGGGAACGCCGGCGCCTACGGCCTCGTCGCGATGGCCGCCGCACTCGGCGGCGCGACACGAGCGCCGGTCACCTCTGTGGTGATCATCTTCGAGCTCACCGGCGAGTACGGCATCATCCTGCCGCTGATGCTCGCCGTGGCGATGGCGGCGGGGGTCTCACGCCTGCTGTCCGAGGACACCATCTACACGCGCAAGCTGCTGCGCCGTGGCATCGACATCGACCGCGCACCCGAACACGACCCGTTCACCGAGCTGTCCGTGGCGGCGGTGATCACGGCCGCGCCACCACCGCTGCGATCGGACCTGTCGCTCGACCAGGCGGCCGACGCCCTGACCGAATCCGACCACGCCATGCTCCCCGTCATCGACGACGAGGGTCGCTACCGCGGCTGCGTGACATCGAGGGGTGTCACCGAGGCCCTGCGGATCCCGCACGCACGGGCCGTGACGATCGATCAGGTGACGGCCCTGCCGGACCCGATCACCGCCGACGACGACGTCGACACCGTCCTCGAGGCGCTGGCTGCACACGGGACAACCGGTCTGCCCGTGCTCGACGCCGACCACGAGAACGTCGTCGGCTGGATCACCCACGCCGACGTGCTGGGCGCTCTTCGGCGATGAGCAACCGGTCGCTACGGCGAGCCGATGCCATTCTCGACGTGGTTGCCCGGACCCCGGAGCCGTTGTCACTCACCGAGATCGCCGACGCGGTCGGGGCGCCCGTCAGTTCGGCGCACGACCTGCTGGACGAGCTCACGGCACTGGGCCACCTGCGTCAGGTCGACCGCCGCTATGTCCTCGGATGGCGGCCACACACCCTGTCGGTGATCGGCCGGACGACGCGGCCGGCCGGTGTGGACCATGCCCGGCTGGGTCGACTGAGCCGGGAGTGCGGCGCGCCGCTGACGCTGGCCGTCCTCGTCGGACACTCCGTGCACTATCTCGACCACGCGGGTCCGCGCGCGCCCGACCCCATCCAGGCTGTCGCCGACGAGCACCGCCCGCGCCCGGTGCTCCGGACGGCGGCCGGACGGTTGATACTCGCCCGGGCAGAGCAGGGAGCCCGCGATCATGTCCTCGATGCCTCACGGACCGACGATCCCAGGGCTGCAGCGGCGTTCGACTCCGAGATCGTGACCATCCGCCGACAGGGCATCGCACGCAGCGACGGCCTCGCCGATCCCGACATCGCCGCGATCGCCGTCCCGACAGCCGACCCGACCGTCGCACTGCTCCTCACGGCGCGCCGCGGGCCCCGGGGCGGTCGGATCCCGCACCTCGAGTCCGCCGCACGTCGGCTGCTCATGCAGCTCTCACCGCGGCCCTGACGACACCCACCGCAGCGAGTCGCTCCCCAGAGGCGTCGGAGGTCGATGCCCCGGTGTGCCTGCCGGTGACATCCGGAACGGCACGGCAGGCTCGGTGAGCGCACCGAAGACTGTGGGTTGCGTCGTCAGCTCGATGGCGGGGTCGCCGGGCCTCGGCAGGTCCGTGAACGCGGACACGGCGCCCAGTCCCCGGACCCACGTGCACACCGACGCCAGGGTCAGCCGGACACGCCACGACCCTCCCTCGGCCGCTCGGCGACGCAGTGCGGCAAGCGTTCCGGCGGCACCGAGGTAGGCCGCGAGATAGTCGTTCAGGAGATGGGTGGGCGGCAGGCTCGGGCCGTCGTCCGAACCTTCTTCCAACGCGAACCCGGTCGCACTGCAGGCGAGTTGATCGAAGCCGCCGCGGCTCGCCCACGGGCCGTCGGCTCCCCAGCAGTGGTAGTCGACGACGACCGTCCCCGGATGGGACCCTGCGACGGCCTCGGCCGACAGTCCGAACCGGGCCAGGTCGCGATAGCCGGTCACGAGGACGTCCGCAGTGCCCAGCAGTTCCTCGACCGCCGAGCGGTGCTCGGGCCGACGGAGGTCGGCGAAGGCGTTGCGTTTGCCCCCACCGGTCGACGCGACCATACCGACCGGATCGGGTAGATCGGGTCGGCTCACGTGCAGCACGTCGGCACCGTGCTCGGCGAGAAGCTTCGTCGACACCGGCCCGGCGATCACGTGCGTGAGGTCCAGGATCCGCAGACCGTCGAGCAGCGATCCACCGGTGTTGCGCGGCAGCGGAATCGGAGGTGCGTCGCCGACCCGCTCGATCTCGACGACCGGCCGGCCGGCCAGGTGGCGCCCGGCGGGGTGGGCCGCCCATTCCGCCGCACTGCGGACAACGGCACAGACACCCCCTGCCGCGCACACCGCGTCCTCGAGCGCGAACGCATCCCACGATCGCGCCGCGTCGGCGATACGTTCGGGCAGCGGTGGGACGTCGAGGACACCGCACACTGCGTCTCGGAGACCGGAGAAGGTGGTGATGAGGAAGATCCACCGGCCGTCGGCACATCGATAGAAGTCGTTGTTGGCCAGTGATCGCTGATCCTCGACCAGTGCTCCGACCGGCACTCCGGAAACGGAGGTCAGGTATGCGGCACGCAACTGGTCGATCGCTTCGGTCGCATGGACGGACACCGTCTGCGGCAGTGCGTCGGCGGTCTCGGCGAGAGATGCCATCTGCAGGCCGAACGTCGCGATGGCGGCCGACATCGCGTCGGCGAGACGGTGCGGTGACGGTGTGACCGGGTCACCGCCGTCGACGACGACGGTCGCATGGACATGTCGCTGGTCGGTGCCGAGGACAGCGGTCAACTCGTCGACGATCTCGCGGACGGAGGGTGAGTTCGTGGTGGGCATGCGTCGAGGATCGGTCGGCGAACATCACCGTGTCCGCGCCCTCCGCCATCTCGGAAAGGGTTGACGGCGCCCCTGCGGCGGGCCACGGGTGGCGCCGTTCAGTTGCCGGCGGTGCTCTCACGCACGATGACCGAATCGGTTCTGCTGAAATCGGATCTCGTCACTCCGATGACAGCGGGAAGGGTGGTGCGTGGCGTGACCGCGTGTCGCACGGTCGACGACCTTGGGGGAGGTCGGCTGCGTCAGCGAGCTGAGCGCCCCGGAGATCCGGGCGGTCGGACTGGGTGAGACGGCGCACGGCCGCGCCGAGCCGGGTTCACAGGTTCCGCTCCTACCCTGAGCGCATGAACGCCGATACATCCGTGGGTCGTCGTGCCGTCCTCGCCGGTGGGGCGGCCGGAGCCTGTGCCTGTGCACTCGCCGCCTGCGGCGCGGGCGGGCCGTCGGAGTCCACGCCCGCTCCGTCGACGAACACCGACGGGTCGCTGGCGGACTTGTCCGCGGTTCCGGTCGGTTCCTCGGTGACGGTGGGCCTGCCGGGCGGGGCGAGGGGCATCGTCACCCGCACCGGCGACTCGACCGTCCGCGCGTTCTCCGCGATCTGCCCGCACCAGGGGTGTGCGGTCGCGCCGAAGGGCGGGAAGCTCGTCTGCCCCTGTCACGGTTCGGAGTTCGCCCCGGACACCGGCGCGGTGGTCGAGGGGCCGGCCCGCTCCGGTCTCACGACCGTCGCGGTCGCCGTCCGTGACGGCAAGGTCTATCCCGCCTGACGCCGACGTCAGAAGAGGCGATCCTTCCCGGTGAGCGGGAAGAATCGCCTCGTCTGAGGGTGGTGGTGCGACGTCAGAGCGCCTTGAGTTCCTCGATGACCTCGCCGACGGACTTCTTCGCGTCACCGAACAACATCGAGGTGCCCGCGGCACCGAACAGCGGGTTGTCGATGCCGGCGTAACCCGACGACATCGACCGCTTCAGCACGATCACCGAGCGCGCCTCGTCGACGTTCAGGATGGGCATGCCGTGGATGGGTGAGCTCGGGTCGTTGCGCGCGGCCGGGTTGGTGACGTCGTTGGCGCCGATGACGATCGCGACATCGGTGCGACTGAACTCGCCGTTGATGTCGTCCATCTCCTTCATCGCGTCGTACTCGACGTCGGCCTCGGCCAGCAGCACGTTCATGTGCCCGGGCATACGACCGGCGACCGGGTGGATCGCGTACTTGACCTCGACACCCTTGGCCTCGAGCAGCGTCGCCATCTCCTTCACCGCGTGCTGTGCCTGCGCGACGGCGAGGCCGTAGCCGGGCACCACGATGACCTGGTTGGCGTAGGCCATCTGGATCGCGGCGTCCGCGGCCGAGGTCGCCTTCACCGTCCCTCCGTCGCCGGCCGGGCCCGCCGCGGCACCTCCGCCACCACCACCGAACGACCCGAAGACGATCGCGGGGATCGAGCGGTTCATGGCCTTGGCCATGAGGTTGGTGAGGATGGATCCCGAGGCGCCGACGATCATGCCCGCGACGATGAGCGCGGTGTTGTCCAGCGCGATACCCGCTGCGGCAGCGGACAGTCCGGTCATGGCGTTGAGCAGCGAGATGACGACGGGCATGTCCGCACCGCCGATCGGGAGCACCACGAACAGCCCCATCACACCGGCGGCGACCAGCAGTCCGACGATCCACCAGACACTTGCGCCGCCACCGCTGGTGGCCTGCACGCCGAGGAAGATCGCGATGCCGATCGACAGGGCGAGGAGCACGATGTTGGCGAGCTGGAACAGCTTCGCGTTGCCGACGAAGACCTTCTCGATGCCCTTCGGCAGGATCTCCTGCAGCTTCGAGAACGCGATCAGCGAGCCCCAGAACGAGATCGACCCGATGATCGCGGCGATCAGCGACCCGACGACGAGAGGCGACGCCGGCTCGCGACCACCGAACTCGGAGAAGCCGGAGGTCTCGATGAACTCCGACCACGCGATGAGCGCGACGGTGCCACCGCCGACGCCGTTGAACAGCGCGACCAGCTGCGGCATCGCGGTCATCTTGGTCTTGAGCGCCGGCGGGATACCCAGGGCGACACCGAGAACCAGACCGATGGCGATGAGGATCCAGTTGATCGCCGGGACGTCGACCCGTCCGATCCCGTTGTCGGCCCGAGAACCCTCGTTCCAGACGTAGAGCAGCGTCGCCGCGACGGCGATGCCCATGCCGACGGCGGCGATCCAGTTGCCGCGCACGGCGGTCTTCGGACCGGTCAGCCCGGACAGGCCGTAGATGAACAGCGCGAAGGCGACGATGTAGAGCGCGGTGACCGCGTACGACACACCCTGGCTCGGCGAGTGGCCGCCGACGAAGTTGACGATCTCGACGGTCACTTCTCGACCTCCTTCTTGCCCTTGAACATCCCGAGCATGCGGTCGGTGACGGCGAAGCCGCCGATGACGTTCAGCGTGCCGAACACCAGCGCGACGAACGCGATGATGCGCACGCCCCAGTTGGCGTCGGCGGGAAGGGCCCCGAGCACCACCAGCGCACCGAGCACGACGATGCCGTGGATGGCGTTCGTGCCCGACATCAGCGGGGTGTGCAGGGTGTTGGGCACCTTGGAGATGACGGCGAAGCCCACGAACCCGGCCAGGACCAGGATCGCGAGGTTCGCCAGGAGACCGGTGTACATCAGGCGTCCGCCTCTCGGGTCACGCACGACTTCGCCAGCACCTCGTCGGAGAAATCCGGTGCGATGGCGCCGTTCTCGTCGAGCATCAGCTCGATGAGGGCGAGGAGATTCTTGGAGTACAGCTCGCTGGCGTGCTCGGGCATGCCGGCGGGGAGGTTGAGCGGCGAGCAGATCGTGACGTCGTGCTTGACGACGTCCTGCCCGGGCTCGG
The DNA here is from genome assembly GCF_054332755.1 of Williamsia sp. SKLECPSW1. NCBI lineage: Bacteria > Bacillati > Actinomycetota > Actinomycetes > Mycobacteriales > Nocardiaceae > Williamsia > Williamsia sp. SKLECPSW1. The sequence continues at coordinate 1,838,516 of NZ_JBTGLI010000001.1, read as the reverse complement.
TCAGTTCGCAGTTGCCGCCTGTCTCGCCGGCGAGGTCGACGATGACGCTGCCCGGCTTCATCCCCTCGACCGCGGCCGCGGTCACGAGGCGCGGCGCGGGACGACCCGGCACGAGCGCGGTGGTGATGACCACGTCGAAGCCCGTGATCGCGTCCTCGAGCGCTTTCTGCTGCTGCGCGCGCTCGTCCTCGGTGAGCTCACGGGCGTAGCCGCCCTCACCGGCGGCGTCGATGCCGAGGTCGAGCCACTGCGCGCCCACCGACTTGACCTGCTCGGCGACCTCGGGACGCACGTCGTACCCGGTGGTGCGGGCGCCCAGACGCTTGGCGGTCGCCAGCGCCTGCAGCCCGGCGACGCCGACACCGAGGATCAACGCGGTCGCCGGCTTCACCGTGCCGGCGGCCGTGGTGAGCATCGGGAAGTAGCGCGTCGACTTCTCGGCGGCCAGGATGACGGCCTTGTAGCCGGACACGTTGCCCTGCGAGCTCAACGCGTCCATCGCCTGCGCGCGACTGATACGGGGGATCGCCTCGACGGCGAACGCCTGCACGCCGGCGGCCTTCAACGCGCCTATCTGGTTCTCCTGATTGCGAGGCGCGAGGAAACCGATCAGCGTCTGACCGGACCTCAGCTTCGCGACCTCGTCGTCGGTCGGGGCAACCACCTTCACCACGACGTCCGCCGACCAGGCGTCACCGATGGTGGCACCCGCCTCCGAGTAGAGCTCGTCGGGGATGAGCGCCTGCTCCCCCGCCCCGGACTCGACGACGACGTCGACCCCCTTGTTGACCAACGTCGCCACGACCTTGGGGACCAGCGCGACTCTGCGCTCCCCCTCGGCCACCTCCCGCACGACACCGACACTCATGGACACACCCGTTTCTCACATACGGAGCGATGGACGCATCTCCGACACCACGCCGGGGGTCGCCCAGGGTGTCGGGGATGAGGGCACGGCCGCGATCGGCGGCCGATGGATGCACGAAACATAGCATGAGGTGGCGCACACTGATCCTGTGTCCAGACAGCTGTCCAGCACTGGTTCGTGCGGATACTGTTCGTGTACGATCCAATCGTGCCGCAATCATCTCCCGACCCCGGTGATCTACTCGCCCTGGATCGTCAGCTGTGCTTCGCCCTCGCCGTCACCAACCGCACGGTGTTGACGATCTACCGACCGCTGTTGGAACCGCTGGGGCTGACGCATCCGCAGTACCTCGTGATGCTCGCGCTGTGGGAGCAGTCGCCGCGGTCGGTCCGGTCGATCGGCGATGCGCTCGTCCTCGACTCGGCGACGCTGTCGCCGCTGCTCAAGCGCCTCGAGTCGATGGGACTGATCACCCGACGTCGCTCCGACATCGACGAGCGTCGTCTCGACGTCGCGCTGACCGAGTCGGGTGTCGCGTTGCGCGAGCGCGCCGAGGCGGTCCCACCGGCGGTGATCGAGCGTCTCGGGATCTCGCTCGCCGAACTCGAACGGCTGCGCGACGTGCTGTGGGAGCTCAACCGCGCCGCACTGCAGACACCCGCGGAGGACCTGTCGTGAGCGCCCGGCGACGGCCGTCACCCGCGCAGTGGATCGGATACGCGTTCGGGCGCAGACTTCCCGACGACCTGCGCGAGTGGGTCCGCGAGGACCTCACCGGCCGCAACGCCTACGTCCGTCACCTCATCCGCGGGACGGTGCCGTTCATCCCCATCTTCGTGGTGTTCATGCTGTTCCCCGGCCCGTGGTGGTTGCGGGCGCAGATGGTCGCGCTCGGACTGGTCCTGGGGTTGATCTACTCGGCGGCGTACATGAAGCAGAACCGCGCCCACCGACTGGAGAGGCACGGCCTCGATCCGGACCTCAAACCGGCGCGTCAGCAGGCAGAGGACGACCGCGCGCGGCGCGAGTACGAACGGCTCTACCGCTCGCAGCGCAGCACCTGACCGGTCAGATCGTCACGGCGGCGAGGACGTCACCGGTGGGCTGGGTCGAGCCCCCCTCGGGTTCGACGGTCATGCCGATGGTCCGTGACCCGTTGAGGCCCCTGACCACCACCGACGTCTCCGGACTCACCGAGTCGACGAGACCCGCCGACCGCGGGCTGTGCGTGTTGCCGATCAACCACAACTGATAGACGCGCTGCGTCGGCGGCTGCTGCGCGCCGTCGAGAAGGACGACGGCGGTGTCGGCACTGCGTGACGACGCCACCACGACGGTCCCGGGCATGCCCGCCATCTCGGTGCGGTGCACCTCGGCGTCGGGTCGGCTCATCACCGACTGCAGCGTCGGTGTCCGGTCGGACTGCGCGATCGAGGGTTGCTGCTCGGGCGTCGAGACCGTCGACCGACCGATGAGCACGCCACCCACCACGAGGATGATCGCTGCGGCGGCGGACGAGATCGCGACGGCCGTGCGGCGGCGACGCGCGCGACGCGCGGCCAGTTCGTCCTCGGGGGCCACGGGTGCCGGCGACGCGGTGCCGTCAGCCCGGTCACGGTCGAGGGCCGCCAGGACGCGCCGACGGGCCTGCGGTCCCGGCTCCTCGGCGTGTTGGGCGGCCCACCGTGCGACCGCGTCCTGTGTCCGACGGATCTCGGCGACGGCGCGCCGTCGCGACGGCTCGTCGAGGACCGTCAGCGCGTTCTCGAACGCCTGTGTCTCCTCGGCGGGCAGCGCATCGATCGCATAGAGCTCGAGCAGGTCGTCGACCATGCGGCCGGCGTCCCTGCGGGTGGTGTCGTCAGCCCTCATCGGAGCTCTCCAGGCATGTCTTGAGTCGTCGCAACCCGTCGCGGATGCGCGACTTCACGGTCGGCAACGCGGCGTTCAACCGCTGCGCCACCTGCGGGTAGCTCAGCCCGCCGTAGTAGGAGAGCTCGATGCTCTCCCGCTGGGTGTCGGTGAGCGTGCCCAGGCACACGATGACCGCGCGACGGTCCTCGCGGGTCACCACCGAGTCGACGACCAGGTCGGTCTCGATGGTCAGCGACGAGACGGAGTACTCCACCCCGCGCCGTGTGGACGCCTCCTCCGAACGCACCCGGTCCACCGCACGACGGTGCCCGATGGTCAGGATCCAGGAGACGACCGAGCCCATGTCCGCGCGATAGTTCGGCGCGTTCTGCCACACCTGCAGATAGACCTCCTGCAGCGTCTCCTCGGCGTACCCCGGATCCCGGAGTACGCGCTTGATCAGCCCGAACACACGGGAACTGGTGGCGTCGTAGAGCGCCGCGAAAGCCTCCCGGTCCTGCGCGGCCACGCGATGGATCAGGTCGACGAGCCGCGTCGGCTCGTCGACGGCCGCCGCACCGTCCCGGCTCGGCGCGGCCGGGGGTGCCGGTCGTGCGGCTGAGCGGTCGGTCACACGGCTGACAGTAGCGCGTCATGGTCAACCCCCTAGGTGATCGTGATGACCCGGTTGTGCCAACCGGTGGCACCACCCGGGATGGGCGGCGTACGTTCCTCGGTCTGCAGTTGACCGGTCATGTCGGTGGCCCTGCAGTACAGGGTGTGCTGGCCGGGCGTCGCCTGCCAGCGGTAGGACCACTGCCGCCAGGTGTCGATCGAGTACTCCTCGGCGAGCTGCGCGGTCTCCCACGGGCCGTTGTCGATGCGGACCTCCACCTTCGAGATACCACGGTGCTGCGCCCACGCCGTGCCGGCGATGACCACCTCGCCTGCCGGGATGTTCGCGAACGAGGCGGGGCGATCGATGCGGGACGCGGTCTTGATCGGACCCATCTGGCCCCATCCGCGCTCGGTCCAGTAGGCCTTCTTCTTGTCGAAGCGGGTCAGCTCCCAGTCGACCACCCACTTGCAGGCGGAGACGAAGCCGTAGAGGCCGGGGACCACCTGCCGGACCGGGTACCCGTGCTCCAGGGGCAACGGCTGACCGTTCATCCCGACGGCGAGGATCGCGTCGCGGCCGTCGGTCAGCGCCGACACCGGTGTCCCGGAGGTCCACCCGTCGACGCTGGTGGAGAAGAGCATGTCCGAGTCCGGCTTGACGCCGACCTTGGCGAGGATGTCCTTGATCGGGAACCCGATCCAGGTCGCGTTGCCGGCGAGGTCACCGCCGACCTGGTTCGAAACGCAGGTGAGGGTGATGACCTTCTGCACCGCTTCCATCGCCATGAGGTCGTCCCAGCCGAGGGTCATCTCGCGATCGACCATGCCGTGGATGCGCAGCTGCCACTCGGTGGTCTTGAGCTCGGGCACCTGCAGTGCGGTGTCGATGCGATAGAACGTCTGGTTGCTCGTGACGAACGGGGTGACGCCGGGGATGTCGAGGTTCGCGCCCGGAGGTATCGGCTTGGCCCGCACGCGCGGGGTCGGGAGTTTCAGCGACGCCCGCTCGGAGATGGCGTTGCCCGCATTCGCGATCACCCGGCCGACCAGCGCGATCGCGCCGGCGGCGACAGCAGCGGTCGCCGCCGCTCCGACGAAGGCGCGTCGCGAGAGACCGTCCTGCTCGGGTGCGGCGGCATTGCGTCGACCGACGTAACCGGAGAGCACCCGCAGGACCACGACGCCGACGACGATCGCAGCGAGCGACGGGAAGACGTAGGTGGCCTCGGCGGTCGGGCGCTGGAACGCGGCCACGATCCCGACGATCCCGAACAGCACGACGAGAACGGAGCCGAACGGCTTGGTCCTGCGTTCCACGAGACCTGCGACCACGGCGAGCACCGCGATGCCGATGGCCATCCCGGTCAGCAGCACCTCCTTGTCGGAGGTGCCGAAGGTCCGGATCGCGAACTCCCGTACCGACGACGGGGCGTTGTCGACGAGCAGCGCACCCACCGCGAAGTAGGGGGAGGAGAACGACGACACCGCCAGCGACACGATCTCGCCGGCCGCGAGTGCGGCGCCCACGGCTATCAGACCGGCGAGCGCCCGGCGGATCACGTTCTCTGTGCGGGACACGTGTGTCACCCCTTCCGGGTGCTGGGTGCTGCTGGGCATCGGGCGGACTCGATGGCGACCTCGGCCCGCGCTCTGGACGTGGCCCGGATGTCGTCGGCTAGGAGTTCGGCACCGACGGCTCCGCGGATGGACCGATGACGCGGATCACCCCATGTAGATCACGCCTGCGTTACCCGTTCGTGACCGCAGCGGGCGATAGACGCACATTCGATACCGGAAATTTCGGGCATCACCCATCCGCCCACACGTACGTTGCGAATGGATAGCGACCGACATCCCCAACTCGAAGGATTCAAGCAATGGCTCTCAAGCGCACCCAACGATTCGCTGTCGCCATCGCCGGCGTCGGCCTGGCCATGGGCCTCGTCGCCGGTTGTTCCAGCGATGACAGCTCCGACTCGTCCGCCGCGTCGAGCACCACGGCCGCCTCCTCGGCTGCCGAGTCCTCGTCCGCCTCCGGTGGTGGCGCGAGCGCCGATCCGGCCGCCGACCTCGTCGGCTCCGGCTGCGCGAGCTACGCCGAGCAGAACGCCTCGGGCCCCGGCTCGGTCAGCGGCATGGCGCTGGACCCGGTCGCGACCGCGGCCAGCAACAACCCGCTGCTCACCCAGCTGACCGCTGCCGTCTCCGGCAAGCTGAACCCGCAGGTCAACCTGGTCGACACCCTGAACGGCAGCCAGTTCACCGTCTTCGCGCCGGTGGATGCGGCCTTCGCCAAGCTCCCGGCGGCCACCGTCGACACCCTGAAGACGGACAGCCAGCTGCTGACCAAGATCCTGACCTACCACGTGATCCCCGGTCAGCTGTCGCCCTCCGAGATCGACGGCACCCACAAGACCGTCGAGGGCCAGGACGTGACCGTCACCGGTTCGGGCAACGACATCAAGGTCGGCTCGGGCAACGCGTCGGTCATCTGCGGTGGCGTCAAGACCGCCAACGCGACCGTGTACCTGATCGACTCGGTGCTCATGCCCCCGAACTGATCACCCACACGGTGACCCGATGAGCCGGAGTCCTGCTCCGCGCTGATCGACCCCACACAACGAGACCCGGAGTCGTCCTCGGACGGTTCCGGGTCTCGTCGTCTGTGCGGAGCCGGGCTGGGGTCGAGCCGAGGAGATGGTGGCCGGCTGCCCTCAGCGGGTGCCGGCGGCGTGACGGCCCGCGCGGCGGCCGAAGTAGGACCCCTCCCCGAGCTGTGTCCCGCTCGCGTAGCCCTTCGCGTCCTGCGCGATGTTCGCCGCGCCGGCGCCCGCGGCGTAGAGGCCGGGGATCCGCGCACCGTCGGCGGTGAGGACCTCGCCGTCCACCGACGTCGCGAGTCCGCCCATGGTGAAGCCGGCGTACAGCGCCTCACCCAGACTCATGTTGAACGCCGCCCACGGACCGGTGTCCTGCGGGGCGAGCCAGTCCGCGCTCTTGTGGAAGTCGGGGTCCTCGCCCCGTGCGGCGAACTCGTTGTAGCGCGCGACGGTGGCGACCAGCTCGCCCTGCGGCATGCCGAGGGCGGCCTCCATCTCCTCCACCGTCTCCCAGCCGTCGACGAACTTGATGAGGGGCATCGTCGGACGTTCCATGTGCGCCTCGTCGACGATCAGCCAGGCCTTGGCGTCCGGCTGGTCGAGGATGAAGCCGGACGTGCGCGAGTGGTACGAGTCCTCGGCGACGAACCGCTTGCCGTGCTTGTTGACGATGAGCCCGGTGATGAGGATCGACGGCGGGTAGGCGGGCGCGGTCACGAACGGCTCGCCCATGTGCTTGAGGCCGGCACCCACCGAGGCGCCGAGGCGGATGCCCAGGCCGTCGTCGTACGTGTTGCCCAGGGTGTACGGCTTCTCGGCCAGCGCGGGCACGAACTCGTCGACCATCTCCGGGTTCATCACGAACCCGCCCGCGGCGATGATCACGCTGCGGGCGCGGATGAACCCGGTGTCGGACAGGCTCTTCCACGCGACGCCGACCACCGATCCGGAGTCGTCGACGACGAGGTTGCGGGCCCCCGTCTCGTACCGGACGCCGACCCCGAGGTCGGCGAGGCGCGCGACGATCAGATCGATCACCATCCCGGCGCCGCCGGTGTCGCCGGCGACGGGGACCTTGTGACCGCGGGGCGCCGGGCGCGCCATGTCGCAGAACGGCCACACCTTCTCGTTGCCGGTGAACATCAGCCCCTGCGTCTCGGGCTGGATGACGGCCTTGCCGGGGAAGAAGCTGCGTTCGAACTCGAAGCCGAGCGACTCGATCCAGTCGAAGTGTTCGACGCTGTCCTGGCAGTACGCGTGGATCTTGTCCGGCTCGGGGTCGCGGCTCACCGCGGTGATGTACTTCTCCATCTCCTCGGCCGAGTCCTCCTGGCCGGTGGCCTTCTGCACGGCCGTGCCGCCCCCGAGATAGAAGTGGCCCCCGGCGAGGGAGGTGGTGCCACCGGCGACGGCCGCCCGTTCGAGGACGAGCACCGAGGCGCCGTGTGTCGCGGCCTCGACCGCCGCGCATCCGCCGGCAATGCCGCATCCGATGACGACCACGTCGACCTCGTCCGTCCATGACTCGACCGACGACGCGGGGATCACCTCGGGAAGCTCGGCGCGCATGGGGACCTCCGACACTCGACGCGACGGCGTCGGCCGACGCCGCCTCGATCAAGCGTAGCGAGTCACTAGAACAGGTTCTAGTTCTGGTCCCTGCGTCGCACCGCGGTCACTCCAGGTCGGTCCAATGGACGTCGATCGACGACGCCACCACGGCCGCGTGATCGGCACCGAGGACGTCGACGAGCAGTCCCGCGACCACGTCGCGCACCTGATCGGCCAGCGACAGGAGGTCGTCGGTGTAGCGCCCGACGAGTCCGAGTCGCACACCGACAGCACGCCCTTCGTCGATCCGGACGGTCACCTCGGCGACGCGCCGCCGCACCGTGGAGCGCACCGCCATGAGGATGAGCCGACGGACCACCCGATCGGTCACGACCACCAGGCCGTCGTCGGTGGCCAGTTCGTCCCGGGACTGCGAGAGGCGACGCGCGGTGTCGACCACACTCCTCGTCAGCCGCGCGACGTCCGACGGCGGTGGGTCGAGACGACGACCCGCCTCGACGATCCACGGCTCGGTCTGCGGTTCGGCGAACCCGGTCTGCATGTCGACCATCACACTCCCGCTTCCTGCGATGCACCGGAACCCGCGCCCACCAGTCGATCGCGTCCCGAGGGACGGGGGCGCCAGGGCTCGAGCCGTTCGGCCAGTCGCGCTCGAGTGCGCTGGAGATGTCCGCGCACCGAATTGGGCGAGATGGACAGGATCTCACCGATCTCGGGGTGCGAGAGGCCCTCCATCTCGCGAAGCCACCATACGGCGCGGGCGGTGGGGGTCAACGCGGCGAGCTCGACCTCGAGCGCCTCGTGCAGCGATCGCCCGACCGCCGTGTCGGCCGGGCCGGGCCGACGGTCGGGCACTGCGATCATCATCTCGTCGTCAGACGGGGCGTCCACGCGACGGCGACGCAGATCGATGATCTTGCGATGGGCGATGGAGAAGACCCAGGTCCGAAAACTGCTCTGGAATCCGAACTTCGGGAGCCCCTTCCAGGCGGCGACCAGCGTCTCCTGCACGACGTCCTCGGCGTTCTGCGCATCCGGGGTCAGTCGCCGCGCGTAGCGAAGGAGAAGCGGGAGGGTGCGTCGCACCAGCTCCTCGAACGCGCCACGATCCCCGACGGCCGCACTCGCGGCGAGCGATTCGTCGGTCTCGTCGGCGAGCCGGCCCTGGAACGGCCGCTCCCGGCGGGCGTCCTGCTCCCCGATCGCCATGTCGTCTCCGTTCGGCGGCGGGCCCGCTCTCTGAACCCGCCTGTCTGACCTGGTCAACGGGCCGTGCACCCGACGGTATCCCACTGTGACCCACATCACTCCACATCGATGGTGCAGACGGACGCTCCCCACCGTCTACACAGGTGCGTCGATCGGATGACCGGACACGGGAATCCACTCGACGCGACCACGTACATCCGAATCGTGCGAGTCGACCCGATCGGTCGACTCATGTGTTGACATGAAGGAGTGCAGATGAGCACCTCGACCACCACCACCACCGACACCGCAGCGAAGGTCAGCCCCAGCAAGGAGGTCTCGCCGGAGCACCGCGACCTCGTGGGTGAGCACGGCCGCACCACCATCGCCGACCAGGTCGTCGCGAAGATCGCCGGCATCGCGGCCCGCGAGATCGACGGGGTCTTCGCCCTGGGCGGTCAGGCCGCCCGCATCGTCGGCCGTGTCCGTGAGGCCATCCCCGGCGGACAGCAGAGCATCACCCAGGGCATCTCGGTCGAGGTCGGCGAGAAGCAGGCCGCCGTCGACCTGGGCCTGGTCGCCGAGTACGGCGTGGCGATCCACGACCTCGCGGCCGCCGTGCGCTCCAACGTCATCAACTCGATCCAGCAGATGACCGGTCTCGAGGTCACCGAGGTCAACGTCGCCGTCTACGACATCCACTTCGAGGACGACGACGCCGACGCGGACGGGTCGACCGCCGAGCCGCGAGTCCAGTGAGTTCCGACGCCGAACTGGCCGATGCGGTGGCGAGCGCCGCCGCATCGGTCCCCGGTGTCACGGGGCTCAACGCAGGTCGGTTCGGTGAGGTGGCCACGCTCGCGCCGGGTCGTCGCGTCGTCGGGGTCCGACTGCACGACCACAGCGGTGAGGTCCACATCGAGGTGACCCTCGACCGCGCGGTGATGGACACCGCCGAGGACGTCCGTCGCGCCGTCGAAGAGGTCGCCTCGCGACCGATGACGGTCGTCGTCGAGGACGTGTCCATCGCCGGCGACGATCCCGATCCGGCCCCGACGGAGTCCCCGTCGGCCCCGCTCGAGACCTGACGCCGTCGTGCCGGTCCCGTCCGAGTACGCCTCGCGGCGTCGAGCACTGATCCGTCGTCACCACCCGGATGTCGGGGGTGACCCCGAGGTGCTCGCGGCCGAGCTGGACGCCCTGGATCGCGAGTTCGCGGCATCCGACGCGGTTCCTCCGCGGATCGCCACCGCGTCTCCGGTACGGGTCCGCCCCACCGGACGCGTACGCCGGCTCCGCCGCACGGTCAGAAGGACCGCGACCCGCCTCCGCACACGACTGCCGCGATCGGTCCCCGGGAGCCGTCGGTACTTCGAGATCTGACCCGTCACCCATCCCCTCCCCGCTTCGGAAAGAGACACCATGAACAACAACGCCACCATCGGACTGCTCGTCGGACTGCTGCTCGCCATCGCAGCCACCACCGGCGGCTTCGGCGGGTTCATCCTCGCCATCGTGCTGGGTGCCGTCGGCCTGGCCATCGGCCTGCAGCGGGACGGGACGATCGACCTGTCCGGTCTGCTGCGGAGCCGGAACCGTGGCTGACGACCGACTCCCCGTCACCCGCCCGGACCTCACCGTCCGTCCGCCCACCGAGCCGGACGGCGGACCGGGGACCACCACGATCCACGACCGGGTCGGGGAGAACATCGGCAAGCGGGCCGCGCTGTCCATCGAGGGCGTGCTGCGTCACCGCAGCTCACTCGGCCTGATCACCGGCGGGGAGCACCCGAAGGTGTCGGTCGACATGTCACGGCCCCATCCGGACGTGACGGTCGACATCGCCGTTCGCTGGCCCACCCAGGTGACCGCCCTCTGCCAGGAGGTGCGGGCCGTGGTCCACACCGAACTGGGCCGTCTCACCGGCGTCACACCACACCGTGTGGACGTCACCGTCGCCGACGTCTCCGTCGGTGACGAGGGCTCGCAGAGGAGAGTGCTATGACAGCACCAGACACGACAGGCGCGGCCGAACCCGGGCCCGCGTCCGGACTGAAGAAGCTCGTCCCACCGACCGCCACACCCGGCGCCGTGTGGATCACATCGCTGTTCGCGGTGGCGCTCATCGCCCTCGGCGGGGTCGCCATCCGCGACATCTGCGTGGACCAGAAATGGATCAGCGGGTCGGGGTGGATCGCCGCCGCGTCGCGCTGGATCGCCGACCTGTCCTGGCAGGGCTGGTTCTGGGCTGTCGCGATCGCACTGATCGTCGTCGGACTGCTGCTGCTCTGGATCGCCGTCAAACCCCGTGCGCGGACACACATCCCGCTCGACGGGGCGGGCACCGTCGACGGCTACGCCCCGAGCACGTGGACCCGAAAGGGTGACGTCGCCCGACGGGCCAGTGCCGTGGCGCGACAGATCGCCGGCGTGACCAAGGCGACCAGCACCGTGAAGCGGCGCAGGATCATCACCCGGATCACCACCACCGACGAGGCACCCGCCGACGCCGACGCGGTCCGGGACGCGGTGACGGCAGCGATCACCACCGTGCTGCCCAAGCACTCGGTCAGGGTCAGGACGACGACCGTCCGTGTCCCCCGATCGCAGACACCGCCGCCGGCGAGCGACAGGCCGACGATGCCCGAGCCGTTGGACGACGAGGCCCCGGAGTCGGAGAAGACCACACCGGACTCCTCGTCCACCGCCGAGACCGTCCCCGCGACAGCCAAGGAGGTCCGCTCGTGAACGCGTTCCCCGCCGGCGTCAACCGGCTCATCACGTTCCTGCTCGGCGCGGTCTTCATCGTGGTCGGCGCGGTGGCGATCGCCTGGGAACTGAAGGTGCAGCAGGTCCGCGATCAGCTCGACAAGATCGACCTGTCCTGGTTCGACCGTGCACCCGACGAGAGCTGGTGGCTGTACGTCCTGATCGGGATCGCCGTCGGAGGCATCCTCGTCGGGCTGCTCCTGCTCCTGATGAACAGCCGTCCCCGCAAGACCTGCTCCGTGGTCCTGCCCGGCAGCGACGCATCCGGAACCCTGATGGTGAGCCCCGCGAAGATCGCGAATGCCGTCGCCGACGATCTCGCGCGCCACCGCCTCATCACGTCGACGCGCTCACGGGCCGTCGACGACCGCAAGCGCATCATGCTCGAGGTCACCGTCGAGGCCGAGTCGACCCGCGACTTCGCCGAGATCGCGGAGGTCGTGGGACGCGCGGAGCAGCAGATCGCCGCCGCGCTGCCCGGCAGCGAGGTCCGTCCCCGCTTCCAGGTCCACCTGTCCACCCCGAAGAAGGCGACCCGGGTCGACTGAGAAGTCACCGCGACGCGCACGACGGGCCCGGGGTACTCGCCCCGGGCCCGTCGTCTGTGCGCTATCGGAACCGTCGCAGCCGCAGGCTGTTGGTCACGACGAAGACCGACGAGAACGCCATCGCCGCCCCCGCGAACATCGGGTTGAGCAACCCGGCCGCCGCGAGGGGCAGTGCGGCGAGGTTGTAGGCGAAGGCCCAGAACAGGTTGCCGTGGATGGTTCTCCGCGTCGCCCGGGCGAGACGGACCGCGTCGACCGCCGACGACAGGTCACCGTTCATGACCGTGATGTCCGACGACTCGATCGCCGCGTCGGTGCCGGTGCCCATCGCCAGTCCGAGGTCGGCGGTGGCGAGAGCTGCCGCGTCGTTCACACCGTCGCCGATCATCGCCACGCGCGACCCCTCGGCCTGCAGCGACTCGACGATCGAGGCCTTGTCCGCGGGCAGCACCCCCGCGATCACCCGGTCGATGCCGACCGACGCCGCGACGGAGCGTGCGGCGCCCTCGTTGTCACCGGTCAGCAGGACCGGCGTGAGGCCGAGGTCGCGGAACCGGGCGACTGCGTCCCGCGACGACTCCTTGACCTCGTCGGACACGACCAGCACACCGCGCGCGACGCCGTCCCATCCGACGCCGATCGCGGTGGCGCCCGACTCCTCGGCGGAGACGACAGCGCCGCTCAGGGTGTCGTCGACGGTCATGCCCGAATCACGCAGCCACGTCACCCGGCCCGCGAGGGCAGTGCTGCCGGCGACGACGGCCGTGACGCCTCGGCCCGGCTCGGACGAGAAGTCCTCCACGGGCGGGAGGTCGGCGCCGAGGCGACCACGGGCACCGGCGGTGATCGCTCGGGCGATCGGGTGTTCCGACCTCGCCTCGACGGCCCCGGCGACCCGCAGCACCTCGTCGCGGTCGACGCCGGGAGCGGCGACGACGTCGACGAGTGTCATGACGCCGGTCGTCACCGTCCCGGTCTTGTCGAGTACGACCGTGTCGATGCGGCCGGCGCGTTCGAGTGCCTCCTGTCCACGGATGAGGACACCGAGTTGAGCGCCTCGTCCGGTCCCGGCCATCAGGGCGGTGGGTGTGGCCAGACCGAGTGCGCAGGGGCAGGCGATGATCAGGACGGCCACCGCGGCGGTGAACGCCGCCGCCGCACCGCCGCCCGCGACGAGCCATGCCACCAACGTCACGATCGACAGGACCAGCACCACGGGGACGAAGAACGCGGAGATCGTGTCGGCGACGCGCTGCAGTCCGGCACTGCCCTCCTGCGCACGCTGCACCAGCTGGGCGATCTGCGCGATCTGGGTGTCCGCACCGACGGTCGTGGCGCGCACGGTCAGGGTGCCGTCGACGACGATGGACGCTCCGACGACCCGGTCGCCCGGACCCGCGTCGACCGGCACCGACTCACCGGTCACGACGGACGCGTCGACCGACGAGCGGCCGTCCTCGACCACACCGTCGACGGGGATCTTGTCGCCGGGACGGACGACGACGAGGTCCCCGACGGCGACCTCGTCGGCCGCCACCGTCCGCTCCCGACCGTCGACGAGCAGCGTCGCCTGTTTGGCACCGACCTCCGCGAGCGCGCGCATGGCGGCGCCCGCCTCACGCGTCGACCGGGCCTCGAGGTAGCGCCCCGCCAACAGGAACACCGTGACGCCGGCCGCGACCTCGAGGTAGATCGACGACGACGCGTCGCCGCGGTCGAGAGCGAACGAGAACCCGTGACGCATGCCAGGCATGCCCGCGTGACCGAGGAACAGCGCGTAGAGCGACCACCCGAACGCGGCGCCGATGCCGATGGACACGAGTGTGTCCATCGTGGTGGCACCGTGGCGCGCGTTGCGGACCGTGGCCAGGTGGAACGGCCACGCACCCCAGACGACCACGGGTGCGGCGAGGGTGAGCGACAGCCACTGCCAGTTGTCGAACTGCAGCGCCGGGATCATCGCGAGCGCGATCACCGGGATCCCGAGTGCGGCCGAGATCCACAGGCGTCGGCGGAGATCGGCGGCGTCACCCCGAGGGGAGATGTGGGCGCCGCCGAGCTCGTGATCCTCCGTCGTCGGCGGCGCGGACGACCCCTGCTCGTCGCGCACGACAGCGCGGTACCCCGCCGCGGAGACCTGGCCCGCGAGGTCGGACACGGTGACGTCGGCAGGATGGTCGACCCGGGCACTGGCGGTCGCGAAGTTGACCGTCGCCTCCACACCGTCGATCTTGTTGAGCCGACGCTGGATCCGGGCCGCGCACGACGCGCATGTCATGCCCTCGATGTCGAAGCGCGCTGTCGTCGACGTCTCGGACGTGGTGTCACCCCTGGTCGTGGTGTCACCGGCCGTGGACGTCATGACGTCAGCTCGTAGCCCGCCTCGTCGACCGCCGCCGCGACCGCGGCCCGATCCGGCTCGGCGTCGGCGTGGACGGTGAGACCGCCCGAGGCGAGATCGACGTCGACCTCGGTCACACCGGGGATCGCGGCGACCTCCTCGGTGACGGCGCGCACGCAGTGCTCGCAGGTCATGCCGGTGACGGTGTAGATGCTGACGCTCATGGTGAAGTCCTCTCGACGGGGGTGGCGGTTCTCAGGAACGGACGAGACGGGTGATGGCATCCATCGCCTCGGTGACCTTGGCCTGACCGAGCTCCGGATCCTCACGGGCCGCGTCGACGACGCAGTGACCCATGTGCTCCTCGAGGAGGCCCAGACTGACGGCGTGCAGCGCCTTGGTCATGGCGGTGACCTGGGTGAGGATGTCGATGCAGTACGCCTCGTCGTCGACCATCCGCTGCAGTCCCCGCGCCTGACCCTCGATCCTGCGCAGGCGCTTCAGGTAGTCGTCCTTGCGGTGGATGTACCCGTGCTGCCCGGTGCCCTCGGCCATGTCGCTCCCTGGTGGTGTCTTCTGGATACCCCCACCAGGTATACGCGCGATCAGGCCGTCCCGCTACCCCCGGGGGGTAGTACCCGGCGGACGTACCCCACGCCCGCCCGCCGGGCCGGGCCCCGGGTCACGACGACATCAGACCCAGCTGCGTGAGGAGATCGAGCTGGTCGAAGTAGAGGTGCTCAGACCTCAGCGCGAGCCCGTCGACGAGATATGTCGCGCTCCAGCGGAACTCGACGGGTCGCCCGGTTGCAGCGACGGGGCCCGCGGGGGTCTGCAGCACACCGTCGTGCACGCCGCATGTCTGCTCCCCGCCGTCCGGAGCGACCTATTTTCGCTAGAGTGGCACTCTAGCGATGTGACACCAGGCCCGTCACCGCCGTGGACCGCTCACCCCTGCGGCACGGCACACGGTCTCCATGGGGTCGTAGCCGGACGCCGCGTCGGCGAGACGCCGGACCCGATCGGCGATCGACGGGTCGGACAGGACCCGTCGGACTGCGGTACGCACCTGCTCCGGGGTCGGGCGGCGGGTCCCCAGATCGGTCCCGACCCCGAAATGGCTCACCCGCGCGGCGACTTCGGGCTTGTCCTCCCCACCGGGAGCGACGACCACCGGCACCGCGTTCATCAGGGCCTGCTGCACGGTGCCGTATCCACCGTTGGTCACCAGTACCGCGGTGCGCGGCAAGAGGACCGTGTAGTCGATGTCGTCGACGACGATCGCGTTGTCGGGCAGCGGGACACGGACGGTGTCCACAGGAGCGCCACCGGTGGAGACGATCACGTGCACGTCCTCACCTGCGAGAGCGACGAGAGCCGGCTCCACCAGCTGACCGAGGTCGTGGTTGTCCAGGGTGCCCTGGGTGACGTGGACGACGGGCAACCCCGACCCCTCCACCTCGGCCCACCACGGCGGCGCCGATCCGCCGCGGGGCGTGGCCCCCACGGCACCACCGAAGACCAGGTTCGACGAGAGATCCCTCCGCGGGTACTCGAATTCGGCCGGGCACAGCTGGACGAAGCGATCGAATGCCCGCGACAGGTCCAGGACCCCGAACCGCAGGTGGCCGCCCGCCTGCGCCACGCGACTCTCCGCGGCGCGTTGCACCGATCGGAACAGGACCCGTTCGACGAGCTGATGTGCGGCCCGATTGCGCAGGCGAGCCGCGTATCCGGAGCGAAACGGGATGCCGCTGTTGTACGGCGGGACGTCGACACTGCGCTGCGCGAGGGGCAGGGTCCCCAGGCCCAGCACGGGCGGGCGCGTGCCCGGAGGTCGTCCGAGAAGCGGGATCACGCCGGCGAAGGTCGCATCGACGAACACATGGTCGACGGTGGCGCCGTCCATGACGGCGGCGAGGACGCGAGCCTGGTCGGTGATGGGTTCGACGAACGTGCCCATCACCTGATGCCGCGACAACGCGAGGCCGGACAGGTGAGCCGCCTCCGGGGTGAACGAGTCGGGGTCGCGTTCGTCGAAGTCGGCGGCACCGGTCAGCGCCACCACCGTCATACCGGCACGCTCGACGACCTCGGCGAAGCGTGAACCGGTGATCATGGTGACCTCGTGACCCGCCTCGAGCAGGTACCCACCGATACGCACGATCGGACTCACGTGACCCTGCAACGGCGGGCTGCACAACACGATCCGCGCCACGCGCGACTCCCTTCACGACCCCCTATTTCGATAGTATGTCGTCACACTCGATTCAGTGGGCCGACGGGTGGTAGGAACGAGCAGCGGCCGGACCGACACAGGGGGTGGGAGGACATGGTCAAGCGCAGTTACGTCTCCACCCGACGAGCCGCCACGGCTGCGCAGACCCGCACCCGGATCCTCGACGCCGCCCACCACCTGTTCGTCGAACGCGGCTACTCCGCGACGACCCTCAAGCAGATCGCCGACGCCGCCGGCGTGTCGGTGCAATCGGTGCATCTCGCAGGCAGCAAGGCGTCACTGATGACCGCGGTTCTCGAGCGGGCGTTCACCGGCGACGAGAAGTTCGTCTCGCTGCTCGCACGGCCGGAGTTCGCGGCGATCATGGCCGATCCCGACACCGACCGCGCGCTCGACCGCTACGTCGATCACATCGTGACCGCCAACTCCCGCATCGCGGACACATTCCACGCCGCCACGCTCGCGGCCGACTCCGACCCGTCGATCGGACAGGAGCTCGAGCGCAGCGAACTGCGTCGGCTCGACGACATCCACACCGGCAGCGTGTGGTTCGTCCAGCGGGGGCTCGTCGGCGCCGAGGACGTCGGCGAGTTCGCCGACGTGTTGAGCTACCTCACCAGTCCGCAGACGTACCGCTACTTCACCGTCGACCGCGCGTGGGATTGCGGCCGCTTCACGACGTGGCTCAGGCGCTCGATCGCATCCCACCTCACGCCGACCGAGTGACGTGGGACGTCCGGCCGCGCTACCCGGTCGCCGTCGCGAGGTGGGAGTTCACCAGGACCAGCGGGGCCTGCGAGTCATTGGTCTGCGGGACGGCCGACAGGGAGAACTCGCTGATCGCACCGGGCCGGAACACGAGGCAGTGGGTCGACCCGCCGAACTGGAAGTACCCGAGTTCGTCACCCTTGCCGATGTGCGCACCGGGTCGCACGGCGTCGGAGATCAGGCAGGACGAGACCTCCGACATCCCGACCGCGACGAACGCCATCCGGCCGATGGCCGGGTTGTCGGCGTCGATCACGATGATCGCGCGCGCCGAGACGTGGGCGAGATAGGACTGGGAGAAGGTCGGCTGCAGTGCGTCGCCCTGCCCGTCCGCCTCCGAGAAGTAGGTGCCGTCGACGAGGTGGGTGCGCACGATGGTCCCGGCGACCGGGCTGTGCCACCGGTGATAGTTGAAGGCGCTGAGGAAGGCCTGGTACACCGTGCCTCCCTCGAACTCGTCGACGGAGGGATCGTTGTCGAGCAGGTCGACGAGCGAATACGGCTGCCCCTTCACCCAGAAGTCCTCGCGCAGTGACACATCGGTGCTGATGCGATAGGGCGTCGACTCACACGCGCTGACGATCACCGAGTCGTCCTCGGGCGCCGCGACAGGGCGTGCCCCGGGCTTGAACGTGCGGGTGAAGAAGTCGTTCCACGACGTGAACCCGGCGTGCTCGTCGTCGGGGTCGTGGACGAACTCGTCGAACCCGATCTTCTCGCGGGCGTCCGCGCAGAGCCAGCCCGACGGGGAATCGTCGAGGACGTAGCGGGACTCGGGACCGCTGAGGAACTCGCACCACGCCCCCAACAGCTTCTCCAGCATGGCGTTGATCCGCGGGTCACGGAACGCCGCGTGCCCTGCCTCGGTCCCCATCGACCAGTCGAGGATCGCGCCGAGCGGGGTGACGACGGCATTCGGGCCGAATTCCGGGGCCACCGTGAGGACCTCGTCGATCAGACGCAGCAGCTGCGGCAGGTCGTGGATGTGGCGATCCCGATAGGCCCGGCCCGAGGGGACCTGCGCGATCATCTTCTCCAGGTACATCCGCACGACCGGGTCCGCATCGATCAGTTGCTGGAACTCCGTCATGACCGGATGCCACTCCCGATCGGTCCTCGAGTCGGCCTTGTCGCGATGTCCGCGCAACCACTCTTCGAGGTCGTCCTGCTCGGCGGGCAGCCAGCCACCCTGGCGTCGGGAGTCGGGATGGGTCTTGTCGACGGTCATGACCCGACGTTACGCGAACTCGACCGACCGTCGACAAGCGTTGCGGCGGAGGGGTTCCACGGCCCACCGACGGATCGGACAAAGCGCGCGGCGGTCGCGCCGGGTCAGCTCGGTGACCAGCGGGCGGCGAGATCGACCGCCGACTCCCAGTTCCCGATCAGTCGTCGACGTTCGTCGTCGGGGAGCGCCGGCGTCCACCGCGCCGCGGGCTGCCAGTTGTGCCGCAGCTCCGCCCGGTCCGCCCAGAGCCCGGCGGTGAGTCCCGCCCCGTATGCCGCGCCCAACGCGACCGCCTCGGCCATCCGGGGCCGCACGACGGGGAGCCCGCACACGTCGGCCACCATCTGCATCAGCAGGTTGTTCGCCGTCATGCCGCCGTCGACGACGAGGGTCGACAGACGGGTCGTCGCACCCGCGGCCACCAGGTCGTCGTTGACCGCGGTCACCATCGCGTGCGCGCCGAAGGCGTTGGTCTGCAACGCTGCCCGGGCCAGGTGGCCGCGGTTCACGTAGGCGGTGAGACCGACGATCAACCCGCGGCTGGAGGAGACCCACCGCGGGGCGTGGAGTCCGGAGAACGCGGGGACGATGTAGCAGCCGCCGTTGTCCTCGACCGTGGTCGCCAACGTCTCGATCTCCGCGGCGGTGTCGATCAGGCCGAGGTTCTCGCGGATCCACTCCACCAGCGCGCCCGCCGTGGGGTTCGACGCCTCGAGCGCATAGTGCAGGGGCTCACCCTCCATCTGGAAGGCGACGGTGGTGATCAGCCCGTTGACCGACCGGACCATCTCCCGACCGGTGGTGAACAACAGGAACCCACCCGTCCCGAGGGTGTACTTGGACTCCCCGGGCTCGAACGCGGTCTGGCCGACCAACGCGGCCTGCTGGTCCCCGATGACCGTGGTGATCGCGAGTCCCGGCACCGGGTCGACGGTGGTGCCCACCCGGGACAGCGACGGGCGGATCTCCGGCAGCACCGTCTCGGGGATGTCGAACGCCGCCAACAGATCCGGGTCCCACCGGCCGGTCGCGATGTCCATGAGCATGGTGCGACCGGCGTTCGTCGGGTCGGTGACGTGGAGCCCGCCCTCGGGTCCACCGGTGAGGTTCCACACCAGCCAGGAGTCCATCGTCCCGACGAGGACGTGACCCGCCGCGGCGGCGTCGCGCGCTCCCGGGACCTCGTCGAGCAGCCAGCGCAGGCGGGGCGCGGAGAAGTAGTTCGACAGGGGTGCACCGCTGCGCCGGGCGATGTCGTCCGCGTGACCGCGCTCGCGCATCTCCTCGATGAGGCTCGTCGTGCGCGTGTCCTCCCAGACGATCGCCCGGTGCAGCGGCCGACCTGTCCGCACATCCCACATCACCGCCGTCTCCCGCTGGTTGGTGATGCCGACCCCCACGATCTGCTCACGGGTGACGCCTGCCGAGCGCAGCGCCTCGGGCAACAGGGCGCGCACCATCGACCAGATCTCGGCGGCGTCGTGTTCCACCCAGCCGGGCCGGGGGAAGTACTGGTGGTGACGTCGCTGGGCGACCGACACCATGGCGCCACCGCGGTCGTACACGATGCATCGTGTCGACGTCGTGCCCTGGTCGATGGCGACCACGTGGTGCGTGCTCATGGTCGTCGACCGTGTCCGAACTCGCGCGAGATCGATCGGCCGGCGGCGACGACCTGATCGAGGACGGTGCGCTGCGGTTCCGAGCCCCGCCCGCAGATCCGGGCGGTCGCACCCGTCACGCCGACGACGGCCATCACCGTCCCCGTGTTGTCCCGGACCGGAACGGCGAGCGTCGCCAGATCGTGGATGTGATCACCCACCACACAGCACCACCCGTCCTCGCGCACCCGCGCGAGCGACTGGGCGAGCGCGTCCGGGTCGGTGATCGTGCGGGCGGTGTGCGCCGGCAGGTCCGTCGCCAACGTCACGCGGGCGAGGTGGGCGTCGTGGGCGAGATGGACGCGGCCGAAGGCGGTGACGTGCACCGGCGGTGTCGAGCCCGTCGGCAAGGGACGATCCGGCGTCCCCGCCGCCTGCCCACCGCCGCGGACACTGGATCCGAGGACGTCGTGCACGACGACCATCTCGCCGCCGCGCACCGCGGTCACCTGTGTCGCCAGACGGGTCCGCGAGGCCAGCGCATCGGTCCAGTTCAGTGCCCGGGCGCGGATCTCGTTGTGGTCCCACCGATCCCGTCGCGGGAGGAGGGCGTCGACGACGAGGCTGTAGTCCCCGGTACGGACGTCCTGGTCGACCACGCCACCGGCGACCAGCGTGCGGACGAGACCGTGCGCTGTCGACCGGGCCACACCGATACCCGTGGCGATCTCGGACAGGGCGACCGGCTCGTCACGGGCGGCGAGCAGGTGCAGCACCGCGGTCGCGCGTTCGACGGACTGGATGAGACCGGGCACGACGCGGACGCTACCCCCAGTCCGGACGGGGTCGTGGTCGATCGGCGTTCGACGATGTCGAACGGCGGTCCTCGTCAGGGGTCGGCGGCGTGCATACGTTCGAGGGGCGGTGAGATCCATGTCACCGCCTGACAGATCCATTCCAACGGCGGAAAAGGACCCATGACCAGCTACGTAGGCGCCATCGACCAGGGTACGACCAGTACTCGATTCATGATCTTCGACCACAAGGGCGCCGAGGTCGCGCGCCACCAGCTCGAGCACGAGCAGGTGATGCCGCAGGCCGGCTGGGTCGAGCACGATCCGATCGAGATCTGGGAACGCACCTCGTCGGTGCTGCAGAACGGGCTGCGCAAGAAGAACCTCAAGGCCGGTGACCTCGCAGCGCTGGGCATCACCAACCAGCGCGAGACCACCGTCGTGTGGAACAAGAACACCGGGCGGCCGTACTACAACGCGATCGTCTGGCAGGACACCCGCACCGACAGGATCGCCTCCGCGCTCGAGCGCTCGGGCGCCGGGGACGTAATCCGGCAGAAGGCCGGCATCCCGCCCGCCACGTACTTCGCCGCGGGCAAGGCGCAGTGGATCCTCGAGAACGTCGACGGTGTGCGTGCCGACGCCGAGGCGGGCGACGCTCTCTTCGGGACCATCGACACCTGGGTGATCTGGAACCTCACCGGCGGGATCGACGGTGGTGTGCACGTCACCGACGTGACCAACGCCAGCCGCACCATGCTGATGAACCTGGACACCCTCGACTGGGACGACGAGCTCATCGCACTCTTCGACATCCCCCGATCCATGCTGCCGACGATCGTCCCGTCGTCGCCGACCGAGCCCTACGGCCACACGACCCGCACGGGTCCGCTCGCCGGCGAGGTGCCGATCGCCAGCGCGCTCGGCGACCAGCAGGCCGCGATGGTCGGGCAGGTCTGCTTCTCCCCCGGACAGGCAAAGAACACCTACGGCACGGGAAACTTCCTGCTGCTCAACACCGGTGAGAAGTTGGTGCGGTCGAAGAACGGGCTCCTGACCACCGTCTGCTACCAGTTCGGCGATCAGCCACCCGTGTACGCCCTGGAGGGGTCGATCGCCGTGACCGGTTCTGCCGTGCAGTGGCTGCGCGATCAGCTCGGCATCATCTCCGGCGCCGCACAGAGCGAATCGCTCGCCCGCGAGGTCCCCGACAACGGCGGCGTGTACTTCGTCCCCGCGTTCTCCGGGCTCTTCGCGCCCTACTGGCGGTCGGACGCCCGCGGTGCCATCGTCGGACTGTCCCGCTTCAACAACAACGCGCACATCGCCCGCGCCACACTCGAATCCATCTGCTACCAGAGCCGCGACGTCGCCGATGCGATGGAGAAGGACTCCGGCGTGAAGCTGGAGGTGCTGCGCGTCGACGGCGGTGTCACCGCGAACTCCCTCTGCATGCAGATCCAGTCCGACGTGCTCGGCATCCCGGTGAGCCGACCGGTCGTCGCCGAGACCACCGCACTCGGCGCCGCCTACGCGGCCGGACTGTCCGTCGGGTTCTGGGAGAGCACCGACGAGCTCGAGACCCATTGGAAAGAGGACTCCCGCTGGGAGCCGCACTGGAGTGACGACGAGCGTGCCGACTACTACGGCCGCTGGCAGAAGGCCGTCACCCGCACCCTCGACTGGGTCGACGTGTGATCGCCACACCGTCATCCCACTCACATCTGATCATCAGGAGAACTCCCGCATGACCGTGCACCCCATTGCACTCGACCCCGAATCACGCCGCGGCGCACTGTCGTCGATGGCGGCTGACGAACTCGACGTCCTCGTCATCGGCGGGGGTGTCGTCGGCGGCGGCGCCGCCCTCGACGCCGCCACCCGCGGCCTGCGCGTCGGCCTCGTGGAGGCCATCGACTACGGCGCCGGCACCTCGAGCCGGTCGTCGAAGCTGTTCCACGGCGGCCTGCGCTACCTCAAGCAGCTCAACTTCTCGCTTGTCTTCGAGGCGTTGCGGGAACGCAAGCTCATGCTGAACACCGTCGCACCGCATCTCGTCCGTCCGGTGGAGTTCGTCTTCCCGCTGGTCACCCCGGTGTACGACCGGGCCTACGCCGGCGCCGGCATCGGGTTCTACGACCTCCTCGGCGCGGGACGCGGTGTGCCCCATCACCTCCGGCACATCGGCAAGAAGAAGACGTTCTCGATCTTCCCCGGCGCCAAGCGCGGCACCATCCGCGGCGGCGTGTTGTTCTACGAAGGTCAGGTCGACGACGCGCGGCACACGATGATGCTGTCGCGCACCGCGGCCACCTACGGTGCGCTGTGTGCTTCGAGCGCTCGTGTCACGGACTACCTGCGTGAGGGCGACCGCGTCGTCGGTGCCCGCGTCGAGGACCTCGAATCCGGTGAGCAGGTGGAGATCCGGGCCAAGCATGTCGTCAACGCCGCGGGCGTGTGGACCGACGAGCTCCAGGACATCCTGGGTGGCACGAGCGCGTTGCGTGTCAAGGCATCGAAGGGCGTCCACATCGTGGTCCCCCGCGACCGCATCGACTCGGCCGTCGGCCTCATCACCGAGACCGAGAAGAGCCTGCTGTTCGTGATCCCGTGTCCGTGGAGCGACGACTTCTGGATCATCGGCACCACCGACACCGAGTGGAACCTCGACCTCGCCCATCCCGCCGCGAGCAGTGCCGATCTCGACTACATCCTCGGCGAGGTCAACGTCATGCTGGAGAAGCCGCTGACACGCGACGACATCGTCGGTGTCTACGCCGGACTGCGGCCGTTGCTCGCCGGTGAGTCGGACCAGACGAGCAAGCTCTCGAGGGAGCACGCCGTCGTCCCGGCCGCACCGGGTCTCACCGTGATCGCGGGCGGCAAGTACACCACCTACCGGGTGATGGCCGCCGATGCCATCGACGCCGCGGTGCAGGGTCTGCGCGGCACGGGTCGTCGCGGGGTGGAGCCGTCGCGAACAGATCGGGTCGCCCTCGTCGGCGCCGACGGATACGACGAGCTGTGGGAGGCGCGTGTGCGCCTGGCCAACGAGCACGACCTGCCCGTCGCCACCATCGAGCACCTGCTGCATCGGTACGGCAGCGCGATCTCGGAGATCTTCGAGATCATCGAGGCGGAGCCGGAGTTGGGTCGACCGCTCGCGTCCACCGACGACCGGTACCTGGGCGCCGAGGTGCGTTACGCGGTGACGCACGAGGGTGCACTGCACATGGTGGACATCCTGGCGCGTCGGACCCGTGTGTCCATCGAGACCGCCGACCGCGGCAAGAGCGCGGCGGTCGAGGTCGCGGACATCGTCGCCGGGCCGCTCGGATGGTCGGCCGAGCAGCGCGACAAGGAGATCCGGAACTACCAGGCGCGGGTCGACGCCGAGATCGAGTCGCAGCGTCAGCCCGACGACCAGACCGCCGACGCCGCACGGCTCGGCGCACCCGGTGTCCGTGGGTCGTCCGCCGTCGCGGACGTCTCCGCGTGACCGCCATCAGCGACGGCCAGATATGGCTCTGGGAGATCATCGGCACCGCGGTGCTGATCCTTCTCGGTGCCGGCGTCGTCGCGGGCAACAACCTGGTGAAGTCCGGTTTCCACAACAGCGGGGGCCTGTTCATCAACTTCGGGTGGGGTCTGGCGGTGTTCACCGGTGCGTCCATCGCGTGGAAGTCCGGCGCACACCTGAACCCGGCGGTCACCCTCGGGTTGGCGATCGCGGACAAGACGCCGTGGTCGCAGGTGCCGATCTACATGTGCGCGCAGATGATCGGCGCGTTCATCGGGGCCATGCTGTGTTATCTGGCCTACAAGAAGAACTTCGACGCCGATCCGCACCCGGAGAACACCCGCGGCATCTTCTGCACGGGCCCGCAGGTGCGGAACCACTTCTGGAACACCGTCACCGAGGTGATCGGCACGTTCGTGCTGGTGTTCTGGATCCTGCGGTCACCGGCCCTCTCCCAGGACGGCGGTGCCCTCGATCTCGGCAACTCCGGTCTGGGGTATGCGGGCGTCGCGTTCGTCGTCCTGGTGATCGGCAACAGCCTGGGCGGGCCGACCGGGTACGCGATCAACCCGGCGCGTGACCTCGCCCCGCGGATCGCGTACGCACTCATGCCCATTCGCGGCAAGGGCAGCCTCGAGTGGAACTACGCGTGGGTTCCTGTCGTCGGACCGTTGATCGGCGGCGCGCTCGCCGGCGGTCTGTTCCTCCTCACCCACACCGTCTGAACCGGGAGGCCCGCCACCGCGTCGGTCGGGCGTCAGGCGTCCCGTGCGCGACGGCCGCGCGGGGCGCGCAGCAGGTCGGCGAGGCGCGCCAGCGCGGCGACGACATCGTCCAGCGCGGCGACCACCGCGGGGTCGGTCGGCGACGCGACAGGAGACCGGTCCTGCGCGTCGTCGACCTCGCGGTGGGGGCCGCCGTGGCGTCCGGTCGGGGCCTGCGTGTCCGGGTGTGGTCCGTCGAGCCCCGGGGTGCGGACCGCGCGGTTGCGCATCGACGGGACGTCGGTGGCGAGGTCGAGGGCGCTCTGCCGGGGGATGTCGGCACTGCTCGGTGCCGCAGAGATCGGGGGTGGCGCCTGCGGGGGCGGCGCCGGACGGTGCGCGTGGCCGTTGCTCGGCGCGAACCAGTGGGCGCCGGGGTGCCCCTCGAACAGGATGCACGGTGTGGCCGCGGGCACGGCGCAGGGATTCCGCTCGATCAACGACTGTGCGTGGGCGTCGGCGTCGTTCCACTGGATCCAGAGGCGGCGGTCGAAGCGGGGCACGGATTCGGCGTCGCTGGCGTGGTCACCACGGTGACCGATGCTCAGACGACAGTCGACGACCCATCCACTGACGCTCGTGTCCCCCAGCGCGGCCCGTTCGGCCGCGGTACAGATGACGGTCGACCAGCACCCGTCGTTGACCATGCTTCATCCCCTCGCCCCCGCGCGGGCTCAGACTAGCCGGGCGACGCGACGGATGTGGTCGGGACAGCCCACGGATCAGGGCTGATCGACGAGGACCCGCTCGTCGGAACTCGACGCCTCGTCCACAGCACGCTTCTCCGCGAGCGAGATGGCCCGCCCCACGAGCAGCGAGACGCCCACCGCAACTGTGCCCCACACGACGACGACGGTCGCGATCACGGCGATGAGGAGAACACTCATCTCCGCACACCTGCCTTCCGGCCGGATGCCCCCGCCCGGCTGTCGAGACCCCCGACAGAACATTCACTTCTGTGCATCCAGGATGCACGAGCATCCTGAGTGCGCCGTGAGGGGTGGGTGAGAGTTCCCGGACCGCGCCTCAGAAACCCAGGTCACGCCCCACGATGTCCTTCATGATCTCCGTGGTCCCGCCGTAGATCGTCTCGATCCGCACGTCGGTGTAGAGCCGTGAGATGGGGTACTCGGCCATGTAGCCGTACCCACCGTGGAGCTGCACACAGGTGTCGACGATGCGCTTGAGCAACTCGGTGGTCCACCACTTCGCCTTGGCGGCGTCGACGGCGGTCAGCTCCCCGTCGACCATCGCCTGGATGCTGCGGTCGACGTACCCCCGCGCCACGTCGAGCTCGGTCGCGATCTCTGCCAGCTTGTGGCGGTTGACCTGGAACGACCCGATCGACTGCCCGAACGCCTTGCGGTCGCGCACGTAGTCGGTGGTGATCGAGAAGGCCTCGTGGGCCGTGGCCACCGCACCGACCGCGATGGCCAGACGCTCCGACGGCAGGTTGTGCATGAGGTGGTAGAAGCCGCGGCCCACCTCACCGATGACGTTGGTCTCGGGCACGCGGACGTCGTCGAAGTGCAGCTCGGCGGTGTCCTGGGCGTGCTGGCCCATCTTGTCGAGGTTGCGTCCGCGCTCGAAACCGTCCATGCCGCGCTCGACGGCGAGCAGGGTGAATCCCTTGTGTCCGGCCTCGGGATCGGTACGGGTGACGACGATGACCAGGTCGGAGTTGATGCCGCACGAGATGAAGGTCTTCGACCCGTTGAGCACCCAGTGGTCGCCGTCCTTGACCGCGGACGTCCTGATCCCGGCCAGGTCACTGCCGGCGCCGGGCTCGGTCATCGCGATCGCGCCGATGATGTCGCCGGCGGCGAAGCCCGGCAGCCACCGCTGCTTCTGTTCGTCGGTGCAGAGGTTGGTCAGGTACGGACCGACGATGTCGTTCTGCAGGGTCAGCCCGGGTGCACGCGAACCGGCGCGGACCATCTCCTCGATGACGACCGCGTTGAACCGGAAGTCGTCGATCCCCGAGCCGCCGTACTCCTCGGGGATGTAGAAGCCGACGAGTCCCGCTTCGCCGGCCTTCTTGAAGACCTCGCGGTCGATGATGCCGTCGGCCTCCCACTGGTCGGCGTGCGGCAGCACCTCGCGGTCGACGAAGGCGCGTGCGGACGCGCGCAGCTGCTCGTGCTCGGACTCGAAGACCAGGCGCTTCATCGCTACCTCTCACTGTGCGGGCATGACACGACCACACCCTCGGCGGCCGACATAAGTGAGGTTACCCGCGATCGACGATTTCTGACAATGGTTTCAGTTCTGCACTCCGACACCCCCGGGCCGGTTCGACCCCGCACGCGTACGCTTTTCCCGTGAGCACGGGTAACGTTCCGCAGCTGGGTGTGCTGGGTGGGTCCGACGGGACCCCCTCACCGTCGGAGCCCGCTCGGATCGACACGGTGCGGTTCGACGGGGTCGGGGGAGTCGAACTCGTCGGGGACCGCTGGACCCCGAACGCACCCTGGCCCGCGACGGCACTGTTGCTGCACGGTGGTGGCCAGACCCGCCATTCGTGGAAGCGGACCGGTGATCATCTGGCTGCGGCCGGTCTGCGGGTGGTGACCCTCGACTGCCGCGGCCACGGTGACAGCGGATGGTCGCCCGACGGGCACTACGACATGGACCTCCTCGCCGAGGACGTCCACCGCGTCATCGACTCCCTCGGTGGGCCGGTCACGCTGATCGGCGCGAGCCTGGGCGGCTTGACCGGGATCGCCGTCGCCGACCGATGGGGTGTCGACGAGGTGTCCGCGCTGGTCCTCGTCGACGTGGTGCCCCGCTACGACCGTGGCGGCAGTCGCCGTATCCGCACGTTCATGCGCAGCGGCATCAGCGGGTTCGACTCCCTCGACGACGCCGCCGACGCCGTCGCCGGGTACCTGCCGCACCGACGCCGCCCGCGCAGCGTCGAGGGCCTCAAGCGGAACCTGCGTCGCCGGGCCGATGGTCGGTGGTACTGGCACTGGGACCCGAACGTCATCGCCCCGGAGACCGTCGCCCGCATCCCCACCGACTACCTCGACGACGCCGCCGCGCGGCTCCGGATCCCGATCATGCTGGTCCGCGGCATGCTCTCCGACGTGGTCCCCGACGAAGTGCTCGCCGCGTTCCGGGAGCGGGTGCCCCACGCCGAGGTCACCGAGTTGCGATCCGCCGGCCACACGGCCGCGGGCGACGACAACGACGCCTTCAGCGAGGCCGTCGTGCGGTTCGTCCGACGGATCGTCCCGCCGAGCACCGGTTAGACCCGAGCCGGGACCGCACCGTCCACGACGGGCCCCGGGACCACGGCGACCTCGAACGTCCGGGCGTCCGGGGCGAGACGCAGCGTGGTCGTCGTGTCCTCGGCTGCCGAGCTCGGCGCATCCGACCGACGGTGACATCCCCGGCTCTCGGACCGTCGCAGCGCCGCCGCGATCACCGCGCCGGCCACCAGTGTCATGTCCGCCGACCGGGACGTGCCGCCGGAGTCGACGGCCGATCGGGCACGGTCGAGGCCGTCGGCGTCGCGGTCGACACCCGCGCCGGCCGACATCGCGGCCCGGATGACCGACGGCGGTGTCCCGGATCCGACGGTCACCCGTGCCGGCGCACCGGCCGGGACCGGACCACGATCGAGGTCCTCCGCGGCGGTCGCGGCGGCCCGGGTCCCCAGGACGACCGCCTCGGTGAGGCTGTTCGACGCGAGGCGGTTGGCGCCGTGCAGACCGGTGCGAGCCACCTCCCCGGCCGCGAGGAGTCCGGCGACATCGGTGCGTCCGTGCAGGTCGGTGACCACGCCGCCGCAGTGGTAGTGCGCCCCCGGGACGACGGGGATCAGGTCGTGCTCGGGGTCGATCCCGGCGGCGCGGACACCTGCGGTGACGGTGGGGAACCGGGTGGCCAGATCGGGGACGTGGCGTGCGTCGAGGTACACGCAGCGCGCGCCGCCGGCCACCATCGCGTGGTGGATCGCGGATGCGACGACATCGCGCGGGGCGAGGTCACCCGCGGGGTGCGCACCGGCGGTGACGGACGCGCCTCCCGCGTCGACGAGCCGTGCACCCTCGCCACGCAACGCCTCGGTGATGAGCAGGCAGCGCCCACCGGCACCGGGTGTGTACAGCATCGTCGGGTGGAACTGCACGAACTCGAGGTCCGCGACGGTCGCACCCGCCCGCAACGCGATGGCGAGACCCGACCCCGTCGACGACGGCGGGTTGGTCGTGGCCTCGTAGAGCGCCCCGAGCCCGCCGGTCGCGAGGAGCACCGTCCGCGCCGGGATCACCCGCCGACGGCCGTGGTCCTCGACGATCACGCCTGCGGCCCGTCCGTCCGCGACGATCACGTCGAGGACGCGGCACCCCGCACGGACGTCGATGCCACGGGTGCCGTCGACGGCGGACGCCCACAGTGCGGCCTGCACGTGGGCGCCGGTCGCGTCACCGCCGGCGTGCACGATGCGCCGCATCCGGTGGCCGCCCTCCCGGGTTCGCGCGTAGCCCCCGCCGGGAACGCGGTCGAAGGCGACGCCACGGTCGGCGAGGTCGGCGAGTGCGTCGGGCCCGTCGGCCAGCACCGATCGCACCGCACCGGGATCGGCGTGTCCGGCGCCGGCCGCCAGCGTGTCGGCCACGTGGTCGTCGAGGGAGTCCCCCGCGTCGACCGCGACCGCGGCCATCCCTCCCTGTGCGTACGCCGTGGAGGTGGCCGCGCCGACCGTCCGGTCACGGGCGTCCACACCGGCGACGAGGGTGACCGACAGCCCGCGGTCCGCGGCATGCAGCGCGGCGGTGAGGCCGGCGACACCGGCTCCCACCACGACGAGATCGACGACGTCCATCAGGCTCCCCGGGGGTCAGGTGGTTTTCGACCGTGAGTCGATAACCACCTTCACGGTACGCCGTCTCCTCACGAGTCGAACGTGACCGTGATCTCCTCCGAGCGCGGGACCGCCTGGCAGGCGAGCGTCAGCCCCATCGCGATGTCCGAGTCGACGAGGGTGTCGTTCTTGCGCATCGTCACCTCACCGCTGACGACGCGGCAGGCACAGGAACTGCATTCGCCCTCCCGGCAGGAGAAGGGCGCGTCCTGACCCGCGTCGAGCAGGACGTCGAGCAGTGTCGCCGAGCGCGGCCACGCCAGGTCGAGGGTGTCGCCGCGCAGGGTCACCGACACGTGCGCGTCGTCGTCGTGGTTGACCACCGACACGTCGACGTCGGCGAACGGATCACCCGACAGCGATCGGTACCGCTCGGTGTGGACCCGGTCGGCGGGGATCCCGACCGCCTCGGCAGCCCTCTCGACGACGGCCATGAACGGGGTGGGCCCGCAGATCCAGAGTCGACGATCGGCGTGGGCCGACAGCTCGTCGGCGAGGGCGTCCGCCGACGGCAGACCCCGGTCGGACTCGTACCAGTGCTCGACGGACAGCCGGTCGCCGAACTCGGCCTGCAACTCGTCGATCACGTCGGCGAAGATGACCGCACCCGGGTCGCGGTTGGCGTAGAACAGCCGGACCCGGCTCAGCCCTCCCATGAGGGCCGACGTCGCGATGGACATCAACGGCGTGATGCCGCTGCCCGCGCCGACGAGCAGGAAGTCCTCGTCAAACGCCCGGGGGAAGAACGACCCCGACGGGGTCAGCACGGTGAGCCGCTCACCGACACGGACCTCGTCGCACAACCACGCCGACGCCCGTCCCCCCGGCACCCGCTTCACCGTGAGGATCAGGTCGTCGTCGAGATGCGGGGAACTCGACATCGAATAGCACCGCGCAGCAGCCGAATCCGGCTCGCCGCCGGGGATCCGGACGGTGAGGAACTGCCCCGGGTGATAGCGGAACCGGTGCGCTACCTCCTCGGGTACGTCGAGGACGAGTGACACCGAGTCACTCGTCTCCCGGATGATCTCGACGATCTCGAGGTCGTGTGCGCGCCCGCGCGGACCGCCGCTCACGACCCGATGCGCTGGCCTGCGGCCAGTGGACGTGCCATGACGTCCTGGTAGCGACCGCCGAGCAGCCGAGGCAGGGTGTCGAACAGTCGGGCGTCGGGCCCGATCAGCACGCGCGGCTTGTTCTTCTCGATCCCGCGGACGATGCGCTTGGCCGCCGTCTCCGGACGGGTGAAGGCGATCTTCTGGAAGTTCTCGTCCTTCACCTGCAGATCCTGCGCGTACTCACCGCTCTGTCGCCCGTTGCGGACGATGTTCGTCTTGATGCCGCCGGGGTGCACACAGGTCACCCCGACGCGATGCCCGCCGCTGATCATCTCCTGGCGCAGCGACCCGGTGAACCCGCGGACGGCGAACTTGGCCGCGTTGTACGCACTCTGACCCGGGATCGACATCAGTCCGAACACCGACGACACGTTCACGATGTGCCCGTCACCCGAGGCGATCAGGTCCGGCAGGAACGCCTTCGTGCCGTTGGCGACACCCCAGAAGTCGATGCCCATGATCCAGTCGAAGTCCTGCCAGCTCATGTCCGCGATCGTGGCGCTGAGCGAGACACCCGCGTTGTTCACGACGAGGTTCACCCCGCCGAAATGCTCGCGCACGGCGTCGGCATGGGCCAGGAACTCACCACGATCGGCGACGTCGAGACGATGGGGCACCGCCTCGGCACCCGCCTTCTCGCAGAGCCGGACCGTCTCGGTCACGGCGTCGATGTCGATGTCGCTCAACGCCAGACGCGCGCCACGGTCGGCCAGTCGCAGGGCGACGGCGCGTCCGATCCCCGACCCCGCTCCCGTCACGACCGCCACACGGCCCCGGAAGTCCTTCATCCTGCACGCTCCTCGTCACGGATTGCCTCGAGCACGTCGTCGGGAAGGGCCCGGGACGCCTTGTAGAGCGCGGTGGTGACGCGACCCTTGATGAGCCCCGCCTCCTGGAAGTACCGGAGCATCGGACCGCACATGAACGTCGCGTTCGCGCGATAGCGCGGCGACCGCTGGGCCGCGAGCCACCCGCGCAGCTGTCCGATCCCGACCGATCTGTACGCCTGCGAGTCCACCAGCGTCGGCATGACGAAGAGCGTCAACGCACCACACAGCAGCCTGTTCACCGCCAGCGTGATCGGACCGGATCGCTCGATGGCGTCGGCGAGCTCGTTGCGCGCGAACGTGATGTGCCGCGCCTCCTCCAACACGTGGATCTTCATGAGCTGGCGGACATGCGGCTGGATGCGCTCGTCGGCCATCGACTCCCGTTGGACCCGGTCGAGGACCTCCTCCACCAGCAGCGTCCCGGCGTACACGATCGGGCCGTGCGGGATGAACCCGATGAGACGCAACGGCATCGACAGCACCTTGGGCCGGCGATACGGCTCCATGCCGGTCTTCTCGATGAGTCGACCGAACATCGTCGAGTGGCGCGTCTCCTCGGCGACCTCGCTCAGCGAGTAGAGCGTGCTCGCATCGGAGAAGTCGCGGACGGCGAATATGCCGCGGAGCAGGTTCGTGCACAGCCCGATCTCGGCGTTGATGCCGTAGGTGAGGATGGCGACGGCCTCGGCACGACTCAGCAGCAGCTTCTGGTCGTCGGTGAGCGTCTCGTAGATCTCGGTGCCGAACAGGGTCCCGCGGGTCTCGGTCGACCACGGCATGTCGGGTACGACCGGTGCGTCCCAGTCGATGTCGAGGTCACCGTCGTAGGCGCGGTCCGCCGTGGAGCGCAGCAGCCGGTCGGCGAGGGCCTGGCGTTCGGTCGCGTCGTCGACGGTCACCGTGCCCCCACAGCCGTCGGTGCCTCGCGGTCGGTCGGCGTCACACGCACCGTGTCGGCGACGATCGTGTCGAGTCGGACGCCGGTGGTGCGTACGAGCGCACGACTCACCGGGTCGGCGAACATCCCCGCCCCGACAGCCGCATCGAGGAACTCCCCGAAGAGGACGTGAGCGCGGCGGGTCCGCATCGGGGCGCGCCGACGTGCGAGACGGGCACGCCACGCCGGGATGCCCACGGCCGCAGCGGTCTCCGGGGAGTCCAGCGCGCGCGTCACGGCACGCATCACCACGGCCGCGGCTACCGAGTACCAGGCCGTGAGGAACCGACCACGACCCGGCACCGAACCGGCGAAGTCGAGGTGGGCGAACTCCCGCAGACGCTGGGTCGACCGCAGGTGGATGTCGGCGACCTGACGCGCGTGCGGCTGCACGCCGGGATCCTCGGCCAGTGCGCCGGCGAACCCACGCACGAAGGACTCCGCGAGCAGGTACAGCGCCGCGGTCGTGCCGCCGGCCGGGACGAGCAGCGTGTACCGCTCGAACCGTCGGGCGAGTGTCGCGTGCCGCTGGGGCGCGAGCCCGGTCACCGTGGCGAGGCGCCCCAACATCGCCGTGCTCGTGGTGCGGATGTTGATGGTGGCCAGACCCCACCGTGCGGTGTCGTCGCACAGCGTCTGGTCCTCGCCGATGCGCCGGAACTCCAGCATCGACTGCGATGTCGTCGCATAGGCCGCGAGTGTCGCGAGGTCGACCAGTTCGTGGCGGCCCAGATCGGTGCGCGCCTCCGGTGTCAGCCGACGCCACGGACGCGTCCCCGCGAGCCCGACGAGACCGTCGGGAACCCATGCGGCGTCCGGCCGGGGTGCCGCGGACCAGTCGATGTCGAGGTCGGGGTCGAAGCGGTCGTCGACGGTGTCGACGAGGAACCGCTGGGCCGCGGCCTCTCGGTCCGCCACCGACCGCCGCCGGATCGATCGCCGTCCCCGTCGTTCAGAACCCTCGTCGGCCGTGCCGTCGGCCGCCGTGCGCCCCGGCTCCACGAGCCCTGACATCTGCCATCCTCTCCGTCGAACGTTCTGCCCCGCAGACCCGAACTGTAGGGATGGCCGAGTGTGACAGCTCACTGATTGACATGATTTGGTGCCGTGTCACAGGGTGCCGGGTGCACCATGGAACCCGCACGGCCGGGGGATTGCAACAGGGGAGGCTCACGGGTGAACACGTTTCTGGACATTCGCGACACAGGGCGGTCGACTCCGCGATCGCATCACGACGACTCCGACTACGTCGGCAACGCCACGATCGTCGTCAAGGGCATCGAGATCCCGGTGCATCTGGAGTTGAAGGGCTACCGCGAACCGATCGACGGCATCTACCGGTGGATCGGTCGGGTCGGTGCGAACGATCGTCTCGCCGCGACAGTCGGCAGCGCGAAGCGGATCCGCGTCGTCGTGTCGACGCCGCACAGCGCGCGCGAGGCGTACCTGGGAGATCCGGACTTCTGGGGCCGGTACCGGATCAACGGGAAGTCGACGCCGCCGTTCGCGGTCGACTCCGACGTCGAGTAGGGCCACCGGTAGCGTCGGTCCATGGCACCGACGTTGGTCCTCGGCCCGATCCTGCGCTTCGTCGACACCGGCCGGGCGACGATCTGGGTGGAGACCGACCGTCCCTGCGTGGTCGAGGTCGTCACCTCCGTGGGAGTGCAGGCATCCGAGGAGACGTGGGGCGTCGCCGGTCACCACTTCGCACTCGTGGTGGTCCGCGACCTCCCCGCCGACACGCTCGTCGACTACACCGTGCGCCTGACGGAGCCCGACGCGGAGCCGGTCCACGTGTGGCCACCGTCGGGTGTGGCCTGCCATCTCCGTACGGCCGGGTTCGACCAACAACCGTCGATCGCGTTCGGGTCCTGTCGACGGGGTGAGAACCACGACGCGGAGTCGATCGAGAGGGTCGGTGCCGACGCGCTGACCGGGTTGGCCGGGCGGGTCCGGACCGAGGCCGCCGACCGTCACCCGGATCTGCTGCTGTTCCTCGGGGATCAGGTCTACGCCGACGACCCGTCGCGCGAGGTGCTCACGCGGCTGCGGCGCCACCGTGCGGCGCACTCACCCGACCCCGAGCTGACCGCCGCGGTGCGCGAGGAGATCTGCGACCTCGAGGAGTACACCTGGCTCTACCACGAGTCGTGGGGGTCACCCGCGGTGCGCGGACTGATGGCGTGCGTCCCGAGCTGCATGATCCTCGACGACCACGATCTGCGCGACGACTGGAACTCGTCGTGGTCGTGGCGCCGTCAGACGACGGCGCAACCCTGGTGGCGGAGGCGGGTGATCGGTGCGTTCACCTCCTACTGGATCTATCAGCACCTGGGAAACCTCGATCCCGACTCCCTCGAGCGGGACCGCACCTACGCCCGCGTCCGTCTCGCCGTCGACGACGCCGAACGCGAACGCGTCCTCGCGGACTTCTCCCTCCGCGCCGATTCCGAACCGTCCTCCGCGCGATGGAGTTTCCTACGCGACCTCGGGCCGCTGCGCCTGGTGATGATCGATTCCCGGTGCTCACGGGACCTGGCGCCGGACCACCGCGGGATCCTCGACGCGCAGGAATGGGACTGGGTCGTGCAGGCGGCCACCGGACGACCGGCCCGGCACATCGTGTTCGGGACCTCACTGCCCTTCCTCATGTTGCCCGCGCTCCACCACCTCGAGCAGTGGGACGAGGCCGTCGCGCAGGGTGCGTGGGGGAAGATCGGGGCACGGTTGGGCGAGAAGGCCCGTCTGGCACTCGATCTCGAGCACTGGGCCGCGTTCGACGCGTCGTTCCGTGACATGGCCCAGCTCGCGTCGGACATCGCCGACGGGCCGGACGCGCCGGCGTCCGTCGTGTGGGTGTCCGGTGACGTGCACTGCTCCTACATCGCCGACGCACACCTCGTCGACAGCCGACCGGGACGTGCGACCGCGCTGGTCCAGCTGGTGATGTCGCCGTTCCGCAACCCCCTCGAACGGCCGGTGCGCCTGGTCAACCGGCTCGCACGACGAAAGCCGTTGGTGCGACTGATGCGTCGGCTCGCCCGCGGCGCGGGGGTCGCCGACCTGCCGCTGGAGTGGGAGACGTCCGCGGGCCCCTGGTTCGACAACGGGGTGATGACGCTGTCGGTCGACGGCGACGACCTCTCGGTGCGTGTCGAGCACGCGTTCACCGCTCCGGACGGGTCGCAGCGGCTGTCGTCGACGCACAGCCGGCAGCTCGCCGGGCCGTCCGTGGCCTGACGTGCTGCGACCGGCCGACGCGGCGGGTCACAGCTGTGCGCGCAGCTCCTCCGGCAACGATCGGGACATCCTGTAGAGGCGCGTGGTGACGCGGCCCCGGATGAGTCCGACGTCGTGGAAGTAGGTCAGCATCGGACCACACGCGAACGTCGCGTTCTCCCGGTAGCGCCGGGAGAACTGCGCCACGATCCACCCCCGGGTGGGCGAGATGCCGACCGAGCAGTACGCCCGCGGGTCGATGAGCGTCGGCATCACGACGAGCACCAGGAGTGCGACGAGGACACGGTTGACGGCCAGGGACACCCGGCCACATCGAGCGACGGCCTGCGCCAGTTCTGTTCGTGCGTAGGTGATGTGGCGCGCCTCCTCCAGGATGTGGATCCGCATCATCTGCCGCACGTGCGGTTGCACGTTCTCGTCCTTGCACGCCTCCCGCTGCACACGGTCGAGGATCTCCTCGACGATCAGGGTGATCGCGTAGATGAGGGGGCCGTGGGGGACGAACCCCATCATGCGCAGAGCCCAGTTCAGGGGCGCCGGCGCGGGCCAGGCCGGCATCTCGGCCTTGTTGACCAGACGACCGAACATGGTCGAGTGCCGTGTCTCCTCGCCGACCTCGCTCAGCGCGTAGAGCATCTCCGGACTCGTCCAGTCGCGCGCCGAGAACAGGGTGCGCAGCAGGTTCTGGCACAGACCCTGCTCGGCGACGATGCCGTAGCTCAGCACCGCCACGGCCTCGGCACGCCCGAGGGTCAGTTGCTCCTCGCGGGACAGCCCGTCCCACAAACGCGTCCCGTAGAGGGTCCCGCGGTGCTCGCTCAGCCAGGCCTTGTCCGGATCGACCGGCGCGTCCCAGTCGATGTCGATGTCGCCGTCGAGGGCGGAATCCGCCGTGGAGCGCAGCAACCGCTCCGCGGTCGTCGTGACATCGATGGTCATGGCCCCTCCTGATTCCTCAACACATGCTGAGTCAGCCTCATCGGTGGTGGCATGCGTGTCAAGCGTCGCGTTACGTCTTCGTGACCCGCGGACACGAGTCAGATGCAACGGCTGTGGGCGGTGTACAGCGACCGGATGCGTCCCTACCGTCGAGGTGGGAGTGACTCGAGTCCGAGGGTCGACCCGTCTCATCCCACCGATCAGGAGGCACACATGGCCGACTACCGCGTACTCGATCCCACCGGCGAGGTCGTCTCGACCAAGGACTTCGACAACGCGTCCGAGGCGTACGAGTGGTTCATCAACGCGAAGGCCGACAACACCGAACTCGGGTGGCGTCTGGAGGTCGACCACGACGGCGAGTGGTCGTTCGTCGACGACACCGAGGGCAACGCCGTCGGTGAAGACGGCGCCGAGAGCGTCTGATCGTGGCGATCGCGACCACCGATCCGACCACCGGCGAGACGCTGAAGGAGTTCGACGCCCTGTCGGACACCCAGATCGAGGAGAAGATCGCCCGCGCCGCCGAGGCGTCGCGTACTCAGCGCGCGACGTCGCTCGACGAGCGGGCTGCCGTCCTGCGGCGGGCGGCGGACATCCTCGACGAGGATCTCGACTCGCTGGCCTCGACGATGACCACCGAGATGGGCAAGACCATCGCCGCCGCAAAGGCCGAGGTCGGCAAGTGCGCGACCGGTCTGCGCTACTACGCGGACAACGCACCGAAGATGCTCGCCGACGATGTCGCCGACGCCGAGGCGGTGAACGCGAGCCGGGCGTTCCACCGGTTCCAGCCGCTGGGGGTGATCCTGGCGGTGATGCCGTGGAACTTCCCTCTGTGGCAGGTCATCCGCTTCGCCGCCCCCGGCTTGATGGCCGGCAACGTCGGACTGCTCAAGCACGCCTCGAACGTCCCGCAGACCGCGCTCTACCTGGAGGATCTCTTCCGGCGGGCCGGACTCGTCGAGGGCGGCTTCCAGACCCTGTTGATCTCATCCTCGCAGGTGGAGTCGATCCTCGGCGACAAGCGTGTCGCCGCCGCGACGCTGACCGGCAGCGAGGGCGCCGGCCGGTCGATCGGTGAGACCGCCGGTGGCCGGCTGAAGAAGGTCGTCCTCGAGCTCGGCGGCTCGGATCCCTTCGTCGTGCTCCCGTCGGCGGACCTCGCCGAGGCGGCGAAGGTCGCGACCACCGCCCGCTGCCAGAACAACGGACAGTCGTGTATCGCGGCCAAGCGGTTCATCGTGCACACCGACGTCTATGACGAGTTCACCCGGCTGTTCGTCGAGAACATGGCCGGCCAGAAGGTCGGCGACCCGACCGACGACGACACCGACGTCGGTCCGCTCGCCACGGAGCAGGGCCGGCAGGACGTCATCGACCTCGTCTCCGACGCGACGTCGAAGGGCGCGCGGATCCTCACCGGCGGTGAGGTGCCGGATCGGGCGGGCTGGTTCTACCCGCCCACCGTCGTCGCCGACATCACCACCGAGATGGACATCTACGGCGAGGAGGTGTTCGGACCCGTCGCGTCGCTGTACCGCGCCACCGACGCCGACGACGCGCTGCGGATCGCCAACGACACCGACTTCGGCCTCGGGTCGAACGTCTGGACCACCGACCAGGCCGAGATCGACATGTTCGTCGACGGTTTCGAGGCGGGACAGGTGTTCGTCAACGGCATGACGACGTCGTATCCGGCGATCGCGTTCGGCGGGATCAAGAACAGTGGGCACGGCCGGGAGCTCACGAAGTTCGGCATCCGCGAGTTCTGTAACGTCAAGACCGTCTGGGTCGCATGACCGTTCTTCGAGTACAGGAGCAATGAGCATGGCGCACTTCACTTCCCCGTCCCGCAGGACAGGTCGACGTCGGTCGGTCGTCGTCACACTGCTGGCCACCGCCGCCGCAGCGATCGCGATGGTCGCGGGGGCGGGTGGTGCGAGCGCAGCACCGCTGCAGCCGATCCCGTCGCTGGACGTCAGCCGGTACCTCGGTGTGTGGAATCAGGTGGCCGCGATCCCGCAGCCGTTCAACCTCGACTGCCTGCGCAACACCCAGGCGCGCTACACGCAGATCGACGCGAACGACATCAAGGTCGAGAACACGTGCACCAAGTTCACCGGTCAGCCCAGCGGGATCACCGGGAACGCTCGTGTCAACGACCCGATCACCAAGGCGCAGCTGCACGTCAGCTTCCCGGGCGTGCCGTTCCAGGGGTCGAAGTCGGGCCCGACGAACTACGTCGTCACCTACATCGCGCCCGACTACTCGTGGGCGCTCGTCGGTGACCCGAACCGCCTGTCGGGGTTCGTCCTGAAGCGTGACAAGCACGTGAGCAGCGCGCAGTGGAAGCAGATCCGCGACGTGATCCGGTCGCGTGGGTACAACGACTGCTTCTTCCTGACCACGCCGATCGACGGTGCCTACCCGAACATCCAACCGCTCTGCACGGTGCGTTAGACCCCTCCGACGGCCTCGAGCCGAGCCATCTGATCGGGACTCAGGACCACCTGCGCCGCAGCCACGTTCGCGCGCAGGTGGTCCGCGTCGGCCGTGCCGGGGATGAGTCTGGTCACCGGCGAGTGCTGCAGCAGCCAGGCCAGGCCCACCTGTGCGGGCGTGTGCCCGGTCTCCGTGGCGACGGCGCGCACCACCGCGTCGTCGACGACCGACGGCATCATGCCGATCGCGCCGCCGAGCGGGAAGAACGGGATCCACGCGATCCCCTCCTCCGCGCAGAGCGTGAGCTGGTCGTCGTCGTCGCGGACGAGCAGGTTGTAGGCGTTCTGCACGCAGACGACACCTGCCGGCACGGCTCGTCGGAGTCCGTCGAGGGTCACGCCGCTCACGCCGATCGCACCGATGACCCCGCGGTCGCGGAGCTCGACCAGGGCGGCGAGCTGGTCGTCGACCCCGACCACCTGGTCGCCGTCGGCGCGAATGCCGTGCCGCGTGTCCAGTCGTCGCAGGTTCACGACGTCGAGGCGGTCCACCCCGAGGCTCTCGAGGTTGCGCTCGACCGACGCGCGCAGGTCCTCCGGTCGTTGTGCAGGTCGGAGCGATCCGTCGGCCGCGCGCTCGGCACCCACCTTCGTCACCACCAGCACGTCGTCGTCACGTCGGATCGCGTCGCGGATGACGGCGTTGACCTCGCCCGCGCCGTAGAAGAACGCGGTGTCGAGGTGATCGGCACCGGCGTCCACGGCGGCGCGGACCAGGGCGGTCGCGCCCTCACGGTCACCGGCGTCCAGCAGATGTTCGAGTCGCATGG
Source organism: Williamsia sp. SKLECPSW1 (assembly GCF_054332755.1). Taxonomy (NCBI): domain Bacteria; kingdom Bacillati; phylum Actinomycetota; class Actinomycetes; order Mycobacteriales; family Nocardiaceae; genus Williamsia; species Williamsia sp. SKLECPSW1. Next base: position 1,798,033 of record NZ_JBTGLI010000001.1, on the reverse strand, counting down.
TCCCGAACCCGATGCGGGCCCGGGACGAGAAGGGGTTGGTGTGCGGCAGAGCCGACGTGAGGGTCATGGCGACCTCCCGTTCTACGATGGACGAGAAGCGGAGGCACCTCCGCTTTCTGCACCGACCGTAGCAGAAACGGAGGTTCCTCCGCTTTGATGGCCGACCGACCTCTGCGCAAAGACGCCCTCCGCAACCGCGAACGCGTGCTCGACGCCGCCAGGGCCGCCTTCGCCGCCGGCCGTGACACCCCCTCGTTCGACGCCATCGCCCGCGCGGCGGGCGTCGGGGTCGGCACGGTGTACCGGCACTTCCCGACGCGCGAGGCCCTGGTCGAGGCGGTGTATCAGGCGGAACTCGACGATCTCACCGGCGCGGTCGATCAGCTTCTCCGCGATCTGCCGCCCGCGGACGCGTTGCGCGAGTGGATGACCCGCTACGCCCGGTTCTTCACCACGAAACGGTTGATCATCGACACCCTGAAGACCGGCTGGGCGTCGGGGTCGATGACGACGCCCACCACGCGCCGTCGGGTGACGGCGGCGGTCGAGGCCATCGTCGCGGCCGGGGTCGAGGCGGGCACACTCCGCGACGACGTCGAGCCCGACGACATCACCGCGCTGGTGCTCGGCGCGCTCATGGCGACCGGGCCGGACGACGTCGACAAGACCGAGCGGATGCTGTCGCTCGTCGCCGACGGGGTCGTCGTGTCGCGTTCGGGCCGCTGAGTCCGAGCCGACGAGCCGGTCGCCCGCCGCACGCTGCGGTCATGGCCCGACTCCCGGGCCGGTGCCGTCGTGCTCACGAGCCGCGATGAGGTCGCGGACGAGGCGCAGGGGTGTCTCACCGTCGAACGGTCCGTCCGGCGGATGCGGTTCGTTGCTCAGGGCCCAGCGGTCGAGGCAGTGCAGGACGGTCACGGTGAGTTGGATCAGCAACTCGGTCGGGATGTCAGCTCGGACGACTCCCAGGTCGCGCCCCCGGCGAACGGCGCCCGCCAGCCAGTCGGAGACGGAGTCGCGGGTCTGCTGGAGGTGCCGACACCCGTTGTCGAGATCCCGGCCCTGATGGAACATCTCGCCCAGCAGCCGGCTCTCCGGGTGATCGCCCGCCGACCGGCCGAGGCTCGTCAGGAAGTCGGCCATCGCGGGCCAGAACTGCTCTGCGGTGAGACCTGCCAGGTCAGGTGGCGTGACGCCGTGCATCAGGCGTCGGGCGAGCGTCGCGACGACATGCTCGTGAAGGCGACTCTTGTCCGCGAAGTGATGGTAGAAGGAACTCTTCTGCCATCCGGCTTCCGCCAACACCTGGTTGAGCGATGTCCCCTCGTAACCCAGCGCGGCGAAACGGCGTCCTGCGGCCACCACGAGCGCCAGGTCCCGGTCCGGTTCGAGCGGCTTTGCCTTGCGTGCCACCCGACCAGTGTATGAGAATTCGTGTACCGAATGGTCCAGGAAAGGTGCGCAGGTGTCCGAGCTGGTGGTGGTGGCAGGCGCGACGGGATATGTGGGTCGACATCTGGTGGTGGCCCTGTCCGAACGAGGACACCGCGTGCGGGCCGTCGTGCGGTCCCGGTCTCGGGCCGAGGGCCCCGGGGCATTCGGTGCGCCGTCGTTGGCAGGCCACGTCGCCCAGTGGCGTGTCGGCGACATCACCGATCCGGACTTCGTCACCGGCCTGTGCGGTGGCGCGGATCGTGTGGTCTCGGCGCTCGGCGTCACCCGCCAGAAGGCCAGCCCATGGGACGTGGACTACCGGGCGAATCTGCACCTGCTCCAGGACGCGGAGAACACTGCGGTCCGGTCGTTTCTCTACGTCAACGTCATGCACGCCGACGCCGGGCGGTCACTGATCCTGCGGTCGAAGTCCGCCTTCGCGCAGGCGCTGGTCCGATCGTCGGTGGCCCACCAGATCGTCAACCCATCCGGCTACTTCTCCGACGTCGGGGACTTCCTGTCGATGGCTCGATCGGGGTTCATCGTGCTCCCGCCCACCCGCGGCGTTCGGATCGCACCGATCCACGGCGCGGACCTGGCCGGATTCTGTGTCGAGCACCTCGGGGACACGAGCGGCTCCTGGGATGTCGGTGGCCCCGACGTGTTCACCTACCGGGATGTCGCCGAGCTCGCCGCGGCAGCCGTCGGCAAGCCCTGTCGGATGGTCGAGCTGCCGATGGCCGCCGTCAGAGCGTCGGTCTGGCTCGCCAGACGGATCGGCGGTCGCCCCGCGAACGTCGCGGAGTTCTTCGCCGAGGGAGTCACCCTCGACGCGATCGGCGACCGCCACGGCGACCATCACCTGAGCGACCACTTCCGGTCTCTCGTGTGACCCCACTCCGCGCGGGGAGATCCGCGATACGGCAGGGCGACGACCGGCGCTCGGCTACCCTTTGCCGGTGCGAAAGACCTGGGGGATCACCGCGCTCACCGTCGTCCTGCTGGCTCTCGGCCTGGCCGCTCCGGCGGCCGCCGAACCGGCCGGCGGCTATTCGACCGAGCTGCTGCACTTCTCGGTGCGGACCGGACCCGACCGTGCGACGCCGTGCACGATCGTCGGGCAGTTGTACCGCCCGACCGGGGTGTCGTCGTCGCACCGTGCGCCCGCCATCCTCACCACGAACGGGTTCGGTGGGTCCTACCGGACGCAGGCGCCGATCGCGCAGTATCTCGCCACCCAGGGGTACGTCGTTCTCGCCTACTCCGGTCTGGGCTTCGGGGGCAGCACATGTCCCATCACCCTCGACGACCCCGACGTCGACGGTGTCGCGGCCTCCCAGCTGATCGACTACCTCGGCGGCACGAAGGGTGTCGCGTTCACCGACGCCGCCCTGCGACGTCCCGCGCCCGCTCTCGACATCGTCACCCACGACGCCACCGACCACACGGGACGACGCCGCGCCGACGACCCGCGCGTCGGAATGATCGGCGGGTCGTACGGCGGCGGCATCCAGTTCGCCACCGCCGCAGTCGATCCGCGCCTGGACACGATCGTCCCCCAGATCACCTGGAACGACCTCAGCTACTCGCTCGCGCCCAACGCGACGTCGACCTTCGCGGGAGTGAGCACGCGGGTCTCCGGCTCGGCGAAGACGGTCTACGCCCAGGGCCTGTTCGTCGACGGGGTCAGCAACCCGGGCCGATCGGGATACCTCACCGACCCGGCACGCATCACGCCCTGCCCGAACTTCACACCGTCCCAGTGCGCGACGTTCGCCGAGGGCGCCACCGTCGGGCAGTTCAGTCCGGCGAGCGTCGCCCATCTGCGCCACGCATCGGTGGCGACCTACATCGACCGGATCCGCATCCCGGTGCTCCTCGAGCAGGGCCAACGCGACACCCTGTTCGACCTGAACGAAGCCGTCGCGACCTACCAGTCGCTGCGGGCCCGCGGTGTCCCCGTGTCGATGATCTGGCACCAGTGGGGACACAGCGGCGGACCCGCCCCGGGTGAGTACGACAAGAACCATCCCGATCGGACCACGCAGTACGAGGTGGGGCGCACCCTCGACTGGTTCGATCATCACCTCCGCGGTGAGGACGTCGACACCGGTCCCGGCTTTGCCTACTTCCGGAACTGGGTGCCGTACACGGGGATCGCGACGCCGGCGTACGCGAGCGGCTCGTACCCCATCGGCGCTCCGGCCTCCTTCCACCTGTCCGCGGGACGCGGCCTGCTCGACGGGACACTCGCCGCGGCGGGCGCCCCGGTCCGCGCCGGCGCTGCCACCATCTCGACGCCCCTGCTCGGTGCGCCGACGGGAACCGGTCCCCTCGACACCGCACCCGATGCGTCACGGCCGACGCGCGAGGACCCCGGGACCCACGCCCGCTGGGACACCGCACCCCGGACCTCGCCGCTCGACGTCGTCGGGATCCCGACGATGCGTCTGCACCTGCGGGCGGTCGGTCAGCCGCTGGTGTTCGCGAAGGTCTACGACGTCGCACCCGACGGGACGGCCGACCTCATCAACGGACTCGTCGCACCCATCCGGGTCGACGACCCCTCCCGCCCGGTGGCCGTCACGCTGCCGGGACTGGTTCACCGGTTCGACGTCGGACACCGCCTGCGGATCGAGATCACCGGTGGTGACCCGAGTTTCCGCAACGGGCTGCAGGGACAGCCGGTCACCGTGCTCAGCGGTCCCGACACGACACTCACCCTGCCGGTGACGTCCGACTGACCGCGCGTGAGCGGGCCGGTCGGGACCGCATGTGGTCGCGCACGCGGGTCAGGATCGCGCCCAGGGTCGCGACGTCCTCGTCGTCGAGCACGCCGTAGAGCAGGTCACGGACCACGTCGATGTGTCCCGGCAGCACACGCGCGACGCGATCGCGCCCGTCGGCGGTGACCTGCACGATCGTCGACCGCTGGTCGGTCGGGCACGGCGAGCGGGTGATGAGTCCGGCCTTCTCCAGCAGCGCCGCCTGGTGGGTCAACCCGCTGCGGCTGTACACGACCCCGTCCGCGAGGTCGGTCATCGTCATCGGGCCCGGCGCGGCGTCGAGCGTCGCGAGGATCTCGAACTGGACGTAGCTCAGATCGGCATCCGCCCGGAGCTGCTGAGCGACCGCGAACTGCAGCAGTGACGCCGCCTCGGTGAAGGCGAAATAGGTCTGCATCTGCGACGGCGCGAGCGGCTCGGACATGCCGCTCACCCTACTGCTTCGATCTCGAAGCGTTGTGAGGCGAATCACGCCGTTCCTGCTATGTACTTCGATCTCGAAGCGGTCTACCGTTCCTGCTAGTTGCTTCGACATCGAAGCATCAACCGGAGGAGACATCATGAAGGCAATCGCGTACGACCGCCACGGAGACGCCGACGTCCTGCAGTCGACGGAGATCCCGCGCCCGACCGCCGGCCCCGGCGAGGTCGTGATCCGCGTGGCCGGCACCTCGTTCAACCCGGTCGACGCCGGAATCCGTGGCGGCTGGCTGACCGACGTGTTCCCGGTCTCCTTCCCGCACGTCCCCGGCATCGACGTCGCCGGGACGGTCGTCGAGACCGGCCCGGACGTCGTCCGACCGACCGAGGGGGACACGGTTGTCGGGATGCTCCCGATGGACGCCGACGGCGCCACCGCCGAGTTCGTCGTCGCGCCGGCCGACGTCCTCGCCTCGGCGCCCGCGTCGGTGGATCTCGCCGACGCCGCCGCGCTCCCCGTGGTCGGCCTGACCGCCTGGCAGTCCCTGTTCGAGATCGCCTCGCTCACAGCGGGACAGCGGGTCCTGATCAACGGCGCGGGTGGAGCCGTCGGTGACTACGCGGTCCAGCTCGCCCACCGGGCCGGTGCCCGCGTCACGGCGACCTCCTCGGCCCGCAGCGCCGATCGGGTCCGCGCGCACGGGGCCGACGAGGTCATCGGCCACATCGATCTCGGGGCGTCTCCCGTCGAGGTCGTCGGCGCGCCGTTCGACCTGGTGCTCAACCTGGTCGGCACATCCGAGGAGGAGACGGCCGCACTGGTCGGCCTCGTCGCCGACGGTGGCGTGCACGTCGGGACAATGACGGCAGGCGAGCCCGACCCCGCCCGGGGTGTCCGTTCCACCCGGGTCTTCGTCCGCAGTGACGCCACAGATCTCGCCGAACTGGTCCGGCAGGTCGACGCCGGCGAGCTCGTCGTCGAGGTGGGGTCGCGGATCTCGGCCGACGCCCTGGCTTCGGTCCACGCCGACTCCGACGCCGGACGCACCTCTGGCAAGGTCGTGGTCCTGCCGCCGCGCTGAGACGGCAAGTCGGACATGCGGGTTGCCCGTCTGCGAGCCGTACTACTGTCATGCGATGACCACAGGCCCCGCGCGGCGACTCACCGTTCTGCTCATGATCCTCGTCATGCCGATCGCGGTGCTGGCCGGCTGCAAGGCGTCCGACTCCGCCTCTCCCGCCTCGTCCTCGGCGGTCGCGGCGGGCCAGTCGACGTCGAGCAGCGACTGCCCGACCAGCAACACAACGGCGTTCGCGAAGACGAAGTTCGTGGCGCACACCGGTCTCGCGTTCGGTGCCTTCCACCGCTATCTCTACAAGCCGTACAAGGCCGGCACCTTCAGGAAGGGCGCGGACGGGCGCCTCACCGCCTTCGCCAAGGGCGGCCTCGCGGCGCTGTTCATCAAACGCGAGATCCGGCTGGCGAGCGAGGACGTGAAGGCGAACCCGACGCTCTGCCGGACCATCGCGGCCCCGCTCGCCCGCATCGGCGACACCGTCCAGTCCGCGTTCGACAAGGCGAAGTCGGGGGACGCCGGCGGCATCGACGCCGTCGAGTCGGCCATCACGTCGGTGAGCAGCTCGTCGAAGAAGGACGGCGTCGACATCACCGAGAACGACGACCCGGATCTGAGTTCCACCCCGAGCTGACAGCAATCGCCGACCGGCGGGATCACACTGCGCACACCTCCGCTCGCGGTTCGGGCGCGGAAGCACCGTCGGGCTACGAACCCATGGATGCGATCAGTCGGCGTATCCGCGCGACTGCGGTGAACTCAGGCGTCGCGGGTCTCATCGATCGCAGGGCGACCGCGAGTGACGAATCGATCGATCTCGCGACGTCGAATCGAACCGGCCCATCCTCGCCGCCCGACGTGATCTCCGCGTGAGCCTTCATCACTGTGTCGGCCACGGCCTCGTAGACCGCGCCGTGGCCATCCGCATTCTGCGCGGCATGGACGTAGTGCGTCCTGATGAGTTCCCGGAGGAGGTCGACGATCGCTCCGGAGTCAGACGGCGGTTGCTCCTGGTCGGACAACTCGTTCCTCCACGGCGTGTGCACGCTGCGCCGGCCGCGGCGCCTACCACCACGGCGGCACCGCCACGGCGTTCACCGGGGCTCCGGATCATCCCTAATACTACCATCCAGTAGCTTTTGCGGTCGGGCGGACGCAACTCGTCGAGGCCGACGACATTCGTACAGACCCACCGCCACACGCGGACGCCTCGCCGGTCACCCCGTCACGGGAAGGTCACCCGACGAGTCCTGCGACAATCGCGGCGACGGTGCCGGCGAATCGCTCCGGTGGATATTTGCGGGGATGCTCGACCACCAGGGTCGCCGAGCTCTCGAACACCGCCATCAGGGCGTGCGTGAGGATCTCGGCATCGACGTCGGTCGCACTCGAGCGCTTCAGCGTCTCGTCCACGATGCCGGTGAGCCTCCTGACGATCTGACCCCGGATCTTGGCGCGTGTCACGTGGAACTCCTGCGGCATCCCGTACACGTCGAGAAGTACGCACCGCCAACGATCCGGCGCGTCTCGGACGGCCTTCAGGAACTCGAGAAATATCTCGGCGAAGGCCGACCCCCAGTCCGGCAGACCGTCTTTACCCGCACCGGGCGGGAGGATCGACAACAGCTGCGCCATGGCGAGTTCTCGTTCGCGTTCGAGCAGAGCTCCGAGCACCTCGCCCCGGTTCGCATACATCGAGTAGACCACCGGCTTCGTCACCCCGGCCTCCTCGGCGATGGCCGCCATGGTCGCGGATCCATGCCCCCGGCTGACGACGAGACGAAGAGCTGCATCAAGCAACTGCGTACGTCGCACGTCCTCGGGAACGCGGGGGGCGTAAGGGCGACGTCGGCCGGAGACGGGGGTACTTGTCGCCATGTGGCAACTCTACAAGCGAAGCCCCCGCAAACCCATCGAGGCGTGGGGCGCGGCTCCCGATCCGCCTGGACGTCTCGTCTTCGCACGAGAGTTTCAGGCCGGCGTGGCACGCCTCGTCGCCACCCGAGCACCGACGATGCGGCATGTCCCGCCGTGAGGATCACCGACCCAGGACGAACGCCGTTGCGACGCCGATCAACTGCGGAACGGAGCCGCACCCTTCCTATTTACTACGTCGGAGTAGTAATGTGGCGGCACCTTCGACACCCGCCTGTGCGCGCGGGTTGGGCGACACAGCACGAGAGGCAACGCATGACAATTCGCGATCGACGGATCACCACTCACGAGCTTCCGCAGGACTACGGGTTCTTCGGTCCGGACTCGGTCACCTGGAAGGTGTGGAGTCACCCGGCGGGTATGACAGTCGGGTTTCAACGTGCCGTCGTGATCGAGGAACTCGATCCGTTCCTCATCGCCGCAGTGCACGACACGGGCAAGATCTTCACCCGGCCACGAGTTCGTTACGACCACACGCTGCGCTACTTCGCCATCAGCGCGTTCGGGGACGCGCGGACCGCCGTGACCGCCGCCGACGTCCTCGTTCGAATCCACGCGCGCGCTGTGGGGCTCGAGCCCGTGAGCGGCGGCGTCTACAACGCGAACGATCCTGCTCAGCAGTTGTGGATTCATCTCACCGCCTGGCACTCCATCCTCTACGCCTACGAGGTCTACGGTCCGGGCCCACTCACGACCGAGGAGGAGACCGAATACTGGGAACAGTGCGCCATCGCCGCGGAACTGCAGACGTGCGACCCTGCCGACGTACCGAGAACTCGGGAGGGCGTCCGCGAGTACTTCGCCGCGATGCGTCCCAGGCTCGCCGCGAGTTCGGCCGCGCAGCATGCAATGCGTCAGTTGCTCGACGCCGAGGTCATGTTCCCACCGACTCCGCCGTGGATGCGGCCGGGCGCCGCCCTGATCAATCGGGTCCTACGATCAGCGACACTTGCGACGATGCCACGGTGGCAGCGGGAACTGGCCGGGATGACACAACCGCGAGCGATCGACGCGGCCGTCCGTCCGGTGATGAAGATCGCCTTCAGGCTGGTGGCCTCGAATGCACGCGTCGAGCTCAGGCTGCTGAAGTGGATTTCTCCCGGTACCTACCCGATCGTCAAACCCGTCCTCGAGAAGGCTGTTCCGGTCGATCCGAGGACGTGGTCCCCTCAGGACGCGTTCGCGGAGTACGGCGTGACCCCGCCCCCGGAGTCGGCCGCCGCACTTCCGCCACGTCGAGACCTGGCGACCCTCGCTCCTTCCCGACCGATGCCGGTGACCGCATGACGATCAGGCGCAGCGAGGAGAGAAGGCGATGACACTCGGGCTACGCCGGCATCGGCGTCATCGTCGTCAGCGTCGTCTCGCGATCACATCACCCGGGGTCATCGTCATCGATCCTCGTCGCGACGCCACCGCCACACCGACGGAGAGGTGGCGCGACATCGCATCACCGGCGGGCGTGGCGATCGCATCACTCGGAGCAATGCACATCGTGCGGCCACGATGGTTCTCACGACCTGTCGGCCTTGCGTTCCCGACGAATCGTCGGGTGTGGACCACCGTGCTCGGTGCGGCCGAGATGGCCCTCGGAACCGCCGTCTACAACCCCCGGACGAGAGCCGCGGGCTCGCTCGGTTCAGCGGTTCTCGTCGGGGTGATGACGGGGCGCGCAAGCCGACGGCCACGGGCCGGCCACCGAGGGGGTGACGACTCGACGCCGACAGGCGTCGAGGAGACCGCCCCGGTGAGCACCGGGAGCGAGATCGATCGCCCGCAAGTGGCCATGCGGCCGACCAGTTGACGCGATGTCCACGCCGAGTTCGGCTGTTCGTCGCTGGCTGTCCCGGCCGCCACGGTCGCGCTTGCTGATCGGCCTGTACCCACCGCTGCTGGGCGCCGGTATCCGGGTCACACGGATGAGCCCTGACTGGACGAGCGGAGAACTCGTTCTCCGGGTCCACCCCTGGACTGCGAACCTGCATGGCGCCGCCTTCGGTGGCGCGTTGTTCTCGGCGACAGACGTTCTCTACGGAACGATGCTCACCGCACAACTCGGTCACCGATTCCAGGTGTGGACCAGGTCGGCGACGATCGATTTCCTCTCGCCCGGAAAAGGGAAGTTGATGCTGCAGGTCGAGCTCCCGCGTTCCGAGGCCGAATCGATCCGCGAGCGCGTCGAACGCGATCGGTCGAGTGAGGCCGTACATCGCGTCAGCATCGTCGATGCGCACGGTACGACCATCGCGGTGGCACAACACGTCCTCCGGATCCGCCTTGCGGCGACCACCTCGCGCGATCGAGTCTGCACGGAGTCGATGTGCGGCGCCCCGCGGGACACGAATTACTACGCCGTTGACAATTGTTCCCGCGACGCACGACACTGAGGCCGTGGCCGGCGTCAGCCGCCGACCAGATGTGGAGGCTGCCATGCGTGATGTCTCGACTACTTCGCCCCCCAGTGGCCCGGTGCCGATTCGCGCACGTCGGATCACGTTCTCCTATCCGAGCAACGGCGCCGACAGGCACTATGTGAGCGGCGACCTGGTCATGAGCCACGCGGTCTCCATGCTGTCCTCGGTGTTTCCCGAAGGTGAGGACTTCTTCGTTCGTTCGGTTCGACACTACAAGGACCGGATCTCTGATCCTTCACTGCGTGAGGAGTTCTCGGGCTTCGTAGGCCAGGAGGTCACCCACGGCCGAGAGCATCGGAAGATCAACGAGCGGCTACAGGAGATGGGCTACCCGACGCGAAAGTGCGACCGATTCACCAAACGGTCACTGGCGACGATCTACCGTCACGTCCCGCATCGGATCTCACTCGCGATGACAGCCGCGTTCGAGCACTACACGGCCACGCTGGCACATCACCTGCTGACGACCGCGGCTGCCCGCGAGTTGCTGACCTCGGACGAGATCCGAAAGCTGCTCCTGTGGCATGCCTACGAGGAGGTAGAGCACAAGGCCGTCGCGTTCGACGTCTACCGACACACCGGCGGTTCCGAGACAACGCGCATCTGGACGATGCGAGTGATCAACGTCGTCTTCCCGGTCTTCGTGGCGGTATCGACTGTTGCCTCGATGTCACTCGACCGATCCACCTATCGGCCGGTGATTCTGGCGAAGAGTCTGTGGGAACTGCGTTCCAACCCCTGGCTGACCAATGACGTGCTCGCCGAACTCCGCACCTACACGAAGCGTGGCTTCCACCCTGACGACAACCCGACTGCTGAGTTGCTGGAGATGTGGCGGGAGGAACTCTTCGGAGACCGGGGGATCCTCGCAGGCAACCTCACCGCTCAAGCACACCGCCGTCCAGGGAGATGATGATCGGGTCGTGACAGCACCGACGCCGTCGGCGAGCGCGACAGCTCGACGAGAACGGTCGATACGTCTCATGCACCACCGCGCGTACTCCGTCATCGACGCGTTCTCGGCGGAGGTGCCCGCCTACGATGACGTTCCGAGCGCTCTCGTCGAACGTGATGTGGTCCGCGGTATCAGGTTGAACGTCGACCTCTACTTCCATCACCTCGCCAACTCCACGACGCCGACTGCCGACGAGTTCGGGCCGTTGGTCGACCTGGCAGTGCGACGGCATCAGGACGGCGTGCCGCTCGAGGACATTCTCGAGATGTATCAGAGTGGTTCGACGCTGATCTGGGATCAGCTCGCGAAAGAAGTCCTGCCCCAGGACGGGGAGTTGCTGCTCGAAGGAGCGTCGTCGCTCGTCCGCCACCTCGCGATCGTGACCGGTCGGATAGCCGTCGCCTGTACTCCGCGTGCCGACTCGCAAGAGCTGTGGGGAAAAGAAGAGGCGAGACGGGCCGTGGCGGTGGCGTTGCTCACCGGCGTCACACCTGAGCGCGGCGCGCTGGATCGCGTCGGCCCCCTCGCGAGCGCCTACGTCGTGCTCGTCGTCGATCCTGCCGACAGCGCCGACCCCACAGTCCTGCGCGCGATCCACACGCGTACTGCAGCCATCCAGGGTTCCTTCACGGTCGCGGACGCTGCGGGATGGACAGCGCTACTCCCCGTTGCCGACCTCGACGCTGATGAGAAGCGTTGGGTGTTCGCCGACATCTTCCCCGATCTCTCGACGAGATCGGCGCCCGGATTCTTCGCAGGCGCGACGGATCCGGTCGTGGTCGACGCCATTCCCGGTGCCTGGACGGAGGCGCAGACCCTGTGCAGGGCGGCCCGTCTGCAAGGACGCTGGGACGAGCCGTGCACTGCTGACACGGTGCTGTTCGCCTACACGGTCGCGACCGCGCGTGCTGCTCACCCTCATCTCAGACACGTCATCGACACCCTGGCCGTCGACCGGACCGTGCAGGAGACCCTGTGGGTCTATCTCGACAGCGGGTGCAATCAGCTGGCCACCGCCGAGTTGATGCACGTCCACCGCAACACCGTTTCCTACCGACTGAACAGGGTCGCGAAGTTGACCGGCCATGACCCGCAGACCCCGGACGGTAGCTGGGTACTGGGTGCCGCGCGGCTGACGGCCGAACTGTTCGATCGCTGAACCAGAAGGACAACCTGTTTCACGGTGCGGCGCCAGACGGGTTCTGCACGGAACTGGCCAGCCATCGACCGTCGACTTTCTCCATGGCCATCTGCAGGACGTTGACCGCCTCCTGCGGTGTGGTGACGGTCGAGTTCGAGGCGGTCTGCTGAACCACCACGACCAGGTCGACGTGTCGTCGCGCCGCTGATCTCGTTGCCACGTCGAGAACACGTCCAGTGGACTTCACACCGGCCTTCACGAGAGTGTCCTTGAGTCCGTTGCTGGTCCGGCTGAACGTCTCCTTCAATTCGCCCGTCGATCCGGCCATGACCTTCTGGACGTACGAGTCCATCCCCGCAGCGTCATAGCTGACCATGGTGAGAGCGAACGACTTCGCGGCACTTTCGGCCTGCGTCTGCGCCGTCCGCACCTCGTCGTCGTGTACCACCTGCAGGCCGAAGTACGTCGCGAGGCCGCCGGTGATCAGAATCAGCACGACCAGAAGCGCGAGGACCGCTGCCCACCGATGTCGAGTCGGACGACTGCTGTTCACCTCGACCGACTTCTCGTCCTGGTCGACCTCGCCGCAGGTCGGGGTCGATTCCTCGACTTCGTCGCCCACGTCGTCCGATGCCGCTGTGGTGTTCGACGTCTCGCTCGTTGTCATGGTTTCTCCTCGTCGGGCCCAGGTCGTCTGGTTCATGGAGTGGGTCGCGCTCGTTCGGTGCCGGTGACACCTGTCGGCGGTCCGGCGGTGTCGTCGCCGGGCGGGCGTGGCGCGTTCGCGGCGCCACGGACCTGCACGTCGGGCCGATCTGTGACGCAGTACATGTACAGCAGCGGATCCGGTGTACCTGCCAGGGTGGGATCGCGCATCGGGTTGCTGTATTCGCACGTGGGCCGTGGATAGATGTCGGCGGCGACGTTCACCTTCTGGCCGTCGCCGATCAACGCCAGGGAGTTGCCGAGGTCCCGGATGGACGGGAACACGGCTTGCAGTGCCGGTGCCCGTAATTGACCCGCGGTTGCGATTCTCGCGAGATTGCGGAGGAGATCTCCTCCACTGGAACGGTTGTCGTGGATGACGGAGGAGACCGAGTCGATCTCCCCCGGAACGTCGTTCAGAAGTCGCCGGATCTCGCTGTCGGCGGCCGTCAGTTGGTCGGCGACGACACCACCACTGCGGCTGAGGGTCTCCAGGTCAGGGGTGGCTGCGCCGAATGTCGCCAGCACAGTGCGACCGGTTCTGATGAGCTTCGTGGTCTGAGGTAGCGCGGAGTACAGGCCGTCGAAAAGCGTCTGGGCGCTGTCGATGAGCGTCGCGAGCTGGTCCGGCCCCCCGGCCAGTGCTCGGTCCAGTTCGGCGAGTGTGGATTCGAGCTTCGCGGGGTCGATCTGAGCGACGACGTCGGAGACGTGCGACAGCATCGTGGCGAACGGTGTCGGGATGTCGGTCTGCGGGCGGTGGACGATCGAACCGGAGCTCAGGTACGGTCCCTCGTCCGTGCTGGGACGAAAGTCCAGATATTGCTCTCCGGCGGCGGAGAGATCGGCGACAGCAACGTCTGTGGACGACGAGATCCGGATACCGGATCGGATGATCGCGGTGGCGACCACCCCGGTGTCGTCGAGGTCGACTCCGGAGACGTGTCCGACCCGATATCCGTGCAGGGTCACATCGGAACCGGGTTGCAGTCCGCCGGACGCAGTGAGTTCGACGGTGACCGTGTAGGTGTCGGCAGCGGGGTCGATCCGAAGCGCATACATCAGCAGGTAGCTGCTCCCGACGATGAGAGTGACCACCAAGCCGGCGCCCGACAACCCGCGGCGATGTCGGTGTAGCCACGTCACCACGGGAGCCTCGTCGCTGTACCGACACCGGCCGGCGCTGCGTTCTCCTGCCCCGGCCCATCGGCAGGCGCCGAAGTACGCGGGGTCGGGGTCAGACGCCGACCGGTGATCCGTCCGTAGACGCGGGCAAGTGTGTCGGAGAGGCTACCGACGAACGCCTGGGCATCTGTGGCGTCCGGGACCCTGCTGCCCCGATCGTTCAGAACTCCCAACGACAGCCAGGAGATCCGCATGTAGTTTGCCAGGGCGGTCCCGCGAGCGCTGTCGACGACCTCGGGGGTCAGTTCGCTCACCGTACGCAGGGTCGTCTGAAGGCGGTCACCGACCGCGCTCACCGCACCGAAGGCCTTGTCGGCCTCCGATATCAGACTGGACACGTTGTCTCCGGCCTCGCGAAGGATGCGATCGGCCTTGCCGCCGGCACGCTCCAGTCCTGCGAGCAGGTCGATGATCCGTCGGTTGTTCGCGGCGAGTGCACCGACGGCAGGACCGATCGCATCGATGGCGTCACCCAGCTGTCCGCGGCCTGCCGCCAGCGTTCTGGTCAGTGCGTCGGAATTGCGCAGCACCCTGTCGATGGTCGCGGACCGGCTGTTGAGCGTGTGCAGCGTAGATGTGAGCTGGACGATGATCCGTGCGGGATCACCTTGGCGCCCCGCCAGTGCGGCGTCGAGCTCGTTCACGATCCCCTGCAGCTGAGTGAGCGCTCCTCCGTTGATCAACACCGACACCGACGCGAGCAGGTCCTCGACGGTGGCCGCAGCCGAGGTGGATGTGATCGGGATCGTCGATCCGGCAGCGAGGTCCCCGGCGAGCGAGGGGTCGCTGTGCGCGGTGAGCGCGACGTAGACATCCCCGAGGGGCGTTGCCTGACGAAGTTCCGCGGTGGTGTCGCGCGGTAGGTGCACGTCCTGTCGGATGTCCATCGTGACCCGCGCGGTGTAGTCGGATGCCACCACCTCTCGCACCTCACCGATGTCGGTCCCGGTCAGCTTCACCTTCGCCTTGTACGGGAGGTTGAGGGCGTCGGTGAACACCGCCGAGATCGGATAGGTGGCCTCGGAGACTCCGGGGCTCGGCAACGGCAGACTCTCCAGAGTCACCGAGCAGCCGCTCGCGCCGAGGGCGACGACGAACCCCACCGACAACGCGCGCACCGCACGTCGCGCACTCGTCATCGGGTCATCCCCAAGAGCATCGCGGTGACCCCGAAGTCGGGACCGAAGTCCGCGAGTCGGCCGGTGTCACAGCCGCGCGATCGGAGTTGTACCTTTCCGCAGAACTGACTGAGCAGCTCGTTGTCGAGCAACGTCTTGTCGGTCAGGAAGTGCACGCGCAGTACTCTGTTGACCGGATCGATCGCGCGCACGATGTTCTCGTTCATCAGGGGCAGGACATCGATGACCTCGTCGAGTTGGCGCCCGTATCGGTACATCGTCGACGTGGTGTCGCGCAGTTTGCCGAGCGCCCCGGCCAGCCGATCCTTGTTGCGCACGATGAGTGATGTCAACTGCTCAGCGATCTCGTCGACCTCCGCGATCGACTGCGTCAACGAGGGGCCTTGTTCGGCGAGGGTGCGTCCGAGTTCGGCGAGATCGGCGCTGAAGCCTCGGACGGCTGCATCGTTGTCCGCGGCGAGTTCGGTGAGGGTGCTCAACGAGGTCACGAGTCGCTTGATCGACTCGGAGTTGTCGGATCCCACCTTCAGCGCACCGGCGAGATTGTCGAGTGCGGAGCGGATCCGGTCGCCGTTGCCGGCGAGGGTGCGTGCGGACAGATCGATGGCGCGACCGAGCGGCCCCGATCCGTTCGCGTCGGTCGCGAGCGCCGAACTCAGTGTGTCGACGGTCCGGATCACCTCGTCGATCTCCACCGGTGTCCTGGTCTGGGCACGAGGAATCCGGCTCCCGTCGGCGAGCTTCGGCCCCTTCCCCGGGTACGGCGGACTGAGTTCGATGTGACGATCGGTGACGACCGACGCCGACACGACGGCGACGGTGACGTCGGCAGGAATCGCGATGTCGTGATCGACCGTGAAGGTCACCGCGACGCCCCCACCCGTGGGCACCATCGTGGTGACCGAGCCCACCGTCATACCCAGGACTGCGACCGAGTTCCCCTTGTACAGGCCGGCCGCGTCCGCCAGGTCGGCGGTGAAGGTCTGGTCGCTCGTCCCGGGCAGGGACGCGCAGGCGGCGAGCGCCATCAGCGACGTGCACAGCACTGCCAGGGCCGATGTTCTGACCGAGCGTCTCACCGGCATCCACCGACCAACTGCAACGAGCACAACCAGTTGTCGGGGATCAGTCCCCACGGGTAGTAGACGTCGACGTAGTTTCCGTTACCGGTGGCGTTCGCGATCTGCCGAACCGCGGGCGGCAACTGCTCGAACAACCGGGTGAGCCCGGCCTGGTGTTCCGACAGCCCCTGTGCCAGTGATTCCAACTTGGCCACGAGCGGATCCACCTTGCCGATGTTCTCGGTCAGCAGTCCGCCCAGCTGCGTCGCCGCACCCCGGACGGAGGTGAGCAGTCTCTCGACGAGATCGCGTTGCGTCACGAGTTGACCGACGAGTTCACCGCCCGCGGTGACCATGGTGTTCAGCGACGATCGGTTGTCCGCCAACATGGTCGTGACCGTGTCGGCGTTGCGGAGTAGAGAGGCGACCTGCGCTCGCCGAGTGTTGATCACGCCGGACAGGGTCGAGATGGCGTCGATCGCCCCGCCGGCGAGGTCGGGCGCCGTTCGCAGCGCCTCGGTCATCGCGTCCAGGCCGGCCGCGATGCCCGGTCCGTCCACCCTCTCTACGAGAGGCTGTCCGGTCTCGATGGTCTTCTGTAGGTCGTATGGAACAGCAGAGTGGGACAATGGTATTCGATGCACCGGAGGTGACTGTGGTCCCGCGGGTCGCAGATCGACATACCGCGCGCCGAGAAGGGTCGACAGTTTGATGTCGGCGCGGGTTTCTGCGCCGACCGGCACGTCGTGGTGAATCTGCAGGTCGATAACGACGCGGTTTCCTGCAAGACGCATCCGGCCGACCGTGCCGACATCGATTCCCGCGACGCGGACCGGGTCACCCGCTGCGATTCCAGCTGCCTGTGCGAATTCAACGGTGATGTCCCGGCTTCCGACGCCCAGCCGGGGTATCACGGCGGCGGCGAGGAGTATCACCCCGATGACCGTGCCGCTGATGACGCCCGTCCACACGTGCCTGCGGTCGGCATCGGCGAGCACTCGGCGGAGAGTGTCCACCAGGACGGCCATTCTGTTCTCGTTCATCGACACACCTCAGAGTGGCGTTGACCGCCGACCTGGGCGAACAGTCCGGGCGGGAAGAGGACGCCCGCGAGGCTGACGTCGAGATTGCAGTCGTACACGTTGAGATAGCTGCCGTTCTGCGACACCCGCGAGAACGCCGCCAAAAATTGCGGCAGGTCGGCACCGACGGTGGTCGTCAACTGTGGTCCGTTCATGTTGATGAGATCGACGACGGAGGAGAGGTTGGTGACTGCCGCAGGAAAGATCGGGTCGACATCGTCGAGGACCCCGTCGAGCCGGGCGGCGACGGTCGCGGTCTGGTCCAGCGCACCTGTCACCGTGGCGCGGCGCGCGTCGAGCGCGCCGACGAGTCTCGCCGCATCTCGGATGAGGTCGCGCGTGCGGATGTTGTGCGTGGCGAGGGTGTCGACCACCGAACTCAGGTTGGTGAGGATGTCGCCGAGGATGTCGTCCTTGGTCGCGAACTCTTCGGCGAGCGAGGCGCTCTCGGCGATCAGGGCGCTCACCGACACCCCATCGCCCTGCAGTGTCTTCACCACAAGGGTGGACAACGAGTTGATCTGCTCAGGCTTGAGAACGTCGAACAGTGGTTGAAAGCCGTTGAGGAGCTTCGACACGTCGAATGCGGGCTCGGTGTGCGCTGTGTCGAAGACCAAGTCGGACGGGCGTCGTACCTTGTGCGATCCGAACGGCAATGTCAATGCGAGGTACCGTTGGCCGATCAGGTTCTGGTAGCGGATCAGGACCTTCGTGTCCTGGTACACCGACTGGTCGCTCTGCACGGAGAACCGGACGCGGGCCAGCGTGCCGTCGAGTGCCAGGCTCTCGACCCTGCCAACTCGTACGCCGGCCATCCGGACGTCGTCACCGGGTCTCACACCCGAGGCATCGGTGAATGTCGCGGTGTACGTGACGGTCCGGCCGGACACAGGACGGAGCAGCGTCGACCACATGGTCCAGGTCAGTCCGAGGGCGACCACCACGAACAGAGCGACGCCGATGACCGTCCTGCTCCGCATCAACGTCCACCACCGGAACGGCCTGTGCCGACCGTGATCGACTTGCCGCGCAGCAACGGGCCGAGCAGTATTCCGGTCACCGTGTCTGCGGGTCTCCCGAGGAAGGCCGTCAGAATGCGCTGTTCGGCCGCGCTCCCTACTCCGCCCACGTTGCCGCCCACCGCCGAGACGAACGATGTGTCCGACAGCGATCGTGGGCGCAGCGCGTCGGGGAGCGAGCCGCGACCGCTCGCCCGGGGAGCAGTCCGGCAACTCGGACCCGACATCGATCCGTATCGAGGACAGTCTGCAGCGCCGTACGGCGTGAAGGGCGTGAAGGACACGTCGATGTCGAAAAAGAGACGTCCGTTGGTGCCGGTGAACGCGCGACCCAGGACAGACGCGCCACGGTTCAGTGCGTCGAAGGCGGCGGGGATCGTGTCAGCGGTCGCGGCCACGGCTCCGATGGTGGCGTCGAGTCCGGTGATCAAGCGAATACCCCCGGTGACGTTGGCCGGTGTCAGTACCCCGTCCACACGGTTCACCGCGCCGGTCGCGCTCGTCAAGAAGTCGGTCAGTGACTCGGATCGGGTCGCGAGTGTCCGAGCGGGCCGCAGGGACTTCGTCAGGGTCGACACGAGCTCGGGGGCCACCCTTCGCAGGCCGCCGATGGCGGAGTCGAGGGCGCGGAGATCACCACCGGCATCGTCGGTGGCGGCATGAATGTGGGCGAGGTAGTCGGTGAGATGTGCCATGGCGGAACCGAGTCCGGCCCCTCGTCCGGACAGCGCACCGGAGATGACGGACATCGTCTCCGCCAGGCGGGCGGGGTCGATGGCGGCCAGGACCGTGCGGATCGAGTTCATGGCCGTCTGCAGCGCCAGGGTCTGCTGCGACGTGTCCTGAGCGATCTCGGTCCGGTCGGTGAGGTGTCCTCCCGATCCCGAGGCCGGACCGACCAGCTCGATCGCCGAGACCGCGAAGATGTTGCTGGGTACCACCCGGGCAGTCACCGATCCGGGAATCGATTCGGCACGAGAAGGATCCAGTTCCATTGCCACCGAGCTCCGCTGGTCGTCGACCAGGGACACCCCGGAGACCTTCCCGACCACCATCCCTCGAAACCGGACATCGGCGTCGGGTGGCAATCCGTCGCCGACTCCGGAGATGATCGCGGTCACTCGGGTCGTCGGCGTCATGACACCCTGGTAACGGGCTATCAGCAGCGATACGACGGCCCCGATGAGCACCAGCGCGATCATGCCCCGTAGCAGGAGTGTCCCGGGCCTCGTGCCGCGCCCGGTCGCGTCGAGATAGGTCACGCCGTCACCCCGAGATCCGGACACCAGGCGAGTTTCCCCACATCGCGAGTGTGAGCAGGGTGTTGACGATGACGACGATGACGATGCAGGCACGGATCGCCCTGCCTGCGGCCGCCCCGACACCTTCCGGTCCGCCGGAGGCGTAGAAGCCGTAGTAGCACTGGACGAAGGTCGTGACCATGACGAAGATCAGAGCCTTGCCGATCGAGTAGGCGACGTCGGTGCCGGACAGGAACGAATGGAAGTAGTGCTGGTATGTGCCGGCTCCCGCGCCGCCGCTCTGGAAGAGAACGACGACCTCTGCCGCGATGTAGTTCGCCGCCAGGCCCACGGTGTACAGCGGGAGGATGGCGACCATGGCGGCGATCATCCTCGTGCTCACCAGATAGGCGAGTGGGTCGATCGCGAGCGCCTCGAGTGCATCGACCTCCTCCGATATCCGCATGGCACCGAGTTGGGCGGTGAACCGACAGCCCGCCTGTGCCGCAAAGGCTATGGCGGCGATGAGGGGACCCAGCTCCCGGGTCGATCCGAATGCGGAGACGGCGCCGGTGAGCGGCCCCATCCCGAGGAGCTTCAATGCGCCGTATCCCTCGATCCCGACCGTGGCGCCGGCGAACGCGCCCAGGAGAACGATCACGCCGACGGTGCCGCCACCGACGACGAGTGCGCCGTTCCCCCAACTCACGTCGGACAGCAGACGGCCGACCTCGGTCCTGTACCGCTTGAGCGCGAGGGGGATGGACATCATCGACCGGACGAGAAAGGTGAGCTGGTGGCCGAGAAGGAGTATCGCCCGCTGTGGCGGATCGCTGATCGAGACCAGTGGGACGAGCCATCGCGGACGGTAGGTGGCGATGGTCATCAGATCACCTGCGGAGGAATCAGGATGGTGTACAGCTGCGTGAACAGAACGTTGACGCCGAACAGCAAGATGGTCGAACTGACCACGGCGGCGTTCACAGAGTCGGCCACACCTGCAGGGCCACCCTTGGTGGTCAGCCCTTTGTCACACGCGACCACGGCGACGATCGCGCCGAACGTCACCGATTTGAGCAGGGCGAGTATCAAGTCGCCAGGGGTGGCGAACGCGGCGAAGGTCCCGAGGTAGCTGCCGGGAGTGCCCGATTGCGCGTAGACATTGAACACGTAGCCGGTGATGAACCCCATGAAACAGACGACGCCGCAGAGCAACACACTGACGAGCATGGATGCCGCGAGACGCGGAACCACCAAGCGTTGAACAGGGTTGATCGAGATGATCACCAGCGCGTCGATCTCCTCACGAATGGCTCGCGATCCGAGGTCTGCGCAGATCGCCGACCCGACTGCGCCCGCGATCATCAACGCGGTGACCATCGGTGCCCCCTGGCGGATGATGCCGAGCCCACTGGCGGCGCCGGCGAACGAGGTCGCGCCGACCTGGTTCGCGATGGTGCCGACCTGTATCGACACGATCACGCCGAAAGGGATCGCGACGAGCAGAGTGGGAAGGACAGCGGTTCGCGCCATCACGCTGCACTGAGTGACGAATTCACCGAACGGAAAGGACCGATGCACGACGTCGGCCAGGAGATGGCGAGCCGACTCGACGGCCATCTCGACCTGTCGTCCGAAGGTCTGGACGGACCGTCGTGGGTGTTCTCGGACGTACCGCCGAGTACTGCTCATCAGCAGTAGCCGAGTAGCCGTCATGTCGCCTGCTCACCTCCGATCGCGAGCGTCACCCGCCTCGCAGCCGACCTCTGAACGCCGCCGGACCTTCAGCTTGTTACTACGTGTCCGTAGTAACACGGAACTACGGTAGCGTAGCAATCTGGCGTGGGAGATCGATTCAGGATTTCCTCGGCGGCAGGGTTTCCGGTCAGCGCTCAGCCGCTCTGTGGTCACGACGTGTCGGCATGTTCGTGCATCCCCAGACCGCGAGCGGCTGAAGCGCCGCTGCGAGGTCGCGGCCCAGACCGGTCAGCGCGTACTCCACCCGTGGGGGGATCTCCTTGTGGTCGCGTCGCTCGATCACACCAGCCTCACGCAGATCCCTCAGAGCCGAGATCAACATCTTCTCGCTGACTCCCTCGAGCGCGCGCCGCAGTTCGCCATACCTCGTAGGTCCACGGGCATCGAGTTCCCAGAGCACGAGGAACTTCCACCTCCCGCTGACGATCGACAGGGCCGCGTCCAGACCGCAATAGAACTCTCGGTTCGCCACGTCACACCACTTCTCCAGGGGCCGGTTCTCGGGTACGAACCACAAAGTTCGTACTTGTGGTCCGACACGGCCCGTGCTGTCCTTTGTCTACACCCGTACCGCGGCATGCACCAGCTCGCCGCCTCGCGCGAGCGACCATCGCGACACATCGGGAAATGCTTCAGCACAGAAGGATTCGAGAACATGGGATTTGTCGTAGCACCCTCCGTACCGACCGACGCGTCGCACGACCTGACCGGGAAGACGGCTGTCGTGACTGGCGGCACCAAGGGAATCGGTGCAGGGATAGTCGACCGCCTCGTCCGAGGAGGAGCCGTTGTCGTCGCCGTCGGCCGTTCCGCGCCTTCCGACCTGGGCCCGAACGTCCACTTCGTCGCCGCAGATCTGAGCTCCCTCGATGGGGCACGCGCACTTGTCGACGACGCGACACAACTGCTGGGGCACATCGACGTTCTGGTCAACAACGCCGGGAGCACGGTGCCTCGTCCCAGTGTCCTCGACATCAGCGACGCCCAGTGGGTCGACGACATCACGATCAACTACCTTGCCGCCGTGCGAGTCACCTCCGCGGTTCTGCCGGACATGTATCAGCGCGAATCCGGGGCAGTGATCAACGTGTCGTCCGTGGCGACGAACAATCCGGTCGGCCCGATCCTCCATTACGCCTCCGCGAAAGCTGCCCTCAACACCTACACCGTCGGGCTCGCCACCGAAGCCGCCGACCACGGCGTTCGTGTCAACGCGGTCAGCCCAGGATTCGTACCGACCGCGGCATCGCTGAGCGTCGTCGGTCCCGATGGCCCTCCCCCGGCATCCACGTTTCCCCTGGGCCGGTACGGGAATCCGAGTGACATCGCCGAAGTGGTCGCCTTCCTCGCGTCCAACCGCAGCCCATGGATCACCGGCATCAACGTAGCGGTGGCCGGCGGAACCCGGTAGAGACATTCTGGTGCAGACCCGGCGCACGTCTGGGACCTCATGTGCAATAAGGCAGACATACCAATTCGTCTGGGAGTGGTCCCAGGTCACCGTGCACCGAGTCTGATCGCTCCATCGAGTCGGACCGTCTCGCCGTTCAGATAGTCGAGATCGATGATCGTTGCCGCCAGCTCTGCGAACTCCTCCGGCGTGCCGAGGCGACGGGGAAACGGAACACTCTCGACCAGGTTCTGCCTCGCGCGCGGCCTCAGCGCCGCGAGCATCGGGGTGTCGATGCTTCCGGGCGCTATGGTGCACACTCGGACTCCGACATCGGCGAGGTCGCGGGCGGCCGCGATCGTCATGGCGTGTACGGCGCCCTTGGACGCGGAGTATGCGATCTGGCCGATCTGCCCTTCGAACGCGGCGACCGACGATGTCATGACGATCACCCCCCGTTGTCCGTCGACGTCGCACTGCGGCTGGCGCGCCATGACATCCGCCGCCAGCCGTAGGACATTGAAGGTTCCACATACGTTGACCGCCAGGACCTTCTCGAAGATGTCGAGCCCGTGTGTGCCCCACTGGGACAGCACTCGCTGGGTCCAGCCGACACCTGCGCAGGTGACCACGGCTCGCAACGCCAGTCCGGAGTTCTCGATCTCACCCAGCGCGTCGGCCATCTCCTGACTGCTCGTCACATCGCCTGTCAGACGACGAACATTCTGTACCGGGTCTGCACCCGAGTCGACTGCCTGCAGATCGAGTGCGAACACGGTGGCACCCGACGCCGCGAAGCGCGTCACCGCAGCCGCGCCCAGTCCGGATGCTGCGCCCGTCACCAGCACCGCAGACTCTCTGATGTCCACGACTTCACCGCTCCTGTTCAGGATCGCCGAGGGTGCGTGACCGTCGCTGCGCGGTCAGCCAATCCTTGTGCGCCGCACGTATCCCGCGCCGATCCACCTTCCCCGTCGCTGTGCGCGGAAGATCCGACAGGAACACGACGTCCCGTGGCACCTTGTACCGCGCCAGGTGCTCACGTACGTACCTCTGCACATCGCCCTCCGTCAGCTCGGACCGGAGCACCACGAACGCTGCGAGCCGCTGGCCGAACTCATCGTCGGGAACTCCGTCCACCGAGGCTTCGGCGACGGCGGGGTGAGCCGTCAGGAGACTCTCGACCTCGCCGGGGAAGACATTCTCGCCGCCGGAGACGATCATGTCGTCGTCACGGCCATCGATGAAGAGGAGACCCTGGCTGTCCCAATGCCCCACATCGCCGGTACTCATGAACCCAGCCTTCGTGGGTTTGCTCCCACCGCCCGAATATCCGTCGAATGCCAACGAGTTGCCGACGTGAACAGTGCCCTTGACCCCGGGGGTGGTGACGCGCGCATCACCGTCGTACAGGGCGACGGCGATACCGACCGGCGGCTTGCCGACCGTGCCGGGCGCGGCTTTCCAGTCCTCCGGCGTGGCGACCGTTGCTGTACCGGTCTCGGTGGATCCGTAGAGGTTGTAGATGCATGGGCCGAAGAGCGCCGTGGCGTCATCTCCGAGTGACGCGGGCAGCGCCGAGCCCGCGGACAACACGATCTTCAGTGCCCGGGTGTCGTGGCCTGCGATGAACTGCTCACCGAGATCAACGATCCTGCGCAACATGGTCGGCACGAGCACGACCGCGTCGCACTCGTACCGACCGAGTTGTTCCACGGCGAGCGCGGGATCGAACCGGGGCCCGTGTACCACGATCGTCAATCCGAGATTGAGTCCGATGATGAATTGAGACAGCGCCGTTCCGTGGAAGAGTGGGGCACACAGCAGAATCGTCTGACCGCGTCGCAGGGGAACGCGATCAACGAATTGCGCGGCCGCCAGTGGCGATGAGACGCGACGGGCCGCACCCTTGGGGACGCCGGTCGTCCCTCCGGTGAGAAGGACCAACCGACCCTGACTCTGTGGTCGCGGTGGTGGCCGGGTGTCACCGGTCTCGAGTGCGGTCTGCGTGATCGCCGACAGACGCTTGTGCGTCGGCAACTGCGCGAGTCTGTCCGCGAACTCGTCGTCGTAGACGAACGCCGACACGCCCTCTCGGTCAGATACATCCCGCAGCTGACGCCCGCCGAAGCCGGTGTTCATCAGGACCAGTCGCGCGCCGATCTTGCCGGCTGCGGCCATCGCCACGACCAGATCAGCACTGTCACGTCCCAGCACAGCCACCGTCGACGCATCAGTGATGCCTTCGACTGCCCACTGGCGGGCGACCGCGTTTGTGATCTGGTCGAGCTCGTCATAGGTGAACTCCAGGCCCCGGTCGATGAGAGCAACACTCAGCGGGCACCGTTGCGCACCTGCCCGAACGCCGCCGGCGATGGGGCCCAACCGACGTAGCTGACGGGCTTGGCGCATGATGCGATCTGGCCGTCGAACGTCCACGACCCCTGCACGATTCAGCACCCGCACCTCGTGGAGCGCCACGCCCAGTCCTCGACCCCGTTGTCGACGGTCGACGTCAGGCACGGAACCGCCTGCCAGAAATCTCTGTGTCGTCACGTGAACAGCACAGCCGAGCCGGGGTGACGCCGCATCGTGCATTCGCCCAACGCTGATGGAGCACGTTTGCGCATTCTCACATCCACAGGTGAGGCGAGGCGTCTCCGGGCCGAGGTGGGTCACCGAGATCGGCCAGTTGCCGGATCAACTACCAGGAAAGCCAGGCGGCAGAGGCGTGATCTCCGCCTTGAACCGGGGTCCTGGCGGCAGACCGCGAAGCACCGCAGAGGTCCACGCGACCGCGGGCAACCAACCGGCGAGGTCATTCACCGCGTGTTCCCCTGTGGGGACCGTGTAGAAGCGCAGGTCTGCGCCAGCCTTCCAGTACTTCTCCACGGTGGGTAGAACAACTCTGCTGGGCGGGATCAACTCATCCCAGAAGCCGTGGTACCAGAACACCGGAGTGTCCGGGATGTGCTTCCCGAGACTGTTGTCTTCCAGGACTTTCCGTACGGCCGGTTCGGTGTCCAGCGACTTTCCCGGTTGAAAGTACTCGTCGATGGGTCGCCAGGCACCGGTCAACGCGGCGGAGTACACGCACCGATGCTTCATGTCCGCGATGATCTGCTGACCGGCCGGTGTCAAGAGCTTCTTGGGATCGATGACGTCGGGGTACTGCTGCGCGACAGCGGCGAATCCGAGCCAGATCGTGAAGCTGCTGAAACCCGTCAGGCCGGGCTGCCTGGTCATCGCGTACCGCGCCATGGCGACCAGGTCTCCGGGGGTACCCCCGATGGCCGTCCCGAGGAGCCTGACGTCAGGGGCATATGTCTTCCGGAGTTCTGCGGCTCGGATCGATCCCGATCCACCACCTGAGTACCCGTTCAAGACGATTCCTGATCTGCTGAGTCCCAGACTTCGGTCGTTCTTCAGCGCCCGTAGACTGTCGAGGACCATCTGACCTTCATCGAAGGTGTTGAAAGTGTTGTACTTCCCGTCGAAGTCGGGCACGTTCACGGCGAACCCCTGTTCCAGCCAATACTGGGTCTGGGCGAGTTCTTTCATGGTTCCCGTTCGCAGCGTGTACGACGGGTTGCACGAGGAGTCGGTGGAGTCGATCGCCTCCTGGTAGGAGAGCACCGGACGGGGACTCCCGTTCCAGGGAATCCCCGGTATGAGAACGGTTGTGGCAGTGACGATCGGCCTGCCGTGCACGTCATTCGACCGAAACAGCAACTGCTTGCTGAACACCGGCACCGGGAGTCCCACGAATCTGGTCTGCACGACCCGCGACCGGACGATCTGGCCGGGGGCGTAACCACGGAGATTCGGTGGATCGTCGTACCACGGATCATCGTCGGGCACCGGTATCGGGAGAAGCTTGTACAGCTCGGGTTCTCTCGGCAGCTGCGGCAGTTGATTCTGATCGCTCGGGAACGACGGGGGGAATGGTGGCTCTGGCGCCGCGTTCGCCACCGTCAGACCGGTGCACAGTGCCGTAGCCACAACGCACACCAGCAGTAACCACCGTCGCACGATCTTCTTCACCACACACCCGCCCTTCCGACAGCGTTCTTTCCGACGCGACCATGAGTGTGAGGACGTCGAGTGGTGTGGTTCACCAGACATGTGCACACGAAAGCTGTGGCGACGGTTGTGCACATGCACGGATGAGTACGAGTCGAATCCCGTGGGACGGGTGATCCGGGCGTCGCCGCCGAGCACCTGTGTCCAGCAGGCCTCAGAGATCCCTTGTCGCCACGAAGCAACGATTCGAGCCCGCTCGCTTGGCCGCGTACAGAGCTTCGTCAGCGACAGCGAGCGACGCAGCGAGAGACATGTCGCGTGTGCGTTCACAGAACGGGACATACGTCGCAGCACCAACACTCGCAGTCACGATGTCGGCGCCGGATGCGGCGGCGTGCACCCGCTCAGCGAACTGCCGCAGGGTCTCGTCCAGAAGATGCGCGGCGACAACGAATTCGTCACCGCCGAATCGGGCGAAAACTGCACCTTGTCCTATCTCACGCCTGATGCGTGCTGCCATCTCGACGAGGATCCGGTCACCGGCGTCGTGGCCCAACCGGTCGTTGATCTGCTTGAAGTTGTCGATGTCGATGTGCAGGAGGGCGATGTCCGAGGGCGCACGTCGAATGAGGCTCCGCACCCGTGAACCGAACCCCCGTCGGTTCAGCACATCGGTGAGAGGGTCATGCGTGGCGTCGACGACGCTGCGCTTTATCGCGCCGCGCATGTCGGCCGCGAACACTCCTTGAAGCGTCACAGTTCCGTTGACCACCATGAGGGTCACCAGGACTCGCGCCGACACCCCGAACACGTCCCCCTCGCCCTTCGCCCAGCTCAACACGCCCAAGAAGACGATGACCGTGGACGTGAAGACGATGTGCGCAACACGTAGACGAATCCCCACGAAGTGCGCGACATACGCCCCCGTGATGGCGAAGAGGGATGCCCCGTACAACCCCGCTGCCGGACTGACGAACGCCAGAAGCACTGATGCCAGACCGAAGTCGGCGTACACCACGAACGCGATCGGGACGACCTTCGCACTGGGGCGATCCGACCACCAGATCGTGCCCAACCGAATTCTGCCGATGACGATCGCCACAGGAATCGTCGTCGCGAAGACGCAGCACGCGTATGTGGCTCGAGCCGGTGTGTGCGCTCCCTCAGGTGATATGGACGCCAAGGCACCCGCAAGGGCGAACATCGGGACAAAAGCAGCTATCCCGAAACGGATCACCCGCTCGCGCACTCGCAGGTGCCCCAGGCCGCTTTCTCGCTGAGGGATCACGTCGTTCACCTCTGCACTTGTTGAGCGGCTGGTGCCCACCGGGTAGGCAATGCCGCGGTCAGTGCGGGGAGGCTAGCAGTTCAAGTGAGGCGATTCGGTGCGCCTGGTGACCTCTTCACGGCAACAACCGCGCACAGGTGAACCCGCCGGTGTCACACCGGCGGGTTCACCTGTTCGAGCTGTGCGCGATCAGAAGTAGTGCGCGCGACCGGCGTTGAGCCGGCCGTTCTTCCCGGATGCCGCGAGCGTGGCGCCCACGACCGTCAGCACGATCCCGACGATCCAGATCCACGGCACAGAGATGATGACGCCAAGGATGATCGCGATGATCCCCAGGATCGTCATGGCGTCGAGTAGGTCACCGGCAGGCGCTTGATGCCGTTGATCCATCCGTGGCGCAGTCGTTCCGGGTCACCGAGTCGTGAGATGTCCGGGCAGTGGTCGGCGATCGCGTTGAAGATCAGGTCGATCTCCATACGCGCGAGGTTGGCGCCGATGCAGAAGTGCGTCCCGTTGCCACCGAAACCGACATGCGGGTTGGGGTCGCGCGTGATGTCGAAGGTGAACGGGTCGTCGAAGACGTCCTCGTCGAAGTTGGCCGAGCCGTAGAACATCCCGACACGCTCGCCCGCCTTGATCTGCACGCCGTCGAGTTCGACGTCGTGACGGGCGGTGCGCTGGAAGCAGTTGACGGGGGTTGCCCAGCGGACGATCTCGTCGGCGGCGGTCCGCGGACGGTCGCGCTTGAAGATCTCCCACTGCTCCGGGTTGTCGAGGAACGCGTTCATCCCGTGGCTGATCGCGTTGCGGGTGGTCTCGTTGCCGGCCACCGACAGCAGGATGAAGAAGTAGCCGAACTCGATCTCCGACAGCGACTCCCCGTCGAGGTCGGCGTTGACCAACTCGCTGACGATGTCCTCCGCCGGGCACTGCTTGCGCTGCTCGGCCATCTGGTACGCGTATCCCAGCACCTCGGCCGACGCGGTCGTCGGGTCGACGGTGAACTCCGGGTCGTCGGCGTTCATCATCGAGTTCGACCACTCGAAGAGCTTCTCGCGGTCGGCGCTGGGCACCCCGAGCAGATCTGCGATCGCGATGAGCGGCAGGTCGACGGCGACCTGGTGGACGAAATCACCGGTGCCCGACGCGGCCGCCTTCTGCACGATCTCGGCGGCGTGCTTCTCCATCTCCTCCTGCAGCGCGTGCACCGCGCGCGGGGTGAACAGGCGCGACACGAGCTTGCGGAGACGGGTGTGCTCCGGCGGGTCGTGATTGATGAGCAGCGCCTTGGTGATCTCGAGCGCCTCCGGCGGCATCGTGTCCTCGAACCGCATGATCACGCCGTTGGCGTTGGTCGACCAGTTCTCGTCGTTCTTGGAGATCTCGCGGATGTGCCGGTGCTTGCTGACCACCCAGTACCCACCGTCGTGGAAACCACCGCCGGATCCCTCCGCCTGCGCGTTCCACCACACCGGGGCGGTCTTGCGGAGTTCGGCGAACTCCGTGACCGGCATGCCCTTGTGCAGCAGGTCGGGACTCGTGAAGTCGAACCCGTCGTGCATGAAAGGGCAGGCGTGGGGATCGCGCGCCGCCGCGGTGGTGAGATCATTGGTGGTCATCGTTCTCCTGACGCTGGCGTTCGAGACGGTATCTAGACCACTGGTTCCGATACCGATGGTTACGGTACCACTGGCTCACGAAAGGAGCTACGTGTTCACACCCGATTCGTCACCGTCTCCTCGCGGGGGCCGCCCGCGCGACGAGACCGTCGACGGCAAGGTGCTGCCGGTGGTCCGTGACCTGCTGCTCGAGGTCGGCTGGAACGACCTGAGCGTGCGGGCCGTCGCCGCCAGGTCGGGCGTCGCGCGCGCCACCATCAACCGCCGCTGGGAGACGAAGGCCGGACTCGTGCTGCATGCGGTGCTCAACGACCGCATCCGTCTCGACGACATCGGCACCGATCAACCGGGCGGATGGATCGAGGACCTCATCGCGCAGAGCCGCGAGATCTTCTCCCACCCCGAGGTACGCACGGCGCTGCCCGGACTGCTCAGCACGTTCGAGCAGGACCCCGATCTCCGCGCCCAGCTGTGGACGGGTCTCGCCGGCCCCGCAGCGGCCCGCTACGCGACGGGCGGTGCGCCCGAGCGGCGTGACCAGGCAGAGGTCGACGCGCTCGCGATGATCATCATCGCCGCCGGGACCGCGCTGTTCACCAGCGTCCTGGCCCCGGACATCACCACCGAGCCGATCCGCGAGCGCATCGACGAGCTCCTCCACGTCGCGGCCCGCGAGGTCACCAGCGCGATGGACAGCACGACCGAGGGCACGCCGACCCACTGACCGCGGCCGGACCCGCTCGGGGGTTCGGTCAGCGGCGGGTGCCGAGGAGCACCGCGAAGCGGTCGTCGGCGTCGGTCCAGACGCGCGTCGCGTCGAATCCGGCGGCAGCGAGTTCGTCGCCGATCCCCTCGACGCGGAACTTCGCCGAGATCTCGGTCCGCATCTCCTCCCCCTCGGCGAACTGCACCTCGAGGTCGAGGTCGGCGACACGCACCGTGGTCGCGTGCAGCGACCGCAGGCGCATCTCGATCCACTCGTTCTCGGCGTCCCAGATCGCGACGTGGTCGAAGGCGTCGGGGTCGAAGTCGGCGTGCAGCCGCTCGTCGATCACCGACAGCACGTTCTTGTTGAACGCCGCCGTGACGCCCTGGGCGTCGTCGTAGGCGGGGACCACCAGCGACTCGTCGACGACGAGCCCCACCCCGATCAGCACGTGCTCGCCGGGACTCAGCGCGTCGGCGATCCCGGTCAGGAACCCGGCGCGCTCGACCGGGGTGAGGTTGCCCAGCGTCCCACCGAGGAACGCCACGGTGCGACCCGGCCGGTCGGGGATGGAGACCGCGAGATCGGAGAAGTCGCTGACGATGCCCTCCACCGCAAGCGACGGGTAGGCCGCGGTCAACTCGTCGACCGCACCCTGCAGCGCGCTGATAGAGACGTCCTGCGGGACATAACTCGTCAGCGTCCCGCCACGGACACCGGCGTCGAGCAGGAGTCGCGTCTTCTCCGACGACCCCGACCCCAACTCGACCAGCGTCTGCATGCCGGTGATCGCTGCGATCTCGTCGGCCGCCGCGGCGAGGACCGCACGCTCGGTGCGAGTCGGGTAGTACTCGGGCAGGGCAGTGATCTCCTCGAACAGCGCACTGCCGGTCGCATCGTAGAACCACTTGGGAGGCAGGTGTTTCGGTGACGCGGTGAGCCCGGCACGCACGTCGTCGACGAGCGCGGCATCGATGTCGGCGTCGGTGAGGTGTACCTGCACGGGGATCGATGCCGGAGGGGTGGTCGTCACGGGAAGTCCTTCGCTGTCGGGTGGATCGGACGTGTGGGGCGGATCAGAGATCGGTCAGGTCGATGCCGTCGCGCGTGGCGACGACGAGCGAGCGGTCGGGGACGGGTTGCCAGCGCGGGTCGTCGTCGAGCGGTTCGGAGGCGAGGAGGACCGACCCGTCACCCACCAGCACCGACAGCGAGTGGTGGACTGTCGTGGCCCACAACGACATCCCGTCGCCGAGGAGAAGGTTCAATCGGGATCCCGGCGCGGAACGGTCCAGGTCGGTGACGACCGACCGGAGCACGGTGGCAGGGTCGTCGGAACGCAGCCGGTGCCGTACCACCGACCACAGGCCGGCGGAGTCGGTGGCGGCCGGCTGGCGGAGCAGGTCCTCGACGGGGACCTCGCGCGCTAGTGGGGCGAGGCCCTCCGGCCACCCGCGCACCACACCGTTGTGGCTGAACGCCCAGCGTCCGTCGACGAACGGCGCCGACGCGGTCGCGGTCACGGGCATACCGGTGGTGGCAGACCGCACGGCGGCCACGACAGCGCCGGACCGCACCGACGACAGTGCCCCACCGATCGCCGGGTCACCCCAGGCGGGCATCGCCGAGACATGGACGGACGCCTCGGCGGTTCCGTCCCACCACGCGGCACCGAACCCGTCGGCGTTGGCGACGGCGTCGCAGCGCATGTCGGTCGGCGCCCACGACTGCACGACGAGCGAATGGTCTCCGCGCGTGAGGATCTCACCGACCGCGGCGACCGGGCCCAGATAGCCCAGGTGTCGACACATCGGTCAGGCGACGTCTCGCGCGAGCCGCAGCCCGGAGAAGATCTGCCGTCGGATGGGGTGATCCCAGTTGCGGAACGTGCTCCGCACGGCGACAGGGTCGGTGCCGAACGACCCTCCCCGCAGGACCCGGTAGTCGCCGCCGAAGAACACCTCGGAGTACTCCGGGTACGGGAACATCGCGAACCCCGGGTACGGGTCGAACCCGCTGGAGGTCCACTCCCACACGTCACCGATCATCTGCTGCACACCCAGCGGCGACGCGCCGGCCGGGTAGGTGCCGATGTCGGCGGGTTCGAGATGACGCTGTGCGACGTTGGCGTGCGCGGCTGTGGGATCCTCGTCGCCCCATGGGTAGCGATGACCCGGCGATCCCGACGCAGGCTCGAACCGAGCCGCCTTCTCCCATTCCGCCTCGGTGGGAAGCCGTTTGCCGGCCCAGCGCGCGAACGCCTCCGCCTCGAAGAAGCAGATGTGCACGACAGGCGCGTTCGCGCGCAGCGGCGTCATGGTGCCGAACACCCGTCGCCACCAGCCACCGTCGGCGTCGCGGTCCCAGAACTGCGGTGCGGTCAGGTCCGCCTCGACGCGGTGCGCCCACCCGCGCTCACTCCACAACTCGGGTCGGTCGTAGCCACCGTCGTCGATGAAGGCACACCACCGGGAGTTGGTGACGGGGAACTGTTCCATCGCGAACGTCGGCAGGGAGACCCGGTGCGCGGGTCGCTCGTTGTCCAGCGCCCACGGGTCGACGTCGGTGCCCATCACGAACTCGCCCGCAGGGATCACGACCTCGTCGACCTCGGGTGCGACGGTGGCGCGCGGGGCATCCGGTGCACGCAGAGCCGTTGCCCCGGTGCGCAACTGGTGCGTCGCGAGCATGGTCTCGTCGTGTTGTTGCTCGTGCTGGGCGATCATCGCGAACGCGAACCCGCGGTCGACGAGACGCTCGCCGGACAGCGGGGAGGAGTCGAGAACGTCGAGTGCGTGGTCACGGACGCCTGCGGTGTAGGCCCGCGCCTGGGTGGGATCGAGCAGAGGGAGACCCGGGCGTGTGGCACGGGCGTGCCGGAACGCGTCGTACAGGTCGTCGAGGTCGGGCCGGAGCGGTGCACGTCGGCCGACCTCGCGGATCAGCCACATCTCCTCCTGGTTGCCGATGTGCGCGAGATCCCACACCAGGGGGCTCATCAGCGGGGAGTGCTGGCGCCGGAGGTCGTCGTCCGACACGGCGTCGACGAGGGCGGCGGTCCGGGCGCGGGCGGTCGTCAGCACGGTCTCGAGCCGGGTGCGTATCTCACGGGGGCTCTCGGCGTGGGGGTCGTCGTGGAGTGCGGTCATCGCGAGACGGTGTCCTGTCGGTCGTTGGGCAGACGCGGCTCCGCCGCGGTGGGAGTGGTGGATGTCTGTGCGGCCGCGGGTGGTTCGCGGCGGGCGCACCGCGCGGAGGCCGCGCCGAGCAGGTCCCGGTCGATCCCGCGGGGTGTGACGTCGGCTGCGAGGGCGAGCAGGCGGGACGCGGTGGACGCCAGTTCGGCATCGGCGAGTCCGGACCGGGCGCCCCGCACCCAGGCGTCCGCGGTGGGGCCGGCGATCGCATCGGCCTCGGCGCCGACGGTGTCGTCGGACATGAGTGCCGTGACGGCTGCGATCGGGACGCGCCACAGGTTCTCGGGTTGCCCGTCGAGATACCGGACCTCCAGGTACCCCTGCGGCCGGACCATCGGGAAGACGGTCGTCACGTGGTAGGCGAGGTCGTCGGCGTCGGGCCGGCGACCGACCTCCTCGTCGAGTGCCCCGTCCATCCAGTCGGCGAACGTGGCACCCGGTGGTGGGGCGAACCAGCTCCCGTCGGCGCACCGCACGCAGAGGAGCGGCACCGACAGCACCCAGTCGGCGTAGTCCTCGACGGTCTGGGCGTGCGGTGGGATACGGGTGCGGTCGGTCCCGAGCCAGGCCCGCATCCGCTGCGACGCCCATGGTTCGTCGTCGGCGCCGTGCAGGCGCGGCGAGTTCGCGAAGGCGGCGGTGAGCGCGGGGCCGATGGTGTGCAGACGCGTCCACCGACCGACGGCGTGATCGGCGTCGACGCCGGCGTCGAGGGCGACCTGGACGGCCGCGGTGTTGCACATCATCAGCGACCCGAAGATGCCGCGCAGTGCGAACGCGGCCTCCATCGAGCGGTATCGCTCGCTCCGGAGGATCCGGTTCGGTGGTCGGGTGGCGTCACCGGCGCCGGCGACGACGCGGATCCCTGCCGCGGCGAGCATCCCGCGCAGGTCGCGTTCGTCGGAGGCGAGGGCCTCGTACAGGTCCTCGACGCGGTCGAAGGGGGTGCTGGAGAGTTCGATCTGACCACCGGGTTCGACGGAGACGAGGCTTCCGGAGCCCAACGGCAGGGCGGGTGAATCGGGGGAGATGGTGCGAGGGGCGTGGTCTCCGAGTGCGGCGGCGAGGCGCG
Source organism: Williamsia sp. SKLECPSW1 (assembly GCF_054332755.1). Taxonomy (NCBI): domain Bacteria; kingdom Bacillati; phylum Actinomycetota; class Actinomycetes; order Mycobacteriales; family Nocardiaceae; genus Williamsia; species Williamsia sp. SKLECPSW1. Next base: position 1,763,387 of record NZ_JBTGLI010000001.1, on the reverse strand, counting down.
GGACGTCGGGACGGCCGGGGTGCTGTGGATCGCTGGTGTTCGGGTGATCGGTGGTGCGGGTGAACCATTCGAGTTCGGCGCCGACGAGCCGAGGCGGACCGAGCTTGAAACAGACGCGGGTCAGGTGCGCGGCCGCTGCGGGTCGCGACGTGATCGCCGATGAGGTGGAGGTCGTCATGACACCTTCCCGGTGTGAAGGGGCCGCGTGCGGGCCTCGAAGGTTCCACCGGCGCCGCGTTCTCGAGCGTCCGACGGTGACCGATCCGATGCTACGGAGTCGGACCGACAGGCACACCCGTCCCGCGGATCCGCCCAGGTCGCGTCGGCAGGATCACGACAAACCGGGCCCCTCGTCCGGCCGTCGAGACGCCCGGGTCGACACATCGGACGTCCCCGCCGTGCGCCCGGGCCAGCGCCCGGGCGATCGACAGGCCGAGTCCCGCCCCCGGTGTGTCGCGGGCGCGCTCGAGCCGCACGAGCCTGTCGAAGATGCGGTCCCGATCGGCCTCGGGCACCCCGGGACCGTCGTCGGTGACGGTGATCGTCGCGGTCCGGCCGTCACCCTCGGTCGTGCGGCCGTCGTCGGTACCGGCCACCGACAGCTCGACGTCGATCGTCCCGTCGGGCGGCGTCACCCGGGCCGCGTTCTCGAGGAGGTTGGTGAGCACCTGGTCGATCCGCCCCGGGTCGACGCGGGCGGGGACGCTGGACGGGCCGCGGCGGGTGATCGTCAGGTCGGGGTGGACCATCCCGGCGCGTTCGACGGCGCCGTCGACGACGGTCGCGATGTCCGCGTCGACGAGTTGCAGGCCGGGGTCGTCGTCGATGCGTGCCATGTCCAGCAGTTCGTCGACGAGGCGGGCGGCGTGCCGGGATTCGCGGACGAGCAGATCGGACCAGCGTGCGACACGGTCGGGTCGCTCGCCGCCGTCACGGGCGACGGACTCGGCGACCGCGGAGAGCCCGGCGATCGGTGTCCTCAACTCGTGGGCCGCGTCGGCGAGGAAGCGGGTCATCTCCGCCTCGGCACGTCGTGCCGCCTGCGCGGCACGACGTTCGGCCGTCTCGGCGGCCTCGAGCGCGTCGAGCATCTCGTCGATCGACTCGGCCGTGCGGCCCAGTTCGGTGGTCGGCGACCGTGGCCGGACCCGCCGACCCCGGTCGCCGGAGGTGATGTCCCGCGCGACGTCGACCATCGCCTCGAGCGGTCGCAGCGCCCGCCGCACCACCAGCAGGATGAGTCCCACCGCGACCGCCACCGCGAGCGCACCCGCGGCGACCATCAACCAGCGCAGTTGTTGTCGGACCTGGGTGATGGACGTGGTGTCGCCGAGGAGGGTGACGGTGGACCCGTCGGGCAGGGCCCGGGTGACCACGAGGGCGTCACGAGGGGGCCCCGGGGCGCCTGCGGGCCCGGGACCACCCGGGCCGGTTGCCGGGGGAGGCGGACCGAGGGCGCCGCGGGGGCCGCGATCCCCGGAGGGGCGGGGCGGCGGGATCCCGCCTGGATCGTCGAGCACCGGGCCCGGGGTCTGGTAGACGGTGCCGTCGGCGGTGCGCAGGCGAACCCGGATCGCGTCGCCCTGCAGCGCGTCGACCAGATCCTGGCCCCGGTACCCCTCGGCGAGGAGGCTCGGTGCCCGGTCGGCCCGATCGGTGACGCGTGCGGAGAGGTCCGAGCGCAACCGTTGGCCGAGGGCCACGTCGACGGCGACGCCCACGACGAGCAGCAGGACGGCGAACGCGACGCTCACCGCGACCACCACCCGCCATCGCAGTGACGGGGTGGCGGTGGTGTCCGGGCTGTCGGCCCGTCGGGCGCGCACCCACAGGCGGTTCACCGCGTCGCCCGCAGCACGTAGCCGAGCCCGCGGACGGTGTGGATCATGCGCGGGCCGTGGGCCTCCATCTTCCTGCGCAGGGCGCTCACATGCACCTCGACGAGGTTGACGTCGTAGGCGTCGTACCCCCAGACCGCCTGCAGGATCTGACGTTTGGTGACCGTCCGACCGCGTTGCGCGACGAGGAACTCGGCGAGTCGGAACTCCGTGGCGGTGACGTCGAGGACGGTGTCGCCCCGGGTGATGGTGGCGCCGTCGGGGTCGACGAGGAGATCGCCGACGGTGATGGCCGTCCCCCGTCCACCACGGCGGCGCAGCACCGCGTCCGCGCGGGCGAGGAGTTCGTCGAGGAGGAACGGCTTCACGACGTAGTCGTCGGCGCCGCCGTGCAGTCCACGCAGCCGGTCGTCGATGTGGTCGCGCGCCGTCAGCATGATGATGCCGGCGTCGCTCCGGGTGCGGACCACATCGATCAGGTCGAACCCGTCACGGTCACCGGGCAACATCACGTCGAGGATCACCAGGTCCGGCCGGCGTGCCTCGACCAGCTCCTCCATGCCCTCACCGGAGGCGGCGCCGTACGACAGGTACCCGGCGTCGGCGAACGCGGCGATCACCGGTTCCCGGATGGCGTCGGCGTCCTCGACGACGACCATCCGACGCGCCGCGCTGAACTCCCCTCCGCCCGTCACCGCGCTGCACCCGTCACGAGATCCCATTGTGGCCACCAGCCTGAAGACAGGCTGAAGACCGCGCCGCGACGGGCCCGATTCAGCGTGGCTTCAGGTGCGCCGCACACCGTCGGGACCGCTGCCGACGACGACCGCCGCCGGCGCGGAACCACGAGAGGTGAACGACCATGACAGACGACAAGGACCGGTCGGCCGACGACCGGACGACACACGACCCCACGTCCCGGCCGGACGGTGGGAACGCCGCGGACGCCACCCGGCCGATCGACCGCGTCGCCGACGACAGCGCCACCGCGCCGTACTCGGCACCCGTGTCCGACACCATCCCGCCGGAGGCTCCCGCCAAGCGGTCACGCATGGAACGTGTCCGGGCGACAGCGTCCAAGCCGTGGGTGCCCGTCGCGGCGATCGCCGTGGGTGCAGCCCTCGTCGGTGCCATCGTCACGTCGGCGATCTTCGTCGCCAACCCGGTCCACGAGGATGTGAGCACGGCGTCGTCGAACAGTGCGCTCCCGGCGTCCGGCGGGCAGGACAGGACCGGCGGACAGACCTCGAACGGCCAGGGTCCCGACGGGCAGGCGCCCCAGCCGCCGAACGGCCAGGGCCCCGGCGGCGCGGCCGGCCCGGGAGGTCCCGGCGGGCCCGGATGCGCCCCGGGCGGACCCGGCGGTCCGGCCGGCCCGGGCGGCAAGGCACCTCAGCCCCGGAACGGGCAGGCCCCCCAGCCGCCGAACGGCCAGGGCCCCGGCGGCGCGGCCGGCCCGGGAGGTCCCGGCGGGCCCGGATGCGCCCCGGGCGGACCCGGCGGTCCGGCCGGCCCGGGCGGCAAGGCACCTCAGCCCCGGAACGGGCAGGCCCCCCAGCCGCCGAACGGTGGCCAGGCCCCGCAGCCGCCGAACGGGCAGGCCCCCCAGCCCCCGAACGGACAGGCGCCCGCACCGCAGGGCAGCTGAGACCCGCGCGTGTCGCACCCCCTCCCACCCGGAGGGGGTGCCGTGCGTCCGCGGCCGCCCGTAGCGTGGGGGTACGCCGAGCCCAGGCGGTCCACCCACCCGCCTGCGAAAGCGAGTACGAGATGAGCGACTTCCCGCACGACGAGGAGAGCCAGGTCGGCGAGACCGAGGAGCTCCGCCGCGAGGAGAAGGTGTACGAGGCGGGCCGGTCCGACGACGAGGCCCCCTCCAACGAGATCAGTCCCGACGAGCACTCCGACGGCGGGTCCGACGGGACCACCGACGGCACGTAGCGCGCCCGTGGCGGCGGTGAGTCACCAGCGTGTCGTGGACGAACTCCGCGCTGCGGGATGCGTTTTCGCCGAGGACGAGGCGGCGATCCTGCTCGAGGCGGCACCGGAGGACGTCGCCGACCTGCTCGCGCGACGGGTCGCCGGGGAGCCGCTCGAACACGTCGTCGGGTGGGTCGCGTTCGCCGGTGCCCGCCTCTCGGTGACACCGGGCGTGTTCGTGCCCCGTCGTCGGACCGAACTGCTCGCCGAGGTCGCGGCCGACGCCTGCCGGCCCGGCGACACCGTCGTGGACCTCTGCTGCGGGATCGGGGCGGTCGCGCACGTCCTCGCCCGTCGTCGGCCGGGGCGGCTCCTCGCCGTCGACATCGACCCCGCCGCGACGGCATGCGCACGGCAGAACCTTCCCGAGGCCACCGTCCTCACCGGCGATCTCTACGACCCGCTGCCCACCGATGTCCGCGGGTCCGTCGACGTGATCGTCGCGAACGCCCCCTATGTCCCCACCGACGCCGTCGCATCGATGCCCCGCGAGGCCCGCGACCACGAACCCCGTCATGCCCTCGACGGCGGCGACGACGGACTGGACCTCGCCCGGCGCATCGTCGAGGGCTGCGGCGGATGGCTCTCCTCGCACGGCCTCGTGGCGATCGAGACGTCGTCGCGGCAGGCCGACTCCCTCACCGCCGCGATGGGTGCCGTCGGACTCGTCGCCGAGGTCGTCGAGGACGACGAGTCGGGTGGCGTCGTCGCGGTCGGCCGACGCGGGACCGGGCCATGAGAACAAACCGACAGCCGGGGTCGTTGACCCCGACGACGACCGCGCGTCCCATCCCCGGGTCAACCACGGAAGCGAGCACCCCATGAGCACGACCGGAACGGCACTGGTCACCGGAGCGACCGGCTATGTCGGGGGTCGCCTCGCCCCCCGCCTCGCCGCGGCCGGCTGGACGGTGCGTGCCCTCGCCCGGACGCCGGCGAAACTCGGCGACGCGCCCTGGGTCGGGGACGACACGGTCGTCCAGGGCGACCTGTCCGACCGCGACTCGCTCATGCGGGCGTTCGACGGGGTCGACGTGGTCTACCACCTCGTCCACTCGATGGGCGGTGACGGCGCCGGCGACTTCAAGGAGGAAGAGGCCGAGTCGGCACGCAACGTCGCCGCCGCCGCGAAAGCACAGGGGGTCTCCCGGATCGTCTACCTCGGCGGGCTGCACCCCAGCGGCACGAAACTGTCGAAGCACCTGGCCTCGCGGGTGGAGGTCGGCGAGATCCTCCTCGCATCCGGTGTCGAGACCGTCGTCCTGCAGGCGGGTGTCGTCATCGGGTCCGGGTCGGCGTCGTTCGAGCTGATCCGCCACCTCACCGAACGGCTGCCCGTGATGACCACCCCGCGCTGGGTGCACAACACGATCCAGCCGATCTCGATCCGCGACGCGCTGCACTACCTCGTCGAGGCCGCGAGCGCGCCGGTCCCCGACAGTCGGACGTGGGACATCGGCGGCACCGAGGTCTTCGAATACGGCGAGATGATGCAGCTCTACGCCCAGCAGGCCGGGCTGCCGCGGCGCCGGATGATCGTCATCCCCTACCTCACACCGACCCTCGCCAGCCGATGGGTCGGCACGGTCACCCCCATCCCGACATCCCTCGCCCGACCCCTCGTCGAATCGCTCGAGTGCGACGCGGTGATGAAGAACCACGACGTCGACGACGTCATCCCGCGTCCCGACGGCGGTCTGATGACGTACCGGGAGGCACTCGACGCCGCGCTCGAGCGAGTACGTCGCGGTGACACCTCGGTCACCTGGGCCAACGCCGACGCCGCGGTGTCACCGGCCGAGCCCCTGCCCACCGACCCCGACTGGTCCGGCGAGGACGTCATGGTCGAGGAACGCACCGCGTCGACGTCGGTGTCACCGGAGCACCTGTGGGACACCGTGTCCTCGCTCGGTGGCGACACCGGGTGGCTCTCCCTCGACGCCGTGTGGCGGGCCCGCGCATCGGTCGACCGCGTCGTCGGCGGGCCGGGTCCGCGACGTCGACGGTCGTCGGGTGAACCGTCGACGGGTGAGACGCTCGACTGGTGGCGCGTCGAGGACGTCGAACCGGGCCGGCTGCTGCGCCTGCGGGCGGAGACGACGATGCCCGGCTCGGCGTGGCTGGAACTCGGTGTGGAACGACAGGGTTCGGGCGCTCTCCTGCGCCAGCGGACCATCTACTACCCGCACGGGCTCGTCGGCCTCGGCTACTGGTACGGCCAGCTGCCCGCCCACAAGCTGGTCTTCGCGGCGCTGGTGCGCGACATCGTCAGGCGCGCCGAGAAGACCGCGTGACGATCACTCGGTAGGCCACCCCGGTGAGCGCGACAGCCACCCCGGCGACGACCGACGCGAGTGGCAGCGCAGCGGCGAGCACCACACACCCGATCGCCCCGACGACATGGACGGGCGTCGGGACACGGCGATGGGTGCCCGACTGCGTCATGGCCGCGAGGTTGGCGACGAGGTAGTACAGCAGCACCCCGAACGAGGAGAACCCGATCGCGCCGCGCAGGTCGACGGTGAGCACCACGACCGCGACGACCAGCCCGACGGTGATCTCCATCCGATGCGGCACCCGGAAGCGGGGATGGATCGCCGCCAACGGGCGCGGCAGATCGCCGGTCCGTGCCATGGCGAGGCCGGTCCTGCCGATCCCGGCGACCAGTGCGAGCAACGCCCCGAGCGCTGCGACGGCGGCAGCGACCCGCACCAGGGGCGCGATGACCTCGGCACCGCTCGCCGACACCAGCGACACCAGCGGCGTCGGGCTGTCGGCGAGCCTGTCGGGACCGAGGACGGCCAGCGCCGTCACCCCGACCGCGGTGTACACGACGACCGCACCGGTGAGAGCCCCGACGATCGCACGCGGGATGGCGCGACGCGGGTCACGGACCTCCTCGGCGAGCGTCGCGATCCGCGCGTAGCCGGCGAAGGCGAAGAACAGCAGCCCGGCCGCCTGCAGGATGCCGTGCGCGCTGCCGCCGTCGAGCCGCAGGGACAGGTTGCTCGCGGTGGGATGGCCGCCGACACCCCCGATGACCACCACGACGACCAGTACGGCGACGACCGCGGCGACGATGACGGCCGTCGCGGTGGCCGTGCGGGTGACGCCGAGACAGGTGACGGTGACGACCGCTGCGACGGCGACCACCGCGACGATCGGGCCCCACGACTCCCCCGCCACATAGGTGCCGACGGTCAACGCCATGGCCGCGCAGCTCGCGGTCTTGCCGACGACGAACATCCACCCGGCGACGAAACCCCACCACTGCCCGAGCCGCTCGCGGCCGTAGAGGTAGGTGCCGCCCGCCTGCGGGTACTGCGCGGCGAGCTGTGCCGACGAGAGCGCGTTGCAGACCGCCACGACCGCGGCGATCGCCAGCCCGACGAGCAGCGCCGACCCGGCAGCGTCGGCGGCGGGTGCGAACGCGGTGAACACGCCCGCACCGATCATCGACCCCAGCCCGATGACGGTGGCCTGCGCCGTCGACAGGCGACGGGCGAGACGACCGGAGCCCGGTGCGGTCATCGTCGTGATGACCTCACCGGGCTCCGGGTGTCGCTGGTTCTCAGGCGCCGAGCGCCGGACCCAGGGTGGAGACCCAGGCCTCCTTCAGGCGGGCCTGCCAGTAGGTCCACCAGTGCGTGCCCTCTTCGGTGATGTGGGTGACGGGGTTGATCCCGTTCATCCGCAGGGTGCCGATGTACTGCTGGCTCGCGATACCGGCCGCGGTCTCCAGCGGGACGAACTGCGAGAACTTCACCGGATCGGTGGCGGGGTCGATGTTCGAGCCGCCGAGACCCGCGGAGATGTAGACGCGCTTGCCGCGCAGGTTGCCCGCGTGCAAGGCCGGGTCCTTGGCGAGCCACTCGCCGCCGGGCCACACACCCCACATGTTGTCGACGTTGCCGCCGATCTGACCGACGGCGACACCGATGCCCTGGGCGAAGCCGGGCTCACTGGTGACGGGGTAGCCGCTCATCGAGGCGACGGCCTGGTACATCGAGGGGTGCTCGGTGGCCAGGATGAGCGCCGACGTGCCGCTCATCGACAGTCCGGCGATGGCGTTGCGCTTGCCGTCGGACCCGAAGCGGGCCTTCATGGCGGCGGGGAGCTCACGGGTCAGGAAGGTCTCCCACTTGACCACGCCCAGCTTGGGGTCGGGACGCTCCCAGTCCATGTAGAACGTCCCGGCACCGCCGTAGGGCAGGACGACGTTGACGTTCTTGTTGGAGAAGTAGCGCACGACGTCGGTGTTGATGAGCCACCCGTTGTCGTTGTCCGGGGCGCGCAGACCGTCGAGCAGGTACAGCGTCGGGGCGTTGTCGCTGCCGTTCGCGGCACGCAGCACCTTGATCGGGATGTTCTTGCCCATGGCCGCGGAGTAGACGTACGCGGTCGCGGGACGGGCCTGTGCGGGGGCCGTGGTGACGACGCCGGCGACACCCGCGGCGGTCACGGTGGCCACGAGGACTGCGGTCAGACGCGTCCGGAGGCTGCGAATCGACATGAGTGGTGGTGGTCCTTCGGGTGCTCGTCGGTGAGGATCCCCCGGAGGGTAACAGGCAAATAACGCTCTGGCAGAACCGTCGAGGCGAGACCGGACACACGCGACATCTCCCGTCACGTGCCGGTCACCTGCGGTTTCTTTACGACTCGATTACTTAGCGTCTGACAACTAACCTCTTGTGGGTCCCAACGGGACGACGAGGGAGGACCACATGTCGACGACAGCGACCCGTCCCGGGCGCGCCGTGAACGTCTACACCGCGCTCGCACGGATCATCCGGACGCTGCGCAACGAGAGCGGTGCGGGATCACTGTCGCTCGGTGCGACGTCCGCGCTGTGGGTACTGGTGACCAGCCCGCCGATGCGACTGTCCGACCTCGCCGCCCACGAGGGCGTCACCGCGCCGACGATGTCGCGGATCGTCTCGACCCTGGAACGCGACGGCATGGTCCGACGCACCGCCGACCCCGTCGACGGGCGTGCCTGCCGCATCGAGCCGACCGAGGACGGGATCGACCTCATCAACGGCACCACGTCGCGCCGCGCGCGGCTCGTCGAGGAGGCCCTGGGCCGACTCGAGCCGGGTGACCGTGCCGCGGCGGAGCGGTCGATCGAGCTGCTCGCCGCCGCACTGTCCGCCCACCGCGACTGACCCGCCGCCCACCGCAGAGAAAGCAGTCATGTCTCACAATTCCACTGCTGTCCTCGACCAGCCCGGGACGCCTGAGCCGCCCCGCTCCGGCCGCACCCGGTCCCTGGCCGACCTCGGACCGCATTACAAGTGGATCGCGTTGTCCAACACCACCTTGGGCATGCTGATCGCCACCATCAACTCCTCCATCGTGTTGATCGCGCTGCCGGACATCTTCAAGGGCATCAAGCTCAACCCGCTGGATCCGTCGAACACCAGCTACCTGCTGTGGATGATGATGGGCTTCTTCGTCGTCACCGCCGTGCTGGTGGTGAGCTTCGGACGTCTCGGTGACATGTTCGGCCGGGCCCGCATGTACAACATCGGCTTCCTGGTCTTCACCGTCTCGTCGATCTTCCTGGCCGCCACCTGGTTCGACGGCAGCAAGGCCGCCCTGTGGCTGATCTTCTGGCGCATCATCCAGGGTGTCGGCGGCGCGTTCCTGATGGCGAACTCGTCGGCGATCCTGACCGACGCGTTCCCGCAGAGTCAGCGCGGACTCGCGCTCGGCATCAACGGCGTCGCCGCGATCGCGGGATCGTTCCTCGGCCTCCTGGTCGGTGGCGTGCTGGCGCCGATCGACTGGAACCTCGTCTTCCTCGTGTCCGTGCCGTTCGGTGTGATCGGAACCGTGTGGGCGTACATGAAGCTGCACGACACCGGTATCCGGCAGAAGGCGTCGATGGACTGGTGGGGGAACATCACCTTCGCCGTCGGTCTCGTCGCGATCCTCGTCGGCATCACCTACGGCATCCAGCCCTACGGCTCGTCGAACATGGGCTGGTACAGCCCGATGGTGCTGACCTGCATCATCGGCGGCGTCGCGGTGCTCGCGGTGTTCGCGGTGATCGAGACCCGCGTGTCCAATCCGCTGTTCAACCTGTCGCTGTTCCGCAACCACTCGTTCCTGTACGGCAACATCGCGAACCTGATGGCGTCCATCGGGCGTGGTGGCCTGCAGTTCATCCTGATCATCTGGTTGCAGGGGATCTGGCTGCCGCAGCACGGGTACGACTACACCCGCACACCCCTGTGGGCCGGTATCTACATGGTGCCCATGACGATCGGGTTCCTGCTGTCGGCGCCGGTGTCGGGATTCCTGTCGGACCGGCTGGGCACCCGGTGGTTCACCACCAGCGGGCTGGCGCTCACCGCAGCGACTTTCGTCGCTCTCGTCGCGATCCCGGTCGATTTCAACTACTGGGTCTTCGCGGTGATCCTGCTCGTCAACGGCGTCGGCATGGGCCTGTTCGCCTCGCCCAACCGTGCCGAGGTCATGAACAGCCTGCCGGCGAACGCCCGTGGGTCGGGCGCCGGGATGATGACGACGTTCCAGAACTCCGCGATGGTCCTGTCGATCGGGCTGTTCTTCAGCCTCATGATCGCCGGCCTGTCGACCGATCTGCCGTCGGCGATGCACGGCGGTCTGGTCGCCCACGGGGTCTCGGCAGCCGATGCCACCAAGGTCGCCAACCTGCCGACCGTCGGCATCCTGTTCGCGGCGTTCCTCGGGTACAACCCGATCAAGGAGCTGGTGGGCCCGCACCTGGCGACTCTGTCGCAGTCGAACCAGGACACGCTCACGGGTCTGAAGTTCTTCCCGCACCTCATCTCCGAACCGTTCTCGAACGGGCTGACGGCGGCCTTCACCTTCGCCATCGTCTGCTGCATCCTCGGTGCGATCGCCTCGGTGTTCACGGGCCGCAAGACCGCGGACGCGACAGTGGACGGCGAGGTCGCACCGCACGAGACCCTCGGCGAGGAACTCGCGAGCGTCGGCTTCAACGGTGTCGCCGCCCGCGACGCCGAGCACTCGGAGGTCGTGCGCCGGTAGACGCGCAGCACCGCTGACCACCGTCACAAACGTCCGCTCCACGTGGGCCGAGGGAAGATCGCCCTCTGCTCGCGCAGGGCGGACGTTTGTGACGGTGTCGCTGCCGGATGCGTGCGACCCAGATCACACACCGCGTTTTGACCTGCATGACCGTCTCGGCGCAGCATGGAGACACCTGGAGCTACTCGCCGGTAACAACGGCGCGCCCGGGATGCCAGATCTTCTCGAGGAGACACATCATGCGCAGGACGCTGTACGGACCCGACCACCGCGCGTTCGGGGAATCAGCCCAGGAGTTCGTGGACCGGTACGTCACGCCGCGTCACGAGAAGATCATCGAGCAGCGGTTCATCGACCGCGAGATCTGGAAGCAGGCCGGTGAGCTCGGCTTCCTCGGACTCGAGATCCCCGAGGAGTACGGCGGCTCGGCTGCCGGCGACTACCGCTTCAACGCCAAGTTCACCGAGGTGCTCTCCGGTGTCAGCGCCGCGATCCCGTCGGCGTTCGGCATCCACGTCGACATCGTCGCGCCCTACCTGGTGCACCTGACCACCGAGGAGCAGCGGCAGCGCTGGCTACCCGGGTTCTGCACCGGAGACACCGTCACCGCGATCGCGATGACCGAGCCCGCCGCCGGCTCCGACCTCGCCGGCATCAAGACCACCGCCCGGCAGGAGGGGTCCGACTGGATCCTGAACGGGTCGAAGACCTTCATCACCAACGGCTACAACGCCGACCTGGTGGTCGTCGCGGTGAAGACCTCGCCGGAGAAGAAGGCCAAGGGCATCACGCTGTTCGCCGTCGAGAAGGGCATGGAGGGCTTCGAACGAGGCCGGAAGCTCGACAAGGTCGGCCAGCCCGAGTCGGACACCGCCGAGCTGTTCTTCTCCGACGTCCGCGTCCCCGCCGAGAACGTGATCGGCGAGATCGACCGCGGCTTCATCCACATGATGACGTTCCTCCCGCAGGAGCGGATGAACTGCGCCGTCTCGAATCTCGCGCACGCACGCGCCCTGTTCGACGAGACCCTCACCTACATCACCGAGCGCAAGGCGTTCGGCCAGGCCGTCGGCTCGTTCCAGTACAACAAGTTCACCGTCGCCGAACTGTCGACCCAGCTCGACGTCACCCAGGCGTTCGTCGACGCCTGCGTCGCCGCCCACTGCGACGGCGAGCTGAGCCCGGCCGATGCGGCCAAGGCCAAGTGGTGGACCGCCGAGATCCAGAACAAGGTCCTCGACACCTGCGTACAGCTGCACGGCGGTTACGGGTTCATGAACGAATACCGGATCGCCCAGGCATGGAAGGATGCCCGGGTGACCAAGATCTGGGCCGGCTCCAACGAGATCATGAAGGAGATCATCGGCCGCGATCTCGGTCTGTAAGGACCACCGTTCTCAGCGAGGAGACCGTCATGCCCGTACTCGACATGTTCCGCCTCGACGACAAGGTCGTCATCGTCACCGGCGCGTCGTCGGGTCTGGGTGTGGCCTTCGCCCGAGCGGCCGCCGAGGCCGGAGCGTCGGTCGTCCTCGCCGCACGTCGGGTCGACAGGCTCGCCGACACCCAGGCGATGGTCGAGTCGCTCGGCGCCACGGCCATCAGCGTCGCCACCGACGTCGCCGATCCCGCACAGGCCGCCGCCATGGTCGACGCCGCGACGGAAGCCTTCGGCCGGGTCGACGTGCTCATCAACAACGCCGGCGTCGGGACAGCGGTCCCCGCCACGCGGGAGACGCCGGAGCAGTTCCGCGCGGTCATCGACGTCAACCTGAACGGCTCGTACTGGACCGCCCAGGCCGCCGCCAGGGTGATGCAGCCGGGCAGCAGCATCGTCAACATCTCCAGCGTCCTGGGACTCACCACGGCCGGACTCCCGCAGGCCGCCTACGCCGCCAGCAAGGCCGGGGTCATCGGCCTCACCCGCGATCTCGCCCAGCAATGGGGCAGCCGAAAGGGCATCCGCGTCAACGCGATCGCCCCCGGCTTCTTCGCCTCCGAGATGACCGAGCAGTACGACGAGGGCTACCTCGAGTCGCAGCAGGCCCGGCAACTCCTCAAGCGGATGGGTGATCCGGCCGAGCTGGCAGCGACCGCGATCTGGCTCGCGTCCGACGCCGGCGGATACGTGACAGGGCAGACCATCGTCGTCGACGGCGGCGTCACCGTCACGTGAGCCGACGTCGGCTGGGGGTCCTCACCGGGATCGGGGTCGTCGCGGTGATCGCGCTGGTGGGGCTGATCGCACCCGACGACACAAAACAGTCGTCCGATCAGGCCGCCGCGGTGACCGCGTCGTCGACGCGCTCCGACGTCGTGACACCCACGCCGACGACGTCCACACCTCCGACCTCCACGGCGACACAGGAACCGGCTGCGGCGACCGATGCCCTGAGCACGCTCGACGCACTTCCCGTGAAGGGCCGGGCACCCAAGACCGGGTACAGCCGTGCCCAGTTCGGCCAGGCGTGGTCCGACGACGTCGACGTGGCCCTGGGACACAACGGATGTGACACCCGCAACGACATCCTCCGCCGCGATCTCACCCGGATCACCGCGAAGCCGGGCACCCGCGACTGCCTCGTGCTCACGGGGTCTCTGGCCGATCCCTACACCGGTCGCACCATCGCGTTCACCCGCGGCGCCCGGACGTCCGAGGCCGTCCAGATCGACCACGTCGTCGCCCTGTCGGATGCGTGGCAGAAGGGGGCGCAACAACTCTCGGCGGACGAGCGGCGCGACCTCGCCAACGATCCCCGCAACCTGCAGGCCACCGACGGGCCGACGAATCAACAGAAGGGCGACGGCGACGCCGCGACGTGGTTGCCGCCGAACCGTTCCTACCGGTGCACCTACGTGACCCGCCAGGTGGAGGTCAAGGCGGCCTATCGACTCTGGGTGACCACGGCCGAGAAGGACGCCATCACGGGGATCCTGCGCTCCTGTGGCGGGTCGACGCCGCCCGCCCCACCGGCCTCTGTCGTCGAGACGACGCCGCCACCGAGGACGACGGACGTCCCCCTCCCGCTGATCCCCGCGCCGACCGCGCCGGACACAGCGACGTACTACCGCAACTGTGCCGCGGCGCGGGCCGCCGGTGCCGCGCCGCTACGGGTCGGGGAGCCCGGCTACCGGGCTGCCCTCGACCGCGACGGCGACGGCGTCGCCTGCGAGTGACCCCGCGTCGGCGCCGGATCGATCAGCCGAGGGCGGCGACGGCGTCGAGGATCTGCGCCGGCTCGGTGCGGGTCGTGTAGTTCGGGTGCACGTCGATGAAGGTCACCGTCCGATCGGCGTCGAGGACGACGACCGTCGGGTACGGCAGATCGGCTGTGCCGTCGGCGTTCTGCTCGGTGACGTCGAGCCCCAGCTGCCGCTGCGCCGCGATCGCGTCGGGGTTGTTCGGCGCGATGATGCCCAGGGCGCGCGCGACGTCGTTGCCGCTGTCGGAGAGCACCGAGTAGGTGAGGTCGGCGGACTCCTGGGCGGAGAGCGATCCGTCCGGGGTCTGCGGGCTGATCGCGATCAGTGCCACACCCTTGTCCTCGAGCGCGGGTACGAGTTCCTTCTGGTAGGCGCGCAGCGTGACGTTGCAGTAGGGGCACCAGGCTCCGCGGTAGAAGACGAGAACCGCGGGGCGAGCACCGATCGCGTCGGACAGGCGCGTCGCCGACCCGTCGACGGTGAGCAGGTCGGCGTCGGGCACGACGGTCCCGACGCCGGCGACGTCGGTGGGGACGCCCGCGGCGTCGAGCGCTTCGCGGTCGGCGTCGAATGCTGCGGAGACGTCGGCGGGGAGCTGCGTCCGCGAGCCCTCGAGGGTCGCGGTGAGCTGGTCGGTCATGGAGTCCTGCGCTGCGGTCATCGGGTCGTCCTCAGGTCGGCGGGGCACCGGGCGGGTCCCCCTGTGCGACCCACGGTGCCGCGCAGAAACTGGACTGTCCACTCCAGAAACTCTAGGCTGGCCAGATGTCGATCGACACCGTGGTGACGAACACCGGACGACCGCTGACGAGCCGGGGCCGCCAGACCCGCGCGCGCATCGTGACGGCGGCGGCGGAACTGATGCTGGACACCGGGGTGGCCGGGACGACCATGGAGGACGTCCGCGACCGGGCCGGCGTCAGCAGTTCGCAGATCTACCACTACTTCTCCGACAAGGACGAGCTCGTGCGCGCGGTGATCGCCCACCACGACGAGACGATCGTCGGCACCCAGGAGGAGGTGTTCGCCGAGCTCGACTCGATCGACGGGCTGCGGAAGTGGTGTGCGGGCATCGTCGAGTACCAGCGCCTGGGTGGCTGCTCGGGCGGGTGCCCCCTCGGGTCACTCGGCGCGCAGCTGGCCGAGACGGACCCCGACGCCCGGGGCGCGGTCGCCGCGGCCCTCGCGCGCTGGGAACGCGCGATCCGTCGCGGGTACGAGACGATGCGTGCGCGCGGTGCGATCGCCGGCGACGTCGACACCTCCGCCCTCGCGCTCTCGACGCTGGCAGCGCTGCAGGGTGGGCTGATGATGGCGCAGATCCAGCGCGACACGGCACCCCTGGAGGCGTCGTTGGACGCCGTCGTCCGTCACGTGGATCTGCTCGCGGCCGGGTGAGCAGCCCCTCGGGCCGATCGTGGCTGTCGGGGCCCCGTGCCACGATGACGTCGTGAGCCCCACACCGCCGACGCATGCGCTGTGGCGGCCCGGGGTGGGACTGTCGCTGTGGTTCGCCGACGACACCGGGGCCCCCGTCTCCGAACCCGGCGACGACCTCCCGGCGCCGATCGCGACGCTGCTCACCGGTCGGTCGCTGCGACGTACGGTCGCCGTCCGGCTCGGCGAGGCCACCGTGCACGCGGGGACCCTCACGCTCGGACCGACCGCGTCCGTGTCACTCCTCGACGACCCCGATCTCGGGACTGCACCCGGCGGTGAGCTCGCGTTCTATCGCCATGTCGCACAGGCGGTCCGACGGTTCGTCACCTCCGGCGCCGTGACGCCGTCGATCGTCTGGGCGGGCGGGTCGTGGAGCGTCCGGTGGGCCCCGGTCCCGACAGCCCGATGGCGGACGTGGCTGTCCCAGGCCTCGGCGGCGGCCCCCCAGGTCCTCGTCGAGAACGGTGGACCGGAGGCCGTCGAGGACTTCTGCCGGGAAGTCGTCGACCTCACCTGCCGGGAGCGGTGCCGATCGGTTCCCGCGGGATCGCTGCGCTCGCCGTTCGTACGGTCGCTCCTGCCCGACGGCGAGAGCGCGATCCCCGCCGACCGTGCGGCCACCGCCTCCCGGACGTGGCAGGACTGGTCCGACGCGGTCCGCGAGGGTGAGAGCTCACTCATCCTGCGCCTGCACGAGCCGACCGCACCGACCGACCCCGACCTCGTCGAGATGGACGCCGAGCGGTGGCGGCTGCAGGTCTGCCGCCGCACCCCCGAGGGCGACGACCCCCTCGAGATCCGTCGGTTGACCCCGCTCGAACTCGACGAGGTGACGACGGAGATCGCCGCCGCTGTACGGGCATTCGCGCCACTGGGTCACGCCGACCACGACGACCACACCCTCGACTTCCTCGTCGACACCGAGACCGTCGGCGCGCTCCTCGACCACGGGGCGACCGCCCTGGGTGACGCCGGGATCGGCGTCCTGCTCCCGCGGACCATCGCCGTGGCGACGCCCACCCTGTCCCTGCGGGGCTCCGCACCGGGCGCGACGGTCCGTCGATCGGTCGTGGCGGGCCTCGCCGAGATCCGCGACTTCCAGTGGCAACTCGCCCTCGGAGACACCGTCCTCGACGAGGGTGAGCTGCGTTCCCTCGCCGAGCAGAAGGGCAGTCTGGTCCGGGTCCGCGGGGTGTGGGTCCGCGCCGACGGCGCGTCCCTGCGTCGGGCCGCCGAGTTCATCACCACCCAGGAGGCGCTCGCGGCGTCCGGCCACCCCCCGGACATGGGTGAGCTGTTCGGTCTCGTCACCGGCGCCGGCGGCCCCGGCCTGCCGGTGACGTCGGTGTCGGGGCTGTCGTGGCTCGACGACATCGCCGACCAGGGTGGCCTCCGCCCCGAGCCGCGTCGCGCCCCGGAGACGCTCGACGCGGTCCTGCGCCCGTATCAGCACCGTGGCCTCGAGTGGCTCGCCCACCTCTCCGACCTCGGGATCGGTGCCGTCCTCGCCGACGACATGGGACTGGGCAAGACGATCCAGGTCATCGCGCTGCTGTGCGCGGAGCGCGAGGAGGACCTCGACGACGACCCCGGACCGACGCTGATCGTCTGCCCGATGTCGGTGGTCGGCAACTGGGAACGCGAGATCGCCCGTTTCGCACCGCATCTGCGTGTGCTGGTCCACCACGGGCCCGGCCGCACGCGCGCCGCACGGTTCGCGTCGGCGGTGGCCTCGGCCGATGTCGTCGTGACGACCTACGCGCTCACCGTGCGCGACAGGGAGTCCCTCGGCGCGGTGCGCTGGGAACGGATCGTCGTCGACGAGGCGCAGCACGTGAAGAACGTGTCGACCGCCGCGGCGAAGGCCGTGCGTGCCGTCCCCGCCCGTCACCGGATCGCACTCACCGGGACCCCGGTCGAGAACCGGCTGGAGGATCTGCGGGCCGTCGTCGACCTGGTCAACCCGGGGCTGCTGGGGTCGCCGTCGGTGTTCAAGGCCCGCTTCGCCGAGGCGATCGAACGTGAGCGTGACCCCGACGCCGTCCGACGGCTGTCGGCGATCACCTCGCCGTTCATCCTGCGGCGGGTGAAGACGGATCCCGGCGTCGTGTCCGACCTCCCCGCGAAGACCGAGCTCACCGTGCGGGCCAACCTCACCGTCGAACAGGCCGCCCTGTACCGGGCGGTCACCGACGACCTCATGGCGGCACTGGGCAAGGCCGAGTCCGACGCGACCCACGAGGGCCACCGCGTCCGGACGGTGCTCGCGGCCCTCACCCGGCTCAAGCAGGTGTGCAACCACCCGGCCCACTTCCTGGGCGACGGATCGCCGCTGCTGCGTCGCAACGCCCACCGGTCGGGGAAACTCGAACTCCTCGCCGACATCGTCGACACGATCGTGGCCGACGGCGAACGCGCACTGCTGTTCACACAGTTCACCGCATTCGGCGAGATGCTGGCGCCGTGGCTCGCCGCCCGGCTCGACGCGCCGGTGCCCTTCCTGCACGGCGGTGTCGGCCGCGCCGCGCGTGACGCGATGGTCGAGCAGTTCGCGGACGGCGACGGCCCGCCGCTGATGATCGCGTCGCTCAAGGCCGGCGGTACCGGCCTCAACCTCACCGCGGCCAATCACGTCCTGCACGTGGACCGCTGGTGGAACCCCGCCGTCGAGGACCAGGCCACCGACCGGGCGCATCGCATCGGCCAGCGGCGCGAGGTGGAGGTGCGCACCTTCGTGTGCATCGGCACCATCGAGGAACGGATCGATGCGATGATCCGCGACAAGCGGGTGCTGTCCGATCTGACGGTGACCTCCGGCGAGCACTGGCTCGCCGACATCGGCGACGACGAACTGCACGACCTGATCCGGCTCCGCGACGAGGCGGTCGGCGAGTGAGTCCGCGGGGAGGATCCCGGGGCACAGGTTCCCGACGACGTGCCGACACCCCTCTGCGGGGGTACGGGCGCACCCCCTGGTCGCGGGCGATGCTCGCCGTCGCCGACCGTCCCTCCGACACCCGCCGCGTGAACAAGGCGCGCGGCTACTTCCGCGAGCGTCAGGTCCACGACTTCCGTGTCCGCCCCGGTGTCGTCACCGCACTGGTCCAGGGCAGCCAGCTCGAGCCCTTCGAGACCGGTTTGCGTTTCCGCACCGTCGAACCCGACACGGTCGTCACGCTGCTGCGGGCCCAGGACGCCACCGACGACCTGCTCGCCGTGGCGCGGGGGGAACAGCCGTCGACCCTCGGCGCGATGGTGTTGCCCACCGAGGCCGCCGATCTCGTCGTCGAGTGCTCCTGTCCCGACGACGAACCGCACTGCATCCACGTCCTCGCCGTCGCCTACGAACTCGCCGCTCGCATCGACGACAGCCCCGGGGTGGCGCTGGCGATGATGGGCGCCGACGTGCCCACGTTGCTGACGCGGATGCGTGCGGGTCCGGTCGACGGCTCGAACCCACCGCCGACCGACTCCCCGCCCCGCCGCCCCAGCGACGACCCGTTCGCGATCGGGGTCCTCCCGCTGCTTCCCGAACCGCCGGACTTCGACGTCCTCACCGACCTCGACAGCGACGGACTGACACGGGCGCTGCGCGCGTCCGGCGTCGCAGCCCTCGACGTCGCCGAGGTCGTCGACGAACTCGCCGAGCTGTACGCACGCGTGCGGGGTCGCCCCTGACCGCGTGTCAGGATCAGACGATGACCGAGCGCATCACCGAGTTCTCCCGGGGCTCGTACACCTTCGACGTCGCCGACATCGGCCCACTCGACAGCCCGGGCGCGGACGGCGCCGTGGTCGTCGCGCTGCACGGATTCCCGCAGACCAAGGAATCGTGGCGGCGGGTGTCGGCGGAGCTCGCGACGCGCGGTGTCCGGACGATCGCGCCCGATCAGCGCGGATACAGTCCGCGGGCCCGGCCGACGGGCCGCCGTGCGTACGCACTGCCCGAACTCGTCGCCGACGTGGCTGCGCTCGTCGAGGCGGTCGGGGGACCGGTGCACCTGCTCGGCCACGACTGGGGTGCGACGGTCGGCTGGGGTGTCGCCGCGAACCGCCCCGAGGTGCTCCGTTCCTACACGGCGCTGTCGGTGCCGCACCCGGCGGCGTTCCTGTGCGCGCTCGTCACGTCGTCGCAGGCCCTGCATTCCTGGTACATGGCGGCGTTCCAGATCCCCGGCGTGCCCGAGCGGATCGTCCGTGCCGCCGGCGATCGGATGGTGCCCTCCCTCCGGGCGTCCGGACTCGACGACGAGAGCATCACCATCGTGCGCGAGCGGGTCGTCGGGACCGACGCCCTGACCGGTGGGATGAACTACTACCGGGCCATCGCACGGGGGATGCGCAGCGGCACCGGGAAGGTCACCGTGCCGACGACCTATGTGTGGGGTGCGCGCGACACGTTCCTCACCCGGGCGGGCGCCGTCGACACCGCCGCGCACGTCCTGGCGAGGTACCGGTTCGAGGTCGTCGACGACGGTGGGCACTGGCTGCCGGAGACCCATCCCTCGCGGATCGCGGACCTCGTCGTCGACCGCATCGACTCCACCCGCTGAGCACTGGTCAGAGCAGGCGGAGGACGGCCGACGCGGCGCGCCCGCCGGAGACCATCGCACCCTGCAGGGACGGGGTGTCGCGGTGGTCGCCGGCCATCACGGTGCGCTCGCCGACACGGACCCGCCGGCGGACGGGCAGTCCGGGCGCCTGGGACGGCAGAGCATGTCGGATCATGTTGCGGGTCAGCAGTTCCCACCCTGAGGTCGACGTCTGCCACAGCCGCGCCAGCTCCTCGCGGACGACCGACTCGTCGACCGGGGTGTCACCCTGCAGGACGGAACTGGCCTGCACGAGGGTGCGGCCGGGCGGCGCATAGTCGGGGGCGATGGCGCTCATGCACGCCGTGTTGGCGAGCGGACCGCCCGACCCGGAGACCCGGAGGAACTCGTCGGACAGCTCGTCGTCGGCTGCGAACCACCACGTGACCAGTCCGCGCATCGGGGAGGTCGCGACGCCGGTGAGGTCCGCGGCGTCGGACGCGTCGGTCGCGACGACGACCGCCCGCGCGACGAGGTGCTCACCGCCCGCGGTCCGCACCGACACCGAACTCCCCGCCTCGTCGACCTCCTCGACGGATGTGTCGTAGCGGATGGTCGCCCCGCACCGCGCCGCGAGCTGATCCGGCAGCGCCTGCATCCCGATGGCGGGCACCCCGGGTGTCGCGCGGAGGAAGCTCCGCAGCACCAGGCGCACATAGCGATCCGAGGTGACGCCCTCGGTGTCGGCGAGGACTCCCGACAGGAACGGCAGGAGAACCGAGTCACGCAGGGGCCCGTCGACGCCGTACCGGTCCCAGTCGTCGCCGACGGCGGCATCGGGCCGCGCCTGCAGGCGGCGAACCGGCCCGATCGCGGGCAGGGCCCATCGGACGGCACCCGTCACCGCGGTCGGGCGGAGCAGACGCAGCGACACCGCGGAGGCCGCGGTGGTGCGGGCGAGGTCGGGGTGTCGGATCGGATCGGCCAGTGTGTGCACCGCGCCGTCGGCGCCGACGACGCGGACACCGCGGCCGGCGACGCGCAGATCGAGGGCGTCGAGATCGACGTGACGCCGCAACGCGGGATACGACGGGTTGATCAGCTGGAAGCCGCGGTCACAGCGGAACCCGTCGACGGTGTCGGTGCGAACCCGTCCGCCCGGACCGTCCGACCGCTCCAGCACCACCACGTCCAGGCCCCGACGACGCAACACCCCGGCGCATCGCAGACCCGCCAGTCCGGCGCCCACCACGACGACGTCGACATCGATTCCGGTCACGTCCACCATCCAACACGCAGTGGGCGTCCTCACCCCACCCGTTGGTGTTCGAGCACTGCGAGGAGTTCCTCGTGCGGACCGACGACGACCGCCTCGTCGCCGGCGGCGAAGGCGGTACCCCGCCGGGGCGGGTACTCGAGGTCGCCGGTGTCGTGGCGGCGGATCGCGATCACCCGGGTGTGCGCGGAGAGTTCCTGCATCGCCACCCCGACGAGACCGCCGTCGGGCTCGACCCGCAGCCGACCCACCACGAACGACAGGGACTGGACGGTGAACGTGCTCAGCACCGTCAGACCCAGGGCGGCGCCGACGAACCACGGGATCGCCAGTTCCGTCGTCGACCGCACGTGTCGGAACCCGAAGCGGTGCGCGACCGCGTCACCCATCGTGCGGTCGAACACCCGCAGCACCACCGGGACGCCACGACGATCGCCCTTGTCGGACCAGGCGTCGCCGAGTGCGCCGCGGACGGCGGTCCCCGTCTCGATGTTCACCATGTCGTCGCTGGTCAACACCGCGACCGCACCCGCGGTGTGCACGCGGGCGTCGGCCAGGGTGGACGCGAGCGTCGCGTCCCCGATGACCACGGGGATCGACGCCGCGGCCGCCACCGACAGGAACCGGTTGTCCGAGGACCGTTCGACGATCACCACGTCGCGGCCGCGGGCGGCGATGTCCCGGGCGACCCGGATGCCGAACGCGCCCAGCCCGATCACCACGACGTGACCGCTCATGAACCGCGCGCGACGACGTCCCGCGGCCTCGGCGATCCGCCGCGAGATGAGCAGTTCGGCGAGGAACGCCATCACCATCGCGGTCGTGGTGAGGCCGAGGAACATCAGGAAGATCGAGTAGATGCGCAGTGCCGTCGGCTGATCGGCGAAGGTGAAGTCGCCGTAGCCGACGGTCGCGATGGTCTCGGAGCTGAAGTAGACCGCGTCGAGGACGCTCATCCCGGGTTTGCGGTAGGAGAACCGGAGGATCGTCGTGGACACCGCGATCAGGAGCACGAGGACGACCAGCATCCGGAAGAAGTTCGGGTTCGCGTCCCGGATGAACGACCGCACCGCGGCCCGGGCGCGACGCGCGATCCCCGGCGGCCGCGGCCGGTGACCGGTCTGCGCCTGCTCGTCGACGGTCAGTCCGTGCGATGCGAACTCGTCGACGGTGCCGAGCATCGTCGCCACGTCACCCGGCGAGACCCGGTGGTCGCGGCCGGGGCACGCGACGACGTCGCCGTCGTGCGCAGACACGGCCAGCGGGGCGAGGTCGCCGAACTGTTCGCGCAGGGTTCCCTCGGCGCGGACCGGCACGGTCGCGGCGACGACATCGATGCCGGCGGCGGTGATGCGGTGGGTGGTGATCCCGAGACAGGCCTCGACGACCGACGGCGCGGCGAGGTCGGCCACGTCGAGGACGGTGTCACGGTGGCCGACGTCGGTGGCCGACATGGCACCGGCGACGGTCGCGTTCGCGAGGCGGGTGACGATGCGGACGTCCGGTCGCAGACGGCGGGCGACCAGCGCGGTCTCCAGGTTGGCCATCTCGACGTCCTCGACGCACACCACCGCGTCGGCCGTGGCCAGACCTGCGGCCAGCAACGCCTCCTCGACGGCGCCGGCGACGACCACCACGGGGATGTCCAAGCGCTCCGCGGTGACCCGACCGGCGGTGTCACCGCCGCGCACGACGACGGTCACCGGCGCCCCGGCGGCGAGGAGGTGTTCGGTGACGGGTACCGCGATGCCCGTCTGTCCGCAGACGATCACGCCCGACTCCCGCATCGACGCCACCTCTCACACCCCCTCGGGTGCGGTGAGAGTACGACGATCTCCGCCGTCGCGATGAGTTCGTGGGACTCGGCGGGTCACACCCGGTGACACGACCCTGCGTCCGAGAAGGTGACCCATGTTCGATCTCGCACCGGCGACCACGGAGATGACACGACTGATCGGCGGTGTGCGCGCCGACGACCTCGATCGTCCGACGCCCTGCGACGACTGGACGGTGCGGGACCTGCTGGCCCACATCCACCAGTTCGTCGACGTGTTCACCTGCAACGCGCGGAAGGACCCGCTGCAGCCGCCGGACGCACTCGTCGACGACTGGCGCACCGCGATACCGGCTCGACTGGAGGAGCTCGCGGCCGCCTGGCGTCGCGGCACCGCGTGGGAGGGACAGGTCACGGTGGGCGGCGTCGCGATGTCGGCGGCCGACAACGCGGTGGTCGCGGCCGAGGAACTGACCGTCCACGCGTGGGACCTCGCCCGGGCCACCGGGCAGGAGGTGCAGGTGGCGTCCTCGATGCTGGACCGCGTCGACGAGTTCCTCGAGATGTTCGCCCCCGGCACGGACGACGACGCGTTCGGGTCCAGCGCGAACGGTCCGTTCGGGCCCGTCGGGCCGCTGTTCGACGGCGCCGGCCGCCTCGATCGGATCGTCGCGCAGACGGGCCGTGACCCGGCGTGGGGGTCGTCCGATTCGTAGACGGCGGATGAGAACCACATCACCATCCGTGTGATGCATGAACCGGCGGGGAACGGGGGACCCCCATCTCATGCACCAGGAGCACGACACGACCAGGACCCACACCGTCGCCGGAACGGTGTCATGGCGAGCCCGGATGCTGATCGCCCAGATCCGACTCCGACGACGGAAGCGGTTCTACGCCAGCGCAGCGACGATGCGCGAGCAGTTGCCCCAGCACCAGGACGCGTCGCGCGCCCGTCCTCCCCGCTCGCTGCGGCGACACCTGCGCGTCGACGAGACCGACGTCGAGGGCTTCCCCTGCTTCACCCTCACCCCGCGGTCCGGGGTCCGCACCGACCTGCACATCGTGCACTTCCACGGCGGCGGGTTCGTCGAGTCTCCCGAGTCCCACCACTGGCACTTCGCGCGGCGGATCGTCGACGCGCTGGGGTGTCGCTACACACTGCCCATGTATCCGCTCGCACCGAGCCACGACCACCGCCGCATCGTCCCGTTCGCGCTCGCCGGGTACGAGCAGATCACCCGAGACACCCCGGCGCACGCCCGCGTCCTGTTCGGCGACTCCGCCGGCGGCAGCATGGCACTGACCATCGCCCAGGATCTGCGTGATCACGACCGACCACAACCGGCGTGCATCGCGTTGTTCTCACCGTGGCTGAACCTCGCCACCGACGATCCCGAATCGATCCTGATCGACCCGACCGACCCGGAACTGGGGATCGAGGGGTTGCGGCAGGCCGGACGGTGGTACGCGGCCGACAAGCCGCTCGACGACCCCTACCTCAGCCCCGCGCACGCCGACCTGGACGGCCTCGCGCCCATCGCCGTGTTCGTGGGCACCCGCGACATCCTGATGCCCGACGCGACGATGCTCCGCCGCGACGCCGCGGTGGCCGGGGTCCCGCTCGACCTGCACATCCACGGCGGCATGTTCCACAACTGGATCATGAAGCGCATTCCCGAAGCCCGCACCGCCACCCGGCAACTGCTGGACTTCCTCGACGGGCACCGGGTCGGCACGAGCTGACCGCCGCCCCCTAGTCCGGGAGTCCGATCACGTCGAGGACGGTGGTGCGCGGGAGCAGTGCGGCGTCGGCACCCCACAGGGTGCGCGCCGCACGCAGCGACAGTGCCAAGGACTCGCACCGCCACGGCGCGACGTCGTCGCGGCAGGCCCGTCCGGTCAGCACCAGGGTGTGCAGGCGCGGCAGCTCGCGCATGTCGATCATGTGCCGGTCGCGGGTCACCGAGACCGGGCCGAACTCGACACCGCTCAGGCCCGCCGACTCCACCGCGTCGCGGACCGTGTCGGTGACGGCGTACAGCCCCCCGACGGCGATCACCCCCTCGGTGACGGTGTCGTCGAGAACGATGTGCCCCGACGTCGCACGCGGTGGGTTGTGGGTGCGATCCCACGTGACCGAGACGAGTCGGCCCGGGCAGGTCGGACGGAGTCGGTAGTGCATCGGGGAATCGATGCGGACGAACGAATCGATCTCCGCGAGAGAGGATTCGACGCGGACGGGACGGGTGAAGTCGACTGGTGCGGCCATGTCGTCGAGCCTGCTCGCCGCTCGGCGTCGCGGGTAGGGGTCACCGCGTCAAGATCGTGGCTCGACCCGTCAAGATCTCGTTCACGGGGTTAGGGTCGCGTGATCTCAGGAGGAGGAGCGCCGTGCCCGATGTGAGCGCCGACATCCTCGCCGCGTGGCGCGCGGGCGAGGTGTGTGCCGTCGCCACCGTGGTGCGAGCGACGCGATCGGCACCGTGTCCTCCCGGCACGACGATGGCGCTGCTGCCGGACGGTTCGATCACCGGGTCCGTCTCGGGCGGATGCGTCGAGGCCGACGTGGTCGAGTGCATGCGTGACGTGCTCGCGGGTGCGAGTCCGTCGGTGCACCGGTACGACGCCGGAGACGACCTGGTGGCGGTCGGGCTGCCCTGCGGGGGAACACTCGACGTCTTCGTCACCGCGGTGTCGCAGGCCGCCGCTCCCCATCTGACGACGGTCGCCGACGACCGCGCCGCCGGGCGCGCGGTCGCGACCGCCACCGTCGTCGACCATCCCGATCCCGACCAGGTCGGCACCACACTCGTGGTCCGGGACATCGGGATCGTCGGCACCCTCGGGTCACCGCGGCTCGACAGGGTGATCGGCCAGACGGCACGGACCATGCTCGACACCCGGAACCCGGGCGTCGTCGACGTACGCCCCGACGGTCGCCCCGGCGTGGGGGTGTCGGTGTTCGTCGACGTCCATCCGCCGCGCCCCCGGATGCTGGTCTACGGCGCGGCCGTGGTCGCTGCGGCGGTCGCCGAGCAGGGGTCGTTCCTCGGACATCGGGTCACCGTCTGCGATCACCGCGCGGAGTTCGCCACCGCGCGGCGCTTCCCCGCCGCCGACGAGGTCGTCGTGGCCAGGCCTGCCGACCACCTCTCGACGGAACTCGCCGCGGGCACCGTCGACGACCGCACCGTGGTCTGCGCGCTCACCCACGATCTCCGCGTCGACGTCGACCTCCTCGAGGTCGCCCTGCGCGCCCGCCGCCTCGGGTACGTCGGGGCGATCGGGTCCCGGCAGGTCCACGACGAACGGACGCGACGACTGCGGGGTCGCGGTCTGACGGCGTCGCAGCTGGCGCGTCTGTGCAGCCCGATCGGCCTGGACCTGGGCGCCCGCACACCCGCGGAGGTCGCCCTCGCAGTGGCGGCCGAGATCACCGCACGCCGGCACGCGGCGTCGGGTCTGCCACTCTCGTCGACCCGCGGACCGGTCCACGGGTCGGTCGTCTCCCCGTCCGAGCAGAGCGCCTGACGATCACCGCTCGTCGACGTCGCGGCCGGTCGCGAGATCACCGCACTCGACGGTCACCACATCGGCACGAGCCGCCAGGAACGGGCCGGCACCGCGATCACCGGTGAGGGTCGGGACGAGCGCGTCGAGGTGGTCGGCGCCGAGGTGGACGGGGTGACCGGGCCGCCCGTCGTAGACCGCGCGCACCAACGCGCTCGGCGACCGCTGCGCCACCGACA
Source organism: Williamsia sp. SKLECPSW1 (assembly GCF_054332755.1). Taxonomy (NCBI): domain Bacteria; kingdom Bacillati; phylum Actinomycetota; class Actinomycetes; order Mycobacteriales; family Nocardiaceae; genus Williamsia; species Williamsia sp. SKLECPSW1. Next base: position 1,736,553 of record NZ_JBTGLI010000001.1, on the reverse strand, counting down.
GGACCCGCGCCACGACCGCCGCGTCGACGTCGGGGAGATCCACCAACGTCACCACCACCCCGGCCAGGTCGGGAACTGCGCGGGCAGCAGCGATCCCGGCACGCACCGAGGCCGACACCCCGGACCGCCAGTCCGACACCCTGACGGCGACAGCCGGTTCGGGGACCGTGACGTCGGCCGCCCCGAGGGTGACGACCACCCGGTCGCACCCGCCTGCGGCGAGGGCCGTGACCGCGCGGGACAGCCAATCGTGCGCGGTGACCTTCGGTGCACCCCACCGGGTGCCGGCACCGGCGCCCAGCACGACACCGACGACCGACCCGCTCTCGTTACAGACGTGAGTCATCGAGGTATATCTTCGCTCCCCCGGTCGCGGATCCGGGCCGCGCGGGCGATCGTTTCCGTACCGGCTCGCGACGGAAGGGGGCTGCATCATGGCGCGACCGACTGCGCAGACCGACGACGCGGCGGCGCACATCAAGGTCACCCGCAAGCATCCGGTGGACGAGGTCCCGCCCATCGGGAAACTCGCGACCCTCGGGCTGCAGCACGTCATCGCCTTCTACGCCGGCGCGGTCCTGGTGCCGCTGCTCATCGCCAGCGCGATCAAGCTGGACTCCGAAGCACTCACGATGCTCATCACCGCGGACCTCTTCACCTGCGGGATAGCGTCGTTGCTGCAATCGGTGGGCATCTGGAAGATCGGCGTCCGCCTGCCCCTGCTGCAGGGCATCACCTTCGCCACCCTCGCCCCGGTCATCAAGATCGCCAACGACCACGGCGGCGGCCGCGTCGGGCTGCTCACCGTCTACGGCGCGGTGATCTCGGCCGGCGTCATCACATTCCTCATCGCACCGTTCTTCGCGCGTCTCGTCCGGTTCTTCCCACCCGTGGTGACCGGGACGCTCATCACGATCATCGGGATCTGTCTGCTGCCGGTGGGTGCGGGCGACGCGACACGCGACCCGGCGTCGAAGCTCCCCGACGCCGGCAACGGCCGCTGGCTGCTGTACGCGATCGGCACGATCGTGCTGATCGTCCTGATGCAGCGGTTCTTCCGCGGCTTCTGGGCCACCATCTCCATCCTGTTGGGGCTCGTCATCGGGACCTTCGTGGCATGGACGGTGGGCGACACCGGGTTCCAGAAGGTCGGCGAGGCGTCGTGGGTCGGGTTCACCGACCCGTTCGCGTTCGGGTGGCCCCGCTTCGACGTCATCGCGATCGTCTCGATGGTCGTGGTCCTGCTGGTCGTCGCCGTCGAGTCGACGGGATCGGTGTTCGCGACCGGCGAGATCGTCGGCAAGCGCATCACCCCGGCGCACATCGCGGCGACGGTCCGCGCCGACGGCCTCGCCACCGTCATCGGCGGCATCTTCAACTCGTTCCCGTACACCGCGTTCTCCGAGAACGTCGGTCTGGTCCGGTTGACCGGGGTGAAGAGCCGGTTCGTGGTCGCCGCGGCCGGTGTCATCATGATCGTCCTCGGACTGCTGCCCAAGACGGCGAAGCTCGTCGAGACCATCCCCTCGCCGGTCCTCGGCGGTGCGGCGCTCATCATGTTCGCGACGGTTGCGATCGTCGGCATCCAGACGCTCGGTGCCGTCGACTTCACCGACCACCGCAACCTGATCATCGCGGGCACCTCGCTGGCGATGGGTCTGTACGTGCAGTTCTCGCAGTCGGTGGCCCCGGAGTCGGTGCTGGTCGGCGGCGCGAACGTCGACGTGCCCGCCCTGCCCGGAGTGGACGAGGCGGTGCCGGGTCTGCTGCAGATCCCCTTCAGCACCGGCATCACGATGGGTGCCATCACCGCGATCCTGTTGAACCTGCTGTTCTTCCACACGGGGAGCCGGGGTCCCGCGGTCGCGGGCCGCGGAGCCATCCGACTGGCCGAGGTCAACGGCATGTCGCGGGAGACGTTCCGCGCGACGTTCGGCGGGCTCGTCCAGGGCACCGACTGGGTCGTCGACCGCGCCTTCGAGCAGCGGCCGTTCGAGACCACACACGACCTGCGGGCGGCGTTCTCCGAGGCGATGCTGACCGGCAACGACGAGGAGCAGCTCGCGTTGATCCGATCGTTCCCGGATCTCGGCGCGCAGGACGACGAGGGCAACCCCGTCGCCGTCGACCACACCGGCCTGGTGCTGCTCGACGAGGAGGAACTCGGCACGGTGACCGACCTGGCGAAGGCCTACCATGAGCACTTCGGGTTCCCGCTCGTCATCTGCGCGCGGGAGACCGAACGGTACGAGCGGGTGCTGAGGAACGGGTGGTCGCGCATGGAGAACTCACCGACCAGCGAACGGTCGTTCGCGCTGATCGAGATCGCGAAGATCGCCAACTACCGCTTCGACGACCTCGTCGCCGACGCCAACCCCATCGCCACGGCCCGGCTGCGACATCTGGCCGACATCGGCGGGACCGGTCGGTAGCGCATGCGCCGTCCCGACTGGCGAGGCATCGACAGTTTCAACGGACTCACCGAGAACCAGGCGGTGCACGCCCTCTACGCGTGCTGCTCGTCGCGGATCTGGGCGGTCCGGGTCGCGGCCGCGCGACCCTTCACCGACGCCGACGCCCTCTACGACCAGGCCGATCTGATCCTCGCCGAGTTGACCGACACGGACCTCGAAGAAGCGCTCGACGGGCACCCCCGTATCGGGGAGCGGCCGACGAATGCGATGTCGACGCGGGAGCAGCGGGGTGTCCGCGGAGCCGACGAGAGCGTGCTGGCGGAACTGCGCGCGGCGAACGCGGCCTACGAGGAGAAGTTCGGGCACGTCTACCTCGTGCACGCGGACGGTCGGCCCGCCCAGGAGCTCCTGCGCATCCTGCAGCAGCGGTTGCACAACGACGCCGTCACCGAACGTCGGGTGATGCGTCTGGAGTTGGCGAAGATCAACCGGGCACGGTTGTCCCGCATGCTCTGTCCCGCGTCGGAACTGGCGGAGGGGGTGGGCTGATGGCATCGGTGAGCACCCACGTCCTCGATGCCGTGACGGGACGACCCGCCGTGGGTGTGGCGGTCACGCTGACCGCCGCGGACGGCTCCACGGTGAGCGAGGACGTCACCGACGACGACGGGCGAGTCGCTTCCGTCGCCGACGGTCTCGCCCCCGGTGTGTTCCGGATCCGGTTCGACACCGGCACCTGGTTCGCCACGCGGGAGATCGAGACCTTCTACCCCGAGATCGTCGTGACGTTCCGCATCACCGATCCCGACGGCCATCAGCACGTCCCGATCCTGCTGAGTCCGTTCGCATTCTCCACCTATCGCGGCAGTTGAGAGGAGGTCCCGTGGGAATCGTTTTGGGCGGGAACCAGTACGGCAAGGCCGAGAACCGTGTGGTGCGGATCTACCGTGACACCCCGCGTCACGAGATCCGTGACCTGAACGTCGGCACGGCGTTGCGCGGCGCGTTCACCGAGGCCTACACGGTCGGCGACCAGGGCGCGGTCCTGCCCACGGACACGCAGAAGCAGACCTGCTATGCGTTCGCCAAGGAGAAGGGGATCTCCTCGATCGAGCAGTACGGGCTCGATCTGGCAACACATTTCGTCGACACGGTCGACCCGGTGAGCAGCGCGCGGATCGAGATCGAGGAGTACGCCTGGCAGCGGGTCCTCGTCGACGGCGCCGAACACGACCACACCTGGGTGCGGCGCGGACAGGAGACGCGGACCGCCGACATCACGGTCGACGACTCGGACGGCACCCGTCGCACGTGGGTCATCGGCGGCTTCACCGATCTGGTGATCCTCAAGTCCACCGGGTCGGAGTTCCACGGCTTCCCCACCGACCGCTACACGGTCCTCGAGCCGACCACGGACCGCGTGATGGCGACCTCGCTGGTTGCGAAGTGGCGCTTCTCCACTGTCGACGTGGACTGGGACACCGTCTACGACGACGTCAAGGCGATCATGACGGCGCAGTTCGCGACGGTGCAGTCGAAGGCCCTGCAGCAGACGCTGTACGCGATGGGAAGCGCAGTGCTGGAAGCGCATCCGGAGATCGTGGAGATCCGGCTGTCCGCACCGAACAAGCACCACTTCGTCTACGACCTGTCTCCGTTCGGTCTCGACAACCCCAACGAGGTGTTCCACGCCGACGACCGGCCGTACGGGCTCATCCAGGCGTGCGTCACCCGCGACGACGCCCCCGACGCAGGCTCGGCATGGATGCCGCAGCGATCGTGGCTCGGATGAGCGCACCACGGACGGTGGTCATCTCCGACGCCGCGGTCGTGACGATGGACCCCGACGGCCGCGAGTTCGCGTCGGCCACGGTGGTCGTCGAGGGTGACCGCATCACGGGCGTGGACGTCGACGACGCCGCGATCCCGGCCGACGCCGAACGGATCGACGGTCGGGGATGTCTGCTGACGCCCGGCCTGGTCAACACCCACCACCACCTCTACCAGTGGATCACCCGCGGCCTTGCCGCCGACCACACGCTGTTCCAGTGGCTCACCACCCTGTACCCGGTGTGGGCAGGCATCGACGTCGACGGACTGCACGCCGGTGCACGCGGCGCCATCACCGCGCTGCTGGAGTCCGGATGCACCACCACGACCGACCACCATTACGTCTTCCCCACCGGAGCCGGCGATCTCCTCGGCGCGGAGATCGACGCCGCCACGACCCTGGGCGTCCGCTTCCACCCGACGCGCGGGTCGATGGACCTCAGCGAGAAGGACGGTGGACTCCCACCCGATTCCGTCGTCGAGACCCTCGACGCGATCCTCGCCGACAGCGGCGCGGCGATCGACAAGTGGCACGACCCGTCACCCGGCGCGCTGGTACAGATCGCGCTCGCCCCGTGCTCCCCGTTCTCGGTCACCGCCGATCTCCTGCGGGAGTCCGCCGCGCTCGCACGCGATCGTGGGGTGCGGCTGCACACCCATCTCGCCGAGACGCGCGACGAGACCGACTACTGCGCCGAGCACTTCGGGTGCACGCCGCTGCAGTACATGCGGGACCTCGGGTGGACCGGCTCCGACGTCTGGTTCGCGCACGGCATCCACTTCGACGACGAGTCGGTCGCCGAGCTCGGCCGGACCGGCACGGCGGTCGCGCACTGCCCCACGTCGAACGGACGCCTGGGCGCGGGCATCGCTCGCACGCGCGACCTGCTCGACGCAGGTGCGGTGGTCGGGCTGGGCGTCGACGGCGCGGCGTCCAACGAGTCCGCCCGACTGTTGCCCGAGGTGACGATGTCACTGATGCTGGCCCGCGCCGTCGGCGGGCCGCAGGCGCTGTCCACCCGAGAGGCGTTGCGGCTGGGGACCGTCGGTGGTGCGCGGGTGCTCGGCCGGGACGACGAGCTGGGGGCGATCGTCCCGGGCATGCTGGCCGACCTGGTGCTGTGGGATCTCACCGGTCCCGCGCACGCGGGCGTCGACGATCCCGTCGCCGCGTTGGTCCTCGGGTCGAACCCACCGATCCGGCGGTCGTGGGTCGGGGGTGAGACCGTCGTCGTCGACGGTCGCGCCGTCGGGTCCGATCCGGACGTCCTCGCCCGCGACGTCGCCGCCGCCCACCGCCGACTGCTCGACCGGGCGGGCTGAGCGGAGGTGGATCTGCATTTCGTGGACGACGTCGTCCGACCGGTCACCCGCGGCGATCTCCCTGCCCCGCGGCCCGGCGACACGCTTCTCGCGGGCGGGACCGCGGTGATGGCCGACCCCAGCCCGGACATCCGACGCCTCGTCGATCTCACCTCGCTGCACTGGCCGGATCTCACGGTGCGGCAGGACGGGCTGGAGATCGCGGCGACCTGCACGATCGAGCGCCTCATCCACGGTGAGTATCCCGCTGCGTGGCAGGCGGTCTCGCTGTTCGCCTGGTGCGCCGACTCGCTGCTGGCCTCGTACAAGATCTGGCACACGGCGACGGTCGGCGGGAACATCTGTCTCGCGTTGCCCGCGGGGTCGATGACGTCGCTGTGTTCCGTCCTCGACGCCACGCTCCTCGTCTGGCACCCCGACGGGACGGACTCGACCCACCGCGTCGACGAGATCGTCGTCGGCAACGCCCGCACCGTGCTGCGTCCCGGGGACGTCGTCCGGTCCGTCCATCTCCCCGCGAGTGCGTTGGCGGCCCCGGTGGCGATGCGACGCATCTCCTATGCCGAGTACGGACGCGCCGGTGCCGTCGTGCTGGGGCGTCGCACCGGCGACGGTGTCGTGGTCTCGGTGTCCGGGGCGACGGTGCGACCGATCGTGGCAGTGGTGGCGTCCACTGATGTCGACGAGATCGTCTCCACCTGCGCTGCAGCTGTTCCCGACGACGCCTGGTTCACCGACGCGCACGGGACCACCGAGTGGCGACGAGCCGTCGTCCCGCACCTGGTGCGCGAGGTGGCCGAGGAGCTGGTGGGAGGTACGCGATGAGGGTCGACGGGCGTGACGTCCCCGGTCAGCCTGCGCCGGGCCAGTGCCTGCGGACCTACCTGCGGGACGCCGGACATGTCGCGGTGAAGAAGGGGTGTGACTCCGGCGACTGCGGTGCGTGCAGCGTCGTGATGGACGGGCAGGCGGTGCACTCGTGCATCATCCCGGCCTTCCGTGCCGTCGACGCGGACATCGTCACCGCGGCCGGTCTGGCCGACGGTGAGGACCTGCACCCTGTACAGCGGTCGTTCGTCGAGCGGGCGGGCTTCCAGTGCGGCTTCTGCACCGCGGGGATGGTGGTCACCGCATCGACCTTCGACAGCGCCCAGGCCGCCGACCTCGACCGGTGCCTCAAGGGGAATCTGTGTCGCTGCACCGGCTATCGGGCGATCGCCGACGCGATCGGTGCCGCGATCGGTGCCGCGACCGGGACCACACCACCGGACGAGGCGGCCTCGGTTCGCGCACCGGCCGGTCCCCGAATCGTCACGGGTGCAGAGCAGTACACGATGGACGTCGCCGTCGACGACCTCGGGCACATCGCGGTGCTCGGCAGCCCTCACCCGTCGGCACGGATCGTCGACATCGACACGTCGCGCGCGGAGGCCGCACCGGGCGTGCGGGCCGTCCTCACCCACGACGACGATCCCGGTGTCGCGTTCTCCACCGCGCGACACCACTCGCGTACCGACGACCCCGACGACATCCGGGTGTTCGACACCCGGCTGCGGTACGTCGGTCAGCGCGTCGCCGCGGTCGTCGCGGACACACCGCGGCAGGCGCGTCGCGCCGTCGAACTGATCGAGGTCGTCTACGAGGTGCTGCCGGCGGTCGTCGACGCCGAGGAGGCGATGGCGCCCGGCGCCCCCGCTGTCCACGGTGACAAGGACCCCGAGACAGCGCGTATCGCCGATCCGGCCCGCAACGTGATCGCCGAGATCCACGGTGAGGTCGGCGACGTCGCCGGCGGTGTCGCAGCGGCGCGTGCCGCGGGAGGCGCAGTCGTCGAAGGGGAATGGCACACCGCCCGTGTGCAACACGTACACCTCGAGACGCACGGCACCATTGGATGGATCGACGACGGCCGGTACGTCCTGCGGTCGAGTTCGCAGGTCCCGTTCCTCGTCCGCGACGAGCTCGCGTACGTGTTCGGGATGGAGCGCGACAGCATCCGGATGGTCGCCCCGCGGATCGGCGGTGCGTTCGGGGCCAAGCAGGAGCTGCTGACCGAGGACGTCGTGCTGCTCGCCGTCCTGCGGACGGGACGACCGGCCGCGTACGAGATGTCACGGACAGATCAGTTCACGATCGCACCGTGTCGCCACCCGATGCGCGTCCGGGTGACCGCGGGTGCCGAGCCGGACGGGACCCTGACCGCGTTGGCGATCGACGTCCTGTCCGACGCGGGCGCCTACGGGAACCACAGTCCCGGTGTCATGTTCCACGGGTGTTCGGAGTCGGTGTCGCTGTATCGCAGCCCGAACAAGCGGGTCGACGCGCACTGCGTCTACACCAACAACCTGCCGTCGGGGGCGTTCCGCGGCTATGGGCTCGGTCAGGTGATCTTCGCGGTCGAGAGCGCGATGGACGACCTCGCGCGGCGGATCGGCATGGACCCGTTCGACTTCCGCCGGCGGAACGTGATCACTCCCGCCGAGCCGTTCGTCACCTGGCAGGTCGAGGATCACGATCTGGAGTTCGGCAGTTACGGACTCGACCAGTGTCTGGATCTCGCCGAGTCCACGCTCCGCGAGGGCGCCGAGGATCCGGACCGCGGCGGGCACGGGTATCGCGACCTGGCGGACTGGGTGGTCGGCGAGGGGATGTCGCCGTCGATGATCGCCACGATCCCCCCCGACGGACATGTCGCCGACGTGACCGCCGAGCTGCGGGCCGACGGCCGGTACGTGGTGTCGGTCGGTACCGCCGAGTTCGGCAACGGGACCACGACGGTGCACCACCAGCTGGCCGCGGACGCGCTCGGCGTCGATCCGGCCGACATCGTCGTGCGGCAGGCCGACACCGATGTCGTCGACCACGACACCGGGGCGTTCGGGTCCGCCGGCACCGTCGTCGCGGGGGCTGCCGTGCAGCGGGCCTGTCAGGAACTCCGTCGACGGGTCGACGCGGGCGAGTCAGCGCCGATCGTGGTTCGTGGTCGGCACGAGGGCACCCCTCGGTCGGTGGTGTTCAACGTCCATGCCGTCCGTGTCGCGGTTCATCTCCCGACGGGGCGGGTGCGGATCCTGCAGTCGATCCAGGCCGCCGACGCGGGGACGGTGCTGAACGAGCAGCAGTGCCGCGGTCAGGTGGAGGGTGGTGCCACTCAGGCGATCGGCTCGGCGCTGTACGAGGAGATGATCCTCGCCGACGGCGTGGTGCAGACCGATGTCCTGCGGAGTTATCACATCCCGCGCCTGTCGGATTCGCCGTACACGGAGGTCTTGTTCGCCGACACGTACGACCGTCTCGGGCCGTCCGGCGCGAAGTCGATGAGCGAATCCCCGTACAACCCGGTCGCTCCCGCGATCGCGAATGCCATCTGCGACGCCACCGGCGTCCGTGTGCGGGAACTGCCGATGAACCCCGCCCGCGTCTGGGCGGCGCTCCATCAGAACGGGGGCGGGTTCGCCTCGTCGTAGCGTTCGATGGCGCGGAGGTGTGCGGCTCGGTCGCGGTGGCGTGTGGTGGTGAGTGTGGTTCGGGCGGGGTGGTTCTCGGGTGTTGGTGGTGGTCCTAGGGCGGGGAAGATGTCGAGGGCGGTGTAGGCGTTGCCCAGGAACATGTGTCCGGTGGGGGACTGGAAGAACGCCTCACCGAGGGGCCCTTGGTAATCCCGCCACGCGCGGTTGAAGGTTTTGGTGCGGTGGTGGAATCGGCACAAGGGTTTGAGGTTGTCGCGGCTGGTCTGCCCACCGCTCTCAGGGTTCTGGTGGTCAAACGGGGTGGTGTGGTCGAGGTCGATGTTCCAGGCGGGTGCGGAGCAGCCGGGGAAGGTGCAGCAGATCTCCGACGCCCGGATCAGCGCGGCGAGCTTCTTCGACGGCACGTAGGTTGCTGCGGCTGCGGCTGCGGCTGCGGCGGTGCGGGTGGGGTCGTCGCGGTGGAGGACGTCGCGTTCGGCGTTGGCGAGTAGGGCGCGCATGGTGTCGGCGTCGATGATGCCGCGGCCGTCGAGGTAGCCGGGCTGATCATCCAGGCCGAGCAGGGTCGTCAGGTTGACCACGATGTGGAAATACGGCCGCGCTGGGCCCACCGGTGGGGCGATCGGCTGCGCGGCCGCGGGATCGACGGGTTCGGGCGCGTCGGTCGGGGGTGCGGGATCGACCGCAGGTTCCGGCGCGTCGAGTTCCACCGGTGCGGGATCCACCTGGGCATCGATATCGACATCGACATCGACATCGACATCGGTATCGGTATCGGCATCGGTGGTCTGTGTGCAGTTCTCGCAGCCGCAGCCGCAGACGAGGTGATCGAGGCCGGCGGCCAGCGCGACCAACGCGTCGGCGCGGCGTTGGGCCCGGGTGCGGGGATCACCGGAGTGCAGGGCATCGGCCATCGCGGATAGGCGGGTGTCGATGGTGGTGGCGTCGATCATGGGTAGTGACGCCGAGACCCGCGACGCACCGGGCTGGAACCGATCCGGGCGGATGGTGACATCCCGATCGGCGGCGGCCCGTTCCTTACGACGCACGAGTGCGTCGGGGTCGATGGTGGCGACGAGGTGATCGACCATCGCGACCAGGCGTGCCCGTGACACCGGTGGCCGGTCGAACAGGGCTTGCGCGATGTGGGTGTCGAGGATCTTCACCAACTCCGGGTCGACCACCAGTCTGGTGCGGGCGCAGATGAGCAGGAACCCGGCCAGATCGATGCGTCCCACGGCCAGGGCGTGGCCGGTGAACACCAACCGGTAGCGGGCGACGTCACCAGCGGTGATGACCTCCCGTGCTTTCGACGCCGGGATGGTGAGTACGGCGCCGACCTCGGCGACGGCACGCTCCATCCCGTCGGGCCCGAACTCCGCGCGGGGATCCCGCCCGACCATGCGGTCCACGTGATCGGCCATCAACTCGTCGAGCGAGGCCTTCTGCCCGGAGTCGTGGGCGGCGACCTCGACCAGGTAGTCCTCACAGCGGGCGTCGTGGATCAGCGACGCCGCAGACAGCAACCGGTAGTCCGCGGAGGCGGTGATCGACCGGCAATGCGCCAACACCTCGACCAGTTCCTCGGCGGAGAGTCGTTCGTCGGCGGCCAGCGACGCCACGACACCCGAGGTGTCGAACGCGGTGACCGTCTCGCTCATGACATCGAACATACATTCGACCACCGACAGAAACGAGGGGTCCCGGCGAGCCTGTGGACAACCCGCGGCGCGCTCCGGGTCAGGCGAAGTCGAGAACGAGCCGGCCGCGGACTCCACCCGCCTCCATGCGGCGATGTGCCTGCGCAGCGTCAGTCGCCGGCAACACGTCGGCCACGCGCGGGGTCAGGACACCGCCCTCCACCAAGGACACCAACTCACGGAGGTCACCGGAATCTCGGACGTGATCGGCCACGCGGATGTCACGCCGGATGATGCGGTCCGTGTCGGTGGTGACTCCACCGATCTCGCCCCATCGCACTGCGAGGTACCGGCCGCCGTCGGCCACCGCCGGCATCACCGCATCGCCCATCACGGCGCCGTCGACCAGTGCCGTGACGCCGCCCGGGGCCAGCTCGCGGAACCTGTCGGCGACATCGTCTCCCCGCCGGACGACCTCGGCCGCGCCGAAGGCACGGACCGTCGCCTCGTCCGCCTCCGACGCATCCGCCAGAACCCGCACCCCGCGGTGGGAGGCGATCTGCACGATGTACCCGCCGAGCGCGCCGGCCGCGCCCGTCACCGCGAGCGTGTCCCCACTGCCCAGATCGGCGAGGGTGAGCGCGACGAGGGCGGTCAGCCCGTTCATCGCGATGGTCGAGGCCGCGTACAGGTCGGTGTCGGACGGCGCGCGAGCCACCGAGGCGGCGGGGACGACTATCGAGTCCTGGTACGCACCACCGCCGTCGAGGACAGGCAGCGTGATCGCGATCACCTCGTCCCCAGGAGCGAACCCGGTGTCAGGGTCCGCGTCCTCGACGATCCCCGCCGCGTCCCATCCCGGGACGTAGGGAGGTGCGACGTCGGCGTATCGGTCACGGCCGACGCCTGACCGCGTCACCAGGTCGGATGGGTTGACCGCCGCTGCGTGGACGCGGATCCGGACCTCGCCCTCGCCCCGCTCGGGTTCGGGGACGTCGACAGCGGTGAGGACGTCCGGCTCGCCGAAAGTGGTGAATCCGATGGCACGCATGGTGGTCCCTCCGGTTGGCGTACAGGGTTCTCCCGGTCAACGCGTGCCCGGCAGAGCGTGTTCCGACCGTCCGGGTCAGTGCACCATCGGGGCGAGGAAGGTCGTAACCATGACGCGGATGGCAGTCTCGTCGTCGATGTCGACAGCTGCTGACGAGCGGCGGGACACCGACACCAGCACGCGGAAGATCAGATCCGCTGCGATGCGGAGTTCGTCGTCGGGCATCGTTGCGCCGGCGCGTCGCAGTGTCCCCGCGATGAGCGCGCTGACGGTGTCGATGAGCGAATCACCCTCTCCCGCATCGGCGGTACCCACGACGAGGTCGAGCATCTCCGGCTCGTCGACGAGGAGGCGTTTCGCAAGGGTGCTGCCGCGGACCTCGCGGGTGGCGAGCACGAACGACTCGACGACTGCCTCGCGCGGACCGAGTCCGCGTGTGGCCTCGCCGAGATCGTGGCTGAGCTGCAACGACATTCGACGCACGACGGCGACCAGCAGGTCTTCCTTACCCGGGAACCGACGGTAGAGGGTGCTGCGGCTGACGCGGGCGACACGCGCGATCTCGTCGAGACTCGCGCGACGCACACCGACTGCGGTGAACTCGGCCTCGGCGGCGGAGACGATCTCGGCTTCCTGCTCGGCAGGCGACGCCGACGTACGGAGTGCTGGGCGGCGCGCGGCCATCGTCACGTCCCTCCGCTCACGACTTCTCGGTCGCGGCAACCTTACGCGGGGCGGTTGCCGATGCGGCGGGGATCGACACCCGCGCGCGCCCACGCGTCCACGGCCCACGGGACGTACAGCGTGGACATCGGCAGGCGGGTGATCACCGGGTTCAGGGCACGCATCGTCGCGGCGAACCGCTGGAACCGCCGCTCGTCGCGCGCGGTCCACTCGAGGCGACACACGTCGCGCATCTGTGGGGGAAGCGTCCCGACCACCACGACGTGCATCGCGGCGTCGACAGCCGGTCCGATGACCCGCCACACCGGCGCGGGCACCTGCTTCGGACGCGGGACGCCCTTGCGGAGGTAACCCGTTGCGTACGTGATGGTCTTCGTGGGGACGAAGCGGTCGAGCATGGAATCCCAGTAGGCGCGGAACTCGTCGTAGGTCTGCGGCTGCGTCCGGTCACTCACCCCGTACAGCGCGTACCAGGCCTTGCTCTCGGAGAAGATCTGCTCCTTCTCCGCCTCCGACAGCCGACGGATGAACGTGTCGGTGGTGTAGAGGACCTGGTCGACGAAAGTGGCGTGCGCCCAGTAGAACAACTCGGGATTCAGGGCGTGGTACCGCGAGCCGTCGCTGTCGACGGTGCCCTTGATGGACCTGTGGAAGTCACGGACCTTCCGACCCCACACGGCCGGGGTCTCGCTGTAGATGGTCTTCATGATCGGCGGAACGGTCCGCCGGGCGCGACCCGCGAAGTCGCTGAAGATCACCGAATGGTCCTCGACGCCCTTCGCGAGCTGCTCGATGCAGTTCTCTGTCCCTGCGACCCGCTGGAAGCTCAGCACCGCGCGCCGGTCACCGTAGAACTTCCAGATGAGCGAGGTCGGCCCCAGCGGGTTCACCTCGTCCGCTGTCCCGGCGTCGTCGACAGGCATCGGTTCGGCCTGACGGATGCCCTCGTCGAATCCGATGCTCATCGCCATCTCCACACGGTCACTGGATCACTGTTGAGACGAATATACATTTCTGTCTCAGCAGTGCAACGTGGTGGTCAGGCCGGCTAGGCCCCACGTCGGGTGCCGGCCTCCGCCATCGTCTCGAATGCCGTTGCGAGAGCATCCAGATCGAGGTCACCGAGACGCGAGATGACCAGATCGCGCACCGCGGCGAGGTGACCGGGGTACGCGGCCTCCAGTGCGGCGAGCCCCTCTGGACGGAGTACCGCGACGGCACCGCGACGGTCGCACCCGTCGCGCGCCTTGTCGACGTATCCGCGCCGCCGGAGCCCGTCGATCAGACGCGTCATCCGGCTCGCCGAGAGGCCGACGGCGGTGGCGAGCTCGCTCATCCGACACCGCCGTTCCGGCGCCTCGGAGAGGATGACCAGCACCTGGTATTCGCCAGAGGTCATCCCCGAGTGGGCGAGCAGATCGGCCTCGAGCGCCCGCGGAACGACGATCAGGCCGCGCGCCAACGCTCGCCACACCCGCGCCTCTGCGGCGTCGAGTGGACGGGGGCCGTCCTCACGGGCCGCCTCTCCCATCGACAGCTCCCTTCGACGGATCGTGACGACGAGCAGCTTACTTGCGTCAGCAAGGACTTGGCTGCCATCCTGGGCTCCTTGCTCACGCAACAATCTTCCGGGAGGCACACATGACAATCGTCGCGATCATCCTCAGCATCGTGGTGGCGCTGATCAGCGCCGGCGCGGGCGCACCGAAGGCCGCGCTCAAGGGCCCGGCCACCGAACAGCTCACGGCCCGCGGCCTGAGCGCGAATCTCGTCCGCTTCATCGGTGCGGCCGAGGTCGCCGGCGCGATCGGTCTGCTCATCGGTCTCGCCTGGCAGCCGCTCGGCATCGCGGCGGCGATCGGCCTGGTCATCGTCTTCATCGGCGCGGTCGTCTTCCACGCGCGCTTCGGCGACTTCTCCGACACGCAGACCCGCGGTGCCGCCCTCCCGTCCGTGGCGGTGATGGTCCTGTCCATCGTGACCCTCGTCGTCGTCGCCGCTGCCTGAGACCGGCGCCCCCGGCCGCAACCGTCGGCCGGGGTACCGTCGAAAGGCTCCGACACGACGGCGTGTCGGATTCGTTGCAGAGGATCACCCATCAGCTCACACGACTGCGCCGCCGCGACAACGCCCGGTCACCCCCTCGGTGTGCCGCACGAGACACTCGTCGCCGGGCGATCGCCACGGCTGCCCCGTGAGGACGACTTCTACCGGGCGGTCGACGGGTTCGAGAACGCCGCGCCGGGAACCGTCCTTCGTTCACGCGACGTGGAGCTGGCGTTCCTCGGTGTGATCCCTCAACGTGTGCGCGCTGTGCAGCTGAGCTACCGCACGGTCGATCTGCGCGGCGAGCCGATGGTCGCGGTGACGACCGTCCTCGTGCCCGACCGGCGTGACGACGGCGAACCCACACCGATCGTCTCCTACCAGTGCGCGATCGACGCCGTCACCGGACGGTGCTTCCCGTCGTACGCCCTCCGGCGGCGGGCTCGTGCGGTCGGGTCACTGCCCCAGCTCGAACTCCTGCTGATCTCGTCGCTGCTGGCCGAGGGGTGGGCCGTGTCCATCCCGGACCACGAGGGGCCGCAGGGACTCTGGGGCATCCCCTACGAGCCGGGCTACTGCGTCCTCGACGGCATCCGCGCTGCACTCGCCTTCGCCCCGCTGGGTCTGCGTCCGGACGCGCCGATCGGCCTCTGGGGGTACTCCGGCGGCGGTCTCGCGACGGCCTGGGCCGCCGAGATGTACGACTCGCACGCCCCGGAACTGAACGTCGTCGGCGCCGTACTCGGTTCGCCCGTCGGCGATCTCGGCCACACCTACACGCGCCTGAACGGCACCTTCTGGTCGGGCCTGCCGGCCCTGGTGGTCAGCGCGCTGCGCCACGTCTACCCCGAGCTGGATCGCATCATCGACGACCACGCGACCGAGGCCGGCCGCGTGAGACTGGCGCGACTGCAGTCGATGACGACGGTGGAGGCCGTCGCGCGGTTCATGTTCACCGACATGGACGCGTTCCTGGACACCCCGCTCGACGAGATCCTCGCGCTCCCCGAGGTGCGGCGTGTCTTCGACTCCATCCGGCTCGGCCAGTCGCCGCCGACGGTCCCGGTCCTGCTGGTGCAGGCCTGCAACGACCGCATCGTCGCGGTCGACGACATCGACACGCTCGCACGCACATACGCCGCCGCCGGGACCGACGTCACCTACCACCGCGACAGGTTCAGCGACCACATGCTGCTGCATCCGATGTCCGCCCCGACCGCACTCCGCTGGCTCCGGGAGCGCATGGAGGGCAGACCTGTCGACGAGAACCGACGGCGCACGACCTGGCCCACACTGGTGAACCCGTCGACCTATCGCGGGATGATCCGCCTGGGCACGATCGCCGGAAAGGTTATGTCCGGCAGATCGATCCCTCGTCGGGAACTGTCGGAACTCGACCGCTAGCCGCGCGCCATGTTCCGGAAGCGGGACATGTGGAGCTGGTGGGCGACGGTGATGGTCGCGGTCGGGCCGTTGCGGTGCTTGCCCAGGATGATGTCGGCCTCGCCGGCGCGGGGGTCGTCGCGCTCGATGGAGTCCGGGCGGTGCAGCAGGATGACCATGTCGGCGTCCTGCTCCAGCGAGCCGGACTCACGCAGGTCGGACACCTGGGGCTTCTTGTCGGTGCGTTGCTCCGGACCACGGTTCAGCTGGCTGATCGCGACCACCGGCACCTCGAGCTCCTTGGCCAGCAGCTTGAGGTTTCGGGAGAACTCCGAGACCTCCTGCTGACGTGACTCGACCTTCTTGCCCGACGTCATCAGCTGCATGTAGTCGATGACGACGAGACGCAGGTCGTGACGCTGCTTGAGCCGGCGCGCCTTGGCGCGGATCTCCATCATCGTCAGGTTCGGAGAGTCGTCGATGAACAGCGGCGCCTCGGAGATCTCACCCATGCGGCGGGCGAGGCGGGTCCAGTCGTCGTCGCTCATGCGACCCGACCGCATGTCCGCCAGTTTGATGTTCGCCTCGGCCGAGAGCAGACGCATGACGATCTCCGTCTTGCCCATCTCGAGCGAGAACATCGCCGAGGTCAGCTGGTTCGCGATGGAGCAGCTGCGCAGGAAGTCCATCGCCAGCGTGGAGTTGTGGGTGGGGATCATCGACTCGCCGGCCAGGTACAGGTGGTCGGGGTTGTCGACCTCGACGCACCGCACCGGAACTCCGTCGATCGGCCGGACGTCGACGATCCGGCGCGACCCGGCGGGGCGACGCAGCTCCTTGTGGCGAATCGCCTTGCGGTGCACCGTGAACACGTCGTCGTCGGCGTCGATGCGTACCCAGCCGGTCGCCGCACGACGGTAGGAGAAACCCAATCCCGCCGCGAGGTCCGCCACGACCGAGGTCATGTGCTGCGTCGCAGCCGGGACCGTGATCCAACCGTCGTCGTCGACGATTCCGCGCGCGTCCAGCAGACCCGCCAGCAGCGCCCGTCGCTGGGCGATCGAACCGCGCAGGTACTCGTAGGGGATGCGCCCACCGAGGTCGGACATCAACGCCATCACGTCGACGGGGCCCTCGGCATCGATCCGCATCGCGATCTCGGGATCGTCGAACGCCATGCCCGCCAACGCCGCAACGGTGTAGGGGCCGTAGCAGAACCGACGACGCGGGAGGTTCAGCGGCTCGGCGTTGCGCACACCGACCACGCCTTCCTGGCCGCGCAGCTGACCGGTCGTCTGCACCGACGAGCCGGTCTCGGTCTCGGTGAGCCACTGGTGCTGCTCGTCGGCGACGAGGACCGAGCCGTCGGAGAACTCGACCTCGTAGCAGGGGCGGTCGGTCATGACCTCGGTCGCGGCGACCACACGCGTCGGCCGTCCCTGTGCGTCGATCAGGTGGTCGCCCACCTTGACCTCGCCCATCGTCGTCCACCCGGACGGGGTGGGCAGCGGCGTGTCCAGCGCGAGCGCCTTCCCGACACCGGGGCGCGCGGCGACGATGATCATCTGGCCCGGGTGCAGACCGTTGGTGACCGCGTCGAGATCGGCGAAACCGGTTGGCACGCCCAACGACAGACCACCGCGGGACGCGATCGAGTCGATCTCGTCCATGGTCGGCTGGAGCAGTTCCTCCAGCGGCACGTAGTCCTCGGCGGTGCGACGTTCGGTGACCTCGTAGACCTCGGCCTGCGCGCGGTCGACCACCTCGGCGACGTCCTGGCCGTCGTCACCGCCGTAGCCGAACTGCACGATGCGGGTCCCGGCCTCGACGAGACGCCGCAGGATCGCCTTCTCCGCGACGATCTGGGCGTAGTAGCCGGCGTTGGCCGCGGTGGGCACCGTGGAGATGAGGGTGTGCAGATAGGGCGCGCCACCCACGCGACGGAGTTCTCCCGCCCGCTCGAGCTCGGCGGAGACGGTCACGGCGTCGGCGGGCTCCCCCTTGCCGTAGAGCTCCAGGATCGCGTCGTAGACGGCTTGGTGCGCCGGGCGGTAGAAGTCACCGGGACGCAACACCTCCAGCACGTCGGCGATGGCGTCCTTGGAGAGCATCATCCCGCCGAGCACCGACTGCTCGGCCAGCAGATCCTGCGGGGGTTGACGGCCGAAGTCCTGCGCCGGTGGCTCATCACGGTCACGAGGCGCATGACCGCGTTCATCCACAACAGCCACAGCTGATCCTCCCGACTCGACCCTGCCCGGTCTGTGCTCGAGGCACCTCGCCCCGCCGCCGGTTGTACCCCGCGGCACCGACACCGCGAACGGCGCGGGCGACAGGAGACGACATTAGGTCCCGTTGTGGCGACGTCCAACCGGGCGTGTGGACGGATGTGTGCACATCCTGTGGACCGATGCGGGAAAGGATGTGCACGGCGTGTGCACAGCTGTGGACGGATGGGGCTCCGTACACCCGTCCGCGCTGGTCAAGCACCGGTAAAGACGTGGACAAAAGAAATCTCGATTCACTCGGCGTGTCGCGTGGCGCCGTGCCGTCGGGCGTGTCCGTCGAAACGCAACCGACGGCACGCGTCGAGAGGGTGAACACCAGCCGACACGGGGGCGACGAGAACGCGAGGAACGCCGACGTGTCGTCTACTGGAGACCGACGACCAGCGGAACGGCGGGAGAGACACATGACACCACGGAGACGATCCGTACGGCTCGTCAGGGGGTCCCTCGCCGTGATGGCCGTCCTGGCGGCCCTGCTGCCGTTCTGGGCGGCAGGGACGGCCGCCGCCGAACCGGCCACCCAGGGGTCCACCCTGTGGCTGTGTCGCCCCGGTCAGCCCGCCGACCCGTGCGGCGGCCGCGGCGACGCGCCGGTCGACTGCTTCTACGTCTATCCGACGGTCTCGCTCGCCTCCGGCGCCACTGCGCCGTTGCGCGTCGGCCCGGAGGAACGGGTGATCGCCGAACAGCAGGCAGCTCCGTTCGGCTCGCGGTGCCGCGTGTGGGCGCCCGTGTACCGGCAGAGCACACTACGAGGTCTGTTCTCCGCGAGGACATCTGCCGACCGGACCGCGGCACTGCGCGTCGGGTACACCGACGTCCTGTCGGCGTGGCGGGACTATCTCACCCACGACAACGACGGGCGCGGTGTCGTGCTGATAGGCCATTCGCAGGGCACGCTGATGTTGCGGACGCTGCTGCGCGAGGAGATCGAGCCGTCGCCGGCACACGACCGGCTGCTGTCGGCGATCCTGCTCGGCGGCAACGTCCTCACCCGTCCGGGGTCGCTCCTCGGCGGCGACTTCACCCGGACCCCGCTGTGCACCGCACGGGCCGAGATCGGCTGTGTCATCGCCTATTCGACGTTCGGTCGCACACCCGGCGCCGACGCCCGCTACGGCAGGCCCCCGGCGGCAGGAGATGCCGTGAGCCCGTCCCGCGAGCTACCCAGCGGTCCCGGTTACAGCGTGGCGTGCACCGATCCCGCAGCCCTCGGCAGCACGTCGACCGCTGCGCTGCACAGTCGGATCGCGGGCCGTTCGGTCACCGGGTACCGCGGCCGCTGCACCACCGGGACCGGTCCGCACGTGCTGCAGGTGAGCGGCGGCAGCCCCGTGCCGGCCTCGGCACTGCCCGAGCTGCCCGACCGCACCTGGGGTCTGCACCTGCTGGACGTGAACATCGCCCAGGACGACCTCGTCGGCCTCGTCGGAGCGCAGGCGCAGACCTGGGCCCTCCGGCACTGATCGAGCACCACCGGAGAAACACCTCGGCCCCCGAACGCATCTCGCGTCCGGGGGCCGAGGTGTGGTCGGCCGGGATCAGCCGGCGGCGACCACCGAGATCTGCACCGACGCGGTGACGTCGGGGTGGAGGGAGACCTCCACGGGGTAGGTGCCGGTGGCCTTGATGTGCCCCTTGGGCAGCGACACCGAGCGCTTGTCGACGACGGGTCCGCCCGCGGAGCGGATGGCACCGGTGACGTCACCGGTGGTCACCGAACCGAACAGCTTGCCCGAGTCGTGGGTCTTGACGTTCAGCGTGACCGCGTCGAGCGCCTCGAGGGACTGCTTGAGCTCGTTGGCGTGCTCGAGGCCGCGCACCGCGCGGGCCTCCTGGGCACGGCGGATGCCGTCGACCTGCTTCTGGGCGCCACGGGTGGCCGGGATGGCCAGGCCGCGGGGCAGCAGCAGGTTCCGGCCGTAGCCGTCCTTGACCTCGACGGTGTCGCCTGCGACACCGAGGTTCTCGACCTCTGCGGTGAGGATGAGCTTCATGGTGTGATCCCTTCCGCTCAGCGCGCCGTCGAGGTGAACGGCAGGAGCGCCACCTCGCGCGAGTTCTTCACCGCGACGGCGACGTCACGCTGGTGCTGGACACAGTTGCCGGTCACACGACGCGACCGGATCTTGCCGCGGTCGGACAGGAAACGACGCAGCAGCGACGTGTCCTTGTAGTCGATGACGAGGTTCTTCTCCTTGCAGAAGGTGCAGGCCTTGGCCTTGGTCACCTTCTCGGCGCGGGCCTTGCGGCCACCGCCGCTCTTCGCCTTGGGCATTCGTTGTTCTCCTGATGGTTCGAGCGCACGCACACGTGCGGTGCGCCCTCAGATGTGTCGTGTCAGAACGGGGGCTCGTCGTCGCTGCCGCCGAACGACCCGCTCGCCGGGGCACTGCCCCAGGGGTCGTCGGTCGCTGCGCCGCCGCCGGAGGACGCGCGGTTTCCGCCGCCGCCTCCGGAACCGGATCCGTAGTTCCCGCCGCCGCCACCGCCGCGCGAGGCACGGTTGACCTTGGCCGTCGCATACCGCAGCGACGGACCGATCTCGTCGACCTCGAGCTCGACGACCGTTCGCTTCTCGCCCTCGCGCGTCTCGTACGAGCGCTGCTTGAGACGGCCCGAGACGATCACACGGGCACCCTTGGTGAGGCTCTCCGCGACGTTCTCGGCGGCCTCACGCCAGATGCTGCAGCGCATGAACAGCGCCTCGCCGTCCTTCCACTCGTTGGACTGACGGTCGAACATGCGCGGCGTCGAGGCCACGGTGAAGTTCGCGACCGCTGCGCCGGAGGGGGTGAAACGCAACTCCGGGTCAGCCGTGAGGTTCCCGATGACGGTGAGGATGGTGTCGCCGGCCATGGATCAGCTCCTTGGATGGATCGATGCGAGAGGGGCGGGTTCGGTGTGGGTCGGTGAGGACTCTCGCCTCATTCGACCCGCCGGGCGTCGATTCGGTTCCGTCTTCGACGAAATCTCCTCGCAGACACCCGACCCGTGGGCTCACTTGCCCGCGCGCAGCACCTTCGTCCGCAGCACCGACTCGTTCAGCTTCAGCTGACGGTCGAGCTCGGTGACGGTCTTCGGCTCGGCATCGATGTCGATGACGGCGTAGATCGCCTCGGAGTGCTTCTGGATCTCGTAGGCCAGCCGGCGCTTGCCCCAGATGTCGACCTTTGCGATCGTGCCGCCGTCGTTGCGGATCACGTTCAGGAACGTGTCCAACGACGGGGCCACGGTGCGCTCGTCGAGACTCGGGTCGAGGATGACCATCAATTCGTAGTGACGCATGGGGATCCCATCACCTCCTGTGGACTGAGAATCGGCCACGGACTGTCCGTGGCAGGAGGGTCGCCTGCGTCGGCAACTCGCCCACGGTACAGCAACGGGTCGTGACCAGCGAAATCATCGACGCCACCGCGCAGCCCTGAGCGCGGTAACCTCCTCGCTCGTGCCCGGTTGGTGGTCCCTCGACGAGATCGACGCGGAGTGGATCCGTGAGGTCCTGCGGGTGCGCGACGCGCACTCGTGGGACGTCGAGACCGTCACGTCCGGCCGGATCACCCGGACCGGCCGGTTACGGGTGACCGGCGACGACGGCTCCGTCATGCGGTTCGTCGTGAAGTCCGCCGATCCCGGGTGGGACGGTCCGATCGACCCGCTGGTCCGCGAGCACCGGTTCCACACCGCGGCACACGGTGGGTCGCTGCCGATCTCGCCGTGTCTGGCCGACCGCCTCGACCCCGATGCCCGCGTCTACTGGCTGGTGTTCGCCGACGCAGGTCCCGGCGCGTACGGCAGAGACCTGGCCGGCCCGGCGTACACGACGTCCTTCCTGGCGATGGCCTCGATCGCACGGGTGCACCGCGCAGTCGATCCTGCCGAGCCGCGACCGTCGTGGCTCGAGCCGACACCCGTCCCGGACCGCGACAGCGTCGGCGAGGACTACGTCCGGTTCGTCCAGCAGTACGGCGAACGGCTCGACCCGGTCCATCTGTCGATCGCCAACCAGGTGGTCGCCTCCATCGGCACGCTGACCGATCACGCCGGTCGACTCGGTGCACGGATCGGTGTGGTGCACGGCGACATGCGTTCCGGGAACCTCATCTTCGGCGGGCACCGCGCGACGCACCCGGTGGTGATCTCGAACTGGAACCACGTCGGCTGGGGTCCCTGCGTCGTCGACGTCGCGTCCTACCTCGCCCTGTCGTTGCCGGTGGACGTACGCCGCGCCTCCTACGACGAACTGCTCCACCGCTACCTCGTCGCGATGGACGCACCCGTCGGACCCGAACGGCTCGACGCCCTGCGCCGGGAGATCCACGACCACGCCTTCCTGGTGCTGGTGCAGGTGCTCCGACGGGCCGTCGAGACACCTCGCTGGGAGACGTCGACCCGGGGGGCGACCGAGGTGTGGCCCACCCTGTTCGCCCGGGCCTGTGAGTTCCTCGACGACCTCGGCAGGCCGTCGAGCACACCGGCACGCGCGCGACCCGTGCCCGAGCCGCTGCCGGGCGACGAGTTCCCCCACCCCGAGGCGGTCGGCGACGGTCGCAGCGAGGAGTGGATCCTCGCGGTCGCCGACGCCCACGAAGGCGTCGGCGCGTGGGTGCGTTTCGGCCGCCACACGGGCCTGGACGAGGGCGCGTACGTCGCCGTCTCGATCACCGGCCCCGACATACCGCCGGTGTGGCTCACGGCGCTGACCCCGGGCCTCGACGAGAGCCTGTCGCTGCGGACCCCCGACGTCCACATGGAGCACACGGTCGTCGAACCGTTCCGACACGTCCATCTCCGCTTGACCGGCCGGGGCCACGCGGCCGGCGCCGACGTCGACATCGCGATGGACCTGCACGCCTATGCGTCGGCCCGTCCCGCGCTCTACGGCGTCTCCCCGTTGCTGCTGGTGCCGTCGGTGGTGACGGGGACCATCACCGTGTCCGGTCTGGGCCCCACCGAGCGCCGCTTCCCCGTCGACGCCCCGGGCTACCGGGAGCACGCGTGGGCAGGCACCGACTGGTGGGACATGCGCTGGACGGCGTTCACCGCCCACTTCGACGACGGCAGTGACATGAACGGCCTCGACATCCGGGTCCGGGGACTGGCCCCGATGTCCCTCGGACATCTGCAGTCGACGACGACCCCTCCGATCCTCCTCGACGTCTGCCGGGTGCTGCAGGGTCCCGACGAGATCGACGCCACCTGGACGTTCGCCCTCGAGCCGGGGTCGCACACCCTGACCTTCACACCCGTCTCCGGTGCGCCGGTCCTCCGACCGGGCGGGGCCGCCGAGACCCTGATCCGACGGGTCTGGGGCACCTTCACCCGTAACGACGGTCACACGGGGATCGGCTGGGTGGAGAGCGAGCCCCAACCGGTCACACCGGACGGAGCGTCACAGGGCGTGCACGACCCCACAGCTTCTCCCCCTAACCTGTAGCCCATGTCCGCCCTGTCCGTCGCCGATCGTCGACGGCTGCGCCGTCGGGCCCTGCGCGGCGAGACCACCGTGCTGATGCTGGTCCTGCTGCTGTGCACCCTCGTGTTCATGACGCTGGGGTTCCTCGGGAAGCTCGACTGCGGAGGGCCGCCCTACGACGCGTCCGGCCGCAGCGCGCACTGGCCCGTCGGCAAGCACGAGCTCCTCATGCCGTGTTACTCGGATCTGCAGTTCCTGTGGATCGGCCGCGACATCAACAACCACGTCTTCCCGTTCATCCACGGCGGCATCCGGCCCGACGGGGTGCTGTTCGGTGGTGCCGTCGAGTACCCGGTCCTCTCCGGTCTGCTCATGTACATCGGGGCGATCGGGGCCCACACCGACACCCAGTTCTTCGTGCACTCGGCGATCCTGTTGGCGCCGTTCGGGATCCTGGTCACGGTCCTGCTCGGCCTGCTGGTCCGGTGGTGGGCGCTGCTGTGGGCGGCCACGCCTCCGCTGATCCTGTACGCGTTCCACAACTGGGAACTGCCCGTCGTCGCCACGGCGGTCGGTGCCGTGGCGCTGATGGTGTACGGCGAGTCGACCTCGCCGCGGACGGGACGCCCGCGGATACCGTTGCGCGTCAGCGGTTCCCTGGCGTCGGTGATCCTGGCCGTCGGGTTCTGCCTCAAGCTCTATCCCGGTCTGTTCGTGCTGCCGCTCGCAATCTACGTCGCGACCCGAGGGCTGCGTCGCGCCGACCTGACGTCGATGGCCGGCGTGCGACGAGGTGTCGACACGATCGGCGCTGCCTGGGTGATCGGCGCGGCCGTGGTGACCGTCGCCGCCATCCAACTGCCGTTCATGATCGCCGGTTTCCAGGGGTGGAAGGCGTCGCTGACGTTCCAGGGGCGCCGCAAGTCCGACGTCGACACCAACTCGATCTGGTATTGGGGGCTACGCCACTTCACCGACGGGATGACGCCGACGTACAACTCGATCGTCGGTGTGGCCTCGCCGACGCTCATCCTGGTCTCGTTCGTCGTCGTGATCGCCCTGGGCATCCGGGCATGGCGCTCGGGCCAGGTGTTCCCGTGGGTCGGGGTGAGCGCTGCGATGCTGGCCGGCTTCATGCTCTTCCACAAGGTGCACTCGCCGCAGTACACCCTGTGGATCCTGCCGTTCTTCGTGCTGCTGCGGGTGCCGTGGCAGCTGATCCTCGTCTACCTGATCGGTGATCTCGCGCTCGACCTGACCATCTTCCGCCTCTTCGGGATCTACACCTCGGGCCAACCGATGAAGTGGTGGGTGATGACCGGGGTCAACGTCGGCGTGTGGTCCCACGCCATCGTCCTGGCGATCCTGCTCGTCGCCTTCGTCCGCGCGCCGGTGCGGTGGCAACGCCCTGCCGCTCCCGAGGAGGTCCCGCCGAGGGACTACCCGACCGCCGTCGTCGGCGTGGGCGCCGGCGCATCCGAGGTGGGTCCGCGAGACGGCCGCACCGCGTCGGGCGCGCCGTCGAGCACACCGCCCGCCGGATCGTCGTAGAGGCGTCCGCCCACGCCGACCCGCACGAGATCCCTGCGCGGGTGGTAGATCTCCCAGATCACGACGGCGCACAGGCCGAGCACGGCGAGGAAGCGCAGCACGACCGCGCCGGTGAACCACTGCTCGGGCAACCACTTCACGTCCGCCGGTAGATACAACCCCATCCGCGGGATCCAGACGGCCGCGTCGAGCACCATCCACGCCATCAGCAGACGGAACCGCGGCAGTGCCAGCACCGCGACGGGCACGAGCCACAGCGAGTACTGCGGGCTCCACACCTTGTTCACCAACAGGAAGCCGGCCAACACCAGGAACATCAACTGCGCCAGGCGTGGTCGCGTCGGCGCCGTCAGACCGATCACCACCACCGCGACGCACACGAGTACGAACAACCCGACGAACAGTGCGTTCACCAACGCCGACTGCCCGTTGGCGTCGGCACCCCAGTCGTATCCGGTCACGCGCGTCACGACGGTGAACCAGGTGTCGGGATCGACACCGCGGGCGGAGTTGTAGCGGAAGAACTCCCACCAGCCCGAGGGGAACAGCGCCGCGATCGGCAGGTTCACCACGATCCACGCCGCGATCGCGGTCACCGTCGCCACGGTGAACTCGCGCACCTTCCCGGCACGCAGGCACAGCACCGCGAGAGGGATCAGCAACAGCGCCGGGTACAGCTTCGCCGCCGCCCCCAGGCCGATGAAGATGCCCGTGGCCCACGGGTTCCGCCGAGACCACGCGAGCATCGCCAGCGCCAGGAACGCCGTCGCGATCGCGTCGAAGTTGGTGAACGCGTGCACGATGACCAATGGTGAGACCGCCGCGATCGCGACCGACCACACACGCACACCCGCGGTGAGGGCCGTCGCCCAGATCGTCACCAGCCAGAACAGCGCGAGCCCCAGCGCGCACACGACGAAGAAGACGACCACGTCCAGGGCGGACGGGAAACCCCAGTGGTCGTGCAGCCATTGCCATCCCGCGGTGACCTGCGCCGCGCCGTACATGTACATCCCGGTGAGAACCGGGTACTCCATGCGACGGACCTGCGGCGTCCCGTCGGGCTTGTCCTCGGTCCACGACACCTTGTAGGGCAGTGCCCCGGTGTTCAGATGCTCCGCGGTGTAGAGCGGGACGGTGTCGGAGTAGCAGAGGGCGATGTACTGGCGGTGGTGGTCCCAGTCCAGTCGCTCCACCCCGGTCTGCGGGTCCGGCGCCTGCTGCAGACATCCGGCCTTGCCGTACCAGCCGAGCGCGAGCGCGACGAGCGCCAGCAGGAACACCACCCGCAGCGGGGTCCAGTACCGCGACCGACCGACGACCGCGTGGAGCCCCACCGGTCCACCGATCGCGATGGAACCGTCGCGGGCCACCGGGTCGCTGTGGCTGGGCAGGACACGGTCCTCCGCCTCGCGGGGATCGGCTGCGAACCTCGTCGGCGACTCGAACGCGTCCGCCACGTCAGGCGCCTCAGCCGCCGTTTTGGAACGGATCGTTGTTGTCCGGTGTCGGCGTGGGTGTCACCACCGTCTCGGTCGGCGGACCCGGCAGCGGGATCGTCACACCCGGCGCGAGGGTGGCCGAGGGCGGCGCGAACGTGGTCACCGGTGCCTGCGGCTCGGTGGTCTCCGTCGCCGACCGCCTCGACCGCGTGGGCTGCTCGGTGGTCTCCGGCGCCTCGTACGGGACACCGGCGACGCCACCGATCGCGGCGGGCTCGGGGAACTGCTCGATCGGCTTGCCCTCGAGCGCACCGTCCATCGCGGACTGCCAGATGTCCGACGGCAGACCCGAGCCGTACACGATCGACCCGGTGTAGTTCTTCAGTGCGACACCGGCATCGGTGCCCACCCACACCGCCGTGGACAGCTGCGGGGTGTACCCGACCATCCAGGCGTCCTTGTTCTGCCCGGTGTCACCGAGCTGCGTGGTGCCGGTCTTCGCCGCCGACGGCCGGCTGCCCCCGTCGAGGGCGTGGCCGCGCGAGTACGCCGCGATGGGCTCCATCGCCGAGGTCACGTTGTTCGCCACGGCCGCGGAGAACCGGCGCTCGCCGGCGTCGCTCTTGCGCTCGTAGAGCACCGTGCCGTCGGAGGTCTCGACCTTCTGGACGAAGTGCGGTGCGTGATAGACGCCCTGGTTGGCCAACGTCGCGTACGCCGACGCCATGTCGATGACGCGGGACGGGTACTGGCCGAGGACGACGCCGCCCTCGACGCCGCTGCCGTCGGTGTTGGTCAGCGTCTGCTTGATGTCGCCGAAGCTCTCGGCGATGCCGGCCTGGTGGGCGGCGTCGGCCACGGCCTTCGCCTGCCCGTCGAGGTCCATCATCAGGCGGTAGTAGACGGTGTTCAGCGACATCTTCAGCGCGGTCGCGAGGTTGCACGACCCGCAGGACTCACCGTCGGAGTTGGTGACGGTGAGGCCCCCCGGCGCGTCGAACGGCGAGGAGCTGTAGACCTTCGACAGCGGGATGCCCTGCTCGAGTGCCGCGACGAGCGCGAACACCTTGAACGACGAGCCGGTCTGCAACGCCGCCTGGGCGTAGTCGTAGCCCTGCCCGTTGTTGCCGCCGAAGTAGCCGCGGACGGCCCCGGTCGACGGGTCGATGGAGACGGCGGCGTCGCGGATGTTCTTCGGCTCACCGTCGAGCTCGTCGTTCGCCGCCGACACCAACGACCGCTGCACCTGCGGGTCGATCGTCGTGGTGATCTTCAGACCCTCGGTCTGGACGTCCTGCTCGGAGATGTTCAGCGAGTTCAGCTCGGCGAGGACCTGCTGCTTGATGAGCCCGTTCGGCCCGCTGGTCACGTTGCCGGAGGTGTCGCTCGGAGGATCGACCTTCGGGTACTTCAGCGCGGCCTCGTCCGACGGCGACAGCGCGCCGATGGTGACCATGCCGTCGAGCACATACCGCCAGCGCGCCTGCGCCGCGGCCGGGTTGGTCGCCGGGTCGTAGTAGGACGGCGACCGGATCGACGAGGCGAGCACCGCCGCCTCCGGCACCGTGATCTTCGCGATGTCCTTGTTGAAGTACGCCTTCGCGGCGGCGGAGACGCCGTAGGCACCGCGCCCGAAGTAGATGGTGTTCAGGTACGCGGCCATGATGTCGTCCTTGGACCACTCGTTCGACATCTTCGTGGCGATCGCGAGTTCCTTGAACTTGCGGGTGTAGCTGCGTTCGTCGCCGACGAGGGCGTTCTTCACGTACTGCTGGGTGATCGTCGAGCCACCGCCGGCGTCGGCGTTGTCGGTGAGCTGGCCCAGGACGGCGCGCGCGAGACCCGACACCGAGAAGCCGGCGTTGGTGCGGAACTGGCGGTCCTCGGCGGCGATGACGGCGTCCTGCATCGCCTTGGGGATCTGGTCGATGGAGACGTCGGTGCGGTTGCCCTCGGGCGGCACGATGCGGGCGATCTCACCGCCGCGCGAGTCGAGGATGGTCGCGACCTGGTTCTGCTTGATCGCGTCCGGACCCGGGACCGAGGCCCCCAGGTAGGTGAAGAGGAACACGACGGCCATCACGACGACGGCGAGCGGCACCAGACAGCCGACCACGCCGACGATCCAGGCCACCACGTTCAGCCGCGACCGCTTCCTGTCCTGCGTCGCGCGCGCACCAGTTCCGTTGCTCACGTCTGTTCTCACCGTTCTCGTTCTCGCCTCGGCCGCACGGCCGAGGGCGGGGTGTGGTCACCGCACCGGCGTCCCACAGGGGTCAGTCTGCACTCCCCGCGGCGCGACGTGATCGTCGCTGCCGTGGTCGGGGTACACGTCCTGCGACGAACGACTGGACCAGATGGTTCCATCGGCAGCTCCGGCACACCTCCACGACGTGGACGGTGAACTCCTCGCTGTCGGCCGCGAGCCGGGTGATCTCGTCGATCGACCGGGCCGATCCGTTGACCGTCCCGAGCCTGTCGCCGAACACCCACGACACGAGCGTGAGCTGTTCCTTCCGGCAGATCGGGCAGATCGCGTCGCTGGGTCGCCCGTGGAAAGCGGCCGCGCGCAGGAGATACCGGTCCGCGTCGCAGACGGCCCCGACGGCCATGCGCCCCGCGTCGACCTCGGACAGCAGGGACCGGCGCTGCAACGCGTAGTCCACCGTCTGTCTCTGCACCAGCACGAGGACAAGAGTACGTGGCCCGCCCGCGCACGGACCCGTCGTCCGGACCGCCGACGATCGACACGGCGACCCACTCGCGCGCAACCCGGCGACCGTCGGCACGCAACGCCTGGTTCATGTCCGGTTTCCTGTACCGGTTATATCGGCGCGATACATTGTGTGTACCATCGGCTGGACACGTTCGTTCGACAGGTCGGTGGAAGGGGTTCGTCCAGTGCTCGAGTTGGCAGTGCTCGGCCTCCTCCTCGAGGCGCCGATGCACGGCTATGAGCTGCGCAAGCGCCTCACCGGGCTGCTCGGCGCGTTCCGTGCCTTCTCCTACGGCTCGCTGTACCCGACGCTGCGTCGGATGCAGGCCGACGGCCTCATCGTCGAGGACGCCGGGCCGCAGGGGACGCTCAAACGGCGGGCACGACGCGTGTACAAGCTGACCCCGGCGGGCCGCGAGCGGTTCGCCGAACTGGTGGCCGACACCGGTCCGCAGAACTACACCGACGACGGGTTCGGGGTGCACCTCGCGTTCTTCAGCCGCACACCGGCTGTGGCGCGCATGCGCATCCTCGAGGGCCGTCGCCGCCAGGTGGAGGAGCGCCGCGAGGGTCTGCGGGAGGCGGTCGGTCGGTCGACGCGCGCCGTCGACCGGTACACCCGCCAGCTCCACCAGCTGAGCCTGGAATCGAGCGAACGCGAGGTGCGGTGGCTCAACGAGCTCATCGCAGCCGAGTCCGCGGCCGAACCGGACGGTCCGGTCCTCGAATCCGACACAACGGCAGTTTCGCAACAGAAAGAAGGAGAGCCCGACCATGGGTGACAACAAGTCCGTCCGCGTGGCGATTGTGGGCGTGGGCAACTGCGCCTCATCCCTGGTGCAGGGCGTGCAGTACTACAAGGACGCCGACGAGAACGCGGTCGTCCCCGGCCTCATGCATGTGATGTTCGGCGACTACCACGTCCGCGACGTCGAGTTCGTCGCCGCGTTCGACGTCGACGCCAAGAAGGTCGGCTTCGACCTGTCCGAGGCGATCTTCGCGTCGGAGAACAACACCATCAAGATCGCCGACGTCCCGCCGACCGGCGTGACGGTGCAGCGCGGCCACACGCTCGACGGCCTGGGCAAGTACTACCGCCAGACCATCACCGAGGCCGACGGCGAGGGCGGCGACGTCGTGCAGACCCTCAAGGACGCGCAGGTCGACGTCCTGGTCTCCTACCTGCCCGTCGGCTCCGAGCAGGCCGACAAGTTCTATGCGCAGTGCTGCATCGACGCGAACGTCGCCTTCGTCAATGCGCTGCCCGTGTTCATCGCCTCCGACCCCGAGTGGGCCGAGAAGTTCCGCGCGGCCGGTGTGCCGATCGTCGGCGACGACATCAAGAGCCAGGTCGGTGCCACCATCACCCACCGCGTGATGGCGAAGCTGTTCGAGGACCGTGGCGTCGCTCTCGACCGCACCTACCAGCTCAACGTCGGCGGCAACATGGACTTCAAGAACATGCTCGAGCGTGAGCGCCTGGAGTCGAAGAAGGTCTCCAAGACCCAGTCCGTCACCTCGAACCTGACCGGTTCGCTCGCCGGCAAGATCGACGACAAGAACGTCCACATCGGACCGTCGGATCACGTCGAGTGGCTCGACGACCGCAAGTGGGCCTACGTCCGCCTCGAGGGTCGCGCCTTCGGCGACGTGCCGCTGAACCTGGAGTACAAGCTCGAGGTGTGGGACTCGCCCAACTCGGCAGGCATCATCATCGACGCCGTGCGCGCGGCGAAGATCGCCAAGGACCGCGGCCTCGGCGGCCCGATCCTCCCGGCGTCGGCCTACCTGATGAAGAGCCCGCCGGAGCAGATCGCCGACGACGTCGCGCGTGAGCAGCTCGAGGCGTTCATCATCGGCGCGGATTCCTGACCAGCCGAATCCTGATCGGCGCGGGCCCGTCACCTCTCCGGAGGTGGCGGGCCCTCGTCGTCTCTCGGGCGGTCAGAGTCGGCGGTAGCGACGCTCGGGTCGACCGGCCCGCCCGTACTGCAACCGCACGGCAAGTACACCGGCGCCGAGGTAGTGCTCGAGGTATCGCCGCGCACTGACCCGCGAGATGCCGATCGACGCGGAACACTCCGACGCCGACAGCTCGTCGCCCGCGGCCATCGCGTCGAGGATGAGCGCACCGGTCTCCGGCGAGAGCCCCTTCGGGAACCGGGCCGCAGGTGCGGGCCTGGGCGGCGACGCCGGCCCGGCAGCCGCACCGAACAGCGAGTCCACCAA
Source organism: Williamsia sp. SKLECPSW1 (assembly GCF_054332755.1). Lineage (NCBI taxonomy): Bacteria > Bacillati > Actinomycetota > Actinomycetes > Mycobacteriales > Nocardiaceae > Williamsia > Williamsia sp. SKLECPSW1. The sequence continues at coordinate 1,705,070 of NZ_JBTGLI010000001.1, read as the reverse complement.
CGACTGGTCGGCCTGTCCGTGGTCCAGGGCCGTCGTCCGTGCCGTGAACGCCTCCAGCTTGTCCCGCAACTGGGGGTACTCGAACGGCTTGATGAGATAGTCCGCCGCGCCACCGCTCAACGCGCCGGCGACGGTGTCGACCTCGCGGGCGGCGGTGATCATGATGACCCCCACCGGATTCCCCCCGGCGCGCACCGAACGCAGCAGTTCCACCCCGGACGCATCGGGCAGGTGCACGTCCAGGAGGACGAGGTCGGGTCGAAGCGTCGCGATCGCCGCCCGCGCCTCCGCTGCCGTGTGCGCCACTCCGACCGTGGTGAACCCGTCGGTGGCGTCGACGAACCGCCGGTGGATGTCGGCCACCATGAAGTCGTCGTCGACCACCAACACCGTGGGCATCTGATCCTCCTGCCGTATCGGCGACGCTAGACGAGCGGGATGTGGACGCGGAAGCACGCACCGCCGGTGTCGGCGTCGTCGATGGTCGCCGTCCCTCCGTGCTGCACGCTCACCAGCCGCACCAGGGCCAGCCCGATGCCGCGCCCACCGGGGGCGTCGCCCTTCGAGGTGACGCCGCGCGAGAAGACGAGTTCCCGCATCCCCGGCGGGACGCCCGGGCCGGAGTCGGTCACCTCCACGCGCAGTCCCGGCTCCGCATCCGACGACGCGTCGTCGCGGACCAGCACCGTGATGGACCGCGACCCGTGGTCTCGCGAGACGTCGAGGGCGTTGTCGACGAGATTGCCGAGGACCGTGATCACGTCGGTCGACAGCGCCGGGTCGAGCGCATGCAGATGGGAGGTCGGGTCGAGGGTGAGTCGCACCCCGGTCTCCGCGGCGAGGGACGTCTTCGCGATGAGCAACGCCGCGACCGCCGGGTCGCCGATGTGGGCGGTGATGGATTCACTGATCTCCGCGCGGCGGCGGGTGAGGGTCCCCACGAATGTCGTGACGTCGTCGTACGCACCGAGCTGCGCGAGCCCCGAGATGGTGTGCAGCTGGTTGGCGAACTCGTGGGTCTGGGCGCGCAGGGTGTCGGTGACGCTCTTGTGCGAGGTCAGCTGGCTCTGCATCGACGCCAACTCGGTGCTGTCGCGCATCGTGGTGACCGTGCCGATGTGTTGCCCGCGGCTCTCGGCTCGTCGGCTGGTCGCGCTGCGACGGTTGAGGGCCAGCACACGTGTCGACGTCGTGACGACGACGTCCTCCACGTCGCCCGGCGACAGCAGGATCTCGCGCACGCCGGCGTCCATACCCGAGTCGACGACGTCGGTGCCGACCACACCGGGGTCGAGATCGAGGAGGGCGCAGGCGCTGTCGTTGATCATCGTGATGCGACCGTCGTTGCCGACGGCGATGACGCCCTCGGCGATGCTGTGCAACAACGCCTCCCGGTGATCGGCGAGGCCCGCGATCTCCGCGGTCTCCATCCCGAGCGTGTGGCGGCGGATGCGGCGCGACAGCAGCCACGACCCGACCGCACCGACCCCGGCGCCGATCCCCAGGTAGATCAGGAGCCGAGCGCCCGCGTCGGACAGCAGCATCCACGTCGACGGGTAGTTCTCCGACACCGTCACCACCGCGAGCACCCGACCGTCGGTGTCGAGGATCGGGATGTGGCCGGCGATGGAGCGTCGACCGTCGATGTCGACGTCACCCGACCATCCGCGCCCGCGCAGGACATCGCTGTCACCGAGGTCGGCGGTCCCCCGGAGCCGCGTCGGATCGGTCGAGACCATGATGCGGCGATCGGGGGAGACGATCTCGGCCACCGTCGCACCGGACAGCGCGACCGCCTTCTCGACGTCCGGTGCGAGCACCTGTTCGACCAGGGGCGCGCCGAGCTGCTCGCGCACGATCGGTGTGGAGGCAAGACTCTCGGCGACCGACAGCATCCGGCCGCCGGCGATGTCGCGGAACTCCTTGGTGGACTGGTGGATGGAGATCGCCGCGACGGCACCGAGCACGACCGCGACCACCAGGAGCTGCAGCACGAGGAACTGTCCGGCCAGCGAGCGACGACGGCGGCCGGGACGTCCCGCCCGCCGATCGTGTCCGTGCACTCGTGACCACAAAGAACACAACTTCCGTTGACTCCGCAAACGTGACGTGACTCACTGCGGACCTCATGATTGACCTCGATCACAGTCTCACACCTGTACCGGACGAATCGAGGACCGATGCGCACACGGCTGGCCGCCATCGTCGCGTTGATGATGCTGTTGGCATCCTGCGGCGTGACGCGCGGCGACGACGGGGACGGTCTGCATCGTCTCCGCATGATGGTCCCGAACAGCCCCGGCGGCGGGTACGACCTCACCGCACGCACCGCGGTGAAGATCATGGAGGACTCCGACATCACCGGTCGGGTGGAGGTCTTCAACGTGATCGGCGCGGGTGGCACGGTCGCGATGGCCCGTCTGATGAACGAGTCCGGCAACAACGACCTCATGATGATGATGGGCCTCGGGGTCGTCGGCGCCACCTACACCAACGGCTCGAAGGCGCGCGTCTCCGGCGCCACCCCGCTGGCGAAGATGGTGGAGGAGCCCGAAGGCATTCTCGTACCCGCGGATTCGCCGTACAAGAACGTCGGCGACTTCGTCCGCGCGTGGAAGGCGAACCCGGGGTCGGTCACGATCGGCGGCGGTTCGTCACCCGGCGGCCCCGACCACCTCTTCCCGATGGAGACCGCCGAGACCGTCGGCGTCGACCCCACCGAGGTCAACTACATCTCCTACGACGGCGGCGGAGACCTGCTGACGGCGTTGCTGGGCAACAAGATCGCCGCGGGCACCTCCGGACTCGGTGAGTACGTCGACCAGATCGAGGCCGGCCAGGTCCGCGTGCTCGCGGTCTCGGGGTCGGAGCGGGTGGCCGGCGTCGACGCCCCCACCCTGCGCGAGGCGGGCATCGATCTCGAGTTCACCAACTGGCGCGGGGTCCTCGCACCACCGGGCCTGTCCGACAAGGCCCGTGAGGCGATGGTCACCGCCCTGACCGAACTGCACGCGACCACCGAATGGAGTGAGGCGATGACGAAGAACGGATGGACCGACGCGTTCCAGACGGGTCCGGCGTTCGCGCAGTTCCTGCGCGACCAGGACGAGCGGGTCCAGTCGACGCTGACCGGACTGGGGCTGGTGTGACCGCCACCCTGGACCGGCCGGACGGTCCCGAGGAGACGCAGGAGCAGGGACCCGACTGGGCCCAGCTGATCGTGTGCGGCGTGATGGTCGTGGTCGGGGTGTTCCTCATCGTCGACGCCATGCGGCTGAGCGCCGAGTTCGCGAAGGTCGACCCCGTGGGCCCGAAGATGTTCCCCCTCGTCGTCGGCATCGGGCTGCTGATCTGTTCGCTGCTGCTCGCCGTCGCCACCTGGCGCGGGAGTCGGGGCATCCCCGACGACGGTGAGGACATCGACATCTCGGCCCCCGTCGACTGGCGGACGGTCGGGTTCCTGGTCCTGCTCTTCGTCGCCACCGTCGCCCTCGTCGACACCCTCGGGTGGGTCATCGTGGGAGCCCTGCTCTTCGGTGGCGCGGCCACGATCCTGGGCAACCCCCACTGGGTCCGCAATCTCGCGATCGGGCTCGGCCTGTCGCTCACCAGCTTCTACGCGTTCTACGTCGGACTCGGGATCCCGCTGTCCGCAGGCATTCTGGACGGGATCCTCTGATGGACAACCTGAACTGGTTGATGACCGGTTTCGCCGAGGCGGCGACGCCGATGAACCTGCTCTACGCCTGCATCGGCGTGCTCCTGGGCACCGCCGTCGGCGTGCTCCCGGGCATCGGCCCGGCGATGACGGTCGCGCTGCTCCTGCCGATCACCTACAACGTCAGCCCCAGTGCCGCGTTCATCATGTTCGCGGGCATCTACTACGGCGGCATGTACGGCGGGTCGACGACGTCGATCCTGCTCAACACCCCCGGCGAGTCGTCGTCGGTGATCACCGCCATCGAGGGCAACAAGATGGCGCGGGCCGGACGGGCGGCGCAGGCGTTGGCCACCGCGGCCATCGGGTCGTTCGTCGCCGGGTCCATCGGCACCATGCTGTTGGTGTTGTTCGCGCCGATCGTGTCCGGCTTCGCGGTCTCCCTGGGTGCACCGTCCTACCTGGCGATCATGCTGCTGGCGCTGGTCGCGGTCACCGCCGTTCTCGGCAGCTCGAAACTGCGCGGCTGCATCTCGCTGCTGCTGGGCCTGGCGATCGGCCTGGTGGGCATCGACTTCCTCACCGGTCAGCCCCGTGCGACCTTCGGGATCCCGCAGCTCTCCGACGGCATCGACATCGTCGTGATCGCCGTCGCGGTCTTCGCCCTCGGCGAGGCCCTGTGGGTCGCGGCGCACCTGCGCCGCAAGCCGGCCGAGGTGATCCCGGTCGGGCGTCCGTGGATGGGCAAGAGCGACTGGAAGCGCTCGTGGAAGCCGTGGCTGCGCGGCACCGCCTACGGCTTCCCGTTCGGCGCCCTCCCCGCCGGCGGCGCCGAGCTGCCGACGTTCCTCTCGTACATCACCGAGAAGAAGCTCAGCAAGCACCCCGAGGAGTTCGGCAAGGGCGCCATCGAGGGTGTCGCCGGACCGGAGGCCGCGAACAACGCCTCCGCCGCAGGCACTCTGGTGCCCATGCTGTCGCTGGGGTTGCCGACCAACGCCACCGCGGCGGTCATGCTCACCGCGTTCGTCTCCTACGGGATCCAGCCCGGCCCCACCCTGTTCGACAAGGAGCCGCTGCTGATCTGGACCCTCATCGCCAGCCTGTTCATCGGCAACTTCCTGCTGCTCGCGCTGAACCTGCCGCTGGCCCCGCTGTGGGCGAAGCTGCTGCGGACGCCGCGGCCGTACCTCTACGCCGGGATCCTGTTCTTCGCCGTGCTGGGCGCCTACGCGGTGAACCTGCAGTGGCTCGACCTCGCCCTGCTGCTGGTGTTCGGTCTCCTGGGGCTCATGATGCGACGGTTCGGACTGCCGGTGCTGCCACTCATCATCGGTGTCATCCTCGGGCCGCGGATCGAGCGTCAGCTCCGACAGACGTTGCAGCTCAACGAGGGTGACTGGGGTGGGATCTTCACCGAACCCATCGCCGTGGTCGTCTACGCCATCATCGTGATCCTCCTCGTCGCACCCCTGTTCGCCCGATTCATCCGCCCGCGCACCGCGCCGGCCGTCGACAGCGCCCCCACGCGCGAGAAGGAGAACGCATGATCGTCGTCGGCTACACCCCGGACGTCTACGGCCGGGCTGCGTTGCAGCACGCCATCTCCGAGGCACGGGTGCGAGCGACCGGACTACGCGTCGTCAACGCGACGACGGGCGACGCCCTCGCGGATCCGCGGTTCGCCGACACCGGCGAGGTCGACCATCTCGAGGCGACACTCGCGTCCTCGGGTGTGCGATACGAGGTCCAGCAGGACATCGCGGTGCAGCCCGTCGACGCACTCCTCGACGCCATGGACACCGACGAGGCCGATCTGCTCGTCATCGGCATCCGACACCGTTCGCCCGTCGGGAAACTGCTCATGGGCAGCACCGCCCAGCAGCTGCTGCTCGACTGCCCGAAGCCCGTCCTCGCGGTGAAGCCGGACACGTCGACCTGATCGCAGGCGTCGTGAGACGGTGAGGGATGACCGGCGACAGGGATCCAGGCCCCGACCAGAGCGGTCCGATCGCCTCCGCCGTCGATCGGGCGACCGACCAGTCGTGGTTCGAGGCGGCCGCGCGCGGCGGTCACGTGGTCAGCGGCATCGTGCATGTGCTGATCGCCTACGTGATCGTCCGGATCGCGTTCGGCGACGGTGGGAACGCCGACCAGTCGGGTGCGCTGGGCACCGTCGCGGGCACCACCGGCGGCACGATCGCGCTGGTCGCCGGGACGGTCGCCTTCGTCGCCATGGCGTTGTGGCGTCTGGCCGAGACGGCCATCGGCGTGCACGCGACCGAGCCCGACGACCCCGACGACGGTGGTCCGTCGGCTCTGCTCGATCGGGGGAAGGCCCTGAGTCTGGCGGTCATCTACTTCGCGTTCGCCTGGACGGCGGGCCGCTTCGCACTCGGCGACCGATCCTCGAGCGGCCGGCAGAACGCCGACATGAGCGCTCGCCTGATGTCGTCGGACCTCGGCACCGGGGTGCTCGTGATCGTCGGCGTGATCGTGGCGTGCGTCGGCGGATACCACGTGTACAAGGGCGCATCACGGAGCTTCATGAACGACCTGACCATCACCGACAACGCCGCGGTGCGCGTCACCGGCGTCGTCGGCTACATCGCCAAGGGCCTCGTGCTCGCCGGCGCCGGCGTGCTGCTGATCGTGGCCGCGCTCCACACCGACCCGTCGCGGGCGACCGGTCTCGACGGCGCCATCAAGACGCTGGGTACCGCGCCCGCCGGGCACACCCTGCTCCTCGTCGCGGCGTTCGGTGTCGCCACCTACGGTGTCTACGCCTTCGTCATGGCACGCTTCGCGCGCATGTGAGCGATCAGTTGGTGGCGTTGAACCGGTCGTAGAGGAACTGCGACGCCGGGAGTGTGCTGAACAGGTACGGCAGCGCGTGGTTCACGGCCAGCTTCGGGAAGATCGGTGGGGTCCCGTCGTTGACGACGGTCACCTGAGCACCCTTCGCCCGCCAGCTGCGCACCATCTCGAGCACCTGCCCGTGCGGGATGATGTCGTCGTTGATCCCGGTGTCGACCAGGACCGGCGCGTTCGGCTTCATCGTCCCGATCAGCTGGTCCGCCAACGCCTTCTGGATCTGCGGGTACTTCTGCGAGATCTGGTACAGCGACTGGTGCGAGGTGGTCCACTCGTTCGTGCGGTGGAAGCCGTACCGGAACGCGGTGTCCCCGATGCAGGAGTTCGCGAGCTGCTTCAGCGCCGCCTTGCCCGCCGGGCTCGCCTCCTTCTGGATCAGCGGACCCAGCTCGGGGTAGCGCGCGACGAGACCGTTCACCGTGTAGCCGATGACACCGGCGATCGACGAACCGTCGACGGCCTGCATCACCTTTCCGAGGTCCGCGGGGGGAGCGCCGGCGTAGGTGCCCTTGATGTTCAGTTCCGGCGCGTAGGTGGACGCCATCTCGGCCGCCGAGGCGGTGGCCCCGCCGCCCTGCGAGTAACCCCAGAACCCGATCGGAGATCCGGCGGGGAGCTTGCCCAGGCTGAGGGCGGCCCGCGCACCGTCGAGGACGGCGTGACCTTCTTCGACACGGTTCACGTAGGTGTGGACGCCGGGTGTGCCCATGCCGATGTAGTCGGTCATCAGGATCCGGTAGCCCTGGTACAGGAGGATGTTCGCGAACAACTCCTCGTAGTTCGCCCCCAGGGTGAGGTTCTTCGTGTCGATGCCGACCGGGAAGGACAGCAACTTCGACGGGGCGCACTGGTCGCCCTGGCCGATGGTTCCCGGCGCCATCACGATCGTCGGACGCGGACCGCGACCGCGCCACGGCGCGAACGGCTCGATGTAGGTGCCCGTGACGGCGGTGGGCGAGCCGTCCTGCAGCCGCGACGTGTACATCACCGTCTGAGCCGCACCCGGGAACGGGCGCGGGTTGCCCGGGATCTGCAAGAAGATCGACACCGGACGTGTCTTGACGATCGCGCCCTGCGCAGACGGCAGCTGCGCCGGCGGCGTGTAGAACGCATCGCCCGGCGCGGCCTGGGCGGGTGCCGCCCCGACGACGACCGCGGTCGCTGCCGCGACGGCGACACTGGTGACGAGTGTCATGACCCCACGAAATGACTTCACGTCGGTCACTGTAAGCCACGCCACAACCCACTGGACACCCGGACGGCTACCTGTCCAGTTCGGTCAGTCCGGCAACAGCGGCGTGTCGTCGGGTTCGCGACGGCCTACGAGGGCACCACGAGTCACCGATCCTGCCCCGAACCGTGAGCGCAGGTCGTCGAGGGTGGCGTCGAGGGTGCCCGTGTCCATCGCCACTCGACCGCCGCTGACCTGCGCCGACGATCCCTTCTCCTGCTCACGGAACGGCAGCGACAGCTGATACGGATCGGCGTCGGCGAGGTTCGAGAGCGCGACACCGACCAACGTGCACCCCCGCTCGGCGATCAGCGGTGCCGCGTCGGCGAGAAGCCGTCGGGCCGCCGACAGCACCAGATCGGTGGAGTCGGTCGCGTCGTCGAACGAGTGCGATCGCGACGCCCGGGTGAAGTCGTCGAACCGGAGCCGGAGGACGACGGTGCGGCAGACGCGGTCGGCCCGACGCAGTCGCCGACCGAGCTTGTCGACGATCCCGAGGACCGTCGCCTCGAGATCGGCGAGAGCGTGCGGCCCCCGCCCCACCGCGCGCTGCGCACCGATCGAGCGGTGCCGTCGGCCGGTGGTGACGCGACGGGGGTCGCGCGCCAGCGAGAGGTCGTGCAGGTGCGCGGCGGCACCGCGGCCGAGCATCGTCGCCAGCGTCGCCTCACCGGCGTCGGCGATGTCGCCGACGGTGTCGATGCCGTGTGCGTGGAGTGTCGCCGCGGTGACCTTCCCGACGCCCCAGAGTCGCTCGACGGGGAGGGGATGCAGGAACGCGAGCTCGCCGTGCGGCGGGACCTCGAGCAGTCCGTCGGGCTTGGCGACCGCGCTGGCCACCTTGGCCAGGAACTTCGTCCGCGCGATGCCCACGGTGATCGGCAACCCGACCTCGGCGGCGACCCGCTCCCGCAGGGTCCGCGCGATCTCGACCGGGGATCCTCGGATCCGCCGGAGGCCGGTGACGTCCAGGAACGCCTCGTCGACGGAGATGCCCTCCACGAGCGGGGTGGTGTCGTGGAAGATCGCGAACACGGCGCGACTGGCCTCGGTGTACGCCGCGAAGCGAGGTGGCACTGCGATCACGTGCGGACAGAGGCGCCGCGCCGCGCTCCCGCCCATCGGGGTGGAGATGCCGAACGCCTTCGCCTCGTAGCTCGCCGCGAGGACGACGCCCCCGCCGACGACGACCGGGCGGCCTCGCAGTGCGGGGTCGTCGCGTTGCTCGACCGAGGCGTAGAACGAGTCCAGGTCGGCGTGGAGGATCGACGGCCGTCCCGGCCCCACGACGCCGTCGGTGCTCACCTGCGCATGGTCGCACCCGCCACCGACAGTCGCGACGATCCGCGGGACCCGACGGAGTCGGCCTGTGGCCAAGACCCCTGCGCGCGGGTTAACTGTGTCCATGGCGAAAGACGTTCGCATCGGTGTCCAGATCCAACCCCAACACGCGCCCGACTACGGACTGATCCGCGACGCGGTGCGCCGCGCGGAGGACGCCGGCGTGGACGTCGCGTTCAACTGGGATCACTTCTATCCGCTCTACGGCGATCCCGACGGCGCCCACTTCGAGTGCTGGACGATGCTCGGTGCCTGGGCCGAGCAGACCTCCCGCATCGAGATCGGTGCCCTGGTGACCTGCAACAGCTACCGCAACCCCGAACTCCTCGCCGACATGGCCCGCACCGTCGACCACATCTCGGGCGGCCGTCTCATCCTGGGCATCGGGTCGGGCTGGTTCGAGAAGGACTACGACCAGTACGGGTACGAGTTCGGTACGGCCGGTTCACGTCTGAACGACCTGGGCGCCGCCCTGCCGCGCATCGTCGACCGCTGGGGGAAGCTGAATCCCGCGCCGACCCGCAAGATCCCCGTGTTGATCGGCGGCGGCGGAGAGAAGAAGACCCTGCGGTATGTCGCCGAGTACGCCGACACCTGGCACTACTTCGTCGATCCCGACTCCTACCGCCACAAGTCGTCGGTCCTCGAGGCGCACTGCGCGGACGTCGGCCGCGACCCGGGCGAGATCGAGCACTCGGCCGGCGTCGAGTTCACCCCGGGCGACGCCGCCTCCGGCGATGCGCTCACGGATCTCGTCGGCCGGGCCGAGCAGTTGCACTCCGAGGGCGTCACGTTCTTCACCGTCGGCGTGACCGGCCCCGAGTACGACCTCACCGGCGTCGAGGAACTCTGCCGCTGGCGCGACTCGATCTCGGGGTGAGCGCATCCCCGTCGGGACCGGGTGTCCTCTTCTTCGACGGCCACTGCGGGATGTGCACGCGGTCGCGTGACCTGCTGGAGCGGATGAACCGTACCGGCGACGTGCGGCTGGAACCGTTGCAACGGCCCGATTGCGTCGAGCGTCTGTCCGAGGCCCTGGGTCGCCGCCTCGCCGACGAGGAACTGATGGCGTCGATCTGGTGGCTCGGCGACGACGGCCGGGTGTGTGCCGCCGCGGAGGCCGCAGCCGTCGCCGCGAGCGTCGCCACCGGTGTCCCGGTGCCGCGCTGGCTGTACCGCCTGCCCGGCGCGCGCCCGTTGTCGGAATCTGCCTATCGCTGGGTCGCCGACAACCGGGGGCGCTTCCCGGGGACCACGCCCTACTGCGACCGCGAGCCCTCGAACTGCTGACCGGCGTCTTTGCCTCGCGTTTACTCGGTGCTGGGGGCAGCTTTACCTGTCGCACGTAGCTTTCGCGGGTCACCTGCCGTCCCCAGCCCTGGAGAAGTGCGTGGTCCGCATCCCGCTGCCCCTGTCCACCCGTGCCCCGTCCGCGCCCGGCTCGTCGTCGCGTGCGCACGTCACGTGCAAGTACAAGTGCGGTGAGGCCTGTTGGAAGCAGCCCGGCAACACCAGCGACAACGCCTACTTCGGCGACGTCGTCCGGGCGGCCGTGTCGCGGCGCTCGCTCCTCAAGGGCAGCGCCACCGCCGCCGTGGGTGTGGGTGCCGTGTCGCTGCTCGCTGCCTGCGGTGACGACGGTGGCGCGACATCCGCACCGTCGACGCCGCCTGTCACCGGGACCGGGACGGGGACCGGCATGGACTTCACGGCGGTCGCCCCCAACACCCGCGACGCCGTCGTCGTCCCCGACGGCTACGAGCAGTCGGTGGTGATCCGATGGGGTGATCCGGTCGTCCCCGGTGCGCCGCGCTTCGACATGGCCGCGCAGACACCGGAGGCCCAGGAGAAGCAGTTCGGCTTCAACAACGACTTCGCCGGCCTCATCCCGATCGACGGGCAGGCGGATCGCTTCTACCTCGTGTGCAACCAGGAGTACACGACGGAGGAGTTCATGTTCACCGACTACCGGCCCAAGGACCCGACCGAGAACCAGGCACGCGTCTCGATGGCCGCCCACGGGATCACCGTCGTCGAGGTGAAGACCGAGTCGGGATCCGGGAAGCTGGCACCTGTTGTCGGTGAACGCAATCGGCGCATCACCGCGTCGACCCCGTTCACACTGACCGGGCCGGCGGCCGGCAGCGAGTTCGTGCGGACGGCCGCAGATCCCGCGGGCACCCGCATCCTCGGGACCATCGCCAACTGCTCGGGCGGACTCACCCCGTGGGGAACCATGCTCTCCGGTGAGGAGAACTTCCCCAACTACTTCAGCGGCGTCTCCGCGGTCACCGATCCGACCACCAAGGATCGCCTCGACCGCTACAGCTTCGACGACGAGGCCGACTACCACCAGTGGGGGCGCTTCGAGGAACGATTCGACCTCTCACGGAACCCGAACGAGGCCAACCGCTTCGGGTACGTCGTCGAGGTCGATCCGCACGACCCGACGTCGACCCCGATCAAGCACTCGTCGTTGGGACGTACCAAGCACGAGTCGGCCACGATCCACGTCACCGACGACGGCACCGTCGTCGCCTACTCCGGTGACGACGAGCGCTTCGAGTACATCTACAAGTTCGTCTCGTCCCGGAAGATCCAGCAGGGCACGAGCGCGGCCGCGATGCGCAGCAATCTCAGGATCCTCGACGAGGGCACGCTCTACGTCGCCGTGCTCACCGGCGACAGCCCGCAGCAGATCGACGGATCCGGGAAGCTCCCCAGTGACGGCTCGTTCGCCGGGACCGGACGGTGGATCCCGCTGCTGACCGTCGACGAGTCCGGCGAGTCCACGTCGAGGGTCGACGGCATGTCGCCTGCCGAGGTCGCGGTGTTCACCCGCGTCGCCGCCGACAAGGCCGGTGCCACGAAGATGGACCGCCCCGAGGACATCGAGCCGCACCCGAGGACGGGCAAGGTCTATTGCGCGCTGACCAACAACTCCAAGCGCGGCACCAGCGGAAAGGCCCCCGCAGACGAGGCGAATCCCCGCAACGAGAACAAGAACGGGCAGATCCTCGAGCTCACCGACGACCACGCCGGCACCGAGTTCACCTGGGATCTCCTGCTGGTCTGCGGTGACCCCGCCGAGGCCGACACCTACTTCGGCGGCTTCGACAAGACGAAGGTGAGCCCCATCTCCTGCCCCGACAACGTCGCGTTCGACCCGCACGGGAACCTGTGGATCTCCACCGACGGCAACGCGCTGGGGAGCAACGACGGGCTGTTCGCCGTCGCCCTCGACGGGCCGAACCGTGGAGAGACCAAACAGTTCCTGACCGTCCCGAAGGGCGCGGAGACATGCGGTCCGATCATCGGTTCCGAGCGGGTTCTCGTGTGCGTCCAGCACCCCGGTGAGACCGACGACGCCAGCGCCGACAACCCCACGTCGAACTGGCCCGACGGCGGGAACAGCCAGCCGCGACCGTCGGTGGTCGCCGTGTGGAAGAAGGACGGGTCCATCGGCGTCTGACCGTCACCACGCTCAGAAGCAGAACTCCCCCGGCCGCAGGATCGTCTCCGCGACCACCGCAACAGCGCAGGCGAGGGCGATCACGCCTGCGACGACGGCCGGCACGGATCGCCTCCATGCGGCGACGGCCACGAACGGGCTCACCCAGACGGCGACCGTCACGGCCACCCACATCACGCCACCCGGGTCGGCACGGAGTTCGCCGCCGTCACAACTGGTGTCGGACGAGACGAACGCGCCGATCGCCAGGAACGGCATGGCGAGTGCGGTCCACGCAGCGGCGGCGACGAGAGTCGACACCACTCGCACCGCCTGCCGCCTGGTCATGACCGCCAGCCTGCCGCGTCCCGCGGGCGGGCGAATCGGGGGAACTACTCAGTGAGCCCTCAGACGGGGACGTCGGTGGTGCCCCGCAGGATCCGATCGGCGACGTCGGTGACGGTGACGACCCCGAGCGTGCGGTCGTCGTCGATCACGACGGCGAGGTGGGTGCGGTCGGTGCGCATGGTGTGCAGCAGGTCGCCGAGGTGCTCCTGCGGGGCGACCCGCACCACCGGGCGCATCAGGTCGCGCGCCGTCGTGTCGGCGGCGACGACGGCGTCACGCGCGTGCACCATCCCGACGGGTGCGCTTCCCGACCGCACGAGAAGGCGCAGGTGGCCGGATCGGGCGGCCACCGCGCGGATCTCCGCCGGCGTCGCGTCGACATCGACCTGAGCCGGTCCGGTGTCCCGATCGCCGAGGACGTCGGCGACCGTGAGTTGCTCGAGATCCAGTGCACCGAGCAGTCGGTCGCGATACTCCGCGTCGAGGGCGCCGGTCGCCCCGGAGTGCTCCACCAGGTGGCGGAGCGCCGCCGGGTCCTGACCGGTCGACGTCTCGTCGACCGGCTCGACGCCGACGCGGCGCAGGAACCAGTTCGCGATGCTGTTGAGCGACAACAACACCGGGCGGGTGACGATGAGGAACGCCCGCATGGGCAGTGCCAGCAGGATGGCCGACCTCTCCGGGTGGGCGATGGCCCACGACTTCGGCGCCATCTCACCGACGACGAGGTGCAGGAACGTCACCACGATCAACGCCAGGACGAACCCCGCCACGTCGGCCACCCAGGCGGGTGCGCCCCAGCCCGCGATCAGTGGCGTCAACGCATAGTGCACAGCGGGTTTCGTGATCGCGCCGAGCGCGAGTGTGCACACGGTGATGCCGAGTTGGGCACCGGCGAGCAGCACCGACAGGTCCGTCGCGCTGCGGACGGCGGCCCGCGCCGAGCGGCTCGTCGCGGCCTCCTCGGCCAGCCGATGGGTCCGTGCGGCGATGAGCGCGAACTCGACGGCCACGAAGAACGCACTCGCCGCGATCAGTACGACGCTGACGAGGAGGACCACCCACGGATTGCTCATCGCAGGGCCTCCGCATCGACGCGCAGGTCGACGTCGACGACCGCGGGGACCCTCCGACGCACCTCGCGCACGGTGAGCGCCAGTCGGTGCCGGGGGAGGTCGTCGGTGCGCGCCGCCTCGGTGGGGTCGGGCTCGAGGTCGACGATCACCGTCTCGTCGGGTACCGGGAAGCGGTGCAGCGTACCCAGGATCGCGCCGGCGACGGTCTGGTGGTCGCCCGCGGGCAGCTTGTGGCCGACGAGCCTCTCGAGTTCGTCGACGGCGAGGTCGCCGCGCACCGTCCACGACGGCTCGGCCGTCGACCGCAGGGCGGTCACGACCACGTCGTGCTCGTCGGCGATCTCGCCGAGGAGTTCCTCGGCGATGTCCTCCCGGGTCAGGATGCCCGCGAAGCCGCCGTACTCGTCGATGACGGTGACCATCTGGACGCGACGGGACTCCATCTCCGTCACCACCTCCGAGAGCGGCAGAGACGTCGGTACCGCCACCGCGGGTCGTGCGATGTCCGCGGCGACGCCGGAGACGGCGTCGTCGAGGAGGTCGTGCAGGGAGACGATGCCGCGGAGGTCGTCGTGGTCGGATCCGAGGACGGGGTAGCGGGTGTGGCCGGTGGCCATGCGTGCCCGCACCTCCGACACCGGCATGTCCGCCGCGACGACGTCGACGCGCGGTCGCGGCACCATCGCGTGGTCCGCTGTGCGCGTGGGGAAGTCGAGGATGCGGTCGAGCAGCGTCGACGTGTCGTCGCCGAGCTCGCCGGTCGCGCGGGACGCCGCGACGATATGGGTCAGGTCACGCGGTGTGGCCGAGTGCTCGACGTCGTGGACGGGTTCGATCCCGAGGGCCTTGAGCAACGCGTTCGACGACTGGTCGAACAGCCAGATGAGCCAACCGAACAGCGACAGGTAGACCGTCGTCGAACGGGCCAACCAGCGTGCGACGGGTTCGGGCCGGGCGATGGCGAGGTTCTTGGGCACGAGTTCACCGAAGACCATCTGCACCCCGGTGGACACCACGACCGCGACGAGGGTGCCGATCGCGACACCGACCGCCGTCCCGATCCCGATCCCGCCGAGCAGTTCCCCGACACCCTGTCCGATGAGGGGTTCGGCGACGTACCCGACCAACAGACCGGTGACCGTGATGCCCAGCTGGGCACCGGAGAGCATGAAAGACGTGCGACGTGTGACCGTCAGGGCACGCGCCGATGCACCGTCGCCCGCCGCCGCGGCGGCGCCGAGCCGCGAGCGGTCGGCCGCCATGTACGCGAACTCCTGGGCGACGAAGTACCCCGTGAACGCGGTGATGACGACGACCACCATCAGGCCGAGCAGGATCTCGAGGACGATCACGAGGGTCGGACTCCGGGCACGCAGGTGTACATGACCTGCTGACGAACACACGAAGGTAAAAGTTCCTTTACCCTCGATCCGTCAGATCCGGGTATGACCGAAGTCATGACCTCACTCGTACACCAGCTCGTCGGCGACGCAGGCCGACTCGTGCCCACGGCCGTCAAGACGGTCCTGCTGTTCGCGACCGCTGCGATCGCCCTCCGTCTCTCCGAACGCCGGACCATCGCCGAGTTCGCGCCCTACGACTGGGCGGCAGCCGTCGCCATCGGCGCCATCGTCGGACGCAGCGCCACCGCGGCGGACACGTCCTGGCTCGTGGGTTCGGTGGCGCTCGTCGCCCTGCTGACCGCGCACGCGGCCCTCACCCGCGCGCGTTTCATCCCTGGGGTGGCGCGCCTCATCGATCCCCCGATCCGGGTGCTCGTGGAGCACGGGCACGTGAATCGGCGGGCGACACGACGCGCCGGATTGACCGAGGCCGACCTCGACGGCATCCTCCGCCGCCACGGACACTCGTCGGCCGCCACGGTGCGGTGGGCGATCGTCGAGTCCAAGGGCGCCGTGACCGTGATCGGCGAGGATCAGTAGTCGTCGTCGCTGTCGGTCGGGGTCGCAGCGCTGCGGATCCGTTGGATGTGAAAGCGCCGACTGAGGCGGATGGCCGGGCGGACGAGGAACTGGATGCTGCCGATGAGGAAGAACCACGTCGCCGCGAACGTGGTCGACTCCCAGAAGAACAGCACGCTGCCGATGACGAACCAGACGGCGATGAGGAAGTCGTTGGCGATGCTCGCCGCCTCCCACCTCTGGCGAACGATCAGCTCGTCGTGCCCGATACGGAGGGTGAGGTCTCTGTCACTCATCCCTCGAGTGTGGCGCATCCCCGGCGGCGCGGGCGGGTGGTGTCAGTCGAGCCAGTCGAGGACGGCGGCCGCGGTCCAGCTCTGCTGCATGCTGCCGAGGGGCTCCCCGGTGAACGGTTCGAAGTACTCCGCGAACGACCCGTCGCGCGCCTGACGCAGTCCCTCGTCCCGCAGCCGGACCGCACGTTCGGGCCATCCGCGGCGGGCGAACGCCCAGGAGAACAACCAGGTCATGACCGGCCACACCGGGCCGCGCCAGTACTCGCGCGACCGGAAGTCCGGCGAGATCGGCGACGTCGACGGCGGGACCACATAGCGCAGGTCGGGGTGACCGCAGAACCGCGGACCGTCGAAGACCCGCATCAGGGTCCGCTCGCGATCCCGGGGCAGACCACCGCACAGCAGGGGCGCGAACGCGGCGATGGTCTCCGTGGTGATCCACCGGCCGGCACGCAGGTCGAAGTCACGCGCCATCCCGTTGCGCTCGGAGCTCGCCGCCACGACCCCGGCGCGGAAACGGTCCGACCACGCGCGCAGATCGCGGACATCGGACCGTGGCTTCGCGTAGTCCTCGCCGATCGCGGCCAGGACGTCACAGGCCACCGCGAAGATCGCGCTGACGAACACGTCCTCGACCGCGAAGTCCATCACCGACGGCAGAACCGCGTCGTCGTAGTGGGCGCGTTTCATCTGTTCGACGAGCCACAGGTACCGGTCGTACTCGGCGTCGCTCGGGCGCATCGTCAGGTCGTCGACGTGGTCGAGATCCGCGCGACGGTACGGCGGTAGGTCGTCACCCACCGTCACGTTCGCGTAGGCCGCATCCCATCGCGGCGAGTTGTCCATGCCGGACTCCCAGCCGTGGAACAGCGTGATCCGCCCGCGCCCCTGGGGGTCTCGCGCATCGGCCAACCACCGGTGCCACCGCACGAGGTTCCCCCAACGGCGGTCGATGAACTCGTCGGCGGCCTGGCGTGTGGTCCGCCCGCGTCGGCGGGAGTGGTCGAGGATGCGCTGCACCGCGATCGCGTGCACCGGCGGCTGGGTGATCCCCGAGGTGTCGACGAAGGTGGGGGCGTGCGCCGCGAGCCTCGCCGTCTCCCAGCGCGCCGGTCCCGGGAAGTACCCGTCGCGACCGTTGGCGAAGACGATGTGCGGGATCATCCCGTTGCTCCACTGGGCGGAGAGCAGCGTGTCCATCTCGATGACCGCGCGCTCCACCGACAACGGCGCCAGCCCGACGGCCACGAACGCGGCGTCCCAGCTCCACATGTGCGGGTACAGCTTGGGCGCCGCACTGGTCATCGTGCCCAGGTCGTTACCCCGCAGCAGGTAGGCCGCACGGGCCGCCAGTTGCGTTGAGGTGAAACCCGCGTTCGGCACGCCGCCATCCTGCCCCCGGCGTACCGTTCGCGCTCGTCAGGGGTGTGGCCACGCCGATCGCGAATCACAGATCTGCGTTATCGGACCGTTACTCTCGACACGATCGGGCGGCTGTTGTCGTCGTGCCTGTCGATCACGCGTTCGGGTGCCTACCGTCGAAGACATGACCGAGATGAAGTCGATCGCCGACCACGTCGCACACGGCGAGTCGCTGGCCGAGACGGCCGACGCACTCGGCCTCACCGAGGACGAGGTGTCCCGCTGGGCGGACGAGATGATGGTGATCCTCAAGGTGCAGACGCTGCCCGCGCTCGTGGATCAGCTGCGTCACATGCAGTATGGGGAGCCGACCACACAGCCGTGGGATCGTTCGATGTTCACCTCGACGCGCGAGGTGGACGAAGCCGTCGACTCGGTGGCGTGAGGCGTCACCGGTTCTCAGTCGCCACCGAGGGCGAGCCACGCAAGATCTCGTGATCGAGAGGGTGTCATGCAGTTCGCGCCGGTACGGCGGCTCTCCGACGGAGCCCTCGCTGCCGCGGAGTTGCGTCTGCGCGGAACGCAACACACCCGGATAGGACGCACCGAGGATCTGCTCCGTGCCGCGGCCCTGATGAGTCAGCATGTGGCCGGTCTCGGCCGGTCCGGCGGCACCGTCACCGCCGTCGACGTCGCCGACGCGATCCCGCTGCTCGTGTCCATCGACATGGACATCACCTCGTCGTTCACCGACGACGACCTGAACCCGATCAGCAAGGTCGTGGTGTGCGTCTCGCCCGACGACGTGATCGCCCACCCGCACCGCTGCCTCGCGACCATCGCCGACGCCCGGATGCACGGGCGACTCATCTGTGTCGACGACATGGGGTCGACGGAGAACGCGTTGGCGATGCTCCCCCTCATCGAGCCGGACATCATCATCACGCCGCCCGAGTTGCTCGATCGGATGACCGAGCCGGAGATGGCCGACCTCGCCAACGCGCTGCAGGCCTACGTCGAGCGCAGCCATGCGGTGATCGTCGCCGAGGGTGTCGACTCCGAGGACCGGCGCGAACGCGCGCTCACCGTCGGCGCGACGTACGGCGCTGGCGCCCTCTACCCGGCGGTCGCCGATCCGGTCGGCTTCCTGCACGAGGTCGTCGTGCCCCTCCCGGAGACCCCGGTCTGGAACACCCCGAGGACCGAACTGCAGACCCCCTACGCCATCGCCTCGCAGGGCGTGCGACCGCGGCGCGGGACGAAGCAGTTGCTCATCGAGATGAGCAAGTCGCTGGAGGCGCAGGCGGCCGGCGTCGGGCACTCGATGATCGTGATCGGCACGTTCCAGCACAAGCGCCACTTCACGACGGAGACCTCCAAGCGCTGGCATCTGCTTTCGGAGGCAACGGGTTTCGCCGGTGTGTACGGCGTGGGCCTCGCCGACCGCATCGAGGGGAAGATCCAGCACGCCCCGCTGGAGCCGGAGGACGACCTGGTCAACGAGTGGACCGTCGCCGTGCTCGGTCCCCACTACTCGGCCCTGCTCTCGGCCCGCGACCTGCACGACAACGGCCCCGATCTCGACCGGACCTTCGACTTCGTCCAGAGCTTCGACCGGGTCACCGTCACCCAGGCCGTCAACAGCATCCTGTCGCGCTTCACCGGCTGAAGGGGCGTTCCGCGGAACGCTCAGGCGACGAGCACTTCTGACTGCTGCCGCCGCCAGGCCCAGGCGGCGTGCAGCACCTCGGTGGTGTAGCCGAGGTAGAGCTTCCCGCCGTTGATCGTGGACAGACCATCAGTAGGAATTCGTCGGTCGGGCGTCCATCCGGAGGGCGCCGCCATAGGTGGTGCATCGGGTAGCAGCGATCCATCGGGGGCATGAAAAGTGAAGAGTTGGTGCCGCCGTCGCGCCAGAACGTCACGTGGTGGGCGTGCAGATGGCGGGTGCGTCCGCAGCCGGGATGACGGCACCCACGGTCGCGCCGGAACACGACCTGCAGGAGACGCCGGGTCGGGAGACGCCGCCTGCGTTCCCAGCGCAGAGCCACGCCGCGGTTGCCGCGCCTGTCGACCACCATCGCTCAGCTCATCCGGGGCGGTGTCGTCGAACACTGACACGACTCTCCCTCCCGAGATGTGCCGTCACCGTAACAGATGCACACCGACAATTGCGGCGCTGCCGGACGGTTCCTCGAGCGTTCCGCGGAACGCTCGGGAATCACCCGAAACGGACATTCGTCGGTACCCTCGGTGGCTCACCGGACCGGGAGGGCATCGGATGCGCAGGAAGCTGCTGTGGGCGGCGGGGATCGTCGTGATCGCGGTGGTGGCCGTCGCCGCGGGCCCATGGGTCTACACGAACTGGATCGTCGACGACGCAGACGCCGAACTCGCGCTGCCGTCGCAGACGCGCGCAGCCACCGTCGACGTCAACGGGACCTGGGGCGTCGTCGCCGGCCCCGCCGCCGAGGACCGGCGGACGCAGGCGGGCTACCGCGTCGACGAGGTTCTCCGCGGCGAGAACATCACCGTCAACGGGCGCACCCAGCAGGTGACGGGCACGGTCGAGGTCGTCGACGACCAGCTGACCGAGGGCACCGTCGTCGTCGACGTGGCATCGATCCGGAGTCCGGATTCGGCCCGCGACAACCGCTTCCGCGGCGAGCGGATCATGGACACGTCCCAGTTCCCGACAGCCACCTTCCGTGTCACCGAACCGGTGGACCTCTCGGGCGTCCCGGCGAGCGGAGCGCCCGCGACGATCCGCACCGTCGGGACGATGGAGATCAAGGGACGCGACCGGCCCGTGACCACCGATCTGCAGGTCGTCCGGTCGGGCGAATCGGTGATCGTGCAGGGCTCGGTGCCGGTCCGCTGGTCCGACCACGGCGTCGACGCCCCGAACCTCGGTTTCGTGCAGGTCGAGGACACGGGGACGATCGAGTTCCTGGTGAACCTCGCCCGACGCTAGGCGTACGCCGGGGCCGTCCACCGCGTCGGTACTGTCGCGGACATGCCCACCGCACTCGTCACCGGCGCATCCCGCGGGCTCGGCGCCGCGATCGCCCGCGCGCTCGCCCCCACCCACGACCTGCTGCTCGGAGGCCGCCCGAGCGCCGAACTGGACGCGCTCGCAGCAGATCTCGACGGCGCGTCGACGTGGCCGGTCGAACTGACCGACCACGAGGAGATGGAGGCGGCGACCGAGGCGATCACCTCGCTGGACCTGCTGGTGCACAACGCCGGCGTCGGGTCGATCGGCCCGGTCGAGGACACCTACGCCGACGAGTACCGCGCGATGATGGAGGTCAACTTCATCGCCGTCGCCGAGCTGACCCGGCAACTGCTGCCCGCCCTCCGTGAGGCACGGGGTCACGTCGTCATCATCAACTCCGGCGCCGGTCGGGACGCCAAACCGGGATGGAGCGCCTACGCGGCCAGCAAGTTCGCGGTGCGCGCCTTCGCCGACGCCCTCCGCCAGGAGGAACGCGACCTGAGGGTGACGTCGGTCTATCCCGGTCGTATCGACACCGACATGCAGCGCGACATCGTCGCGATGGAGGGCGACGACTACGACGGCAGTCGGTTCCTGCGCGTCGAATCCGTCGCCGCCGCAGTCCTGTCCGCGGTCACCACCCCGGCGGACGCGCACCCCACCGACATCGTGCTGCGGCCGACCGGTCGCGGCTGACCGGTCGCGGCTGACGGGGACCCGGAACCGCCGGGACCTCACCGGGTCTCAGTCGCTCGCGTCGCCACCTTGTCGCTGCGTCGCTGGAGGAGATCTGATCCCCAGCCGGCGGGTACGAGCAGGAGAAGCCACCACACGCCCGAGTCCGGCACGGCGATCGTGCCTACGAGAGCGGCGATGAGTGCGCCGAAGGTGAGCCAGCTGTTCGCGGGATGCAGGTCGTGGTGAGAAGTGGCCGTACGCAGAGACCTGTTCCGGATGACGAGCGCCTCCATGAGCGCGAACATGAGGCTGGCGACCGCGATGGTGCCGACGTACAGGGCGTTCGCCGGTGAGCTCTGAGCCGCCGCGGCGAGCATGTTCGACGCGACCGGGAGGAACACGATGCCGGCGATCCAGAGCAGGTTCACCCGCATAAGCGCCGGGGAACAGGCGCTCACCTGCTCGAACAGGCGGTGGTGCATCATCCACATTCGGGCGATGACCGCGAAGCTCACGACGAAGGCGATCATCGTGCCCCGATTGTCGTCGAGCAACTGCCACACGTGGCCGGGTCGTGCCCCGGACACCGCGTCGACCAGGGGGAGCAACAGGAGGGTCATCGCGATCGCGACGGTCGCGTCGGAGAAGTTGACGAGTCGGTCCAGGCCACGGGACGTACCGGACTCCTCTGTCGCCGACCGCATCATTCGAGTCATCAGGGATTCACCACTCGGAGTTCAGCGGACCGGAACCGGCGACGTCGCGGAGAACGGCGCCCCGGCCGCCGCTGTGCCCGTGTCGGCACCTGGGGGTCGGCTGATCACCGCGAGGATGACCATCACTGCGGGGATCACGAAGTCGTAGAGGAGGACGCCACCGGTGTTCCCCGGATCCCAGTTCCCGTGTGCCACCGACTGATGGACGTGCCCGAGCGCGGCCCCCCACAGGAACGTGCCGGCCATCAGCCCGGTGGTGATGCGTTCTCGCCGACCGGCGTGGATCGCGCGGAACGCCGCGACGGCGAGCCCGAGGTTGGCGCAGGCGATCTCGGTCACGAACGGCGTCTGCGCGTATCCGATCGCCGTGGTCATGACGGTGGGGGCCACGAGGAACGAGATGGCCATCCAGGCGCTCCCGCACCCGAGCGCCACCACCGCCCACCAGCGCTGCCAGATCTCCAGCCGCTGCGATCTCGTGAAGCGTGACGAGTGGATGCTCGCGCCGATCACGGCCGCGAGGATCCAGACGACGGGAACGGAGGTCTGCGTCACGAACGCTGCTGAGGACATGGCATTGAGACTTGCACACGCAAGGTTGCGCGTGCAAGTGTGGAAGGTAGATTCACATCATGGACGACGGATTGGCAGACCTGCTGCACCGTGTGGTCGCGATCTTCGGGGAGATCGCCCGGAGTCGGATCGCCTCGGCGTCGACGTCGGCGGGCCTCACCTACACGCAGATTCGCATCATCGGTTCGCTCGAGGAGTCGCCGAGGATGACCCAGCGACAGTTGGCCGACGTCATCGGGCTGTCGGAAGCTGCGACATCTCGCGCGCTGCGAACCCTTCGGGACGCCGGGTTCGTCGAGACCGTCGTCGACGAGACCCATGCCGGGCGACGGCTGGCGACCGCCACCCGCGCCGGCCTGGACACATTCCATTCATCCGGCGTGGCCATGGAGAGCGAACTGCGGGACTGGCTTGTGCGGGAGGGGTTCCCGTACGAGGACTATGTGGCCGAATCGAAGCGGTTGGCCGACCTGCTCGCCTCACTGACACGTACCCCGACGGCGGCGCCGAGTCATGGCCTGCCGAGGTCACCGGGATGATCCGGGAACACTGCCGCGGCCGTCGACGCGGGGCGGTCCGGATCGGACGACCACTGTGACCACGACCCCGGGTAGAGAGCGGCGTCGACGCCCGCGATCGCCAGGGCCGCGATCTCGTGGGCGGCGGTGACACCGGATCCGCAGTAGACGGCGACGGGGGTGGCGGGGTCGACGCCGAGCGCGGCGAAGCGTGTACGCAGGTCGCCGGGCTCGAGGAACCGGTTCGAGCGGTCCAGGTTCTCGGCGGTCGGCGCGCTGATCGCGCCGGGTACGTGTCCGGCGCGGGGGTCGACGGGCTCGGTCTCACCGCGGTAGCGCTCGCTCGCCCGGGCGTCGAGGAGCGTTCCGCGGAACGCGGCCACCTCGTCGGCGTCGACGGTCGGCAGGTGTCCTGGGTGCAGCGTCACCGTCCCCGCCGCCGGTGCCGGCTCGTCGCCGACGTGGAGATCGTGGCCGGCCTCCAGCCACGCTGTCAGGCCACCGTCGAGGAGCAGCACGTCGTCGAGACCGGCCCATCGCAGCAGCCACCAGGCACGGGCCGCGGACTGGTTGCCGTTGTCGTCGTGGGCGACGACGGTGCGTCCGGAAGTGATCCCCCATCGACGGGCGGCGTCCTGGAGGACGGCGATGTCGGGCAACGGGTGTCGGCCGGATGCCGGATCCGACGGCCCTGCCAGTTCGGTGTCGAGGTCGACGTACACCGCCCCGGGGATGTGCCCCTCCCGGTGGCGCTCACGACCGCGGTCGTCGCCCAGTCGCCACCGGACGTCGAGCACCACCGGCGGGTCCGACGACCCCAGCCGGGCGGCGAGCTCGTCGACCCCGATCGTCACCTGTGCCATCGACCCTCCTCGACGTCGGACCCACAGCCCTGTCTACCCCCGCCGGCTCTCGTCCCGCTGCCGCCGCGCCCGCTCGCGATACCCGTAGGTCGCCTCCAGGATGTCGTCGTAGCTGTCGGCGCTCGATCCGACCGCACCGGCGACGGTCCCCATCGAGGTCGCCAGCCAGGCCAGACAGATGTAGCCGCGCAGCCCGGCGTCGCCGCCGATCTGGGAATCGAGATACCCGTCCTGGATGACGGCGAGAGCCGCGCACAAGGTGACGACCAGCAACCCCACATAGAGCACCCCGGCGTTCAGCACGATCGTGACGGTGGTGGCCGCGTTGTAGAGCCGCGCCCGGTAGCGGGGTAGTTCACCGCGCGTCTCCCACAAGCGGTTGTTGACGATCAGCCAGACCGTCATCACGACGATCGACAGCACCGACAGGCCGGCGAGCCGCCAGAGGCTCAGTGCGTTCGCCATCGCCCAGATCGACGAGTAGAAGACACCGAACGACGCTGTCGCCGCGGCGGCGGCCATCACGCCGGTCAGCGTCGGGATGAGGCGCCACGGTCGGTTGCCGCGCACCATCCCCATGACCATGCGGGTCCGGCCGAACAGCGACCGGGTCGCCAGGTACTCGGCGTGATCGGTGTCGCCGGCGAACCAGTGCGCCCCGCGGACGGTGGGGGACGCGTCGCCGTCCCGCAGGCGCGCGATGGCGTCGGAGATGACCGTGATCAGCCGCCGGTGCGGGGCCACCCCGAGCGCCGGCAGGGACACCAGGACCGTCGACGCCTCGTGGTCGATCTCCACCAACAGCTCACGACTGCCGCGCAACCGGGGGAACTCGGTCACGACGACGGCGGCCGCCGAGTCCCGCCGGGTGCGCTCGATGAGTTCGGGCACCTGCAGCGACCCCTCGGGGTCCAACGTCACCGGTTCGGTCTCGACGGTCAGCGACGAGACGCCGAGCCGGTCCCTCAGCCTGTCGGCCAGACGGTCACGGATGTGATCGACCGTGTCGGTGGGAGGGCCGGGGTCGGCGACGATGCGGATGTCGTCCCACGACGATCCGGACTTCTGCGTTGTGGCCACCCGATTCCAGTACCCGCCGGATCGGGCCGTCACACGTGGCGCGTCACACCGGGGTCAGGAGACCGCGATGTCCTTCTCGGGGTCCCAGACGGCGCGCATGCTGACGACACGGGCGTCGTCGTCGAACCGCATGATGTCGACGGGGGTGACGGTGAAGGTGTTGTCGCCGGCCTTGGTGTGGAGCACGAACTCGAACACCGCGGTGTCGCCGGCGACGCGGACCCATCTCAGCTCCGTGGACGGGCTCATCGCGCAGACACCGCCGTAGAACTCCAGCAGCGACTCGCGTGTGGTGCGGAGATCGCTGCCGATCGGGTCCTCCACCGTCGCGCCGTCGGCGAAGAGCCCGACGACGGCCTCGGCGTCGCCGGAGGCGAGGTGGGCGACATAGTTCTGCACCGTCTCGGTGATGCGATCTGTGGACAAACCGGTGGTCACGGGCAGGCCTCCTGTGAAAACGAGAACGTGTTCTAGTGTCTGGCAGAGTAGCGCAACCCACCGGATGACCGTGTCCGGCCGCACGAACCGTGCTCCGCATAGGAGAATCGGCCGTGAGAGGTCGCGGCCGCCCGGCCCGACCCGGCTCGACCCGACGACGGCCCCGATCCGGAGGTGCACCCTGAGACGCTCGCTGGCCGGTGGTATCGCCTGGCTGTGTCTGCTGATCGCGGCCGCATGGGTCGCGATGATCTGGGCGCCGGGTGGACCCGACTCGACCGCGCGGTACGCCCTGATCGGTGTCGCCGTGGCGCTCGCGGCCGTCGTGGCGATCGTCTGGCTGTCCCGGCCCGACCCCGACCCCCGCATCCGGACCGCATTCGTCGTCGCGGCGGACGTCGCAGCGCTCGCGGCCGGTGTCGCCGCCGTCGACGGCCGGGTCGGACTCGTCGCGACCATCCCCCTGGCGTTCGTCGGCATCTACTCCGCCGCGTTCTCCACCCGCGCGGCGTTCGGCGGCCAGATGATCGCCGCGGCCGCGGTGGTCTTCGTGGTGACCGTGATCGGCGTCGCCGACGGCGGCGAGGACATCGCCGAGTTGTCGCCGTTCGTGGTGCAGGCCGCGTTTGCGGCGCTCGCGCTGCCGGTCATCCTGCATCATGGTCTGACCATCGCCGGACGAGCACGGCCGGCACAGACGGGGGAGCCGATGCAGGACACGCTGACCGATGTACTCACACGCCACGGGCTCTACTCGGCGGCGCAGACGAGCCTGTCGGCGCTGAACCGCAAGAGCCGTCTGGTGGTCGTGCGGGTGCACCTCGACCAGTTCCAGGACATCACGGTCGGTGACGGTCGGGAACGCGGCGAGCAGGTGCTCAAGCGTGTCGCCCACCGACTCGCCCAGGGTGTCCGCGGTGGTGACTTCGTCGCCCGCACCGGGGACGCCGAGTTCTCCGCCCTGGCCGGCGTGACCGACGAGGGCGTCGAGATCTTCGCGAACCGGTTCCGGGAACTGGTCTTCGACGTCGAGGACCCCGTGCCCGTCAGCGCGAGCGTCGGTGTCGCCTTCTCGGCGACGCCCATCGCGTCGTCGGACGTGCAGCGCGCGATCGACGATCTCCTCCACCGCGCCGAGGTCGCCATGCAGACCGCACAGGACGCGGGCGGCGATCGGGTCGAGATCGACTGGGACGGCGAGGGGGCCACCACGGGGGGTCAGGCGGGCACGAGCCCCTGATGGCCCAGCCCGTCGACATCGCCGAGGGCGCGTTGCCGGTCAGCCTGGTCGACGTCGCCCGGGACAGGGTCCGCGACGCGATCTTCGACGGCACGCTCGCACCGGGCGACAAGGTCGTGGAGGAACGGCTGTGCTCGTCGCTCGGCATCAGCCGCGCCCCGCTGCGCGAGGCCCTTCGGCTGCTCGCGCAGCAGGGACTGGTGGTCCAGACACCGCGACGCGGCTCCCGGGTCGCGGAGTGGTCGCCCACCGACATCCGGCAACTCTTCGGCCTGCGACTGGCGTTGGAACGGCACGCCGTCGACCTGGCGATCCCGATGGCCGATCCCGATCGGCAGCTCGCCCCGGTCCGGGCGGCCCTCGAGACGATGCGCACCGCGACCACCCCGCTCGATCGCGATGACGCACACCGGTGTTTCCACGCCGCGGTGGTGGCGCTCGCCGGCAACCGTCAGCTCGACCTCGCGCTCGAGCCGATACTGCTGAAGCTGCAGCTCCCCATGGCGCTGAACCTGCGCACGGAGGCCCGCCGTCGCGACCCCGACGACGGGATCCGACGGCACGAACTGATCGTCGAGGCCCTCGCCGAGAACGATCGCGACATCATCCTCGCCGCGCTCCGGGACCACGGACACCTCGATCACCTGGACCTGCACGACGCCACCTGACGTGTGAGACCGCTTACACGATCGACACACAGCCGCATTCGCCGCGCCACAATTCTGTCGACAATCGACACATGCAGAAGTCGAAAGGCCTGGTCACAGGCCCCGCGGCCGGCCCATCGGTGTCCGAGATCCTCGACGATCACCGGTCGGGCCCGGGATCACCCGCCGCGACGGCGTCCCGGGTCGCCGCCGCCATCGCAGCGGCGGGCGACGACGGGACCTGGCTGTACACGGTCCCCGCCGACGAACTGATCGCCTCCGCAGCAGCTCTCGAACGACGCCCCGACGCGGCCGACCTCCCGCTCTACGGGGTGCCGTTCGGGGTCAAGGACAGCATCGACGTCGCCGGCG
Organism: Williamsia sp. SKLECPSW1; assembly: GCF_054332755.1. Lineage (NCBI taxonomy): Bacteria > Bacillati > Actinomycetota > Actinomycetes > Mycobacteriales > Nocardiaceae > Williamsia > Williamsia sp. SKLECPSW1. The sequence continues at coordinate 1,677,388 of NZ_JBTGLI010000001.1, read as the reverse complement.
TCCCGACGACGCTGTCGTGTCCCGACTACGCCTACACGGCCACCACCACCGCACCCGCGGTCCAGCGCCTGCTCGACGCTGGCGCGGTGTTCGTCGGCAAGACGAACCTCGATCAGTTCGCCACCGGCCTGAACGGCACCCGGACCCCGTACACCGTGCCGCGCAGCGTCTACGGCGACGAGCTGATCTGCGGAGGGTCGAGTTCCGGGTCGGCCCGGGCCGTGGCGCTGGGCCAGGTGCCGTTCGCCGTCGCCACCGACACCGCGGGGTCGGGGCGGGTGCCGGCGGCGTTGAACGGCGTGATCGGGCTCAAGCCGTCGCGCGGGCTGATCAGCACCGTCGGACTGGTCCCCGCCTGCCGGTCGCTGGACTGCATCACGCTGATGGCGGGGTCCGTCGACGACGCCGATCGCGCCTTCGACGTGATGGTGGGCCGCGACGACCGGGACCCGTGGTCGCGTGACCGGGGCCCGCGGTTCGACGGTCGCCCGGTCCGCGTGGGCCTGCCGCCCGAGGACGATCTGACGTTCTTCGGCGACACCGCCGTGGCCGACGTGCACGCCGGTGTCCGCGACCGCATCCGTGCGACGGACACCACCGACATCGTCTCGCTCGCACCGTTCCTCGCGGCGGGCGAGCTCCTGTACCAGGGGCCGTGGGTGGCCGAGCGGCTCGTCGTGTTCGGCGACTTCCTCGCCGAACACCCCGACTCCATCCATCCCGTCGTCCGGGACATCCTGCAGGGCGGGCTGCGCTACACGGCCGTCGACGCCTTCGCCGCCCTCGCACGACTACAGGAACTCCGCGCCGAGGTCACCCGCCTGTTCGAGGACGTCGACATCCTGGTGGTCCCCACCATCGGGACCACCTTCCGCGTGGCCGACGTCCTGGCACGGCCGATCGAGTGCAACACGATCCTCGGCCACTACACGCACTTCGGCAATCTCCTCGACCTCCTCGGCGTCGCCGTCCCGACAGGTGTGACCGTCGACGGACGGCCCACGGGCATCACGGTTCTCGCCCCCGCCGGTCGGGACGACCTTGCTCTGGACTGGGCCGCGCGGTTCCTCGGACAGACCCGCGAGCACGCCGGTGAGCTCTCCGGTGCGGCGGTCGCGCGATGACCGCGCTCGTCGGTGCAGCCCGTCCCGGTCCATACACCTTCGACGTCTCCACGACGGCGCTCGTGGTCATCGACATGCAGCGGGACTTCCTGCTGCCGGGCGGTTTCGGCGAGACGCTGGGCAACGACGTCTCCCTGCTCGCCGAGGTGGTGCCGCCCCTGCAGCGGCTGCTCGCGGCGGCGCGGGCGGTGGGGATGACGATCGTGCACACCCGCGAGGGGCACCGGCCCGACCTGTCGGACTGCCCACCCGCCAAGCTGTCCCGCGGCCGGCCGTCGCTGCGGATCGGGGAGGAGGGCGCTTTCGGCCGCATCCTGGTGCGCGGGGAGTACGGCCACGACTTCGTCGACGAGTTGACGCCGGAGCCAGGCGAATTCGTCGTCGACAAGCCCGGCAAAGGCGCCTTCCACGCGACGGACTTCGGCGACATACTCGCCGACGCGGGCGTCACGCACCTGGTGGTGACGGGCGTGACGACGGAGGTGTGCGTGCACACCACCATCCGCGAGGCCAACGACCGCGGCTACGACTGCCTGCTCGTGTCCGATTGCTGCGGTTCCTACTTCCCCGAGTTCCACCGCGTCGCGCTGGAGATGGTCGCCGCCCAGGGCGGCATCTTCGGCTGGGTCGCGGAGTCGACCGACGTGATCGACGCCCTGTCGACCACACCGCAGCCCACCGAATCCAGGAGCCATCCATGACCGCCGACACGACTTCCCCGGACACCCAGGCGACCCCACCCCCGCCCGGGTCGACGCCGAGACTGCCGTGGTGGACGCGCGGTGACACCAACGCGTTCTTCGGACTCGGCTTCAACATCCTCGTCAACGTCCTGACGCTGACCGGTCTCATGATCGGCGTCGTGCAGTTGCCGTCGGCGGATGTGCTCGGGACGGTGCTGCCGGCCCTGGGTGTCGCGCTGATCCTCGGCAACGTCTACTACACCGTCCTCGCCCGACGACTCGCGACGCGGGAGAGACGGTCCGACGTGACCGCGCTGCCCTACGGGCCGAGCGTGCCGCACATGTTCATCGTCGTGTTCGTCGTCATGCTGCCGGTGTACCTGTCCACCAAGGACGCGATGCAGGCCTGGCAGGCCGGGGTCGCATGGGCGTTCATGATCGGCGTCATCGTGATGATCGGTGCCTTCGTCGGTCCGTACATCCGACGGCTCACACCCCGCGCCGCCATGCTCGGCACCCTCGCCGGCATCTCGCTGACGTTCATCGCGATGCGGCCCGCCGCGCAGATGTGGGACGCAGCCTGGATCGGACTCCCCGTCCTCGCGATCATCGTCATCGGGTTCTTCACCGACGTGCGACTGCCCGGGAACATCCCGGTCGGTCTGGCCGCCCTCCTGGTCGGCAGCGCCATCGGCTGGATCGGCGGCTACATGTCGGCCCCCGATGTGTCGCAGGCGATCTCGGACGTGTCGGTGGGGCTGCCCGATCAGCGTTTCGACATGCTGTTCTCCGGGCTCGGTCACCTCGCACCGCTGTTGGGGACGGCGATCCCGCTGGGCGTCTACAACTTCACCGAGGCGATGAGCAACGTGGAGAGCGCCGCCGCGGCCGGCGACAGCTACAACCTGCGCAGCGTGCTGCTCGCCGACGGTGCCGGCGCGATCATCGGTTCGGCCTTCGGATCCCCGTTCCCGCCGGCGGTGTACATCGGTCATCCGGGGTGGAAGGACGCCGGCGGCCGGACGGGGTACTCGCTGGGGAGCGGCATCGCGATCGGGCTGCTGTGTTTCCTGGGGCTGTTCGGCGTTCTCGACGCGCTGCTACCCGTCCCGGCGATCGTCCCGATCCTGCTCTACATCGGACTGCTCATCGGCGCGCAGGCGTTCCAGGCGGTGCCGAGGCTGCACGCCGTCGCCGTCGTCGCCGCGATCCTGCCGAACCTCGCGCAGTGGGCGTCGGGTCTCATCGACAACGCGCTCAGCGCCGCGGGCACCACAGCCGACAAGGTGGGCGACCCCGCGTTGAACAGCGCCGGCGTCGTGTACGACGGACTCCGGACCTTCGGTGAAGGCGCGGTGCTGGTGGGTCTCGTGCTGGGCACCATGGTGACCTTCGTGCTGGAGAAGAAGTTCCTGCACGCCGCGATCGCATCCGGGGTGGGTGCGGTCCTGTCGTTCATCGGGCTGATCCACGCGCCGGAGGTGGCGTGGGCCGCGAACCCCCAGGTGGCCCTGGGATATCTGTTCTTCGGTGTGGTGTGCGTCCTGTACTGGTTCCTGCCGGGGGCACGGACCGCGGTCGAGGTCGACGACAGCGACGTCGTCGAGGTGTGAGCCGGTCCGTGGTGTGCCGGCCTACCAGCCCATCGAGCCGGGGATCCCCTTGAACGGCCCCACGACCCTGCTCGTCACCCAGCCGCCGTAGAAGCTGCCCGGCTGCGGGATCACGGTCTCCCCGTCGACGGTCGCGCGGTCGACGAGTGCGGGCATCACGGCGATCGCCCCGGCGAGGTCGGTGAAGCCAGGGGTGGGGCGGGGGTAGGTCCACGCCGCGCGGTGCGCTCGCTTCTCCGGGGTGACCAGGTCGAAGTACGCGGCCTCACCCTTCCACTCGCACCACGAGGCGCCGTCGGTCGGTTGCAGCACCCCGTCGACGAATGCGTCCTGCGGCACGTAGTAGGTCGGCGGGTGGCTCGTCTCGAGCACACGCCAGCCCCGCGTCGTCGACGCGATGGTCTGGCCGCCGAGTTCGATGGTGATCGACCCGGCGAAGGTCTCGAGGCGAGGCGGTCGGGGGTAGTCCCAGACGGATTCCTGACCGGGGCCGGGCTTCTCCGGGGTGGGATGTCGCATCACCCCAGCGTACGGGTGGCGCATCCGTGATCGACGCTGTTCCGTACGCTCACAAAATGAGCACCGACGTCGAGGAACGGCCCGAGAACTGGGAAGTGGACCAGCTACGACGCTCCCGATGGGCGGCTCTGCGGGACCTCATGCGCGCCAAGCCGCCGCTGACGAGGGAGTCGATCACCGTCGTCGACGCGCCGATGCTGAAGCGGGCGGTCACCGCCGCGGCCCTCGGCAACATGATGGAGTGGTTCGACTTCGGGGTGTACGGCTACCTCGCCGCCACCCTCGGCAAGGTCTTCTACCCGTCCGCGTCGAGCAGCGCGCAGCTGTTGGCCACGTTCGCGACCTTCGCCGCCGCGTTCATCGTCCGGCCCCTCGGCGGCATGTTCTTCGGGCCCCTCGGCGACAAGATCGGCCGGCAGAAGGTGCTCGCGGCCACGATGATCATGATGTCGGTCGGCACCTTCGCCGTCGGACTCATCCCGAGCTACGGCTCGATCGGGATCTGGGCACCGATCCTGTTGCTCGTCGCGCGCATGGTGCAGGGGTTCTCCACCGGAGGCGAGTACGGCGGTGCGACGACGTTCATCGCCGAGTACGCACCCGACCGCAGGCGCGGATTCCTCGGCAGCTGGCTGGATTTCGGCACCTTCATCGGCTACTCGATGGGGTCGTTGCTCGTGACCGCGCTCAACGCGGGCCTGGGCAGCGAGACCATGACGGACTGGGGCTGGCGGATCCCGTTCTTCGTCGCCGGGCCGATGGGACTGATCGGGTTGTATCTCCGACTGAAACTCGAGGACACGCCGGCGTATCGCGCCCAGCTCGACCAGCACGAGGAGAAGGTCAAGGAGACGCAGACCGGTGGTCGCAACATCCGCGCCATCTTCGTCGACCACTGGCGCGCGCTGCTCATCTGCGTCGGCCTGGTGATCCTCTACAACGTCACCAACTACATGGTGACCGCCTACCTGCCGACCTACTTCACCGACGTCATCGGCCGCAGTCAGCTCAGCGCCGACCTGTTGGTGCTGCTCGCGATGCTGGTGGTGGTCGCGTTGATCGTCGTGATCGGCCGCCTGTCCGACCACGTCGGCCGGCGACCCGTGTTCGCCGTCGCCGCGATCGGTCAGATCGTGCTGGCCGTCCCGGCGTTCTGGTTGCTCGACCAGAAGCCGATCTGGGCGCCGATCATCGCGTGCATCGTGCTGGGAGTCCTGCTCGCCGGGTTCGCCGCGCCGACGGCCGCGACGCTCCCCGCGCTCTTCCCCACCGTGGTCCGCTACGGCGCTCTGTCGATCGGCTTCAACATCGCGGTCTCCGCCTTCGGCGGCACCACCCCGCTGGCCACCTCCGCACTGGTGACGGTCACCGGCAACCACCTGATGCCCGCCTTCTACCTCATCGCGAGCGGGGTGGTCGGCCTGGTCGCCGTCGCGTTCCTGCGCGAGACCGCGACGGCGCCGCTCACCGGATCGCCGCCACAGGTCGACGACGACGAGGCGGCCACCCGACTGTTCGCCGAGGCGAAAGAGGCTGTGGCGGCCGACAGGACGTGAGTCAGAGGACGCCGCGTTCGTAGGCGACGCGCACCGCGGCGGCCCGGTCGCGTACGCCGAGCTTCGAATAGATGTGCAGCAGATGGGTCTTGACCGTCGCCTCGCTGATGACGAGCGACCTCGCGACCGTGCGGTTCGTCCCGCCGTCGGCGATGCCCGCGAGCACCTCCACCTCGCGCGCGGTCAGCTCCTCGGCGGGTCGGCGTCCCATCAGGGTGGCGACGGCGACCGGCGCGAGGACGGTACGTCCCGCGGCCGCATCGACGACGGCGGCGACGAGTTCGTCGCGGCCGAGCGCCTTCAGCAGGTAGCCGTCCGCGCCGGCGTCGACCGCCGAGGTGATGTCGCGATCCGACTCGTAGGTGGTGAGGACGAGGATGACCGGTCGCCGCGGATTCCGCTGCCGGAGTTCGACGATCGCGGGGACACCGTCGCCGCCCGGCATCCGCAGGTCCATCAGCACGACGTCGGGATCGTGACGGGCGGTCAGCGCGACGGCCTCGGGCCCGGACGACGCCGACGCCACCACCGCGATCCGCTCGTCGGACGACAACATCCCCGTCACACCGTCGCGGACGATCGGGTGGTCGTCCGTGACGAGCACGGTGATCGGGTGCTCGCTCATGCCGGCACCGCCGCGCTGACCACACATCCCGACCCCGGTGTGGTGACGACGCAGACCGTCCCGCCCGCGCCGGCGACCCGCTCGCGCATCCCCCGCAACCCGTTGCCCTCGTGGACACTGCCGGTGTCGAAACCCGCACCGTCGTCGACGATGTCGAGGAGGACACCTTCCTCCACGTAGGACAGGCGGACCCGGACGCTCGACGCCGCCGCATGGCGCGACACGTTCGACAGTGCCTCCTGACAGATCCGGAGGAGGTCCTGGTCGCTGTCCGTCGGGACGAGGTCGCCGTCGACGGTCACGCTGGTCTCGATCCGGTGCACGGTTCCCCAGGCGTCGACGAGATCGGTGAGCGCCACCGGCAGGGGCGCGGTGTCGAGCATGGGGGAACGCAAGGCGTAGACCGCCCGACGGGCCTCGCTCAGACCTGCACGGGCCAACGTCTTCGCGGTGTCCACCCGGGGGCCCCACGCGCCGTCGGCGTCGATCGCCTCCAGTTGACTGACGATCGCGACGAGGTCCTGCGCGACGGTGTCGTGGATCTCGCGGGACAGCCGCGCGCGCTCCTCCAGGACCCCTTGTTCGCGGGCGCGCTCGAGCAGTTGGTCCTGCAGCTGCGCGTTGCGTCGCTGAGCCTCCTCGAGCGCGGTGACCGCCGCCTCGCGGTCGGCCACCTCACGGTCGCGCCTCGCCCCGACCCAGCTGAACAGGACCACCAGAGCGGTGTTCACTGCGATCAGCGCCAGGTACGCCGGCCACGCTCGGGGCACCTCGCCGAACCCGCCGACCTGGGCGGCGGCGGTGATCACGGCGTTCGCCGCCATCGCCGTCCACAGGGCGGCACCGGAGAACAGCATCAGCGCGGTCAGGTATCCCATGAAGGCGTAGATCCCGAAGAACGGGCTCGTCGCGATCAGACCGGTCGTGACGGCGAACTGCGCCACGAAGACCGCGGCGCGGGTCGGGGTCGTCAGCGTCGCCGCCCGGATCCAGGTGAACGGCAGGAGGAATGCCGCGACCGACAGCCCGATCAGCGCCCACATCCGCCACCCCGACGTGGTGATCCCGGTGAGGACGCTGACGAGCGCGGAGACCAGGATGAGGCCGGCCGGGACGAGGACGAGGAACACCGGCGCGATGTCGAAGCGATCCCAGTTCAGTGGCTGGGCCGCGGCGCGTCGGGAGGCACCCATGACGGGATTCTCCCACGGTCTCCGGCCCACGACGGGCGCCGCGGGCACGTCTCACTCCCAGCGGAAGGTCCGCACGGCGACCGCCGCGAGGACCACCGTCCAGGCGGCGAGCACACCGAGGTACATCAGCTGCGGCCATGCCCCGTGAACGCTGTCGGTCAGTGCCCCGACGGCGGCGCCGCTCGGCGTCGCGTCGGACACCCCGCGCAGCCACCCCGGCATCGTCGCGCGCGGCACCCACAGGCCGGCGAAGAACTGGAGCGCGAAGAACAGGACCGTCCCGACCGCAGCCGCGATCTTGTTGTGGCGCAGCGTGCTCGCGATGACCATGCCGATGGACAGCATCGCGGCGGCGGCGAGGACGAACGACACGACGAAACCCATGGGGTTGCCCGGTAGGGGCGCACCGGTCGCGGTGGGGACCAGCACCATCAGCGCCGCCACCACCACCTCGACGGCGAACGTGAGGACCACCTGCGCGGTGAGCAGCGCCGCCGGTGAGGCCGGCGTCGTCCGCAGTCGCTTCAGGATGCCCATCTCGCGGTACCGGGTCAGCACGTCCGGGAGGATCTGGACACTGAGCAACACGGCCGAGAACATCACCAGGACGGGCTGATACGCGCCGAAGACGCTGAGACCACCGAGGTCCGCGACGGGCCGACGCGTGGCGGGGACGGCGCCGAGGACCACCGCGGCGATCACCGGAAGCGCGGCGACCCACACCACCAGTGCCGGGTTGCGGCGCATCAGGCGCGCCTCGGAGATCAGCACGGGACGCAGTCCGCGAGGCAGGGATGCGGCGGTCGCCGTCGGACGGTGCAGAACAGCGTGCGTGGTCATCGGGACACCTTTCCGGGATCGGTGAGTGCGACGAACGCGTCGTCCAGGGTGGGTTCGTCGACGTGGAGATGCTGTGCGCTGGAGCCGTTGTCGCGCAGGATCGTCACGATGTCGGCGAGCGCGTCGTCGGTGCCGCGGATGCGCAGCGCCGTGCCCGACTCGACGACGTCGGAGACGCTGGGGAGTCGACGCAGCAGATCGACGTCGATCGGGGTGGACGGCGTGACACTGATGACCCGCCCGCCCGCCACGCGGCCGGCGAGGTCGGCGGGGGTCCCCTGCGCGACGACGCGGCCGTGGTCGATGAGGACGACGCGGTCACAGAGGCGCTGCGCCTCCTCCATGAAGTGGGAGACCAGCAGCAGGGTGACGCCGTCGGCACGCAGGTCCTCCAGCAGCGACCACACCTCGCGACGCGCCTGCGGGTCGAGCCCGGTGGTCAGCTCGTCGAGGATCGCCACGCGTGGCCGCCCGACCAGTGCCAGCGCCACCGACAGGCGCTGCTTCTGGCCGCCGGACAGCGACGCGAAGGGGACGGTGAGGTGGTCGGCGAGTCCCAGCCGGGCGGCGAGCTCACCGGTGTCCGCGGGGTGGGCGTACAGGGCTGCGTAGAGCTCCAGCGCCTCACCGACACGCAACTTTGCCGGCAGCGTCGACTCCTGCAGCTGGATGCCGAGGATCTCGCGGAAACCCGCGCTCTCGTGGGCCGGGTCGAACCCGGCGACGTCCACGACCCCGCCGTCGCGGTCGCGGAGCCCGCCGATGCACTCGACCGTGGTCGTCTTGCCCGCCCCGTTGGGGCCGAGGACGCCGACGATCTCGCCCTCCTCCACGGTGAACCCGACGTCGACGACGCCACGGCCGCCGGGATATGTCTTCGCCAGCTGTTCGACTCGGATGATCGCCATGCGTCCACGCTCGCCGAGTTCGGCGGCGGGGACATCAACCGGTCGGTGAGACCGGGATCAACCGATCGGTGGATCAGCGCGGCGAGGCCCCGGGATACCCGCGGCGCACGGTGCGGGCGAGGATCCCGAGCGTCGCGCGGAGGGATTCGGGATTGATCACCGGGAAGAGGCCGGCGTCGCGGTAGTCGGGGTGGATGTCCGACCAGTCGAGATACGAGGTCACCAGGGTGGCGTCGCCGTCGGCTTCGAGGCGGTACCCGTAGACGTGCCCGATGGGCGGTCGCATCACACCGACGATGGTCCAGGCGATCTCGCGGTCGGGTTCGAACGCGGTGATGGTGACGGTGACGTCGTACTCCCCCATCGGCCGGTCGCCGAGCGCCTCGCGGTCCATGTGGACGACGAAGGTGTCGCCCGCGGCGGTGACGCGCTCGCCGTCGGCGGACATCAGCATCCCCGACGAGTCGATCGCCACGTGTCCCTGCGGATCGGTCAGTACGGCGAACACGTCCGCCTGCGTCGCGTCGATCCGACGCTGCGCCTCGAGACGGGACGGCTGATCGGTGCCCATGCACCCGAGGCTACGTCGACGCGTGTGTTCCTCCGGGGCGCTGCGTTGACTACCGTGTGATCACCAACAGGTGTTTCGACCGCGTCGGGGGTTCGGTCGCCGGGAACGAGAGGTCTGACCATCGACGCACAATCCGGGACATCCGCGCGTACCGACGACGCGACCCACACGCCTGCCCCGGGGACCACGCGCCGCGAGAGCATCAGGACGGCGGCGGTCGCCGTGCTGGCCGATCGCGGCCCCCGCGGGTTCACCCATCGCGCCGTCGACGCGGAGGCCGGCCTCGGCCAGGGCGCGGTGAACTACCACGCACCGTCGCGGTCGAAGTTGCTCTCCCTCGCGCTCGAGGAGGTGTTCCAGCGAGACCTGGACACCGTCGTCCGGCACTTCGCCCTCGAGGACTGGTCACCGGCCAGCGTCGTCGCGGCGCTCACCGGCTTCGTCCGGGAGATGACGTCGGGGGAGAACCGGCAACGCGTCATCGCTCGGCACCACCTGCGTGGCGAGGCGATGACCAACGCGGAGATGCGTGAGGCGTTCGACACCCAGCAGGCACAGTTCCTGCAGGCGGTCACCGACGGCTTCGCCGCCGCCGGCAATCCCATCGGGACCGCGCGGGCGGAGCTGTTCCGCATGGCCGTCGAAGGACTGATGACCCGGCAGGTCATGTACGGCCAGACCCCTCTGCCGGACGACGTCGTCGACGAGATCGCCTGGCTGCTCGTCACCCCGTAGCGACGCCGCGGCACTGTCCACAGCCCCCGTTTGTCCCGCTCATCTGTACGTGATTAACTCTGCTCAGAGTTTGCTTTCGGGGGTTTGCGCGGTCGCTTCGGGGCTCTGACATGGGCCCCGGGTCGCCGCGTGGCCGATCACAAGGAGTGTGACCGTGTCACAGAGTCATTCACAGCGGATGACCCGCACCACCGCCGGTGTGGTGCTCGCCGCAGCACTGGCATCGGCAGCCGCGGGCCAGGCGGCCGCCGCACCCGCGCCGGGTACCGCGCCGCCGGTGAACGAGATGGCGCCCGGCACCGCGCCGGAGTCGGCCCCGGGTACCGCGCCCGGCACCGCGCCGTCCACACCGACGCCTGCGCCGCCGCCCCCGCCGAGCGGCCAGAGCATCATCCCGGCCCCCACGTACGACGCGCCGGTCATCTACGAGGACTCCCCCGGCTACACCCCGCCGGTCTACTCGGGCAACTACAACCCGGTCCCGCCGATGTTGACCGCACCGAAGCCGGTCGCGCCGGTGAACCCGATCCTCCCCCGCCCGGGGACGATCAAGCTGGGCAACTTCCGTGCCCCGCAGCCCGCGTGGCTGTCCGACGCCGACGCCCGCAACCTCAACGGCCAGGCCGCGACGATCGAGGCCCGGACCGCCACCTACTACGAGTCCATCGGCTTCCCGAAGGATCAGGCCGCCCGCACCGCTGCCTCGACGACCCTCGGCGTACTGGTCGGTGGAGCGACCGGTGCTGCCATCGGTGCGGTCCCGGGCGCGATCATCGGTCTCCCGGTGGGTGCCGGCGTCGGTGCGATCGCGGGCGCGATCACCGGTGCAGTCATCTCGGCACCCGCAGGCTTCGTACTGACTGGCCCGGGTGCAGGAACGGGCGCGCTCATCGGTCTCGGTGTCGGCCCCGTCGTCGGCGGCCTCGGCGGCGCCGCGCTCGGCGCCCTCGTCGGTGGTGGCATCGGTGGTGCGATCGGTTACGCCGTCGGTGCCGGTGACCCGGGCGGTGACCCGAACGCCCCGATCGGTGGCGCGACAAACGAAGACCCCAGCAAGTCGAAGCCGGCGCCGCCGAACCCGGACGCGAACCAGTACGAGCTGCACCTCGACCGCGCGAACCTGCCCGGTGGCGGGAAGATCGACTACGTCGTGGCGAAGAACGGCGACGTGCGCGGGCAGGTGAACGTCGGCCCGATCAACGCGCCCATCGCGATCGACCACGACGCGGCCGATGCCCCCTACAAGGCGGCCGGCGTGTTCGCGCAGACCGCCCGTGACTCCGTGACCGCCGCGGTGGTCAACTTCGGCAAGGAGGCGCAGAAGGCGTTCCCCGGCCTGCAGATCGACTACCCGCAGTACGCATCCGCGTCGGTCGGGGGCAAGCACCGCAAGTAATCTCGCTGAGGTGTCGAGCGCTCTCATCGTCAGGCCACCCTCTCGCCCCCGGGCGAGCACGGGTGGCCTGACGGCGTTCGGGCTCATCGCCCTGGTGGTGGGTCTCACCGCCTGCTCCAGCCCCTCCGGCCCGTCCGGTGTCGCGACGGCGCCGTCCGGGTCGGTCTCGGTCAGTCCGTTGCCCGCGATCCAGCCGCTGCCATGTGACCCCTCCACCGCGGCGCCCGGCGAGACGGTGACCAACGGGCCGGGGAGTCAGGAGTCGGCAATCTCGATCGTCGCCGAGTACCACTACGCCGTCATCACCGCGCGGGACACCGCCCGGGCGACGAGGGCCGTGAAGGCGGGCAACCCGATGGCGACGCCGGAGCTGATCTCGCAGGCTCTCGACGGTTACCCCGCCGGCTCCACCTACTGCCTGCGGATGCGGCAGACCCGCCCGGACACGGTCCTGCTGACGCTGACGACACAGCCACCGAGCGGTGGGGTCACGTCGTACCGGTTGCAGGCGAGCGTCGCGGGCAGTCCGGGTTCGATGCTGCTCACCGGTGAGGTGTCCCAGTGACCGACGACGACCGGCCCGACGAACAACGTCCGGAGGAGACTCGTCCCGACGACGAGCCCACGCGCGACGAGCCGACGACGCGGGCGGCACTGCCCGAGCCCCCGTGGTTCGCGATGCGCGACCCGGAGCCACCGCGCGGATCACCGTCCGAACCCCCGCGTGCGGCAGCAGGATTCGGCACCCCGGAGGCGTGGTCGGCGGGACTCGAGCAGATCGCCGTCGCCGGCCAGCAGCGCGCCCGGACGGGCGGTCGTCGTCGCCCGATCCTCATCGCCCTCGCCGCGATCGTCGTGGTCGGTGGCATCGCGGCCGGGGTCGCCGTCGCACTCACCTCGGGGGGCGGCGGCGGCCCCACCGCGGCTCGGGTGCCTTTCTGCGAGGTCGGAACCAAGGGTGACGTCACCACCACCTCGACGACGATGGATCCGAGCACCCCCACCGGTGCGGTCACCGCGTTCGTCGACGCCGCTGTCCGGCAACGATCGGCCGCCGCGGTGCGCGCGACCATGTCCCAGGCCGCGCCCGCGCCGAGCGGTGCCGAGCTGCAGACGTGGATCGCCGCGCTGCCCTCGTCGACCGACGGCTGGTGCGCGACGATCACCACGACCGACTCCACCGCACGTCTCCTGGTCGACATCCGGATCCGGACCGCGGACGGCGTTGCGCAGATCGCGAAGGGCGACACCTTCTACGTGTCCGCACCGTCGCCGGGTCGATGGACGATCGACGCCGTCGTGGCCGGCGACGGCTCGTCCGACTGATCCGCCGTCGTCGGCCATCCGTCACCGGGCCGAGACGCCGCGAGCACGGTGCCGGCGCACCGCGGCACGATTCGCACAGCGCACCGAGCAGTACCGCTGGGTGCCGTTGCGGCTGACGTCGACGATCACCATGCGGCAGGTCCCGCCGCCGGGGAGGCCCGCCGCGCACCGGCCGATGCGATGCATCCCTCGCGTCGTGAGGTGGAGCGCGGTCCCCACGGAGATGACGGCGCTGAGCACGTGGGCGAGTGACTGGTCGAGGTCGCGGTAGTGGAGGTGCCACCCCTCGTCGTCGTGGTTGGTCAGACGCGGGTAGGCCGTCGCGCCGCTCATCATCTCGTTCACCAGACGGGCGCGGTCGTCGTCTGTCTCGGCGTCGACCACGCGCAGCCAGGTGTCGATCACCGCCCGGGTGCGTGCGTGGTCATCGGGTCCGGTGACGAACTGCCCGGTCATCCCGAAATCGCGCGCCCGCTGCTCGATGCCGTCGCAGTCGTCGGGCCAGTCGTCGGCCAACGAGGCCGCCAACAGCACCGCGTATTCGCCGTAAGGGTTGAGATGCACAAGACCATGACATCACAGTGGTCGCATGCAGTCCTCACACACGGCGACGACCACCTCGCCCACCCCCCTCGCCACCACTCATGAGCACGCCTGGATCACCGAGTCGACCCACCCCACCAGTGACGGCACCGTTCTGTACGTCCGCTGCGTCGCCTGCTCGGGCCGACGCATCGACCTCCGGCGCGGCAACGACATCGCGCCGGCGGCCACGAGCTCCGTCCTGAGCCGCACGGCACCCAGGGATTTCGCTGTGGACGAACAGACGGGTTGAGCGGGAACACCGCAAGTCTCTGCCCAGTTGAGCCGTTCATGCTCAACACTGGAGGAAGCATGAGCGAACGTCTGCCTGTCCTGTTCCTGACCGATCCGATCGTCCTGCCCGGGATGGTCGTCCCCCTCGAGTTGGATGACGCCGCGCGTGCCGCGGTCGACGCCGCGCAGGCCGCCGGCGGCTCGAACAAGCTGCTCGTGGCGCCCCGCCTGGAGGACCGCTACCCGTCGCACGGCGTGGTCGCGTCGATCGTCCAGGTCGGGCGACTCGCGAGCGGCGAACCCGCGGCCGTGGTGAAGGCCGAGTCCCGCGCGCACATCGGGTCGGGCACGACGGGACCCGGCGCCGCATTGTGGGTCGAGGTCGACCCCGTCGAGGAGGCCCCCGTCACCGACGAGGTCCGCGAGCTGGCCGCCGAGTACAAGAAGCTGGTGCTGGCGATCCTGCAGCGTCGTGAGGCCTGGCAGGTCATCGACTCGGTCAACCGGCTCACCGAACCGTCGGCCCTCGCCGACACCGCCGGCTACGCGTCGTACCTCACCGACGTGCAGAAGCGGCAACTGCTGGAGACCCCCGACGTGGGTGAGCGCCTGCGTGCGCTGATCGGGTGGACCACAGACCACCTCGCGGAGGTGGAGGTCAACGACAAGATCGCCGACGACGTCCGCGACGGGATGGAGAAGCAGCAGAAGGAGTTCCTGTTGCGGCAGCAGCTCGCCGCCATCCGCAAGGAACTGGGCGAGGACGAGCCGGACGGCTCCGACGACTACCGCGCCCGCGTGGAGGCCGCCGATCTGCCCGATGCCGTCCGCGAGGCCGCCATGCGGGAGGTCGGCAAGCTCGAGCGGGCCAGCGAACAGAGCCCCGAGAGCGGCTGGATCCGTACATGGCTCGACACCGTCCTGGATCTGCCGTGGTCGGTGACCACCACCGACTCCACCGACATCGCGGAGGCGCGACGCGTCCTCGACGCGGACCACCACGGCCTGTCGGACGTGAAGGACCGCATCGTCGAGTACCTCGCGGTGCGATCGCGGCGGGCCGAGCGTGGCCTGCAGGTCGTGGGCGGTCGCGGGTCGGGTGCCGTGCTGGCGCTCGCCGGCCCTCCCGGGGTCGGCAAGACGTCACTGGGCGAGTCCGTCGCGAAGGCGTTGGGCCGCAACTTCGTCCGCGTAGCCCTCGGTGGCGTGCGCGACGAGGCCGAGATCCGCGGGCACCGGCGCACCTACGTCGGCGCGCTCCCCGGGCGCATCGTGCGCGCGATCGGCGAGGCGGGGTCGATGAACCCGGTCGTCCTGCTCGACGAGGTCGACAAGGTGGGGTCGGACTTCCGCGGCGACCCCGCGGCCGCTCTGCTCGAGGTGCTCGACCCGGCGCAGAACCACACGTTCCGCGACCACTACCTCGACATCGACCTCGACCTGTCCGACGTGGTCTTCCTCGCCACCGCCAACGTGGTGGAGCAGATCCCCGGTCCCCTGCTGGACCGCATGGAGCTCATCACCATCGACGGCTACACCGAGGACGACAAGGTCGCGATCGCCCGTGACCACCTGCTCCCCCGGCAGCGGGAGCGTGCGGCGCTGACCGCCGACGAGGTCGTCGTCACCGACGAGGCGCTCCGGGAGATCGCGGCGAACCACACCCGCGAACCCGGGGTGCGCCAATTCGAGCGCTTCCTCGCGACGGCCCTGCGCAAGGCCACGACGCGGCTGGCCGACGGGTCCGTGGAGTCGGTGACGATCGACGTCGAGAACCTCGCCGACTTCATCGGCCGGCCGCGGTTCACCCCCGACTCCGACGAGCGGACGGCGGTTCCCGGCGTGGCGACGGGCCTCGCGGTGACCGGCATGGGTGGCGACGTCCTCTACATCGAGGCCACCGCCACCGACGGCAAGCCGGCCCTGAACCTGACCGGTCAGCTCGGTGACGTGATGAAGGAGTCGGCGCAGATCGCGCTGTCCTACGTGCGGTCGCACGCCGAGCAGCTCGGCGTCGACCCGGCGTCGCTGGAGAGGGGCATCCACGTGCACGTCCCCGCGGGCGCCATCCCGAAGGACGGTCCGTCGGCGGGCGTCACCATGGTCACCGCCCTGGTGTCCATGGCGACCGGCCGTCGCGTCCGGGCGGACGTCGGCATGACCGGCGAAGTGACCCTCAACGGTCGCGTCCTGCCGATCGGCGGGGTGAAGCAGAAGCTGCTCGCCGCGCAACGGGCCGGGCTGTCGACGGTCTTCGTCCCGCATCGCAACGCACCCGACCTCGACGACGTCCCGGCCGAGGTCCTCGAGGCACTCGACGTGCGCCCGATGACCGATGTCGCCGACATCATCGCCGTCGCGCTGGAGGACGCGCCCGCCGAGGTCGGCGCGGCCGCGGCATGATCGCCGGGTGGCCGGGGCCGACGGGTCCCGGCCACCGCCGGCAGTCGACCATCAGGCGCCGCAGACACCGGAGCCGGTATCTGCGTACCGACACCAGTAGACGGTCGGATCGTCCGAGAACACGAGCACCCTCGCCCCTTCTGCCGTCGTGAGGGATCCCGTCCACGAGGTGCCGGACGCGATCGCGCCTGCACCGGCCCCGTACTGCTGTGTCTGCGTGGTGAAGACCAGCTGGAACGAGTCCCCCGTCTGGCGCCAGGTGGCGTCCCAGCTCGAGCCGTTCGACGCACCGCTCGCCAGGTCGACGGAAGCGCTCCCATCAGGTCGCAGGTCCACCTGCCGTCCGTGACCCATCCACTTGCCGGTGAAGTCGACCGGCGCCGCGGTGGGCGCGGGCATCTGAGCCCGTGCGCCGACCGGGGTGTAGGACCACACGTACCCGGCGTCGGAGAACGTGAATCCCTTGCCGGAGGTCCTGTCGAGGCAGGAGGTCCCTGAGAACGCGGTGTTGCAGGCGAACCCGTCGGCGACGAGTTCCCGCCCGTACGGCAGGACCGGGGTCTGCTCCAGCGGGAACCGCCAGAAGTCGGCCTGGCCCCGATACGTGAACTCCGGGTCGCGCCCTCTCTGGATCCAGATCGCATTGGGGCGGGAGGTCGTGCCCACCGGATTCGGTACGGCGGCCGGCTCGCCGGTGACCCCGATCGACGGACCTGTGTTCGATGAAGGCTGACAGCCCACGGCGGTCAGCCGAGGCACGATCGCGCAACGCCACCTGCCGCTCGGGGTGATGAAGAACCAGCCCTGACTGCCCCCCGACGTCGCGGAGTACGCGTCTGCCGAGACCGACGGGGCGGTCGACTGCTTTGCGCTCGTCGTCGTCGAGGACGTCGCGCTCGAAGTCGGTGGCGTCGCCGTCGCACCGGCCGCCATCGCAGAGCCCCGAACGGACGACGGAGCCCCGGATGTCTCCCCGCCGCCGTCACATGCAGCCGTTCCGGCCATCACGGCGAACGCGGGGAGACAGACTCCGAGACGCAGCAGGCGTGAGGTGCTGTGGACCATCTGTCGATGGTCGCGTCGAGCGCCGACCTGGACCATCCTCCGAACGGAGCACAGCGTCACCACAGGCGACCGTCGAGGCCACCTAAACTGGCACCCATGGTGATGGCGGATCGACCCGAGGTCCAGACCGCGTCCGCACCGGTGACGGCGCTGGCGATGCTCGGACTGTCGGAGAGCATGCTCAACGGCCTGGCGCGGGTCCCGTTCCGGAAGTTCTGGCGGGGCCCGGGCGGGCTGCTCGACAACATCGGGCAGTCCGTCACACGGCAGACCATCCGTTCGTTCATGGGCTACTCGATGGCGCTGCCGATCGAGGAGTTCCGTTCGATGGAGAAGATCCTCGACGACATCTGTCGGGTCGTGATGCCGCCGTTCATCAGTCTCACCGACGGCGTGGAGATCACCGACGACACCATCGGCGGTGTCGAGGGGATCTGGTGTCGCGCCAAGGGCAGCACCGACGAGTACGTCGAGCAGTCCACCGACAAGGACGCCATCACCGCGACGGTCCTGTACCTGCACGGTGGCGGGTACATCGGCACCTCGCCGATCATGTACTCCGCCTTCGCGGCCTCGCTGGTCAACATCACCGGGTACGAGGTGTTCATCGCCGACTACCGGATGGCCCCCGAGTTCCCGTTCCCCGCCGGCGTGCACGACGCCGCCGACGTCTACCGCGGGCTGCTGGAACGGGGTATCGACGCCGACCACATCGTGATCGCGGGCGACTCCGGTGGCGGCGGTCTCGCGACGTCGCTCGTGTCGTACCTGCACGAGCACGACCTGCCGAAACCTGCTGTGGTGATGCTGTTCTCACCCGAGGTCGACCTCGACATGAACCATCCGTCGATCACGGCGAACGCACAGCTCGACATCCTGCCGTGGAACGTGCCCGTCAGCCCGTACCTCCAGGGCGTCCAGCCGAACGACGAACGGGTGTCGGCGATCTACGCCAAGCCCGACCCGAAGTGGTTCCCGCCGACCTTCGTCTGCTGGGGCGCCGACGAGATGTTCCGCGACGGGATCCGGAAGTTCGCGGAGGGACTCGAGGCCGCGGGCGTCACGGTCTACGCGATGGAGGAGGTGGGGATGTTCCACGTGTTCCCGATCCTCATGCCGTGGGCCGAGTCGTCGCGCCGCGTCTTCCGCGCGTTGCGCGAGTTGTCGCATCGCCACGTCGAGTCCGACCCCGCGGCCGTCGCGACGCACTGAGACGACCACCGTGGCGTACGACGAGTCCCTCGCGGATCGCGTCCGCGACGCGATGGAGACCGAACCGCATCTCACCGAGAAGCGGATGTTCGGCGGGCTCGCGTTCCTCGTCGGGGGTCACATGGCCGTCGTCATCCTCGGCAAGCAGCAGGGCCTCATGGTGCGTGTCCACCCGGACGAGGTCGACGCCCTGATGGCGCGGGATCACGTCGGGCCGATGCTGATGTCCGGCAAACCCGCCCGCGGCTGGCTCCGCATCGAGCCTGCCGGTCTCACCGACGACGACGTCCTCGGCGACTGGGCCGACCGCGCGGCGTCGTTCGTGCTCACACTCCCGCCGAAGTGACGGTCGGTCATGCCGCACAGCCTGCGGACTTGCCCGTTTTGTGTGATTCTTGACGCTCTCCGACTTCACGAAAGCTGGTCATGAGCGACATCCTCGCGTCGATCTACGACGTCATCTGGTCCAACGCGCTGGTCTACCTGTGTCTCGGCGCCGGCCTGTACTTCACGATCCGGTCCCGCTTCGTCCAGGTGCGTCAGATCCCGGAGATGCTGCGCCTGCTGGTCCGTGGCGAGAAGTCCCCCCAGGGGGTGTCGTCGTTCCAGGCACTGGCCATGTCACTGGCCGGACGCGTCGGCACCGGCAACATCGCCGGTGTCGCGACAGCGATCGCCTTCGGCGGACCGGGCGCACTGTTCTGGATGTGGATGGTGGCCTTCTTCGGCGCGTCCACATCGTTCGTCGAGTGCACGCTGGGTCAGATCTACAAGACCCGTGACAAGCTGACCGGCGAGTACCGGGGCGGGCCGGCGTACTACTTCAGTCGCGCACTGGCGCACACCAGGTTCGCGGGCCCCGCGAAGGTCTACGGGCTCGTCTTCGCCGCGGTCACGGTGATCGCCTGCGGCATCCTGCTGCCCGGCGTGCAGTCGAACTCCATGGCCGTGGCCATGGACGAGGCGTGGGGCATCTCGACGTGGATCGTCGGCGTGGGTGCGGTGATCGTCCTGGCGTTCGTCATCGTCGGCGGCGTCAAGCGCATCGCGACCTTCGCCTCGGTGGTGGTGCCGTTCATGGCGGTCGCCTACATCGTCCTCGCACTGATCGTGCTCGGCGCCAACGCCTCCGAGGTGCCGGGGGTGTTCCGGATGGTCCTCTCCAGCGCCTTCGGGTTCGACTCCGCGTTCGGTGGCGTCGTCGGCGCCGCCATCATGTGGGGCGTCAAGCGCGGCATCTACTCCAACGAGGCGGGCCAGGGCACCGGGCCCCACGCCGCCGCGGCCGCCGAGGTGTCGCACCCGGCCAAGCAGGGACTCGTGCAGGCATTCGCCGTGTACATCGACACCCTCTTCATCTGCACCGCCACCGGATTCCTCATCCTCACCAGCGGTGCCTACCGCGTGTTCGAGGGCGAGAGCGCCGACGGACGCGTGCTCGGTCAGGGTGGTGCGCTCGGTGACGACGCCGTCGTCGGCCCCGCCTACGCACAGCGTGGGTTCGACACCGTCTTCGACGGAGCGGGCGCGTCGTTCATCGCCGTCTCACTGCTGTTCTTCTGCCTGACGACGATCATCGCCTACTACTACATGGCCGAGACGAATCTGCGTTTCCTCATGGGCGACTTCGCCACTCGCACCGTCCCGGTCATCCGGGGCACCATCGGGGCGAACCTGACGATCGTGTTGCAGGCGGCGATTCTCGTCGCGGTGGTGTGGGGAACGGTGTCGACCGCCGCAGACGCATGGACACTGGGCGACATCGGTGTCGGGGTCATGGCGTGGCTCAACATCGTGGGCATCCTGATCCTGCAACAGCCCGCGTTCAAGGTGCTGCGCGACTTCGAGTCGCAGAAGAAGCGTGGACTCGATCCACAGTTCGACCCGGCGTCGATCGGCCTGGTGGGGGCGCACTTCTGGGAGAAGGACACGACCACCGCCGACGCGACGTCGAAGGCCTCCGTGGACCGCTGAGTCAGCCCACCGGTTCGCCTGCATCGGAGTCGATCTGGCGGGAGTCGACGAGGACGAAGAGCGCGACGACGGCCATCGCCACCGCACAGACGGCGACGGCCGGGGAGCCGAGCCACCGGGAGACGATCGCCCCGATCACCGCTCCCCCGGCGAACGCCGCCACCACGGCGCTGTAGAGACCGCAGCGTCGGCGGCTCTCGGCGTCGCGCGTCGTGAGGGCGGCGTGCACCGACTCGACGAACCGCATGAGGTTGCCGGTGGTGGCGATGGTGATGATGGGCAGTCCACCGATGGTGCGGAACAGCTCCATCTGCATCGCCGCGATGAACGCGATGGGCACGGTCACAGCGACATTCGGCCACCCGGCCGGCACCGCGGCCACCACGCCGAGCACGACCGTCTGCGCGATCGTCACCGACAACAGCAGCGACGCGCTCATCGCATCGCGCCACCATGTCCGGAGCATCGTCGCCACGAGGACCCCGACGACGAACGCCAGGATCGACCACAGATGCGCCACCGTGCGATGCCACTCCCCCGCCGCCGCGGACGTCGCGAGCAGGATCACGTTGCCGGTCTGCGTGTTCGCGAACACGCCACCGCGGGTGAGGAACGTGTAGGTGTCGAGAAATCCCCCGACCCCGATGAGGATCAGCACGAATCGCGGTGTGGACGCCGTCGCGACACTCCCCGATCCGCTCATCGCACCTCCTACAGGACGATGTTGACCATCTTGCCGGGCACGTAGATCACCTTGCGCGGCTCACCGTCGAGCAGGGCGGCGATCTTCTCGTCGGCAAGAGCCGCAGCGACGACAGTCGCCTCGTCGGCGTCCGCGGCGACGGTGATCCGACTCCGCACCTTGCCCTTCACCTGCACGGGGAGCTCGATCGACGCCTCCACCAGCAACGACTCGTCCGCGACCGGGAACGGGCCGTGCGCCAGCGACTCGGCGTGGCCGAGGTGCGCCCAGAGTTCCTCCGCGACATGCGGCGCGACGGGAGCGACCATCGACACCAGCGGCGACACCGCGTCACGCGGAGCGCCACCGGGGTACTGCTTGGTCAGGTGGTTCGTGTACTCGATGAGCTTCGCGATCGCCGTGTTGAACCGTAGCGCCGCGTAGTCCTCCCGGACGCCGGCGATGGTGCGGTGCAACGTCTTCACCGTCTCGTCGGCGGGCGCCTCGTCGGTCAGACGGACACCCCCCGACTCCTCGTCGATCACCAGTCGCCAGACCCGCTGCAGGAAGCGCTGCGCGCCGACGACGTCCTTGGTCGCCCACGGCCGCGACTGGTCCAGCGGCCCCATCGACAACTCGTACACACGCAGGGTGTCGGCACCGTAGTCGCGGCAGATGTCGTCGGGCGCAACGGAGTTCTTGAGCGACTTGCCCATCTTCCCGTACTCGCGCCGGACCGGCCGGCCCTGATGGAAGTACCCGCCGTCACGCTCCTCGACCTCGTCGGCCGAGACGTAGATCCCCCGCGCGTCGGTGTAGGCGAACGCCTGGATCATGCCCTGGTTGTACAGCTTCCGGTACGGCTCGATGCTCGACACGTGACCGAGGTCGTAGAGCACCTTGTGCCAGAACCGGGCGTACAGCAGGTGCAGCACGGCGTGCTCGACACCGCCGATGTACAGGTCGAGACCGCCGGGATCGTTCGCGCCGTGGATGTCCGGCCGCGGACCCATCCAGTACCGCTCGTTCTCCGGCTCGCAGAACCGATCGGGATCGGTGGGGTCGATGTAGCGCAGCTGGTACCACGAGCTGCCGGCCCACTGCGGCATGACATTGGTGTCGCGGGTGTAGTGCTGCAGGCCGTCCCCGAGATCCAGCTCGACGTTCACCCAGTCGGTGGCCTTCGCCAGCGGGGGAGAGGGGACGCTGTCCGCGTCGTCGGGATCGAAGGAGACCGGCGCGAAGTCGTCGACCTCGGGCAGCTCGACGGGCAACTGCGACTCCGGGATCTGATGTGCCAGTCCGGCATCGTCGTAGACGATCGGGAACGGCTCACCCCAGTAGCGCTGCCGCGCGAACAGCCAGTCACGCAGTTTGTACTGCGTTGTCCCCGTACCGGTCCCGTCCGCCTCCAGGCGCTCGATGATCGCGGTCTTCGCCTCGTCCACCCGCAGCCCGTCGAGGAAGCCCGAGTTCACCAGTGGTCCGTCGCCGACGTAGGCCGCCTCGGCGACACCCTCGTCGGACCCGATCACCTCGACGATGGGCAGACCGAACGCGGTCGCGAACTCGAAGTCGCGGGCATCGTGTGCCGGGACCGCCATGATGGCGCCGGTCCCGTATCCGAGCAGGACGTAGTCGGCGATGAACACCGGGACCTGCTGCCCGTTCACGGGATTGACGGCGTACGACCCGGTGAAGACGCCGGTCTTCTCCTTGTTCTCCTGGCGCTCGAGGTCGGACTTCGCGGCGATCGACGCGCGGTACGCGGCCACGGCCTCCGCGGGGGTGGCGGCGCCGCCGGTCCACCGGGCGTCGACGTCGACCGGCCAGGTGTCGGCGACGATCTCGTCGACGAGCGCGTGCTCGGGGGCCAGCACCATGTAGGTGGCGCCGAACAGGGTGTCCGGTCGGGTGGTGAACACCTCGATGGGCGTGTCGATCCCCTCCAGGGAGAAGGACACCCGCGCGCCGCGGGACCGGCCGATCCAGTTCTGCTGCATCGACTTGACCTTGTCCGGCCAGTCGAGCAACTCCAGGTCGTCCAGCAGGCGATCGGAGTACGCGGTGATCCGCATCATCCACTGCCGCAAACGCTTCCGGAAGACCGGGAAGTTCCCGCGATCGCTACGACCGTCGGCGGTGACCTCCTCGTTGGCCAGCACGGTGCCCAGACCCGGGCACCAGTTCACCATCGAATCCGACTGGTAGACCAGGCGGTAGGAGTCGACGACGGCCGCCTTGCCCGCATCGTCGAGATCGGCCCACACCGAACCGTCGGCGGGGGAGCGGGTCCCGGCGTCGAATTCGGCGATCAGCTCCGTGACCGGTCGCGCCTTGTCGGCCTCCTCGTCGTACCAGGCCCCGTGGATCTGCAGGAAGATCCACTGCGTCCACTTGTAGAAGTCGACGTCGGTGGTGGCGACGCGGCGGCGTTCGTCGTGACCGAGCCCGAGGCGTCGGATCTGTCCCAGGTACCGCTCGACGTTGGCCTCGGTGGTGGTGCGCGGATGGGTGCCGGTCTGCACGGCGTACTGCTCGGCGGGCAGGCCGAAGGCGTCGAACCCCATCGTGTGGAGGACGTTGACACCGTTCATGCGGTGATAGCGCGCGTAGACGTCGCTGGCGATGAATCCGAGCGGGTGCCCGACGTGCAGACCCGACCCCGAGGGGTAGGGGAACATGTCCTGGACGAACAGCTTCTCCGTCGTCCCGCTGAGGTCTCCCGCGAGCGGACCGACCGGGTTCGGCGCCTCGAAGGTGCCGCGCTCGGTCCAGATCCGCTGCCAGCGGGCCTCGATCTCACCGGCCGACTCCGCAGTGTAGCGGTGGCCGGTGGCGATGGCGGTGTCGTCGTTCGTCACCTGACCAGCGTAAAGCGTGGCTGTGGGCCCGCGGACCACCGGTCGGCGGGGCCTCGTATCCTGGGGCGGTGACCATCGCTGCCCTCGTCCTCGGACTCGTCGACGCCGTACTGGCGGTCGCGTTCCTGGTCGTCGGTGGGCTCGGGGTGACGCGTCGCCTCCCGCGGAACCGCGTCGTCGGTATCCGGACCCCGGCGACCATGCGCTCGGACGACACCTTCCGCACCACCCACGCCGTCGCCGGACCGGGACTGCTCGGGGCCGGACTCGTCGCCGCCCTGGGCGCGGTGTTGGGCCTGGCGGGCGGCTCGGCGTCGGCGGTCGTGTTCGCGTCCGTCGCGTTCGTGGCCGCGCTGGTCATCGTCGGCGCTGCCGCGTCCTTCGGCCTGCGCGCAGCCGCAGTCGTCCCCGACGCCGATGACCACGATGCGTCGTGCGACACCGGGGCGTGCGGGACGTGCGTGCTCGCCGGCGCCTGCGGAACCGCCGGTTCCTCCGCCGCGCGGTGCTGAGAAGGCTCCACCTCGACGGCTTCATCCTGGCGATCCTCGCCGCCGTCGTCGTCGCGTCGCTGCTCCCAGCGCGCGGTGTGTTCGCCGACATCATGTCCTGGGTCGTCGTCGCGGCGATCGCGCTGCTGTTCTTCCTCTACGGCGCGCGGATGCACCCGCGCGAGGCGGTCGACGGTCTGCGGCACTGGCGCCTGCACGCGACGATCCTCGCGTTCACGTTCGTGCTCTTCCCGCTCGTCGGCATCGGACTGCGCCCGCTCGCCGGACCGGTGCTCGGCGACGACCTCGCACTGGGCGTCGCGTTCCTGTGTCTGCTCCCCTCGACGGTGCAGTCGTCGATCGCGTTCACCTCGATCGCCCGCGGCAACGTGGCCGGCGCGATCGTGAGCGCGTCGGCGTCGAATCTCATCGGGGTCGTCCTCACACCGCTGCTGGTGGTCGCCGTGCTCAGCGGTGGCGGCGGTGTGCACATCGACGCGTCGGCGATCTTGAAGATCCTCCTGCAGATCCTGGTGCCGTTCGTCGCCGGCCAGGTGGCACGTCCACTGGTCGGTGGTTTCCTCACCCGGCACGCCGGGCCGACGAAACTGGTCGACCGGGGATCGATCGTGCTGGTCGTCTACGTCGCCTTCAGGCGTCCGCGAGCACGTCTGGTCCATCGTGCGGTGGTGGCAGATCCTCGTCGTGATCGGCGGTGCGGCGGTGCTCGTCGCGGTGATGCTGACCCTCACCGGATGGGTCGCACGCCGACTACGGTTCTCCCGCCCCGACGCGATCGCCATCCAGTTCTGCGGGACCAAGAAGAGCCTTGCGACCGGACTGCCCATGGCCGCCGTGCTGTTCGCGAACCACCAGGTCGGCCTGATCGTGCTGCCGCTGTTGATCTTCCACCAGGTCCAGCTGATGATGTGCGCCTGGTACGCGACGCGGTTGTCGCGCCAGGAGCCGGCGGTCACTTCTTCTGGCGTCGACTCCCCGCATGCCAGTCCTCGGTGATGCCCTCGGTACCGGGTTCGACACCGAACGCGCGGAGCTGAGGGCGTTCGCGCAGTGACCGCTTCATCTCGGCGAAGCCGGGGAAGCTCGCCAGTCCGATGACGTGGTCCCACAGTTCGAGTGCGTCGGCGTCGTCGGGGAGTCGGCTGATGACGGGGCCGAAGAACGCGACGCCGGTCGGCGGCGTGAAGTGCAGGATCGGCGTGCCGACGTCCTTGCCGGTCAGCGACAGCGCGCGGTCGGTCTCGTCCTGGATGACGTCGTCGCGGGCGGTGTCGTCGAGAGCCTCGACGTGGTCGCTCGCCAGGCCCAGATCGGCGAGGATCGGCGCGACGAAGTCCGCGGTACCGCGCCGGGCCTGACCGGCGGCGTCGTCGGGGGCCGGCGCATCGTCGAAGATCGCGGTCCCGAGAGCCTCGTAGAAGCGGCCGACGGCCTCGTCGCCCTCGCGGTCGCGGATGCTCGACGCCACACGCAGCAGCTTCAGGCCCGCGGTGTGTTGGGCCTCGTACTCCGGCGGGAAGTGGCTGTCGTAGTCGATGTGCGCGTTGAGCTGGCGGAGCGAGATGAACCGCCATCCGACGGTGTAGTCGCGCTGGCGGGCGACGATGCGGACCCATTTGCTGGTCATCCAGGCGAACGGGCACACCGGGTCGAAGTAGAAGTCGAGGTCGGTCTGGGTCTGCGACATCCCTCCACTGTGCCCCGCCCGTCGACCACGGCGTCCGACGGCCCGTGCAACCGGGTCAGTGTCGGAGTCCCAGTGCGCCGCGCGCCGCGGCGGTGAGGTGGTCGACGATCTGGCCGGTCGACCATCCGCGGTGGTGGGCGAGGTCGTACACGACGCGCTCGTCGAAGATCGTGATCCACAGCAGTACCGCGACGGTGATGTCGGTGGGCGCCATGACGCCGTCGTCGACGAGGGCCTGCAGGACGGTCCCGAGCGTCTCGTGGAGCGCCACGATCGCCGGGTCGCCGGCGACGAGACGTTCGATGAATCCCTGGTGGCTGCGGATGTGACGCACCGCAGGACCCCACGTCCGCGCCTGCGACACCCACTGTGCGCAGTAGGCGTCGAACAACTCGGGCGGGGTCGCCGCCTCGGTCGCCTGCAATGCGTCGGCGAGTTGCCCCGCCGCGCGCGCGTAGTAGGCATGCAACGCATCCGACGGGGAGGGGAAGTGGCGATAGGCGGTGGCGACCCCGACGCCGGCCTCACTGGCGAGTTCGGGGACCGAGAAGTCCACCCGGCCCCCCTCGAGGAGACGCTCGACGGCGTCGGTCAGGGCGGTCCGGCTGCGGAGCGCGTCGCTGCGGGTCCGGGCTGGTGTGCTCGGTGTCACGACCACACTGTATCCGAGAAGTTCTTCCCAATTGCCCACGCCTGCGCTACGGTCTTCCGGCAAGTGACAAGAACTTCTCACTTGTTCCCGACGGAGGAGGACCACGATGCGAGTCGCCGCTCCCAGTGTGCTGTTCGTCCTCGTCATGGCCCAGCCCAATCTCGCCACCGGGATGATGCCGCTCTACCGCGCGGAGTGGTCGCTTCCACCGCTGCTGGTGACGGTCGTGTTCGCCGCCTACCTCCTGGCTCTCGTCCCCACCCTCGTGCTCATCGGGCGCCCCGCCGGCCGCGCCGGATGGTGGTGGCGCATCGCAGCGGGTGCTGCCGCGGGCGTGATCGCCGACGTGATCATGGCGTCGGCGGACTCCGCGGCCACGGCGTGCGTGGCGCGCGTCGCGGCAGGCCTGTCCGTCGGTCTCGTCACCGGCTCCGTCTCGGGGCTCGTCCTGGAACGCGCCGGCGACCGCGGACGGACGACGATGGCCACCGCCACCGTCCTCGGTTCCGCGGTCGGCACCCTGGCCGCAGCGGGGTTCGCCCAGTACCTGCCGGCGCCCACCGTCGCCGTGTACCTCGTCCACGCCGGCCTGCTGGCCACCACCGTCGTCGCGGTAGTCCTCGACCGCCGCGCGCCCGCGACCACGCCGAACGATCGGGGGAGTGGACCGATGACGGCGAGCGCACCCGCTCGACGTCCGATGGTCGGCTACCTCAGCGGGATCTCGGCGTGGGTCTCTGCGGGCCTCGTCGTGGCGTTGTTACCCAGCTACGGCGCGGCGATGCTCGCCACGCACAACCTGGCGGTCCTCGCCGCACCGGTCACCGTCTACCTGCTGGCGGCGTGGATCGCCCAGCGTGTGCTGTCCCCGAGCGCGCGTGCGTCGGATCCTGTCGCGGCGCAACTGCTCATCGTCGCGGGAGTCGTCGTCGCCGGGCTGGTCCCGGCTATCCCGGACATCGCGACCCTGCTCGCAGCCGGGCTGATCGCCGGGACGGGACAGGGCCTGGCGTACCGCTCCGGACTGCGCATCGTCAGCGCGGCGTCAGGGCCCGGTGAACATGCCCGCGCCGCGTCCCGTTACGCGGCCGTGGCGTACCTGTTCGCCGCGGTTGCGACAGTCGCGTTCGGCGCGATCGCCTCGGCGTCGTCGATGTCCCACGCCGTGGTGGCCGCCGCCGTCACGCTCGCCGTCCTGCTCGCCCTGACGGCCGCCGCGACGCGACGAGCACCTTCGACCGCTCCCGCATCGACGCCGGGGACACCGTCGGACGCCCTCGTCTGACACGCACGCGCTCCACCTCTCCTCGGGTCCATCGCCGCACCCGCGAATCCGCCCGCCCGATCGATCACGAGGCCCTCATGTCCCACACGTCCACCCCTGACACCGTTCCCCCGACGGGGGCACCGTCGCTGCACCGCCGCCTGGGTCGTCTCGACCTCGTGGCGATGGGCGTCGGCGCCATCGTCGGTGCGGGCATCTTCGTCACCACAGGCGTCGCCGCCGCGACCAAGGCGGGTCCGGCGATCATGCTGTCATTCGTCCTCGCCGGGGTCATCTGCGTACTCGTCGCGCTCTGCTACAGCGAACTGGCCTCGATGACACCGCAATCGGGCAGCGCCTACACCTACACCCGCCACTCCATGGGTGAGGGACCGGGATTCATGGTCGGCTGGAACCTGTTGCTGGAGTTGGTGGTCGCCGGATCGGCCGTCGCGATCGGCTGGTCCGGGCTGTTCACCGCGACCCTGAAGTCCCTGTTCGGCGTGACCCTGCCGACGGCGATCACCGCGGGCCCGTCCGCAGGTGGGGTGATCAACGTGCCCGCGGTCGCGGTCATCGCGGTGATCGTCGGAATCCTCGTCCTCGACGTCCGGATGACCGCCGCGGTGGTGAAGACACTCGTCGTGGTCACCATCGGGGTGCTCGTCCTGGTCGTGGTCATCGGCGCACCGCACATCACCACCGGCCACTGGACGCCGTTCGCACCCTTCGGCGTCAACGGTGTCGCAGGTGGTGCGGCGCTTGCGTTCTTCGCCTACCTGGGATTCGACATCGTCGCCACCTCGGCGGAGGAGACCAAGCGGCCCGGGCGTGACATGCCCTGGGGCATCATCGGATCCGTCGTCGTCGCGACGGTGCTCTATGTCGCGGTCTCGGCGGTTCTCACCGGGGTCGCGCCGTACACCTCGCTGGACAACGAGGCCCCGGTCGCCACCGCACTCGAGGCGGTCGGAGCGGGGTGGATCGGCGACGTCATCCTCGTCGCGTCGGTGATCGCACTCACCAAGGGCCTGCTGATGCTCTTCTACGGGCAGACGCGCCTCGTCTTCGCCATGTGCCGGGATGGGATGCTGCCGCGCGGCCTCTCGGCCACCTCGTCGCGCGGCGCCCCGCGCCGTCTCGGCATCCTGCTCGGGGTCGTCGGAGCAGTGATCGCCGGCCTCCTTCCCATCGACACGGTCGCCGAACTCGTCAACATCGGCGCACTGTTCGCCTTCGCCGCGGTGGCGCTGGGCGTGATGGTTTTGCGCCACCGCGCACCTGACACGCCCCGCAGTTTCCGTGTGCCGCTGATGCCGGTGGTACCCGTCCTGGCGATCGCCGGCTGCGTGTGGCTGCTCACGACGCTCGACGGGCTCACCTGGGCACGATTCGCCGTGTGGAGCGCGGTCGGGTTGACCGTGTTCTTCGCCTGGTCCCGCAGGCATGCACCGGCACGGAGCACAGCCCTGACATCCGACGACCCGGCCCTCGCGGCCGCGCAGGGATGAGCCCCGTGACGGACACGATGTACCCCACCACCGTCGACTTCGGCTCCCTCGACGAGATCCACCAGACGGCACTCGGTGTGCTCCCCGCCGATGTCGCCGACTTCCTCGAGGGTGGCGCGGGTGCCGAGGCCACCCTCGCGGCGAACCGAGAGGCTTTCTCGCGCTGGGCTGTTCTGCCGGACCCGATGTCGGGGGTCAGCACCCCGGACACCCGCACCTCGCTCGTGGGGATCGATCTCGCAGCGCCGCTGCTCACCGCACCGTTCGGGGGCGACACCCTGTTCCATCCCGACGGTCACCTCGCGGTCGCGCGTGCGGCGCAGGACGTCGGTGTGGTCGACATCGCACCCGAGGCCGGCAGCTACTCCTACGAGGACGTGCGCGCCGCCGCACCAGCCGGTGCGCGGATCGCGCAGCTCCACCCGTTCGCTGGAGCCGAGGACGTCGCCGACCGGATCGCCGCCGCGGGATACGACGCCCTCTGCGTGACCGTCGACTGTCCGATCGGGGGGTTCCGTACGCGCAACATGCGTAACCGGTTCTCCCCGGATCTGTCGCCGTTCAGCGGCAACGTCCCCACGTTCGCCGACGACGGACCGCGCGTCGCCGAGGTGATGGGTCGCCTGATGGGCAACGGCGAGTCCGCCTGGGACTGGGCGCAGTTGCAACGTGCTGCGAGCGCCTTCCGCCTGCCGTGGATCGCGAAGGGCATCCTGACACCCGCAGCCGCCCGGCGGGCCGTGGAGGCCGGGGCCTGCGCGGTCGTCGTCTCCAACCACGGCGGACGCCAGGTGGATCCCGCCCCGGCCAGTCTGGGGATGCTGCCGGCGGTCCGGAGCACCGTCGGCGCCGAGGTCCCAGTCTTCGTCGACAGCGGATTCCGGAGCGGCGCAGATGTTTTCGTCGCGCTCGCCCTCGGTGCCGACGCAGTGATCCTCGGACGCTCGGCGATCTACGGTCTCGCCGCAGGCGGGCGGGCCGGCGTCGCACGGGTCCTGGACCTCGTCACCGCCGAGTTGCGTGTGCTGATGACGCTCGCCGGTGCCCCGGACATCGCGGCGATCACCGCCGACCGGATCATCGGGGTGAACCGGTGACGTCGACCGCACCCGTGTTCCCACGCGCACGCCTCCACGACGACCTGGTGATCACATCGGGTCTCGCATCCGTCGACACCGCGACGATGACACCGCGTCTGCCGGACTTCGACGGTCAGTGCCTGGACGTGCTCGCCCAGCTCGACGACGTTCTCTCCGAGCACGGGTCGTCTCGGCACGGGGTGCTGCGCCTCGAGTGCTTCCTGTCCGATCGGATCCATTTCGCCGCGTGGAACGCGGCGTTCACCCGATTCTTCCTCGGCAGCGGCGCCGGGGTCGCGAGCGCTCCCGCTCGCACCACCACCATCACGACGCTGCCCATCGACGGGTTGCTCATCGAGTTACAGGCCATCGCCTGCACCACGAAGGAGACACCATGACCACCACCGAACCGATCACCACGGCCGTCACACCTGACGCGACGTCGATCCGCGACATCGTCGAGGGTCAGACCGCCGGCCACCTCGTCGTCGCGGCCGACGACTGGGGCTGGTGGACCGACCTCCTCGACGGTGCGCCGGTCCGGGCGGCCACACGGATGGAGCAGGTCGTCGCCGACGGACTGATCCGCGCGGGACTGCTGGCAGCTCGCGACGACACGCTGGCGCTCACCACCGCCGGACACGACGTGGCCGCCCACCGTGGCTTCGTGCGCGTCGCCGTCCGCGGATGGGAACCCACCTTCCGGCAGCTGTCGGATGCCCGGAACGATCACCACATCCCCGCGGCGACCGAGCCGGACAACGTCGCGCGGGGGTGCACCGACATCGCGAGGCGGCGACCGGAGATCCTCGCCGCGGTCGGCGGCGCGATCGCATCCGACACCCCCGGTGTCACCGTCGATCTCGGTTGTGCCGACGCGGGGCGCATCGCGCTGCTGTCCGCGCTGGCACCCGACGAGCGATTCGTCGGAGTGGACATCGAGGCCGGTGTCATCGCCGATGCCACTGCCGATGTGGCGGCACGTGGACTGTCGCAGCGGATCTCTCTGCTGACCGGGTCCGTCCAGTCGACCGAGGACCGTCCCACATGGCTCGACGAGCTCGACTGCGATGCGGTGACCACCGCCATGTCGTTCTTCCTGCTCCACCAGCTCGCCAGCGACGGGGGTGGCATCAAGGCGGTGCTGCAGGGGTGGATGCGGTGGTTCCCCAACCTCCGCCGGGTGGTGATCGGTGACGGAATCGACATGCGGGCACCGCTGTGGACTCAGCAACCGTGGTTCTCACCGACGTACGAGATCTACCACGCCGCCACCGGCGTGCGTCTCTGGCGCGACGACGAGTACACGTCGGCGTTCGACGAGCTCGGATGGTCGGTACGGCAACGCCATTCCGACCACACCATGCTGGTGACCACCATCCTCGAGCGCGACGACCGGTGACCGTCACCCTCCCTCGGGATCTCGCCTCACGCACCGATACGCGCCTGTCGGTGCGTGAGGCGTTCACCCGCGACGAGACCGGCATGCCAGGCCGCATGCCTCGCGCAGTCGTCCACGCCCACACCACGTCCGATGTCGTCGACTGTGTGCGGTGGGCTAGCGGTGCGCGGGTTCCGATCATCCCCGTCGGCGCGGGTACCAGCCTGGAAGGCCACCTGCTCGCACTCGGGGACGAGATCATGCTCGATCTCACCGAGATGGCCGACATCGTCGCGGTGTCACCGTCCGACTTCACCGCTGTCGTGCAGCCGGGCGTCACGCGCAGCCGGCTCGGCCGTGCGCTCGCACCGCACGGAGTCCACTTCCCGGTCGATCCCGGGGCGGACGCCACCCTCGGTGGCATGGCAGCCACCAATGCCAGCGGGGCAACCAGCGTCCGATACGGCGGGATGCGTCCCAACGTGCTGGCGCTGCAAGCAGTAATGGCCGACGGGTCGGTCCATCGATTCGGCCGCGCTGTAGCTAAGACCAGCAGCGGTTACGACCTCAAGGATCTGATGATCGGCTCCGCGGGAACGCTCGGGGTGATCACCGAGGTGACGCTGCGTCTACATCCCGTCCCCGACGCTGCCGGTTCGGTGCGCTTGGCTTTCCCGAGCGTCGACGTGGAGGCGACATCGACGGCAGCGCGCACCGAACTCCTCGACGCGGTCGAGGCGATCGCCGCCGACCGCGGGATGATCGATGCGCAGCGGGCAGAGACGGCCACCGATCGGGAGAGTCTGTGGCAGGACCGCCACCGACTGTTCTGGGCCATCAAGGCCGCCCATCCCGGTCACCGATTCCTGGTGACCGACACCGCGATCCCGTTCTCGGAGATCGTCGGCGCAGTCGCCCACGCACATCGCGTCGCCGCGGACATGGGGTTGTCGGTGACGACAGCGGGGCACATCGGTGACGGCAACGTCCATGTGGTGGTGCCGAATTCGGGTGGCACGCTCGATCGTGCCCGTCGTTTCTCCGACGCGGTCGTCGCACACGCGCTGTCCGTCGGCGGTACCGCGACAGGTGAGCACGGCATTGGCCTGGCCAAGAAGAAGTACCTCGGGGCCGAGCACGGATCGGCGTGCGGCGTGATGGCCGCCATCAAGACCGCCCTGGACCCGCTGAACCTGTTGAACCCAGGCAAGATCCTCGACCCGTGACGGTGCGTCGGCTCAGATCGGTTGGGCCCGGCGCACCTGATCCGCCGCGCGAGCGGGGTCGAGGTCCACATCGCAGGTGAGCACAGCGGGCCCGATGCGTAACACCCCCGACGAGAGCGGTTGCGCGCGGAGCCCACCCCGGCCGATCAGCGCCTTGCGGGTGCCGTCGCCGGCCATCGTGTCCATCCACGAACACGGGTGCGCGGGCCGCCCGCCGCGGAAGCGAACGGGGCCGTCACCGGTGTCGAGGGTGAACTCGACCCCACGCAGCGGATCGAGCTCGAGGCCGCGGGTCATCACGTTGCGGCGGGCCAGATGCGGGTCGGCGTCGCCGGCGGCCGCCTCCCACGCCTCGAGCGCCAGGAACGTGACGGCCGCTTCGGTGTGCGCGCGGACGCCGAAGAAGCGGTCGCCGCGGATCCCCTTGTCGGCGATCACCTCGACGACGGCGGGGGTGGCCGTCTCGACGTCGCCCGCGGCGCCGTCCTTCGGTCGACCGAAGTAGGCGTGCCGCGGGGAGACGAGGAACGACACCACCTCGACGTCGTGACTGCGCATGCCACCACGGTGGCACACCAGCTCACATGCCGGCGATGATCAGTTCCCGTCGCGCGAAGGCGCGCCCGGCGGTCGCCTTCACCACCGACAGCATCAGTCGCAGCCCGATCCCACCGTCGGCGAGTGCGCGGTCGAGCTCGTCGGGCGTGGTGTGGGTGAGGAAGCGGGGGAACTCGAACCCGAGCTTGCCGCCCTTGCGCGCCGTCTCCTCCACAGACGCCCAGGCCTCGGGCGTCAGGTGCGCCCGGATGATCGGGAACACCACGCGCTCCTCCTCGGCGATGTGGTCGTCGAGGAGCGTGTGCAGTCGACGCAGCAGCGCGCCGAGACCGGCCGCGGTCGACGGGTCGGGATCGTCCGTGCGGAACGAGGCGACGAATCGAGTCGTCAGCGTGCGCAACCGGTCGAGCAGGGGATCGAGGCTGTCGTGGTCCTCGGTGAGGTCCGACAGGTCGACCGCATCGCCGACGGCGTCGACGATCAGCGGCCACAGCACGTCGTCCTCGACGGTGTGGTGGTGATGGATCGAGTCGGCGAAGTCGGTCAGATAGGCGCCGATGGCGGTCGCGCGGCGACGCGAGCAGGCCGCACCATCGCCGATGGCGGTGAGCATCGTCGCGAACCGGTCGGAATCGGCGAGCATGCCGCGGTGGGCGACCTGCATGCCGAGCAGGTCGAGATCGGCGGCGGGGGCGGAACTGGTGGTCATGGATCCTCCGTGGTCGGTGTGTGGGACCACGGTGCGACGACCCTCTTGGAGATCACTGGGAGACCGCTTGGCGAGCGTTCCGCGGAACGCCGGGATTGTCGGTGCACGTTCGTACAGTGGGGACAGATCTCGGGTCAGGGGGAGTCATGTCGGTGATGGATCTGCGCGCGGTCGACGGTGTGGGACCGTCGATGTTCGACGACGTTCCGGTCGAGACGCTCAGTGAGGCGCAGTTGGGTGAGCGGATCGTCGGGTACGCCGGTCAGATCGCGGCCCTCACGGCCCGCTTCTTCGATCTGCTGGTCGCGTTCGACACCCGCCACGGCTGGTCGGGTGACGGGATCGCCTCGTGCGCGCACTGGTTGTCGTGGCGGGTGGGGATGTCGCAGCGCACCGCCCAGGACCACCTGCGGGTGGCGCACGCGCTGACCGACCTTCCTCTGCTGCACGAGGCTTTCGCCCGAGGCATGTTGTCGTATTCGAAGATCCGGGCCCTGACCCGTGTGGCCACACCCGAGCGGGAGGAGGAGTTGCGCAATGTCGCACTCTCGGCGACCGCGGCACAGGTGGAACGCCTCGTCCGGTCGCTGCGCCACATCGACCGCCGCGACGACGAGGAGGCAGCAGGGGTGATCACCTCGCGAGGCCGGTGGCGGTGGAACGACGACGGCAGCCTGTCGGTGTCCGTGCGTCTGGCGCCGCTGGACGGCGCGCGGTTCCTCGCCGGGGTCACCCGCGCGGAGTACGAACGCACCCGCACCCACGACGACCCGGACATCCCCGTCCCCACCGTCAGCACAGTGACCCACGGTGACCCGGGGGAACCGCCGGCACGGGCGGATCTGTGGCGCGGGGTCCCCACCGACATCGCCGGGGCGGTGGTCGCGATGGCCGACACCGTCGCCGACATCGTCACCGTCCCCGAGTTCGTGCCCGGCGCCGAGATCGTCGTCCACACCGCCGACGACGCCGACGCCCACCTCGACAGCGGGCCCGCCCTCGACGACGCCGATGTCGACGAGGCGTCCTGCGGTGGCTCCACCCGTCACGTCGTCGACGCCCCTCGGCGCGGCGGGACTCGTGGCGGGGTGGTGTTGCGGTGGGGGCGCAAACGCCGACTGCCCACCCGGCGGCTGCTGCGGCTGGTGTTCGAACGCGATCGCGGCTGCCGCCATCCCGGCTGTGGACGGACCCGCCACCTGCACGCCCACCATGTGCGGTTCTGGCGCGAGGGCGGCACCACCGACCCGGACAACATCGTGCTGTTGTGCTCGGCGCATCACCGGGCGTTGCACCGCGGGGAGTTCGGGATCGTCGCCCGCGGCCATCAACTGTTCTCGTTCCACAGCCCTGACGGGTCGCTGCTGCCCGATTCCCCACCCACCAGCACACCCATCGGGTGGCGACCCGACCCGCACATCGCCCCTGATGGGCTGACCACCATCAACGGCGGCCGACTGGAACTCGGCTACACCACCGAAGTCCTCCACGCCGCCTGGGCGTGGCGACGAGCACAAGCGGCCACACTCCCAGCCGCGGCCTGAGCGTTCCGCGGAACGCTCGGACGGTCAGTTCCGGTCGACGTCGATGGGGTGGGTGGCAAGGAGGGGGAGCGGCCAGGGCTGGCGGCGGAGCACCGAGGCGAAGACGTCGGTCTGTGCCGACGCCAGCAGGTCACCGGGGAGGGCGGAACCGACGAGCCAGGAGTCGCGCCGCAGTTCGTCCTCCAACTGGCCGATGCCCCACCCGGAGTAGCCGGCGAAGATCCGCAGACCGTCGAGCACCTCGGACAGCTCCTCGGGGTCGGCGTCGAGGTCGACGAGGACGACGCGGCCGTCGACCGGTCTCAGTCCGCCGACCGCGGCCACGTCGACACCGCGGCGGACC
The DNA here is from genome assembly GCF_054332755.1 of Williamsia sp. SKLECPSW1. Classification (NCBI taxonomy): domain Bacteria; kingdom Bacillati; phylum Actinomycetota; class Actinomycetes; order Mycobacteriales; family Nocardiaceae; genus Williamsia; species Williamsia sp. SKLECPSW1. Next base: position 1,640,817 of record NZ_JBTGLI010000001.1, on the reverse strand, counting down.
ACGCCCAGACACAGAGCCGCGTCCTGCTTCACCGGTCCGCCGATGAACACCGCCCGCGGTGATGCCGAGAGATCCGTCCAGCGGGGGAGCAGGTTGTGCACCGCGGTCTGACTCATCCGGTTGACGACGACCCCGAGGCTGCCGGCGTCGTTGTGCTCGACGATGTAGATGACGGTGCGACGGAAGGTCGGCTCGGTGAGCGTCGTCGACGCGACGAGGAGGCTTCCCGCGCGGACCCGGTTCGCCGACACCATGTCGTCCGGGCCCCGGTACTCGGGACCCTGGTGCTCGGGATCGGGAGGCGTCGGCACCGCCTCATTGTGGCACGCACCAGCGTCGCGCCGCCGTCGCTTGACGGTGCCGACCGACGTGCTCACCGACCTCGTCACATCGTCGATCTCACAGCTCACGGGTGCGGGAACAGTCCGTACGCTCGTGTGCGTGAACGCTGTTCGTGCACTGTGCGCACGTCCCTTCGCCGGGCGTCTGCTCGCCGTGCGCATCAGCAGCCAGCTCACCGACGGACTGTTCCAGGCCGCGCTCGGCGGGGCCATCCTGTTCAACCCCGAACGTCACGCCGATCCGCTGGCCGTCGCCGGCGGTCTCGCCGTACTCCTCCTGCCGTACTCGGTCATCGGACCGTTCGCGGGCGCCCTGCTCGATCGGTGGGATCGGCGCATGGTGCTGATCTGGGCCAACCTGCTGCGCGGACTGCTGATCTGCCTCGCCGCCGCGACCATCGCCCTGGGCGCTCCCGACTACGCGGTGCTGGCCGCCGCCCTCACCGTCACCGGCGCGAGCCGGTTCGTCGCGTCCGGTCTGTCCGCGGCGCTGCCGCATGTCGCGCTCCGCGAGCGGCTCGTCACCACCAACGCGGTCTTCACCACCATCGGTTCCGGTGCGCTCGCGGTCGGCGCAGGTCTCGCGCTCGGACTCCGCGCGATGTTCGGTTCGGACAACGTCGGCAGTGCCGCAACGACGATCACCGCGGCCTCCCTCGCCGTCGTCGCGGCGGCGATCGCGATCGGGTTCGGTCGTCTCGCGCTCGGCCCCGACCATCCCGACACCGACGGCGCGCACGTCTCACCGGCGCATCCGACCGGCACCGTCATGCGGGCCGTCGCCGTCGGATTCGCCCACGGGGCACGTGCTGTCGTCCGCGCCCCGACGGTCCTCGCGGCGCTGTCCGCGATCGGCGCGCACCGGCTGGTGTTCGGGCTCAACACCCTCATGTTGTTGGTGCTCGCGCGGCACGCCGACTCCACCGGCGGACTGGCCGGGATCGGCGTGGTGGCGACGCTCACCGCCGTCGGCCTGGTGGCCGCGGCGGTGGTGACACCGGTGTCGATCGCGCGGATCGGACGTCGGAGCACCCTGTTCCTCGCGCTCGGTGTCGGCCTGTGCGCGGAGGTGTCGCTGATCTCGTTCGACACCGTCGTCATCTGCGTGGCGGCGCTGGTGCTCGGCCTGATCGGGCAGATGGCGAAGCTGTGCGGCGACGCGGCGATGCAGCTCGACACCGACGACGCCGTCCGGGGGCAGGTCTTCTCCGTCCAGGACGCGGTGTTCAACGTCGCCTACGTCGCCGCGGTCACCGTCGCCGCACTCACCGTCGCCCCCGACGGTCGCTCACCGATGCTGCCCGTCGCAGGCGCGATCCTCTACGGCGTCGGGATCGTCGTCGTCCGGGTCGTCCATCCGCGGCATGTCCCCGAGCCGCGCGCCACCGTCGTCACCCCCGCTCCTCCCGGCGACCGCCTGCCGACCTGAGGGGTTGGTCCTCCCGGCCGCCGGCGGTGGTGAAGTCGGCGTCACCCCGGACGAGCCACCGATCGGCCACTCCGTCGGCATCGACGTCGGCGAGGGCCGCGTCCACCACCTCGTCGCCGTCGAGGTCGAGCAGGACGCGGACCGGCGTCGACTCCGACCCGGCCGGGAACACCAACCCCACGCCGTCGGGTGAGGTCGGTTCCGGCGGTGCAGGTTCCGCGTGTACCGGCGGTGCCGGCGACGGTGCGACGTCGTGGACGCGGTGATCCCACAGCCCGCGACCGGTGTCCGAGTAGTACCGGCCGACCCCGGTGTCGTCGACGTCGAGTCCGGCGAGATCGGCCCGGCCGTCACCGTCGCTGTCCCACATCACGTCGTCGCGGCGGCCGTCCCCGTCGAAGTCGAGCGTGAGCGCGTCGGGCACACCGTCGCCCGACAGGTCCCGATCGGCCGCGGACGTCCAGGTGTGGACGGTCCCGTCGCCGTCGCCGAAGGAGTAGACGAGGCCCGGGGTGTGCGGGTCGGTCACGGTGCCGGGGGTGTCGAGGTGAGCGGGCTCCACATCCATTCGACGCAGTGGACGGCTGACCGGTTCCCCTCGGATGTGCGGCGGTACGGTGACACCGCGGTCGATGGCGGAGAGGCGGGTCATGTACATCAGCGAGCTCGGGGAGCTGTGGCACCGCTCGCGCGTCGCCCCCGACATCGTCCATCTCGACTCCGCGGCCGCCTCCCGGTCGTCCGACGCCGTCATCGGTGAGGTCACGGCACACCTCTGGCGCGAGTCCGCCCGTGGCGCCTATGTCGCCGCCGAGCAGTCCGCCGAACGCCTCGACCGTGCGCGGCGCGATCTCGCCGCGATGGTCGGGCACGCACCCGCCGGGATCGCCTTCCGTGAGAGCGCGCTCTCCGCGCTGCGGGCGCTGCTGACGTACTGGACGATGCCCGTGCCGGCGACGGTCTGGGTGTGCCCGACGGAGTACGGACCCAACCTCGACCAGTTCGAACGCCGCGGTTACTCCGTGCACACCATGCCGTCGACGGACGGCACCGGTCGGGTGAACACCGATGCGTTGGAGAACATGCTGCAGTTCGAGCAGCCCGACGTCATCCACGTGTGCCACATCGGCTCGCTGAGCGGGATCGTCCAGCCGACGGCGAAGATCGTCGAACTCGCCCACCGCGTGGGGGTTCCGGTGGTCGTCGACGCCGCGCAGGCCATCGGGCACGTCGACTGCGTCACCGGCGCGGACATCGTCTACGGCACCAGCCGCAAGTGGCTGGCCGGCCCGCGTGGTGTCGGGTTCCTGTCGGTCAGCGACGACTCGTTGCGACCGGTGGAGATCGAGAGCAGCGAGGCGTTCATCGCCGGACGCATCGGTTTCGGTACGGCCGTGCAGGAGTTGCAGAGTTACGGGCTCGAGCGGGTCCGCCGTGAGCTGGCCGCGATCGGCGAGTACACCCGCACCAGGCTCGACGGTGTCGGCAGCTGGGAGGTCATCGAGCCGCTCGACGAGCCGTCGGCCATCACGACGCTCGCGCCACCGCCGGGCTGGCAGGATGCGGACGTCGCGGCGGCACGCGAGACGCTGCGCTCACGGGGCATCCTGGTGACCGCCGCCGACTCCTGGCGTGCGCCGCTGACGACACGGGAGCGATCGGTGCTGCGGATCAGTCCGCACCTCGACGTGGAGGACACCCACCTCGACCGCCTCGCCGGCGAACTGCGCGGCATGGGCTGGTGACCCACCGGCGTCACGCGGTGTGGGCGGCGCCGATCTGATCGAGGATGTGCACGACAGCCGGCCGGGCGCGGGCGGCGTCCGCATCGACGAGACCGATCCGCGTGCGGCGATGCAGGACGTCGTCGGCGTCACGCGCACCCTCGGCGACGACGGCGAACTCGATCTCCGCACGGGTCACGTCGATCCCCGGTGCGATCGGCGCGAGGGGGGCGCCGATCGTCGACATCGCCACCACGCGATCCGCCTCGCCGCCGTGACGGGCCAGCAGGCTCGCGGGGAGCCGACGGTTGCGCGGGCCCTGCGCCCCGATCAGCGGGACGGAGGCGGTCACGCAGGGGTGTGCGTCGAGATCGCCCTGCTCGAGCGCGAGATCGAGCGCGTCGGCGGCCATCCGGCGGTAGGTGGTCAACTTGCCGCCCACGACGGTGATGACGCCGTCGTCGTTGCGCGTGACCGAGTGTTCGCGGGACACGTCGGCGGTCTCGCCGCCGGACTCGAGCAGCGGCCGGAGACCGGCGTACGTCCCGACCACGTCGGATCGCGAGAGCGGTTGGGCCAGGGCCGTGTTGATGGTGTCGAGGATGAAGTCGACGTCGTCGTCGGTGGCGAGCGGGACGTCGGGGATCGGGCCGGGGGCGTCGGTGTCGGTGAGACCGATGTGCACGCGCCCCAACTGCGCGGGGATGGCGAAGACGAACCGACTCCGCGACCCGGCGACCGGCACCGTCAGAGCGGCGGTCGGGTTGCCCAGTCGGGCTGCGGGGACCACGAGATGTGCACCGCGACTGGGTCGGACCGCGATCGAGGTGTCCACCGTCCCGGCCCACACCCCGGTCGCGTTGACGACGGTGCGGGCGGCGACGTCGAAGGACTCGCCCGTCACCGAGTCGGTGACACGTGCTCCGCGGCCGGTGATCTCGTCGGCGCGCACACCCGTGACGACGGTCGCTCCGTGGGCGGCGGCGGTCCGCGCGATCGCGACGACCAGCCGCGCGTCGTCGACCAGTTGCCCGTCCTGCGAGGTCCACGCGCCGTGCACCCCCTGCAGCGAGACGGCCGGGCAGATGCGCGCGAGGTCGTCGGCGTGGATCCGACGCGGCGGCGCCAACACCGCCCTCGGGGTACGGGCACCGCGGCGCAGCAGGTCGCCGAACACCAGCCCGGTGTGGACCAGCATCGACCCCGCCCGGTCGGTGATCGGGATGGCCTGGGTCAGCGGGGACACCAGGTGCGGCGCGATGGTGGTCATCAGGTGGTTGCGCTCCACCGCGCTCTCCCACGCGATCCCGACACGACCCGAGGCGAGGTAGCGCAGGCCGCCGTGCACCAGCTTGCTGCTCCAACGCGAGGTGCCGAACGCCAGGTCGTGGGCCTCCACGAGCGCCACCGACAGTCCGCGGGACGCGGCGTCGAGCGCCACGCCGACGCCGGTCACGCCGCCACCGACGACGAGCACGTCCCAGGGCGCACGTCGGCTCCGCAGCGTGAGTCGGTCCGTCTCACGGCGCCGAGGGCCGAGGTCGCCGGCGAAGTCGGGGCGTCGGGTCGTCATCAGGAGTCACCATCCGTGGTCCGGGGAGGGGCGGGGGAGCAGTTGTCGGGTGCGAGGTAGCCGCGCACGACGCGGGATAGTTCGGTCGCCCACCCGTCGCCGACGATCGCGGCGACGGTGGCACGGCCGGTGATGGCCGACTGCACGACCAGGATGACCATGGCCGCGATGCGGTCGGGGTCACCGGTGCGGACGGCCTCCAGTCGCTGCGCGGCGGCGAGGCGGGAGGCGAGGCTCTCCAGAGCCATCTGCTGGCTCGCCCCGAACCGCTCGAAGACGTAGGGGGCGAGGAGGTCCGGCTGTCGGCGGGTGAGCATCTCGAACAGTCGGTCGGCGGTCACGGCGTCGGCCACCTCGACGACGGCCGTGACGATCGCCTCCAGGACACCGGAGCGGCGGGCGATCGCGTCGTCGATCGACGCGAGATGCGCGGCGCTGAGGTTCTCCAGCTCACGGGTGAGCAGATCGCGGATGACCGCGGAGATCTCCGGCCAGTGGCGGTAGACGGTGGGCCGACTGACCCCCGCCTCGCGGGCCACCTCGGCGAGGGTCACCTTGCGTCCCTCGCTGCGCACCAGGCAGCGACGGGCCGCGTCGAGAACCGCATTACTGGTTGACATGTTGTGTAAAACTGTAACGCATGATTGCGTCGCCGTCCTCGTTCTCGTCGGTTCCCGCACCCCCGATGCGGTGGGACGGCTGGGGTGATCCCGATCGGGAGACCGTGCTGTCCGAGGGGATGCTCGCCCTCATCCAGGGTGCCCTCGGGGTCGGCGGCACCCAACGCGCCCGACAGCGGCCCGAGGACGTCGAGGTCCCCGCGACCCGCCTCGCCGACGACGACGTGGCACACCTCGCCGGACTCGTCGGGCGCGAGAACGTCTCCGTCGACCCGGTCGACCGGCTGCTGCGGGCCGCAGGTCGGAGCACACCTGATCTCCTCCGACGCCGCGCGGCCGCCCAGGATGCGCCCGACGCCGTCGTGACCCCCGCGTCGACCGAGGAGGTCGCCGCGGTGCTCGCCTGGTGTTCCGACGACGACGTGGCGGTCGTGACCTACGGCGGCGGGACGGCGGTGACCGGGGGACTCGCGCCGATGGCGGGCGCCCACCGGGCGGTGATCTCGCTCGACATGCGCCGCTTCGACAGACTCGTCGAGGTCGACGAGATCTCCCGTATCGCCACCCTCGGCGCCGGCGTCACCGGTCCACGGGCCGAGGAGCTCCTGTCCGGACACGGACTGTCCCTCGGTCACTTCCCGCAGAGTTTCCGCTTCGCCACCATCGGCGGGTTCGCGGTGACCCGCTCGTCCGGGCAGTCCTCGGCGGGCTACGGCCGCTTCGACGAGATGGTGGTCGGGCTGACCCTGGTCACCCCGCGCGGCGTCCTGCGCCTCGGTCCCGTGGAGCGATCGGCCGCCGGGCCGGACCTCCGCCAACTGGTCCTCGGCTCCGAGGGGACGTTCGGGGTCGTGACGGAGGTGGCCCTGCGCGTCCACCCCGTCCCCGAGGCCGTCGTCTCCCAGGCGTGGCGTCTCCCCGATTTCGCGTCGGGTGCGGCCGCCATGCGGACCGTCGCGCGATCCGACGCCCGCCCCACCGTGCTGCGCATGTCCGACGAGGCGGAGACCGCGGTGAACCTCGCATCGCCCGACGCCATCGGCTCCGACGGCACCCCGGGTGGCTGCCTCGTCATCACGCGCTTCGAGGGCCGCGAGTCCGACTGCGCCGACCGTCGCGCCCGGATCGCGGCGCTGCTGACCGAGGCGGGTGCGTCCGATCTCGGTGCGGCGCCGGCCGACGCATGGGCGCACGGCCGGTTCGACGCGCCCTACCTGCGCGACGCGCTCCTGGCGATCGGCGTCGGCTGCGAGACCCTCGAGACCGCGACGACGTGGGCCGGGGTCGAGGCACTGCGGTCGGCGGTCTCCGATGCGCTGACCGGCGCGCTGGGATCCGACGACGGGCCGTGGTCCGGGTCGCCGGCGCTGGTGCTCTGCCACATCTCGCACACGTACGCGACCGCCGCGTCGCTCTACTTCACCGTCGTCTACCGCCTCGACGACGACGATCCGGTCGGCCAGTGGGAGTCCGCGAAGCAGGCGGCGTCACGGGCCATCGTGGCCCAGGGGGCGACCATCACCCATCACCACGCGATCGGCACCGACCACCGCGCGTACCTGGGTGAGGAGATCGGCGACCTCGGGGTGCAGGTGCTCCGCGCGGTCAAGGCGACCCTCGATCCGGCCGGTGTGCTGAACCCCGGGAAGCTCATCCCGTGAGCGGGCCGATCCGCGACGTCGTCGCGCTGGTGAACCCCCACTCCCGGCACGGCGCGGGTGCGGAGACCGCACAGGCCGCGGTCGCGGCGCTGCGGGACGCCGGGCTGTCGGTCGACGTGCGATCGGGCAGCGATGCCGACGACGCCCGACGGGTGGCCGCGGCGGCGGTCGCCGAGGGCACCGACGCGCTGGTGGTCGTCGGAGGGGACGGCACCATCGCCGGCGCCCTCGACGCGATCGCCGGTTCCGCCGTCCCGATCGGCGTCATGCCGGCGGGAACGGGCAACGATCATGCCCGTGCGCTGGGGATACCCGTCGGGGACGTCGCCGCGGCGGCCGCGATCGTCGCCGATGGGAACGTCCGCGCGGTCGACCTGGCACGTCTGAGCGCGGGTGGCCGGTCGATGGTGTTCGGGACCGTCGCCGCCGTCGGACTGGACGCTGCCGTCACCGAACGGGCTGTCGCGATGCGGTGGCCGCGGGGGCAGGCGCGCTACCCGCTCGCCGCGATCGCGGAGATCGCCCGGCTGGCGCCCCATCGCATCCGCCTGACCGTCGACGACGAGGTGCATGACCTCGACGCGATCCTGGTGGCGATCGGCAACACCCCGTCCTACGGGGGCGGGATGCGGATCTGTCCGACCGCCGCGATCGACGACGGACAGCTCGACGTGACCGTCGTCGAGCACTCGTCGCGGGGGCGACTGTTGCGCCTCTTCCCGACCATCTACCGGGGCACCCACGTACGCCACCGCGGGGTGCACACCCTCCGAGGCCGGTCGATCACGGTGGAGTCGGCCGACGCGCTGCCGGTGTCGGCCGACGGCGAACTGTTCGGGGTGACACCGGTCACAGTCGACGTGATGCCGGGCGCGGCACGCTTCGTCGCGTCCCCTGTGTGATCGGCACCACAGGAACATGTTATCCACACTTTCCACAGGCCCCTGTGGAAAGGGGTGCGACTCCTGCTGTCGGGCAACATCTTCGCGTTCCGCATCGCGAACGATGCACGGGGACACCGTTTCTCACAGGTCCCTCACAGACTGGCGTGGGCGGCTCGGACCAGGTGTCCGAACCGCCCACGCGAGCGACGCCTCCCGGGCAGGAGAGAGCGTACGTTTTCTGTTGTCGCCGGAGGACCGACGTGAATTCGCAATCCACCGATGTGGAATGCGAACAGTTCAGCGAGCCTTCGACGCGGCTTCCTGCTCGCTGTCGGCGCCCGCGTTGGACAGCTCGCCGGTGTAGCTCTCGAGGTGGGCGCGGACGAACCAGTGGAACTTCTCCAGCTCGGCGGTCTGCCCGATGAGGATGTCCTCGGTGACCGGGTCGAGCTTGCCGGTGGTCTCGATCGCGTTGCGATGCGAGGTGATGAAGCCGACGTAGACCAGGTCGAGCGCACCCAGGTGCGCCTGGACGGTGTCCCGACCCAGGCTGTAGTCGTCCCAGGTGCGCTTCTCCTCGATCGCCTTGGCCGTGCCCTGCGGCGACGCGCCCAGGGTCGCGATGCGCTCGGCGATGGTGTCGGCGTATCCGCGGACGAGCTCGACCTGGGGGTCGATCATCTCGTGCACGCCGATGAAGTTCGTACCGACCACGTTCCAGTGGATGTGCTTGAGGGTCAGATGGAGGTCGTTGAGCGCCGACAGCCGCTCCTGCAGGGTCTCGACGACGGTCTTGGCGCTGTCCTCGGTCAGTCCGGGTGCTGTGAAAGCCATGCTCTCAACGGTAGAGAGGCTCACGGTCCGCGCACAGGAGCGGCCATCGATCGCAACCAGAACGATGTTCGCGATAACGATCGGATAACGGATGGCTCAGGGGCGGGGTGCGAGCCCGTCCTCGACCGCCACCGAGAGCTCGTCGGGTGCGGCGAAGACGTCCACGAGGACGTCGGGGTCGCCGTAGGCCGCCATCGGTCCTCCCAGGACCGACCGGAGACTCTCGTGCACCTCGTCCCCGGACAGTACGTGCTCCGGGACGGGGTGCCGGAAGTGGACGGCCACGATCGTCGCACCGGCGTCGCGGAGCTCGCGCACCCAGCTCGTGACCTGGGCGAGATCGTCGCGGTCGAGGTAGTAGAGGACCTCGCTCACGACCACCAGGTCGTGGGACGCGGTGGACCGCCACCTCCGGATGTCCCCGACCTCCACCCGCACGCGGTCGCCGTACGCGGCGAGCCGCGTCCGCGCCAGGTCGACCGCCCGGGGATGCAGCTCGACGCAGGTCAGACGGTCGCAGCGCGTGATGAGCGTCGTGCTGAGCACGCCCGTGGACGACCCGAGCTCCAGGGCGTGGGTGTAGCGGCGACGCGGCAGGACCGCGACGGTGAGATCCCGTTTGCGCGTCTCGTACCAGTGGTCGGTGAAACCCCACGGGTCGTCCCCCGCGGCGTACATCGCGTCGAAGTAGGCGGGATCGGTCATGTGAAGAACAGTTCGGTGTCGGTCAGGAGCCGCTCGAGCACGGCGGGCGGGAGGATCGCGCGATCGGCCGGGTCGCCCGACAGATCCTCCACCTGGCTCACGAACCGCGCCACCGCCGCCCGCTTGGCTGCGACCACCGCGGCGGGCAGCGACAGCACGCGGGCACGCGCCCACGGGACCGAGACGTCGTCCGGGGACGCCCAGTGCCACATCCACACCGGGTACTCGAGGTAGACGCTGCCGGCACCGGATGCCGCGGTCGCGGCCGCCCACCCGACGGCGGCGTGATCGGGGTGGCGATCGCCGCGCCACACCCCGACCACCACGTCGTGCCCGCCGAAGGTCGCGATCGCGTCCTCGATCTCGGTGACCAACTCGTCGGCGTGCTCGGAGAGTTCTCCGTCGGGGTACGAGCGGTGCTGCACATGCGCCACACCCAGCTCGTCGAGCGCCTCCACCAGTTCGGTCCGACGGCGTACGGCGAGGTCATCAGGCGTGACGGTGGGGGAACCGGGGTGGGAGGCCGCTCCGTCGGACAGGCACAGGACGGTCACCGACCCGCCGTCGCGGATCGTCTGGGCCATGAGACCCCCGGCGCCGAGGACCTCGTCGTCGGGATGGGCGGCGACCACGAGCATCCGCACCGCCGGGGTCCGCGCCGGATGGTGCTCGTCGAGGGTGGGGAAGGAGCGGCCGGCCATCCATTCGCGCCAGCGCGCGGCAGGGGTCACGCCGGGGTCGGACCCGCGGAACGCCGGCACGGGCTGCGCGCCCCACAGGTCGGCACTCACCGTCGTCCCCCATCACGACGTCCGTCGACACCTGCGACGAGGTCTCCGAGAGCGGCCAGGTCGTGATCGGCGTGCGACTGGCGGATGTAGACGGTGAGGTCCGCGACGGCCGCCGCGTGGGAGGCGTCGGACACCATCGGTCCCGGCCCGAGTGCGCGACCCGCGCGGTCCAGCACGGCGGTCGCCACACCCTCGACGACGGCACGCGTGCGCAGTGCGGTGGTGTGGGCGACGGCGACGTCGTCCGGTCGACGGTCCACGGCGGCCGCGGCCTCGGCGAGCACCGACCGACCCGCCCACAGCGCGGCGTCGACGGCGCCGATGTGCGCGCGGGTGACGGGGTCGTCGCGACGGGTCCGCAGCACCCGGTCCGCGACCAGGAGCGTGCCCCCGAACCAGCAGGCGGCCACGCCGATCGCCCCGTGCCAGAAGCCCGGGCGGTCGAGGTAGTCGGCGCCGCTGCCGACGCGACGCGCCGACACGTCGTCGAAGCGGACAGGGCGGGTGTCGGTAGCGGCCATCCCGGCCGACCACCACGAGCGGGCGTCGTCGGTGCTCACCCCGCCGCGGCGCAGGTCGACCGCGAACAGGGCCCGATCGGGGCCCGACGGCCCGTCGACCCAGGCGGTCACGAGGGCGTGGGTGCAGCCGCGCGCACCCGAACACCACGCCTTGACCCCGGACAGGTGCCACCGGCCGTCGCGCAGTGTGGCCTCCAGCCGTGCGTCGGGCGCCTCGGCCGCCCAGACACCCCACAGCTCGTCGGGGCCGGGGGTGTCGCCACCGAGATCGGTGAGGATCTGCTCTGCGTCGACGTGTGCCTCGATCAGACGGGCCGTCGGAATGTCGGCGCGTGCGAGGTCCGCGAGCGCGTCGAACCGGCCGGCGGTGTGTCCGGAGCCCGGCGCGGGCAGACGCAGTCCGCCGACGATCGTCCGGGCGCGACCCGTCGCGTCGTTCTCCGGGGCGGACGGGCGGTCGGTCACCCACGCGATCATGCGCTCTCCGTCAGCTCCCCGGCGACCGCCGGCCTCGGGAGAGGGGGAGGCGAGTCGTCCAGCTCTGCCAGTGCGCCGGCGAACCCCGCGGGTGCTCGGCCGACCCGACGGGTCGAGGTGGCGACCGGGGCCTCGGTGTCCCAGGCGACGCGGTGACCGGCGGCGTCGAGGGATTCGACGATCTGCACGTCCTCACCCGAGGTGACCGCGGGGAATCCGCCCACCGCGGCGTAGGCGCTCGCCCGGATCCCCAGGTTCGCGCCGTGGACGTGGCCGTGCCGACCCGGACGCTGCGGCGCCCGGTAGTCCTCGTCGAAGCGTCGTCCGGTCTCACCCGGCCACTGCGCCCAGTCGCGGGGTGTCACCGTGCCCACCACGGCGTCGGCTCCACCGTCGGCCACGGTGAGCTGCCGTCGCAACCAGACGACGGGAACACGGGAGTCGGCGTCGGTCGTCGCGAACCACACGTCGTCGGACGTGGGGCGACCGACGAACCCGGCGCGCCGGGCGGCCCCGACGTTGCGGACGTCGACCACCCGGACCGTGATGTCGGGCCCGGGGATCGACGCCGACGCGTCGGTGCAGGCGTCGAGCACCACGGTCACGTCGACCGGCACGTCGACCGCGTCCGCGGCGGCGGCCACCGCGCGCAGAGCCCCCGCCAGTTCGTCCGCCTCGTCGTGGACGGGGATCACCACGACGACCCGGCGGATCGCCGCGGGCACCGAGGCGGGCTCAGGCACGGGTGGGCTCACGAATAGAGCGGACAGCGGTCGAGTAGGTCGGCCGCATCGCGATAGGTCTCGTCCGCACCGGCCTCACGCAGCTCGGCGGCGCCGATGCCGCCGGAGCACAGCCCCACACCTCGGACCCCCAGTGGGCGCGCGGCGAGGAAGTCCCACGTCGCGTCGCCGACCATCACCGCGGCCGACGCGTCCACACCGGCGCGTTCGAGCGCGACGCTGACGACGGTCCCGTCGGGCTTCGCGGTCGCGACGTCCTCCGACGAGGTCACCGCGTCGACGATGTCGTCCACGTCGAGCAGTGCGCGCAGTGCCGTCAACTCGTGGTCGGGTGCCGACGTCGCCAGCACGACGGTGAACCCGCGATCCTTGCTCGCGCGGATCAGCTCCCGCGCGCCGGGCAGGACCGACAGGCGCTCCACACGGTCGCCGTAGCGATCGTCGTGCGCCGAGGACAACGTGGACGCGAGGTCGTCATCGTCCCCGTCGGCACCCGCGATGCCCATCAGCTCGGAGACGAGGAGTCCACCGTCCTTGCCGATACGGCGATGGATCTCGTTGTGGGACACCGACAGTCCCTGGTCGGCGAACGCCTCCCACCACGCGGTGACGTGGTCGTAGACGGAGTCGACCAGGGTGCCGTCGATGTCGAACAGAACCGCCTGGATGCGGCTCACACGCGGGCGCGCATGTCGGCACGAGCAGGGTTGTCCTGCTTGTCGGCCTTCGGGTCGTCCATGTCCGCCTTCTCGGACACGCCCTTCTCGATGGCGTCCCCGATGTCGGGGTCGATCCGACGCCAGTACTCGAACGCCCGCTCGAGCACCGGCGCGGACACCCCGTTGAGCAGATGGCCGACCACGTTGTCGACCAGTCGCCCACGGGCGTCGTCGTCCATCACCTCGCGCACCAGCGCCCCGGCCTGACCGAAGTCGTCGTCGGCGGGGTGATCGACGTAGGCGGTGCGCACGATCGCGCCGTCGGCGGCCCAGCCCGGGTCGAGCGTCGACGGTGGATCGGCGGCCGGTCCGCCCTTGGAGTTCGGCGCGTACACCGGATCGGCCACGGGCTGCACCCGCATGGCGCCGTCCTTGGAGTAGCTGTGCGTCGGCACCGTGGGTGCGTTCACCGGCACCTGCTTGTAGTTCGCGCCGATCCGGTACCGGTGGGCGTCGGAGTAGGCGAACGACCGGGCGAGCAGCATCCGGTCCGGGCTCAGTCCGATGCCGGGCACGAGGCTGTTCGGTTCGAACGCCGCCTGCTCGATCTCGGTGTGGTGGTCACCCGGGTTCCGGTTGAGCGTGAGGCGACCCACCTCCTGCAGCGGGTAGTCCTCGTGCGGCCACACCTTGGTGAGGTCGAACGGGTTGTACCGGTAGGCCGTGGCGTCGTCGTACGGCATCAGCTGCACCTTGAGCGTCCACGACGGGTGGTCGCCGGCGTCGATCGACTCGAAGAGGTCACGCGTGTGGTAATCGGTGTCGGCGGAGGCCATCTGGTCGGCCTCGTCCTGCGTGAAGCACTCCACGCCCTGGTCGCTGATGAAGTGGTACTTCACCCAGTGCTTGACGCCTTGGGCGTTGACCCAGAGGTAGGTGTGCGAGGAGTAGCCGTTCATGTGACGCCACGTGCGCGGGATGCCGCGGTCGCCCATCAGCCACGTGACCTGGTGTGCGGACTCCGGCGAGAGGGTCCAGAAGTCCCACTGCATGTCGTGGTCGCGGAGGTTGTTGTCGGCGCGACGCTTCTGCGACCGGATGAAATGCTGAAACTTCATCGGGTCTTTGATGAAGAAGATCGGCGTGTTGTTGCCGACCATGTCGTAATTGCCCTCGCGCGTGTAGAACTTCAGCGCGAAGCCACGGGGGTCACGCCATGTGTCGGGGCTGCCACGCTCGCCGGCGACGGTGGAGAACCGGGCGAGCACCTCGGTCTTCTCGCCGGGCGAAAACACTGCGGCGGAGGTGAATTCGGAGACATCGGCGGTCACCTCGAACTCGCCGAAAGCACCGCTTCCCTTCGCATGCGGCTGACGCTCGGGGACACGCTCGCGGTTGAACTGCGCCATCTGCTCGATCAGGTAGTGATCGTGCAGGACGATGGGTCCACCGGCGCCGACGGTCAGCGAGTGTTCGTCGCTCGGGGCGGGTGCACCGGAATCGGTGGTGGTGACAGGGCGAGTCGGCTCAGAGTTGTTGCCGACAGCGGGATCAGACGTCATAAAGGCCTCCGACTTTCGGTCGTGCGCGGAGCACCCGAGGGCTTCAGGCCGTGGGGTCGATACTATCCAGGGACATCAACCTGTCAACCGAGGACGGCACCATGAGCGCTGGCGACACGACGACCGGAGCACGGCTCGCCGCACTGGCCCGTGACCTGTTCGAGCAGGGTGAGGACGCCGACGAGGAGACGTTGCTGTCGTCGGTGACCGACAGCGCGGTCGATGTCGTCGAGGGAGCGGATTTCGCAGGCATCACGCTGGTCGACAAGGGGCATCTCACCTCGGTGGCCCCGACCGACCCGATCGCCGCACGCCTCGACGACCTGCAACACGAACTCCGGGAAGGTCCGTGCCTGGAGGCCGCGTGGGCCGACCACAAGGTGCTCGTCGACGACCTCGAGTCCGACGACCGCTGGCCGGCGTTCGTGCGTCGCGTCCTCGACGACACACCCGTGCGGTCGATCCTGGCGTTCCAGCTCTACCGGGGCGAGACCGCGATGGGTGCGCTGAACCTGTATGCGTCCGCACCGCAGGCGTTCTCACCCGAGACGCAGGAGACGGCGCTCGCACTCGCCACACATGCGTCCATCGCGCTGCACACCGCCCGCCGCGGCCAACAGTTCAGCAGCGCCCTCGCCAGCCGCGACATCATCGGCCAGGCGAAGGGGATCGTGATGGAACGGTTCGACGTCGACGCGATCGCGGCATGGGACCTGATCCGGAAACTGTCGCAGGACAGCAACATCCGCGTCGCCGAGGTCGCCGAGCAGCTGGTGCGGGCCGACCACCCGACGAAGGTGCGAGACCTGTCGAACTGACCCGTCAGCCCGGTCGGGACTCGTGTCCCTGCCGACCGTGCGTCCGCCGGCTCTCCTTCATCTCCGATTCGAGGACATGTCGCCGACCGCCGAGGAGGTCGTCGCGGACGCGCTTCTCCGCTGCGCGGACGACGGAGTAGTACTCGTCGTCGTACTCCTCGACGAGTTGGAACGTCCAGCGTCCCGGGAACGTGTTCAGCCCCACGATCTCCGCGCGGACGGCTGTCGCGAGCTCCCCGTGGCCCGCCTCCTCCAGGAGATCTGCCGCCTCCCCGAAGCGGAGGTCGGCGGTACCCGACAACTGATGCAGCTCGTACAGATGGCCCCTCGCACGCTCCACGTACTCGAGCGCCTCGGTCATCTTCCCGACCGCACGGACGGTGGCGTCGTCCACTCCCTGCGGACGACGATGCGGGTCGTCCACAGGGAGCTCGTCGCGCATCACTCGACCGTGAACCGCGTCAGGATCGAGTGCACCGCCTGGGTGACCGTCACCCGGTCGTAGGACTGGATGAAGTCGAAGTTGCGGTCCAGATCCTCGGCCTCGGTGTGGAGGTCGCGAGCGGAGAGCAGTGCGCAGAAGTGCGGGCCCAGCACGGCCACGTTCCACTCGTCGACGAGAGGGTCACCCTCGTCCAGCGGTGCGTGCTGCACGTTGCCGTCGATCATGTTGGCCAGCCCGACCCCGTATACACCGGCGAGGCCGGCGCGGTCGGACAGGTCGCGCCACCGGTCGGCCGTCAGGGCCGTGAAGTGACGGGCGTGCTGGAACGTCCCGAGGACCACCACCGCGGAGCCCGCGGCCGATGCCTGCGCCTCCAGCGACTTGCTCATCTCGATGAGGAGTCGCTTGGACCCGCGTCGCGGCGTGTGCGTCGCCGTACCGATCTGGTACGGGGTCGACAGGCCGGGATCGGGTGTCGACCAGACGGGGACGTCCGGCAGCGGGTCGAACTCGCCGTCGATGATCCGTTCCGGGTCGTCGACGGGCGGGAACAGCATGCCCATGCCGTAGGCGGCGCCGATGGTCTGCGCGGCCATCAGACGTTCCTCGCTGTCGATGCCCTCGGCGATCACCACCGCGTGGCTGCGTTCGACGTGGGCGGCCAACGCGTGGGCGAGACGGGCCATGTCCGGCTCGGTGGTCCGGGACAGCAGCTCGGGGCCGGTGATGATCACGTCCGGCTCGATGAGCGCGAGGAGCGTCACCGCGTACTCGCTGACGCCGAGACCGTCGACGCAGATCACATGGCCCGCACGACGAGCCGCGGCGACCTTCGTCATCGTCCGGTGCGGGCTGTGCAGGACCTCGTCGGGGCGGACCGAGACGGTCAGGCGCTCGGCACCGACGGTGACGTCGGAGAGATCGAGGGAGTCGAGGTCGACCGAGACCAGCAGCGGCACGCGAGCGGCGGCGGCCTGCGCCCGCTCGGACCGAGCGAACGCGAACTTGTGTCGGTCCAGGGCACGTTCCTGCTGCATGAGGCGCGCGGCGTGGCGCAGCCCTTCGGCCGAGCGCAGCGCCGACCCGCGGGGGCCGCGGATCTGGAGTTCGGCACCGGCGAGGACGCGGTCCCGGAGACGCCGGATGGGCGCGAACTGCATCGCGACCTCCAGGGCGCCGACGAAGGAGTCCTCGTCGACCTCGACGCGGTTGTGGTGCCCGTGTACGGGCTGTGAATCAGTGGAAATGCTCGTCACCTGCCATCAGGGTGACCGTGTGCTCGACGGCGACGGTCGTTCGAAGGGACGTCGCACTCGTGTGCGATGAAGTCTGGGGATGCATGTGCTCTCCCGCCCATGTCTCCCAGGAGCGCCTGCTGCGCGATCCGGGTTGTGTTCGGGGTCCCGGCATTCGGGACGTGGACGGGGGCCGCTGCTCGACCTGGTACTCAGAGTAACGGGATGTCACGGCCGGGTCCAGAGAGCATCACGCAACGGACCCGGCCGCGAGATCGGGTCACGATTGAGTAACGGTCGGCCTGCGCTGGTCAGGAGGTCGAGTCGGTGTTCTCCGGCTGACGGGACCACCAGTCGCGCAATGCGTCCTCGGCGGCATCGCGATCCAGCGGACCCGAGTCCAGGCGCAGTTCCTTGAGGAACCGCCAGGCCCGACCGACGAGGGGCCCCGGCGGAAGACCGAGGAGTTCCATGATCGCGTTGCCGTCGAGGTCCGGGCGTACCCGTGCCAGGTCCTCGGCCGCCGACAGCTCGGCGATCCGGCGTTCGAGATCGTCGTAGGTGCGCTGCAGCCGCGTGGCCCGCCGCTTGTTCCGGGTGGTGCAGTCGGCGCGGACGAGCTTGTGGAGTCGGGGCAGCAGCGGACCGGCGTCGGTGACATAGCGCCGGACCGCGGAGTCCGTCCAGCGGCCCTCGTCGTACCCGTGGAAACGCAGGTGCAGGAACACCAGCGTCGCGACATCCTCGATCACCGCCTTGGGGTACTTCAGCGCGCGCATCCGCTTGCGCACCATCTTCGCGCCGACGACCTCGTGGTGGTGGAAGCTCACGCCGCCGTCGGGTTCGTGCCGACGGGTGGCCGGCTTGCCGATGTCGTGCAGCAACGCGGCCCACCGCAGGACGAGATCGGGGTCGCCGTCCTCGAGGTCGATGGCCTGCTGCAGCACGGTGAGCGAATGCCAGTACACGTCCTTGTGCTGGTGGTGCTCGTCGATGGCGAGCTTCATCCCGGGGATCTCCGGCAGGACCCGCTCGGCGAGACCGGTGTCGGTCAGCGCGATCACCCCGTCGACCGCGTGCTGCCCGAGGATCGTCTTGTCCAGCTCCGCCGCGATGCGTTCTGCGGTGATGCGATCGATCGAGTCGGCCATCTTCGCGATCGCCACGCGGACCCGCTCCGACGGGGTGAACCCGAGCTGGGCGACGAATCGCACCGCCCGCAGCATCCGCAGCGGGTCGTCGGTGAAGGACACCGAGGGCTCGGACGGGGTGTCGACGACCCCCGCGAGCAGATCGTCGAGACCGCCGAGGGGATCGAGGAACTCCTGCTCCCCGCCGGGTCCCAGCCGCACCGCCATCGCGTTGATGCGGAAGTCGCGGCGGACGAGGTCCCCGTCGAGGGTGTCACCGAACTCCACGGTCGGGTTGCGGGTCACCTTGTCGTAGGTGTCGGCGCGGAACGTCGTGATCTCGATGTGTTGGCCGGCACGGGCGGCGCTGACGGTGCCGAACGCGATACCGGTGTCCCAGACGGCGTCCGCCCAGCCGCGCAGCAGCGCCTGCACCGCCTCCGGGCGGGCGTCGGTGGTCAGGTCCAGATCGGTGCCGAGCCGGCCGAGCACCGCGTCACGGACCGATCCGCCGACGAGGAACAGCTCGTGACCGGCGGCGGCGAAGCGATCGGCCAACGGATCGAGGACGTCGGAGAGGGTTCGCAGGGAGACCGCGGCACCGGCCAACAGGCGGGTGCGGCGGTCCTCCGATGCCCCGGTGGCCGATCCCGTCACGACGCAGCAGCCTACCCACCGGCGGGCGTCCGATCCGCCCCCACCGAGCCCGCACAAGCCTCTTGACGGTTCCCGGGCGCTGGGTTACAAGCCCGCTAGCATCAGGGGATGTCTGCCGAACCCCACGACCCCGACCCCGCCTCGGCGGGCGTCGGTGGCCGCGAGCCCGCGGGGCGTCCGCGGCGTCGTCGTGGCCGTCGACGGGGCGGTCGCGGACGCGGGTCGACTCCCCAGAACAGCGGCGCCCAGACCAGCCAGCGCGAGACCAACCGGCGCGAGACCGGCACCCCCGACACGTCCACATCCGGCGAACCCCCCGAGGGCGCTGCGGCCGCCCCCACCGAGCCGGTCCGATCGTCGCGCCGCGGTCGTCGTGGCCGTCGGCGAGGTGGGCAACGTCCACCCGACGCCGCACCTCGCGTCGCCGAGGGCGCTCCGGAGGACGCCGCCGTGGTGGTCACCCCGGCGGCACCGACCGGCCGTGCCGTGACCCCCTCCGATGTCAGTGCCCTGGCGCGCCCGACCCGATCGGGGAACGGCCGCACCACCCCGACACGCACCCCCGCTGCGCGCAATCGTCCCCGACGGGCCGATCGGGACCACGCGACGGACAAGAACGCCGAGACCAACGGCCCCCGGATGCGCACCGTGCGCGAGACCTCGGCGGGCGGGCTCGTGGTCTCGGGCATCGACGGACCGCACGACGACCGGTGCGCCGCACTCATCGGCCGCGTCGACCGGCGCGGACGGATGATGTGGTCGCTGCCCAAGGGCCACATCGAGACCGGCGAGACCGCCGAGCAGACCGCCGTGCGCGAGGTGGCCGAGGAGACCGGCATCGAGGGCAACGTCGTCGCGCCGCTGGGCAAGATCGACTACTGGTTCGTCAGCGAGGGCAAGCGGATCCACAAGACGGTGCACCACTACCTCATGCGGTCGACCGGTGGTGAGCTCTCCGACGCCGACTACGAGGTCGCCGAGGTGGCGTGGGTGCCGTTGGCGGAGCTGCCCCAGAAACTCACGTACTCCGACGAACGTCGGCTCGCCCGGGCCGCGACGAAGGTGATCGCCGACCTGGCCGACGACCCCGAACGGCTCGCCCGGTCGGAGGCGGACTCTCTCCGCACGGAGCCGAACGACTACGAGAAGGCCGCCGCGGCCCGCAACCAGCGGCGGAACGAACCGGTCCGCGCCCATCGACCCCGTCGGCGCCGCAAGCGCGACCCGTCCGGGGACACCGACGGCGCATGACCCACCACAGCGCATCGACGGCGGTGCGTCGCGCCCTGGTCGCCGTCGTCGCGGTGGTCCTCGCCGTCATGGCCCCCGGCGCCGCGCTCGCCGCACCCGCGGAGGCGGCGCCGGGCCAGACGACCCGGTTCCCGGAGGCGGCACAGTTCGTCGAGATGTCGCTGCGGTCGGTGACCCCGTCGACGGTGACGGCGTCGAGCCCGTCGACGGTGACCGTCACCGGCACCCTGACCAACATCGGTGACCGCGACGTCCGGGACCTGGTGATCCGGCTGCAGCGCGGCGAGCCGGTCTCGTCCGGCGCCGACGCGCGCACCACCCTCACCGTCGACCCGGCGCAGTACGAGACGACGACACCGTTCGTCACCGTGTCCGGCCGGCTGGCGCCCGGCGCCCGCACCGACTTCCGGATCTCGGTCCCACTGGCAGGTGATGCCGGGTCCCGCGGACTCGGCATCGACCGGCCCGGCGTCTACCCGCTGCTGCTCAACCTCAACGGCACCCCGGACTACGGATCGGCGGCGCGTCTGGACGACACCCGCACCCTGCTGCCGGTGCTGGCCGTCCCCGCGGACGGATCCCGGGCGCCGGTGCCGCCCGCCGGACCCGTCACGTCCACGCCGGCGCCCACCACGCTGCTGTGGCCCCTCGCCGCACCCGGCCAGCTGGCTCCCGGGATCCCCGGCGGCGGTGCGGAACCGGTACGCCTCGTCAGCGACGACCTCGCCACCTCGGTCCGACCCGGAGGTCGACTCCGCGGACTCCTCGAGGCGCTCGACGCCGCGACGGGGGACGCCGACTCCCCACTCACCCGCAGCGTCTGCCTCGCCGTCGACCCGGATCTGTTGGTCACGCTGCAGGCCATGTCGCGCGGGTACGTCATCTCGAAGGACCCCACCGATCCCCGTTCGTCGACCCGCGAGGGCACCGGCTCTGCCGACGCCGCCGCCTACCTCGACGCGCTGAGGAACGTGGCGGGGCGCGTGTGCACGGTCGCCCTGCCGTTCGCCCAGGCCGACCTCGACAGCCTGGCCCGCGCGGGTGACCCCACGCTGACGCGCACCGGACTGCAGCGGCCGGCCGACATCGTCGACTCCGTCCTCGGCGTGCGCAGCGTGCGCGGCATGGTCATCCCGACCTCGGGTGCGGTGTCCGAGGCGGGGGCCCGCCTCGTCACCGCGACCGGCTCGTCGTCGGCCCTGCTGGGATCGAGTGCCCTCGACCGGTCACTGCCCGACGCCGACGGTCGCTACCGCGTCGGCGACATGGCCGTGCAGACGTTCGACCCCGCGATCACCACGGCCCTGGGCGCGATGGGCACCGCGCCGCAGACGCCCGCGATCACGCCCCTCGACCAACGGTTCGACCTCGGGACCGAGTCACCGGTCGCGCGACGCGGCGCCGCCGTCGGGGCGATCGCCTACGCGGCTCTGGCCCCCACCACCGACACCGACACCGTCCGGATCGGGGGCAACCCCGACGACCCGACGACCGGTCGCAGTGAGGTGATCTCCCCGCCCGCGGTGTGGTCCGCGTCGGCCGCCGACGCCTCGGCCGTGCTGGGCATCGTCGACGCGACGCTGCGCGCCGGTCTGACCACGCCGGAACCCCTCCCGGACCTGGTGGGCGCGCTCTCGTCGGCGGCCACACCCGCCACGCTGCGCACCCCGCCGGACACGACGGTGCCGTTGACCACGCTCGACCCGGACACCACGTCCGCCATCTCCCGGACCGCGGGGACCCTGTTCGCGCTCGAGTCGTCCATGGTCGCCGGCAACGACGTCGCGATGTCACCGCAGACCTACGTCGCGCCGCTGGCGGAGGATCTCGTGCGTGCGATGCGATCGGCCCCGGTCGACTCGACCACCGAGCGCCGATCGGTCACCCGGATCGCGCGGGCGCGCGTCCATGCCGTCGACCTCACCGTCGACCGGATGCGCGACGCGGTGGCGATCCTGGACCCGGGCGGGCGGTACACGCTCGCCTCCGAACGTTCGCCGCTGCTGCTCGTCGTGCGCAACGACCTGCCGCTCTCGATCCGCGTCCGTCTCGACACCGCGGCCCCGCCCGACCTCGACATCGGCGACATCGGGGTCGTCGAGATCCCCCCGCGGGGAACCCGCCAGATCCAGTTGCCGACGCAGGCGAAGTCGTCGTCGTCGATGACGGTGAACATCGCGCTGATCACCTCCAGCAACGTCGCCGTGGGGTCGGCGATCGACCTGTCAGTACATTCCAACGCGTATGGCAAGCCACTGTTCATCATCACGATCTGCGCGGGCGCACTCCTGGTGCTGCTCGCCGGACGCCGTCTGTGGCATCGGTTCCGCGGCCAACCCGACCCCGCGGACCACGACCGACCCGAACCCGACGAACGGGACCGCCTGATGGCCGAGAGCCGCTACCTGCACAGTCTCGACGGGCCCGGGGTCGACGCGCCCGGGGTCGACGGGGACAGGGACACGCGATGACCACTCCCGGCGACCGCGGACCGCTGCCACCCCACGACCGGCGCGCCCGCCCGCAGCGCATCCCCCCGACGGGGGAGGCCCCGACTACCCGCGGCCGACGGCTGCCCCCGCCACCGGACACCCCGCGACCGCACACCCCGCCACCGTCGCGACCCATGTCCCGCCGGCCCGCGGGCGCGGTCGCCGTCGCCACCCGCGACGTCCCGACCGCTGAACCCGTCGTCGGCAAGGACCCCGCCGACCGCCGGCAGCCGTCCGACGACAGCGTGCTGCGGACCAGCGGGTCGATCGCGTTCGCCACGCTGACCAGCCGCATCTCCGGGTTCGTCCGGACCGTCCTGGTGCTGGCGATGCTCGGCCCGGCCGTGGCGTCGGCGTTCCAGGCCGCCTACGTGCTGCCGAGCATCGTCGCCGAGGTCGTCCTCGGCGCGGTCCTCACCGCGATCGTCATCCCCGTCCTGGTGCGCGCCGAGGCCGAGGACGCCGACGGCGGTGAGGGGTTCATCAACCGGATCTTCACCCTCGCGTTGACGATGCTGGGCGCGGCCACAGTGATCGCGCTCGTCTGTGCACCGGTGCTGACCTACCTCAATCTCGGCGACGGGGAGGTCAACCGACCGCTGTCCACGGCGCTGGCGTATCTGCTGCTGCCCGAGGTGCTGTTCTACGGGTTGTCGGCGCTGTTCATCGCGATCCTGAACATGAAGGGCGCCTTCCGTCCCGGCGCGTGGGCGCCGGTGTGGAACAACGCCGTCCAGATCGCCACTCTCGTCGCCTACTACTTCGTCCCCGGTGAGATCTCGCTGAACCCGGTCCGCATGGGCGACGCCAAGCTGCTCGTCCTCGGGCTGGGCACCACCCTGGGCGTGGTCGTGCAGGCGTTCATCCTGCTGCCGGCGCTGCGTCGTGCGGGCATCCGCCTGCGACTGCGGTGGGGCCTCGACGATCGGCTGCGGACGTTCGGCAGGATGGCCGCGGCGATCGTGCTCTACGTCGCGGTGCTCCAGGTGGGCTTCTTCATCACGTACCGGATCGCCTCCGGCGCGGACTCGTCCGGCGTCAGCGTGTACGCCACCCACTGGCAGCTGCTCCAGCTGCCCTATGGCGTCCTGGGCGTCACCATCCTCACCGCGATCATGCCGCGGCTGTCGCGCAACGCCGCGGCGAACGACACGCACTCAGTCGTCGACGACCTGTCGCTGTCGACGCGTCTGACGATGGTCGCGCTGGTGCCCGTCATCGCGTTCATGACCTTCTTCGGACCGGCGATCGCCATCGCGATCTTCGACGTCGGCAAGTTCGATCTCGACGCCGCCGACCAGCTGGGCATGGTCCTGAGCTGGGGCGCGTTCACGATCATCCCGTACTCGATGACGCTGGTGCAGCTGCGCGTGTTCTACGCCCGCCAGGACGCCTGGACACCCACGCTCATCGCGGTCGGCATCACGGTGGTGAAGGTCGCCGCCTCCTACCTCGGCCCGGTGCTGTTCGACGACGGGCACACCATCGTCCGGTGGCTCGCGTTCTCCAACGGGCTCGGCTACCTCGTCGGTGCGATCGTCGGCCACTTCCTGCTGCGTCACCGGCTCGGCACGATGCGGATGACGAACGTCGGACGGACCACCGTGACGACGCTCGCCGCGTCGATCGTCGGCTGCGGTGTGGTGTGGGGGATCGCGCGCCTGTCGGGACTCGACCGCCTCAGCGACGACCACGGGAAGATCGCCTCGCTCGGCTACCTGGCGCTCACCGCCGTCGTGTCGCTCGGGCTGATCTACTCGGCACTGGTCCTGCTGCGCATCCCCGACGTCATCGCCGTGAGCGTGGCCGTGCGTCGCGTGCTCGGTCGGGTGGTCCCCGCGCTCGCGCCGCGTGCCGAGCCGCCCACGGAGTCGGTCGCCGAGATGACGGTGCAGTTCCCGCGTGTCACGGGCGACGAGTCGACACCGTATTCTGGCCAGGTCCAGGTCATGCGGCGTTTCGACAGCGAGACGTCGAGCTGGCGGGCATATTCGGAGTACACCGGTGGCGCCGCCGGGCAACGACCTGGCGGCGGTCCCCTCCGCCCGGGTGCGACGCCCCCGGACATGCGCTACCGACGGAGAGGAGTGGGTTTCGTGGGAGAGGGCAGCGACGCAGGCGGCTCGGGCGTCGACCGTCCCGGTGAGGACGATCCCGGAACCCGTTCCGACATACCACCGACCCGATCCGACGTTCAATCGACGTCGACAGGCGGTGGTCTGCACGACCTCCCGGGTGCGGTGCACACCGATCCGCGACTGTCGGCGCTGCGTCCGGACGGCACGCCGCGGTCCGCACCACCGACCGACACCCCGCCCGCCGAGACCGCCGCCGCACCGCCGGTGCCACCTCGCCGTGGGCCGCGGCTGGTCCCCGGCGCGGCCGTCGCCGGTGGCCGGTACCGCCTGCTGTCCGAGCACGGCGGTGCCCGCGGGCTGCGGTTCTGGCGCGCCCGCGACATCAACCTCGACCGCGATGTCGCGCTGACGTTCGTCGACGCCGACCAGAGCGCTCCCGCACCCCCTCCCGGCGAGGCGGTCGGGTCGCGCGGCGAGGGCCCGCAGGCCGTGTTGTCACGCACGCTGCGTCTGGGCCGGGTGAACGCCCCTGGCATCGCGCGAGTACTGGACGTCGTCCGCGGTTCGTCGGGCGGCATCGTCGTGTCCGAGTGGGTGACGGGGTCCTCGCTCGCCGAGGTCGCGCGGACCAACCCGTCCCCGATCGGCGCTGCACGCGCAGTCCGTGCGCTGGCGGCGGCGGCCGAATCCGCCCACCGCACAGGCAGTTCGCTGTCGATCGACCACCCCGACCGGATCCGTATCTCGCGTGAGGGCAACGCCGTCCTCGCGTTCCCGGGCACCCTCGCCGGCGACGACAAGTCGACCGACGTCCGTGGACTCGGCGCGGTGCTCTACGCGCTGTTGCTCGCGCACTGGCCGCTCGACCCCGACGACGTCTCCGTCAACGCCACCACCGACACCGTCCACGAACCCATCGGCGGCCTCGAACCGGCGATCCCCTCCGCGGCGGGCGGGCCGGCCGAACCCCGGTCGCAACGACCCGACGTGCCGTTCGAGATCTCCGCGGTCGCCGCTCGGGCGTTGGAGGGCAACAGCGGCATCCGCACCGCGGCGACGATCCAGCACGTCCTCGACCAGGCCACGGTGGTCGACCAGAAGACCGACCTCATGCCGGTGATCGCCGCCGACGGGGAACGTCCCACGCCGACGAGCAACGTCGCGCCCGGATCGTCGGGCAGCCGGTTCTCGTTGCGCGACATGTCGTCCCGTTCCAAGCGGGTACTCGCCGTGTCCGCCGCGGCCGGACTGTTGATCCTGCTCGTGGTCATCGCGCTCATCGTGTGGCTCTCCGACGCCGTCGGACCCGACGAGTCACCGACGGACATCAACTCGATCATCACGTCCTCGGAGCCGGCGGGCGCCTCCGGTGCGCCGGCCACCTCCACGACCGGTGCGCCACAGGCGCAGTCCGGACCGGTCGCGTTGCGATCGGCGACCGTCGTCGACTACTCCCAGCAGACGCCCGACTCGTCGACGAACGTCGGCAACGTCATCACCGGTCAGAACCCGCCCTGGCAGACCGACCTGTACCGGGGTGGCCCGCGGTTCGGGAACCTCAAGCCGGGGCTGGGTCTGATGATCGCGCTGCGGAACCCGGCGGCCGTCCGCACGGTGACCATCCGGACGCCGGATCCCGGCCTGTCCCTGCAGATCCGGACGTCCCCCTCCGCCGACGCCGCCTTCGACTCGACCGTCCCCGTGGCGACAGCGACCATCGATCGCCCGACCACCACCGTCACCGTGGACCAGCCGCGCGAGAGCCCGTACATCCTGGTGTGGCTCACCGAGCTGCCTCAGGTCGGCCGCGGCTACCAGGGCGTGATCAGCCAGATCTCGATGACCTCCTGAGGGCGCGACGGTGGACGGCAACGACCTCGTCGTCGGCGACGACGGCCATGCGCGACCGGTGTGGGCGGCGCAGCCCGGTCTCATGCAGGACTACTACGACACCGAGTGGGGCGATCCCGTCCACGGTGAGAACGCCTACTTCGAACGGCTGAGTCTGGAGGGGTTCCAGTCGGGGTTGTCCTGGGCGACCATCCTGCGCAAGCGACCCGCGTTCCGAGAGGTGTTCCGCGACTTCGACGTCGACACCGTCGCACGCTTCGGCGACGACGACGTCGAGCGGCTGATGACCGATGCGCGGATCGTCCGGAACCGCGCGAAGATCGTGGCGACCGTCGGCAACGCCCGCGCCACCCGGGATCTCCGCGACGACGGTGGGCTGGAGGACCTCATCTGGTCCTTCCGGCCTGAGCGGACCCCGATGCCGCACAGCATGTCCGAGGTCCCGACGGTGTCGGCGGAGTCGACGGCCCTGTCGAAGGAGCTGCGCCGCAGGGGTTTCCGGTTCGTCGGCCCGACGACCGCCTTCGCCCTGATGGAGGCGCTCGGCGTCGTCGACACCCACCTGCTGGGATCACACCGCCGCGGCGCGTCCGGGGTGTGGGCGGCCGACGGCTCGTTCGTCGCCAGGCCGGGCCGATGATCCTCCCGTCCGACCTGTCCGTGCCGATCGTCGGTGCACCGATGGCGGGCGGTCCCACCACCGACGCCCTCGTGGTCGCGGTGTCCCGGGCCGGCGGACTGGGTGTCCTCGCGACCGCGTACCGGACACCGCATCAGACCGCGGAGTCGATCGCCGCGGTCCGCGGCGCGGGGGTCGACCGATTCGGTGCGAACCTGTTCGTACCCGGTGACCCGACCTCCCGGCACGGCGATGACACCGCGCTGTCCGACTATCGAGAACTGCTGCAGCACAGGATTCCCGGCATCGAACCCGGAGTGGTGACGCCGCCGTCGACCCGGGACTACGCCGAGACGGTCGAGATCGTCGCGGAGTCGGCGGTGCCGTGGGTGTCGTTCACCTTCGGTCTGCCCGCGGCGGACGTCGTCGACCGGCTGCACGCACGCGGGTGCGCGGTGGTCGTCACCGTCACCACAGCGAGGGACGCGCGAGCCGCGGTCGACCGTGGAGCCGACATCGTGTGGGTACAGGGTCCGGAGGCCGGTGGGCACCGCTCCACGTTCGACGTCGCGGCCGACCCACCGACGACGCCGCTGGACGATCTGCTCGGGGAGGTCCGCTCAGCGGTGGACGTCCCCCTCGTCGCCTCCGGGGGAGTGGGCACCGGTGCGGACGTCCGACGACTGCTCGACATCGGCGCCGACGCCGTCGGTGTGGGGACCGCACTCCTGCTCGCCGACGAGGCCGGGACCACAGCCCCGTACCGGGCGGCACTGTCCGACCCGTCGTTCGCCGAGACGGTGGTGACGCGGGCGTTCTCCGGGCGCGCCGCGCGAGGTCTGCGCAACCGCTTCCACGACGACCTCGGTGCCGCTGCACCCGCTCGCTTCCCCGAGGTCAACACCCTCACCGGACCGCTGCGGCGTGCGTCGACCGCCGCGGGGGACCCGCAGGGCATCTCCCTGTGGGCGGGCACGGGACACTCGGCGGTGCGAGAGGCGCCTGCCGCCGACATCGTCGGCGGACTGTGGGCTGACGCGGGTGGCCGTGGTCCATCCACAGGTGCCCGCGCCGACCGGTGACCCGCTGCAGGGCGCGCATTAGTCTCCCTGCATGGCCGGGGGTCGAGACGGAGACGAGCGCAGTGACGCCGACCTCCTCGCCGCACACGTCGCGGGAGACCGCGAGGCCTTCGGCATCCTCGTCGGGCGTCACCGAGCGCACCTGTGGGCGGTGGCGGTGCGCACCAGCATCAACGACGACGACGCGGCCGACGCCCTGCAGGAGGCGCTGCTCAGCGCCCATCGCGGTGCACATCGGTTCCGATCCGACGCCAAGGTCAGCTCGTGGCTGCACCGCATCGTCGTCAACGCGGCCCTGGACCGGATGCGTCGGGAACGCAGCCGGCAGGTCGCCGCGCCGCTCGACGCGACGAACGACACCGTGATCGACCCGACCGACGCCACCGGACATGTCGATCTGAGACTGTCCGTCGGGGGAGCGCTGGCGACACTGCCCGCCGACCAGCGTGCCGCCGTCGTCGCGGTCGACGTCGAGGGCTATTCGGTCGCCGACGCGGCGACGATGCTGGGGGTGCCGACCGGCACCGTCAAGAGCCGCTGCGCCCGCGGACGCGCCAAACTGGCCGTCTCGCTGGGCCACCTGCGGCCGGAGACGTCCGGTCACGGGGGTGGAACCGATCGGCCGCCGCCGGCGTCTGATGGAGGAGGGCTGTTCCCACCCGGGGCGCGGCAGGATCCTGGAGGAGGACGGTGAGCGACGAACAGTCCGCGGGCCCGACCGTCCCGATCGACCTCATCGCCGACCTGCACGCCGGTGTCCTGTCCGCGGAGGAGGCTCGTACGGTCCGCGCCCGCGTGGAGGCCGACCCGGCATCCCGGCGTGTGCTGGCGGCCCTCGACGCCACCGTCGCCGACCTCCGCGACGCCCCGGTGGAACCGCGGGAGCCCCCGCCGGAGGTCTCCGCCAGGATCGACGCCACCCTGCTGTCCCTCCGGGACGAACCTCCCCCCGCAGCCGTCCCCGTCGACCTGCCTCCGCATCCGTCCGACGACCCGCGCGTCATCGCCCTCGACGCGGCCCGCGACGCACGCCGCAGACGCGGGATGGTGATCGCGGCGGCTGTCGCGGTGGTGGTCGCCGTCGCGACCGGCATCATCGCCGTGTCCACGGCGACGCAACCGTCGTCGGACACCGTCCGTGCAGACCCCACACCGTCGACCGGTCCCTCCACACCCCGCGGCGCGACCGGGTCCCCGGTGTCACTGCTGTCGGTCATCGGTCGCAGCGACCCGTCGCTCGGCAGCCCGACCGACCCCACGTCGCGCCTGCGCGGGTGTCTCGCGGCCAACGGGGTGCCCGCCTCGACGGCGGTGGTCGGCGCAGGTCCGGTCGAGGTCGACGGGACGCCCCGGATCGTCGTCCTGCTCACCACCGGCGTCGCGGGGCGCTTCGACGCGCTCGTCGTCGGCACCGACTGCGCCGCCGGGCGTGCGTCCACGGTCTCGCGACAGGTGATCGGCGCCACTGAACCGACCCGCTGACCTGCGTGGAGTCGGTGACGGCGACATACGTCACGCCGGCGTCGCGCATGCCGCGCTCGGGGAACAGAAGCCCCTACCCTGACGTTGGACAAGCCGTTCGCGCAAGAGAAGAGGACCGATGAGCGACACGGGTAGCGACACGATCCACGACGTGATCATCGTCGGATCGGGCCCCGCCGGATACACCGCAGCCGTCTACGCGGCCCGCGCCGAACTGGCGCCGGTCGTGTTCGAGGGGACCCAGTTCGGCGGCGCCCTGATGACGACCACCGAGGTGGAGAACTTCCCGGGCTTCCAGACCGGCATCCAGGGGCCCGCCCTGATGGACGAGATGCGGGAGCAGGCGATGCGCTTCGGCGCGGATCTCCGCATGGAGGACGTCGACGCCATCCGTGCGACGGGTGACATCAAGGAGGTCGAGGTCGCCGGGGAGGTCCACCGTTCCCGCGCCCTGATCCTCGCGATGGGTGCCGCGGCGCGCTACCTCGACGTCCCCGGAGAGGCCGATCTGCTCGGCCGCGGGGTGTCCGCGTGTGCGACCTGCGACGGCTTCTTCTTCAAGGACCAGGACATCGCCGTCATCGGCGGTGGCGACTCCGCGATGGAGGAGGCCACCTTCCTGACGAAGTTCGCGCGCAGCGTCACGCTGGTCCACCGCCGCGGCGAGTTCCGCGCCTCGAAGATCATGCTCGAGCGCGCCCGCGCCAATGAGAAGATCCGCTTCGTGACCGACGCGGCCGTCGTGGAGGTGCTCGGTGAGAACTCGGTCACCGGGATCCGCCTGCGCGACACCGTGACCGGCGAGACCTCGGTCCTGGACGTGACCGGGATGTTCGTCGCCATCGGCCACGATCCGCGCAGCGGTCTCGTCGCCGGTCAGGTCGATCTCGACGATGCCGGCTACGTGCTGACCGTCGGCGGGACCACCGCCACATCGGTGGACGGGGTGTTCGCCGCCGGCGACCTCGTCGACCACCGGTACCGCCAGGCCATCACCGCGGCGGGTACCGGCTGCAGCGCCGCGATCGACGCGGAGCGCTGGCTCTCCGAACGGGCCGACGGCGCGGTCGCCGTCCCGGCCGACGCAGCGGTCGCCGCCCTCGGCTGACCGCCACCACCTATCGACCACCAGTTATCAGGAGGAACACCACCATGGGTGCACACACAGTCACCGTCACCGACGACACCTTCCAGTCCGAGGTCCTCGGCGCCGACAAGCCGGTCCTCGTCGACTTCTGGGCCACCTGGTGCGGCCCGTGCAAGATGGTCGCCCCCGTCCTGGAGGAGATCGCTGCCGACAACGGCGAGAAGTTGACCGTCGCCAAGCTCGACGTCGACGCCAACCCGGGTGTCGCCCGCGACTTCAAGATCATGTCGATCCCGACGATGATCCTCTTCGAGAACGGGCAGCCGACGAAGACGATCGTGGGTGCCAAGGGCAAGGCCGCGCTCCTGCGTGAGCTCGACGGGGTCATCGGCGCGTCCGCCTGACACCCGGGCACTCCGACGCCCACTCCGCCGACCCCTGGTCCGGTCCTCGCCACCACGCGGACCGGACCAGGCGTGTTGGCCTGCGACGGCCCGACCTGCGAGACTCACACAGTTCGGCCGAGAGGGAGAAGGAACTGCGATGACCGTGTACCGCCTGGGTGATCAGGGGTCGGCTGTCATCGAGATCCGGTCCCTGCTCGCCGACCAGGGTCTGATCCCGCGTCACACCGAGGACGGCGGCCGCCACAGCGCCTCGTCCCCGGTGGTGTTCGACGCCGAGACCGACCACGCGGTCCGAGCCTTCCAGCAGCATCGCGGACTCATCGTGGACGGGCTCGTCGGGCCGGCCACCTTCCGCGTCCTGCGCGAGGCGTCGCATCGCCTCGGCACACGTGTTCTCGCCTACCGGCTGTCGGCGCCCATGCATGGCGACGACGTGGCTACCCTGCAGTCCCGTCTGCAGAACCTCGGTTTCTACACCGGTCTCGTCGACGGCTCGTTCGGCCCGTCGACCCACGCCGCGCTGTGCACGTACCAGACCGAGAACGGCATGTCCCCCGACGGCATCTGCGGTCCGGAGACACTCCGCTCGCTGGAGCGCCTCGGCACCCGCGTGACCGGCGGCTCGCCGCACGCCATCCGCGCCGAGGAGAACGTCCGCCGGTCCGGACCGCGGCTGTCGGGCAAGCGGATCGTCATCGACCCGGGAACCGGCATCGCCGACGGGATCGTCGACGCCGCAACGGCTTCGGAGGAGACGAACATCCTCTGGGACCTCTCGCACCGCCTGGAGGGCCGGATGGCCGCTGCCGGGATGGAGACCGTGGTGTCACATCCCGCCGGTGCGGATCCGGACGACGCCGACCGGGCACGGACCGCGAACGCCTTCGGCGCCGACCTCGTGATCGCGCTGCGATGCGGTCGGTACACCTCGCCCGTCGCGAACGGCGTCGCCACGTTCCACTTCGGCAACTCGCACGGATCCGTCTCCACCATCGGGCAGTCGCTCTCGGGCTACATCCAGCGGGAGATCGTCGCGCGAACCCCGTTGCTGGACTGCCGATCCCATGGACGGACCTGGGACATCCTCCGGTTGACACGGATGCCTGTCGCACAGGTCGACGTCGGCTACATCACCAGTCCGCACGACCGTGCGATCCTCGCCGACGACGTCGTCCGCGACACCATCGCCGACGCGATCCTCGTCGCGGTCAAGCGCCTCTATCTGCTCGGCCAGGACGACCGGCCCACGGGTACGTACACCTTCGCCGACCTCCTGGCGTCGGAGCAGATCGCCCGCTGACGACGTCGGTCAGCCGACCGGAGCCACCGTCAGTGTGCGTTCGCGGCCGGCGACGTCGATCGTCGCCATGATCACCAGGTTGTCGAGCGCGCTCTCGACCGCCGTCTTCCATCCGAGCCCCTGGTCGAGTTCGAGGCGGTAGCGGGGGAAGCGGTGGTGTGCGGCCACCAGTTCGAAACCGGTGTCGGCGAGGAAGTGCGCGTCGATCATGCAGCCCGGACACAGCCCGCCGGGAACACTGTCCTCGCGCGCCGCCTCCATCTCCTCATCGCCCTCGGTCGACGAGCGGACGATCCCGAACGCCTCGACCGCACGGACACCCCGCTGCACGAGATCGGCGAGCACGGCGTCGATCAATCTCTGTGCGGTCCCGGCGACGACGGCGTCCACACGCAGAGACGTCAGCAGCACGGCGTCCGGGCTCACCGGTGAGGTGGGGAAGAGACGGGCGCGGGGCACGCGGCCCGGGGGAGCGTAGAACGCGGTCCCGACGACGCGCCCGGTGTCGGTGTCGACGGCGAGCTGCCCGCAGCGACCCCAGTCGAGCATCACCATCGAGATCCAGGCTTCCTTGTCGAACTCCGTGTCGATCGACAGGCCCGAACCCGGGTCGGGGATGCCGGCCGGATCGACCTCCCAGAAGACGCATCGACGGACATGCCGGGGAAGGGTCTCGAACCGGTCGAGTTCGAGCGCTCGGATGACGACGTTCACTCGGCGTGCACCGCCGGATCCACCGAACCCGTTGCATCGCAACGCTTTCGGGACACACGCTGCGTCGCCGAGCTGAGGACCGTCACTGTGACGTTTCGGTCGTGACTCCGTGTACCCGGTCTCACGACGTCACTGGTCCCCGTTCCGGGCCAACAGCTCGACGATGCGTTCGAGGTCGTCCACCGACCCGAACTCGACGACGATCTTGCCCTTCCGCTTGCCGAGGGACACCGTGACGCGGGTGTCGAGACGGTCCGACAGTCGCTCGGCGACGTCCTGGAGGCCCGGCATCTGCATCGGCTTGCGACGGGGCGGTGTCGGAGCGGGTGCCGGCCCGTCGTGGTTGGCCAGCGTCACCGCCTCCTCGGTGGCGCGCACCGACATCCCCTCCGCGACGATGCGTGCGGCGAGCGCCTCCTGTGCGTCCGCGCCGGACTCGAGTGACAGCAGCGCACGCGCGTGTCCGGCCGACAGCACCCCGGCCGCGACGCGGCGCTGCACGGGGATGGGGAGTCGCAGCAGCCGGATCATGTTGGTGACGACGGGCCGCGACCGACCCAGACGAGCGGCCAGTTCGTCGTGGGTGACGCCGAACTCCTCGAGGAGTTGCTGGTATGCCGCCGCCTCTTCCAACGGGTTGAGCTGGACCCGATGGATGTTCTCCAACAGGGCGTCGCGGAGCATGTCGCCGTCCTGCGTCTCCCGCACGATCGCGGGAATCCGCTCGAGCTCCGCCTCCTGGCTCGCGCGCCACCGGCGCTCACCCATGACCAACTGGTAGCGGACGTCGCCCCGGGACTGGGGGAGTCGGCGGACCACGATGGGCTGCATGAGCCCGAACTCGCGGATCGAGTGGACGAGTTCGGCGAGCGCCTCGTCGTCGAAGGCGGTGCGCGGCTGCTGCGGGTTCGGCTCGATCTCCGACGGCGGGATCTCGCGGTAGACGGCACCGGCCTCGTCGAGTTCCTCGACGGTCGCGCGGCCGGCGTCGGGGGCATTGGTCTCCGACCCGTCACCCAACACGACGTCGGCGGCCGCCGAGGTGAGGCGCGGACCCTCGTCGGGTCCGGTGGGGATGAGAGCCGCCAGACCGCGCCCGAGTCCGCCGCGCCGCGGTGTGGTCGGACGGGGGGAGGTGGGTCGCTCATTCATCGCTGCGCCTCCTCCGTCGACGTCCCACCGGATCGGGCGCGCAGACCGATCTCACGACCGGCGTCGAGGTAGCTCATCGCCCCGCGGGACCCGGGGTCGTACTGGATGATCGTCATCCCGAAGCCGGGCGCCTCGGACACCTTCACGCTGCGCGGGATGATGGTCGTCAAGACCTTGTCGCCGAAGTGTCTGCGGACCTCGTCGGCGACCTGGTCCGCGAGTTTGGTGCGGCCGTCGTACATCGTCAGCAGCACGGTCGACACGAAGAGGTCGCGGTTCAGGTGCGCCGAGACGAGTTCGATGTTCTGCAGGAGCTGGCCCACACCCTCGAGTGCGTAGTACTCGCACTGGATCGGGATGAGCACCTCCTTCGCGGCGACCATCGCGTTGACCGTCAGCAAGCCGAGCGACGGCGGGCAGTCGATGATCACGTAGTCGATGCCGCGACGACGAAGCGTCTCCGGGTCGAGCGCGTTCCGCAGACGGGTCTCACGGGCGACCATCGACACGAGCTCTATCTCCGCGCCGGCGAGATCCAGGGTCGCGGGGACACACAGCAGGTTCTCGTGAGCGGTCGACTGTGCGATCGCCTCGTCAAGCGTCACCTCGCCGAGGAGCAGTTCGTACACCGACGCGATGTCGGGGCTGCGGTGGTCGATGCCGAGCGCGGTGCTCGCGTTGCCCTGAGGATCGAGATCGATCACGAGGACGCCCAGTCCGTGCAGCGCGAGGGCGGCGGCGACGTTCACCGCTGTCGTGGTCTTCCCGACGCCGCCCTTCTGGTTGGCGACCGTGATGATGCGGGTGTCGTTCGGGTGGGGGAGATGACCTTCGAGTCCGCGCGTCATGATGTGGCTCGCGCGCTCGGCCGCGGCTGCGATCGGGGTGTCGGCGTAGCGCTCGGTTTCACGTGAAACATCGCGCCGCGGAGCGGGCGCGGGATCGCGCTCGGTCGGTGTTCCCTCCGGAGGTCCGTCGGCCACCACATCACTCCTTCGCCCGCGCCTGCCCAACATCGTGCGCTCAACTCCATCGCTGATCCGGACGGCCGACGCCGACCTCTGCTCCTCGTCACCGCGACGCTCGGCGGCGCTTCTCCGGTCTGTCCACCCGCCGCGCTCGCACGATCGTCGTCGGCATGGAAAGGGTATCCGCCCCGACCGTCTCGACGCGCAGCGCGGTCAGCCCGAACTTTCCGACGGTCGCCTTGTGTGTGGCGATCTCCTCCGCGGCGGATGCACCTTTGATCGCGATGAGCTCGCCGCCGGACCGGATGAGTGGCGCGGACCATCGCGCCAACCGGTCCAGTGGTGCCACGGCACGCGACGTCACCACATCCGCGTCGCCCACCGCATCGCGCACGACGCGCTCCTCGGCACGCCCTCGGACCACCTCGATGTCCAGACCGATCGCATCGATCGCCTCGACGAGGAAGAGGTATCGCCGTTCGAGCGGCTCGACGAGCGTGACACGCAGCGAGCCGGCAGCGAGCGCCAGAGGGATGCCCGGCAGACCCGCACCGCTCCCGATGTCCACGACGGTGCTGCCGTCGGGGATCGCCTCGCCGAGGACGCCACAATTCAACAGATGGCGGTCCCACAGTCGCTCGGTCTCGCGGGGACCGATGAGTCCGCGTTCCACGCCGGCTGTGGCGAGCAGGTCGCGGTACACACGGGCGCGCCCGAGTCGGTCGCCGAACACGGTGAAGGCCGCGGCCGCGATCTCGTCTCGGTCGAACTCGTTGTCGTGTTTCACGTGAAACATCCTCGGTGACGTAGGGGAGGGGAGGGCCGAAGCGGGGGCGACGAGACAGGGCCCCGACCGTGTGGTCGGGGCCCTGTGGTCATCGGCGCAGCACGGGGTCCGAGATCACTCGGCGATCACCACCACCCGGCGGCGCGGCTCGGTGCCCTCGCTCTCGCTGTACACACCCTCGACGGCAGCGACCGCGTCGTGGACGATCTTCCGCTCGAACGGCGACATCGGGTCGAGCTCCTCACGGCCGCCGGCGTCGCGGACTCGCTCGGCGACCTCTGTGCCGAGGCGGCTGAGCCGCTCGCGCCGACCGGCACGCCATCCGCTCACATCGAGCATGAGACGGGACCGGTCGCCGGTCGACTGCTGCACGGCGAGTCGGGTCAGCTCCTGCAGCGCGTCGAGGATCTCGCCGTTCTTGCCGACGAGCTTGCCGAGGTCGCGTCCTCCGTCGATGCTCACGATCGCGCGATCGCCGTCCACGTCGAGATCGATGTCACCGTCGAAATCCAGGAGATCGAGCAACTGCTCGAGGTAGTCGCCCGCGATCTCGCCCTCCTCCACGAGGTGGTCGTCGTCGTCGGTCGTGTCATCGTCGGTCGTGTCGTCGGCACCAGCCGCATCGTCGGACTCGGTCACCGTGGCGTCGTCCGTCGTGTCGACCTCGTCGGTCCCGGCCGCCGCCGTCACCTCGGCCACGTCGTGCTCGGCCTCGCTCGTCTCTGTCGTCATGGGTCATCCCTCGCGATCGTGTGTGGACAGGTCTCTGTACGGCGCCCGTGGACGCCGGGGGAGGGCGGCGGCCGTGCTGGGGCCGCCGCGGATCATCGGCGTTTGCGCCGGCGTTGCTGCGTACCCGTGGGGCGTTGTCCCGGCCGGGGACTGGCGCCGGCGGGTTTGCGGGCGGCACCGCCGCCACCGCGTTTCGCCCCGCCGCCCTTCGTGAGGTCCGTCCGCCCGTTCGGGCTCGGGGCCACCGTCGGTTCCGCCGTGTCCGAGGAGGCGGTCGGCTCGATCTCGTCGCCGGTCTCGTCCTCGCTCGCACCGTTCGTCAGCGCTGCGCCCTTCTTCTTGGCGCGGTCGGGACGTGCACCCGGCTTGGGTGCGTTCGCCTTCAGCTTCTCCTGCTTGGCGAGCTTGTCGGCTTCCTCTTCCTTGGCGATCTGCCCGAAGACGATGTGCTGCTGCGCGTAGGTCCAGAGGTTGTTGCTCACCCAGTACAGGAGGATGGCGACGGGGAAGAACGCACCGGACACGAGGATGCCGAGCGGGAAGACGTACAGCGCGAGCTTGTTCATGATCGCGGTCTGCGGGTTCTCCACCGCTGCAGCGGTCTGCCGCGCCACCGACGCACGCGAGTTCATGTGCGTCGCGATCGACGACAGGATCACCAGCGGGATCACCAGATAGATGATGTGCGCCCGGGTGAAGTCGACGATGCCGTCGGCGCTGAACGCCAACCACTCCGACTTCGGCTGCGACACGGCCGCCGACAGCGGGACACCGAAGAGACGTGCGTCGAGGAAGTTCTGGACCTGGTCGGCGCTGAAGAAGTAGTTGCCGGTCGACCGGGTCTCCGCGGCGGTCATACCCAGCTGGCCGAACCCGGTGCCCATCCGGTTGAACGACCGGAGCACGTGGAACAGACCGATGAAGACCGGGATCTGCGCCAGCATCGGCAGACACCCCAGCAGCGGGTTGAACCCGTGCTCCTTCTGGAGCTTCTGCATCTCCTCGGTCATCTTCACGCGATCCTTGGAGTACTTCTTCCGGATCGCCTGCAGCTGAGGCTGGATCTCCTGCATCTTCCTCGTCGTGCGGACCTGCTTGACGAAGGGCTTGTAGAGGATGGCACGCAGGGTGAACACGAGGAACACCACCGAGAGCGCCCACGCGACACCGCTGCCGCCGGGGCTGTCGGGAAGGACATGGCTGAACAGCCAGTGCCAGACCCACATGATCCCGGAGACCGGGTAGTAGATGAAGTTCAGCACGGTGTCACTCGCTCCTCACTGGCGCGGGTTGATGGACGACGTTCGGGGACCGGGTCGTATCCCGGCGCATGCCACGGCCCGCACCGCAACAGTCGCCAGACGGCGAGACCGCCGCCGCGGACGGCACCCCAGGTGGTGATCGCCTCGACGGCGTAGGCGCTGCAGGTCGGCTCGAACCGACACGACGGCATCCGCGTGGGCGAGATCCAGACGCGGTACAGCTCGATCGACCACACCAGGACCTGCCGTGGGAACGCCGCCACCCTGCTCATGACGCGGCCGCGCGATCGGCGAGACGAGTCCGGGCGGTACGCAGCGCCGCGACGAGCTCGGTGGACAGCTCGGTACTGGTCCGTGTGGCAGCCGACGGCAGTGCACGGATGACTATCAACCCGCTCGCGTCGGGGCCGAGACCGCACCCGGTCTCCTCGACGGACGCGGCGGCGGCACGGAGACGGCGGGCGACGGCATGTCTGGTCACGGCGTCACCGACAGCCTTGCTGACGATGAGGCCGTATCGGGCGCCTCGATCCACCGCCGTCACCTCCGGGCCATCCGTCCGCGCCACATGCACCTGGATGTCGGCACGACGAACCCGCACACCCCTTCGGAGTGCGCGGGTGTAGTCGGAACTCCGGGAGATCCGTCGATGCCGGGCCAGCACGATGCAGGCGTCCGCGAGCCCGTGGGCCGCGGAACTCAGGCGGTCAGGCTCGCGCGGCCCTTGCGGCGACGACCGTTGACGATGGCGCGGCCGGCGCGGGTCCGCATCCGCAGACGGAACCCGTGCACACGGGCACGACGGCGGTTGTTGGGCTGGAAGGTGCGCTTTCCCTTGGCCACGCGAGAACTCCTCGTTCATCTCGACCTCCGCGCACACGGCGCCGACCGGCGCGTGCACGATGGGGTCATCGGTGATGGTCTCCTGCCGTGGACCGTCGTCGCGGGTGGTGACCGGGCACCGGGGAGACCGGTGGGCCGACGATCACGCACTCACGACGATCACACCTCGGCGACCCTGCGAGACTACTGATCGCATTCGGCACCGTCAAACCGCCGTATGGCCGACTACCAGCGACGACGCCCCGATCACAGCCGGATCACGACGGCGTCGACGCCGGTCGACACGCCGTGTACTGCGCGGTCGTTGAAACTCCGGGCCCGGTGTGGTGCGAACTGTTGAGCACACCCCGACGAGTCTGTTAGCTTCTCTCGGACGACGGGGTCCCCGACGGGTCGGATCCGGGGCGTCGCGTGATCCGCATCCTGTCCACAGCTGTGGATAACCGTGTGGACAATCGAGCGTCGCCCGACCACGATGAGTACGCGGCCGTGGTCGAGCAGTGCGCAGCTGCCCACGACGCACAGTGGCTGCGTCGAACGCTGCCGGGAGGGATCCAGTGAGCACCGACCGCGATCAGCTCGATCCATCCGATCGCGACGGGTACCACCGCGAGTCCTTCCCCGAGATCTGGCAGCGCGTCCTCGTCGACCTCACCGCCACCCCCGACACCGGGGAGGAACTGACCCGCCAGCAGAAGGCGTGGCTCTCCCTGGTCCAGCCGCTGACGCTGGTCGAGGGCTTCGCACTCCTCGCCGTCCCGTCGGCACGGGTGCAGGAGCAGATCGAGCGCACCCTGCGTGAACCGATCCGCGCCTCGCTGAGCACCCATCTCGGTCGCGAGGTCGACCTCGGCGTCCGCATCGACCCCGACGCCGAACCCGCCGCGGTGCCGTCCGCCCCCGTCGAGGGCATCCGCACCCCGGACGCCGCCGAGGGCCTCGACGCGTTCTCGGACACCTTCGCCGATCGACGTGACACCGCGGTCGACCACCGCTACGAGCCGGTCGGCCCCGAACCGGTGCGCACCACGGCACCGGGAACGCCCGAGGGCCGC
Source organism: Williamsia sp. SKLECPSW1 (assembly GCF_054332755.1). Lineage (NCBI taxonomy): Bacteria > Bacillati > Actinomycetota > Actinomycetes > Mycobacteriales > Nocardiaceae > Williamsia > Williamsia sp. SKLECPSW1. Next base: position 1,600,846 of record NZ_JBTGLI010000001.1, on the reverse strand, counting down.
GACGGTGACTGGTCCAGCTGGTTCAACCCCGGCCCCGGCGACCCGAGCAGCCTCAACCCCAAGTACACGTTCGACACCTTCGTCATCGGCGCGTCCAACCGCTTCGCGCACGCCGCCGCGGTAGCGATCTCCGAGGCGCCGGCGCGGGCGTACAACCCGCTCTTCATCTGGGGCGAGTCCGGACTGGGCAAGACACACCTGCTGCACGCCGCGGGGCACTACGCCCAGCGGCTGTTCCCGGGGATGAAGGTCAAGTACGTCTCCACCGAGGAGTTCACGAACGACTTCATCAACTCCCTGCGTGACGACCGTCGGGTCGCGTTCAAACGTCGCTACCGCGACGTCGACGTCCTGCTCGTCGACGACATCCAGTTCCTCGTCGGCAAGGAGGGCATCCAGGAGGAGTTCTTCCACACCTTCAACACCCTCCACAACGCGAACAAGCAGATCGTCGTCTCGTCCGATCGCCCGCCCAAGCAGCTCGCCACCCTCGAGGACAGGCTGCGGACCCGGTTCGAGTGGGGCCTCATCACCGACGTCCAGCCGCCGGAACTCGAGACGCGGATCGCGATCCTGCGCAAGAAGGCGCAGATGGACAACCTCCAGGTCCCCGACGACGTCCTGGAACTGATCGCCTCGAAGATCGAACGCAACATCCGCGAACTCGAGGGCGCACTGATCCGTGTGACGGCGTTCGCGTCGTTGAACAGTGCGGAACTGAACCTGTCGCTGGCCGAGATCGTGTTGCAGGCGCTCCTGCCCGACACCGGCAGCGTCGAGATCAACGCCCCGACCATCCTGGCCATCACCGCCGAGTACTTCGGGATCAGCGTGGACGAGCTCCGGGGCCCCGGGAAGACACGGTCCATCGCGCAGGCTCGTCAGATCTCGATGTACCTGTGTCGCGAACTGACCGACCTGTCGCTGCCCAAGATCGGCGAGACGTTCGATCGGGACCACACGACCGTCATGTACGCGGACAAGAAGATCCGCAAGGAGATGGCCGAGCGGCGCAAGGTCTACGACTACGTCCAGGAGCTCACCGCGCGCATCAAGCAGCGCTCGCACCCCTGACGCCGGCCCGCCCATCGGGGGCGGACACACCGTCATCTCTCGACCCTCAGTCGACACTTCACGCGGCCGAGCGCGCCGTCGTGTCCTCCGGACGGACGATTCCCCAGCTGTGGATAACTCGGTGGATAACCCCGCTGTCCTGTGGATCGGACGTGGAGTTCGATGAACAGGAACCGACGCGTGCACAACCCCGTGGCATCGGTGTGGTGACGGTGCACACAACGTCCACATCCCGACGCGCGACGTGAACTGCACCGCGAGGCTCCTGTCCACAGATTGCACAGCCGCTATGACTGTCATGAAGTTCTCTCTCGAAGAGAGTCTTTGAAAGAAGCGATGTGGACAGAGCTGTGTCCCCACCCCGGACGGGCGGAGGCCTCCGCCCGAGAGCGATCCGCACCCGTTGACCACGACGCGGGTCACAGCGTTCTAGAGTGGGGCGCACATCGAGCATCAGCCACGTCCGACGTGGCCGGCGGGTACGGGAGGGTCGAACGCGGTGAAGTTCCGTGTCACACGCGATGAGTTCGCCGACGCCGTCGCCTGGGTGGCCCGCAGCCTGCCGAGCCGTCCACCGGTCCCGGTCCTCGGCTGCGTCGTCCTCACCGCGGGCGACTCGGGTCTGACCGTCTCCGGGTTCGACTACGAGGTCTCCGCCCAGGTCGACATCTCGGCCGAGGTCGCCGACGAGGGCCGCGTGCTCGTCTCCGGCAAGCTCCTCGCCGACATCACGCGGTCGTTGCCCGCCAAGCCGGTCGACGTCGCGATCGACGGGTCTCGCGTCGTGATCAACTGCGGCAGTTCGCGTTTCTCGCTCCCGACCATGCCGGTCGAGGACTACCCGAGCCTCCCGGAGGTCCCGGGTGTCACCGGGACCATCCCGGCCGAGGTCTTCGCCGAGGCGATCGGCCAGGTCGCCGTCGCCGCCGGCAAGGACGACACGCTGCCGATGCTCACCGGCATCCGCGTCGAGATCGAGGACGACACCGTCGTGCTCGCCGCGACCGACCGCTTCCGTCTCGCGGTACGCGAGCTCACGTGGCAGCCGTCCGGCACCGACACGGCCGCCGTCCTGGTACCGGCGAAGACGCTCTCGGAGTCCGCACGATCCGCCGGATCCGACGGGTCGCCGGTCTCCCTGGCGTTGGGGTCTCCCGGCACCATCGGCGCCGAGGGACTCCTGGGCATCCTCGGGCAGGGACGGCAGACCACGACGCGCCTGCTCGACGCGGAGTTCCCCAAGTTCCGGCAGCTGCTGCCCACCTCGCACACCTCGATGGCGACGGTCGACATCGCCGAGCTCACCGACGCGATCAAGCGTGTGGCCCTCGTGGCCGAACGCGGTGCCCAGGTCCGCCTGGAGTTCTCCGAGGGATCGGTGCAGCTGACCGCCGGCGGGGACGACGCGGGCAAGGCCGAGGAGGAGGTACCCGTCGGTTTCCACGGCGAGCCCCTGACCATCGCCTTCAACCCCACCTACCTGCTGGACGGTCTCTCTGCGCTGCACAGTTCGACCGTCGAGTTCGGTTTCACCACACCCAGCCGGCCCGCGGTGCTGCGTCCGGCCGGCGAGGACGCCCCCGTCCCCGACGACAGCGGTGCCTACCCGGCACCGTCGAGCGAGTTCACCTACCTGCTGATGCCGGTCCGCCTGCCGGGCTGATCGGGAGAGGATGTGCGGCCATGCAACTCGGTCTGATCGGTCTCGGAAAGATGGGCGCCAACATGCGGCGTCGGATCGCGGGAGCCGGACACGAGGTGGTCGGCTACGACCCCCGCCCGGAGGTCAGCGACGTCGACTCGCTGAAGGATCTCGTCGCCGCGCTCACCGCGCCGCGTGTGGTGTGGGTGATGGTGCCGTCCGGTGACCCGACTCGCGAGACGGTGAAGTCGCTCGGCGAACTGCTCGAACCCGGCGATTTGGTGATCGACGGTGGCAACTCTCGATACACCGACGACGCGCCCAACGCAGAGTTGTTGTCCGCCAACAAGATCGGTTACATCGACTGCGGTGTCTCCGGCGGCGTCTGGGGTCTGGAGAACGGCTACGGCCTGATGGCCGGCGGGTCACCCGAGGACATCGAGAAGGCCATGCCGATCTTCGACGCACTCCGTCCCGAGGGTGATCGTGCGGGTGGGTTCGTCCACGCCGGACCGGTCGGTGCGGGCCACTACGCGAAGATGGTGCACAACGGCGTCGAGTACGGCCTCATGCACGCCTACGGGGAGGGGTACGAACTCCTCTCCGCCGAGTCCCTCATCGAGGACGTGCCCGGGACCCTGCGCGCCTGGACGCACGGCACCGTCATCCGGTCGTGGTTGCTCGAACTGCTGGTGGACGCACTCGAGCAGGACCCGGGTCTGGCCGAGATCTCGGACTACACCACCGATTCCGGTGAGGGACGGTGGACTGTCGAGGAGGCGATCCGGCACTCGGTGCCGGCGAACGTGATCTCCGCGGCCTTGTTCGCGCGGTTCGCGTCGCGTCAGGAGTCGGGCTCGCCGACACTCAAGGCCGTGTCCGCGCTGCGTCAGCAGTTCGGCGGGCATGCGGTGCGCCCGGCGGATTCCTGACCGCACCGATCTCCTCGCCTGATCTGCCGTCGTGTTCGTCCGTTCCCTGCGCCTGCGTGACTTCCGGTCCTGGCGCAGCGTCGAGGTCGATCTCGGACCCGGCGCGACGATCATCGTGGGGCGCAACGGTTTCGGGAAGACCAACCTCGTCGAGGCACTGAACTACGTCGCAACCCTCCGCTCCCATCGCGTCGGCACGGACGCCGCGCTGGTTCGCACGGGGGCGGACGCCGCGGCGGTGTCGGCGACCATCGTCAACGCCGGTCGCGAGCTCACCGTCGAGGTGGTCATCAGCCCGGGTCGTGCGAACAGGGCCACCGTGAACGGGGCGCCGTCCCGACGTGCACGGGACGTCGTCGGGATCCTCCGGTCGGTGATGTTCGCACCGGAGGACCTCGCCCTGGTGCGGGGTGAACCGGCGGAACGTCGGCGTCTCACCGACGAGCTCTCCGCCCTCGCGGGCCCGGCGATGGTGGCTGCGCGATCGGACTACGACCGGGTCCTACGACAACGGTCGGCCCTGCTGAAGACCGCCGCGTCCGCACTCCGATCCGGGGGGTCGTCCGCGGAGTCGGTGATCAGCACCCTGGACGTCTGGGACACACAGTTGGCGAACCTGGGTGCGACCGTCACCGCCGGCCGCATCGACACCGTCGCCCGACTGCGCCCGCACTTCGCGGGCGAGTACGCCACGCTGGCGCCGGCATCACGACCGGTGGATCTGCGGTATCGGCCCGCGGCAGGTGACGAGGTGGTCCCGGCCGACGGGCGCGCCGACGTGGAGTTCATCGAGGCGACGTTGCTGACGCGGCTGGCCCAGGCCCGGCAGAAGGAGATCGACCGCGGTATGTGCCTGGTGGGGCCACACCGCGACGACCTCGACATCCTGCTCGACGGCCAGGTCGCGAAAGGTTTTGCCAGTCATGGTGAGTCGTGGTCCCTGGCCCTGGCGATTCGGCTCGGCTCGGTGCAGCTCATCCGCGACGACGGTGCCGAACCCGTGGTGGTTCTCGACGACGTGTTCGCCGAACTCGACGCCTCCCGTCGGGCGGCCTTGACCACGTTCGCCGAGTCGGTGGAACAGGTCCTGGTGACCGCCGCGGTGGGTGACGACATCCCGGGGGCCGTGGTCGGTCGTCGTCTGGCCGTCGGCGTCGACGACGATCATGATGTCCGAGAGTCCCATCTGATCGGGGACACCGGCACGACGGAGGAGGCCGCGGATGGATGACGAACCCGCAGCGAATCCCCCCGGCTCGTACTCGTCCGGTCACGAGCTGGCCCGCAAGGCGCTCGAGGACGCGCGCGAGGCGGCGAAGGCCGCCGGCAAGGCCGTGGGCCACGGCAGGTCGTCGGCCCCGTCTCCCCGTCGCGGTCGTCGACGCTGGTCCGGTGCTCGACCCGACGGTCGGGACCCGCAACCGTTCGGATCCGCGGCGGGGGCACTGGCCAGGAGCCGTGGCTGGCAGCCGAAGCTGGGGGAGGGGCAGGTGTTCGCGGCGTGGGACCGGATCGTCGGCGACGACATCGCGGCCCATGCGCAGCCCACCGATCTGCGTGACCGTGTGTTGTCTGTGACCGCCGAGTCGACGGCGTGGGCCACCCAGCTCCGTCTGGTCCAGCGCGACATCCTCGCGAAGATCGCCGCGGCGGTGGGACGGGACGTGGTGGTGTCCCTGCGCATCACCGGGCCCCGGGCCCCGTCGTGGCGGAAGGGCACCCGGACGGTGCCCGGGCGTGGTCCGCGCGACACCTACGGGTAGGTCGCGCCGACGGGTGGCGACGGGTCTCGAGCGGGTGTGTCGGAGGACATCATCAGCGGCCCGAGACGGCGCGCAGGCGCGTCCGACGTCAAGCGCCCCTGGATTTCGGCCAGAAAATCCGTCAGCGGGCGCGTCAGACGGGCTGCAAGGCCGTTTCCGCACAGGTGAGGCAGTAGTATGGACCGGTACTGCCCCGACTCGGGGCGCAGGCGTGTGCGAGCAGATCGACCAGCCCGGATCCCGACCCCCACCCGGCGGGGCTCCGGCGAGGACAAGGAGCGGACCCCACTCGTGGCGGACACCAACGGCACCAGCAAGCCCACCCGATCGCCGAAGAAGGCCGGCAGCGATTACGGCGCCGACTCCATCAGCATCCTCGAGGGTCTCGAGGCGGTCCGCAAGCGGCCCGGCATGTACATCGGCTCCACCGGTGAACGCGGCCTGCACCACCTGATCTGGGAGGTCGTCGACAACTCCGTCGACGAGGCGATGGCGGGCTTCGCGTCGCAGGTGGACGTGACGATCCTGGCCGACGGAGGCGTGCAGGTCGTCGACGACGGCCGCGGCATCCCGACCGACATGCACAAGACCGGTGTGCCCACCGTCGAGGTCGTCATGACCCAGCTGCACGCCGGCGGCAAGTTCGACTCCGAGGCGTACGCGGTCTCCGGCGGCCTGCACGGCGTCGGCATCTCCGTGGTGAACGCACTGTCGACGAAGGTCGAGCTGGCCATCGCCTACGGCGGCAGCCACTGGTCGCAGACCTACGACCGCGCGGTCCCGGGCCCCCTCGAGAAGGGTGCGGCGACACGGAAGACGGGCACGACGGTGCGGTTCTGGGCCGACCCGGACATCTTCGAGACCACCGACTACAACTTCGAGACCATCGCGCGGCGTCTGCAGGAGATGGCGTTCCTCAACAAGGGACTCACCATCACCCTGACCGACGAGCGCGCGAAGATCGTCAACGACGTCGACGACGTCGAGCAGGCCGAGTCCATCGAGAGCACGACGGCGGCCGAGTCCACCGACGACGCCGCCGACTCCGATGCCGTCGTCGAGCCGGGCCCGGACACGGAGAAGAAGGAGCCGGGCAAGCCCCGCACCCGGACGTACCACTACCCCGGTGGCCTGATGGACTACGTCGCCCACCTCAACCGGACGAAGAGTCCGATCCACGCATCGATCGTCGGGTTCACCGCGAAGGGCACCGGCCACGAGCTGGAGGTGGCGATGCAGTGGAACGGCGGGTACTCCGAGTCGGTCCACACCTTCGCGAACACCATCAACACCCACGAGGGTGGTACCCACGAAGAGGGGTTCCGCGCCGCCCTCACCAGCACGGTCAACAAGTACGCGCTGGACAAGAAGCTCCTGAAGGACAAGGACCCCAAGCTCACCGGTGACGACATCCGTGAGGGTCTCGCGGCGGTGATCTCGGTGAAGGTCGCCGATCCGCAGTTCGAGGGGCAGACGAAGACCAAGCTCGGCAACACCGAGGTGAAGAGCTTCGTGCAGAAGGTGTCCAACGAGCACCTGGCGCACTGGCTGGAGTCGAACCCCGCCGAGGCGAAGATCATCATCAACAAGGCGGTCGGGTCCGCTCAGGCACGTCTCGCCGCGCGCAAGGCGCGAGAGCTGGTGCGTCGCAAGAGCGCGACCGACATCGGCGGTCTGCCCGGCAAGCTCGCCGACTGCCGCAGCAACGACCCGTCCAAGTGCGAGGTGTACATCGTCGAGGGCGATTCCGCCGGCGGCTCGGCGAAGTCCGGCCGCGACTCGATGTACCAGGCGATCCTGCCCATCCGCGGCAAGATCATCAACGTCGAGAAGGCCCGTATCGACCGCGTGCTGAAGAACGCCGAGGTGCAGTCGATCATCACCGCGTTCGGTACCGGCATCCACGACGAGTTCGATCTCGCGAAGCTGCGCTACCACAAGATCGTGCTGATGGCCGACGCCGACGTGGACGGCCAGCACATCTCGACGTTGCTGCTGACGCTGCTGTTCCGCTTCATGCGGCCGCTGGTCGAACACGGCCACGTCTATCTCGCCCAGCCGCCGCTCTACAAGTTGAAGTGGCAGAAGGGCGCCGACCCGGAGTTCGCCTACTCCGACCGTGAGCGGGACGGTCTGCTCGAGGCCGGGCGCGCGGCGGGCAAGAAGATCAACCCCGACGACGGCATCCAGCGCTACAAGGGTCTCGGCGAGATGAACGCCAAGGAGCTGTGGGAGACCACGATGGACCCCGAGGTCCGCGTGCTCCGGCAGGTGACCCTGGACGACGCCGCGGCCGCCGACGAGCTGTTCAGCGTCCTCATGGGTGAGGACGTCGTCGCCCGCCGCAGCTTCATCGCCCGCAACGCCAAGGACGTGCGTTTCCTCGACGTGTGATGACGCCGTTCGTTTCACGTGAAACACGGCGCCGTACAAGGAAAGTGAACTGATGACCGACACCACCCTGCCGCCCGGCGGCACCACCGACGACTCCGGCGGCGACCGCATCGAACCGGTCGACATCCAGCAGGAGATGCAGCGCAGCTACATCGACTACGCGATGAGCGTCATCGTCGGCCGCGCCCTGCCCGAGGTCCGTGACGGCCTCAAGCCCGTGCACCGCCGCCTGCTCTACGCCATGGGGGACGCGGGATTCCGCCCGGACCGCAGCTACGTCAAGTGCGCCAAGCCCGTCGCCGAGACCATGGGCAACTACCACCCGCACGGCGACACCGCGATCTACGACGCCCTGGTGCGTCTGGCCCAGCCGTGGTCGATGCGGTATCCGCTCATCGACGGCCAGGGCAACTTCGGCTCCCGCGGCGATGACGGCGCGGCCGCGATGCGCTACACCGAGGCGCGCCTCACGCCGTTGGCGATGGAGATGCTGCGCGACATCGACGAGGAGACCGTCGATCTCACGCCGAACTACGACGGCAAGACCCAGGAACCGACCGTCCTGCCCAGCCGCATCCCGAACCTGCTCATCAACGGCTCGGGCGGCATCGCGGTCGGCATGGCCACAAACATCCCGCCGCACAACCTGACCGAGGTCGCCGACGCGGTCTTCTGGGCGCTCGACAACCACGACGCCGACGACGAGTCGACGCTCGCGGCGTGCATGGAGCGCATCAAGGGACCCGACTTCCCGACGGCAGGACTGATCGTCGGCACCACCGGGATCACCGAGGCCTACACCACCGGCCGCGGCAGCATCCGGATGCGCGGCGTCGTCGAGGTCGAGGAATCCCGCACCGGCGCCACGACATTGGTCATCACCGAACTGCCCTACCAGGTGAACCCGGACCGGATGATCGTGTCGATCGCCGAGCAGGTCAACGACGGGAAACTCAAGGGCATCAGCAAGATCGAGGACCAGTCGTCGGATCGCGTCGGTATGCGCGTCGTCGTCACCCTCAAGCGCGACGCCGTCGCCAAGGTGGTGCTGAACAACCTCTACAAGCACAGCCAGCTGCAGACGAGCTTCGGCGTGAACATGCTGTCGATCGTCGACGGCGTGCCGCGCACGCTGCGACTCGACCAGATGATCCGCTTCTACGTCGCCCACCAACTCGACGTGATCATCCGACGCACCCGGTACCGGTTGCGCAAGGCCGAGGAACGCGCCCACATCCTGCGCGGCCTGGTCAAGGCGCTCGACGCCCTCGACGAGGTCATCGCGCTCATCCGCGCGTCGTCGAACACCGAGGAGGCGCGTGCCGGCCTGATCGGTCTGCTCGACATCGACGAGATCCAGGCCGACGCGATCCTGGCGATGCAGCTGCGACGTCTGTCGGCCCTCGAACGTCAGAAGATCATCGACGACCTCGCCGAGATCGAGCGCGAGATCGCCGACTACAAGGACATCCTCGACAAGCCGGAACGTCAGCGCGCGATCGTCCGTGACGAGCTGCGCGAGGTCGTCGACAAGTTCGGCGACGAGCGGCGCACCCAGATCGTGGCCGCCGACGGCGACGTGACCGACGAGGACCTCATCGCCCGTGAGGACGTGGTCGTCACCATCACCGAGACGGGGTACGCCAAGCGCACCAAGACCGACCTCTACCGCAGCCAGAAGCGCGGCGGGAAGGGCGTGCAGGGCGCCGGGCTGAAGCAGGACGACATCGTCGCCCACTTCTTCGTCTGCTCCACACACGACTGGATCCTGTTCTTCACCACGAAGGGCCGGGTCTACCGGGCGAAGGCCTACGAGCTGCCCGAGGCGAACCGCACTGCCCGCGGACAGCACGTCGCCAACCTCCTCGCCTTCCAGCCCGAGGAGCGCATCGCTCAGGTCATCCAGATCAAGGGGTACGAGGACGCCCCCTATCTCGTCCTTGCCACCCGAGGAGGTCTGGTCAAGAAGTCGCGTCTCACCGACTTCGACTCGGCCCGCTCGGGCGGGATCATCGCGGTGAACCTGCGCGGCGAGGACGAACTGGTCGGTGCCCGGCTGTGCAGCGCCGACGACGACCTGTTGCTCGTCTCCAAGCGGGGTCAGTCGATCCGGTTCTCCGCGACCGACGAGGCCCTGCGGCCGATGGGTCGGCAGACCTCCGGCGTCCAGGGCATGCGGTTCAACGACGACGACGAGTTGCTGTCGCTCAACGTCGTGGCCGACGACACCTACCTGCTGGTCGCGACCGCCGGCGGCTACGCGAAGCGGACCGCGATGTCGGACTACCCGGTGCAGGGCCGGGGCGGCAAGGGTGTGCTGACGATCCAGTACGACCGGCGTCGCGGTGACCTCGTCGGTGCGCTCATCGTCGACGACCGCAGCGAGCTGTACGCGATCACCTCCGGTGGCGGTGTCATCCGTACCCTGGCGAAGCAGGTCCGCAAGGCAGGCCGTCAGACCAAGGGTGTCCGCCTGATGAACCTCGACGAGGGAACTACCCTCTTGGCCATCGCCCGGAACGCCGACGAGCCCGACGAGGTCGAGTGACCGGACACCCGCACCGACAGGAGCGCACGTGAGCACACCCCGCGACCCCGACGGCCGGAACACCCCGGGCTCCTCCGTCCAGGACCGACCGGATCAGGATCGATCCGATCAGGCCCGGCCGGACGACCAGGGACGATCCGGACAGGCTCGGTCCGACGATCAGGGTCGGTCGGACGAGCAGGGGCAGCGCTCGAACCCGGGCACCGGCCCGGGGGGAGTCCCGCCGTGGCAGCGCGTCGGTGCCGCCCCGGTGAGCTCGCCCGGGCCGTCCCAGCAGCCGGGTCCCGGTGACACCACGCCGCCGGAGCCGCCGCGTCCGCAGCGACCGCTCGTGACCGGGAGTGCGGCACCCAAGCCGCCCGGTCAGGACGCCACGGTCCGAGCGCCGATCGCCAAGCTCGACAAGGACGGCGGGGTGCCGGCCGACGCGGCCGCGGGTCAGCCGGGCGCCGACCGTGGACGGAACTCGTTGACGGGCAAGATCATCGACGGACCGACCCGCAACATCGGTCGAAACCAGGTCCCGGAGGACCTGCCCGATCTCGACGCGATCCACCATCCGGCGACCGCTCCGACGGCGCGGTCTGCGGAGGCGTTCCCCGCGGCTCACCGGGGGCCTGTGCGTGCCGCGGTGCAGCTCCGCCGGATCGACCCGTGGTCGACGTTCAAGGTGTCCGCAGTGCTCGCGATCGCGCTCTTCCTCATCTGGATGATCGCGATCGGCGTGCTCTACGTGGTTCTCGACGGCATGGGCGTCTGGGACCAGATCAACAACTCGTTCGGTCAGCTGGTCTCCAGCGACAACACCACCGAGTCGTCGTTCGAGATCACCGCGGGCACCGTCTTCGGCATCGCCGCCGGCGTGGGCGCTCTGTACGTCATCGTGTTCACCGCGCTCACGACCGTCGGTGCGTTCATCTACAACATGAGCGCGGACCTGGTCGGTGGCGTCGAGGTCACCCTCGCCGACCGCGACTGACAGCCGTTTTGTCGCCGGTCCCGTGTGTCCGGTAGCCTCTGTCCGGTTGACCCACGAGGTTCACGGGCCTATAGCTCAGGCGGTTAGAGCGCTTCGCTGATAACGAAGAGGTCGGAGGTTCAAGTCCTCCTAGGCCCACAGGAGAGGACGGATCCACCATGCGGATCGCGGTTCTCACCGGTGCCGGTGTCGCACTCGTGGTGGTCGCGTTGATCGCCGAGTCGCGACGCAACACCCAGGTGTGGCACTCCCTCCCGAACCACCGGAGCTGATCCGGGCCGGGGCCTTAGCTCAGTTGGTAGAGCGCTGCCTTTGCAAGGCAGATGTCAGGAGTTCGAATCTCCTAGGCTCCACAACCGCCTCTCGGCGAACCTTCTCGTCACCGGATCGGTACCCGACCGCGACGAAGAACATCTTCCCCGTGTCATCTGTTCGACCGTAGCGTCACTCGTCGTGGCGAAGACGACGTCGGGCACGGTCGGGTCGTTGTCGGCGCTCGCACGGGGGACGCGCCGTCTGGCGCTGCTGGGGATCACGATCGTGGCGGTCGGCACGGCACCTGCTCCGACGGCGTCCGCCGCGGCCCTCGCCGACGTGCTGCGACAACCCTTTGCCGCCACCAGTGTCTGGAACACCCCGATCGGCACCGGGGCCCGCTATGTCCCCGCCGGCCTGCCGGCCGTGCCGCGGGGAGACCAGTGGGCGCCGATGCCCCAGGACGACGGCAATCACCTGATCTTCACCCCCGATGCCCCGTCGACGGCGGTCCACGCGTCCAGCGCGGGGTGGAGTGGTCGCAGCCGCTGTGGGACCGGGGGTCCGGTGTTGTTCTCCGCACCGATACCCCGCGACTACGTCGTCGGTACGTCGAACGAGAACGAGGGGGCCGCGATCCTCATGGCCGACGGGCGGACGCTGCGCGACGTCGTGCCGTTCGCGCGCTGCCGCGTCGGGAGCGCCGCCACGGCGATGGACACGAGCGGCCCGATCGACATCTACGGGGACGGGCTGTCGCGCCGGCCCGGGGGCGCGGGTCTGACCGGCAGTCCGGGCGGTGTGCTGCGCCTGGGTGACCTCGCGCCCGGCCGACCGACCGGCCCCCGCCATGCCCTGCGGGTGCTCGTCGACACCGCGCAGGTCCTGTTCCGGTGCCGTACCGAGGCGCAGTGCTTCCGCTGGCCGGCCGCGACGTCGGACGCGGGCTCGGTCGGCGGATACGGGACCCTGGGCAACAACCAGAACGCGGCGATGCGGATGGGGTCGCTGCTCGCCATCCCGGCGGATGTGGACCTGTCCCGGATGGGCCTGGAGACCGAGCCGGGACGGCAGCTGGCGTGGACGATGCAGAACTTCGGCGCCTACATCGCCGACTCGACCGGCGGGGCGTCGTTCGGGTTCGTGACCGAGCGTGGACCGGCAGGATCGTTCGCCGACCGCTTCGCCGCCGACCACGGCTACCCGTTCGCACAGCGCGTGCGCGACAACACACCGTGGGAACGTGACGTCCAGCGGATCATGGTGGCCCTGGCCGTCGTCGACGACAACGGGCCGACGTCGATCGGTGGCGGCGGATCACCGCGCGTCGCGCGCGCATCCCTGCCCGGTCGGTGACGCGGGGGCCGTCAGGGACGGGACGAGATCAGGAGCCCTGGCCGGCGATCGCCAGATAGACGACGAGACACAGCACCACCGTCGCGACGTAGGCGTAGCCGATCCACAGCGCCGCGGTCGCGAGCGGTTCGCCGTACTCCTTGCGGCGACGGATCTGACCGCGGGCGACGTGGCCGCAGACGATGCCGAACAGGGCGGTGACGCCGAGGAACGACAGGACCAGGGCGACGATCGACAGGATGTTCGTCGAGGGTTTCGGCGCGGCGGTCATCGAACTCGATTCCGGGTCGTCGGGGGCCGTGTCGTTCTCGGCCTGCGTGCGGCCGGGGGTGTCCGTGTAGACGGTCGTCGGACGCTCGTCGGGCGCGGGCCCCCGTCGCGGCGGTTGCTGTGAGTAGGCGAGCGATCCGCTGTCGCCGGGACGGGGCACCGACGCGGTCGGCGGGGCGGGCCGCGACCCGGTGTCCATCGGCCGGTGTGGCGGCGGTGCGGGACGCCCGGGCGGGGGCATCGGCCGCCCCGGCTGCTGCATGGGCCGACCGGGTGGCATCGACCGACCGGCCGGCGGGGGCCCGCCGGACGGACCCGCGTGGCGCGGAGCCTGCGGGGGACCACCGGGCGCGGACCGGCCGCCGGGCGGGCGGGTCATCTCCCCGCTCGGCGGGGGTGACGTCGGGCGATCGTCGGGATGCACGCCTGCAGGTTACTCGGGGGCGGGACCCGTCTCCGCGGCATCCGCCGTCGGGACGTCCTGGACGCGCGGCGGAGAGGGGGCGACGGGCGGCGGGGTGTGGGTGCGGCTGCGCACCACGACGACGGCGCCGACCGCGACCACGGCACCGATCGCGGAGACGCCGGCGACGGTGCGCAGCCGCGAGCGGCGACGCCGAGCCCGGCGTGCACGCGGGGTGGGTATCGGGCCCCCCGGAGTGCGATCGCGGCGTGCGGCGAGAACCCGTCGGGCGGCCAGCAGTCGCACCGGCGCCGACCAGGGGGTCAGCACACCGAGGGCCGTCGTGGCGACGGTGGTGGCCTTCGACATGTGTGCGCTCCGATCTCCGGCCGCGGCGGCGGGCCGCGGCATCGTGGGCACAAGCCTGCCAGGTCGTGCACGAATGGCACGATGGGGGAGTGAGCACACCACAGAAGACCGCGACCGCGACCCTGCACACGAACCGCGGCGACATCGTCATCGACCTGTTCGGCAACCACGCCCCGAAGACGGTGGAGAACTTCACCGGTCTCGCGAGCGGTTCGGCGGACTACAGCCAGCCCAACGCCTCGGGCGGCGACTCCGGTCCGTTCTACGACGGCTCGGTGTTCCACCGTGTCATCGACGGGTTCATGATCCAGGGCGGTGACCCGACCGGCACCGGCACCGGTGGCCCCGGCTACCAGTTCGGCGACGAGTTCCACCCCGAGCTGCAGTTCGATCAGCCCTACCTGCTGGCCATGGCGAACGCGGGCCCGGGGACCAACGGGTCGCAGTTCTTCATCACCGTCACCAAGACGCCGCACCTGAACCGCAAGCACACCATCTTCGGTGTCGTCGCCGACGACGCCTCCCGTGCCGTGGTCGACGCCATCGCCACCACCAGCACCGACCGTCGCGACAAGCCGCTCGACGCGGTCGTCATCGAGAAGGTCGAGATCAGCTGAACCAGCCGTACCCGCCGCCACCGTCCGCGCCGCGGACGGTGTGCGTGCGGCACCCCGACCGCCCGACCGGACTCGCATGCTCCCGGTGCGGGCGTCCGGCGTGCCCGGATTGCCTGACCCCCGCGGCGGTCGGTCAGCACTGCGTCGACTGCGTGCGCCAGGCGCGCGGGTCGACCCCCCGTGCGATGACCATCGGGACGACGCGCCCGCGCGCCACGTACGCGCTCATCGCCGTCAACGTCCTCGTCTTCGTGCTGACCGCGGCGCAGGCGCACGGGATCGGCAACGTGAACCCCGCGGATTCGCGGTTGTTCTACGACGGTGTCCTGTTCGGGCCGTTCGTCGGTCAGGGCGAGGTGTGGCGGATCGTCACGTCCGGCTTCCTGCACTTCTCGTTGATCCACATCGGCCTGAACATGTTCACGCTCTACATCCTCGGGCGGGAACTCGAGAGTGCCCTGGGCACAGCACGATTCGTCGGGATCTACGTGGTCGCCCTGCTCGGGGGGAGCGCAGCGGTGCTGGCGTTCAGCCCGGACGTGGCGGCCGCGGGCGCGTCGGGGGCCATCTACGGGGTGATGGGCGGACTGCTGGTGGCGGTGCTGCGCGCCAAGATGCCCGCCGGCCAGATCGTCGGACTGATAGTGATCAACATCGTCATCTCGGTGACGATCCCGAACATCTCGCTGTGGGCGCATCTGGGCGGCCTCGTCTTCGGCGGCGCTGCCACCGCCGGTGTGCTGATGCTCCCGGGTCTGGCACTCGCCGGCCGCACCCGCACCGCCCGATCGGTGTCCGGTGTGGGATGGGCGGCGATCGGCACGCTGGGCGTGCTCGCCGCGGCCATCTGCCTGCTCGTCAGCGCGTGACGCTCAGCGCGTGACGCGGAACCCAGCCGTCGCGAGGGCGTCGACGACGTCGTCGGGATGACCGCCGAGATCCCACCGTCCGAGGACCACCAACCTGTCGTCGGACAGGTCGAACTCCAGGGTCCGGACCTTCCGTCCGAGCCTCGCCGTGGACACCGCGCGGATACGGGTGATCTCCGACGGCGTGTACTCCGTCGCACCCCGCAGGGTCCGCAGCCGGATGAGAGAGGGCGCGACGACGAGGCGGGGGCGCAGGACGAGCGCGCCCGTCCCGGTCGCGATGAGCAGGATCGCTGCGACACCCATGATCACCGTGCCGGCCGGATCGGACAGTGACGCGACGGCTCCGGCCGCCAGCACGAGTCCCCCGACGATCAACGCGACGCCGGCAGGGCGCGGCGTCGACCAGCTCGTCACGCCGTGGGCAGAGTTGTCCACAGGCTCTGTCCACAGTGGGGACAAATGACACACATGTCATTCCCCAGGCTGGGGATGGATTCGGTGGTCAGCGCCACCGCATCGTCATCAACAGACCGGTGATCATGAAGCCGAAGCCGATCAGGAAGTTCCAGGCGCCCAGCGCGTACATCCAGTGCAGCACCTTGCCGTCGGCCCCGAGGCTGCTCGGTGTCGCGACGAGGTAGAAGACGATCAGCCAGGCCAGGCCGAGCAGCATCAGCCCCAACATGGCGCTGACGTAGATCTGGCTCGACGGGCCGACCTTCACCTTGACCGGCGTACGGCTCGCCGGGTTGATGGTGTAGTCGGTCCGCTTCCGTACTTTGGATTTCGGCATCGCTTCCTCACTGTGAACAGACGACTCCACGGTATCCCACCTGCACAGCGGCGGGTACGGTGTGGCGGATGAGCACGGTCCGCTCCGACACCGGCGCCGCGTCCCCGGCGGTCCTCGTCGTCGACAACTACGACAGTTTCGTCTACAACCTCGTCCAGTATCTCGGACAGTTGGGCGTCTCGGCCACCGTGTGGCGCAACGACGACCCCCGCCTCGACGACCTCGACGCCGTGGTCGCCCGGTTCGACGCGATCCTGCTGAGCCCGGGCCCCGGCACACCGCAGCGCGCCGGCGCGACGATGCCGATCGTCGAGGTCGCGGCCTTGACGCGGACCCCGGTTCTCGGGGTGTGTCTGGGTCACCAGGCGATCGGTGCCGCGTTCGGTGCGACCGTCGACCGGGCGCCGGAACTGTTGCACGGCAAGACCTCGACCGTCCACCACGAGGGCGACGGCGTCCTCGCGGGATTGGCGGATCCGTTCGTCGCGACGCGCTACCACTCGCTGACGGTCCTGCCCGAGACCATCCCCGACGAGCTGGTCGTCACCGGCCGGACGGAGAGCGGCATCGTGATGGCGATGCGCCACCGCGATCTCCCGATCCACGGTGTGCAGTTCCACCCGGAGAGTGTGCTCACGCAGGGCGGGCACCGGATGCTCGCCAACTGGCTGCGTCTCGCCGGCTACGACGTGCCGGAGTCGCTCGTCGCCGACCTCGAGCGGGCCATGGCGTCGGCGATCGCACCGGTCGCGTAGACCGTCGGCCGCCCGGTGCTCAGCCCGGGAGCAGACTCGCCTGCCCGACGGTGACCTCGATGGCCTGATCGTCGTTGACGACGCTGTCGGTCGGCGGCTTCTGTGCCACCACACGACCGGTGTCCGGGCTCCCCAGTCCCACGTTGCGCGGGACCTGGTTCAACGTCGTGTTCTTCCACCCGGCCGCGGTGAGGGTGTCCTCCGCCTGCTGGACCGTCTTGCCGGTGAGGTCCGGCATCCGGAACTGGTTGCCGCGGGAGACCGTCACCGTCACGGTGCTGTTCTCGTCGACCCGTGTGCCCGCGGTCGGCGTCGAGCTGAGCACGGTGCCTGCGGGTTGCTCGGAGTCGGCCTGCTGCGTCTGCATCTGCAGCCGCGCGTTCTGCAGCGTCGCACGTGCCTCGTCGGTGGTCTGCCCGGTGACCGTCGGTACCGACACCTGGCGGGGGCCGGTGCCGATCTGGATGGTGATCGTGGTGTTCACCGACTGCGACGTACCGCTCTGCGGCGCCAGCCCGGCCACCTTGCCGCGCAGGTCGTTCGTCGACGGGATCTGCGCCGACTTCACGTCGGTGAAACCCAGTTCCTTCAGGGCCCGTTCGGCGTCCTGGAGCGTCTGTCCGGTCAGGTCGGGGAGGTCCTGTCGCTGCGGTCCACTGGAGATGTACAGCGTCACCGCCGACCCCTTGTCGGCGCGGACGCCCTCGGACGGCGCCGTGCGGGTGACGCTTCCGGACGGGACGTCGTTGCTGGGCTCCTGCAGCGTGTTGACCTCGAATCCGGCGTTCTTCAACGTCGTCTGCGCCTGGGTCGACGTCATGTCGGAGACGTTGGGGATGGCGACCTGGTCGTCGTCGGCGGCCCACGGGCGCACCAGCAGCAGCGCGATCACGACCACGAGCACCGTCGCGAGAGCACCGAACGCGAGGACGCGTCGACCGGTGCGCCGCGGCGGTTCGTCGTCGGAGTCGGGTCGACGATGCGACGTCGGGCCCGCCCGGCCGGGGCGGTGACGCGCGACGGGTTCGATGATCCCGGTCTTGTCCTCGTCGGACAGCAGCATCGGTGCGCTCGGTCGTCCGCCGGCGAGGACCTTCATCAGGTCCGATCGCATCTCGCCCGCCGACTGGTACCGATTGGCGGGGTTCTTGCTCATCGCCTTGAGGACCACGGAGTCGAGCACGGAGGGGATCTCGCGGCGGATGCTCGACGGGATCGGGGGGTCTTCGCGCACGTGCTGGTAGGCGACGGCGACGGGGGAGTCACCGGTGAACGGCGGTTGGCCGGTGAGGAGTTCGAAGAGCACGCACCCCATCGAGTAGACGTCGCTGCGGGCGTCGACGCTCTCGCCCCGGGCCTGCTCCGGCGAAAGATATTGCGCGGTACCGATCACCGCGGAGGTCTGCGTCATCGAGCCGGTCGCGTCGGACATCGCACGGGCGATACCGAAATCCATCACCTTCACCGCGCCGGCGCGGTCGATCATCACGTTCGCGGGCTTCATGTCCCGGTGCACGATGCCGTTCTGGTGCGAGAAGTCCAGCGCCGCAGCGACATCGGCCATCCACGTCATCGCCTGACGCGGCGACACGTGGCCCTGGGCGCGCAACACGTCACGCAGGGTCTCGCCGTCGACGAACTCCATCACGATGAACGGAAGCGGGCCCTCGGGCGTCGTCGCCTCACCGGTGTCGTACACCGACACGATCGTCGGGTGGTTCAGGGCGGCGGCGTTCTGGGCCTCCCGCCGGAAGCGGAGGTAGAAGCTCGGGTCGCGGGCCAGGTCGGCCCGGAGCACCTTGATGGCCACGTCCCGGTGGAGCCGGAGGTCACGCGCGTGGTGCACCTCGGACATGCCGCCGAAGCCGAGCGTCTCACCGAGCTCGTAGCGGTCGGAGAGGTGACGCGGCGTGGTCATCAGTCACCTCTCTCGCTCGGACCGCCGGACGACCCCGGGACCGTGCTCTGACCGGCCAACGGCGTCGGGGTCGCCCTGCCATCGTAGTTCTGCCCGAGACCGGGGATCAGCGAGCCGAGGTCCGGCAGGAGACCGCCGGCCGTCGTCGTGGTGGTGGTGGTCTCCGGGGGCGTCGTGGTGGTCGTCGTCTCCGGCGGCGTGGTGGTGGTCGTGGTCTCCGTTGTCGTGGTGGTGGTCTCGTCCTGGGTGGGGGTGACCTCGGTCGTCCGGGTGACCGTCGACGGGGTCGTCGACGGTGTGGTCGACCCGTCACCGCTGCCGCTGGTGGCCAGCCAGTAGCCCACCAGCCCGAGCGCGGCGAGGAGCAGCAGGACGGCGACGGCCGCGAGCGCCTTCTGCCCGGCGGTCCACCCGTTGTCGGCCGGGGGCGGGGCCGCGGGGATCGGACGGCGCGAGGTGGCCGTCGGGGGCGGGGGTCCCGCGGGACGCGGGATCGGCGCCGACATCTCCCGTGTGTGCATCGGGGGCGGTGCCACCGGACCCACGCCGGCTCCCGGAGCCGGTGGACGTCGACCGGCCCGCACCGCGCTGACGGCGTCGGCGAACTCGCCGCCGTCGGCGTACCGCCGGTGCGGATCCTTGGCCATGGTGAGGGCGATGAGCTCACGGATCCCGCCCGGTAGTTCCGCCGGCAGCGGGGGAGGGGTCTCGCGGATGTGCTTCATCGCGACGGTGATCGCGCCGTCACCCAGGAACGGGCGCCGACCCGAGATCGACTCGTAGCCGACCACTCCGAGCGAGTACACGTCCGACGCGCTCGTCGCGTCCTCACCGAGGGCCTGCTCCGGCGAGATGTACTGCGCCGTACCCATCACCAGCCCGGTCTGGGTGACCGGCGCGGCGTCGACAGCCTTCGCGATGCCGAAGTCGGTGATCTTCACGCGTCCGGTCGGTGTGATGAGGATGTTGCCGGGTTTGACGTCGCGGTGGACCAGGCCGGCGGTGTGCGCGGCGTTCAGTGCCCGACCGGTCTGCTCGAGCATGTCCAGAGCGTTGGTCAGCGACAGTCGACCCAACCGGGCCAGGACCGCGTTGAGCGGTTCACCGTTGACCAACTCCATCACCAGGTACGCCAGCGCGGGACCGCCCTGGCGGTCCGGCGTCTCGCCGTAGTCGAAGATGCTCGCGATGCCCGGGTCGTGCAGCCGGGCGGTCGTCGTCGCCTCGATCCGGAAGCGCTGCAGGAACTCCGCGTCGTCGGAGAACTCCGACTTCAGCACCTTCACCGCGACCCGCCGGTCCAGCCGGGTGTCGAGGCCCTCCCACACCTGGCCCATGCCGCCGGTGGCGATCAGCCGCATCAACCGGTAGCGATCGGCGATCGTCGTCCCGCTCTGCAGACTCATCCGTGCCCCCTCTCCCCCGACCCGAACCCTGCGTCGAGCCCGCGGACCACGCCGCGGCTCACTGGTTGCCCCCGACCATCGCGTCGATCACCTTGCGCCCGATGGGCGCTGCCGACGATCCGCCGGTGGACTGGAGGCCGCGGTCGCCGTTCTCCACGATGACCGCGACGGCGATCTGTGCGTTGCTCGACGGTCCGAACGCGATGTACCAGGCGTACGGGGTCGTCGAGGCGTCGGAGGTCGCCGAGTGCTCGGCGGTGCCCGTCTTCGACGCGATGGTGACCGACGACCCGCCGGAGCCCGTGGTGTTCCGCTCGGAGTCGATCATCAGGCTGGTCAGCGTCGCGGCCGTCTGCGCCGAGATCGGCTCGTCGATGCTGTTCGGCGAGGTCGTGTACAGCGTCTTGAGGTCCGGGCCCTGCAGCTTGTCGACGAGGTACGGCTGCATGCGGACACCGCCGTTGGCGACGGTCGCGGCGATCATCGCGTTCTCCAGCGGCGTCATCCGCACGTCCCGCTGGCCGATCGCGCTCTGCCCGAGGGCGGCCAGGTCGGGGATGGGCCCGGTGGTGGAGCCGGCCACCGACATCGGGATGTCGGGGGTGTCGGAGTCGAGGCCGAACTTCGTCGCCGCCGACTTGATCGAGTCGATCGGGTTCGCCAGGCGCTGGGTGGCGAGCTGGACGAACGCGGTGTTGCACGAGTACTGGAACGCCTGGCGCAGGGTCACCTGACCGCCCGAGGCGTTCGGGCACGTCTCGCCGTCGTAGTTCGTGAGGTTGGTCGTGGTGTCCGGCAACGTGATCGAGCTCGACGAGGTGAGCCGCGTGGTGTCCGGGTTCACGCCCTGGGCGAGTGCCGCGGCGGTGGTGATCACCTTGAACGTCGACCCCGGGGGGTAGGTCTGGTCGATCGCGCGGTCGAGCATCGGCTGCGGCGAGGTGTCGGTGACATCGGGGGGATTCCACCGGTTCCACGCCGCCTCGCGCACCGCGGCGTCGTGGCTGGCGAGGAGGTTGGGGTCGTACGACGGCGTCGACACCATCGCGAGGATGGCGCCGGTCTTCGGCGCGATCGCCACCACGGAGCCGCGGCATCCGCCGTCGCACCCGGCGTTCATCGCGTCGTAGGCGACCTTCTGCAGGTTGGGCTTGATCGTGGTGACGACGTTGCCGCCCCGGGGATCCCGACCGGAGAACATGTCGAGGAAGCGCTGACCGAACAGACGGTCGTCGTTGCCGTTGAGCAGCGAGTCGTAGGCCTGTTCGATGCCGGCGCTGCCGTACTGGAACGAGTAGAAGCCGGTGACCGGTGCGAAGGCCGCGGCATCGCGGCCGGGGTACACGCGCAGGTACTTGAGGCGGTCGTTCGTCGGGACCGACTGCGCGATCACCGTCTGCCCGGCGGTGATCTGACCACGCTGCCGCGAGTACTCGTCGAGCAGGACGCGCTGGTTGCGGGGGTCGCTGCGGAGCGAATCCGCCTTGAACACCTGGACATACGTGGCGTTCGCCAACAGCGCGACCACCATCACCATGACGGCGACGACGACGCGTCGGATCGGGACGTTCACGCGCGCTTCACCACCTGGGTCTGTGCGGCCGCGACGGGCACCTGCCGGCGCTTGGACGTGTCGGGCTCACGGGCGGCGTTCGACACCCGCACCAGAAGCGCGACGAGGACGAAGTTCGCCAGCAGGGACGAACCGCCGTAGGACATGAAGGGTGTCGTCAGGCCGGTCAGCGGGATGAGGGTGGTGACGCCGCCGACGACGACGAACAGCTGCACCGCCATCGAGAACGACAGGCCCGTCGCGAGGAGCTTGCCGAAGCTGTCGCGCACGGTGATCCCGGTGCGCAGGCCACGCACCACCAGGATGAGGTACAGACCGAGGATGGCCGTCATACCGACGAGGCCGAGCTCCTCGCCGATGGTGGCGACGATGAAGTCGGTGTTGGCGAACGGCACGATGTTCGGGCGTCCGGAGCCCAGGCCGGTCCCGAACAGGCCGCCGGTCGCGAGGCCGAACAGCCCCTGACCGACCTGATACCCCTGACCGTAGAAATCGCTGAAGGGGTTCTGCCACACCTGGACCCGCACCTGCAGGTGGGGGAACAACTCGTAGGCGAGCACCGCGCCGACGGTGAACAGCACGGCACCGATGACCACCCAGCCGACACGTTCGGTGGCGACGTAGAGCATCACGAGGATCGTCGTGAAGATCAGGAGCGGTCCGCCGAGATCGTTGGCGAGCGCGAAGATCCCGATCGTCACGATCCACGCCGCCAACAGCGGCCCCAGGTCGCGGGCGCGCGGCAGGTCCATGCCGAGGAAGTGTTTCCCGGCGGTGGTGAACAGGTCGCGCTTGGACACCAACAGCGACGCCGTGAAGATGATGATGAGGATCTTCGAGAACTCGCCGGGCTGGATGTTGAACAGCGGCGTGCGGATCCAGTTCTTGGAGCCGTTGATCTCCGACAGCGACGCCGGCAGCAGGACGGGGATCGCGAGGAAGATCAGACCCGACAGGCCGAGGATGTAGCTGTACCGCGACAGGGTGCGGTGGTCGCGGACGAACACCAGGATCAGCGTGAACGCGATGATGCCCAGCACCATCCACACCAGCTGCAGGTCGGCGTTCGATGTCGACGCCGTCGTCTCGGCGGTCTCGCCGTTGCGTCCCGACCCCAGGTCGAGCCGGTGGATGATGACCAGCCCCAGGCCGTTGATGATCGCGACCAGCGGGAGGATCAGCGGGTCGGCGTAGGGCGCGAAGCGCCGGATGACGATGTGCGCGAACCCGTACAGCGCGACGAACACGACGAGGTACTTGCCGACGGCCCAGGTCAGCTCCTGCTCCTGGGCGGCCTCGACGTTGATCAGCGCAGCGGCCACCACGACGGACACCAGCGCGAGCAGCGCGAGTTCCGTCCGTCGTCCGGTGGGACGGCGGATCGGCCCGGAGGTGGGCACGGGTGTCACCGATTCCTGCGACATGTCAGTGCCCCCGACAGATCTTGCGGCCGCTGTCGTCGAAACGGTCGACACTGGTGTCGACGGTGGAGCTGGGAGCGGGCGACGAGGCGGGCGGGGCGCCGGGTCGGCCCGGGACGGTGGTCGTCGCCGGCGGCGGGAGCGGTGTCGCCGGGGTGGGTGACGGTGGTGTCGAGGACGGCACGGCGGTGCCCGTGGTCCCTGCGGCGGTGGTCCCGACCCCGCAGAGCGGGAGCAGCGACAGCAGGGTCACGTTCTGCTTCGCCTCGTCGAGGGGAACGCTCGGCTTGCTCGCGCGGACCGTGTTCTGGCTCGGCTGCGACAGGTCGGCGACGCGCAGCGGGGTACACGACGACTCGACCGCGTCGGCGTCGGCGAACGTGATGGTCGGTGTCGCCGAGGACGGGTCGCTCACACAGGCGGTGAGGCTGACCGAGTTCAGGGAGATGCCGAGCACGGAGCCCTGCATCCCGCGGTAGAGGACGACCTCGCCGTTGTGTTCGCCGACGTAGTAGTTGGACCGGATGATCGAGCGGGCGACGAATCCACCGGCGACGACGAGCACGATCAGGACGACGGCCACCAGGGCCCACAGCCACTTCCGACGCGGCCGGCGGTGCTCGACGACCTCCTCGGGCTCGACGGTGGGGCGACGGGGCGACTCCTTCGGCGGGCGCAGGGCCGCGGCACGGCCTGCCGACGTCGTCGGGTCGGGGGTGTAGTCGTCGTCGCCCTCGCCGGCCGCCCCGGCCCGGATGGGACGGTGATCGCCGTAGTCGACGTCGACGACGTCGGCGACCACGACGGTGACGTTGTCCGGCCCGCCGCCGCGCAGCGCCAACTCGATGAGGCGGTCGGCACAGTCGCCGTGGTCGGCCACCGAGGACATCGTGTCCGCGATGGTCTCCTCCGACACCACGTCGGACAGACCGTCCGAGCACAACAGGTAGCGATCGCCCGCGCGGGCTTCGCGGATGGTGAGTGTCGGCTCGACCTCGGTGCCGGTGAGCGCCCGCATGATCAGCGACCGCTGGGGATGGGTGTGCGCCTGCTCGGCGGTGATCCGACCCTCGTCGACGAGGGTCTGCACGAACGTGTCGTCGCGGGTGATCTGGTTGAGCTCGCCGTCGCGCAGCAGATAACCGCGGGAGTCACCGATGTGGCACAGGGCCAGCCGGTTGCCGGCGAACAGGATGGCGGTGAGCGTCGTGCCCATCCCGTCGAGTTCGGGGGAGCGGTCGACCTGGTCGGCGATGGCGGCGTTGCCGCTGCGGATGGCCGACTCGAGCTTGCCGAGCAGGTCACCGCCCGGTTCGTCGTCGTCGAGCGGTTGCAGGGCCTCGATGACGAGCTGGCTGGCGACCTCGCCGGCCGCGTGCCCGCCCATGCCGTCGGCGAGAGCGAGGAGACGCGCGCCGGCGTAGACGGAGTCCTCGTTGTTCGAGCGCACCAGTCCCCGGTCGCTCCGCGCGATGTAGCGCAGGACGAGCGTCACGGGCGCAGCTCGATCACGGTCTTGCCGATGCGGATCGGCGTGGCCAAGGGCACCTTCACCGCCGTCGTGACCTTTCCGCGGTCGAGGTAGGTGCCGTTGGTGGAGCCCAGGTCTTCCACGTACCAGTCGTCACCACGCCGCGAGATGCGGGCGTGCCGCTCGGAGGCGTAGTCGTCGGTGAGGACGAGCGTGGAGTCGGCGGCGCGCCCGATGAGAACCGGCTGCGCACCGAGGGTGATGCGGGTGTTGGCGAGTGCGCCGTGCGTGACGACGAGGTATCGCGCCGCGCCCTTCGCTCTCGGGGCACCGCCCGACCCCCGAACCGAGCGCTGGAAGCGGGGGACGGGTCGCTGACCGGTCGCGGCGAACACGTCGTTGCGGAGCGCACGGAGCACCGCCCAGACGACGAGCCACAGCAGGAGCAGGAACCCGAGGCGGGTCAACTGCAGCACGATGCCCTGCACAGCGGTTCACCTCCGTCGTGGGTGGTCGTGGTCCGGGGTCGCGTGGGCTGGGGTCGCGCGCAGCATCGACCCACGACGCCTGCGGCGACTCATGGAGTCACATCCTATGGGGGCGGGGCCGGGGCGTCGGTATCCGTAGGTGTCAGCTTCGCATCGCTTGCCCCGCGCGCGGGCGCGGACGTGTCACGTCCGCGCACCGGTCACTGGAAGCGGACGGTGATGTCGGAGTGGCCGACCCGGATGCGGTCACCGTCGGCGAGTTCCCAGCTGCTCACGGCGACATCGTTGACGGTGGTGCCGTTGGTGGAGTTCAGATCGTGCAGGAGGGCGGTCCGCCCGTCCCAGCGGATCTCCACGTGGCGACGGGACACGCCGGTGTCGGGGAGACGGAACTGTGCGTCCTGACCACGGCCGATGACGTTCGATCCGTCGCGCAGCGAGAACGTGCGGTTGGAACCGTCCTCGAGCACCAGCGTCACGCCGGTCGGGGCGTAGGTGGGCGCGGCCGTGGCCTGGCCGTATCCCTGCTCGTACCCGGCGGGCTGGTAGGCGCCCTGGTCGTAGGCGCCGCGGTCGTATCCGCCCTGGTAGGCGCCGCCGCTGCGCGGGGCGTAACCACCCTGGTCGTAGCCGCCCTGCTGGTAGCCCGCGTCGCGGTAGTCGGCGTCGGCGTAGTACCCGGCGTCACCCTGCTGGTAGCCGCGATCGGCCTCGTAGCCGCCACCCTGGTCGTAGCCCTGCTGGTCGTACCCGCCGGCCTGGCCGTAGCCGCCCTGCTGGTAGCCGGAGGGCTGGCCGTAGGTGCCCTGCTCGTGACCGCCGCGCTGGTCCCAGCCGCCCTGCTGGTAGCCGCTGTCACGGTAGCCGCGGTCGGCGTGACCATGCCCGTAGCCGGCGTCGCCGCCGTTCTGGTCGTAGGCGCGCGGGTCGTAGCCCTCGCCGCCGCCGTAGGCGTCGGGGCCCCGGCCGGCGTCGGAGTGTGAGCCGTGCTCGTAGGCGCGCTGGTCGTATCCGCCTGCGGAGTATCCGCCCTGCCCGTACGAGCCGGCGGCCTGACCGCCCTGGTCGTAGGCGCCCTGGTCCCACGAGCCCTGGTCGTGACCGGACTGGTCACCCTGCTCGTAGGAGCCCCGGTCGTACTCGCGGTCGTCGTATCCGCGGCGCGAGTCGTGTCCTGGGTTCTGCGTCATGGGAAGCACTCCTGGTCTGGGATGGGCGGTGGCGTTCGCGGGCGGCGGGACAGGGGAGCCGATCGGTCGCAGGGTGGCATCCGGGTCGACTCGACCGCGTGCCCGGAACTGGCCGGTGTGCAGAGACGGCGACTGTTCGAACTCGACGACGACCTCGCCGTACGTCTGCCACCCGTTGTCTCGGATGAAGTGTTCGAGATGACGCGAGAACGTCTTCCGATTCAACTCGTGTTCGGAGGTCAACTGGTCGTGATCGGTGGAACTGACGACGACGGTGTAGGCGTTGGGTGCGAGCGCGCCGCCGTCACCGAGATCCTCGACGGAGTCCTCGGCCTCCCGCTGCAGCGCGTTCTCCACCTCCTGCGGGGCGACCTTGCCGCCGAAGACGCGTGCGAAACCGTCGTCGACGGCCCCTTCGAGCTTGCGTTCCAGCCGCTGCAGAATCCCCATGTCGGGACACCTCCCTCCACGTCGTCAGCGTGTCACCGTGCATTCTGCGCGGTTTGATGATAGCGATCGAGCAGGCCAATCGTGCCATCGTGTCATCAACCGTCTCGTCTGTCACACCGACTCCCTGCCGGGACGCGACCCGACGGAGCCCGCGCGATTTATCCCGCTGCGGCCCTGCGTGTTATCGTCGTCGACGTTCGTCTCCCAGACGGACATGCCGGTCCGGACCTCGTCCGGGCTTGTCACGGGCGAGTGGCGGAATGGCAGACGCGCTGGCTTCAGGTGCCAGTGTCCTTCGGGACGTGGGGGTTCAAGTCCCCCTTCGCCCACCCACACACCCACCGGGCACACTCTCCCCGTGGGTTTCGACGTCACCGAGTACACGACAGTGCTCATCACGCTCCTGGTGATCATGGACCCGCCGGGCCAGATCCCGATCTTCCTGAGCCTCGTGGGCGGGCAGACGCCGGCGGTCCGCAATCGGGCCGCATTCCAGGCGCCGGCGGTGAGCCTGCTCGTCATCTCCACGTTCGCCATCGGCGGGAAGTTCATCCTCGCCTACCTCCACATCGGGGTCCCCGCGCTCCAGGGGGCGGGCGGCCTTCTTCTCCTGCTGGTCGCCCTGCAGCTGCTGACGGGCCTCGGGAACGCGTCGAACCCGCGTGCCGCCGACGGGGTGAACGTCGCACTGGTCCCTCTGGGCACGCCGTTGTTGGCCGGCCCGGGTGCGATCGCCGCGGTCATCGTGGCCGTCTCGCAGGCCCACAGCGAGGCCGGCACCTACCTCGCCATCGGGGCGGCGATCGTCACCGTCCACCTCGTCCTGGCGACGGTGCTGCGTTTCTCCACCGTCCTCATCCGCATCCTCGGCGTCGGCGGCGTCACGCTGCTCGCCAAGATCGCCGGCCTGTTGCTCGCCGCGATCGCGGTCCAACTGATCGCCAACTCGATCATGGGGTTCGCCGCCGCGGCCTGACGGCGCGGATGAGCGATCGGAGAACAGCTGTTGTACGTCGTTCAGTCGAACGACTCCTCACCTTCTTCAACAGCCGCTATGATCGCTTCTGGATAACGAACAGCGCACGGAGGCGTTTCGGGGGTCTCGCCCGACGTGCTCGTCTTGACCTGTGGGCGACGACGACGGAGAGCGACGTGAGCGAACTGGGTGACATCCCGGGCGATGTGCAGGGCGGCCCCGTCGTCAACGCCGTCGTCGGACTCCCGGACGGCAGGGGCATGTGCGTCGAGACGCGCACCGTCGGGGAGACCGCGATCGAGATGATGGCCGCCGACGGACACGTCGTCCGCATCACCGTGCGAGCCGGCGGCGAGATCGTCGTCGCGACCGACGGGCTCGACCGCTCCGGCCATGTCGTCACCGTCGACGTCGACGGTGCTGTCCAGCCCGCCGCCATCTCGGCGCACTGACACTGCGCCACCCCCGCCGCCCGGTCGGGCGGCAGGGGCCTCGGCGGCTCACGGCTTCAGCGGGTGACGAATCCCTGCGAGATCAGCCAGTCCCGCGCGACCACCGCGGGTTCCTTGCCGTCCACGTCGACCTCTCGGTTCATGGCGGTGATCGCGGCGTTGGTCAGCTTGTCCGACACCGGGGCCATCACCCGGGCGATGTCCGGGTTGTCCATCGCGAACTTCTTCCGCATCACGATCGCGGCGTTGTAGTTCGGGAAGAACTTCTTGTCGTCGACGAGCACCTGGAGGTCGAGAGCCTGGATCCGGCCGTCCGTGGTGAAGACCTCACCGAAGGCGCACTGCCCGCTGGCGGTCGCGGAGTAGATGATGCCGGTCTGCAGGATCGACACCTGCGCTCGCGTCACCGGGAACCCGTACGCCTGCGCCATCCCGGGGAAACCGTCCTGGCGCGAACGGAACTCGGTCTCCAGGCAGGTCTTCGCGGCACCCGGGTCGCGGTTGACCAGCGCCGCGTAGTCACTGAGCGTCTTCACGCCGGTGCGCGCGACCGTCGCCTTGTTCGCCGCGAGGGCGTAGGTGTTGTTCATCGGCGCCGGGGCGGTCCACACGAGACCGTTCTTCTTGAGGTCCTCGTCGCGCACCGCCTCGAACTGCTTGCGCTCGTCGGGGATCGGCTTCTCGTTGCCGAGGTAGTTGATCCAGCCGGTACCGGTGTACTCGTAGGTGATGTCGACCTGACCCTCGATCTCCGAGTCCCGCGTGGACCGCGAGCCGACGATGCTGGTGAGGTCGCGGACGTCGGCGCCCGCGGCCATCAACGAGAACTCGATGATGTAGCCGAGGATCACCTGCTCGGTGAACTCCTTGGACCCGACGGTCACCTTCACGCCCTCGAGCGCGGGGATGGGTTTGATGGAACCCGGTTGCACGGTGAACGGCGGGGTGCTGCCGGACGCCAACCCGCAGGCGGCGGTGACCGCGACCATCAACCCCGTGAGGGACAGCAGCACAGCGTTTCTCGTGCGACGCGGCAGGGAGGACATGCTCATGCTCCGCGGTGAACCGCTCATACCCTCAGCCCCTTCGGTCCGAGCCAGCGTTCGGCGAGGGCGCCGGCCCAGTCGACCAGGAGCGCGAGGCACGCGGCGAGCACGGCGCCCAGGACGAGAGCGACGTTGTCACGCAGTTTGTAACCGGTGTCGATGAGGATCCCGAGTCCGCCGGCGTCGACGAGGAAGCTCAGTGTCGCGGTGCCGACGGCGAGCACCAGTGAGGTGCGCAGTCCGGCGAGGATGTACGGGATGGCGAGGGGGAACTCGAGTCGCCACAGGATGGCGAGCTTCGACATGCCCTGTCCCCGACCGGCATCGATCACCGAACGGTCGACGCTCGCGTAGCCGAGAAGAGTGTTCGCGAGCACCGGGAGCAGTGAGTAGATCGCGATCGGGATGACACCGATCCAGAAACCGGTGGTCGCGGTCCAGAGGAACAACAGCACCAGCAGGCCGATGGCCGGGGTGGCCTGACCGATGTTGGCGATGGCGATGGCGATGGGCGAGAACCGCACGACACCGGGGCGGCTCAGTGCGGTTCCCAGGGGTACCGCGATCGCCACGACGATGGCGGCCACCACGATGCTGATGAGGAGGTGCTGCCAGACCAGGTGCGCCAGGTTGGACGGGTTGATCGTCTCCTTCTGGGTGGCGGTGAGGTTCTGCGTGAACGCCCACGCGATCACCGCGACGGCGACGGCCAGCACCACGAGCGGCTGGACGAGCAGTCGGACACGGCCCTCGGTGTCGACGTCGGCGCCCCGACCCGCCGTTGTGGTCGCCGTCATGCCGGCTCGCCGGCTGTCTCCACGCGCAGGTCGCGGATGGCCGACATCAAGGTCTCGATGACGACGACGCCCTCGTACCGGCCGTTGCGGCCGGTGACGATCGCGGAGACGCAGCCGGTGGAGAGGATGGCCTCGAGCGCCTGCTGGAGAGTCGACGACATCGACACCAGGTCGGTGGGTACGCCGACGTCACGCAGGTTCGTCGCGGTGCGGAGGTGGTGGTCACGGACCCATCGGACGGGGCGATCGCGGTCGTCGACGATGACGCCCCAGTTGTCGTCGGAGGCGTCGATCGCCCGCGCGAGCTCGTCGACGGGGTCGCTCTCGTGCGCGCTGGGTCGCTGTTCCAACGAGACGTCGCGGACACGCTTGAGACCGAGCTGCTGGAGGAGCGCGCCCTTGCCGACGAAGCCCTCGACCATCTCGGTGGCCGGGTTGGCCAGGATCGCCTCGGGGGTGTCGTACTGCTGGATCGACGACTGGTCACCCAGGACCGCGATCCGGTCACCCAGTTTCACGGCCTCACCGAAGTCGTGCGTGACGAAGACGATGGTGGTGCCGATCTCGGCGTGCAGCCGGATCAGCTCGTCCTGCAGTGACGCGCGGGTGATGGGGTCGACGGCGCCGAACGGCTCGTCCATCAGCAGCACCGGCGGGTCCGCGGCGAGCGCCCGGGCGACGCCGACACGCTGCTGCTGACCGCCGGAGAGCTGGCGTGGGAACCGGCGCGCGTAGATCGCGGGGTCGAGTCCCACCAGCGACAGCATCTCCTCGACGCGGGCGGAGACGCGCTTCTTGTCCCACTTCAGCAGCCCCGGGACCAGCGCGACGTTCTGCTCGATCGTCATGTGCGGGAACAACCCCGCCTGCTGGATCGAGTAGCCGATGGAACGGCGGAGTTCGTTGGCGGGGATCGACAGTGCGTCGCGGCCGCCGATCATGATGGAGCCCGAGGTGGGTTCGATGAGCCGGTTGATCATCCGCATCGTCGTGGTCTTGCCGCAGCCCGACGGGCCGACGAAGACGACGATCTCGCCGGCGTCGATCGTCATGGTCACGTCCTCGACGGCCGACTTCTGTTGGCCCGCATACCGCTTGCTGACGTGGTCGAGGACGATCTCGACGCCGGTCGACTCCGTCGACGAGGCCGTCGCCGACCTCTCCTGCACTCCGGTCATGCTGCGAGTCCCTTCGACGTGGTGAGTCGACCGATGATCTGGTAGATCGCGTCCAGGAGGAGCGCGAGCACGACGATCAGGATGGTGCCGGTCAGGGCCATGGGGATGGCGGTGGGACTGCCGATGCGGGCGAGTCCCGAGAAGATGAGGTTGCCCAGGCCGGGCCCCTTGGCGTAGGCCGCGATCGCGAGGATGCCCATCGCCATCTGCGAACTGACGCGCATGCCGGAGAGCACCGACGGCCACGCCAGCCGCATCTCGACCCGGTACAGCGTCTGTATCCGACTCATCCCGGTACCGCGCGCCGCGTCGACCAGGGCCGGGTCGACGGAGGTGAGTCCGACGATGGTGTTCCTGATGATCGGCAGCAGCGAGTACAGGACCAGCGCGATGATGCTGGGCGTCACGCCGAGGTGGAAGATCGGGATCAACAGCCCCAGGAGCGCGAACGAGGGGATGGTGAGGATCGCCGACGACAGGGAGTTCGCCAGGGAGGCCGCGGTGGCGTTGCGGTAGGTGAGCACCGCGATCGCGACGGCGATGAGGGTGGCGAGGATGACGCTCTGCACCACGGCGCTGACGTGTTGATAACTGTCGAACAACAGTTGGCGCCGGTGGTCGGTGAAGTAGTTCCAGACGTTGTCCAACGGGCCCTCCTCACACTCGACTGATGGCCCGTGCGACCGCCACGCCGTGGTCTCGACGGGCCGTTGCAGTTCGGTCAGTATGCGCGAATCGGTTGGCCATCGCCCGACGTTGCGGCATACATGCTGGTATGACAGCACTTGTGGACCTCATGACGACAGCTGAACGCCCTCGGGCGGCCTTCACCGACCCTCGTGTGCGGTTGACGAAGTTCGGCCACCATCTCGGGGCCCGGATCGACGGCCTGCACCTGTCGGTCGACCTCGACGCGACGACCGTCGAGGAGCTCCGGCGGGCGGTCCTGACGCACAAGGTCGTCGTGGTCACCGGGCAGCACCACATCGACGACGACGGCCAGTACGCGTTCGCCTCGCGTCTGGGGATCCCGACGAAGGCCCACCCGACGGTGTTGTCGCGAGGTGAGGACCTGCTCCCGCTCGAGGGCGCCGCGAACTCCTGGCACACCGACGTCACGTTCGTCGACCGCGTCCCGAAGATGTCGGTGCTGCGCGCGGTCGTGCAGCCGGAGTACGGCGGCGCGACGATGTGGGCGTCGACGGTGGCGGCCTATGCCGGGCTCCCCGAGCCGCTGCGGGTGCTCGCGGACGCGCTGCGTGCGGTCCACACGAACGACTACGACTACGCCGAGCACCTCACCGTCGGCGACTCCAGCGATCCCGCCTACCGGGAGGAGTTCGGACGCACGGAGTTCCGCACCGAGCACCCGGTGGTTCGGGTCCACCCCGAGACCGGGGAGCGCGCGCTCATGCTCGGCCACTTCGTCGACGCGTTCGTCGGGCTGAAGACGTCGGAGTCGGCCGACGTCCTGCGTCTGCTGCAGGCGCGGATCGAGCGGCCGGACAACACGGTCCGGTGGGCGTGGTCGCCGGGTGACATCGCGATCTGGGACAACCGGTCGACGCAGCACTACGGTGTCGCCGACTTCGGCGGGGCCTACCGCCGAGTGAACCGGGTGACCCTCGCGGGAGACATCCCTGTCGGGGTCGACGGCAGGCGGTCGACGGTGCTCGCCGGTGACGCCTCGCACTACTCCGTGATCGACGATCCGCAGCCCGTGACCGACTTCGTCCCGGCGAGCGCGCGCAGCATCTCCGGTCTCGCGGGCTGAGGCGACAGACGCACCTCGCGGGGTGAGACGGTTCGCCTCGATCGACCTGTTCCCCGGAGTGGCTGTGGACCCGCTGCGTTAGTGTCGTTCGCCACAGGGGTTTCGACGGGGATGAGAGAGCGATGCGTGGTCCACGTGCCGCAGGGCCGGTGGCCGGGCAACGATCGGCCGTCGAGTCGGTGTCGCGCTTCACGATCGGTGCCGCATCCGCGAACTTCGCACTGCTCGCATACCTGACCCGGCTCTACACCGACAGCCCGGCGTGGCTGGACGCGATCGTGATCGTCCTCGGCACCATGGCCCTCGTCGCCGCGCCGATCTGGGCGAGCACCCGGTGGCTGCTCACCCCGTGGGGGATCCGAGGGTTCTTCCTCTTCGCCGACATCGGCACCTGTGTGGTGCTCACGTCGATCGAGCCCGTCGCCGACTCGGTGATCGGATGCGCGATGTTCGGCGTGATCGGGCTGATGGCCGTGTTCTTCCTGCCGCGGCGGTGGCTCATCGGTCACACACTGTTCGCCGCGCTGGTCACCCTCGGATTCTCGACCGCCGCGCTCGTCGACGGAGCCGGTGTCGTCTATGTCATCGTGCGCGCGGACGTGGTCCTCGCCGCGGTCGTCGGACCCATCCTCACCGTGGAACTCGCCTGGCGCACCATGCGCGAACGTGCGCTCCTCGCGTCGACCGATCCGCTGACCGGTGTGCGCAACCTGCGGGGGATGTGGCACGCGATGGTCCCGATGGTCGCCCGGTCGACCGAGACGGGGGAGTGTGTGGCGGTGGCCGTCGCCGACATCGACGGGTTCAAGGCCGTCAACGACGAATTCGGCCACGACGTGGGCGACGAGGTGATCCGGCACGTGGCGAGGGAGTTGACCGATCACGTCGGTGACCTCGGAGTCGTCGCCCGCAGCGGTGGGGAGGAGTTCACGATCGCGCTGATCCACCGGGATTCCGACGAGATCAGCCGCCGCGCCCGGGCGATCCCCACCCGGTTGTCGGGTGGCGAGCACGCGCCGACGGTGACGCTGAGCGTCGGCGTCACCTTCGTCGGCGGTGCGGACGCCGGGACACCCCGCGACACCGCCCGGGCCGCCCACCGCGCGGCGGACAAGGCGATGTACGAGCAGAAGCACGCCGGCGGCAACGGCGTCCGGGTCCTGCGATGACGCTGTTCGCGTCGGTGGTCGACGCCTCCGAGCGCGTGGGCGCGACCCGTTCCCGGAAGGCGAAGACGGCCGAACTCGCCGCGGTCCTCACCGCCGCCGGGTCCGACGAGGTCCTGCCGACTGTGGCATGGCTGGCCGGGGAACCCCGTCAGGGCCGGATCGGCATCGGGTGGCGCACGCTGTCCGCGGCGCGACCGGAGCCCGCCGGGGGACCCTCCCTCACGGTGGCCGAGGTCGACCGCGCACTCAGCGGGCTGACCACGATCGCGGGCAGCGGGTCGGCGCAGCGACGCAAGGACGCGTTGGCGGCCCTGCTGGGTGCCGCGACGGACGCCGAACAGCAGTTCCTGATCCGGCTCATCACCGGGGAACTGCGGCAGGGCGCGCTCGAGGGGGTGATGACCGAGGCGATCGCCGCCGCATCCGGTGTGGAGGCGCCGGTCGTACGCCGCGCGGTGATGCTCTCCGGTGACCTGGCCGCGACCGCCGCCGACGCGATGACCGGGGGTGCCTCCGCGCTGCGCGCCGTCGGGTTGCGTGTGGGGCGACCGATCCGCCCGATGCTGGCCTCGCCCGGGGCGACGATCGACGAGGCGCTGGCGTCACTCGGACCCGACGTCGTCGTCGAGTACAAGCTCGACGGTGCACGCATCCAGGTCCACCGCTCCGGTGACGAAGTCCTCGTCGTCACGCGGACCCTGCGCGACATCACCGCGTCGGTCCCGGAGCTCGTCGAGCTGGTCCGCGGACTGCCGTGCGAGTCGGTGGTCCTCGACGGGGAGACCCTCGCCCTGGCCGACTCGGGCCGACCGCGTCCGTTCCAGGAGACGATGAGTCGATTCGGGTCCGCAGAGGGCGAACTCCTGTTGTCGCCGTGGTTCTTCGACTGCCTGCATCTCGACGGCGTCGATCTGCTCGACGCCCCGCTCGAGGATCGGCTGGCGGCCCTCGACCGCGTCGCCGGAGCCCACCGGATCCCGTCGATTCTGCGTCCCACACCGGAACAGGCAGCGGCACATCTCGATTCGTCGCTCGCGGCCGGTCACGAGGGCGCGATGGTGAAGAGCCTGTCCTCCACCTACAGCGCAGGGCGGCGGGGGAAGAGCTGGCAGAAGATCAAGCCCGAACACACCCTCGACCTGGTGGTCCTGGCGTGCGAGTGGGGCAGCGGCCGGCGGTCGGGGTGGTTGTCGAACCTGCACCTCGGTGCACGGGATCCCGACGGGGGTCCGCCGATCATGGTCGGCAAGACCTTCAAGGGGCTCACCGACGAACTGCTGCGGTGGCAGACCGAGGAGTTCCCGCGGTACGAGACGCATCGCGACGCCCACGCCGTGTACCTGCGGCCCGAGATCGTCGTGGAGATCGAACTCGACGGTGCGCAGACGTCGTCGCGGTACCCCGGTGGGGTGGCGCTGCGGTTCGCGCGGGTCCTGCGGTATCGACCCGACAAGACCCCGGCCGAGGCCGACACCATCGACACCGTCCGGGACATGCGTCTCTGACGGCCGCCGATCACCGCAGGTGCAGCGGGACGCCCTCGTCGGAGAAGACGGTGACGATGTCGTCGAAGCGGTCCAGGCGCACACGCGAGGTCTCCGACTCCGCCCACTCGAACTCGAACGCCTCGTCGACCGGGGTGCCGAAACCGCCACGGAGACAGTCGGCCAGTGCGTCGAGGTTGGCTCCGAAGTACCCGCCGGGACCGTTGACGGCCCGACCGATCTCGTCGTAGAAGTCCTGGACGGACGAGATGGCCGAGCCGTCGATGCGATAGCGGATCACGAGGTGATGTCTACCGGATCAGCGGTTCGCGTCGCGGATCTCGCAGAACGAGCCGTAGTGGTCGCCGGTGTAGTAGTAGTGCGGCGGGCTGGTCAGCGGGGTCCCACCGGTGACGATCCGCCGGGTGCCGCGGGTGCTCGAGCCCGGGGTGATGACCGTGTACTCGTGGTAGTAGCCCGACGACGCCGACGGCAGGATGCCTTCGCGGTTGGAGAACACGACACCGTCGTTGTTCGGATACGGGAAAGGGCCGCCCGAGTGGATGAGGTCGACGGTGTCGGTCGCCTGCGACGGCAGGGACGACAGGTAGCAGGACGAGATGGCGGCGTCCGCGGTCGCGGGCGTCGCGAGAGCCAGTGCGCCGGTGGCGAACACCGCTGCCGCGGCGGCGGAGAAACGCATTTTCGTGAGCATGCGTAATGATTACCGGGTCTGTGTGTCCGCCCGGTCAACCGTGGGTGAACGACGGGTGAGCGTGTGTCAGCGACGATGGGCGGTGACGATCCGGACCTTGCGGATCATCGCCGAATACCGTTCGTCGGAGGTGATCCCGCTGCCGCGACCGTGCTCGCCGAGGACCGAGACCACCTGTTCGGACGTCGTCGCCCAGCCGTGGTCGTCGAGCCATGCCTGCACGTCGAACTCGCCGGTGTCGAGGAAGAGGTCCTCGACGGTCACGCCGAACCCGGAGGCGTCGACGTCGAAGTCGGACGGGTCGATGGGTCCACCGGTGGTGTCCAACTGCAGCACACTGCCGCTCGGTGCGACCGAGGTGATGGTCGACAACAGCCGTTCCTGGTCCGCGGGGTGGAGATACGGGAGCAGTCCCTCCGCGAGCCAGAAGGTGGGGACGTCGTCGGCGAAGCCGGCGTCACGCAGTGCGGAGAGCCAGTCGTCGCGGAGATCGCAGGCGACCGACACCCGCGAGGCCGACGAGCGTGCGCCGACGGAGGCGAGCACCTCGTCCTTGAAGCCCATCACCGCGGGTTGGTCGACCTCGAACACGGTGGTGCCCGGGGCCCAGGCGATCCGCGCGGCGCGCGCGTCGAGACCGCTGGCGAGAAGAACCAGCTGACGGCACCGATCGGTGTTCGCGGTGCGGATCTCGTCGTCGATGCGCAGCGTCCGCGCGGCCATCATGTCGGTGAGGAACTCCAGCGATCGCGACATGTCCGTGTCGTCGCGGGCGCGCTCGACGACCGCGTCGGGGGCGAGGTCGTCCTCACCGGCGGCCATCACGAGCGACTCCGCGAACGGGTCGTCGATCAGCGCGTCGTCGCGTCTGGTCTCCAGCGCCCGGCCGAGTGCCACCAGCAGTGCGGTCCGTCCCACGCTCGAGGTGATGGTCCACTGGTCGCCGTCGGAACGCTGATTTGTTCGCATACCTAAATGCTAGCGACGGGGTGGTGGCACCGCCACGTACGCGTTCGCGTCCAGGGCGCGGGCGTCGACGATGCGCGCGCCGAGGGGGAGCAGCGAGACGGGGACGAGCTTGAAGTTCGCGATCCCGAGCGGGATGCCGATGATCGTCAGGCAGAGCAGCGCGCCGGTGACGACATGGCCGATCGCGAGCCAGATGCCCGCGACGATCACCCAGATGATGTTGCCGATCGCCGACGCCACCCCGGCGTTCGGATCGCGGACCACCGATCGCCCGAACGGCCAGAGGGCGTAGGCGCCGATCCGGAACGCCGCGATCCCGAACGGGATCGTGATGATGAGGATGCAGCAGACGATCCCGGCCAGGAAGTAGCCGATCGCCATCCACAGTCCGCAGAGCACCAACCAGATGATGTTGAGAATCGTCCGCATCGGCACATTCTGCCCGGTCGTGATCGGACACGAGGGCGTGTCAGCCCGTGCTCTACGGTTCTCGCATGAGCAATCCTGTGACCTCCCTCGCGCGGGGTGTCGTGCGCACGGCGATGCAGCGGTCGCGCACACCCGCCGACCTCGTCTCGGCGCTGCCGACCGGGTCGCCGGCGGCACGCCTGCGCGGAGCCACCGTGCTGATCACCGGGTCGTCGTCGGGCATCGGCGCCGAGGCCGCCGAGAAGTTCGCCCGCCGCGGGGCCACGGTGTTGCTGGTCGCCCGTCGCGTCGAGGAACTCGACGAGGTGGTCGCCCGGATCCGTGCGGCCGGTGGTTCGGCGCATTCGTGCCCGGCGGACCTGTCCGACACCGATGACACCGCACGTCTCGTCGAGCAGGTGCTCTCCGAGCACGGATGTCCCGACGTGGTGGTCAACAACGCGGGCCGGTCCATCCGCCGTGATGTGCTCGACTCCACCGACCGCCTGCACGACTACCAGCGCACCATGGCGATCAACTACTTCGGCCCGGTCCAGCTCACGCTGGGCTTCCTCCCGGCGATGAAGGAGCGCGGCAGAGGCCACTTCATCAACGTCTCCACCTGGGGGATCCCGATGGGTGCGATGCCGAAGTTCTCCGCCTACGCCGGATCGAAGGCGGCGATCTCGGCGTTCGGTCGCAGTGTCGCCGCCGAGCTGCGCGGGACGGGGATCAC
Organism: Williamsia sp. SKLECPSW1; assembly: GCF_054332755.1. Classification (NCBI taxonomy): domain Bacteria; kingdom Bacillati; phylum Actinomycetota; class Actinomycetes; order Mycobacteriales; family Nocardiaceae; genus Williamsia; species Williamsia sp. SKLECPSW1. The sequence continues at coordinate 1,562,203 of NZ_JBTGLI010000001.1, read as the reverse complement.
GGTCAGCACCGTCTACTTCCCGCTGACCCGGACCCCGATGATCGCGCCCACCGACGAGTACCAGCGTGCCCCGGCCCTCACCGCGACCGAGGCCGCGGACTGGCTCGTGCACGCGGCCGTGCACCGCGAGCTCGAGATCATGCCGCGCGTCGCCCGGTTCCTGCGCCGGGTCGGTGCCGTCTCCTCCGACGTCGCCGACGGGTTGGTGGCGCGCAACGCCGTCTGAGCAGCGGCTGACGCCTGCTGTGGCGTAGGGCACAATGGGGGTCCCACGGGGAGCCCCGACACAGGTGACCGGCCACAGAGGAGGCGTCGATGTCCGCTGGCCACGACGCGCGCGACTCGTCCGTCCGGACCGCCTTCGAACGGCTCATCTCCGACGGCGACGCCCCCGCCGACGTGCGGTCGGTGGTGCGTGAATCGTGGCTGCGGTCGCTGCGCGGCGGTGTCGACCCGTCGTCGACCTCGACGGTCGACTCCGTCGTCGGTGTGGACGACTTCACCGGGTACCGCGCCGCGCACCCGATGACCGTGGTCCGGCCGATGGTCCGGTCGATGATGCTCGACGACATCGCCGGCACCGGTGTGGTGCTCGCCCTCACCGACGAGCACGGTCGGCTGCTCTGGGTCGAGGGCGACAACGACGCCCGCGACCGTGCCGCGGCGATCGACTTCGTCGAGGGTGCGGTGTGGGCGGAGGAGATCGTCGGGACCAACGCCCCCGGCGTGGCGTTGGCCGTCGACAGCGGCGTGCAGATCATCGGGGCCGAACACTTCGCCGCACCCGTCCAGCAGTGGAGTTGCGCGGCCGCGCCCGTGCACGACCCGGTCACCGGGCACGTCATCGGTGTCCTCGACGTGACCGGCGGCAACGCGGTCGCCGCGCCGTTCGCCCTGTCGGCGGTGCGATCGGTGGTCTCGGCCATCGAGCTGCACCTGCGGATGGGTGCCGTCGACCTGTCCGGGGCCGGTCGGTCGGCACCCTCGACCACCACGGCCACGGTGTCCGTCCTCCACGCCGACGGGCCACGGTGGATCTCGCGGGACGGCGTACCCCGTCGGTTGAGCCCGCGGCACGCGGAGATCCTGCTCCTGCTGGCCTGGCACCGCGACGGGCTGACCACCGAACAACTGGCGATGGAACTGTCCGAGGACGGTGTCGACGCGGTCACCGTTCGTGCCGAGATCTCCCGGCTCCGAAGGGATCTCGGCGCGGACGCCGTGTTGTCGCGGCCGTACCGCCTCGGTGTGCCCATCACCTGCGACCTCGCGGAGGTCCTCGAGCGGGCGCGCGGCGGCGACGTCGCCGCCGCGATCGCCGCATTCGGTCGCGGTGGACTCGCGGCCGACTCCCGCGCGCCCGGGGTCACCGCGATCTTCGAGGAGGTGCTGTCGGACCTCCGCGGCCTCGCCGGCACCGACGTCGCCGGGCTGCGCGCGTGGACGTCGTCCGTGCACGGTCGTGACGACTCGGTCGCCTGGCACGCGCTCGCGCAACGGGTGCCGTCCGACGCCGTCGAGGCCGCGCGTGCCCGGGGGCGTGCCGCGCTCGCCGATCGACGACTCGGGGTCCAGATCTAGCCGCTGTCTGCGATGGAACAGACCTGTTATTTTGTTCCAGTGATGGTGAGCAGTGCACTGAGCAGCCGGTTCCGCTGGACCGATCTGCCGTCGACCGTCCCCGAGGGCGTCGCCACCGACGAGATGCTCAGCCGTACCCCGGAGCAGGGGAGCCCGGCTCCGTGGCGGATCGCGGGCACCGGCGTCTGGTGGTCGACACGGGCCCACCGGGCCGATCGGGAACTGCTGCCGGCGTCACTGCGTCGAGGAGCGGTCCCGCTGTTGCGCGTCGGGTTCGCCGTCACCTACAGCGAGACCCCCGTGGGCGGATACCACGAACTCGGCGGCGCCATCCTCTATGCGCGTCTCGGCGGGATCTTCGGACACATCCCGTTCCTGCCCGTCGACTCCGCGGCCACCATGCGCGGTGGTCGGGAGAACTGGGCGCTGCCCAAGGTCCTCGCGGACTTCACCGGCGATCCCGCCGCCGACACCACGGTGACCGCGTCCGGCTCCGGGCCCGACGGTGACTGGTCCGTGGCGATCACCGCCGACACCGCGGGGGCGTCGAAGCAGGTCCGCATCCCGCAGGCGGCCACCGGGTCGATCGCGACCCGACTGATCTCCGCGGTGTCCGGACTCGAGCAGGTCGACGCCGACGGGGTCTGCGGCCGAACGGGATTCGCCGACCTCGGCGCTATGTCCCTGACGACGACGCCCACCCGCATCCGACTGTCGACGTCGGGCAGCCCGCGGTTGCGGCAGCTGTTCGCCGACCGCAGTCACAAGGGCGGGACCATCGACTACTCGGGCGTCACACTCGCCGCGCCGCGGATCCGCTGACGCGGCCTCAGCTGTAGCTCTGGGCGAGCTTGGTGAGGGTGTTGCTGATGCCCTCGCCGTTCTTCTTGTCGTACCCGGTGATCTCGAGGAACTTCGGCGACTTGGCGCTCGTGTAGTCGAAGGTCTCGGTCACCTCGGTGACACCGGGCGCGGTCTCGTGGAAGTCCCAGCGCCACTTGTGGCCCATCGGATGCTGCCACTCGACGGTCTGCCCGTCGACGATCTCGGTCGCGGTCGACTTGATGACGTAGGGCACGCCGAACTGCTTCATCCCGACGCTGAACTTGTCACCGGTGGACAGCTTCTCGGGGCCCTTCACCGTCGAGTCCCGCACGGTGCCCGATCCGTCCAGTTCGTGATGACGGTGCGGGTTCGCGGCGAGAGCGAACAGATCGGCGGCGGGGGCGTTGACGGTGACGCGGCGGGCGACCTTCCGCGGGCCGGCCTCGACGGTGCTCACTGCAGGTTGGCTCATGTCCCCAACGTACGCGGACCAGCCCATTCCCCCGCTGCAACGGGCCTGCAACGTTCGCTGCGTAGCGTTTGTGGTGCACATCACAAACCATCAGGGCAGTGAGGGAGAACAACCAATGCCGGTTTTCGCCAACCCGGGCACCGAGGGTGCCGTCATGTCGTTCGAGTCGCGGTACGACAACTGGATCGGCGGGAAGTGGGTCCCGCCGGTGAAGGGTCAGTACTTCGAGAACCCGTCGCCGGTCAACGGCAAGACGTTCTGCGAGGTCGCGCGGTCGACCGCCGAGGACATCGACCTCGCGCTCGACGCCGCACACGCCGCTGCGCCGGCCTGGGGCAAGACCGCCCCCGCCGAGCGCGCGCAGGTGCTGCTCCGCATCGCCGACCGGATGGAGCAGAACCTCGACAAGATCGCCGTCGCGGAGTCGTGGGAGAACGGCAAGGCCGTCCGTGAGACGCTCGCCGCCGACATCCCGCTCGCGATCGATCACTTCCGCTACTTCGCCGGCGCCATCCGCGCGCAGGAGGGGTCGCTGTCGCAGATCGACGAGGACACCGTCGCGTACCACTTCCACGAGCCGCTCGGCGTCGTCGGACAGATCATCCCGTGGAACTTCCCCATCCTCATGGCGGTGTGGAAGTTGGCCCCGGCGCTCGCCGCGGGCAACGCGGTGGTGCTCAAGCCCGCCGAGCAGACCCCGGCGTCGATCCTCTACCTGATGAGCCTCATCTCCGACGTGCTGCCCGACGGTGTGATCAACATCGTCAACGGCTTCGGCGTCGAGGCCGGCAAGCCGCTCGCGTCGAGCAACCGCATCCGCAAGATCGCCTTCACCGGAGAGACCACCACCGGCCGGCTGATCATGCAGTACGCGTCGGAGAACCTCATCCCCGTCACGCTCGAGCTCGGCGGCAAGAGCCCGAACATCTTCTTCGACGACGTCATGTCGGCCGACGACGGTTTCCGCGACCGCGCGTTGGAGGGCTTCACCATGTTCGCCCTCAACCAGGGCGAGGTGTGCACCTGCCCGAGCCGTGCGCTGGTGCAGAAGTCGATCTACTCCGACTTCGTCGACCTCGCCGTCAAGCGCGTCGAGCAGATCAAGCAGGGCAACCCCCTCGACACCGACACGATGATGGGTGCGCAGGCGTCGAACGACCAGTTCGAGAAGATCACCTCGTACCTCAACATCGGTCGTGAGGAGGGCGCGAAGGTCCTCACCGGTGGTGAACCCGCGCAGCTCGACGGCGACCTCGCGGGCGGCTACTACATCAAGCCGACCGTCTTCGAGGGCAGCAACTCGATGCGCATCTTCCAGGAGGAGATCTTCGGACCGGTGCTCGCGCTGACGTCGTTCTCCGATTACGACGACGCCATGACGATCGCCAACGACACGCTGTACGGCCTCGGCGCCGGGGTGTGGTCGCGCGACGGTGCCCGCGCGTACCGGGCCGGCCGCGACATCCAGGCGGGTCGTGTGTGGACGAACACCTATCACGACTACCCGGCCCACGCGGCGTTCGGCGGCTACAAGCAGTCGGGCATCGGCCGGGAGAACCACGCGATGATGCTCGACCACTACCAGCAGACGAAGAACCTGCTCGTCGGGTACGCGCAGAACGCGAAGGGCTTCTTCTGATCACGCAGGCGCCTCCGCGAGCGATCGCGCTGGACTCCGCCGTGCAGCTCCTGACGAAGCTGTCGGAGCTGCACGGCGGCCTCATGATCCACCAGTCCGGCGGATGCTGCGACGGATCGGCGCCGATGTGCTACCCGGTCGGTGACTACCGGGTCGGCCAGCGTGACGTGCTGCTCGGTGAGATCGAGTTGCCCGAACCCCTTCCCGCGGTGCGGGTGTGGATCAACGGCGATCAGTTCGAGTTGTGGAAGCACACACAACTGATCCTCGACGTCGTCCCCGGGCGCGGTGCGGGTTTCAGCCTGGAGGCACCCGAGGGCGTGCGGTTCCTCTCGCGGTCACGGGCTTTCAGCGCGGAGGAGAACACCGCCCTGGACGCCGAGACGCCGAAGAAGGGGTCGGACTTCTTCTGACGGTCATCCCTGGGTGGTCGGGCGGATGGTCAGATCGCCGATCTCGACCTCCCAGGGCTGGTCGACGACGAACTCGACCGCGCGGGCGACGTCGTCGGGGTCGAGCCCGAACGTGGCTGCCCGCGCGGCGATGTCGCCGCGGATCGTGTCGTCGGTGATGGACTCGCTGAAGTCGGTCCGGACGAAGCCGGGGGAGATCGACGAGGTCTTGAGCACCCCGTCGGTGGACTCCTGACGCACTGCCTCGAGGATGGTCCGGACGGCGTTCTTCGTCCCCGCGTACACACCCATCGTCGGGACGATGGCGATACCCGCGGTCGAGAGCACCGTCACCAGGTGCCCGCGCCCCTGCGCGGTGAACACCGGCAGGGCCGCGTCGATCCCGTGCAGGACGCCCCGCAGGTTGACATCGATCATCGCGTCCCAGTCCTGTGTTCGGCGGGCGTCCATCCGCGAGATGGGACCGATCCCGGCGTTCGACACCAGGACGTCCAGCCGGCCGAGACGATCGACCGCGGTGCCGACCAGGGCACGCAGGTCGTCAGCCGAGGTGACGTCCACGGGGACCGCCTCCGCGCGGCCGCCGCCGTCCCGGATGTCCTGCGCGACCGCCTCGAGGCGGTCGATTCGTCGTGCGCCGAGTACGACGGCCGCACCCGCGCGTGCCAGGCGCCGCGCCGTGGCCTCACCTATGCCCGTCCCTGCTCCCGTCACGGCCACGACCTGCTCTGTCAGCGCTGCCACGGTGTTGCCCTCTCGTCGACAAGCGGACACACTGTCCGCATCACTCGAGACTAAGCGGACAGACTGTCCGCTTGCAAGGGGAGGGTTCTGTCGTGCGCAGCGACGCCGAACGCAATCGTGCGGACATCGTGGACGCCGCCCGCCGGATGCTGGTGGAGACGGGGGACGTGACGCCGAGCCGCGTCGCCCGACAGGCCGGTGTCGGACAGGGAACCCTCTACCGCCACTTCGCCGACCGGGAGTCGTTGATCGGCGCGGTCTACGCGAGCGAGATCGACGACCTCACCGCGGCCGCGCGGACCCTGGCCTCGGAGAGGTCGCCTGTCGACGCCCTGCGCGCATGGCTGGTCCGGCTGGCGGACTACGCCGTGGTGAAGCGGGGCGTCATGACGGCCGTGTCGGCGTCGACGTGGTCGGACGTGTCCTCGGCGACTCACGGTCTGCTCGGTGACGCCGTGTCCGAACTGCTCCACGCCGGTCGGGTCTCCGGAGACCTGCGGGACGACGTCGACGCCCGTGACGTCATCCTGCTCGTGTGGTTCCTGAGTCGGATCGGGCCCGACGAGTGGGAGGAGCGTGTACCGCGGTTGCTCGACGTGCTCGTGAACGGCCTGCGCAGCCCGGGGTCTGCGACGTCCCCCACGATCTAGGGTGGATCGGGGCCGACTCGGGGCCCGCGGTCGAGAGGATTCACACATGGCGTCGCTACGGGGCAAGGTCGTTCTCATCACGGGTGCGGCCCGCGGGATCGGATGCGAGACGGCACGAGCGGTGGTGAAGCGCGGCGGCAAGGTGGTCATCGCCGACATCGAGGAGAGCACCCTCGCGCTGCTCGCCGACGAGTTGGGTGACTCCGCCGTGAGCGCCGTCGCCGACGTGACCGACCTCGCCAGCATGCAGGCCGCCGTGGACGCCGGCGTCGCGAAGTTCGGTGGGATCGACATGGTGCTGGCCAACGCCGGCATCGCGTCCTACGGCTCCGTCCTGCACGTCGACCCGATCGCGTTCCGCCGCGTCGTCGACATCAACGTCACCGGCGTGTTCCACACCGTGCGTGCCGCGCTGCCGTCGCTGATCGAGCGCAAGGGGTATGTGCTGGTCGTGTCGTCGCTGGCCGCGTTCACCCCGGCACCCGGCCTCGCCGCCTACAACGCGAGCAAGGCGGGCGCCGAGATGTTCGCCAGCGCACTGCGTCTCGAGGTCAAGCACCTCGGCGTCGACGTCGGGTCCGCCCACATGTCGTGGATCGACACCCCGCTGGTCCAGGACGCGAAGAAGGACCTGTCGGCGTTCGCGGAGATGCTCTCGAACCTGCCGGGCCCGCTCAGCCAGACCACCACCGTCGACAAGTGTGTCGACGCGTTCATCGCGGGACTGGAGAAGCGCAAGCGGCGCGTGTACGTCCCCGGCTGGGTCGGTGCGATCGGGACGCTGCGGTCGGTCATCACCTCGAAGGTCGGGGAGCAGTCGTCGCTGCAGCAGGCGCCGCACATCATCCCCAAGATGGACGCCGAGGTCGCCGCGTTGGGCCGGTCGACCAGTGCGCGCAACATCGAGTCAGGCGCCGTCGTCGAGTCCGAGCACTGACCCGTCCCCGTCGCTGCGCCGCGCCACCGCGATCGCAGCCACGCAACAGGCGACGAGGATGAGGACCGCGACCACGGTCTGCGACGTCGCCGGCGTCTCTCCGGTGATGCCGTCGAACGCCGGTCCGTCGCTCAGCGGTGTGTACGAGGTCCAGCCGAAGTCGGTGCCGGTCGACGACGGCAACAGGGTGAGTACCCCGACGGCGCCGACGACGACGGCCTGATCCGGCTCGGTCGACACGACCGCGGCCGCGACGGCGATCGTGAGGACGACCGGAACGCCGAACGCTCCCACCAGAGCGGGTGTCGCCGACCAGAACCCGTCGGTGATGAACTGCGTCGCCGTGCACGCGGTCAGGATCGCCACGGCGATCGGTACCCCGCGTGCCCGATCGGCCGGCGGTGAACGCCGGATGACGACGACGGTGAGCGCCGCGGCGACGGTCACGAGGACTGCTGTCACCAGGGCCACGGTCGCGCCGGACGTCGTGGTGCCGTCGGCCGCGATCGCCACGACGCTTGCGGCCGCCGCGACCCAGAGGAGTCGTCCGGGTCCTCGGAGGCCGACGGCGAGAACCAGCACGATCCCGACGGCCACGTAGCCACCGTCGAAGGTGTGCAGGCCGGTGGTCTCGGTGTCCGTCACGGTGTCCGACAGGAATCGCAGGAACCACCAGTGGGTGAGTACGCCGACGAGCACGATCCCGGCGGCCCCCACGATCCCGGCGCGTGATGGGGTGGTGATCTCGTCGCGCCACGCGCGCATGCGCCCAGCGACCAGCGCCGCGACGGCGAAGACCGCCAGGAGGCACGCGCCGAGGTCGACGAGAGTGCTGTCCCCGACGAGCCAGACACTCGGGGACGGGATGTAGTCGGCGTAGCGACGGTTGTCCGTCGGGAGCCCTGCACGCAGTCCGGCGAGCATTGGCGCAACGAGAATCCCGGTGACCGCTCCGATCACCACCGCGAGGCCGGCGGCGCGGCCGGTCCTCGTGCGGCTCACCTGGATCGCCGAGCCGAGCAGCAGACCGGCGGCCACGGCGGTGAGGATCCGCGGGGGCGCGCTGCCGATGGCGATGACGAGGATGCCGTGAGGAACATCCCGGCGGCCGCCGCTGCGACGGCCAGTGCTCCGACGACGAGTCGGTCACGCATCGGGGGCCCGCCGTCGGAGGACGCGCAGCGCGATCACACAGATGACGAGCGAGACCACGGCGGGCACGACGTATTCCGCTGCAAGAGAGACGCTCTGCGGCACGGTGTACCGGCCGGTGTCGAATGACCGGGAACCGTCGCCGAAGCCGGCCACGACGAACACGACCACCCGCGGCGAGGTGACCCACAGAGCTGCCGAGGTGAGGGCAACAGCGACCACCTCGGGTGGAACGGTCCGGCGGCGGCGGATCTCACCCGTCAGCGCGGCGATGACGACGACGGGCACGACGAACAGGGCGAGGACGGAGAAGGTGCGCGTGAGCGGGCCGCCCGTGATCAACCACGTCGCCGCGCACGGGATGAGCAGTGCGACGAGCAGTTCGGGCCGATCAGTTCGACGGCCGACCGCGACGCCGAGCGCAGCGAGTGGGATCAGGGCGAGAAGCCATGTCAGGCCGGGGATGTAGCTCAGGTCGGCGGAGTGGAGCACGGCCCACGCCGCGGCGATCGTCAGGAGGGATGATCCGCCACGATCGCGCAGCACCAGCGCAGCGGCGATCACCGCGGGGACCAGCACCCATCCCCAGCACCAGCCCCTGATCGGCATGGCCGCCTCGAACCAGATCGCGAGCAGCCACGCGACTGCGGTCACCCCCAGACAGATCGCCACGCCGAGGGGATGCCGACGCGGGCCCACCGGGTTGCCCTCGGATGCCAGGGCCGCCGGCACCAGTGCGACGGCAGCGATCGCCGCGAGGACGATCCCCACAGACCGGGTGTCGACGACGTGGTCGGGCGCGGGCCCCCTGAGGACCAGTTCGAACGGGTGACGCAGGGGTCGGGAGATCACGACACCGACGACCGATCCCGCGGCGAGCGCAGTCGTCAGCAGATCGGAACGGTGCGTCACCCATCCGACCAGGCCGCCCAGAGCGAGGCCGGCAAGGGCGGAGATCCCGATCGCCGCCGACGGCGACACGATCGCGGCGTCCACGGTCACGCAGACGCCGACGAGTCCGATCATCGCGACGCCCGCCGACATGCGCCGGGAGCGCTCCGCGAGCGCAGCCGCCACGAGGACGGCCACGACGACACCGATCGCCGTCGCCGTCTCGGGTGCGTGGGTGATGACCGTGGTGGTGGACTCGTCGTCGCCGACGAACCCACGCCCCGTCGACAGGCTCAGGAGGGTTGCAGCGCCGCCCGCCGCCGCCGCGACACCCGACAGAACCGCGAGAATCCGCGACCGGTCCACGCCACCCCCTTGATCGTTACCAGGAGCAACGTATCCGATCCGTACGGGCGAACCGGACGAAACGCGCGCGACGATTCTCCACCCGGCCTCCACCCAGGGGCCGATCCGCGGCAGGCCGCCGCCGACGACTCTGAGATGCATGCCCCGAGAGGCGGGGCGGATGCGAACTGGAGGACTTCCGATGCTCGTGAACATCGTTGTGGGACTGATCGTCGTCGGCGTGATCCTGGTGCGTCAGATGGCGCCGCGGGCGGTCAAGGCCTCGCCGAAGGCCGCGCTGATCATCAGCGTGATCGGCCTCGTGTCCGCCGCACAGTTCGTCGACCACCATCACCTGTCGGCCGTGGCGCTCGCGACGATGGCCGTCTCGGCGCTGCTCGGCATCGCGATCGCCGCGGGGCGCGGCTTCACCGTCCGCATCTGGCGGGACACCGACGGTGTCCTGATGTCGCGCGGGACCGTCGCGACCCTCGTCCTGTGGATCGTCGGTCTGGGGGCGCACGTCGGACTCGACCTGCTCGCCGGTCACGGCATCGGGTCGTCGACACTCGTCCTCTACATCGGCACGATGCTGCTCGCGCAGCAGCTGGTCGTGCAGTGGCGGGCCCGGTCGCTCACCACCACCCCGATGAAGCAGACGGTGTCAGCGCTCCACGGGTGAGCGACGCGTCCGGGCGATGACGGTGGTGGCCAGCACGACGGCCACCACCGTCAAGCTGCCGGTGTAGACGACGATCCCGGCCCACCCGAACCCGCTGAACGCGACACCGCCCAGCGCACCGAGCACCGAGCTGCCGAGGTAGTAGCCGAACAGGTAGAGCGACGACGCCTCCGCGCGGTGGGCGCTCGCCCGGGCACCGACCCAGCCGCTCGCCGTCGAGTGGGCGCCGAAGAACCCGCCGGTGAACAACAGGACACCGAGCAGTGTCGACGGGAGCCAGTCCGGCAGGGTGATCACCAACCCGAAGGCCATCACCGAGATCGACACGGCGAGAACACGTCCCCGCCCCACCCGGTCGGACATGCGCCCGGCCCAGGTGGAGGAGAACGTCCCCGCGAGGTACATCACGAACACGACACCGACGAGGCCCTGCGGCAGCGAGAACGGTGCGGCGAGCAGTCGGAACGACAGGAAGTTGTAGACGGTGACGAACCCGCCCATCAGCAGGAACGCGAGCCCGAACAGGCAGAGCATCGAGATGTCCCGCAGGTGGCCGGCGAGGTTGGCGGCGACGGCACGGAACGCGATCGGCTGCGGGGCGAAGTTGCGTGACGCGGGTACCAACCGGATGAAGACCAGCGCGAAGGTCAGCGAGACCAGGCAGGCGATCTCGAGTGCCCACCGCCAGTCGACGACGTCGGCGGCCACGCTCGGCACCAGCCGCCCGGTGAGCCCCCCGATCGTCGTCCCGGACACGTAGTAGCCCATCGCCTTGCCGAGCGAGGCCCCGTCGATCTCCTCGGCGAGGTAGGCCATGGCCACGGCGGGCACGCCCGCACAGAGGATCCCGACGACGGCACGACCGGCCAACAGCACCTCGATGGACGGCGACCACGGCAGCGCGAGACCCAGCAGCGACGCCGCGACCGCCGAGACGACCATGACCTTGATGCGTCCGAACCGCTCCGACAGGACACTCACCGGGATGATCGCGAACGCGAGGAAACCGGTGGTGAGCGAGACCGTGAGCGCCGACGTCGTGGGCGAGACACCGAAGTGGTCGGCGATCACGGGGAGCATCGCCTGCACGTGGTACATCGCCATGAACGCCGCCATCCCCGCGGCGAACATGGCGACGGTCGCGTTGCGGAACGGTCGTGATCCGGCCACGTGACCCGTCGTTCCGGCGGGCGGGGAGCCGAGTCGGTCGCGTGTCGTGGTCACGTGCTTCACGGTCTCACCGCCCGCCGGCGATCAGAAATGAATCTTTCCGAGCATCGTGATGCACTGAGCGCATAATCGCTGCATGCGGTCGGAGATGGACTGGTTCGTCGAACTCGCCGAAGCGGAGAACGTCACCGCGGCGGCCGGTGCGCTGCACCTCTCACAACCGACCCTGTCGCGGATGCTGGGCCGTCTGGAGCGAGATCTGGGCACGCCGCTGTTCGACCGGGCGGGGCGGCGGCTGGTGTTGAACGACCGCGGCCGTGTCTACCTCGACCACTGCCGACGGGCCCGGGCCGAGATGGACTCCGGCCGTGCCGCGGTGCGGGCACTGGTGGACCCCGTGGAGGGCACGGTGCGGCTGGCGTTCCTGCACTCGTTCGGGATCCGGCTCGTGCCCGAGCTGATCGGCGGGTTCCGACGGCAGGCACGGGTGTCCTTCACGCTGTTCCAGGATGCGGCCGAGGTGGTGGCCGATCGGGTCCGCTCCGGCGACGCCGACCTCGCGATCGTCTCGCCCAGGCCGACCGGCACAGACCTGGTGTGGGCGTCGTTGCTGACGCAGCGCCTCGGCCTCGCCGTCCCCGCCGACCATCACCTCGCCGACCGTGCGGAGGTCTCGCTGGCGGAGGTCGCCGGCGAACCGTTCGTGGCGATGGAGGCCGGGTTCGGGATGCGGCGGATCCTCGACGAGCTCTGTGCCGCGGAGGACTTCCGCCCCGACATCACCTTCGAGACCACCGAACTGGGCACCATCGCGGGTCTCGTCGGCGCGGGCCTCGGGGTGGCCGTGATGCCGATCGAGCACCCCGGACCCCCGGCCGGCGACGTGGTCCTCGTCCCGCTCGCGGGGTCGCAGACGACCCGCGAGATCGTCCTCGTCTGGCGCCGGGACCGCCCGCTCGTCGGCGCGGCGGCCCGGTTCCGTGACTTCGTCGTCGAGCGACGAGGATGATCGGGCGCATGGACGTTTTCCGCACCCCGGACGACCGTTTCTCCGACCTGCCCGGCTGGGACTTCCCGCCGCGGTACGTCGACGTCGACGGCCTCCGCATCCACCACATCGACGTCGCCCCCGACGGGCCCCCGACGGGCGGGCCCGTGGTGTTGTTCCACGGTGAGCCGACGTGGTCGTACCTGTACCGCCGGATGATCCGTCCGCTCGCAGCCGCCGGCCGACGCGTGATCGCCTACGACCACGCCGGATTCGGGCGATCCGACAAGCCGACCGACCGCGACTGGTACACCTTCGACCGGCACTCCGCGATCGCCGACTCCGTGCTCGACCACCTCGCTGTCGACGACGCGACGGTCGTCGTGCAGGACTGGGGCGGACCGATCGGACTGCGCTGGGCCACCGAGCATCCCGACCGTGTCTCGCGCCTGGTCGTGATGAACACCGGGCTCTTCAGCGGCCGGGTGAGCCGGGGGTTCCTCGCGTGGCGGGAGTTCGCGGCGAGCAACCCCGACCTCCCGGTCGGTCAGATCATCCAGGGCGCCACGGTGACCGACGTACCGGCCGAGGTCATCGCCGCCTACGATGCGCCGTTCCCGACGGTGGAGTCGAAAGCCGGTGCGGCACAGTTCCCGCTGCTGGTCCCGGTCGACGCCGCCGACCCGGGAGCGGACGTGCTGCGTGATGTCGCCGACGTGCTGTCCCGCTGGGAGAAGCCGGCGTTGCTCGCCTTCTCCGACAGCGATCCGGTGTTCCCGCACCCGAAGTCGGGGCAGGTGTTCACCGATCTCATCCCCACGGCGGGGGAGCAGGTGACGATTCCCGGTGCCGCCCACTTCCTGCAGGAGGATGCGGGCGAGGCCATCGCGGAGCACATCGTGGAGTTCCTCGGCCGCTCGTCGTAGATCAGCCGCGGGCGATCCCCGAGCGGTAGGCGAGGGCGACGGCCTGGGCGCGGTCGCGGACGTCGAGTTTGGCGAAGGCGTTGTTGATGTGTGTCTTCACCGTCGACTCGGAGACGAACAGCGCGGCGGCGATCTCCCGGTTGCTCAGGCCGTCGGCCATGTGCACCAGCACCTCCCGTTCGCGCGCGGTCAACGCTCCCACCCCGACGACGTCGGATCCGGGCGCCGGTGGCGCGGATGACGACGGGCGCATGGCGGCGACGAGGCGCTGCTGGACCGACCGGTCGAGGACGGACTGCCCCGCGGCGGCGGCCCGGATCGCCGCGGCCAACTCGTGACGGTCGGCGTCCTTGGTGAGGTAACCGACGGCACCGGCGTCGAGAGCGGCGAACACCGAGGCGTCGTCGTCGAATGTCGTCAACACCACCACGGGCAGGCCCGGCCTGGACTCGCCGATCTGCCGGGTGGCGGCCGCTCCGTCGACGCCGGGCATCCGGAGGTCGGTGAGCACGACGTCCGGCACGGTCTGCTCGACGAGCGCGACCAGTTCCGCGCCGTCTGCCGCCGTGCCGACGACCTCGATGTCGGCCTGCAGGTCCAGCATCGCCGCCACGGCATCCCGGATGATCGCCTGATCGTCGGCCACCACCACACGGATCGTCCCGGTCATGTCGTCACCTCCACGTGCACCATCCAACCGCCTGTCGGGTCGTCGGGGTCGCGCGGACCGACGTGCAACGTCGCACCGATCTGTCGCGCACGCTCATGCATCCCCCGGAGACCGACTCCGGCGCCGTCGACGAAAGACGACGCCCCCGCCGGGGTGTCGTTGCCGACCGTCACCGTGACCACGGAGGGTGCGAACGCCAGGTCGATGTGCGCCGGGGACGACGGTGCGTGGCGCCGCGCGTTGGTGAGCGCCTCGGCGACGATCCGCGACAGTTCGGCGACGACGTCGCCGTCGACCGGCCGGGGACTGCCGGTGATCTCGATGGTCTCGTCGGTGGCGGCGACGAGGGGCCGCAGCGCGCCGACGAGGCCACCGGACTCGTCGCGCAGGGCGTAGACGGCGCGACGGGCGTCGGCGAGACCGTCGGTGACGATCGATCGTGCGGACGCCACCGCGGCCCGCGCCTCGGTGTCGCGACCGTCCTCCATCAGCGCCTCGGCCAGGTTGAGCTGCATGTTGACCCCGGACAGCGAGTGGGCGAGGACGTCATGGATCTCGCGGGCGACGCGGGCGCGTTCGGCGAGCACCTGGGCGCGCGCCTCCGACGCGATGGCGCGGTCGGTCTGCTCGACCTTCTCCTGCATCAGGGTGAGCGTGCGCACGCGATCTCTGCGCGACATCCCGACGAGGACGGCCAGACCGAGCACGACCACCCATGCGTAGCGGGCGTCCCCGAAGCGGGTGACCATCGCGACCGCGGCCGTGAGCGACGCGACGACCGCGACGACGACGGCCCTGCGGGTCTCGAACATGAACCCCGAGGCCCCCGCGACGACCGGGGCGAACGCGGGCGCCACACCGGTGGGCGCGGTCGCGAACAGCAGCCCTGCCGCGACAGCCCCCACGAGCATGACGACGAACCACATGCCCAGGCGGACCGCGGGCGGACGGACCAGACGCAGCAGCAGGACGACCGACACCACGGCGAGGAGGGTCAGCGCGGCGATGCGGGTGTCGCCGTCGACCTGGCGCGGCACGGTCGCCCACGCCCAGACCACCAGCGCCGGGTTCAGCAGTGCGAAGAAGCGGCTCGGTGCGTCGTCGCCGTACTCCCCGAAGTCCCGTCGCGCGAGGTCGGGCAACCCGGCGAGGAGTGTGCGCGGCGACGGCATGGCTCGACGATGCCACCCCCGGCGCCCCGGTGCGTCCACCCCCGGGTGGAGCGCGGTTCCACCCGGGATCGACTCACGGGCCGATCCGATCGCAGCCGATCCCGACGACCGTTGTGTCATACCCGCCGGCATCGGGCCGCCGGGACGAGAACAGGAGACATGCCATGTCGGATCTCACCCAGGCCATCGTGATGGGCGTCGGCTTCTTCGCCCTGATGCTGATCACCCAGTTCGGGACACGCGCACTCTCGACGCATCGGATCCTGGCGTCCCTCGCGGTCGTCGGAGGGGTCGGGTACTCCTACCTCGGCGACGCGCCGACCGACGGGCGGTCACTGGCGGTGTACGCGGTCGGCATCGGGGTCGGCCTCGTGTTCGCCGGGCTGGCGACGGCCACGACCCGCACCTGGGTCGACGCGTCCACCGGCAAGCGGATGACGCAGTGCGGGATCGCGTTCCTGTCCGTGTGGGCGATCGCCATGGTGGCCCGCGTCGCGTTCGTGTGGGCCGTCACCGACGACGCGTCGTTCCGGTCCTGGGTCGGGGAGCAGATGGCGAGCCTGCACCTGACGCCGGCCGTGATCGCCCCGTTCTTCGTGCTGTGGGCGCTGGTGATGGTCGGCGGGCGGGTGGCCGCGCTGCTGGTGCGGACCAGTCGGGCTCGGGCGCTGCAGCCGGCGTGAGACCGCCGAGCTCAGCGGGTCGGTGTCAGCGCCCGGTCGACGAAGTCGGCCGCGGCGCGCACCGCGCGTCCGGACTCCGGCGTGAACAGCGGGAACATCTGGAAGACATGGGTCTGATCGGGCCAGATCTGCAGATCGCTCCGCCCGCCGGCCGCGGACAACCGGGAGTGGATGTCGCGGGCGTCGTCGCTCATGCACTCGAGGCCGCCGGCCTGCACCAGGGTCGGCGGCAGCGTCATGTCGGAGGTGAGTTCCGGCCGCAGACGCGGGTGGTCCCGGTCGACGTCACCGAGGTACAGCCCGAGGACGTGGGCGCCGAGCCGCGCGTCGATGAGGGGGTCGCGGTGACCCGCCTCGTGCCGGGCGAGGGCCAGAGAGAACGTCGGGTCGGACAGCGGCGAGAAGAGGACCATCGCGCCCGGCTGCGGTGTGCCGGTGCGGTGGTTGTGGGCGATCAGGTCGATTGCGAGGTGACCCCCGGCCGAGTCGCCGGCCACGACGATCTGGTCGGGCGAGTACCCCTTGTCCAGCAGCCACTGATAGCCGGCGATCGCGTCGTCGCCGCCGGTGGGAAATCGGTGCTCCGGGCCCTTGCGGTAGTCGAGGACGAACGCGGGCATCCCGGTCAGCGTCGACAGACGTGACACCAGCCCTCTGTGGGTGCGCGGGGTGCAGATCGCGTAGCCGCTGCCGTGCAGGTAGTAGATGACCCTCCCGCTGGGCCCGACACCGCGACCGTGCACCCATTCGCCGCGCAGTCCCCGCGGCTTGTGCACGCGCGCCACGCGCGTTCCGCGTGGGACGGGACTGAGACGACAGATCGTCTGGTTCACGACGGGCCGGATCCGCCGGATCACCGACGGTGCCGGGGTGAGCATCACGCCGTCGGTGGGCAGGCCGAGTTGGCGCAGACCGAAGCCCGAGGACATCGCCGGGAGGGCGCGTCCGATCGATGCGTTGACGGTGCGTGAGCGTCGCGACCCCCGCGTGGGATGCCAGGGCATGTCGACGGGGTCGGGGGCGTGAATCACCGGTGGTGTGCGCTCGGGTTCGATCGTCAGACTCATACGTGTGCGACCTCCTGGCGCACCCGCCACTGCCGTGGCTGGTCGATGGACGTATGCCTCTGCATCGACTGAAACACGGGGAACGTGTCCTGCGTCACCCACGGGCTCGAATAGATGACGATCCGTGACCCGGTAACAGAACAGTGATCGCACGCGTGCCGGACTGACAGATGTCACAACGAAGCCATGACATCCGACGGGGGACGTGGGCCGTCGTCGGCGCGATCGTGGACGTATGACCACACCACTCGCGCTCGAGGCCCGGGCGCTCACGAAGTCGTTCCACACGCGGGGGTCCGGCACCGTCCGGGCCGTCGACGGCGTCGACCTGGCCATCCGGCAGGGCGAGGTCGTCGCGTTCCTCGGCCCGAACGGGGCCGGCAAGACCACCACCCTCGACATGGCGCTGGGTCTCACCCGACCGGACTCGGGGGCCGTGCGCCTGTTCGGGATGGCACCCGACGAGGCCGTCGCGGCCGGCCGGATCGCGGCGGTCCTGCAGAGCGGCGGGCTGCTCGGGGACTTCACGGTCGCCGAGACCGTCGACATCATCGCCGCGACCCACCGCGTCACCGCCCCCGTCGACGAGGTGATGCGGCGGGCCGGGATCACCGCGCTCGCCGACCGCAAGGTGTCGAAGTGCTCGGGCGGTGAGCAGCAGCGTCTGAAGTTCGCGCTCGCGCTGCTGCCCGATCCCGACCTGATCGTCCTCGACGAGCCCACCGCCGGGATGGACGTCGAGTCGCGGCGGGCGTTCTGGGCCGCCATGCGCGACGACGCCGGCGCCGGGCGCACGGTCCTGTTCGCGACCCACTATCTCGAGGAGGCCGACGACTTCGCCGACCGGATCGTGATGATCGCCGGCGGGCGGGTCGTCGCCGACGGTTCCACCGCGGACATCCGCGCACAGGCGTCGGGTCGCACGGTCTCGGCCGTCGTCGATCCCGCCGCGATCGCCTGGATCCGCGCGACCGCCCCCGGCGTCCGGGACCTCACGGTTCGCGGCGACCGGATCGAGATCGCCACCGACGACTCGGACGCCACCGCCCGATTCCTGTTCGCCCACAGCGACGCCCACGACGTGGAGATCGTCGCCCACGACCTGGAGGACGCATTCGTCGCGCTCACCTCCACCGTCGCCACCGAGAAGGAGACCGTCCGATGACCACCCTGGTCAGTCCGTCCACCTCGCCCGCGAGCGGGCTCCTGCGGGGCTTCTCGACGACCTACGTCCGCCGCGACCTGCGTCGGGTCCTGCGCAACCGACGGGCGATGATCTTCACCCTCGTGATGCCGACGGTCCTCTACGTCGTGTTCGGCGCCGCCCAGAAGTTCAGCGGCGACATCGGCCACGCCAACACCCAGGCCTACGTCATGGTCCACATGGCCGTGTACGGCGCGATCCTGGCCACGACGACCAACGCGGCGTCGGTGGCCCTCGAACAGCAGGCCGGGTGGACACGCACCCTGCGGCTGACGCGGTTGTCGCCGGCGGCCTACGTGGTGACGAAGGCGACGGTCGCGATGTCGGTCGCAGCGCTCCCGCTGATCCTGCTGAGCGTGGTGGGTGCGTTCACCGGCGCGCGTGCGCCGGTCGCCGTCTGGATCGGGTCGGTGGTCCTCGGATGGCTGGGGTCCGCGGTGTTCGCCGCGTTCGGTCTGGCGATGGGCAGCGGACTGCGATCGGAGGCGGCCATGCAGGCCTCCGGTGGCGTCCTGACGGTGCTGGCGTTCGCCGGCAACGTGTTCGTGCCGCTGAAGGGCGCGATGCTGACGTTCTCGCAGTTCACACCGATGTTCGGGGTGAACGCCCTCGCCAACTACCCGATCACCGGCGGAGAGACCCCCTACGGCGACCACATCTCGCTGTGGGTGGCGATCGCCAACGTCGTCGTGTGGGCGGCGATCATGTCCGCCGCCGCGGCGTACTTCTTCCGCCGCAGCACCGAGCGGCTGTGACCACCTCTTCTACAGTCGCTCCCATGACCGACGTCGACCCGACCACCGCCGGGCAGTCCGCCCGGCGGTGGTCGTTGTCGGGTGCGGCGCGCGACCGGTCGTGGGCGTTCACCGCGGTGTGGTTGGTGTTCCTGGGCTATCCGGTCGTCGCGTTGATCCGGTCGGGTGACAGCGCCGGTCGGATCGCGTGGGGCCTGACCTGTGTCGCGCTGTTCGCCGCCACATACGTCGTCGCCGCCACACACATCATGTCCTGGCGTGACAGCAGCCGGCCGGTTCTCGCCATCGGCTACGGGTGCGCGCTCATCGGTCTCGCCGCCGTCGCGTCCCCGGTGCTGGGCGACGGGACGGTCGCCTTCGCGCCGTACCTCATGGGTGTCGCGGCATTCGGTTTCGCCGGCTGGATCGGGCCCGCCCTCGTCGGCGTCGTGCTGATCGTCGGGCTGGGGCTCCCCGAGGTCGTCCCGGGGTGGTCGTTGGACTCGGGGACGGCGCTGTCGCTGGTGATCGTCGCGTTCGTGATGGTGTTGATGGTCTCGGCTCGCGGCGCCGAGCTGCGCAGAGAAGAGGCCGAGGCCCGGCAGCGGGAGACCGACGAACGGCTCGCCGTGGTCGCCGAACGCGAGCGGGTCGCCCGCGACGTCCACGACATCCTCGGCCATTCCCTGACGGTGATGACGGTCAAGACCGAACTCGCCGGCCGCCTCGTCGACATCGACCCCGAGCGCGCCAAGGCGGAACTGGCCGAGCTGCATGCACTCTCGCGGCAGGCGCTCGCCGAGGTGCGGTCCACGGTCGGCGCCATGCGCACGCCCGACCTGCGGACCGAACTCGCCTCGGCACGCACCGCTCTGACGGCCGCGGAGATCGACGTCGAGGTCGCCGGCAGCGCCGACGAGGTCAGTCCGCCGCGTCGGGAGCTGTTCGCATGGGTTGTCCGCGAATCGGTGACCAACGTCGTCCGCCACAGCGGGGCGTCGTCGTGTCGGGTGCAGATCGCGTCGGATCGGGTGAGTGTGTGTGACAACGGGTCCGGCATCCCGGACCATGCCTTCGGGAACGGGCTGCGCGGACTGACCGAGCGGGTCGAGGCGTCCGGCGCGCGCCTGTGCGTCACCGGCGACGCACAGGGGACGACGGTCGCGGCGGTGTTCGATGGCTGAGCCGATCCGGTTGTTGCTCGCCGACGATCAGGCGCTGGTTCGCGGTGCCCTGGCGGCTCTGCTCGAACTGGAGAACGACCTCACCGTGGTCGCACAGGTGGGCCGCGGCGACGAGGTCGTCGACGCGGCGAGGGGCAGCGGGGCCGACGTCTGTCTGCTCGACATCGAGATGCCCGGTGCCGACGGCATCGAGACCGCCGCCGCCATCCGGGACGCCCTCCCGCACACCAGGTCTCTCATCGTCACGACGTTCGGCAGGCCCGGTTATCTGCGGCGGGCGATCGATGCCGGCGCGTCGGGGTTCATCGTGAAGGACACCCCCGCAGCTGATCTGGCCGACGCCGTCCGCCGCGTGCATTCCGGTCTGCGGGTGATCGATCCGACGCTGGCGACCGAGAGCCTCACCGACGGGACCAGCCCCCTCACCGATCGTGAGCGCGACGTGCTCCGCGCCGCGCTCGACGGTGCGACGGTCGCGACCATCGCCGGCCGTCTGCACCTGTCGCAGGGAACGGTGCGGAACTACCTGTCGAGTGCGATCGGCAAGACGGGAACCTCCACCCGTGCGGAAGCAGCCGCCACCGCGCAGCGACGTGGGTGGCTGTAGGCGTCGCGGAGCTCCGTCAGAACGGTGGTGGGTCGTCGGCGCGTTCGATGGCGCGGAGGTGTGCTGCGCGGTCGCGGTGGCGTTTTGTGGTGAGTGTTGTTCGGGCGGGGTGGTTCTCGGGTGTTGGTGGTGGTCCTAGGGCGGGGAAGATGTCGAGGGCGGTGTAGGCGTTGCCGAGGAACATGTGTCCGGTGGGGGACTGGAAGAACGCCTCACCGAGGGGCCCTTGGTAATCCCGCCACGCTCGGTTGAAGGTTTTGGTGCGGTGGTGGAATCGGCACAGCGGTTTGAGGTTGTCGCGGCTGGTCCGCCCACCGGCGTCGGGATTGGTGTGGTCGAAGGGGGTGGTGTGGTCGAGGTCGATGTTCCAGGCGGGTGCGGAGCAGCCGGGGAAGGTGCAGCAGATCTCCGAGGCGCGGATCAGCGCGGCGAGTTTCTTCGACGGCACGTAGGTTGCTGCGGCTGCGGCTGCGGCTGCGGCGGTGCGGGTGGGGTCGTCGTGGTGGAGGAAGTCGCGTTCGGCGTCGGCGAGCAGGGCGCGCATGGTGTCGGCGTCGATGATGCCGCGTCCGTCGAGGTAGCCGGGCTGATCGTCCAAGCCGAGCAGGGTCGTCAGGTTGACCACGATGTGGAAATACGGCCGTGCTGCGCCCACCGGCGGGGTGATCGGCTGCGCGGCCGCGGGATCGACGGGTTCGGGCGCGTCGGTCGGGGGCGCGGGGTCGACCGCAGGTTCCGGCGCGTCGAGTTCCACCGGTGCGGGATCGACCTGGTCGTCGATATCCAGACCGGGCTCGGCATCGACCTCGGTGGTCGTGTCGGTGTCGACCTCGCATCGGGCGTCCGCGGCATCGAAGTCGGCATCGGTGCCGCTGTCGGTGTCGGTGTTCGGATCGGCGTCGGCTTGGGTGGAAACGGTGCAGGTCTCGCAGCCGCAGACGAGGTGGTCCAGTCCGGCGGCCAGGGCGACGAGCGCGTCGGCGCGGCGTTGGGCTCGGGTGCGGGGGTCACCGGAGTGCAGGGCGTCGGCCATGGCGGAGAGGCGGGTGTCGATGGTGGTGGCGTCGATCATGGGTAGTGACGCCGAGACCCGCGAGGCGCCGGGCTGGAACCGGTCGGGGCGGATGGTGACGTCCCGATCGGCGGCGGCCCGCTCTTTCCTGCGGATCAGGGCGTCGGGGTCGATGGTGGCGACGAGGTGGTCGACCATCGCGACCAGGCGTGCCCGTGACACCGGTGGCCGGTCGAACAGGGCTTGCGCGATGTGGGTGTCGAGGATCTTGATCAGGTCTGGGTCGACCACCAGTTTGGTGCGGGCGCAGATGAGCAGGAACCCGGCCAGATCGATGCGTCCGACGGCCAGGGCGTGGCCGGTGAACACCAGGCGGTAGCGGGCGACGTCACCGGCGGTGATGACCTCCCGTGCTTTCGATGCCGGGATGTTGAGTACGGCTCCGACCTCGGCGACGGCACGCTCCATCCCGTCCGGCCCGAACTCCGCGCGGGGATCCCGCCCGGCGATGCGGTCCACGTGATCGGCCAGCAACTCGTCGAGCGAGGCCTTCTGCCCGGAGTCGTGGGCGGCGACCTCGACCAGATGGTCCTCACAGCGGGCGTCGTGGATCAGCGACGCCGCGGACAACAACCGGTAATCGGCCGAGGCGGTGATCGACCGACAATGCGCCAACACCTCCACCAGCTCATCAGCGGAGAGGCGTTCGTCGGCGGCCAGCGACGCCACGACACCCGAGGTGTCGAACGCGGTGACCGTCTGGCTCATGACATCGAACATACATTCGACCACCGACAGAAACGAGGGGTCGCGCCGAGCCTGTGGACAACCTCCAGGCGGCGGGCCTCACGCCCCCGACAGCGGTGAGGAGAACGTGCACGGCGCCACGGGGTAAGAGGCGTCGAGCGCATGCAGCACGTGGCTCAGTGCGAGTCGGTCGTAGGTGATCGCCAGATGGTCGGTGTAGTCCTGCGGGCACCCGTCCTGCAGCGTGATGTTCGTGACGTCGGGGCCGGACAGGAAGGCCGAGGTGTACGGGGTGACCACTTCGTCGTAGCGGGTCTCGATCACTGTGTACTGCACTCCGGGGACGGTGTCGCCGCCGGAGTTGAGCTTCCGCAGGAAGTCCGACCCGACGATCTGCTGCCGGATCGCCGTGCCCAGACCCAGTCGCAGGGCCTCCGGCACCCCGGGGATGGCGGAGAGGCCGAGCACCGTCGTGCCGTGGTTGGAGGGGGCCAGGCCGATCAGGTGATCGACCGAGCGCGCCCCGTCGAGGAACTTCAGGTAGTACCGCGGCATCATCCCGCCCTGCGAGTGGCCGACGATGTCGACCTTCGCGGCACCGGTCGACGCCTTCACCCGCTCGACGAAGGCCGCGAGTTGCGCCGCCGACTGCTCGATCGGCCCGGTGGCCCCGGTCTTCCGGGCGCCCGGGAATCCGAGATAGGTGAACGAGGGCTGCTGCCCGTAGTTGAAGGCGTACACGCAGTACCCCTGGTCGGCCAGCAGCGGGGACAGCGCCTGCCAGTCGATGGTCATGTTGAAGAGGGTCCCGTGGGTGAGGACCACCGGGTGCGGGTGACGGGCGCTCGGGCGGCACGACCAGTCATTGGATCCCGGAGGTGACGAATCGGGCGATGCGACGGCCGTGGCGGTGGCGGCGCCGAGCGAGTAGACGACCGGTCGGGCTCCCGCCGGTGCCGCGAACACGGCTGTCGCGATCGCCG
Organism: Williamsia sp. SKLECPSW1; assembly: GCF_054332755.1. Lineage (NCBI taxonomy): Bacteria > Bacillati > Actinomycetota > Actinomycetes > Mycobacteriales > Nocardiaceae > Williamsia > Williamsia sp. SKLECPSW1. The sequence goes on along the minus strand of NZ_JBTGLI010000001.1, from coordinate 1,538,725 downwards.
AGACCGCCACCGCTGCGATCCATCGTGTCCGTCGACCCATGTCGGCCCTCCGTCTCCTCGTCGGCCGACGACGTCGACGGCCCGGTTCGACGCTATGACCGAGGAGCCGTCCCTGTCTGCGGATCGCGCATCCCGGATTTGCAGTCGCGCGGGGCGCGGGCGTGGTGGATCCTCGTGGTGTACGCCAGAACGGTTCCGTGACCAAGTCGTCACCTTTGGCCACTGATTCCCGGATGATTTCTGTCCGAGCCGCCCGGCGTGAGAAAATGGCCCGAATGACCAGGTGGCGGCGATCCCGTCGGAGCGGTCATCGCACACCCTCGCCCGCAGGGGCGCGGAGAGCGTCGACCAGCAATGGGGCTGGTCAAGCGCACATCATCGGTTCGACAAGCATCGACGCGGGTCGGAGCCGACATCGTAGGACTCATCGCGACTGGACCAGCACTCCGTCGTACCCTCGGTCGAGATGAGGAGTTGTCGCGCAGGCGACGTTAGGGCGGATACGAATGAAGCACGCTCCCGGCCCGGCAGGGCACCGGTACCCGAGCCCGCAGGGCCTGTACCACCCGATGAACGAGCACGACTCGTGCGGTGTCGCCTTCGTGGTGGACATGCACGGTCGTCGCAGCCGCGACATCGTCGACAAGGCGATCACCGCGCTGGTGAACCTCGAACATCGTGGTGCGGCCGGCGCGGAGCCGAACACCGGCGACGGCGCGGGCATCATGCTCAACGTCCCCGACCGGTTCTTCCGTGAGGTCGTCGACTTCGACCTGCCCGAGGAGGGGTCGTACTCGACCGGTATCGCGTTCCTGCCGCAGGGCGCGCACGAGGCCGCGCAGGCGTGTGAGTCGGTCGAGAAGATCGCCGAGGCCGAGGGCCTGACCGTCCTCGGATGGCGATCGGTCCCCGTCGACGACGCCTCGCTGGGCGCGCTCGCGCGTGACGCGATGCCGACCTTCCGCCAGATCTTCCTCGGCGGCGCCTCCGGTCTCGACCTCGAGCGTCGCAGCTACGTCCTCCGCAAGCGCGTCGAGCACGAGCTGGGTACGAAGGGTGCGGGGCAGGGTGGCCCCGGCCGGGAGACCGTCTACTTCCCGAGCCTGTCCGGGCAGACGTTCGTCTACAAGGGCATGCTGACCACCCCGCAGCTCAAGGCGTTCTACCTCGATCTGCAGGACGACCGCGTGGAGAGCGCCCTGGGCCTCGTCCACTCGCGCTTCTCGACGAACACCTTCCCGTCGTGGCCGCTGGCGCACCCGTTCCGCCGGGTGGCGCACAACGGTGAGATCAACACCGTCACCGGCAACGAGAACTGGATGCGAGCCCGCGAGGCCCTCATCGACACGACGAAGTTCGGCGACGAGACCGGCGACAAGATCTTCCCGATCTGCACCCAGGGCGCCTCGGACACCGCGCGGTTCGACGAGGTGCTCGAGCTGCTGCACCTCGGCGGCCGGTCGCTGCCGCACTCGGTGCTCATGATGATCCCGGAGGCGTGGGAACGCCACGAGACGATGAAGGCCGAGCACCGGGCGTTCTACCAGTACCACTCCACCCTCATGGAGGCGTGGGACGGACCGGCCTCGGTGTGCTTCACCGACGGCACCGTCATCGGCGCCGTTCTCGACCGGAACGGGTTGCGCCCCAGTCGTATCTGGGTCACCGAGGACGGGCTGGTCGTGATGGCCTCGGAGGTCGGTGTCCTCGACATCGACCCGTCGACGGTCGTCCGTCGTCTGCGTCTGCGGCCGGGCCGGATGTTCCTGGTCGACACGGCGCAGGGGCGCATCGTCGACGACGAGGAGATCAAGGACGAGCTCGCGGCGGAGCACCCCTACCAGCAGTGGCTCGATGAGGGCTTCACCGCTCTGTCGGACCTGCCGAGTCGACCCCACATCCACATGGCGCACGACCGGGTCCGTCTGCGCCAGCAGGTGTTCGGCTACACCACCGAGGAGCTCAACCTCCTCGTCACACCGATGGCGAAGACCGGTGCGGAGGCCATCGGCTCGATGGGCACCGACACCCCGATCGCCGTGCTGTCGATGCGTCCGCGGATGCTCTTCGACTACTTCCAGCAGCGTTTCGCGCAGGTGACCAACCCGCCGCTCGACGCGATCCGCGAGGAGATCGTCACCAGCATCGGCGTGACCATCGGCGCGGAGTCGGATCTTCTCAACCCGAGCCCCGAGTCGTGCCGCCAGATCGAGCTGCCCCAGCCGATCCTGGACAACGACGACCTGTCGAAGCTCGTCCGTGTCAACGACGACGGCAACTGGCCCGACTTCCGTTCGGTGCAGATCCACGGCCTGTACCCGGTCGCCGAGGGCGGCGAGGGTCTGCGCCGGGCCATCGAGGACATCCGTCGGAAGGTCTCCGAGGCCGTGGCCGACGGGGCGCGTCTGATCGTGCTGTCGGACAGGGAGTCCGACGAGAAGCTGGCGCCGATCCCGTCGCTGCTTCTGACGTCGGCGGTCCACCACCACCTGGTCCGTGAACGCACCCGTACCCAGGTCGGTCTGCTCGTGGAGGCCGGCGACGCGCGCGAGGTGCACCACATGGCGTGCCTCGTCGGGTTCGGTGCCGCGGCGATCAACCCGTACATGGCCTTCGAGTCGATCGAGGACATGGCCGAGCGGGGTGTGTTGGGGGACATCGACTTCCCGACCGCTCGCAAGAACTACATCAAGGCCGCCGGCAAGGGTGTCCTGAAGGTCATGAGCAAGATGGGCATCTCGACGCTCGCGTCGTACACCGGTGCCCAGCTGTTCCAGGTGATCGGCATCGCCCAGGACACCGTCGACGAGTACTTCAGCGGCATGCTGAGCCACCTCGACGGCGTCGGTCTCGACGAGATCGCCGCCGATGTCGCGGCGCGGCACGGCCTGGCGTTCGAGGCGCGCCCGGAGGAGCGTGCGCACCGGGAGCTCGAGGTCGGCGGCGAGTACCAGTGGCGCCGTGAGGGCGAGTACCACCTGTTCAACCCGGACACGGTGTTCAAGCTCCAGCACGCCACCCGCACCGGGCAGTACTCGGTGTTCAAGGAGTACACGAAGCTCATCGACGACCAGTCGCGCAAGATCGCCTCGCTGCGTGGGCTGTTCGACTTCAACTTCGGCGATCGCGACCCGATCCCGATCGACAAGGTGGAGCCGGCGACCGAGATCGTCAAGCGGTTCTCGACCGGTGCGATGAGCTACGGCTCGATCTCCGGTGAGGCGCACGAGACGCTCGCCATCGCGATGAACCGCCTCGGCGCCCGGTCGAACTCCGGTGAGGGCGGCGAGAGCGTCGACCGGTTCGACCCGGACGAGAACGGTGACTGGCGGCGCAGTGCCATCAAGCAGGTCGCGTCGGGACGTTTCGGTGTCACCTCGCACTACCTGACGAACTGCACCGACATCCAGATCAAGATGGCGCAGGGTGCCAAGCCCGGCGAGGGCGGGCAGCTGCCGCCGCACAAGGTGTACCCCTGGGTCGCCGAGGTGCGTGGGTCGACGCCCGGTGTCGGCCTCATCTCGCCGCCCCCACACCACGACATCTACTCGATCGAGGATCTGGCACAGCTGATCCACGACCTGAAGAACGCCAACCCGGCGGCCCGCATCCACGTGAAGTTGGTCTCCGAGGTCGGCGTCGGGACCGTCGCGGCGGGTGTGTCCAAGGCGCACGCCGACGTGGTGCTCATCTCCGGCCACGACGGTGGCACCGGCGCGACGCCGCTGACGTCGGAGAAGCACGCGGGCGCACCCTGGGAGCTCGGCCTGGCCGAGACCCAGCAGACGTTGCTGCTCAACGGTCTTCGCGATCGCATCGTCGTCCAGGTCGACGGTCAGCTGAAGACCGGCCGCGACGTCGTGGTGGCCGCGCTCCTCGGTGCCGAGGAGTTCGGTTTCGCGACAGCGCCGCTCGTCGTCTCCGGCTGCATCATGATGCGCGTCTGCCACCTCGACACCTGCCCCGTGGGTGTCGCGACGCAGAACCCCGAGCTGCGTAAGCGGTTCACCGGCAAGCCGGAATTCGTCGAGAACTTCTTCCTCTACATCGCCGAGGAGGTGCGGGAGCTGCTGGCGCGCCTGGGCTTCCGGACACTCAACGAGGCCGTCGGTCACGTCGAGGCACTCGACACCACCAAGGCGCTCGCGCACTGGCGGGGCGCCAAGGCCGGCAAGCTCGACCTGTCGCCGATCCTGGCCGTGGCGGACTCCCCGTTCATGAACCAGGACCTCTACAACTCGGGTCGTCAGGACCACGCGTTGGACAAGGCGCTCGACCAGCAGCTGATCGCGCAGAGCCGGGCATCCATCGACGCGGGTGAGCGCGTCTCGTTCACCTCGGAGATCTCCAACGTCAACCGGACGGTCGGCACCATGCTCGGCCACGAGGTGACCAAGGCCTACGGCGCGAACGGTCTGCCCGACGGGACGATCATCATCGACTTCACCGGATCGGCGGGGAACAGCTTCGGCGCGTTCGTACCCCGGGGCATCACCCTGCGGCTCGAGGGCGACGCCAACGACTACGTCGGCAAGGGACTCTCGGGCGGCCGGATCGTCATCCGCCCGCCCCGCGTGGCCCCCGCGGACTTCGTCGCCGAGCAGAACATCATCGCGGGCAACGTGATCGGGTTCGGTGCCACCGCAGGCGAGATCCTGATCCGCGGTGTGGTCGGCGAGCGGTTCTGCGTCCGGAACTCCGGCGTCACCGCGGTCGTCGAGGGTGTGGGCGACCACGGGTGCGAGTACATGACCGGCGGTCGTGTGGTGGTGCTCGGTGACACCGGCCGCAACTTCGCGGCCGGCATGTCGGGCGGCGTCGCCTACGTCTACGACCCGTTCGGGAAGCTGCCGGACAACCTCAACACCGAACTCGTCGAGCCCGAGGGTCTCGACGAGGAGGACCTGGAGTTCCTGCACGGCATCGTCGACAAGCACGGGAACGAGACCGATTCCCCGGTGGCTGCCGCGATCATGGCCGACTGGGAGAACACACAGCGCGCGTTCATCAAGGTGATGCCGCGCGACTACAAGCGAGTCCTCATCGCGATCTCGGACGCCGAGAAGGCCGGTCGCAATGTGGACGAGGCGATCATGGAGGCCGCTCGTGGGTGACCAACGAGGTTTTCTGAAGTACACCGAGCGGGAGCTGCCTGCGCGGCGCCCGGTGGACCTGCGACTGCAGGACTGGAAAGAGGTGTACGAGAAGCACGATCACGAGATCCTCCAGCGCCAGGCGAGCCGCTGCATGGACTGCGGTATCCCGTTCTGCCACAACGGCTGTCCGCTGGGGAACCTGATCCCGGAATGGAACGACCTGGTCTACAAGGGGCAGTGGAAGGACGGGATCGAGCGTCTGCACGCGACGAACAACTTCCCGGAGTTCACCGGCCGCCTGTGCCCGGCTCCGTGTGAGGCGTCGTGCGTGCTGGGCATCAACCAGCCTGCCGTCACCATCAAGCAGGTCGAGGTCGAGCTCATCGACAACGCCTTCGACAAGGGCTGGGTGCACCCGGTCATGCCGAGCACGAAGACGGGCAAGCACGTGGCCGTCATCGGTTCCGGCCCTGCCGGTCTCGCCGCTGCACAGCAGCTCACGCGCGCCGGCCACGACGTGACGGTCTACGAACGAGCCGACCGCATCGGCGGTCTGCTGCGCTACGGGATCCCCGAGTTCAAGATGGAGAAGCGCCACATCGATCGGCGCATCGCGCAGATGGAGGCCGAGGGGACCGTCTTCAGGACGGGTGTCACCGTCGGCACCGACATCTCCGCCGACGATCTCCGGGCCCAGCACGACGCAGTGGTGCTGGCCAACGGCGCCACCTCCTGGCGCGACCTCCCGATCGAGGGGCGCGACCTCGAGGGCATCTACCAGGCGATGGAGTTCCTGCCGTGGGCCAACAAGGTCCAGCTCGGCGACGACGTCGCCGGCGAGGACGGCGAACCGCCGATCACCGCGAAGGGCAAGAAGGTCGTCATCATCGGTGGCGGTGACACCGGTGCGGACTGCCTCGGCACGTCACTGCGCCAGGGCGCCGAGATCGTCCACCAGTTCGAGATCATGCCGCGGCCGCCGGACGAGCGTGCCGAGAGCACGCCGTGGCCGACCTACCCGTTGATGTTCCGCGTCTCGTCCGCCCACGAAGAGGGTGGCGAGCGCGTGTTCTCGGTCAACACCGAGAAGTTCATCGGCGAGAACGGCAAGGTCACCAAGCTCGCCGCGCACGAGGTGGTCATGAACCAGGGCAAGTTCGAGAAGGTGGAGGGGTCGGAGTTCGAGCTCGAGGCCGACCTCGTGCTGCTGGCCATGGGCTTCGTCGGCCCGGAGCGGACCGGCCTTCTCGACGGACTCGGTGTCGAGTACAACGAGCGCGGGAACGTCAAGCGCGACGACGACTTCCAGTCGACCGTCCCCGGGGTGTTCGTCGCCGGCGACGCCGGTCGTGGACAGTCGCTCATCGTGTGGGCCATCGCCGAGGGTCGTTCCGCGGCCGCCGGTGTCGACAAGTACCTCACGCAGGAGACCTACCTGCCGGCGCCCATCCACCCCACGCAGGCGCCGCAGCGGTAACGGCGTCTCGGCGGAGCGCCGCCGACTCAGCGAAGGGCCACCGACAGCAGTCTGCCGTCGGTGGCCTCTTTGCGTGCGTGCTCGTCGAAATCCGGTGCCGCGCATACGAACAGGGTCCGACCGTCGTCGCCGCCCAGCCCGCACGCGAACACGCCGCTGTCGAAGTCGAGTTGATCGGTGATCCCCTCGCCCTCGACGACACGCACGATCCGGCCGTTGAGCGCGTCGGCCACCCACAACGCGTCGTCGGTGTCGATGGCGCAGCCGTCGGGTGCGACCACGATCTGACCCATCGCGGTCGGGGTGTCGGACATCTCGGGAAGGTCCCCGAACACCGCCCAGTCACGCCGGTCGCCCAGGGTGCCGTCCTCGTGGACGTCGAAGGCGCTGACGCGGTTGGCGATCGTCTCGTCGACGAGGAGGCGTCCGTCGGAGGTCATCGCCATCCCGTTGGGGAAGTACAGGTCCTGTGCCACCACGCGGGAGGACCCGTCCGGCTCCACGAGGATCAGCGACGTCGCCGCGGGGTCGCCGCCGTTCATCAGGTCGAAGCCGAAGTTTCCGACGTAGGCGCGTCCCGTTCCGTCGACGAGCATGTCGTTGAGGTGGTGGGTCACCAGATCCGACAGGTCGGCATGGACCTCGAGGGATCCGTCGGCCTCACGCCGCAGGATGGTGTGGTCGCGCATGGAGACGATCAGCAGACGTCCGTCGGGCAGCCACCCGAGACCGGACGGTTGGTGCGGCACCTGCGCCTCGACCCGGACGTCGGACCCGTCCGCGCGCGACGAGATCACCTGGTGGGTGTAGAAATCCGACACCCACACCCGATCGTCGTGCCATCGCGGGCACTCGAAGTAGGTGTAGTTCTCCAGGACGACGGTGACGTCAGGGGTCATGGATCCGATGCAACCACTTCGGTCGTCGCGCCGGGCGTGTATCCGATGATCGGGGCGATGGTGCTGCGGGCGAAGCCGCGCACGGCGGACGGGTCGGCGAGGTCGACGGCGAGCCCCGGGGCCATGAGATAGGCGAGTCCGAGGTGGACCAGCGCGTCCGCCTGCAGGTCGGGATCGCCGACGGTGATCGACCCGCGCTCGTGGGCGCGCCGCAGGTTCGCCGCGACGGCGTCGAATGCGAGCGACAGCGGTGACGGGTCACCGCCGCACAGTGCGGCGAGGAGTTCCGACCGGTGCTCCCGGGACCGTGTCAGCAGCGGGTCGGCGTCGAGGGCCATGCAGATCGCGAACCCCTCGACCACCTGATCCACCGGGTCACGGACCACCGCGAACCGTTCGACCATCGCGCCGATCACCCTGCCGACCACGCGAGTGAGAGCGGCCTCGAACACAGCGTCCTTGGACGCGAAGCGCCGGAACACCGTGGCCCGTCCGACACCGGCTTCCGCCGCGACGTCGTCGATCGTCGCCTCGCTGGTCCCGCGGCGGGCCACGACCGTGATGGCGGCGTCGAGGATGCGGTCGGCGGTGGGGTCGGGGTCGTCACGGATCGATCCCGCCGCCGCGCCCATCGTCTGGCGCACGGCGCGGGCGAACAGGTCGCCCAGAGGGGCTCCGGGTCGCGTCACGCGGTGATGGTCTCATGCGCGCTCCGACAGCTGTGAGACTATTGCAGCAGTAATCGTCTCAGTCATGTCAGGAGCATCCGTGGACGACGCATTCCCCCTCGATCCCACGACCCCCGTCGTCGTCGGCGTGGGGCAGGTGACCGAGCGGATCGGCGACGACGACTACCGCGCCCGGTCCGAGGCCGACCTCGCCGCAGACGCCGTCAGGGCGGCCCTCGCCGACTGCGGTGTCGACGCCGATCGCGTCGCCGCGTCGGTCGACACCGTCGGGTCGATCCGGTCGTTCGAGTCGTCCAGCCCGCTGTCCTCGTCGCCGTTCGGTCGCCCGGACGTGATGCCCGCCGCCGTGTCACGGCGGGTCGGGATCACCGCCCGTCGGCTGATCGCCGAGGCGGTCGGTGGGCAGAGCCCGCAACACCTGCTGACCGAGCTGGCCGACGAGATCGCAGCGGGCCGCGCAGACACGGTGGTCATCGCGGGCGCCGAGGTGATCTCGACCAAGCGGCACATCGCCGACACCGGTGGCGACAAGCCCGACTGGGCTGAGCACGACGACGTGGCCGTCGAGGACCGTGGATTCGGGATCGCCGGCATCGTCACCGCACAGGAGGCACGCCACGGGCTGCGGGAACCGGTCCTGCAGTACTCGGTGCTCGAGAACGCCCGGCGCGCGCGGACCGGGTCGTCGCGTTCCGACTACGCGCGATCGATGGGCGAACTGTTCGCCCCGTTCTCGGCGGTGGCCGCGAAGAACCCCCATTCGGCGTCGCCGGTGGAGCGCACCGTCGAGGAGATCGCCGAGCCGGGCGGGTCGAACCGCCGCCTCACCGACCCGTACACGCGGTTGATGGTCGCGCGGGACCAGGTGAACCAGGCGGCCGCGGTCGTCGTCATGTCCGTGGGTCGCGCCCGCGAACTCGGTGTGCCCGAGAACCGATGGGTGTTCCTGCACGGTCACTGCGACCTGGTGGAGAAGCCACTGATGCAGCGCCCCGACCTGTCGGCGTCACCGGCGGCCGCGACGTCTGTCACGCATGCGCTCGCAGTCGCGGGCATCGGGCTCGACGATGTGGCGCACCTCGACCTCTACAGCTGCTTCCCGATCGCGGTGTCCGCGGTGTGCGATGCGCTCGACCTCGCACCGGACGATCCGCGCGGGCTGACGGTGACCGGTGGCCTGCCGTACTTCGGTGGGGCGGGCAACGACTACTCGATGCACGCGATCGCCGAGATCGTGGACCGGGTGCGCTCGGAGCCTGGTTCGTTCGGGCTCGTCGGCGCGAACGGCGGTGTCATCAGCAAGTATTCGACGGGTGTCTACTCCACGACGCCCACCGGATGGCGGTCACCGACGAGCGCGGCGGTCCAGGCCGAACTCGACGCGGTGCCGGCGGTCCCCACCGTCGAGCGTGTCGACGGGCCCGCGGTCATCGACTCCTACGTGGTGTCCTACGGCAAGGACGGGCCACGGTCGGCGATCGTCGTCGGACGTGTCGTCGACCGTCACGGTGTGGCCGGCGACCGGTTCATCGCGACCGTCGACCGTGCGGACGACGCGATGATGCGTCACCTCGCGGAGGCCGATCAGCCGATCGGGACGTCGGTCGTCGCGCGCTCGTTCGCCGACGGCAACCGGGTGAGTCTCGACGCCGCGACGATGGACCGGCTGCGGCCTGCGCCCCCGGTCGGTTTCCGCGACGACTACTCCGGGGTGCTGGTCCGTCGCGACGGTCACGTCCTCGAGATCACCATCAACCGACCCGACGCCCGCAACGCCCTCGACCCGACGACGAACGCCGAGCTCGACTCGGTGTTCGACGCCTACCTGGCCGACCCCGACCTGTGGGTCGCCGTCATCACCGGCGCCGGCGACAAGGCGTTCTCGGCGGGCAACGATCTCGCCGCCACCGCCGCGAGCGGTGGCATGGGTCCGGTGCCGTTGAACGGGTTCGGCGGGTTGACGTCTCGCGCGGATCTGGTGAAGCCGGTGATCGCCGCCGTGAACGGTCACGCCCTCGGCGGCGGGTTCGAGATCGCACTGGCCTGCCACATGATCGTCGCCGACGAGACGGCGACGTTCTCGCTGCCCGAGGTGAAGGTCGGTCTCGCCGCACTGATGGGTGGGCTCGTCCGACTGCCGCGGGCACTGCCGCGCTCGGTGGCGATGGAGATGATCCTCACCGGACGGCGGATGCCCGCTGCCGAGGCCCTCGAACGCGACATCGCCAGTCGCGTCGCACCCGCCGGGACGGTGATGGACGTGGCCCGTGACCTCGCAGCCGAGGTGGTGGCGTGCTCACCGACGTCCGTGCGCGCCTCGCTCATCGCGATCGCAGAGACCGAAGGCATCGCCGATCCTGTTGCCGCAGCACGGCACCCGACCACCGCTCTCGACGAACTGATCGTCAGCCAGGACACCCTCGAGGGCATCACGGCATTCGTCGAGAAGCGGCAGCCGGTGTGGAAGGGGCGGTAGCGTGGATCTACGGAGCGATGTACGTGAAGTTGGTGCCGTAGGACTGGGGCGTCCGGACGGGTGCGTTCGGGACATATGTTCCGATGATCAGCTCGCGGAGGCCCGAGCCCGTCGTGATGTCGCGGACCACCCTCTCGCCGGGCTTCGAACCGAACGTGGCGGGGAAGAAGGTCTCGCTGAGGGTGAAGAACACATTCGTGTTGTTCACGCTGAAGTGGACCCGACACCGCGGGTTCTTCGCCCAGCCGGGGCCGTTGCCGGTGAATCCGAATGACGTGATCGTCACGCGGGTGACGGCGCGCTTCGGTGAGCTCAGGCGGATGTTGACGCTGCCACGGCAGAAATCATGGTCGCCGAAAGTTCCGATGTTCGGGCCGATGACGGTGAAGGTGGGTAGGTCTCGCAGCGGCGGCGCGGCACCTGCGGGCGCGGCGACAACCCCTCCGGTGACGGCGGCAGCGGCCACGGCGGTGGCGGCGATGAGTGAGCGGAAACGCGAGCGCATGTGAATCCCCCGAAGATCGTGTGAATGACGAACGAGACCGTACTGTACGGCCGTACGCAGCTGCCATTCGGCTGTCCACAAGGCGGCCTGCGCGTGTCCTTGACAGGGACCTCGCAGTCACATCTGTAACATCCGTCACACGGAATCAGCCGACGCCAGGGAAGTGATCCGTGTGAGAGTGCCTCACGTACCGTCCGTCCTCCGCCCCTCCACGATCGCGCCCCCGAGCGCACGGCCCGCCCGTCCACCGGGCCGACTCCACCGCCACCGTCTGGCCCGGATGTGGCCCGAGGAGGCGGAACGCCTGGTCACGCCATCGGATCTGGCGCTGCTGCAGACCTGACCCACTCGTCGTCGGCGCGACGTGCCAGGCGGCGTATCGCGTCGGCGACGATCGTCGGCCGACTCAGCACGAGCAGGTGACCCGCCGGGCTGATCTCCTCGTAACTCGCGCCCAGCGCCTGCGCATACCGGCGTTGGCGCGCCCGCCAGGCCGAACGCCATCCGCCGCCGTCGCCGAGTGCCGCGAGGACGGTGACCGGTGCGGCGGGTCGGCCACGCTCGGCGCGGAGTGCGTGCAGATCGTCGTCGATGGCGGGGAACGCCGCGTTCTCGACCAGCGTCGCCCGTGCCATGTCGACGCGGGAGAAGACATGGCGGATCCACTGCCGTTGCGACTCGTCGTATCCCTCCGGCGGGCTGGGCACCACCGATGCATGCGCCGCGGGGCCCAGTCGCCCGGGCAGCCCGAGCCGCGCGATCACGTCGGCCGCCCGGTGACAGTTGGCCACCCGCACCCCGGTCGGCACAGCCCGCAGGCCCAGGAGTGTGAACGTGCCGTCGATCATCAGGACCCCCCGGGTCCGCTCCGGCGCGACCAGCGCGAAGGCCTCCGCGTACAGCGACGACATCGAATGTGCCGCGAGGACAACCGGTTCGACGACATCCAGGTGGTCGAGGACCGCGCCCAACCGTGTGACCTCACCGTCGAGGGTCGGCCACTCGTGCCGACCCAGGGCCTCGCTCAGCCCGTAACCGGGACGGTCGTACCGGATGACGGTGAAATCCGGTGCGAGACGGGCGGCGAGGGCGTCGAGATCGAACCAGTTGCTGCCGAGTGCGGCCATGAGCACCACCGGCGGTCCCGACCCGTCGACGACCACGTGCGTCGGGCGTCCGGCGATCTCCACCACCGTGCCCGGCGGACGCGACGTGCTCATCTCGGACGGACCAGGGGGAAGGGCAGCGTCTCCCGGATCGGTCGACCGGTGAGCAGCATGACGATGCGATCGACGCCGAGTCCCAGACCGCCGGTGGGCGGCATCGCATACTCCAGCGCGTCGAGGAACTCCTCGTCGAGTTCCATCGCCTCCGGATCGCCGCCGGCCGCCTTCTCCGACTGCTCGGTGAGGCGCGCCCGCTGCTCGACCGGATCGGTGAGTTCGCTGTAGGCGGTGCCGAGTTCCATCCCCCATGCGACGAGATCCCACCGCTGGGCGACCCCGGGACGCGCCGGGTGCGCGCGGGTGAGAGGCGAGACCGACACGGGGAAGTCGCGGTAGAAGGTGGGGGTCGTGGTGCGGTCCTCGACGAGGTGCTCGTACAGCTCCAGCACCACTTGCCCGGTGTCCCAGTCGGGGTGATGGGCGACACCGAGGCGGTCGGCGATCTCCTGCAGCGCAGTGAGATCCGAACACGGCGTGATCGCGACCGGCTCCCCGAGCTCCGTCGAGGCGGCCTCGGACACGGCCTCGTGGACATCCCGCACGGCCCACATGCCGTCGATGTCGACGCGCTCCATCCCGCCGTCGTCGGTCGGCCGCAGCGCGACCGCCTCGCCGTGCGCCGCGCGTGCCGCCGCCTGGATCATCTCCCGCGCGAGATCCATCATTGTCCGGTAGTCGCCATGCGCCTCGTAGGCCTCGAGCGAGGTGAACTCCGGGTTGTGGGTCGCGTCGGCACCCTCGTTGCGGAAGTTCCGGCCGATCTCGAAGACGCGCTCGACACCACCCACACACAACCGCTTGAGGTAGAGCTCGGGCGCGATCCGCAGGTACAGGTCGAGGTCGTAGGCCTCGATGTGCGTGCGGAACGGGGTCGCGTTGGCGCCGCCGTGAACCCGTTGCAGCACAGGTGTCTCCACCTCGAGGAACCCCCGATCGGCCATCGTCGACCGCAGGGCGCCGACCACGGCGCTGCGCGCCACCAGCATTTCCCGCGCGGTGGTGTCCACGGCCAGGTCGACGTGGCGCAGCCGAACCCGAGTCTCGGGATCCGACAGGCCACTCCACTTGTCCGGCAGCGGATGCAGGCATTTGCCGAGCATCGACCAGCCGTCGCCGAGAACAGACACCTCGCCGGATCGGCTGTGCCCCATCACGCCGGCCACCCGCACGAGATCACCGAGATCGACGGTGGAGGCGAACCGTCCGACCTCGGCGCCGGCGGTCGACCGGTCGAGGACGACCTGCACCGTGCCGGTCCAGTCCCGCACGTCGGCGAACACGACGCTGCCCAGATCGCGGACGCGCAGGACACGACCCGCGACGGCGACCGGGGTGGACGGTGAGGCCGCCCGGGCGTCGACGATGCGGTGGGTCGGCGGATGTGCCGGGGGATAGGGGTCGGTCCCGTCGGCGCGCAGCGCGGACAGCTTGTCCATGCGGACGCGGACCTGCTCGGGTCGCCGAGGTGCCGGCGCGCCTGCCTGGGCTTCGGCCGCGATCGCCGCCACCAGGTCGTCGACGTCGAGGTCCTCGGGGACGGCCCGAGTGGTACCGGCGTACCGGCCGGGGTCGGGGCGTCGGCGCCAGGGGACCGCCACGAACCCTTCGGCGAGCACGGCGGCGAGTCCGGCGCGGACGATCAGTCGCGCGTCGGCGGCACAGAGGAACCGGGGCTCCCAGGTGGGCAGGTACTTCGCGTTCGAGCGGTACAGCGACTCCATCTGCACGAACCGGGAGGCGAACACCAACAGTCCGTGTGCACCACGCATCACCGGACCGGCCCCGATCGCGTCGCCCTGTTCGAACACCGCGCGGAACGCCGCGAAGTTCAACGAGATACGCGAGACACCGAGGTCGGGCGCCTGGGTGGCGAGCTCGGAGACCATCGCCTCGACGACGCCGTTGACGGAGTCGCGATCGCGTCGCATCAGGTCGAGGGAGAGTCCCGCGCGACCCCACGGCACGAAGGACAGCATCCCGACGACGCGTTCCGCCGGCGTCCCCGCGTATTGGATGGCCTCGACGAGGAGACACTGCCCGTCGGACGGATCGCCGAGTCGGCTGAGCGCCATCGCGAACCCGCGTTCCTCGGCCGTGTCGCGCCAGGCGTCGGCGCGGATGGCGACCTGCGCCAGCTCCGCCTCCGACAGCTCTCCGTGGCGCCGGATGCGGATGGAGACCCCGGCGCGCACGGTGCGTGTGATCGCCTGTCGCACACCACGCATCCGCGGGCCGGAGATGCGGTAGCGGCGCGTCTCGATGACGGCCTCGTCACCCATCGTCAACGCCGTCATCCCCGAGTCGATGTAGGCCTGCGCGCCCCGTTCACTCGCCCCCATGGCGCCCGGCGACCAGCCGTAGCGCTCGCACAGCGCGTGGAACTCGGCGATGGCGTCCGGCCAGTGCCGCGGGTCGCCGATCGGGTCACCGGAGGCCAGGCACACACCGAGTTCGACGCGATAGGTGATCACCGCCCGGCCGGACCGCGCGAAGACCGCCGCGATGTCCCGTCGGGTGGAGAAGTACGCCAGCGAGTTCCCCTCGCCGTGGGCGGCGATCAGTGCGCGGATGACGCGCTCGTCGACCGCGGTCACCATTCCCGACAGCCGCTGTGACCGGAACAGGACGACCGCCGCGGTCATCAGGGCCAACGCGCCGAGCAGACCGAGGAGCCCGTTGATGACGCCGTACGAGTGGCGGCCGTCGAAGGTGCGCATGTCCACCGACGCGAACGCGACGACGCGGTTGAACGCGTAGGCGAGGCGCTGCCCGTGTTCGAGGGTGCGCGGGAACGCCTCGACCAGACCCCAGCCGATGGCTGTCGCGGCGAGGAGTCCGCCGCCGAGCACCGCCAGCGCCAACAGGACCGCACCGCGACGGACGCGCGTGAAGAACTGTCGATAGGTGACGAGGAGGAACACGAGGATCAGTGCGTCGATCACGAGTCCGACGGCGATGTTCACCCGGTCGGTCGTCGTGAAGTCGTACCCCGCGGCGATCGACGGGACGAAGTACAGGGCGTTCGTGGCGGCGAAGACCACGAGGTATCCCGTCGTCACCCACCAGGCGATGCGCTTGCGGGCCGACAGGGCGACAGCCACCACGGCGAGCACGAACGCCCACGCGAAACTGGTGTCCGGCATGGAGATGACGTACGCGTCGACCCAGTCGCGGGGGATCGCGATCACGTGCCGGAACGTCGTCGACACACTGCCCACCAGCGACAGCGCCGAGAGCACCCCGGCCACCACCCCGGCCAGATGCGGCGCTCGGCGTACGTCCATGGGCCCTCCTGCCAGCCGCGTCGGCGTTCTCCTCGCGTGCAATCGTGTCAGGTGCACCCCAGCCCCTCCCGCCGAACACGAGGACAGCCGATGAGTTCGACCCCCGACGGCCCGACCCCGGAGATCCCCGAGGTGCCCATCTCCGACGGGACCATCCGCCTCGGACAGTTCCTCAAACTCGCCGGCCTCATCGAGAGCGGGGCCGAGGCCAAGGAGGTGATCGCCGACGGCGAGGTCACCGTCAACGGTGAGGTCGAGACCCGTCGGGGCCGTCAGCTCGTGGTCGGGGACGTCGTGGCGATCGGGGACGTCGCCGTCCGTGTCGGTGGGGGCGGGCAGTTCTAGACTCCCCGTCGTGACCGACAGTTCAGAAACCCCCGTCGTGACCGACCCGGTGTTCACGCCCACCGCCGACCTGGTCGACGAGATCGGCCCCGACGTGCGCAGCTGTGACACCCAGTTCCGCCAGTTCGGCGGGCGACACCAGTTCGCCGGGCCGGTGCGCACCGTCCGCTGTCACCAGGACAACGCACTGCTGAAGTCCGTGCTCGGGACGCCGGGCAACGGCGCGGTCCTGGTGATCGACGGCGGGGGATCGCTGCACACCGCCCTCGTCGGGGACCTCATCGCCGAGCTCGGCCGGTCCAACGGGTGGGCCGGGGTGATCGTCCACGGCGCGATCCGCGACTCCGCGGTGATCGGTGAGATGGACTTCGGGTGCAAGGCGCTCGGGACCAATCCCCGCAAGTCGACGAAGAGCGGCGCGGGTGAGGCCGATGTCGACGTCGCGTTCGGCGGCGTGACGTTCCGGCCCGGTGACGTCGTCCACAGCGACGACGACGGGATCGTGGTCCTGTCGGGGTCCTGACCTTCAGTCTTTCGCGCCCGCGGGGTTCGGCCTACACTCGTGGACTGACAACGCGCATTGTCAGATGCGCATCCCGTCTCGACGAGGAGTTCTCCGATGGGCCGACCCGATCGCGCGACGTTCGACCGCCTGCGTCAGCTGATCGCCATCGACCGCCATGACACACGCCCCACCCGGCCTGTGCTCGAGGCGTTCACCGGTGAGGAGATGACCACCATCCCGGTGGGGACCGCCGAGGACCTGCAGCTCGCGGTGAACCGCGCCCGCGCCGCACAGTCCCGCTGGGCCGATCGGACCCCGGAGGAGCGGGCCGCCGTGATGTCGCGCTTCGCCGACCTCGTGTTCGCGCGCCGCGTCGAGCTGATGGACATGGCCCAGGCCGAGACCGGGAAGGCACGGTCGTACGCCCAGGAGGAGGTCGTCGACGTCGCGCTGACCGCACGCCACTACGCCGCGACCGGTCCGAAGACGCTCAAGGCCCGCCGCGTGAAGGGCATGATCCCCGGTGCCACCGACGTCCGCGTCCGGTACCAGCCGAAGGGTGTGGTCGGCATCATCTCGCCGTGGAACTACCCGCTGACGCTCGCCGCGTCCGACGCGGTCGCGGCGCTCGTCGCCGGCAACGCCGTCGTGATCAAGCCCGACAGCCAGACGCCGTACTGCGCCCTGTCGGTCGCGGAGTTGCTCTACGAGGCCGGCCTCGAGCCTGAGCTGTTCGCCGTCGTGCCCGGACCCGGCACGGTCGTCGGGACGGCGCTCGTCGAATCGGCCGACTACCTGATGTTCACCGGTTCCTCGCAGACCGGTGCGACGCTCGCGTCTCAGGCCGGTCGACGTCTGATCGGCTTCTCCGCCGAACTCGGCGGCAAGAACCCGATGATCGTCACCGCCAACGCGAACGTCGACCGCGCGGTCCAGGGTGCGGCCCGTGCCTGCTACTCGAACTCCGGCCAGCTCTGCATCTCCATCGAGCGGCTCTACGTCGAGAAGCCGATCGCCGCGGAGTTCACCCGTAAGTTCGCCGACCACGTCGCGAACATGACGGTCGCCCCGGTCTACGACTTCAGCGCCGACATGGGCTCGCTCGCCTCGCAGGCGCAGGTGGACACCGTCGACGCGCACGTCAAGGATGCCGTCGAGCGGGGCGCGACCGTCCTCGCCGGCGGCCGCAAGCTCGACGAGGTCGGGCCCTTCTTCTACGCCCCGACCGTGCTGGCAAACGTTGACGAGCAGATGCAGTGCTTCAGCTCGGAGACCTTCGGTCCGCTGGTCTCGATATACGAGGTCGACTCGGTCGACGAGGCGGTGAAGCTGGCCAACGACACCGAGTACGGCCTGAACGCCAGCATCTTCGCCGGCTCGACCGCGGAGGCGCGAGCGATCGGTGCGCAGCTGCACGTCGGCACGGTGAACATCAACGAGGGCTACGCCGCCGCGTGGGGTTCGACCGCCGCGCCGATGGGCGGCATGGGCATCTCGGGTGTCGGGCGCCGCCACGGCACCGAGGGCATCCTCAAGTACACCGAGCCGCAGACCATCGCCGCGCAGCGCGTGATCGGGATCGACGGCATCCGCGGCGTCCCGCGGTCGCTGTTCCTGAAGCTCGTCCCGGCCTCGATGAAGCTGCTGCGTTTCCTGCCCGGTCGCTGACCGCAGGTCCACAACCGACACCGCCGGGTCTCGGCGCGTGCCCAGTGCACGCGCCGATGCTCAGCGGTGTTCTCTGTGGTGGCCGACGAGCGGCAGGAACACCTCGTCGACGATGTCCTCGATCGTCTCGCGATCGACCGGGGCGACGAACACCATCTCGTTGCGCAGGAGATCCAGCGGTAGTGACAGGATCCGCGGACTCACTGCGGCAGTGGGGATCTCACCGCGGTCGGCAGCCCGTTCGAGCAGGGTCGCGGTGAACGGCGGTGCGCCACGGATGATGGCGTTGCGCAGATCGACGAGCTGCGTGCCGGTCTCCTCGAAGTACGCCGACAGCCGGACGGTCATGATCGCGATGACGTCCTTGCGTTGGCGTCCGAACGCCTCCAACAGAGCGACGAGGTCGCCTCGGAGGGTGCCCGTGTCGGGGAGGTCGACGGGGTTGTTCTCGTAGAAGTGATGGATCGCCGCGCGGACCAGATCCGCCTTGGTCGGCCACCGCCGATAGACGACGGGCCGGGACGTCCCCGCCCTGCCGGCGACGCCCTCGAACGTCATCGCGGCGTAGCCCACGGCGGCGAGCTCGTCCCACGCGGCCTCGAGCAGGGCCTCCTCGAGCTCTGCGCCGCGGCGTCGGGTCTTCCCGCGTTCAAGATCCACTTGTGCATCCTATCTCGGCGGTCTACCGTCGCCGTGAGTACACGGACGTATCTTAAAGGGGATGCCATGACGACCACCTCCGTCGACGCCGCGCCGCCGACCTCACCCGGCCTCGACCCACGGGTCGTCCGGATCGCTCTCGCGGTCGTCGCGGGCGGGATCGCGGTCATCTTCGACGCCACGATCGTCAGCATCGCGCTGCGCGACCTCACCGCCGACCTGCACGCGTCGCTGGCCACCATCCAGTGGGTCAGCACCGCCTACCTCCTGGCGATGTTCGTCGCGATCCCGCCGACGGGATGGCTCCAGGACCGGGTGGGCGGCAAGCGCCTCTGGATCTGCGCGCTCGGAGTGTTCATGCTCGGCTCGATCCTCTGTGCCGTCGCATGGGATGCGCCGAGCCTCATCGCTTTCCGCGTCCTCCAAGGCCTCGGCGGTGGCGTCATGATGCCCCTGATGATGACGCTCATCATGCAGGCCGCCCACGGTCAGAGCATGGGGCGGCTGATGGCCCTCGTGGGACTCCCGGCGGCATTGGGTCCGATCCTCGGGCCCGTGATCGGCGGAGTGATCCTGCACTGGCTGACCTGGCCGTGGCTCTTCGCGGTGAACGTGCCGCTCTGCCTGGTCGGGGCGGTGCTCGCGTGGCGGATCCTGCCCGCCGACGGCCCCGCCGCGCAGCCTCGGCGGACGCTGGACGCGGTGGGTCTGACGCTGATCGTCCCCGGTCTCGTCGGGGTGATCTTCGGGCTGAGCAACGTCAGCAAGAGCGGAGGATTCGGACGGGACGACGTGTGGATCCCGATCGTCGCCGGCCTGGCGCTCATCGTCGCCTTCGTCGGCTGGGTTCCTGTGTGTTCGTCAAGCCGACCCGGTGTTCGAATGGGTGGTGAGGGTGGGGGAGGGAAGCCCTTGCTCTCACCACCCGTCCGAGGGCGATGAACCGCAGGTCGGCGGGTCAGATCTGAACGGCGAAGCGGCGGCGTATGGCCTCGATGAGCCTGCGGACGTCGTGGAGCTCTTTGATACGTCGCCTGGTCTCGAGATAGCCGCCGGCGAGTGTCTGCAATCTGTCGACTTCGTTGACGAGATCGTCCGCGGCCCGTTCGAGTTCGGCGATGAAGTACTGCGCTTGCAGTACGTCGGGATCAACTATCGCCATTGAGCTCACGCTAGCTGGTCCGCGGTCGGCCGACCTGGCTACGGGGTCACTCCGTGGCGGCGCCGGTGCAGCACACGCCACCACCGTTGGGGTCATCGGTGAGCAGCTGTGGGCTGGTGCCGAAGGTGTTGGAGTCGGCGAGGACGGTGTAGACCTCCCACTTCTCCTGCGCGGGCCCGGTGACCCACACCTTGTCCTGGGTCGCGAAGCAGCAGGTGGTGCCGATTTCCTCGTCGGTGAACAGCCCTTCGTCGGTGAGTCGAGCGATCTCGGCGTGCACGGTGGCGCTGGAGTCGACCTCGACGCCGAGGTGATTGATGGTGCCGCCCTTGCCGGGGTTCTCCATCAGGACCAGCTTGAGCGGCGGCTCTGCGACGGCGAAGTTGGCGTAGCCGGGCTTGAGTTTCGCGGGCTGGGTGTTGAACAGTTTCGAGTAGAACTCGACCGCCTGATCCAGGTCGTCGACGTTGAGGGCGAGTTGCATACGGGACATGATGAGAACCTCCACCGGTTAGACATACATCGAATTAACGAACTGAGCCCAGCGTGCCTACCCCTTCGACATATGTCAAGAGCGTTGGTAGTGTCGGGTCATGCCCAAGACGTTGCCCGTCATCGACATGACCGCACCGATCTGCTGTGCGCCGGTCTCTGCTGCCGCACTTGATGATGACGGGGCACTCGAGATTGCGTTGCGGCTCAAGGCGTTGGCCGATCCTGTCCGGATCAAGCTGATGTCGCTACTGCTCACCACCGAGGCCGGCGAGGTCTGCACGTGTGACCTGGCGGCCGCGGTGGGGTTATCGGAGGCGACGACGAGCCATCACCTGGGGCAGTTGAAGAAGGCGGGCATGGTCCGACCGGAACGCCGTGGGATGAACGTCTTCTACTCAGCGCACACCGATGCGCTACAAGCACTTCGGGGTGTACTCGACCCGAACTGCTGCGTCTGACTCATCGCCTCGGTGCGAGTAGGGCGCGTGCGGTGCGCCCGACTCCGATGAGGGTGGCCGAGGCCGGCCCGGTCCAGTCGCCGTACCCGAGGAACATCATCGTGGGGTCATCGACCAGGTGGTTGTCGACGACCGGATAGCGGCCGTGTTCGGCATGGACCTCTCCGCGCAGGTGTCGGAGTGCGGGCCGAAAACCGGTGCACCAGATGATCGCATCCACCTTTTCTTCGACGCCGTCGATGACGACTCCGCTGGCGGTGAGGTGGGTCAACATCGGGTGGGCGGTGAGATCGCCGCGGTCTCGGGCGGCCCGTACTGACGGCACGGCCACGATGTCACCGAGCCCTCCGACACCCCCGTCCGATGGCTGGCCGGCGGCGATGGCGGCAGCGTGCTCGGAGGCGACGGTGAACAGGACCCGGCCGTCGACATCGTCGGGCAGGAACCGGGGTGGGCGGGGCGTGCACCACAGCGTGTCGGCGGTCCCGGTGAGGTCGGCGACGATCTGGGCGGCGGAGTTACCGCCACCGACAACCGCGACCCGCTGACCGGTGAACGGCTCCGGTGACCGGTAGTTGACCGTGTGTAGCTGGCGGCCCCGGAATGCGTTGATGCCGGGGTAGAGCGGCCAGAACGGTTGCCGCCAGGTGCCGGTGGCGTTGATGACCCGTGACGCGACCCAGTCAACTCCATCGGTGTGCACGTGGAAGTGGTCGTCGCCTTCGCGGGTGACCGTCGAGACGGTCACGGGGCGCTCGACGGGAAGCCGGTAACGCTGCTCGTAACGAGTCAGGTAGTCGACCACGTGCGTCGCGGGGGGAAACCCGTTGCGGTAGGGCGGCATCGGCCATCCGGGCAGCGACGAGTACTCGGCGGGTGAGAACAGCGTCAGCGAACGCCAGTAGTGCTGCCACGACCCACCTGGTGCGGGGTTGTCATCGAGGATGACGAACTCGAGGTCAGTTCGGCGCAGGTAGTAGCCGGCCGCGAGACCGGCTTGGCCACCGCCGATGACGACGACGTCGACGGTTCGGGTCAAGCGGTCGTGAGGCGGGTGTGCAGGTCGCGGACGCGGGCGGCGATGTCGTCGCGGACCAGGCGCATCCGCTCCATCCCTTCGATGCCGCGTGTCGACGGTTCGTCGGTGTCCCAGTTCTCGTACACCGGGCCGTCGACGTGATTCACGGTCGCTTCGCGGCCCAGGGTGATGACGTAGTCCATCCGCGCCATCAACTGCGGGTCGATGGGTTTCGGGTGTTCGGCGGTGATGTCGACACCGACCTCGAGGAGCGACTCCGCCGATTGCGCGTTGATTGCTGTCCCGGGCTTTGTGCCCGCGGAACGTACTTCGACGGTGTCGCCGGCCTCCTTGGCCATGAGGCCGGCCGCCATCTGCGACTTGCCGCCGTTTTTCACACACACGAACAACACGCTGGGGGTGCTCATCGGGTGGCCGCCTGCGCCGGAACGAGTTCGGCGATCAAGTCTTCGATACGACCGCGGATCTCATCGCGGATCGGACGGACCGCCTCGGCACCCTTACCGGCGGGGTCGGGGAGGTCCCAGTCGCGGTAGCTGACCCCGGGAAACACCGGGCACGCGTCGCCGCAGCCCATGGTGATCACGACGTCGGAGGTTTCCACGGCGTCAGGGGTGAGGATCTTCGGGGCCTGGGTCGAGATGTCGATCCCGACCTCGGCCATCGCCGCCACCGCGGCGGTGTTGATGGTCTCGGCCGGGGCGCTGCCGGCGGAGCGGACCTCGATCGCGTCGCCGGCTAGGGCAGCGAGGAAACCGGCGGCCATCTGCGATCGGCCGGCGTTGTGCACGCACACGAACAGCACGCTGGGTGTGTCAGACATCATCGGTGACTGGTCCTTCGGGGTCAGGCGGGGACGGGTGAGGTGAGCTCGGCGAGAAGCTGACTGATGCGGGTGTCGAGGTCGTCGCGGATACGACGAACCTCGTCGAGCTGCTGATCGTCGGGGTCGTCGAGATCCCAGTCCAGGTAACGCTTGCCGGGGTAGATCGCACATGCGTCGCCGCATCCCATCGACACCACGACATCGGCGGCTGCGACCACGTCATCGGTCAGGGGTTTGGGGAACGCGTCAGTGAGGTCGACACCGATCTCGGCCATCACCTCGACGACCGCCGGGTTGATCACGGCGATTGGTGAGGACCCGGCGGAGCGGACGTGCACAGCACCATCGGCACGATGGTCGAGCAGGGCGGCGGCCATCTGTGATCGGCCGGCGTTGTGCACGCACACGAACAACACCTCCGGCACGTCCTTGGCGACCGCGCCGTGGGCTTGGGCCAGGGCGTTGAGCCGGTCGGTGGCGAACCGGGTCGCCAGCGATGTCAGATGCGTGGTGACCCGGGCCGTGCGGCGCAGGGCGGTGTACGACTCGAATACGTAGCGTTCCACTGTCTGCGGTGTGAACACCCCGGTGTACTTCTCTGCGAGATCGGCTGCGGCGCGGGTCAGGACGGCGTGCGGCATCAACAGTGCCGGAGCCGCAGGATCGGTGGGGTTTTCGGGTGTCGTCATCGTGTCTCCTGTGCTGGAAGTGGAGTTGATGGGGTGAACCGCTTGCGTAGCGCGAGGGAGACGTACACCAGGCCCACGAGGACCGGGACCTCGATGAGCGGTCCGACAACGCCGGCGAGGGCTTGCCCGGATGTCGCACCGTAGGTAGCGATCGCGACGGCGATGGCGAGTTCGAAGTTGTTACCCGCGGCGGTGAACGCCAGAGTGGTGGTGCGTTCGTAGCCCAGACCCATCGCGGCACCGAACGCATACCCTCCACCCCACATGACAGCGAAGTACACCAGCAGAGGGAGTGCGATGCGGACGACATCTAAGGGACGGGAGGTGATCTGATCGCCTTGCAGGGCGAAGAGGATGACGATGGTGAACAGCAGCCCGTAGAGCGCCCACGGCCCGATGCGCGGAATGAACTTCGATTCGTACCAGTCGCGGCCCTTGGTCCTCTCGCCGAGAAAACGAGAGAGGAAGCCCGCCACCAGTGGGATGCCGAGAAAGATCAGGACCGATTTCGCGATCTGCCACGGCGAGGTGGAGATGTTCGTCTGCTCGAGGCCGAGCCAGCCGGGCAGGACCGAGAGGTAGAACCAGCCCAGGACGGCGAACATCACGACCTGGAACACCGAGTTGATGGCGACTAGGACCGCGGCGGCTTCGCGGTCGCCGCAGGCGAGGTCGTTCCAGATGATGACCATCGCAATACACCGGGCGAGGCCGACGATGATCAAACCGGTGCGGTACTCCGGCAGGTCGGGCAGGAACAGCCATGCCAGGGCGAACATCAACGCAGGGCCGAGAATCCAGTTCAGGGCCAGCGAACCGAGCAGCAGCTTCTTGTCGCCTGTCACGGTGTCGAGGCGGTCGTAGCGGACCTTCGCCAACACCGGGTACATCATGATCAGCAGCCCGATTGCGATGGGCAGGGAGACGCCGTCGACGGAGATCTTCGACAGCACGTCGTTCAGACCGGGGACCCCGCGGCCCAGCAGTAGGCCCGCGACCATCGCCACGCCGATCCACACCGGAAGGAACCGATCCAGCGTCGAGAGTTTCCCGACCACCGCTGGGGCATCGGAGGTGTTCGTCGTGGTGCTCACGCGTGCACCGCCGCGGTCGCCGCATCGCTGGCGGTGGGGTCAGTCGCGCTCAACACAGCTGAAAGCTGTTGCAGAGCCGCTGGAATCACCCAGTAGTACACCCACGTTCCGCGGCGCTCGCAGTCCAACAACCCGGCCCCGCGCAGCACCTTGAGGTGGTGCGAGATCGTGGGCTGCGACAAATTGAAGGTGTCGGAGATATCGCAGACACACGCCTCACCGTTCTCATGACTGGCCACCAGACTCAACAACCGCAACCGGACCGGGTCACCCAACGCCTTGAACATTGTGGCCAGGTCGCCAGCCCAATCAGCGCTGAGCGGTTCTCGGATCAACGGCGAACAGCATTCGCCTGCGTCCATACCTTGCAGGTGTTGTTTAGACATATGTCTATATTGACGTTGTTCTAACCAACCGTCAAATGAACTGTCCGTAAACAGGCTGGCTTCGGCTATGTGTGACGTTCAGCCGCGGCCATCCCGAGCCTGGCCGGTCATCGCGCCGCCGCTCGGCCGACCAGATTGCTGCGCCACCCCCGTCCTCCCTGGAACCGACTTCGTCGGAGGCGAAGCTTCGACAAACAGGGTGAACACGATAGTGGCCGAGCTAATGGGACAGGCCTCGCTACGCGAGGGCGAGGAACAGCTTCTCGAGCTCTTCTTCGGTCATGGGTTCTTTGGCTTCGGGGTCTCCGGTGATGCATTCGCGGAGGCCGGTGGCGACGATTTTGAAGCCGGCTTTGTCGAGGGCTCGGGAGACGGCGGCGAGTTGGGTGACGACGTCTTTGCAGTTGCGGCCGTTTTCGATCATGGAGATCACCCCGCCGAGTTGGCCGTGTGCGCGGCGTAGCCGGTTGAGAACCACCGCGATGGTTTCGTCGTCTCCGGTCATGATGTCCTCCCGTTTCGTGTCCGACGAGTCTACCCCCGGGGGCATACACGGCCCGGGGGGTGGATCCGACGGTGGTTCAGTTGTTGTCGAGTGCGGCGATGGCGTTGCCGAGTAGTTCCGACGCCTGAGCGGCGACTGGTTCGAGGCCGGCTTCGCCGGTGACCGAGACCATCAGGCCGGGGTTCATCGCTTCGACGATCATGGACCGGCCGGTGGTGTCGGAGGTGTCGGCGCGGACGACGACGTTGCAGGGCAGCAGCATTCCGATCTGTGGCTGTACCCCGATCGCCTGGTGGGCGAGGGTGGGGTTGCAGGCGCCGAGGATGGTGTAGGGCTCCATGTCCTCGTCGAGCTTTTTCTTCAGCGTCGCCTGGACGTCGATCTCGGTGAGGACGCCGAACCCTTGATCGGCGAGGGCGGCGGTCACTTTCTGTTTGGCGTCGGCGAAATCGGTGTCGGTCAGTGTGGTGGTCAGTCCCAGATTCATGGGTGCTCCTTCATGTGGTCGTACTGCTGTGGCAAGCGGTGCGTGTCTTTGTAACTGTATACCCCTGGGGGTATGCAGGGTCGAGGGATGAGAGATGATCCGAGCTGGTGTCCTTGTGCGGCGCAGTCGTTCACGGTTGTGCTACGTCTCCGTGCTACGTCGTGTGATGGTCGGCGGTGGCGTGACTGCTGTCGGGCGCCCCTCCCATCATTGACATCATGGCGCGGCCCCCTGTTCGAATGAAGCGCCACACCAAGATCGCGGCGATGATGAGGAAGACGATGTTGAGCCACGTGGTGTAGTTCCAGGTGATGCCCGCGTCGGGCAGGTGTGCGCTGTTGCGACTGGGGGTGAGTCCAGTTGGGGTGAAGAGCAATTCGATGATGTATCCCGCTATGACCATCGCGATGTAGAAAACTCCGACGATGACCAGCGTCATCTTCACGCCGTAGTACTTGCGGTAGATGTTGAGGATCGGGAGAATAAGCAGGTCGGCGAAGATGAACGCAATGACGCCACCGAAGCTGATGCCGCCGGTCCACAGGACCACTGCCAGTGGGACGTTGCCGATCGAGCAGACGAAGCTGACGATCGCGACGAGTGGCCCGATCAACGGGCCCCATATCGCGGCGAGAAGCGGGTGGCCGTCGAGGAACAGGCCTTGCCAGAACGAGTCGGGTACCCAGGCGCCGAGTGCTCCGGCGATGAAGAGTCCGATGACGAGGTCTTTCCAGATCGCCGCCCATTCCATGACGAAGACGTGGGCGACCGAGGTTGTTCCCTCTGGGGATCCCAGGCGCCGGAAGAAGCTGCCGCTTCGCTGTACCGACATGTCCATGGCGGCATGGCCTTCCATCGATCCAGCGACGCCCTTGTCGGCCTGTGTTGCAGCGTCGCGGACGAGTTTCGCGCGCAGCACCATGCGGAACAGCAGGGCCACGATCACGATGATGATGGGTCCGCCGATGAATTCGGCGAGGGTGAACTGCCATCCCATCAGCAGCAGCAGGATCACCCCGAGCTCGATGACGAGGTTGGTCGAGGCGATCTGAAAGGCCATCGCGGCGGTGAAGTCGGCGCCCTTGCGAAACAGCGATCGCGCGAGAGCGACCGCGGCGTAGGAGCACGACGACGATGCCATCCCGAAGCCGGTCGCGACTGCGAGTGATCGCGGGCTGTCATCGCCCATCAGCCGGACGACGGTGGCCCGGTGTACGACGGCCTGGACCACCGCCGATAGCAGGAAGCCCAATATGAGCGCCCAGAGGATTTCCCAGGTCATGGAGCCAACGAGGCGGAGTGCGTGTTCGATTGCGTGCATGTCATTTCCTCAGGTGAAGTGCGGTTGTCAGATGAGGTCGTCGGTGTGGGCCCAATGCAGCACCCACTGGGCCGTGTGATCAGTGTGGGGCGTGTTTTCGCAGGGTGCTCAGCCGCGCGTGGTAGTCGTCATCGTCGATGTCGCCTCGGGCGTAGCGTTCCGCGAGCAGGTCCTCGGCACTGGGTTTGCTGTGGACCGATGACGGATTTCGACGCGTGTAGCGGACTGCGAGGGCGATACCGCCGATGATGAGGGCCCAGAACAGCACCATCGATATGATCATCACAGCGAATCCCCAGCCGCTTGAATTGTTGTCCTGCCAATACATCATGATGAAGCTCCTTTGTTTGTCACCGGGAAGTGTGGCGGTGCGGCGTTGCCGGAGGTAGAGGCTTTGGCCTCGTGTTCGGCGCCGTTTGCCATCGGGTCATGCGCGGCGGGACGACAGCGTCGCTGTACCGCGGCTCTTCTCTAGACGTGATAGTCCAATCGAGTCATCATTCCCGCGTCCTGGTGATAGCCGTTGTGACAGTGGAGCATCCACTGGCCAGGGTTGTCTGCGGCGAGGTCGACAGTGACACGTTGCATCGGCCGGACGATCACGGTGTCTTTGCGTGGTCCCGGCGTGCCGTCGGGGCGGCGGACCTGGAAGGTGTGCCCGTGCAGATGCATCGGATGCCACATCATCGTGTTGTTGGTGACTGTCATGCGCGCCCGCTGCCCGTTGTCCACCATCACCGGCTGCATCTGATCGAACGTACGACCATTGATCGTCCACCGGTACGTGCTCATGTCCCCGCCGAGATCCGCCGAGAGCTCGGTGTCGATTCGCGCGGGCGGCAAAGTGGCCGCACTGGTCGCAACAAACGTATCCACCGTGCCGACCTGGCGGTCGAATTCGACTGGTCGACTACCTGTTGCGGGTGTTGCGCCGGACCCGGTGCGCAGCAGCGCCCGGGCCAGCCCGGTCTTACCTTCGGGTGCGGCAACCAGCGGAAAGATCCCGTCCCCAGCTGTGACGATGACGTCGTAACGCTCGGACATACCGATAAGAAGCGCATCGACATCGGTCGGGACGATCGGGAAGCCGTCGGTATGAGTCACTGTCATCCGATGCCCCCCGAGCGCGACGCGGAACGCCGTCTCGGCACCGGCGTTGATGATGCGGACGCGGATGCGTTGTCCCGGTCGGGCGGTAAACGTAGTGGGTGCGTTCTCGATGCGCCCGTTGACCAGGTACAGCGGATAGGCGACATCACCGGCATCACCACCGAGAAGAGCGCTTTGACCGATTCCGCTGCTGGATCCGCCCATCGACATACCACCGCCCATGGTCATGCCGTTCTTCTGCAGCGAGGTGAGGATGTCGCCGGGGCTACGACCGACTCCATCGGTCCAGTCATCGAGGACGACGATCCACTCGGCGTCATAATCGTGACGCTCACGAGGGTCATCGACAATCAACGGCGCGTACAGACCGAAATCGGTTTGCATCCCGACGTGCGGATGCGCCCAGTATGTCCCTGAATCTGGCACCGAAAACCGGTAGGTGAACGACCCGCCTGCGGTGATGTCGGGCGTCGCTGGCGCGGCACCGTCCATATCGTTGCGGACCGCGATCCCATGCCAGTGCACCGATGTCGGTTCACCCATCTCGTTGCGGACGGTGATCGCGAGTTCGTCGCCCACGTTGGCCCGGATCGGTTGCGCGGGAACGCCGTCGTCGTAGGCAAACGATGTGACGAGCGGTCCACCGAGGTCGAGCTGAACTCGCCGCGGGGTCAGGGCGTGTGTGACCGTGCGCCCGGTGTGCGGACGACGGGCTTCGGCGGTATTGATCGCGGACATATCAACATCGTGGGCGCGGGGATTGGGCGTCGACCCTGTCGAGCAGGCCGCTAGCGCTGTACCGCCCAGGCCGACGACGGCGGCACCAAGAAAGGTTCGCCTGCTCAGGGATGGTTTCGGGTGTTGTGAACTTGTCATGTGTTACTCCAGGATTCTGCGACAGCAGCCCCAACCCCGCTGGGTGGGCTAGTGCCGTGGGGAATGAACTCGGACCGGCGACGTCGTGAAGACACCACCGAGACTCGAGCTCACGCCTGGAGCACACACTTCAGCCGTAAACGCTGCACACCGGTTGGTGGTGGACCTCGACGCTGCCCGGGCCAGGACGACCATGCGACTCGCGCGGTGATGCTGATTTGTGGGGCGACGCCCACGACCACGCCCATAGGGGCGTCATCATGAAATGCGACCGGAGGAGCCGAAAGATCCCAGGACGATGAATCCGCGCAGTGCGCGACCGGTGCCGCCGAGGCCACATCATGGCGATCTGACGGTGCCGACGCAGCCAGAGCGGTGGCCACTGTCGGCCGATCCGAGACACCGGATTGGCCATCCGGCATGGTGTGGCCCGCGTTTATTGGGCTGCAGCAACAGAGCCGCAGCAACACAACAAGCGCCAGCACAACAATGCCTATGACGCCGGTGACCATCGCCCCACGAGAAGCGGAGATGCGGTGCATGCGCTCCTCCTTCCGCGACCAACCAAGGACTCATCCGTACCGCTGGGAATATACCCCCATAGGTATACGATCTCCAGTGCCGCCGGAGCCACATGCCGGGGTTCGCCGCTTTATCGCAGGGGTGGACTGCCGCATGCGGAATGGCTCGGCCAACTGAGTATATACCCCTAGGGGGTACCGAGCCAGGGGTTTAGCACGGCGATAGACTGAACCGGTGATCCCTTCGCCCCTGCCCCGACGTGCGGCTGCTGCCGTACGGATGTCGGGGTTGGTGGCGTTGCTAGGTGCGGTGGTGCTGATGCACATCGGGTTGGTTTCCTGCTCGGATCCACAAATGCCGGAGCCCGCGTCCACCGCCACCGCCAGTCCCGCCGCACACACTGGTCACGCGGTGATGGAGCAGGCCGCGGCGGCTGGCGAGCTGCACCACGCGGGGATGCGGTCCTGCGGTGAGCACGCGATGATCCACGGTTGCGTTTTCCTCATCACCGCATTTGCCGCCGCAGTACTGGCCCTCGCTCTAGTCGCCCGACTGGGTGTCACAGGCTTCGCCGCGGTCCTGCCGTGCGTGTACTGGATCACCGGCGCACGCAACCGCGCACCACCATGGTTGACGCCGTCCCTCGCTGAGTTGTCGATCCTGCGGGTCTGACAGGTAGACCCGACCTTTAGTGGTCGGGCTATGCCGTCTTACCCATTCTCGACAACCTTTGGAGTACAACAATGTCCACCTCTCCTTCTCGACGCGCCGCTCTGGGCGCAGCAACCCTCGGTGCCGGCCTGGTGTTGGTCCTCGCCGGCTGCGGTACCGACGACTCGTCCAGGTCTTCGGGTGTGAGCTCGTCGGCGTCCTCGGGCATGGCCGGTATGGACCACGGCGGCGGCTCTGCGGCGCCGTCCTCTGCGACCCGCACCGACTTCGTTGACGCTGACGTCACGTTCCTGCAGATGATGTACCCCCACCACGCCCAAGCAGTCGAGATGGCCAAACTCGCACCCGGGCGATCGCAAAACGCGCAACTGTTGGCGTTGGCCACCGCGATCGACAAGGCCCAGGGCCCCGAGATGACCAAGATCGCCGGTCTGCTCAAGGACTTCGGTCAGCCCGCCCCCTCACCGTCAGGCGATCACGCGGCGATGTCGGGAATGATGTCGCCCGATCAGATGGCTTCGCTGCAGAAACTGTCGGGCACAGCGTTCGACCGAGAATGGTTGCAGATGATGATCGAACACCACACCGGTGCGGTCACCATGGCCAACACCGAGACCGCCTCCGGCACCAACACCGATGCCAAGGCCCTGGCCCGGTCCATCATCACCAACCAGCAAGCCGAGATCACCCAGATGCGGACCATGCTTGGGCAGAGCTGAGGCCAGTCCGGCCTGTACGGACTGAACCGGTCCGCGCGGTCGGGTCATCAGCAGGTGATGGCCCGACCGCGCCGCCTCTCCTGTCCCAGGGTTGTCGTCGATGACGTGCGCCGGTCGGCCACCGTCGGGGGGTTTTCTGGCGGTCGGCCGCAGAATTCGATTACGCAGCGACGTTGCGGTTGCCTGGTGGTGGCCTGAGGTCGGTGGTGATGGTTCGCCAGACTCGTTTGGAGATCTGGCGTTTGAGGCATCGCATCGCTTCTCTGGGAGTTTTACCTTCATCGATTTTGCGTTGGTAGTAGATCTGACCGTCGCAACCGTGTTTTCGGCGCTGACTCAGTGCGGCGAAGTGCAGTACCGAGTTGAGTTGGCGATCGCCTGCGCGGGAAAGGCGGTGGCGCGAGTGATCGCCACTGGCCACCTCGATCGGTGCGGTTCCGGTGAATGCGGCGAAGGCAGCTTCGGACCGAAACCGAGACGGATCACCCACCCGGGCCAGAACAATCGCGGTGGTCACGGGGCCGAACCCGCGGGTCTCGGGCAACCGCGTCTGCGAGCGCTCGACGATGGCAGCGAGTTGTTCGGTCAGGTGGTCGATTTGAAACCGTGCCCGACGTAGATCCCCGACGATCTCCATCGCGACGTCGTGGCGGGCTTGGTCGGTTGGGCTGATCGGTCGGTGGGCACGGATCTGGACCACGATGCGTTCCACTGCCCTGGTGGTGGGGACGCCGCCGGCGATCATCTCGCGGGCCAGTGCGTGGAGCTGGTTGATCAGCCGCCGGTAGTGGACCATCACGTCGGTCCGGCGTTCCGCAATCACACGTAGTTCGTCGGTGATGTCTTCGGCGTCTACTCGCCGGTAGTCGCCCTGGGTGAAGGCCACACAGGCTGCCGCCGCGGCATCGATACGGTCGTTTTTTCGCTGCCCACCCCGAGATAGCTGCCGCACGCGTGCAGTTGCAGTAGGAGGAACATCGACGACATGTGCGTCGGCTACCCGGATCAGCCATTGGGCGAGATGGCGGCCCAGCCCTTTCGCGTTCTCAATGGCCCACAGCCGATCCGGCCACTGTTCAGCCCACTCAGTCAGCTGCGCGTACCCGCCAGCGGTGGAAGGGATCCGCAGCGACCCGAGATCCTGGTTTGTACCAGGATCGACTGCGGTGGCGGTGTGTGAGCGCTTATGCGGGTCGATACCTATTACGATCATCGCGAGCTCCGTTCGTTAGTCAACGTCGCGCAGGGTGATCTGTGGTCGGCAATCCGACTTCCAGTCACTGATGCCGGCGTTTCGTGACCAATCCTGTGTTGAGCCAGACCACAGACAGAGACCCAGCGGGAGCACAACCCAGCCAAAGCCAGCCCCAACGGTGTGGGACGACAGGAATCGCACGAGCTACCCACCGGGTCTCCTACGCCAGGCTAGAGAACCCGTCAGTTCGAACACCCGGCGTGACGTCTATACAAGTCGGGTGTCCGGCTCGGCAGCCGCGCGTTGCTCGACATCCGTCTGATGGCCCATCGGCCGCTGGCCGTCGGATCACTGTCCCTCGTGGTGATGGCGATCGCGCTCTACGGCTCGATGCTGTTGTTGCCGCTGTACTTCCAGGAGCTCCGCGGCGAGAGCGCCCTCGGCGCGGGCCTCATCCTCATCGCCCAGGGAGTCGGAGCGCTCCTGTCCCGGACACTGGGTGGTCGCCTCACCGACGACATCGGGCCGCGCTTCGTGGCCCTGATCGGGTTCGTCGTGCTGGCGGCCGCCACCGTGCCGTTCGCGTTCGCGGGCACGTCGACACCCACCTGGTGGCTGCTGCTCGTCCTCCTGGTCCGCGGCATGGGTCTGGGGATGGTGATGACCCCGATCATGACGGTGTCGTTCACGGGCCTCGTCCCGGGCCAGATGCCCGACGCCAGCGTCCTCACCCGCGTCGCCCAGCAGGTCGGCGGATCGTTCGGCACCGCGGTGCTGGCGGTCGTCCTCGAGGCATCCGTCACCGCCGGACACGACACCGTCGCCGGGTTCCACCACGCGTTCTGGTGGGCGACGGGGTTCACCGTGGTCGGTGCCGCCCTGGCGTTCCTGCTCCCGAACTGCCCCGCCACACCGGCGGCATAGCGAGGCCGTCCGGCGATCACGCCGCCGTCCCCTGAACGACCGGCATCTGTTCGGACCAATCCGCGAAGGATCCTTCGGACGGGGGACGCGGGCACGGGAGGTCCACTGCGAGCGTCACGATGTCGGGCCCGCCCAGGGCTCGCGAGTGGAGGAGTTCTCTCATGGATCATCGACGGTTGCGGGCCGGGGTGGCGATCGCCGCCGCATCGATCGCGGTGGGCGCCGGGTCGGCACTGTGCGCGCCGGCGGGCGCGACACCTGCGCCGAACCCGCCGGGCAGCAGCGACATCCTCGGGGCCCTCGACTCCGGGAGCGCGGAGGCCGATCGCGCGACCGGCGGTGCCCTGGGACAGATCGCGGGCCTGCTCGACCAGATCGGTCTGGGGTCCTCGGGTCCGCTGGCCGGTCCGTCGGGCCCGCCGCAGATCCAGCGGTGCAACCAGTCGACGCAGTCCGGACACGACGGGATCACCGACACGATTCACCGGCTGGGCCGCCGCGGGCCGGCGACCTTCCAGCTGTCCTATGACACCGAGAACGTGCCCGATCGGATCGTTGTCAGCTACCAGGGGCGCCAGGTCTACGACACGGGATACGTCGGCGACAACAACCGACCCGGGCAGGGTGTCGGATCGGCTCGGGTGGCGATCCCGGCCGGCGTCGCGGACTCGGTGCTCGTCCGCGTCTACGGCGGTGTCGACACCAACTGGTCCTACACCGTCAGCTGCCCCAGCTGACGGGTCGACCGGCGACGGGTGGGCCGGGGAAGGCCCACCCGCCGCCGCGTCTCAGACGTCCGCCGAGCGTCGGCGGACCAGCAGGACGGTCCCGCCGATCGCGACGACGACCACCACACCGACGACGTACGGCCACCAGGTCACGCCCCCGTCGTCGGAGGTCGACGCCGACGCCGAGGCGCCGGGAGTGCCGGTCCCCGCGGTGGTGAGCGTGAACCGCACCTGACCGCTCACCGGGTGGCCGTCGGCTGACGTGACCCGGTAGTTGATCCGGTACTCACCCGCCGGGCCGAGCGGCCGCAGGCCCACCGAGATCCGGGGTCCCTCGACGCGCGCCTTCCCCTCGGACTGCCAGTACCGGTTGTCCGGGCCGACCACCGTGAGGGCGTCGTAGGTGTCCTGCAGCGCCTCGTTGAAGGTCAACGTCACGCTGCTCGGGCCCGTCGCGACACTCGAGCCGTTCGCGGGATCCGACGACACCAATGTCGAGTGCGCCGACGCGGGCCCGGCGAACACCACCGTCAGCGCGACGAGCACGCCGACGAGGACGGTCACGATCGGGACGCGCCGAGCGGTCACGACGACTTCCGGCGCAGCGCGAACACGGCGGTGGCCACACCGACGACACCGACGGCCAGACCGACGCCACCCAGCCAGCGGGCAGTGGTGTCGGAGTCGTCCGCGCCGGCCGTCGTCGACGACTCGTCGGCGGCGAGCCGGAGCTCGGGAGCGGGGTGTTCGGGTTCGGACCCGTCGGGGTTCGGCGGCTGATCCCAGTTCACGACCTCTCCGTCGGAGTAGGTCTGCACGGCGGGCATGCTGACCGTCGACTTCTCGGGGAGGGGTCCGGCGCTGAGCGCGAACCGTTGGAACCCGCCGGGCGCGATGCCCGCGCTCCCGGGTGCCACCTGCCACGTGATGGAGGTGATCTGGTCGTTCCCGTCCTTGGCGACCGTCGTCTGCCAGCCCGGGACCGCCTCGGGGCGGGCCGATTTCAGGTTGGGCAGGGTGACGGTCAGCTTCGTGGTCGTCGCGTCGGTGGCCGTCTCGTTCGGGACGTTGAACGTGATGACGCCGTAGCCGCCCTGGATCAGGCCCGGTCCGTTCGCGGTGACGTGCGCCGACGCGACGCCGGGGGCGACGAGTCCGGCGAGACCCACGGTGGCGGCCGTCGCGGCGACCGCACCGATGGTGCGCAGTGATGTGTTCATGGATGTTCCTCGTGGTCCTGTGTGCGCTGCATGCGCGGGTGTGTGACCCCGAGGAGGTCCCGGGGCCGATCAGATCGAAGCGAGGAGACGCGGTGGTCCGCGGTCGCCGGGCCCCGCCGCGCGGTCGATGCGCGGGCAGGCGACGACGGTGGGGACCAGCAGCGCGGGGGTCCGGGGCGGCCGCAGCCGAGGGCCGGGGTCGCGCAGGGCGGCGACCACCGAGGTGGCCACACCGGTCACGGCGGCGGCGAGGGCGATGAGAAGAGCGGTGACAGGCACCGCGACGAGGTGGGTGAGCACCATCGCGGCCCCGTCGGCCGACCACGGTGCGAGCAGGGTGTGCAGGTGGTGGGCGATCACGCCGCCGCCGGCGGGCATCTCGTGCCCGGAGGACATCCCACCGGCCGTCGGACCACTTACCGCCATGGACCCGGCGTGGTCGGCGTGGCCTACGCACAGCGCCACGTGCGCCGCGCCCTGGGCGATGCTCAGTATCCCGATGAGCAGTGGCCATCCACCGCGGCCCAGGCGGGTGACGACGTCGACGACGACGCCGATGACGACTCCGACGACCAGGCACAGTGCGATCGCCGGCGGGGTGGGGATCATCCCCGAGGCCACCCCGTGCGCGGCCAGACCGAGGGCGGGGACCACGACGGCGACGGCTCCCGCACGGACCCGTCTGTCGAGGTCGACCGCTCCGCGTGCCCGGTCGTTCAGGGGCGCACCCCGAGCCGGGCGAGCAGGTCGGTCTCGATGCCGGTGAGCTCACGGGAGATCGCCTGGTGTGCCGCGCGGCGACGCGACCCGGGCATCCGCTCGGCGGCCCCCACCGCGGCGGTGAGGTCGCTGAGGCGGTCGGTCATCGCGGAGACGAACTTCTTCGTCTCCGCACCGGCGTCGCGGGTGCCGGCGAGTGTCGCGACCGACTTCTCGGCCCCGGCTATGCGCGCCGAGAGCGCGGCACCGTGGCCGCTGTACTTCGCGAGTTCCTCGACGGGCACGCCGGCGCGGTTGGCCTCCCAGACGGTGAGCTGTTCACGCGCGAGTGTCGCGCCCCGGTAGGCGAGCGGCACGACGATCGGTGAGGCGACCTTCGCGATCGAGAGGTACCTGCGCATCTTGCGGGGGGTGAGCGTGGTGCCGTTCCGGGCGAGCTCGATCCGCGACTCGGCGAGCTTCTCGGTGGCCTTGTTGGTCTCCGAGGCGATCTTCGCGGCGGTCTCGTCGGACTTGCGCTGCGCCTTGATCTGCTTGCGGACGATCTTCTTCTCGTGGCGACGACGGGCGTTGCGCTCGCGACGCTGACCCCGCGAGTCCAGGCGGGCCTCCAGCTTCGCCTTCGCCTTCAGGGCCTTCGCCTGCGCCCTCCGCTGTGCGCGGGTGGTACGGCTGGGGGTGAGCAGGCCCATGGCGGATGACCTCCGGGGTCGGTGCGCGCACGTCACGGCACGGGGACATGAGCGGGCGCGGTGGTGACAGCTGTCGGTCCCAGGGTAGAAGATCACCTCCGGAGCAGGAGGAGCGCATCCGACGGGCGACGAGGCCCGGGGTCGGGCAGGACGGGAGACGACGAGCGTGGACGCGATCGGCACGACGACGGCGACGCACGTCCCGGTGCTGACCGCGCGCGACCTCGCCGGCTGCGAGCACCGCCTGGCCCTCGACGCGGGTGTCGTGGCCGAGACGACAGTGGCCGCCGCCGTGCTCGACGAGGCCGCCGTCCCGGCGGAGGATCCGTCGGCGACACGTCGCAAGGAGGCGGCCGCCCTGCACCGTCGACGGGTCGCGCAGATGGTGCGGGACCGGCATGCCGAGAGCGCCGACGCCGTGGTGACGGTGTCCGGTGAGACGGCGGCGCAGCGCGTCGCCGCGACGCTCGCCGCGTGCGCTCGCGGGGTGCCCTGGATCCTCGACGCGACACTCCCCGACGACCGGACCGCGGGCCGGCGGGGGTCGTCGGAGGCGCTGGTCCACGTCGGGGACGGCTACGTGCCCGTCATCGTCGTCAACCACCGGATCACTGTGGGCGACACCGACGGAGCCGCCGTCACCAGTCCGCTGGGACGGTGGGAGCCCGCGCCCGACCCCACCCGCTCGGTGCGACGCCACCGCCGCGACGTGCTGCGCGTCGCGCACCTCACCCGGCTCCTCGAACACGCCGGCGTCGCGAGTTCCGTCGGACTCGCCGGGACGATAGGACTCGACGCCGACTGCATCCTCGTCCACGACCTGCGCGCCCCCCTGGCCCCGAACGGGACCGACACGTCCGCGCCGCCCGATCCCCTCGCCGACTACGACGCGACTCTGCGGTTCCGGCGCGACATCGCCACCGGTGTGATCGGGACCGCTCCCAGCCGGATCGGCGAATGCCGATCGTGTCGGTGGTGGGCGCGCTGCGGGCCGGAACTCGTCGACGCCCACGACGTGAGCCTCGTCGTGACCGGCAGCCAGACATCCGTACTCCGCGCGGCCGGGATCACCACCGTCGACGACCTGGCCCGGGGAGATGCCCCCGAGCAGGTGGCGGCCGACTTCCCCGGGGGCGACCTGACCGACGCGACGACGGTCGCACGCGCCTGGCTGGCCGGCGTGCCGTTGGTCCGGCGGGTCGAGCGACCGACGGTCGCACGCGCCGACATCGAGGTCGACGTCGACATGGAGAGCCACGGCGAGGACGGCGCCTACCTGTGGGGGACGCTGCTGACCGACCGGACGGATCCGTCGGTGCCGGTCGTGTACCGCCCGTTCGCCACGTGGGATCCCGTCCCCACGTCCGACGAGGCCCGGTCGTTCGCCGAGTTCTGGGCGTGGCTGAGTGGGGAGCGCGCGCGGGCCGCCGCGGCCGGGAAGTCCTTCGCGGCGTACTGCTACTCCCAGTCGGCGGAGAACCGATGGCTGATCGGATCCGCCCGGCGGTTCGTCGGGATGCCCGGCATCCCACCGCTCGACGAGGTGACCGCGTTCATCTCCTCGCCCGAATGGGTCGACGTCTACGAGGCCGTCGGTGACGGCTTCATCTGCCCGCAGGGCAAGGGCCTCAAGCGGATAGCGCCGATCGCGGGGTTCGGGTGGCGCGATCCGGAGGCCGGTGGCGAGGCGTCGATGGAGTGGTACCGACTCGCCGTCGGGTTCGAGGGCGGTGTGCCCGACCTCGCCTCCCGGGATCGCATCCTGCGATACAACGAGGACGACGTCTGGGCGACCAAGGTGCTCCGGGAGTGGATCGACGCACGTGCGGCGCAGGACGTCCCGCACCGTGACGATCTCCAGCCCTGACCGCCGATGATTGGGACCGAGTCCACAACGGTGCTTCGACACCGATCCGAGATGGAGCGCGTGCGTGCCCTGTCGTCTATCCTTCGGCTACAGGTCTGTCCGACGCGGGGAGGTGTCGGTCGGCCTGGTGCGACGGGCGGAGTGACAGGCGCCGTGTCCGTCCACACCGCAGGCGCCACATCCAGGGGGAGAAGTCCATGTCAGGGGAGTCACGTCCGGCGTCTCGTTTCGCCGAGTCCGAGGGGCCCGAGCCGGGGCTGTTCGCGCGTCGGCTCGAGGAGCTGTTCCGCACGGTGCCGGGTCCCAACGGCCGGGCGTACAGCGCCAAGGCGATCGCGGCCCGCTCCACCGAACGAGGTTTCCGGCTCGGGGAGTCCTACCTCAGCCAGCTGCGTTCGGGGAAGGCGAAGTCGCCGTCGTTCCGGACGGTGGAGGGCATCGCCGCCGCCTTCGGTGTCGACGTCCACTACTTCCTCGAGGACCGGGCCGCGCAGCGCACCCGGGACCAGATCGATCTGCTGCGTCTCCAAGCCGATTCCGACGTCCAGCGCACCGCGCTGATGCTGGCCGGCTTGTCCAGCGACTCGGTCACGATCGTCCGCGAGCTCATCAAGGTGCTGCGGGTCCAGCAGGGTCTGCCCGCGGAGCCCGACGATCTCGCCGACCTGGCGACGGCCTATGCAGGCGAGACGCGGTCGTCGCTCCGGGTGGTTGCCTCGCCCGTCAGCTGATCGTCCGCCCGCCGCACCGCCTCTCGCCGGCGACGGCGGGTCACGATCACCACGCGGGTCCCGACGAGCGTGATCACCGCCGCTGCGGTCACCGCTCCGATCGTGACCGGCGTGCTCCGTGCTGTCGTGATGCCCTCGGTCAGCAGCCAGACGGCGAAGACGACGAACAACGCAGCGGCGCCGAGTGCGATGGTGCGCTCCGGCAGGTGCTTGCCGAGGGCCATGCCGACGACGATGGCGAGCGCGTCGGCCGCGACCATCCCGACGGTCGACCCGATCCACACGCCGAGCCAGTTGTGGTCGGTCGACAGCGTGATGGTCGCGAGCATGGTCTTGTCGCCCAGTTCGGCGAGGAAGAACGACGACATCACGGCCAGCAGCACCGAGGCGCCCGTCCGTGAGGCATTGGTCTGCTCCTCGGCGTCGAGTTCGTCACCCCGCACGGTCCAGAGGGCGAACACCAGCATCGCCAGACCGCCGACGATCGAGATGAGGTCGGTGGGTATCGACAGGCCCAGGAAGTGGCCGACGACCACGGAGACCGCGTGGACCGCGGTGGTCGCGATCGTGATCCCGACGAGCACCACCCACCAGCGGTACCGCAGGGCGTAGGTCATCGCCATGAGTTGCGACTTGTCTCCCAGTTCGGCGACGAAGACGACGCCGAAGCTGATGAGCAATGCGGTGACCATGAGGCCGAGGCTAGGGCACCCTCACCTGACGTCGCAACAGTTCCCCGAGGCGCAAAAGCGCAGTTGGGAGCACCTTTTCGTTCGAGTTCGGGCGCCCTGAAACGTGGATGTGGGACTACGCGGCGAGCACCATCGCCAGCACAGCGGTGTCCGGGTCGGCGCCGGGGTCCACCCCGATGGCGTTGCGCAGCGTGACCACGGTCCCGTCGGCCTCGGCCTCCGCCCAGCCGGCGCGGTGGTCCAGACCCAGCTCCGGTACGCCGGGCAGCAGCACGCACCCCGATGCCACCTCGGAGCACTCGGGGAGCGACGGACGGGTCTGCGAGGGTGGATGCAACATCACGAGCGCCGGGAGTGTGCCGAGCGACTGACCGCGTTCGACGAACTCGGTGCCGGTGACCGTGCCGATCGACAGCATCATCCCGACGGTGTCGGGATCGCAGGACTCGGGGCGGTCCTCGATGACGCCGAACACCGTCGTCGTGCGCAGCAGGCCGGGTCGGCAGGCGATGCGGACCGAGGCGACGAGGGTCTGCGACCACTCGAGGGTGGTGTCGGGCCAGCGGCCGGAGATGAGCATGCCGCGCAGTTCGCCGCCCGAGTGGAACGGCACGAGACCGATGGGGACGGAGTGACGTGCGGTGTTGTCCATGGCTCACCTTGCCGTGCGATGGCGCTGGCAGACAAGAGGAGTCGAGTGCTAAACGTCGGTGTTGAGAGCGTGTGACGGGGCGGTGAACGACGAGACCCCCGACGGCGACGGCCGTCGGGGGTCTCGAAGGGGTGCGGTGTCAGGCGGGGACGATGAGGCCCTTGCCCTGGCTCGAGGCCTTCGCGAAGCGCTCCGCGGCGTCGGCCCAGTTGACGACGTTCCACCACGCCTTCACGTAGTCCGGCTTCACGTTCTGGTAGTCGAGGTAGAAGGCGTGCTCCCACATGTCCAGCATGACGATCGGGACGAGGCCGACCGAGGTGTTGCCGTGCTGGTCGGTGAGCTGCTGGATGACCAGCTTGCCCTCGATGGTGTCGTAGCCGAGGATCGCCCACCCGCTGCCCTGCAGCGTGGTCGCGGCTGCGGTGAAGTGCGCCTGGAACTTGTCGAAGCCGCCGAACTGGTCGTCGATGGCGGCTGCGAGGTCACCCTCGGGCTTGTCGCCACCGTTGGGCGACAGGTTCTTCCAGAAGATCGAGTGGTTCGTGTGACCGCCGAGGTGGAAGGCGAGGTTGGCCGACAGCTGGAACACCTTGTCGGCGATGGTGCCGTCCTCGCGCGCCGCGGCGGCCTTCTCCAGGGCGGTGTTCGCGCCCTTCACGTAGGTCGCGTGGTGCTTGCTGTGGTGCAGCTCCATGATCCGGCCGGAGATGTGCGGCTCGAGCGCCGCGTAGTCGTAATCGAGATCCGGCAAGGTGTATTCACCCACGGTGGTACCTCTCCTCTGCTGACATGTTTTCGGCTGTACTCCACCAGCCTTCCCCAGCGTGACGGCGATTGCAACGATCGGCCCGGGGGCCGACAGAGTTCAAGCGCGGTCGAGGTTCGCGGTGCGCGTTACGCCGCGCGGACACCGTCGCCGAGGCGATCCGAGAAGAGCGTGACCGGGTGTCGTTCAGATGGCGATGAGGCTGACGAGGACCACCGCGAGGAGCGCGATGCTGATGCCGATCGAGACGCAGCGACCCCGAACGTCGAGGTTCTCGTCGCGATGCAGTGCGCGGGCGCGACGGCCGAACCCCGCCGGGGGATCGTCGTGGGTGTGGGCTGCCACCACAGCACTCCTGTCGTCGTCGACTCTCGCGCACCGCGTCGCCGAGGCGATCGCGACTCCTGTCCGGCGGTCCGTGTTCCCGACCGATGAGTGAGAACTGTCACATCTGGCCGCCTGAGCGCCACTATAGGCACGGCGGCGAACCATCACAAATCCTCGTGGCGAGAATGCGTATCGGCCACCGACCGCGGCGGGTGACATCTCCCGGAACTCCCCTCGCCCGCACCCCACGGACCACGCCTGTCACAGGTTGTCCCCAGGCCCCGGCCCGTCGGGCGGGTCGGCGCGACGGAGCCACTAGTGTCGCGCGGGTGGAATGGCAGGGGGCGCGGTCGGCGGAGCTGTACGCCGCGTTCACCGAGAACGCCGACGCCGACGTCACGCTGAAGCTGCTGCGCTCGCGGTCGGCGATGGTCACCCTCGCCCTGATGGCCGCCCGGCTCGGCGACGGACAGGTCGACGGTGACCACCTCGTCGAGGGCATGCGTGCCGACCTCGCCGACCTCGCGTCCCACTGGACCGATCGTGACCAGCCTGTGCCGACCCCGGAGGAACTGCTCGACCGGTGGGTCCGGGACGGGTACGTGGCGCGCACCCTCGACCCCGAGCGGGACATGGAGCGCTATCACCTGACCCGCGGCGCCACCACGGCCCTGACGCAGGTCCAGGCCGTCCGCCACGACCGGTCGGTGGCCACCGAGACCACGATGCAGATGGTGATCGGCCGCCTCGGTGACATCGCCGTCGCGATCAACCCCGACCCGTCGGAACACCTGCGGGACATCGACGTGAAGATCGCCGAGCTGACCGCTCGTCGTGCGGAGTTGGCCGCCGGCGCCGTCCCCGCCGTCGACGCCCGCGGGATCCGCGACGACATCCGGATGGTGACGTCGCTCGCGGAGCGGATGCCCGCCGACATCATCGGCTACGGCGAGAAGCTGCGCGAGAACTCGCGGACGCTGCTGACCAGTGGGCTCGACGAACGCACCGGCGCCTACGCCGACGCACTGAACCGCATGTTCGACGGGCACGACGAGCTCGCTCGGTCGCCCGAGGGCAGTGCGTTCGACGCCTTCTACACCCTGGTCTCGGATCATCGTCTCCGTGAGGCGCTCGAGGGGCACATCGAGGCCATCCTCGACGGACTGCCCGACCTGCCCCGTGATCAGGCGCAGACCCTGTCGCGGTTCATCGATCGCATGTGGGACGAGGTGCAGCGCGTCGACGAGATCCGCGGACAGGTCTACCGCCGGATCAACACCTTCGTGAAGGGCGGCGACTTCCTCGACCACCGAGCGCTGCGCGAGCAGATCGCGGAGGCGCAGCGCGCTGCCGCCACCGCGTTCGAGAACGTCTCGGCAGGAAAGGATCTGGGGGTCACGCTCCCCATCGCCGTCGTCGACGCCAACTCCGTCGGCGCCCTGTCCCTGCACGACGGTGTCGTCGAACTGCCCGACGACGTCGAGGCGACCGTCGGTGAGATCGACATCGACCCGGCGGAACTGGTGGGCAGCGAGACCATCGACTGGCAGCACCTCGCGGCCGCGGTGAACCGTGCGGTGGGGGCGGGCGCCGCAGACCTGCACGACGTGCTCGCGCAGATCGACACCCCCCGGGTCGGTGACGTCGTCGGGGTGTGGTCGCTCGCGCAGCAACACGGGACCATCGACCCCGACGCGGGACGCGTCGTCGTCGGTGCCCACACCTCACGGGGACTGCGCTCGATCGCGCTGCCCGCCATGACCTTCCGGGAGGTGATCGCCGCGCCGACGCCCACGCAGCGCGCCGCGACACACCTCCTCGACGATCCCCAGGGAGACGCATGACCACCGACGACACCGACGTCCTGGCCGGCGAGCCCGGCGACGCGCCCGACGACACCGACGACCTCTTCGTCGACGCCCCCGAGGCCGACGCGTCACCCTCGGTCGACCTCTCGCACTTCACCTTCGACGGCGGCGACCCGGTGGGGGAGGACACCTCCGGCCCGGTCTCGCCCCGTTTCGACGGCGACACCTCGGAACTCCCGGCCCCGGTGTGTTACGCCCTGCAGGAACTGATCTCGGCGGCGCATGTCAGCGGCCGGTCACGGAACTGGCGTGCCATCGAGGCCAACGAGACCGTCATCCGGTCGCGTCTGTCCGAGCTGAACCTCGTCCTCGAACTCGACGTCGAACGCCGCTATGCCTTCACCCGACAGGTCGCCGACGCCGACCCCCGTCAGCGCACCATCCTCCGATCGTCGACGTTGACCCTCGCCGCGTCGGTGCTGGTGCTGTTCCTGCGACAGAAGTACCTGACGAGCGTGGACGAGTCGACCACCGTCGACCGGGCCGAGATGGTCGACCACCTGATGACGTACAAGCCCGTGCGCGACACCGACGAGGCCGGCTTCACCCGGCGCATCGACGCCGCGATCAACGTCCTGGAGAGCCGCAAGGTCATCCGTACCATCCCGGGCACCGACCGGTACCTCGTGCATGGTGTCATCGCGGCACTGCTCACTCCCGAGACCATCGACTCCTACACGCAGGCCTACCGACGTCTCGCCGGCGGCGGACCCGACATCACCGAACTCGATCCCGAGACGTCCGACGATCCCGACTCGTCCGAGGACCCCGCGACGACCGGAGCCACCGCCGGGGAGGGCCAGGCATGACCGACACAC
Organism: Williamsia sp. SKLECPSW1; assembly: GCF_054332755.1. Classification (NCBI taxonomy): domain Bacteria; kingdom Bacillati; phylum Actinomycetota; class Actinomycetes; order Mycobacteriales; family Nocardiaceae; genus Williamsia; species Williamsia sp. SKLECPSW1. Next base: position 1,494,331 of record NZ_JBTGLI010000001.1, on the reverse strand, counting down.
TCGATGCGCCGACACAGGTCGCCACCGAGCGCACCGGGCGCCGGACCGTCGCGATCGGTCAGTTCCGGCTGACCCGGATCCAGCTCGTCAACTGGGGAACCTTCCACGGGTACAAGGACTTCCCCATCGACGAACGCGGGGTGCTCCTCACCGGGCCGTCCGGCTCGGGCAAGTCGTCGCTCATGGACGGCCACTCGGTGGTGTTGTTGCCGACGTACGACCAGGGGTTCAACGCCTCGGCCGATCTCTCCGCGAAGGGCGCCAAGCGCGCGGCCCGGTCGATGGCGGACTACGTGCGTGGCGCGTGGGCGGAGAACGACGACGAGTACAACCAGTCGCAGGTGCAGTACCTGCGCGGGTCGGGTGCCACCTGGTCGGCGATCGCCGCGACCTACGACAACGGTGCCGGGTCGGTGACCACGGCGGTCGCCGTGAAGTGGTTCCCGGGATCGGGCAATGACGGCGCCAGCCTGCGATCGTGGTATCAGCTGCACAACGGCGAGATGGACCTGATCGATCTGAACGACTGGGCCGCAGGCGGATTCGACATCCGTGGATATCGCGCGGCGCATCCCGACGTCGCCTGCTTCGACGTACAGAGCGCGTACTCCGAGGCGCTCCGCCGCCGGGTCGGGATCGGCGCCTCGTCGGCGGCCCTGTCGCTCATGGGCAAGGCGAAGGCGATGAAGAACGTCGGCGACCTCAACCTCTTCATCCGCACCTACATGCTCGATCGCCCGGACACCTACTCCAAGGCGCAGCGGCTGATCGAGAACTTCACCCAGCTCGACGAGGCCTACCAGGCCGCGGCTCGGGCACACGCGCAGGAGAAGGTGCTGCGTCCGATCCCCGAGGCGTGGGACGCCTACCGCGGTGCCGAGCAGTCGACCACACGCGCAGGTGAGCTGCTGGGCCCGCCGATGCGGGCGTTCATGCGCGAGCACCGCGCGGTGCTGCTGCGCGCCAAGCTCGACGCCATCGAGGATCAGCGGACCGCGCTGGACAACGAGGTCGCGTCGTGGGAGAACATCGCCGACGACCGCGAGGCGCGCCACACGTCGCTGCGCGACCAGCTCACCGTCGACAAGGGCGAGCTGACGACCCTCGAGTCGGAACTCAAGGCGTTCGAGCAGCAGATCACCGCCCGCAACCGTGCCTACGAGCGGTACGCGACGGTCGTCGGTCGTCTCGGCGAGCAGACACCCACCACCGCAGACGAGTTCGCGGCACTGAGAGACCGGGCGCCCGCGCTGGGTCGTGCCGCGACCGAGGCCGCGGAGTCGCTGGCCGCCCGCGCGCACGCGGTGTTCACCGCCGAGTCCGACGCCCGACGTGAGCACGACGCCGTCGTCGACGAGCTCACCACCCTGACCGCCCGACGGTCGTTGCTGCCCGCCGGTGCGTTGGCTCAGCGTGACGCCATCGCCACCGGAACCGGCCTGTCGCCCCAGGATCTGCCGTATGCGGCCGAACTGATGGAGGTCGTCGACGAGCATCGGGCGCGGTGGGCGGGTGCCGCCGAGCGGGTGCTGCGTGGACTGGGGCTGACGTTGTTGGTGCCGCACGAGCACCGCGCACAGGTCACGGCGTTCGTCGACCGGACCGACCTCGGCGGGGTGCTCGAATACCGCACCTACCGCGCGGATGTCGATCCGGTCGCGCCGACGGCGGGCACCCTCGCGGCGCTGATCGTCGTCGACCGGTCGCATCCCGCCGCGGGGTGGCTCACCGGTGTGGTCACGCGGGCCGCGGAACACGTCTGCGTCGACTCCCCGGTGGATCTCGACGACCATGACGTCGCCGTCACACCGGCCGGTCTGGTGAAGGCGGGTCGCGATCGGTTCCGCAAGGACGACCGTCGTCGCGTCGACGACCGCACCCAGTGGATCCTCGGGACCAACACCGACGGGAAGCGGGCCGCGCTGCAGCAGGCGCTCGTGGGTCTCGCCGCCCGCCTGGAGGAGGCCCGCCGGGCGTCGACCGATGTGCGGGAGTTGTTGGACGAGAACCGCGATCGCGCCAAGGCGGCGGAGACCCTGGCCGGGTACTCGTCGTGGGCGGAGTTGAACTGGTGGTCGGTGCAGCGCGATGCCGACGAGCTCAGCCGTCGCATCGACGCGGTCCGCGAGAACCGGGTCGACCTGGCCGAACTCGAGGAACAGGTCGAGGTCGCGCGTGCCGACTGGCGGGAGGCGGTCGCGCGGGTGGGCGCCATCAACGATCAGCTGCGCCACATCGGGACCGACTGGGACCGGTGGCTCGCCGAGTTGGAGAACAGTGACGACGCGGACACGCTGACCGACGACGACCGTGAGTACCTCACGTCGGTGCTCGATCGGACGCTCGGGGAGACGGGCAAGACGTTGACGATCGAGACGTACGGGGAGGTGCGGTCGGATCTGCGCAACGCGCTGGAGTCGGTGCAGGCCGAGGCCGACGCCGACAGGGACAACGCGGAGCATCGGATCGTCCGCGCCACCGAGGCGTTCCTGCGGGAGTGGCCCTCGGCGGCAACCGATGTCACCGCCGACATCGCCGGCGCCCCGGATCTCGTCGCCATGCACGCGGGTCTCGTCGAACACGGTCTCGCCTCCACGCGGGAGCGGTTCCGTCGGCTGATCACCACGGACATCTCGCATTCGGTGTCGAACCTGTACAAGGAGATCAACGACACCGTCAAGCACATCCGGCGAGGTATCGCGGAGGTCAACGCCGGTCTGCAGCGCGTCGACTTCAACACCGGGACGTATCTGCAGATCGCCGTGCACCACACGCCGACCGACGAGGCGGCGGAGTTCGGGCGCATCGTCGACGCGATGGTCGCCGACGCCCCGGCCGCACGCGGCGGCGACTCGGCTGTGCTGGCACGGCAGTTCTATCGCATCAAGAACCTGGTGACCCGGTTGACCGCGACCGACGCCGAGGGACGTCGGTGGTGCGACAACGTGCTCGACGTGCGGGCGAGCTTCTTCTTCTACGGGAAGGAGATGGCCCGCGACGCCCCGCCCGACGCGCCGCCGGTGCACACCTACCGGAACACCGCCACCAACTCCGGTGGCGAGCAGGAGAAGCTCGTGGCGTTCTGTCTGGCCGCGGCCCTGAGCTTCTCGCTCGGTACCCCGGAGGATCACCGTCCGGGGTTCGCGCCGCTCATGTTGGACGAGGCGTTCTCGAAGTCGGACGAGACGTTCAGCTCGCAATCCCTGCGGGCGTTCGAGCAGTTCGGGTTCCAGCTCGTCATCGCCGCCCCGATCCGCATGGCGGGCATCGTCGAACCGTTCATCGGCCAGGTGATCCTGGTGGACAAGCGAACCGGGTCCGACGGTGCTGCGCGGTCGGACGCGCGGTCGGCGACCTTCGGGGAGATCGCCGAGGCGCGCGGCGGCGCAGGCGGCTGACGGGATGCCGGCGACCCTGTCCGACCGCGCGTGGACGACGACGCTCCTGGCGCGCCAGCACCTGCTCACCCGGGTCGACGAGGACGTCATCGAGGTGCTCGACCGGTGTGTCGGTCTGCAGTCGCAGGATCCGCAGGCGCCGTTCGTCGGGATGCACTCGCGCGTGGCGGGATTCGAGCCCGCTGAGTTGGACACGCTCCTGCAGGAGCGGACGGTCGTGCGGATGGCGTTGCTGCGCGGCACGGTGTTCCTGATGGACGGTGAGGACGCCCGGTGGGTGCGTGCTCTCGCCGAGCCCGCGCTGGCGGCGGAGGTGCGCATCCACACCCGCCGGTTGGTGGCGGCCGCGCCGGAGGCGGTGACCGACGCGGCGCGCGAGCTGCTCGAGGGGTCTCAGCTGAGCACGAAAGACCTCGGTGCCGCCCTGGTGCAACGGTTTCCGGGTGAATCCGCGTCGACCGTGACGTCCGTCGCCCGTGCGACGCTCCCGCTGGTGCAGGTACCGCCGCGCGGGCTGTGGCGCCGGCGCGGCGCGACGACCTACGCACTTCTCGACGACTGGATCGGGCCCGGCGAGCCCGCCGTCACCGGCGACGAGGCGCGCAAGGACCTGATCCGTCTGTACCTGCGCGGGTTCGGTCCCGCGAGCCTGGCCGCGATCCAGACCTGGTCGGGACTGACGCGGCTGCGACCCCTCCTGGACGCGATGGACGCCGACTGGGAGGTGGAGCGTGTCACCGGTCCCGACGGGATCGAGTTGTTCGATCTCGACGGCTTGGATCGTGGCGAGGACGAGGATCTGCCGGTCCGACTGCTGGCGCCGTTCGATCATGTCGTCACCGCGAACGCCGACCGCCGACGCGTCATGGACGACGACGTGTTCGCCGCACTGCAGACGCCGAACGGCCAGGTGCCCGGGATGGTCCTGGTCGACGGACGGGTGGTGGGCAGCTGGTCTGTCGGGGGCGACGGCCGAGTGACGACCGAACTGCTGCGATCGGTGCCACGCGCGCGGATGGGTGACCTGACCGACGAATGCGACGCCATGGCGGAGTTCGTGACACGCAAGGCTCAGGGCGACGACGCGGTCCGGTAGTCGATGACTCGGATGATCACCGGCTCCGGTGGTGTCGAGTGGTGTTCGGCCAGGATCAGTTCGAGGCGGTGTTCGATGTCGGACCAGTCCGGATCGGGTGGTGCGTGGTCCTCCAGGATCTGGTCGGGTCGGTGGAGGTGATTGGTGCGGGGTGGGTCGGTGGTGCCGTTGGCGACCCACCCGAACCGGCCGCGATCGGGGCCGGTGGTGATCTTTTCTGTCTGCCAGCCGCCGGGCCGGTCGTGTACGGCCCGGTTGTGCGGTCCGCACGCCGGCGCGAGATCGGTGGAATCGGTGTTCCCGCCTGTGGCCCAGTCCTGTTTCGCGTGGTGCATCTCGGTGTGGGAGAACGGTGCCGGGCATGCCGGCATGGAGCAGCCGCCGTATTGGGCGAACAACAGAAACCGCTGTACCTCTGAAGCCAGGCGGCGGGTGCGCCCGTAGAACAGTGGTTCCCCGGTGTGATCGTCGAACACCGCCAGATGCATCTGCGCCCGCGCAGCCAACGTGAGGATGTCCGACATGGGGAGGTCGGTGCCGGTGGCGGTGTGCCCGACACCAGCCCGCTCCCGCAACTGGGACTCGGTCATGGAGATGATGATGTGCGGCGGCAACCCCCGATGCGACGCCCCGTACACCCCACCATCAGCCGCCGCCCGCAACAACGCCTGCAGGGCGTCGTGATTGCGCTGGGCCTGCGTCCGCGAGTCCCGTTCGGCCGCCGCCGCGAGCGCATCGGTGTCAACACCCTTGTCGTCACAGCCGCCGCGGGGTGAGTGCTCGTCGTCGGGATTGTTCATCCCCGGTTTCGCCCACTTCGACAACATCACCTCGAACAAGGCGCGGGTCGTGGGGTCGAGGGTGCCGGCGAGTTTCGACATCAGCTGCGCATCCTGATTGCCCACCGTCAGGGATCGTTGGCGGGCCCGGTCGCGGTCGGAGGGTTCGGCACCATCGGGATCCAGATGCGACAACAGGCGGGCCCCGGCGCGGTGGATCTCTTTCGGGCTGAAATGTCGGGCGATGTCGGCGAGCTGCTCCTCGGCCTTCTCCCGCACCTCCGGCGACGTCGCGGCCGGGACCTTGTCCATCACCGACAACACCGCATCCACATGCTCATGCGACAGGTCACCCTCAGCCATCGCCGCCGCGGTCTCCGGACACTTCGGTGGGAGTGGCTCGCCGGTCATGGCGTGCATGTGCGACAACGCGAGCACCTGCTTGAGCCTGCGTTTCGGGTTCGGCACCCGCAACCGGTCACCCACGAACTGCGTCAGCGTCGCGCACTGCACCGACCGGAACGCATCCCGATCCGACACATCCATGATCCGACGCAACCCGATCGACCCGAGTTTGCGGACGATCCGCTCATGATCGATCGCGAGCTGCGCCACCTCCGACTCGGAGCAGGCATCCGACGACGTGGCCGCGATCCGATCCAAAAGCTGTTCCAGGGCAGCGTAATCGGCGACCAGTGATGTCTCGACGGTGTCGTCCACGATGCACCTCCCCCGGTTGCAGCGACCACCCCAAGATAGAACACCCGTACGACATTCGCAAGTGTGTTCGAAGTGCGGGCCGTCGGGATCACTGGCCGGCGGGGTGGTGATTCATCACATGCCGCCGTCGACCATGCGCGCGAGGAGGTCGCCGAGTTGGTCGCGCTGGCGCGCCGTCAGGGGTGCGAAGGTCTCGCGCAGGACCGCGTCGACGGCGGCGTGACCCTCGGTCAGCAGCGTCCGGCCCCGGTCGGTCATCACCAGTCGCACGGCGCGGCCGGGTCCGGGCGTGCGCTCGACGAGGCCGCGATCGACCATCCTGCCGGCAAGGGTGTTGAAGGCCTGGTCGCTCTGGAAGGTCAGGACGGCGAGGTCGTGCAGGGACGCGTCGGGGTGGCGATCCAGGTGCCGCAACGCATCCCACTGCACCAGGCTGAGACCGTGGTGGGACAGCGCGCTGTCGAGCATCTTGTGGTGTCGGTTCTGTGCGCGCTTGATCAGCATCGCGACGTCCTGCTTCGACCGGGGCACGGTGTCCAGACTAGCGAACTGGATCAACATGTTGACTCGGACGAGACATATCAATATGTTGAGTCGTGACAGACGACCCGAACAGGAGCGCCCATGACGACACTCGACGTGACGACCCCCGACGGAACGGTCCCGGTCATGGTCGACGACCGCGGCTCCGGCAGAACGCTCCTCCTGCTGCACGGGGGTGCCGGTCCGGCGTCGGTCGCGGTGTTCGCCGAGATGCTCGTCTCCCGCGGCGAACGGGTTGTCACGCCGACACATCCGGGCTTCGGCGGTACCCCACGGCCCGAGGCGGTGGCCGGTGCGGCGGCGCTCGCCGAGGTGTACGACGGGCTCCTGGACGCGCTGGACCTGACCGACGTCGTGGTTGTGGGCAACTCGCTCGGGGGATGGGTGGCAGCGGAACTCGTGCTCCGGGAGAACCCGCGCATCGCCGCCCTCGTCCTCGTCGACGCGGTCGGGCTCGCCCATCCCACCGAGCCGATCGTGGACTTCTTCGCGCTCACCATGGATGAGGTGGTGGAACTCAGCTACCACGAGTCGAACCGCGACCGGGCACGTGCCGATCTCGCTGCGCTGCCCGACGAGGCGCGGGCGGCGATGCCCGGCAACCGCGCCGCGTTGTTCGCCTACGGTGGCTCGTCGATGGCCGACGAGACCCTGTCCGCACGTCTCACGGCGATCGCCGTGCCGACGCTGATCGTCTGGGGCGCCGCCGATCACATCGCCCCGGTGTCGCACGCGCACCTTTACACCGAGGCGATCCCCGGAGCCGAACTGGATCTCATCGACGAAGCCGGCCACCTGCCGCAGATCGAGACCCCGGACCGGCTCGCCGACGACATCCTGCGGTTCGCCGGTTGATTCGGGGCCGTGTGGTCAGTCGTTGTCGGGGAGGCGACCTGTCCGCGGATTGCGAGCGGTGATGCAGTAGGGGCGGCCGGTCGGGTCGGCCATGACCGTCCAGTTGTCGTACTGGGCCACCACCTCGGCACCCCAGTCCTGGTGGCGGGACACCTCATCGGCGGGATGGGTGCTCGCGAGGTCGACGTGGGCGTCGGTGAGTCCGGACGCCTTGCGCTGGAGCAGGATCCGGACGGGCATCGAATCGGGGTGGCACAGCGCCCGGAACTCGGGACGCGAGGCGGTCTCGAGCTCCCATCCGGTCAGCCGGGTGAAGAAGGCGCACTCGTCGTCGAACAACCGGCCGGGCACGTCGATGCAGATCTGGTCGATGATCGAGATGGTGTCGCCGGGCCACCGGATCGGGCGCGACCGCTCGTGCTCGCCGTTCCACGGCACCATGCAGAAGGTGAATCCCGCCGGCGACAGGAGTCGGAGCCCGTCCGGTGACTCCTCGGAGCGGGTCGCACCGATCTCCTCGGCGGCGCTCGCCGCTGCCTCGACGTCGTCGACGTGGATGTCGAGATGGACACCGCCGACGCCGGTCTCGATCCACTGCACACGCAGGTGCGGGTCGCCGGTGAACGGTTCCAGAGACGCGAACTGACGGCGGCTACCCCGTGGTGGCGACACCGTGCTGCCGGCGATGGCCCGCCAGAACGTGACCTCGTCGCCGAAGTCGTCGGCGGGGAAGTCGAAGACCGCACTGAGCCAGCGGATCTCGATCGGTGCGGTGACCATCAGCGCACCCGGTGCCGCGACCGCCACCGGTACAGGGTCTCGGGGTCGCCGTCGACGACGACCTCCTCGCCGCGGTTCCACAGGCCGAGGTGGAGCTGTGCGGCGGTCCCGGTCCAGCGCGCGGCCACGTCGTCGCCGGCGTGGTCACCCGGCGTGACGGTGAGCCCGTCCTCCGCCACGGACAGCGTCCACGCGGCATCGACGTCGTCGGCGGCCACGACGAGGGTGAGTGGGGTCCCGTCCCACAGCTTCGATCGGCCGCGCGGTGCGAAACCCGTGAGCAGCTCGTCGAGGCCGTCGACGGCGAACTCCGGTGTGAGCACGTCTCCGAGGGCTGCGGTGACCTCGCCGGCGGTCGGCACCGAGCCACGCGCGACGGCCATCGCATCGACGGCATGGACCACCGTCTCGTGCGCCTGCCTGCGGTGCCAGAACTCGAGCGGTGTCCGCCCGGTCTCCATGAACACCCAGGCGTCGACGTCGTCGGGCGCGTCCCGCAGCGCGGACACCAGCGCGTCTGCGCCGTCGAGCAGCCACGCCGGGAGGTCCGGCACACGCACCCGCGAGAGCACCGCGGCCTCGTCGGCGAAGGGCGGCTCCTCACCGAGCAGGTGCGCTCGCGCCCACCGGTGGATCTGGCCGAGGTGCGCCTCGAGATGCCGCACCGACCAATCAGGACAGGTCGGAACCGGGGCGCCGGACTCGGCGACCAGGACGGCGGTGAACATCACCCGGGTCGCGACCTCGACGGCCGTCCGGAACTCGGCGGGCGAGATGGCCGGGGCGGCCGAGGGCGCGGGGGACACGTCGGACACGGCGATCAGTCTGGCACGGGGCCGTCGAGTCGGGGGAGCACCTCGGCGGCGACGAGTTCGACGTGGTCGAGATCGGTCAGGTCGAGGGTCTGGAAGTAGACGCGGGAGACGCCGAGTTCGGCGAAACGGCCGACGGTGTCGGCGATCTGTTCGGGTGTCCCCGCGAACCCGGTCGCCCGTACCTCGTCGACGTCCCGGCCGATCGCCTCCGCCCGACGCGCCACCTCGGCGTCGTCGCGACCACAGACGAGGACATGAGCCGCGGACAGGCGTAGGGGTGACGAGCGGTCGGCGGCGTCGGCCACCTCGGACACGCGGCGCAAGACGGGTGCGGCGTCCTCCGGGGTGAGGAACGGGGTGTTGAACTCCGCGGCGTACCGCGCCGCGAGAGCAGGCGTCCGCTTCTTGCCGCTGCCTCCGATGATGATCGGCGGGCCGGGCGTCTGAACCGGCTTGGGGAGGGCGGGTGAGTCGGAGACCTGGAAGTGCGCGCCGTCGAACGAGAACCGCTCTCCCGCGGGCGTCGACCACAGACCCGTCACGACGGCGAGGTACTCCTCGAGCTTGTCGAAGCGCTCGCCCACGGGCGGGAACGGGATGCCGTAGGCGGCGTGCTCCGCGTCGAACCAGCCCGCGCCGACACCGAACTCGACGCGACCCCCGGACATCGCGTCGACCCCGGCGACCGAGATCGCCGTCGGCCCGGGCAGCCGGAACGTCGCCGACGTCACGAGCGTGCCCAGGCGGACACGACGTGTCTCGCGGGCGAGACCCGCCAGGGTGATCCACGCGTCCGACGGCCCGACACCTCCGTCGCCGCTCATGGCGAGGTAGTGATCGGAGCGGAAGAAGCCGGTGAACCCGCCGTCCTCGGCGGCCTGCGCGACGCGCAGCAGGTCGTCGTAGGTGGCACCCTGCTGCGGCTCGGTGAAAATGCACGTCTCCATGCGCCCAGCATCCCCCTACAGTTGACGCGGTGACCACACCACGCCCGCGCGGTCTCCTGCAGCGCGCCCTCGCGAGACTCACCGGCAGCGGACCCGAACGGGTCGCGGTGGTCCGTCTCGACGGACACATCGGGACGGTCGGGCTCGGTCGCGGAGGTCTGACCGCCGACGGCGTCGAGAAGACGCTGGAGCGGGCGTTCACCGGCGAACGGGTCAAGGCGGTCGTCCTGGTGATCAACTCCCCCGGCGGGTCACCCGCCCAGTCGGAGTACATCGCCGAACGGATCCGGCAGCTCGCATCGGAGAACGGTGTCCGTGTGCTCGCCTTCTGCGAGGACGTCGCCGCGTCGGGCGGGTACTGGATCGCGTGCGCCGCGGACGAGATCTTCGCCGCGCGCACCTCTGTCGTCGGATCGATCGGAGTCGTCACCAGCGGATTCGGGGCCGTCGACCTCCTCGAACGTGCCGGCCTCGAACGACGGATCCACACCGCGGGCAGCAACAAAGCCCGACTCGACACCTTCCGTCCCGAGGACGCCGAGGACGTCGCCTGGCTGGAGAGCCTGCAATCCGATCTGCACGACGCGTTCATCGGCTGGGTCCGCCAGCGCCGCGGCGCGAAGCTCCGCGGCGACGACGCCGAGCTGTTCTCCGGTGACGTGTGGGTGGGTCGACGTGCCGTCGACATGGGTCTGGCGGATGCGGTCGGGGTCATGCGGTCGGTGATCGCCGAGCGCTATCCCGACGCCGACATCGACCCCATCTCGCCACCCAAGCCGTTGCTGGCCCGACTCACCGGGGGCGGGGTGGAGATGTCCGGCGCTGTCGACGCCGCGGTCACCGGAACGCTCGACGCGGTCAGCCGACGGGCCCGGTGGATGTCCTTCGGGAGCTGACCCGGCGAGCGTCCCGGGCTGTGAACAACCCCTCGGGGCTGTCCCGTCGGTCCACAGGCACTGTCGGAATTGCTGGCACGAGGCTCGCCAACGCACCCTCAACCTGTGGATGAGGCTGTGGAAACTGTGGACAACACGTCCCTCATGCACCCCTTTCGTGACCCACGACACAGCGCAGGTCACGAAAAGGTCACGGAGCCGTGGTCTCGCGGCCCCGGCCCCACCCCCGCCGGACATGACACGATGGAGGACGTGGGCACGACGGGGATCGGCGCGAGCTGGTGATCGACTTCTGCCCGCGCTGCCGCATCCAGGCGCCGCACGACGACCGACGCACAGGCTGCCCGCGCTGCGGAGGGCCACTCTCCGTGCTGCCGAGCATCGCCCACATCCCGCCGCGCGTCGGCGGACCTGCGCGCCCCGCACCCCCGCCTCGCCCGGCGACGCGACGTCCCCCCGGCCCGCGTCGGTTCCGGTGGGTGGCTCGCCGTCCACCGGAAGCCCTGCCCGGGCCCCCGCCGCGACCACGTCGGCGCCTCGGCCCCACGCCGCGCTACACACGCGCGCCGGGCTGGGGTCTCGTCGACGTCGTCGAACCGCCATCGACCCCGACGCCCACCCGCGCCGAGCGCGCGGCGGACTCGATGCAGCCGGCGCTGCTGACTCTCGGCACCACGTTGATCGTCGCAGCCGCGGCGCAGGCGTGGATCTACGCACTGCTCGTCCTCAACCGCGACCACCCGATCGGGGAGGCGACGGCCACGTGGGCGTACGCGATCTCGCAGGCGGTCGGATGGGTCTCGGTCGCCGGGTTCGTGGTGTGCCTGGTGACGTTCTGGGCCTGGACGGTCGCTGGCCGGAAGCGGGCCTACCGGTCGATCGACCGCGTCGACCCGCGACCGCAGTGGCAGATCGCGGTCGGATGCCTGGTTCCGATCGTGAACGTCGTCGGCATGGGGGTGCTGATGCACGAGCTGGTCCGCTGCGGGCACCACCTGCCCGCCGACAGGGTGCGAACGGTGCTGCGGGCCTGGTGGGCCGCGTGGGCCGGACTGAACCTCCTGGCCGTGGTCACCCTCGTCATCCGCTACAGCGCCGACTCGATCCAGTGGGGTGCGAACGCCGTCCTGCTCACCCTGCTGACCGACCTCCTCGGCGGTGCGTTCGCCGTCGGCACCGCCTGGCTGCTGTACCGCACGTTCGACCCGTCGGCCGAACGTGCACCGACCACCCGCTGGCTGGCCGCCTGATGACCGGACCGCTGCCGATCCGCCGCCCGCACCGACCTGCCGTCGTCGCCCATCGGGGTGCGTCCGCGGAGCGACCGGAACACACGATCGCCGCCTACGAACTCGCCATCGCGCAGGGCGCCGAGGGGCTGGAGTGCGATGTCCGCCTCACCAGTGACCACCAGCTGGTCTGCGTCCACGACCGCACCGTCGACCGGACGTCGTCGGGGACCGGTGTGGTCAGCGAGATGTCGCTGGCGGAGCTGCAGGAGCTCGACTTCGGGAGCTGGCACGCCTGGGGCCGCCCGCAGTCGGTGCTGACCCTCGCGGAACTGTTGACGCTCGCCCTCGACCACGAGCAGCCCGTGCGGCTGTTCATCGAGACCAAACACCCCGTGCGCTACGGCGGACTCGTCGAACAACTGCTGCTGGCCGAACTGCATCGCTTCGGGATCGCGTCGCCCCCGTCGGCCGATCACAGCCGGGCGGCGGTCATCTCGTTCTCCGCCGGTGCGGTGTGGCGCATCCGCCGCAACGCACCGATGCTCCCGACGATCCTGCTCGGCGACACCGCCCGCATCCTCGGCGGCAGCGCCGCGACGGCTGTCGGTGCGACCGGGATCGGGCCGTCGATCATGACGTTGCGCGACCACCCCGAGGCCGTCGACCGGGCCGCGGCGTCCGGTCGCGCGACCTATTGCTGGACCGTCGACGAGTACGCCGACGTCACCCACTGCGCCCGCATCGGCGTCGACTTCCTGGCCACCAACCATCCCGCGCGCATCCGACAGTGGCTGGAGCCGACGCGCCGGGGCCGCGGCGCGTAGGCGGGCGTCGACGGCACGAGCGGGCGTACTAGCGTTCGACGGATGGCGAAGAAGAGCAAGCGGGGGAGCGGACCGCGGCCGGGGAGCAACCGGGCGGAGCGGGTGGCGGCACGCAAGGCGCGTCAGGCAGCCGCGGCCGGTGGACCGGCGCGGCCGTTCGTCGGCCTCGCCGCCGAGTGTGACCTGGTGGCGTTGCGGGCGTTCGTCGCGTCGGCCACTGTCGCGGTGACGCCGCAGGGACCAGGTGTCGGCGCGAACGCCGTGTCGTTGGCGACGATCCTCCCCGGGGCCGTGCAGGCGCTCGCCCGGGAGGCGACGGGCGACGGAGTCGAGGGGCTCGTCGGGCTGCAGACCGAGTTCGAGCCGGCCGACGTGACCGCCGAGATCGCGGGTGCACTGCTCTGGGCGTCGTCGGCCGAGGCCGGTGCGCCGTACGAGCCCCTCGCCGACGAGGACGCGCCGGATCTCGTCGAGATCCTCGGTGCCGACACGACCCTGGACGTGACGCTGCACGAGGACTTCGGCTGGTGGTTCTCCGACGAGCAGGACGTCTCGCCCGACATCGCCGCGATGGTCGAGCAGGCGTCGGAGTCGATCCTGCCGACGGCACGGATCAGTGGGGACCTCGTCGGTGCCCCGTGGTGGGTCGACGCCGGCGAGCGCGCCCACGTGCGCTGGGTGCGACCGGAGTCCGAGGACGACCTGATGACGGCACTGGCCCGGCTGCATGCGGCCGAGAAGCTCACCCTCGGTGAGGGCTCGCGTTTCGCGGGGTCGTTCCGGACGCACGGGCTGTTGGTGCCGGTGTTCGACCTCGACAACGAGATGCATCCCGACGAGTGGATCGAGCCCTGCGCCCGCTTCGAGGCCGACCTGTCGGAGGCGCTGTCACAGACCGGCGATCTGACCGCCGCGCAACGCCGTTCGCGTGACGGCATCCGCGGTCGCCAGGTGACTCTGCGCTGAGCGCGAGCGTGGGCTGACGACCTCGTCGCCCTGTCGGGCTGAACGCTCCGGTTTCAGGAGCCGCTCCGGCTTTCCCGGATGCCGCTCCGGTTCTGGTGTTTGCGCTCCACTTACAGGGTGTTCTGGGGCAGACGCTCCACTTGTTGAAGGATGCTCCGCCTGCAGGCGGAGCATCCTTCAACAACCGGAGCGAGAACCCTGGAGGTGGAGCGACCACCCTGGAGGTGGAGCGCTCAGCCGATGACGCTGCCGGAGTCCTCGAGCAGGTCGGCCGGGATCGGTTTGTCCCCGGCGAGGAGCCCGAAGAACTGAGTGGTGTTGTCGCCCACGGCGAGAGCGTCGCCGTCGCCCGTGTTCTCTGGTCCGCCGGTCGGGACCGTCGTCGTGATGGGGCCCCCGTGCAACGCCCATCCGAGGCGGGCGATGTCCCAGATGTGGGTGCCCCGGTCGACGGTGAGTGTGCTGACGGCGCCGTTCGCGAACGGGAAGAGCCGGAACGGGTTCAGCAGCGTCGACGGTGACGCCGCCTTCGACATGAGCGCGCTGAGGAACTTGCGCTGGTTGACCACCCGCTGCAGATCGGCGTTCGGGAACGCGCGGGTACGTACCAGACCGAGGGCCTGCTGGCCGTTGAGATCCTGACAGCCCGCGCGCAGGTTCAGACCGGCCTTCGGGTCACGCAGTGGCTCGTCGAGGCAGATGTTCACGCCGCCGACGGAGTCGACGAGGGAATCGAAACCGCCGAAACCGATCTCGGCGTAGTGGTCGATGCGGACCCCGCTCAGCGTCTCGACGGTCTGGATCAGCAGCGGCGCCTGGCCGAAGCTGAACGCCGCGTTGATCTTGTGGTCGCCGTAACCGGGCACCGGCACGTACAGGTCGCGGGGGATGCTGATGAGCATCGCCTTCCCGTTCTCCGGGATGTGCACCAGCATGATCGTGTCGGTTCGTGCGCCGTCGCTGTCGCCGGTGGCGAGCTGTTCCTTCTGCTCGGCCGACAGGCCCTCGCGCGAGTCCGACCCGACGAGGATCCAGTTGGTCCCCGGGGTGTCCGCGGGGCGGCCCGCGTAACTCGGCATCGCGTCGACGCGGTTCAGCTTCGAGTCGTAGTAGAACGTCGCGGCCACCGCGCCGACGACCAGCACGAGCACGAGGATCAGCAGACTCCGGAAGATCGGCGGGCGACGCCGACGACGACGTCGCGGCGCCGGGGGAGGCTCACCGCGCGGGTCACGGGTCGGGCGTGCGGGTGGCGGAGGGGGAGGGGCCCCGCCGGGCCGCGATCTGCGCAGCTCGTCGAGGCGGGGATCGCGACGGAATCCGCCGGGTGCGGCTCCCGGGGCGCGACCGGGCTGTCGCGGCGGCGGTGGCCCGGACGATCGCGGCGGGGGGGACCCCGACCGGTAGGGCTGAGGGGTCTGCGGCGGCGCGTAGCCGGGCACGCCGGGCCGATCGGACGCCCGGCGGTCGGGCCCGGCGCGATCAGGACCGGCGCGATCAGGACCGGGGCGATCAGGACCGGGGCGAGCGGGGCCCTCGGGCCTGCGGGGGCGCCGGATGAAGGGCCCGTCCTGCTCGCTCACGGATCAGACTGTACGGAGCGACCCTGATGATCGGGGGGAGGTACCGGGTCACGATCGGCCTCTGTGGGCGGACCACCGTCGCGCGGCCTCGTCCGCGCCTGCGGCGATCAACTCGTCGAGGCGCGGGTCGTCCGGGACCGGGAACGCGGTGTAACCGCCCCGCCCGCCTGCGGCCGGCCGGCCGTACGCCTTCGACGCCAGGCCGCCGTCCGGCAGCAGACGCACGGTGATCGTGGTCAGGGTGAACTGTTCGCCACGCCTCTCGGCGGTCCATCGAAGCGCCTCCGGGACGGCGACGTTCACGGCAAGGGCATTGACTTCGGCTTCCTGCACATCCGTCACGCTAACGTCGTTCGTCGACGTGCGATCAGCCCAGCCAGCCGAGGTGGTCGCGGAGGAGCGCGTAGCCGACGAATGCGACCGTGTCGATCAGGGCGTGCCCGATCACCAACGGCCAGATCCGCGACGTCAGCTGGTGGAAACGGCCGTAGACGAGCCCCATCACCACGTTGCCGACGCCACCGCCGAACCCCTGATAGAGGTGGTAGGAGCCGCGGAGCAGCGCGGACGCCACCACCGATCGGTTCTCGCCCCACCCGAGCTGCCGCAGGCGGGTGACCAGATAGGCGACGACGAGGAACTCCTCGGCCGCGGCGTTGCCGACCGCCGAGATGACGAGGACGGGCAGTCGCCACCAGGTGTCGGTCAGGTCGCTCGGCAGCACGTCGGCGTTGAGGCCCAGTTCCCGAGCGGCGACGTACAGGCCGAGTCCCGGGATGCCGATCACCGCGGCGAGGCACGCACCCCAGGCGGCGTCGCGACCCGACGGCCATCGCGTGATGCCGACCCGCGACAGCGCCACCCCGCTGCGGTAGACGAGGTAGATCGCGAGAGCGGCGATCGCGAACAGCCGAGTCGCCGAGAGCAGCTGACGGAGCAGATCGATCCAGTCGACCGACGAGGCGGAGGCGTTGAGCGCGACGGTCGTGCGGGCGATGCCACCGGAACGGACTTCCGCCTCGATCAACGAGAGGATCGACGACGCCGCCGACAGCCCGAAGGTGAGGACGATGACGATCGTCAGCTCGATCCCGATCGCCCGCCGTCGCGCGGGGTCGGTGACCACGACGATGTCGGCCGGTCGCGCCGGCGCCAGGACAGCGCGGAGACCGGGTGTGTTCACCCGGCCGAGGTTAGCCGTGCGGGAACGGGCACCCGGCGAGCGCGCGCAACGCCCGCGACAACTCCATGACGTCGTCGACGGGTCGGGGGAACGACAGGCGGGTGTCGACGTCGCCCTCGCTCCGCTCGACGCGGAAGCGGATCCCGTAGCGGTCGATACCGAGCGGTCGGACCCGCCCGGTGCGCAGGTCGGCGGGCAGTCGTCGGGTGAGCGCGAGGATGACGTCGGAGTGGTCGGAGTCGAGGTGGGCGATCCAGTCCGGCTCGTGCTGCCAGAACGGGTCGGGGGTCGCCCGGGAGAGCTCGGTGGCGTCGACGGCGGCGGCTCCGGCCGATGTGGCGATCACCGCGCCGGTGATCGCCAGACGCGCGAGGGAGAACCCGTGGCCGAGGTCGAGCAGGTCGTCGGCGGGGTGCTCGGCGGCGATCTCCATCGCCAGTTCGCGCTCGAGATCACCGGGCACGGGGTGCAGGACCCCGTTCAGCCAGACGAGCGCGCGCACCGGTTCGCGGACCTCGATGGGCGCGCAGTCGGTCACCTCGATCATCGCGGTGACGCCGTCGGGGTCGTCGTGCAGCGCGTCGGCCGCGGCGCTGCGCGAGGGGATGAGGACGAACGCCTGCTCGTCGAACAGATGGACCATCGACACGGGTGTCGGTTCGCCGCCCTCGACCGCCACGACGGCGGTCTGCACCCGCATGCAGGCGGTCCGGATCGACTCCGCGTCGGTCGGTTTGACTGTCAGGGCCTGGGTCATCGCTGTCCTCGTCTCCCGGCGTGGTGCTTCAGGTAAGGCTAACCTAAGCGATACACAGGCGTCGTACAACCGGTGAACTACGCTGGCCCACGTGCCCGCAGTCGCGTTCTTCGGTCCCGCCGGGACGTTCACCGAGATGGCGCTCGACCGACTCCTCGCCGACGTGGTCCCCGGCATCGACGGGCTCGACGTCCCCGCCGACGCCGACCGCCTCGCGGAGCAGAGTCCGCGGGCGGTGATCGAGGCGGTGCGCGCCGGCGCCGCGGAGTGGGGCTGCGTGCCGATGGAGAGTTCCGTCGAGGGCGCGGTGCCGGCGACGATGGATGCTCTCGCGCAGGGCGCGCCGGTGCAGATCGTGGCCGAGGTCGTCGTCGACATCGCGTTCACGGTCGCGGCGCGCGAGGTGCTCGACGCCGATGCCGTCACGACGATCGCCGCCTATCCGGTGGCCGCCGGGCAGACGCGCGAGAGCCTCGAGCGGCTCTTCCCGTCCGCCTCGGTGGTCCCCGCGTCGTCGAATGCCGCGGCCGCGGAGGACGTCGCCGCCGGTGGACCCGATGTCGCCCTCACGACGCCGATCGCCGCGCGGGCACACGGTCTCGTCCCCCTCGCAGAGGATGTCGCCGACGCTCCCGACGCCACCACGCGCTTCGTGTTGCTCTCGCGACCGGTGGCCGTGCCGGCACGCACCGGCGACGATCGCACCTCCGTCATCATCGATCTCCCGAACGTGCCGGGCTCGTTGATGCGGGCGATGCGGGAGTTCGCCGACCGCGAGATAGACCTCACCCGGATCGAGTCGCGTCCGCGGCGGACCGCGCGTGGCTACTACTTCTTCCTC
Source organism: Williamsia sp. SKLECPSW1 (assembly GCF_054332755.1). Taxonomy (NCBI): domain Bacteria; kingdom Bacillati; phylum Actinomycetota; class Actinomycetes; order Mycobacteriales; family Nocardiaceae; genus Williamsia; species Williamsia sp. SKLECPSW1. The sequence goes on along the minus strand of NZ_JBTGLI010000001.1, from coordinate 1,476,116 downwards.
GACGCCGTGGGACACGTCGACGACGCGCCGATGGCCCAGGCGCTCGCCGGCCTGCACGCCCACGCCGGGGTCTCCTTCCTCGGTTCCTGGCCGGCCGATCGGGGCAACGGCGAACCGCCCCCGGACACCCGGGCGTCGCTGGCATGGGTCGACGGCCTCCGACGGGGTGAACGCTGATGGGCAGCCTGCACCTCATCCGGCACGGCCAGACGACGTCGAACGTGATGGCACGCCTGGACACCCGGCCACCGGGCGCGGGCCTCACCGATTTCGGTGCGCGCCAGGCGGTCCGCTTCGGCCTGGACAATCCCGACGTCACCGTCGCCGGCCTCTACAGTTCGGTCGCGCGGCGCGCGCGGGAGACCGCGGGTCTGATCGGCAGCGTGTGGGGTGTGGACGCGCAGACCCTCGACGACATCCATGAGGTGCAGGTGGGGTCGATGGAGGACCGCAACGACGACCGCTCGGTGCGGGCGTTCCGTGATCTCATCGCCGACTGGTTCGACGGTGCCACCGACCGCCGCGTCGGTGACAGTGAGTCACTCGACGAGGTGCTCGCGCGGTATCTCCCCGCGATCGAGCTGCTGGCGCGGCGTCACCTCGACGGTCCCGACGACCAGGGCGACGTCTACGTGGTCAGCCACGGCGCGGCCATCCGCCTCGTCGCCGCCCATCTCGGCGACGTCGACCGCGGCTTCGCCCACGACAACGGTCTGCCGAACACCGCGTCGGTGGAACTGGCACGCGTCGACGGCGGCTGGCGCTGTGTGCACTGGGGTGGCGTCGACCCGATCCGGCACACCGCCGCCCCCTCCGTCGACCCGATGGGCTGACCGACGGGTCTCGGGTCGCTGCCGGTCAGCCCCAGCCGTGCTCGTGCAGCCAGGCGTCGCTGATGCCGAAGTGGTGGGCGATCTCGTGCACGACGGTGATCGCGACCTCGTCGACGACCTCGTCGCGGTCGGAGCACATGGTCAGCAAGGGATCCCGGTAGATGGTGATGGTGTCGGGCACGGCGAATCCGTAGGAACTGTCCCGGCGGGTGAGGGCGATGCCCTCGTACAACCCCAGCAGCCCCGGCTCGTCGGGGTGGTGCGGTTCGACCAGGACGACGACGTTGCTCATCGCGTCGGTCAGTTCCGACGGGATCGCGTCGAGCGCGTCGCCGACGAGACCCTCGAACTCCTCGTCCGACATCGACACAGGCATGACCGCAGACCTCGACCCGTCACCCGATGGGTGCGGGGACCTCGGTCGGGTTCGGGGCGATGCCCTGCGGCAGCGGCACCGGCGTCGGGTTCAGACGGCCCGGCGGCTCCGCCGGGGGTGGGGTCGGCACCTTGCCGTTGATCAGGAGGTTGCTCTTGGCGCTGCCGACGAGGGTGGCGAAGCCGCCGTCGTCCGGCAGGGCGACGTAGCAGACCACCGCCCGGCTGCCCGCGTCCCAACTGGCCTTCGACAGCGTCGACCACTGCACGTTCAGGGTGCTGTCGGTGAACTTCTGCCTGCCGCCGAGGTAGGTGTCGGTGAGGCCGGGGCAGGTGCTCTGCAGGAACTGGTTCTGGGTCGCGACGTCCGGCCACGGCCGACCGCTGCCGGCCGCACCGAACCGGGCACCCAGGTCGACCACAGCGGTCACCTCGAAGGAGTGCTGTTCCGCGCAGGGCACCGGGTCGGTGGGCTGCCGGGTCTGCAGATCGATCCCGACGCAGGTCCCCGCCGGCCACTGCAGCGACTGGTCCTGATCGGCGACACGGCCGAGGAACCCGACCAACGCCCCGGTCGAGTCGGTGAGCTGCAGTCCGCAGCGCAGCGTCCGCTCGCCCGCATCCCATTGACGTTTCGACGGGAACAGCATCCCGATCGAGAACCGGCCGTCGGGGTCGTATCGACCCTGCAGGTAGGAGTTCACCTGGGCCGGGCACAACGCGGCACGCAAGGCCCCGAACTGCGCGGTGGTCGGCCACGGCGCGTCGTCGCCGAACGCAGACGCGGTCGGCGCGACGGACGACGACGGCCCAGCGGAGGAGGGGGCACTGGACGAGGTGCTCGACGGCGGGACCGTCGACGACGGTGACGGGGTGCGCGCCGGGGAGGATGGCGCCGCGCTCGACGGTGCCACCGACGACGGGGCAGTGGCCTGCGCGGCCGCGAACTGCGCGACCGTGATGGTGGAGGCGTCCACGACACCCGCCACCTCGAAGTAGTGCTCGCCGCCGCAGCCGATCGCAGTCGGACGCCCCGGGTCGTTCTTCGGCCAGGTCAGACAGGTGCCGGGTGTCGATCGGTTGAAGGCGTTCTGCGACGGTCCGCGCTCCTGGTCGCCGATCTGAGACGAGGCGATGGTGCCGCCGTCGGAGAAACCCCCGACCGCGGCGACGATGGCCGCGGCGGCCAGCGCCCCGAGCACGACGGCACCCAGAACCGTTCGCAACGGGTGCGATCGGAGCCAGCCCAGTCCGCGCGGTGGCGTTCTCTCCGCGGCCATGGTGTCGCCGGGCTGCGGGTCGGTCGCGACCGGCTCGGTCGGCTCGGCGTCGGTCGACGTGTCGGGGCTCTCGGTCGTCGCGTCCGCCGCGTCGTCGTGGGGGATCGGACGAGTCTCGTCGTCATCGTTCTCGGTGGACATCGCGCACCATCATGCCCGCTGCCGACGGCGACCCGGGCAGCATCGCCCGCGTCAGGGGCGGGCCGGCATCGACACGAGCTCGTCGGCCAACCTGCCGTCCGGGCGGGTCTCCGTCGCGAGCAGCCGAGTGTCGAGTTCGATCCTGCCCGTGGACGGCGGGATGACGGTGCCTGACGGTTCGTCCGCCGGGCGGGCAGGGCCACAACACCGGTGACGCAGATCACGGGTGTCGCGCGTGCAATCAGCGCATGCATGCCCGACTACACCTGCGCAACGGATCCGGCCCATGAGGGGCCGGACGAACGACACAGAAGGAGTCACACGATGAGCTTCGTGGACAAGGCCAAGGACGCTGCCGGCGACGCGATCGACAAGGCGAAGAACGCCGCGGAGGACGCCGCGGGCAAGGCCAAGGAGGCCATCGGCGACGCCACCGACAACAAGGACCTCAAGGCCGAGGGCCAGAAGGACCAGGGCACCGCCGGCGTGAAGAAGGCCGGACAGAACATCAAGGACGCCCTGAGCTGACGCTCACGGCAGTGCGGCCGGGCGCGACCCGCGCGGTACCGCCGCCCGGCCGCACCGCCACCCCCAGAACATCTTTCGAGGAGACACAGTCATGACCGACATCATCACCCCCACCACCTCGCACTCCACCGACCGACCGGCCGCCCGTCGCAAGGGCAGCGTGCCCGCCACGCTGGCGGCCGTCGTCCTCGTGGTGATCGTCGCCGCCGTCGTGACCTTCGTCCTGCAGAACACCGAGCGGCTGCGCCTGTCGTTCATCGCATGGGACTTCGACATCAACGTCGGCTACGCGATGCTCGGCGCCGTGGCAGTCGGCATCGTCGTCACCCTCGTGCTGACCGCAGCCCTCAAGCTGCGCTCCGCGGTCAAGTGATCGGCTGAGACGACACCGTGACGACGCTCTCCGACACCCGACTCCTCGGCATCCTGTACCGGGCGACGGGCATCATCTCGCCCGTCCTCGACGCCCTCGCCGACAGTGACCCCTTCGCCGGCGCGACCGAGGAGCAGGACCGGGGGGCGTCGTCGTCGGCCGCCGTCGCCATCCAGGACGTCGACGACCACGTCGACCGAGGGGTCGTGGACACGGCGATCGATGCCGCCGCGTCGTCGCTGTCGTGGGCGACCGACGCCGCTGGGGCGCCGGGTTCCGAGAAGTGGCAGGCGATGAGCGTCGCCGAACGCGACGACTGGTGGGTGACCCGCGTCGGGTCGGTCACGAACGTTCTCGTCGCCTACCCCGGGGTCTTCGGTGCCCTGGCCGACCGGTTGCCTCTCCAGGACGTCCTGGGCTTCACCCAACAGACGTTCGTGCTCTGCGCGATCGCCCGCGTCCACGGGGTGGACGATCGCCGTGAGCAGGCCCGCATGATCGCCGAGGTGCTGTGCGGGCGCACCATCGACGACTCCGTCGCCCAGATCGACGTGACGACCCTGGAGAAGAACGTCCCCGACGGGCCCCCGGACACCACCGAGCAGCAGGGCCGACCGTGGTCCGCGCGCGAGGTGGTCCGGCGTGTGTGGACCACCGCGAAGCTGCTGCGCGCCGTGGTCGGGGAGATCAAGCACCGCCCGTCGCCCTCGAAGTTGTGGCGGACCTTGTCGATGGTGCCCGTCGTCGGCGCTGCCGCCGACTACGTCGGTGAGCGGTCCGCGTTGAAGCACGCCGCCGAGGCGGCCGCGCAGTGGTTGGACTCCGGCGCCTGACCTGTCCGCCGGGTGGCACCGCGAACGGCGCGACGTGTCCCAGCTCTCGCGCGTCCCATCAGTAAGGTGTGCGGCGTGATCGACCTGAAACTCCTGCGTGACGACCCCGACCTGGTCCGTGACTCGCAGCGCAAGCGCGGTGAGGATCCCTCCCTGGTCGACACCCTGCTCTCCGCGGACGAGAAGCGGCGCGCTGCCATCGTCGAGGCGGATTCGCTGCGGTCGGAGCAGAAGGCGCTCGGCAGGCGGGTCGGCAAGGCCGCGCCGGAGGAGAAGCAGGCCCTGCTCGACGAGGGCAAGCTGCTCGCCGACCGCGTGAAGACCGCCGTCGCGGCGCAGTCGGAGTCCGAGGCCGCGGTCACCGCCGCGCACCGTGCGATCGGCAACGTCGTCGCACCGGAGGCGCCCGCCGGCGGTGAGGACGACTACGTGGTGCTCGAACACGTCGGAACCCCGACCGAGATCGACAGCCCCCGTGACCACCTCGAGATCGGTGAGGCCCTCGGCCTGATCGACATGGAGCGCGGCGCCAAGGTCTCCGGTTCGCGGTTCTACTTCCTCACCGGCAACGGCGCGCTGCTGCAGCTCGCCCTGCTGCAACTCGCGACACGACTCGCCGTCGCCAACGGTTTCACGATGATGATCCCGCCGGTGCTGGTTCGCCCGGATGTCATGGAGGGCACCGGATTCCTCGGTGCCCACGCCGACGAGATCTACCACCTCGACGACGACGACCTCTACCTCGTCGGCACCTCCGAGGTCCCGATGGCCGGCTATCACATGAACGAGATCATCGACCTCGGCGACGGGCCCAAGCGGTACGCGGGGTGGTCGAGCTGCTTCCGTCGGGAGGCGGGCAGCTACGGCAAGGACACCCGCGGCATCATCCGGGTCCACCAGTTCGACAAGGTCGAGGGCTTCGTCTACTGCCGACCGGAGGACGCCGAGGCCGAGCACCAGCGTCTGCTCGGGTGGCAGAAGGAGATGCTCGCCGCGATCGACGTGCCCTATCGCGTCATCGACACCGCCGCGGGGGACCTCGGATCGTCGGCGGCCCGCAAGTTCGACTGCGAGGCATGGGTTCCCACTCAGGGCACCTACCGCGAGCTGACGTCGACGTCGAACTGCACCACGTTCCAGGCCCGTCGGCTCTCGGTGCGCTACCGCGACGAGAACGGCAAGCCGCAGACCGCCGCCACCCTCAACGGGACGCTCGCGACGACGCGGTGGATCGTCGCGATCCTGGAGAACCACCAACAGCCCGACGGTTCCGTGCGTCTGCCGCAGGCGCTCGCCGACCTCGTCGGGACACAGGTCCTCACGCCGCGCTGAGCGCGTTCTCCGTCGTCGCGGTCGGCGGTGCTGACATGATCGCCCGATGATGATCGCCGGGATCCTCGCGGCCCTCTTCGCGAGCGTCGCCTACGGGGTGTCGTCGGTACTGCAGGCGTTCGGCGCCCGCCGATCCCACGACGACGCCGTCGCGCGCGGCGAGACGGGCCTGGCCACCGCCACCGGCGGGCCCACCCTGCGCTCGACGGTCGCGGCCATGCTGACGGTCTTCTTCATCGTCGGCACCGTGCTCGACGTCCTCGGGTTCGTCGGCGGCGCAGTGTCCGCCCGCCTCACCCCGCTGTTCCTGTCGCAGACCATCATCAGCGCCAACCTCGTCATCACCGCGATCCTCGGGATCGTGGTGCTGAAGATCCGGCTGCACATGCGGGACTGGATCGCGATCGCCACGGTGATCGCGGCCCTGTGTGCCCTGGGGGTGTCGGCGAAGGAGAACCCCCGCCAGACGGAGAGCCTGCTGTTCCACTGGGTGGTACTCGGTGCGACCGTCGGACTGGTCCTGGTGTCGGTGGCCGTCGTCCGGTGGCTCGGTTCGCGGGCGGCGATCGCCGCCGGTCTGGCCGCGGGCGCGCTCTTCGGTGCCGTCGCGATCGCGGTGCGCATCCTGGACGGCCTCGACCCGTTCTCGCTGTCGGCGCTCTTCTCCGATCCCGCGCTGTATGCGCTCGCGATCGCCGGCGGAGGTGGGTTCTATCTGCACACCGTCGCACTGCAGTTGGGGTCGGTGAACGGTGCGACCGCCGCCCTGGTCGTCGGTGAGACGGTGGTGCCTGGGGTGATCGGCGTGATGTTCCTGGGCGACCAGACCGTTCGGGGGCTCGCCTGGCTCGCGGTGCTCGGATTCATCGCCGCGGTGGTCGGTGCGGTGACCGTCGCGTGGTCGGGCGCCGTGGAGGCGTCGGCCGAGGCCGAGAGGTCCGAATCCACGACCGCATGACCGCGGTCAGGGGCCCGGTCGTCGCCGCCCCGCGTCTCGCGTCGCGCTCGGCGTCTCCCCGATCACTTCGCGGTAGCGACGCGTGAAGTGTGCCTGATCGGCGAAGCCGAGATCGGCCGCGAGCGCAGTCAGATCGGTCGAGGGTTCGAGGAAGAGGCGCGTCGCCGCGGTCTGCATCCGACGGCACTCGATGAGCTGCTTGGGCGTGAACCCGGTGTGCCGTCGCACGGTCCGTTCGACGGTGCGCGCGGACGCGTGCACCGCGTCGGCGAGGGCGGCCGCGGCGGTGATGTCCTTCCGGGTCTCGGCGACGAGAGCCGCGGCGTTCGCGAGCAGACCCGCGTCGTCGACGCGATCGGCCAGTGGCGTCACCCACTCCAGCAGGATGCGTGCGATCGTGTCCCGATCGGATCCGGCGGCCATCGCCGCGACGAGCTCCTCCGACGGAGCGCCGACGAACGGGACGTCGGCGGCCACGAGGGCGTCGCTGTGCAGTGGGGTGAGCAGCGGTGTGGCCGCGGGCCGGAACAGTACGCCCACAGCCCATCCGACGCCCTGCAGCGTGCGTTCGGAGACGCGGGGGACGGGTCCGTACAGGCCGGTGTGGTGATCGCCCTCGACCTGCGGGCCGGCCTCGACGACGACGTTGAGCGCGGGGTAGTTGAGGATGCGCTGTGTGAGGCGGTCCGCCACGTCCCACCGGACGACCCACACGTTGCGGATCAGCTCCGGCAGCCCGAGATCGAACCGATCGAAGACGACCTGGGGTGACCCCGGGTTCAGATGCCCCCGGGACTGCACGGCGTGGCGGATCTCCGGCGGGCCCATCGTCGGATCAGTCTGTCGCAGAAGTTCAAGACCCACCAGCGTCCGGCGACGACGATCACCCCATGACCACTTCGCAGAGCACCGCACCCGCCACCGGCGACCACACCACCGCAGGTCGGCCGCACGTCTACTCGTCGCTGACGCCGTTCATCGTCGTCTCCCCGGCACGTGATGCCATCGCGTTCTACCGCTCGGTGTTCGACGCCGAGGTCGCCGGCGTCACCGAGTTCGGCGACACCATCGCGCACGCCGAACTGCAGTTCCCGGTCGGGCGGTTGCAACTCGGTGAGCCCAGCGAGGACTACGACCTCGCCCGGCTGACCCCCGGCGCGCCTGCGGTCTACTCGCTCGCGATCTACGTGACCGATGTCGACGCGGTCGTCGACCGCGCGACGGCACACGGCGCCACCGTGCGCGAGAAGGCGATGACCTTCGTCTCCGGTGACCGGTTCGCCTCGATCCTCGACCCGTTCGGCGTCCGCTGGTCGGTGATGACGCGCGTCGAGGACCTCTCTCCGGAGGAGAGCGACCGCCGCGTCGCCGACTGGGCCGCAGCTCAGGGATGAGAGAGGACGGGCAGAGCAGGGGGTGGGGACCGATCGCACGAGTGTGATTGCGGTCACAGTGAGGGTTCGTTGTGGCGTCCCCCGACTTACATTGCGGGTGCGCATCTGTGCGGGGATGGGGATCCACCGACACGGCGAGGCTTGACATGAGAACGACCCGCACCACCCCGGCCGACGTGGACGCGGTCGTCATTCCCGCCGAAGTGCAGAGTTCGCCTCTCTCGCGACGTGTCTCACGCGTCGTGGTCGCGGTGACCGCGGCTGTCGCGTGCCTCGTGATCGGTGCCCCTCAGGCACACGCGGCTCCACTGCCGGTGTCCTACAGCTTCTTCGCCGGCATCGGACCCGCCTTGGCTCACCCGTATGGCTCACTCCCGGGGTCCAACGACTATCGCTGCCGCCCGACGGCGCAGCATCCGCGCCCGGTCGTGCTCGTCCACGGCACCGGTGGGTCTGCGCAGACCAACTGGGGCACATACGTTCCACTGCTGAAGAACAACGGTTACTGCGTGTTCGCTCTCACCTATGGCGCGATTCCGGGCGCCCCTGCCCCGCTGAACCAGGTCGGCGGGATGGGGCGGATCGAGGCGAGCGCCCACGAACTCGGAGTGTTCGTCGACGGGGTTCTGCGTGCCACCGGTGCGACGAAGGTCGACATCGTCGGTCACTCCCAGGGCACCCTCATGCCGGACTGGTACGCCAAATTCCTCGGCGGTGCCCGGTTCATCGACAAGTACGTGTCGCTGGCGCCGTTGTGGCGGGGGACCGGTGGGGATGTCGCGGCGGCGATCAACCCCGTCGTCCGGCGCCTCGGCATCGACGAGACCGCCGTCCCGATCTGCGCAGCCTGCGGTCAGATGACCACGGGATCCCGACTCCTCGCGCACCTCGATGCCGGTGGGAGCCCGTATGTCGCGGGCATCAGCTACACCAACATCTCCACCACCGGAGACGAACTCGTCCTCCCGTACACCTCGGGTCAGGTACGCGGGCGCGCCGGTGACAGGGTCACCAACATCGTCGTGCAACGCGGCTGCGCACAGGACCACTCCGATCACCTTGCGGTCGCTGCATCCCGGCGCGCAGCCACTCTCGTCCTCAACGCGCTCGACCCGGAGTCTCCACGACCCGTGCCCTGTGACCCGGTCCTGCCCATCGTCGGCTGACATGGTTCCCGCGCGCTCGGTCCGACGCCTGGGATCGGTTCAGCGATGAACGGTGCCACCAAGACGCCGTTGCACCGGTGGCTCTTTCGGCCGAGGAGGTTCCGGTTGCTGATCGGTCTCTACCCGCCGCTGTTGGGCGCGGGAGTGCGGGTGTCGAGGATCGCCGACGACTGGACGTCGGGATCGGTCGCCGTGACGGTGTACCCCTGGACGGCGAACCTGCACGGTGCCGCGTTCGGCGGTGCCCTGTTCAGTGCCACCGACATCCTTTACGGGATGATGTTGGCGGCTCAGTTGGGGCGGGAATTCGAGGTGTGGACCAAGTCTGCGACCATCGACTTCCGCGCACCAGGGCGCGGATCCCTCGCTCTGGACGTGGTGGTGACATCGGCTGAGGCGCAGGCCATCAGAGACCGCGCCGAGCGCCACGGTGTCTGCGACATCGACCACCACGTCACCATCCGCGACAGTCACGGGACCGTGGTCGCGGAGGCGACCCACACACTTCGGGTGCGACTGAGGAAGACCGAACCCTCCGTCGGCCCACCGACGACCGCTGGTCGACCATGAGACCTCCTACAACGGCGGCCGCCCCGACGGTTCGGCGGGGCGACCGAGAACCAGCTGGAGAACGTTCTCGACGTGCTCGGCCCCGTGTACTCGTAGCTCGATGGGGGACCGCGGTACGCAGACAGTGCGCGTGGTGATCCCGAGGCTGTCAGCGGCGGCCGCGAGGACACGCGCCGCCGCCAGGGTTGGACACCGCGTCGTCAGGATCGGCTCGGGGGCGACGTGGAGGGTCCCTGCGACGAGCATCGCGCCACGCCAGATCGCCACGAGTTCGGGGTGTGTCAACGGCTGCAGATCTCGTCGCGGAGTCGTGCGTGCCCAACCGAGGTAGGCCACGTCGGCGGCGGCACGACGCAAGTCGCCGGTGTTGTCGATGAATCGCACGACCGAGGCTTCCCGACACGACCCCGTTCCGGCGTCGCGCACCACCTCGGGGTGGTGGCCGCACACGGCGACCGAGTCCCGGACGATGCGTCGGAGAACGGGATCCCGGTACACGGTCACTGCGATGACGCGCATCCCGGCCACGCACTCGTCCGTCCCGGCGATCTGCACCGAGGTCGCGAGCTGGACGGCACGCGCCGACGTCGTCGCTGCTTCGACCGCAGCCAGTTGGTCGGCCACCACCTCATCGGGTGACATCTCGTTGCGGCCCGCCGTCCGCTCGAGTGTGAGCATCAGCGAGTCGGTGCGATCGGCGCCGTGGCCGAGGCTTCCTGACGGCGCGGGTGAGCAGCGGGTGGATGCACTCGCTCTACCGGACATCGTGAGGCGATGAACCGTGTCGGCGTGCGGTGCGGGTGCACGCCAGACAGATGTAGCGGCCCTCATCGACGCGGCCGACGATGTCGCCGACGGTGATGACGGATTCGCAGTAGTCGCACAAGGAGGTGAACTGCGCAGTCCGGTGCTTCCGCAGCACCGCGATCGGCGCCGCCGAGTCGGTCCGCTCGTGGTTCATGAGCTGTGGGGTTGGTCGGCGAGGTAGGAGTCGATCACCGGTTGCGGCACGCGGCCACGGTCGGGGACCGCGATCCCGCGTTCGCGGGCCCAGGCACGCACGGAAGCCGCACTGCCACGGGGAGGATCGGTGACCGGGCGGGCGACGCCACGCCGACCGCTCACCCTGCGGGACGCCGCCAACAACTCGCAGACCGTCACGGGGTGGTGGTCGTCCTCGATCGCGGCGAGATGGGCGGTACGAGTGTCGAACTCGTAGTCCACTCCACGCCACGACCAGGCCACGGTAGTGGCCTCGGCGGCGGGAATCTCGCTGCCGGTGAGGTCATCGACGACAACGGTGTTCACTACTTGTGCCATACAGGGGCCCCCAGCACAGTGCTCGCGGTCGGGTCCCATCCCCGCTCGACACTGTACCGAACGCGTGCACGACACGGAGGTCTGCCGAACACATCTCAGGGCTGTCGTGGGGGCATGGTGAGCTTCGCGACGGTCGGTGCGAGCGCACGGGGTGATTCGCGGCCGGAGTCGTGAACACCCGCCCTGGTGTGGTTGTGGTCACTTTTCGTGCGAGGCGGTGGAGGACCGTCTACCGTGCCGTTTGCACGCCTGTGCGGGGATGGGGATCCACCGACACACGAGGCATGACATGAATTCCATCCGAGTGGCCGTTGCGACCGTCGCCGTCGTGGGCGTTTCTGCGCTCACCGCGTTGAGCGCGGCATCGGCCGCGGCCGGCCCGAACATGAAGCCGGGCAATTCGTTTGCTGATCGGTCGGTGACGCGCACGACTGGTGACGGGTGGCGGGTGACCGCGACGAAAGCGCGGGAGTCTGTGCGGTCGGTGCCGCCGCTCAACCAGTCCCTTTGGACGCGTGAGGGTTTCGTGTCACTACGCGCGGCCGGGTCGATCGCGGGTGCGGGTAGGTCGCCGGTGACCGAGGGGACGGTGACCGGTGGGTTCCAGGTCGGGTGCAACACCGATGTGACCTCTGGTGCGACGGTCGGGATCGCGGGTGGGCCGAATGCGACGTTGAATGTGTCGTATCCGCCGGCGTTGGGGATCGGGGCGTCGGTGCAGCCGTCGATCTCGAGTGTGTTGCGGCCGGGCACGATCGCTGACGTGTCATTGGGGACGAAGAAGCTGGCCGCGGCCAGTGGGGCGATCACCGCGACCGATGTCCACATCAAGGTCGACGGCTGCTTGGGGCCGGTGGTGCTGCGTTCGTATGTCACGGTTGCGATCTCGACTTCGAACAACGACGACACCGTCAACGTCTACGGCCAACCCCACCACCTCTGAGCCCCTCGAGGACCCACCCGATGATGAGCACTCCGACGGCGTCTCGCACTGCTGCCAACCCAGCGTCCCCAGCCGACTCCGCCGCTACCTCAGGCACTTCGCTGCAGTCATGGTTGAGGTGGTGGCGGTGGATCTCCTTCGCACTGGGCTGCGCACTGCTGGTGGGGTGCGCGTGGGCGTTGAGTAGCCGGCTGCAGCAGTGGTCCCATGATTACGGGTCGATGTTGGTGTTCCTGGTCTTCTTTCTGATCATGTCGATTGCGGGGCGGTGGTTCTGGGCCGGGATCGACGCTGCCCTCGGTGTGGTGATCCGAGGCAGCAGCCGGTGAGCGGTCCCTACCGTCACGCGCCGACCTACCCGGGAGCGGGTGATGCGGGGCGCGGTGCGCGGTCACCGGTGACACCGCTGCTGCGAGCAGCGGCGATCGTGCTGGTGGTGTTCACCGGGGCACTCGCTGTGGCGTGGCTTGCAACAGCACCGGCACGATCAGATGCCCTGTGTGATGCGATGAAGGCCCGCTTCGGGCCCGGTTACCCGTGCCTGAACGTTCCCACGAACACCTTCACCCCCACCGCCCCGACGGCGCCGACCACGTCTGGAGGTACCGGTTCCTCCGGTGGCGGGCCGCAGGCCGGATCCAACATCGGTCCCGGTCCCGGTGAGGGCAACGGCACCCCCATCGTCCCCGTCCCCGGACAGGGGCAGCAGACCCCCACCACCGCACCGCTCCCCGACACGAACGACACTGCGACCCAGGCCGCGCCGGGCCCCACCGCATCGCCGACGGTCCCTCCACGGCCGTCCGCGACACCGGCGCCGTCCAGCACACCGTCGACGGCGCCACCGGCACCGACCACTGCGACCCAGGGCGAGACCGACACTCCCGCGCCTGCCCCGCAGCAAGCCGCGACAACCGGTAATGGTGGCACCACCGGTGCGGGTACTCAGACCGCACTGTGGCTCCTCGCCGGCGCTGCCGCGCTGGTCGCGGGCGCCTCGAGCACCCGCACCCGTACCGGCGGGTACCGGTCACTCGCGGCAGCGAACGGGTACCCGAGTGTGGGTGCGGCGCTGCGGTCCTGGCTTGCGCGTGGCGGTTCGGAGCGGGTCACGATCGGCTCATCGCAGTTCACCCTCCTCAACGCCACCCCCGCGGGCGCGGTTGTCCACCCGCGACCGCCGCAATACGTCGTTCCCCCCGGTGCCACCGCACCAGTCGTCCAATACCACGGGCCCGACACCAGCAACTCCGCTGCCACCACCGAGGGCGGCGGTAGCGGACCCGACACCTCCGGCGGTGGCCAATCCGGCGGCGCAGGCACCACCTACAACGACACCCCCACCGACAGCGGCACCTACGGCGGCGGAACCGGAACAGGCACCACCGGAGGCGGATCCACCGGCACCGGAACCAGTGGGCCATCCAACAGCAGCACTAGCCCAACCTCCCAGACCCCACCACCCCAAACCGCACCCACCACACCCCCGTCCAGCGGCGACGACCCCGTTCGCGCACAGACAGTGGGCTTCCTCACCGACATCCTCAAACCCATCATCGGCTCCGCGGAAGCCGCCGCCGCACTCGCATTCGCCCTCTACCAGTTGGGCCTGCTCGCCGAGAAGTACGGCACCGAATGGCTACGCCAACACCCCCTGGACACCCACGGCCTCCTCGCCTCCCAACTCCCCGCCTGGGTCATCGCCCGCATCGGCGACCTCGACAAAGCCATCACCCGCTTCTTCTCAGACAACAAAGAAGAACCACGCGTCTACAAACGACACGACAAACACAACAAATCCATGCCCACCCAAGGTCCCCACGGATCAGAAATGGACCTACCTGACGACGAAGCCCAACGTGTGCTCGACCGCGCCGTCGGCAGCGATAAAAAGGGAAAGAAGCTGTGGGGCGCCAAGGACGGTAAGGTATACGAGTTCGTGCCCGACAATACCGGCGGATGGCACGGCTACATTCAGGAAGATCCAAAGACAAATGTGCCAGCGAATGTCAAGGAGAAACTTCTCAACTCCGGGCAGATCACGAAAAAGCAAAGAAAGGAGTGGAGGGGGCAATGACCGACGCGCACCACGTTGGCGTCCTGCGCGTTGAGCTACGCGGCGCTCGCCACGACAACGATCCTCTTCCCGATTGGTACGACGGCCTCACGCTCGTCTTCTACTCCGCTGACGGCACCGAGCACATCCTGCTCCAGGAAGCGCTCGAACTGGACCCGTTACTCGAATGGCTGGACGAGAACGAGCACTACATCCGCAACGAGCAACCATATGTTCCGCAAAGGCCGGGTGAAACAATCTCACAAACGCGCCACCGCGTCGGCGCGAACAAACTCCTCGGCGAAGACCATGACTTCGACGACCTATTCCGCCTTGTGGAGGAAGCCAACTGGAGCTACCACAGCCACCACTACATCAACCTGGGGTTCAACGTGGGAACCGACGACCTCCCCAAAATCTACATCGGCCCAGGCTTGGACGGCGTAGAAGTATGCAACTACATCGAGAACGACAACGACACCGCGTGGCGCTACCTGTTCGACGTCGACGACTTCTTCGCCACACTCCCACGCGAAAAATCGACACCTGATCAGAGCAAGGCCTGACCCCCTCGCACAGGCGCAGGGCATAGGGGACCCCGCCCAAGGAGTGCAAACAGAGACAGGCGCATAGTGCGGCAGTTGAAACCGCGGCTCCGGGAGCGCCCACCTCTTCGCGTAGCCGTTGCTCTCGTGAACCGCCCCGGAGTGTCTGGAGAGTTCATTTCTTGAAGGGATGATGATTCTCATGGCACGTCCGTCGAGGTATCCGCCGGAGTTGCGGGAGCGCGCTGTGCGCATGGTGCTCGAGTCGCGTGGCGACTACGGCAGTGAGTATGAGGCCATTCGGTCGATCCCGGCGAAGTTGGCGATCACCACACCGGAGACGTTGCGTAAGTGGGTGCGTCAGGCCGAGGTCGACGGTGGTGCCCGCCCGGGTCGTACGAGCGAGGAGATCGCCGAGATCCGGGCGTTGAAGAAGGAAGTGGCCGAGTTGCGTCGGTCCAACGAGATCCTCAAGAGCGCGTCGGCTTTCTTCGCGGCGGAGCTCGACCGCCCACATCGGTACTGACCGAGTTCGTGCAGACCCAATGGTTCGGGGTCGAGCCGATCTGCCGGCTGCTCACCGAGCACGGCCTGCCGATCGCCCCGAGCACCTTCTACGACCAACTCTCACGCCGGGAGTCACGCCGCACCGTGCGGGACCGCGAGCTGGTGACGATCATCGAGGCCGAACGGGCCCGCCAGAAACTGCTCTCCCGCTACGGTGCGCGCAAGATGTGGCTGCATCTTCGGCGCCGCGGCCATGACGTCGCCCGCTGCACCGTGGAAAGGATCTACGCCGAGCAAGGATGGTGTGGAGCGCTGCGCCAGTCCCGAAGGCGTACCACCGTGCCGGAAAAGAGTCATTGCCGTGCAACCGATCTGGTTGACCGGCAGTTCCACGCGCCCGCACCGAATCGATTGTGGGTCGCTGACTTCACCTACGTCGCGACGTGGTCGGGAACGGTCTACGTGGCGTTCGTGTTCGAAGTGTTCTCGCGGCGGATCGTGGGCTGGCGGGCCGCAACGACGATGAACACCGCGCTGGTCCTGGACTGCCTCGAGCACGCGGTGTGGACCCGCCGGCGCGACGGGGTCACTGACCTGGCTGGGCTGGTCCATCACACCGACGCCGGATCGCAGTACACCTCGTTCGCCTTCACCCAACGCCTGCTCGACGCCGGGGTCGACGCCTCGGTCGGATCGGTCGGCGACGCCTACGAGGACGCGTTGGCCGAGTCACAGATCGGGATCTACAAGAGCGAGCTGATCCGCCCCGAGGGGCCCTGGCGCAGCGTCGAGCACGTCGAGATCGAAACCCTGAACTGGGTCGACTGGTTCAACACTGAACGACCCCACAGCGCGATCGACGATCTATCACCGGTAACCGTCGAGAACATTCACTACGCTGCCCACCACAGGCTCACGCCGATCGGCTGAGCCAAACCACCGAGCCTCCGGACACTCCGGGGCGGTTCACAGTGTTTCGTCACACGATCGGGTGGACCTGGTTCACAACTGCCCGGACCCCAGCTGTCTCGGGGTGGCGCCGAACACGCACGGCCGTTTACTATCTGGAATGCACAGATGTGCGGGGATGGGGATCCACCGACACATGCAGCAGGAGCACCACATGCGCACGATCCGCATCATGGCCGCGACGGCGGCCACCGCCCTCACAGTGGGCGGAATTGTCGCCGGGGCGGGCACGGCCGGCGCCGTCGACATCACCCCCTACAACCAGGGCCGCAGCACCGCGGTCATCCTGACCCACGCCGAGACTGTCACCGCCGCCCAGGTCGGCGCCGGCAACGTCATCAACGCAGTGCTCGGCAACGACCGCTGGGGCGTCACCCTCGAATCCGGTTCCCGCTACGAGAAGGGCGACTACTACCGCCCCGACAAGCGACAACAGTGGAACAACGTCACCGGCCAGCAGGTGATCGCCGAAGCTGCCGCACACCCCGGTGGCCGCGTCGCGCTGGGCATCACACCCAGCAGCCCGAGTTACCCCCTGTGGGTGCAACAGGTTTGGTGACCCCCGGAGGCATCCGCTCGCAGGGCGGCACGTCACCGGTCCCGGCGCTGATCCACGGCGCCACCGCCAACGTCGCCCTGCTCGCGGTCCTCGTCGCGATCCTCAGCGGCGCCACGCATGCGACCGTCGTCGTGCTCATCGGCGTGCTGTGCGTCGCAGGGGGTCTGGCCTACCGGGCCACTCGGCGACACCTCCGCCGGGACTCCGCATGACCGCACTCTCCGACACCCACGACAGCGGCGCCCCGCGCCGATCCCAAGGAGCTCGAACGATGGACTGGACACCGCACGTTGGAGAGGACGTCGTCGTGCTCGTCGACGACGATGAATCGCCCGGCCGGATAGTGGAGGACTTCGGCGAGCTTCCCGACGTGCCGGCCGACACCGATGTCGCAGCCCCGCGACGGTGGGCGATCACCACCGCCGACGGGGGACTGGTGTTCGCCGACACCGCGGACCTGCGTCAGCCATGAGGAGTATCCCCGCGGCCCCGCGAACACCCGACTGAGGTGCGCTGGAAAGTCCGCGTGTGCCCACCCCACGGCGACCCGGTCCAGACCGGAGGGATGGCAGGCGGAATCTGCACCGCACGCGCCCACGCCGCAGCCGCGGCTGCAGCGATGTCCGCGCACGCCGCAGGTCAGGGCGCGCCGGTCATGATCACTGTCTGGATCGGTGAGCGAGCCACGACATTCGCCGCGCCACCCGCCGAGAACTGCGACGTTCACTGCGTGCTCGGCCACCTCACAGGGCATGTGGACTGTAGCCCGTGACACCGTCGTATCCGGACGATCTGGACAGACTGATCGCGCAGCGCCGCAACCGATTTCGCGCTTCGCAACGCGACACAGAGATCCGGCCCGCCGTCTCGGCGACCGGGCCGCAAGACATGGCTGAGGGGCGGCGGTCGGAATAGCGACCGGCAGCGCGGGGTTGTCCCGGTGACTGACCGCCGAGCGTAGGACGCGTGACGCTCTCGACCGGATCGAGGCCACCCAGTGCCACTTGTCCACATACACGTCATCGAGAATCGCCGAGATGCCGACGCGGTGCGACGGCTCGCGGATGTCGTGCAGTCGGCGATGCTCGACGTGTTCGCCGCGCCGCCACGCGACCGCTATCAGCTGATCACCGAGCACAAGCCGGGGCACATCATCGTCGAGGACACCGGCCTCGGGTACACGCGGACAGACGATCTCGTTCTCATCCAGGTCGTTCAGCAGGGACGGGACGAGGACCAGAAGAAGGACTTGTACGCGACGTTGGCGCGGCGACTGCACGACGAGTGCGGGCTCTCCGGCGACGACCTCATCGTGTCGCTGGTCGGGAACACGCCTGCCGACTGGTCCTTCGGACGTGGTGTGGCCCAGTTCCTCACCGGCGACCTGTAGCGAGTCGCACGCCGTCGGCATCACCCGGACGGATGCCCGGGCCGAGTTCTGATCGCCCGGATGAACAGCTGCACGTGCCGTCGTGCGGTGGTCGGCCAGTCCGGACCGTACGGCAACGGAGTGGCGATGAGTGTGCCGCAGACGATGACGTCGAAAGCGCTGATGTCGGCGTGGACGGTCCCATCCGCCCGGCCCTCCGCCAGGAAGTCGCCGATCGCCTCGCCGATGCGTACTTTCGCCTCGACGGCATCGTCGTCGGCGAGTGGTCGGCCACCGCGAAGGGGCATCGCCACCAGCTGGTTCGCCATGACGAGACATTCTTCGAGATAGGCCTCGATGGCGTCGGCGCCGGTCAGCCCGTCGGCCTTGATCCGGGTCAAGGCCGCGAGCAACAGTCCGTACCCGCGGCGCTGCAGCTCGGCGAGCAGTCCCGCGCGGTCCGGGAAGGCGCGATAGAACGTCCCCACGCCGACACCGGCGGCGTCCGCGATCTCGCTCAGCGGCACGGTGTGACCGCGTACCGCGATGAGGTCGGCCGCCGTGCGCAGGATCTTCTCTCGGTTCTCGACGGCGTCCCGTCGTTCCGCACGCGGCTGCCGACGGGCTGACTGACCAGCGGGCATCGATCGAGTCTCACACAGGAGCGGCGGTCGTCGAAGTCAGGGCACTGGGTGTCGGGCGAACGCCAGCACGCGATCGGGATCAAGGTGGTCCCTGATGACGCGAAGCCTGTCGAGGTCGACCGGCGGTAGTGCGTCAGCGGTGTCGGGTTGTCCCTCGCGGAAGGCGGGCGCAGACCGACCGATGTCGGCGGCACGGCCCGCATCCTCCACGGCGTCCAGGACCTCGTCGGTCAGCAGACGGCTGTTCTCGTCGACGCCGAGCCCCACCGCGTGCAGAAGGAACGGTCCCGGCACGGTGGTCATCGCCCCCTCGACCTTCGTGAGCTCCCGAGATTGCGTGTGCCGCAACTCGATCATGGCCAATCCGCCGGGTTGCCCGATCCGTGCCGCGCTGAACATCGAGGTCACCAGATCGGCGGCCCCGGCACCCAGCCAGCGCCCGGTACCCCGGGCCGGCACGGCGGCGGGCGGGTCGAGATGGATCTGTGCAAGCGTCCCGGTGTCGCCTGCCGCGGTGGTGTCGACCACGGGTGCCGCCGCGCCGCGTACGGCGGCGCGCATCCGCTCGAGGTGGGTTCCGCCGTCGGGTGACGCGTAGGAGAGGTGGACGACGGTGGTGCCCAGCAGATCGTCGGGGAAGGGCCCCTCGGGCGGCAGGTGCAGCAACGACAGGGAGCTGGTGACCGACGGATCGGCCGTGGCCGTGGCGGCGGCCCACGCCGCAGCAACGGCCGGCAGGGCTTCGGCCGGCCACAAGAGGTAGCCGGTCCACAGTTCTGGGACCGCGACGAGGCCGACCTCGACGGAGGTGGCGATCCCGACCGGGGCGCCACCGCGGAACGCCCACAGTGCCTCCCGGTCGATCCATTCGGGAGCATCGTCGGCTGCGCGGCGAATGCGGCCCGCGCCGTCCACGTACTCGACCGACCGCAAGGTCGCCGAGGCCAGGCCGTGCTTGCGGACGAACCAGCTGACCCCGCCGGTGAACGTGTACCCGGCGACGCCGACCGTCGGCGACGTGCCGCTCAACCCGAGCATTCCGTGCTGCGCCGCCACGGCCTGCACCGCGGGCCACACGGTGCCTGCGCCCACGCGAGCGAGACGCGCGGATGGGTCGACAACGACGGAGTCGAGGGCGGAGGTGTCGAGGAGCACGATGCCCGGACCGATCGGTGCACCGGCACCGTGTCCCGTGGCCTGCACCGCGACACGGTTGCCCGCCGTCGAGGCGACGGTGATCGCACGCGCGACGTCGTCGGCCGAACCCGCCCGCACCACCGCAGCCGGGCGCTGCGGGAAGCTGGAGTTGTCCGGGGCCGTCGCGGCCGCGTAGGCGTCGGTACCGGACTGGTGGGTGACGTGGGGCAGCTCGGTGAGCAGGTCGGCGACGACGGGCTCGGTCATCGTCCCGCCCCCGTCATCGGATCTCGGACGTCGGTCATGGCCCACCTCTCTCACAGCTCGTCGAAGGTCGGGCTCGACCACCACGAACTCGACCACCACCGTGGCGCCGCCCGCCCGTAGCGGATGGATCATTCCGTTTGGCGAAAGCATCCGCGTGTGGACCGCGTTCGTCAAGCGCTCGACACTCCTCGTTCCCGTTAAAACGAGCAGAAGAGCCGTCGGAGACGGACGCGCGGCCAGCGACTGGGCCGCTACGATCAAGCGGAGGAAAAAATCCGGATCATCGAGAGGCGGCAGAGATGTCTCGGTCGGCGCGAATGCAGGGGGCTCGGTGAGCCGCGAACAGCGTGATGCGGTGGACGGTCTGCTCCGAGACGGCCCGTTGGACATCGGTGGGGACGCACACGTCCAACGCCCGATCTTCGAGGCGATGGCAGGTGCTCAGCCGTTGCCCGACGATGTCGCCACCGCCGCCGGCAGCCTGGGCGGGATCCCCGTCGTCGAGATCGAGATCGCCGGCATCCCCACCGCCGACACGATCCTGTTCTTCCACGGCGGTGGGTACGCATTGGGATCCGCGTCGACGTCGCTGGGCCTGGCCTCAGACCTCAGCCGCCACGCAGAAACTCGAGCGATATCGGTGGATTACCGCCTCGCGCCCGAAGATCCTCACCCGGCAGCGGTCGATGATGCGCTCGCGGCCTATCGCGCACTGCTCGCGTCGGGCCGTCCGAACTCGCACATCGCGGTCGCCGGTGAATCTGCCGGGGGTGGACTCGCGTTGGCCACGCTCGTCGCGGCCAGGGACGCCGGCCTGCCCTTGCCCGGTGTGACGGTGCTGATGTCGCCCTGGGTCGACCTGACGCTCGCCGCAGCCACCATGACGAGCAAGGCCGACGTGGACCCCGTGCTGAGCGCAGCGGGTCTGCAGCGTCGCGCCGACGAGTACGCGGGAGATGGCGACCGCACCACGCCGCTGATCAGTCCACTCTTCGCCGACCTCCGAGGTCTTCCCCCACTGCTGATACAAGCCGGTTCACACGAGGTTCTTCTCGACGACGCCACTCGCCTCGCCACCTTCGCGGCAGCTGCCGATGTCAGCGTCGCCCTCGAGGTCACGGCCGGCGTACCCCACGTGTTCCAGGGATTCGCCGGCATCCTCGACGAGGCGGGCGCGGCGTTGGCGAGTGCCGGTGCATTCATCCGCACGCACCTCGGTAACTGATCGGGCGCGGAGACCGGCTGCGCGCGTCGTCGATGACGGCGTTACCGTGGCCGGGGCCGATCCGACGGCCGATGAGGGAGCTCGATGCGTCTGCTGCGCCGTGACGAACTCCTTCTGGCGACGGCTCTGTCGGCGCTCGGGGGCTTCGTCGATGCCGTCGGCTACATCCTTCTGGGTGGCTACTTCCTCTCCTTCATGAGTGGGAACACGACTCGTCTCGCTGTCGGGGTGACGCAACCCAGCGGGGCGGTCGTCGTGCAGACGGGAACGCTTCTGGCGGCGTTCTTCGCGGGAGTTCTCGTCGGTGCCGCCACAGTTCGTCTCGTACCCGCGCGTCCGGCGGTGCTCGTGGTGGTCACGGCGGCGTTGGGGTGTGGCGCGCTGGTGGTGCAGTGGGGTTTCCGACCTGCGGGTGTGGCGATCGTGGCCGCGGCGATGGGTGCCATGAACTCGGTCTTCCAGCGCGACGGGGAGGTCGCGGTCGGCCTGACCTACATGACCGGCACGCTGGTCAAAGCAGGGCAGCGGCTCGTCGACGCGCTCAGCGGCGGACCGCGGTGGTTGTGGCTGCGGTACCTGTCCATGTGGGCGGCTCTCGCCGGGGGTGCCGTGACGGGCGCATTCGCGTACCGCGGGATGGGAACCGGCGCGCTGTGGCTCGCCGCCGCGTCGGCGGGGGTTCTGACTGCTGTCACACCACTGTTCGAACGTCGGCAGAGGCTGCGGGTGATGCTCCCCCGGGTCAGTGCACCCGGCCCGGCTCCCGGGTCGGAGTCGCATCGATGAGGATCTGCGCGGCATCGCGGGCGAGTCGGGCCGACGACGGGTCGCCGGTGATCGCCGATGTCGTCTGAGCGCCTTCGGCCAGCAAGACCAGTTGGCGTGCAAGAGATTCGGGGGCACCGATCCTCGCGACGAGGTCGTCGACGTAGACCTGGAAGGACTCCTTGTGTTCCCGCGCTGCCCGGGCCACACGCTCGGAGGTGCCGCCGAGTTCGCCGAAGGCGTTGATGAAGGCGCAGCCGCGGAAGTCGTCGGTGGCGAACCAGGTCGCGAGGAAGTCGAAGATCCCGAGGAGCTTGCCGCGTCCGTCGTCGTGCCGTCCCACGGCCTCGGCGATCCCGTCGACCCACATGGCGTGCCGACGCTCGAGGACGGCGAGCACGATGGCGTCCTTGCCGTCGAACTCCGCGTAGAGACGCTTGAGCGACACCCCGGCCTCGGCGCGGAGCTCGTCCATGCCGACCTGCTGGATGCCGCGCTCGTAGAAGAGGCGATCCGCGGCGCTGACGATGGCGTCCCTGGTTTCTCCGGTGACGATCATCGGCTCATCCTACTTGACTGGAGAACGATGGTTCTCTACGCTGCGTCCAGCGGAGAACGGACGTTCTCCCGCGTGATCGGTCGAAGGAGAGACGGCATGGCATACGTGACGACCGTGGGCACGGAGAACTCGGCGCCCATCGAGCTCTACTACGAGGACCACGGCAGCGGGCAGCCGGTCGTGCTCATCCACGGCTATCCCCTCGACGGGTCGTCGTGGGAGAAGCAGACGCAGGCCTTGCTCGACGCGGGCTACCGCGTCATCACCTACGACCGTCGTGGCTTCGGCAAGTCCAGTCGCCCGACCATCGGCCACGACTACGACACCTACGCCGCCGACCTGAAGGCCGTCCTCGACACCCTGGACCTCAACGACGCTGTCCTCGTGGGCTTCTCGATGGGGACCGGCGAGGTCGCCCGGTACATCGCCAACCACGGCTCGAGCCGGGTGTCCAAGGCCGTGTTCCTCGGTTCGCTCGAGCCGTTCCTGTTGCAGACCGACGACAACCCGACCGGTGTCCCGCAGGACGTGTTCGACGGTCTCGCCGACGCCGTGAAGTCCGATCGCTACGCGTTCTTCACCAGCTTCTTCCAGAACTTCTTCAACACCGACGACTACCTCGGCAATCGGCTGTCGCAGGAGGCGCTCGACGCCAACACCCAGCTGGCCTACAACGCCTCGCCGTATGCGTCGATCCACGCCCAGCCGACCTGGCTGACCGACTTCCGCGAGGACATCCCCAAGATCGACGTCCCCACGCTGATCGTCCACGGCACCGCGGACAACATCCTCCCGATCGACTCGACCGGTCGTGAATTCCACAAGGCTCATCCCGACGCCGAGTACGTGGAGATCGAGGGCGCCCCGCACGGGCTGCTCTGGACACACCACGCCGAGGTCAACGAGGTCCTGCTCGACTTCCTCGCGAAGTAACCACCTGCGCCACCGGCCGCACCCGAACCCGGGGGCGGCCGGTTCGCGTCTCCGGCCCGGCCGTCGTGGGACCGTGGTGGCGATGGCCCCGCACCGCGCAGTCTCCGAGGCGACGCTCGGCGCATGGGTGTTCACGGCGAGCGGCGCACGTCGGGACGTCCTGCGCGACCTCGCCGCGGGTCGGACGCAGATCGAGAGCCGCTGCGTCGCCGACAACTACCGCACCGCGATGATGCGGTCCGGGCACCGTGCGATCCTCTGGCTCAGCGGTCCCGCGACCGGCCGCACGCCGCGCGGCGTATGGGGACTCGGGTGGATCGCCGGACACGCCGGGCGGGACGGGTCGGGGCAGTGGGTGGTGCCCACCGACATCACGCTGCTCGACCCCGATCACGCGGTGCGCGCGACGCACATCCGCGAGATCCCCACGCTGGCCGGGATGGAGGTCCTCCGCGTACCGGCCGCGAGCAACCCGTCATGGGTCGACGTCGACCAGCTCGCGGTGTTGCGCGAACTGCTGCCCGCGTGGCCTGCGCGCCCCCGCTGACACGCCTCAGCGCCGCGGGGGATTCCCCAGCTGCCGTTGGAACAGCCCGCCGAGCACGTCGCCGACCTGGTCCACGAACGCCTGCCGTACGGCGGGGTCGCCGAGAACCGTCCCGACATCGGTCGTCGAACACCCTGTGCGGGCGGGCTTCCCGTCGAGGCGGTCGTTCATCCACAGCATGGCGGGGAGGAAGCCGGCGACGGCGAGCGAGATGTGCTCGCTGAAGTGGTCACGTACGTACTCGACGCGCGCACCGGGCGACGCGCAGTAGGTGCGCACCAGTGCGTCGACGGGACCGACCGGTGCGATCCAGTCCGGGTGTGACTGATAGACGAAGAGAGGAATCGTCGGCGTGGTCGACCCCATCTTCAGCTGTGCCAGAACTCGTCTCGGCACGGGCTGATCGAGAGGATCGCCGGGGCCGCTGAACAGGCCCTTGATGTCGACGAACGGTGCGAGGGCCGCCTGATAGGCCAGACACAGCGGGTTCTTGGCCGTCAACAGGGCGCGCCCCAGCGGGTTCACGTGCGTGGCCAGGAATCGCGCGAGCTCCGGGTACTCGCGGCTGACACCGATGACCCCGGCCATGATGAGTCCCGATCCCAGGTTCCGGTTCGCCAGGTCGACCAGCGCGCGGATGTCGGCAGGCACCCCGCCCTCGGCCGCAGCGGTGATGTGCAGTTCCGGCGCGTAGCTCCGTTGCAACTCGGCCGCCCAGCCTGTCGCGATGGCACCGCCGGAATAGCCCATCAACCCGATTCGCGCGTCCGGCGCGAGAGCCAGCGGCCTGAACGACCGTGCGGCTCGGATCCCGTCGAGCACGATCCGTCCCGCGAGCGGGCCGGCGGCGAACGCCGACCGGGGCCCCTCATGGTCGGGGACCACCACCGACGACCCGGTCGCGAGGAGCGACGCGATCTGCAGCACCTCCAGGGACGAGTCGATCGAGCCGCTGAGGTTCCCGGGGACCGACCCCTGCTGCAGCACGTACGACGGGGCGCAGTACTGCGCCGTCGAATCCTCCGCCGACTGCCACGACACCAGGCGGCGGGTCTTGCCGGGGTCCGTGCCCCGGGGCGTGATGAGGGTCGCGACCGCGGGGATCGGCTCGCCCCGGGTGTTCGTCGAGCGGTACGACACCTGCCAGGCGTCGACCGCGAGCGGTACCACCGAGAACGCGGCGAGACTGATCCGGCGGGCGGCGAGGATCTGTCCGGGATGCGCGGCGGTGACCTCGGCGGCGGGCGGCGCATAGAAGCGCGGGTCGAACTCCGGCGGCAGGGGGACCGTCCCGAACGGGGGTGCCGGGGCGATCGACGGTGCCGCCGGTTGCGGGGCCGCCCCTGCTCCCGGGGCGACCGTCGCCGCCGCGAGTCCCCCGCAGATCGCCACCACCGCCACGCACCGCGCGATCCATCCCTGCTGTCGTCGACCCCGCACGCGACTCCCTCTCGGAAATGTGAGACACCGATGACTCACTCGTGGGCGAAAGCTACCGCAGGGTGAGCCACGCCACAAGGGCCGGGGGAGCCCGACCGTGTCAGGGGGTGAGGAAGGCCAGCAGGATCCGGGCCAGCACGTCCGCGATCGTGTCCAGGTCGGGTCGATCGGGCCCGGCTGTGCTCCACCGGTGGACGACAGCCGTGAGGGCGCCGACGAAACCGATCGCGCGGTAGGAGTCCTCGACCGCATCACCTGCGGGACGGCCGGCGTAGTCGCGTACGGCCGAGCCCAGGAAGTCGACCCACACCTCGCGGCCGGCCAGTCGGTGCTCCTCGACGCGGGGACTCACGCCGACGATCTCGACGAAGACGATCGCCGCGCGCCGACGGTCGGTGCCGATCGACCGCATGAACGCCTTCATCGCCGCCCGCGCGAGCGTCGGCAGATCGTCCGTGGCGGCCGCGGCGAGATCGGCTCCGACCTCGGACCGAGCCTGCGTCTGCACCTCGTCGTAAGCGGCGAGCAGCAGAGACTCGCGATCGGGGAACTCCTCGTAGAACTGCCGCCGCGACAGGCCGGCCTCCCGGCAGATCACGGTCACCGAACTCCCGGCGTAACCGGACGTCCCGAACACCTCGATCGCGGCGTCGACGAACCGCCGCCGCCGCTCCGCGCGCCGATCGGCCACCGACCGACCTGCGTACGTGCGGGCGGCGCCGGCGTCGGTGGTCACGACTCGAGGCGGCGTGCGCGCAGCTCGTGCCCCTTCGAGGTCAGGCAGCGGCCGGTCGGCAGATCCCAGGACCACCCGTGCAGGTTGCACGTCAGCTTCTCGCCCTCGACGACCCCGAACGCCGACAGGTCGGCCTTGAGGTGCGGGCAGCGTCGCTGGATCTCCCACCCGTCCTTCTCGATGGACGCGGTGTCGTCGTGGGCCTCGGAGAACCAGCCGTCGGCGTACGCGATGCGTTCCGGCGTCAGGCATTTGAAGAACGTGTACAGGAACTCGTTGTACCCGCCGACGCGCCACGTGGTGAACCGTGTCGACAGGAAGATCGTGTTCACCCAGTCGGGCTCGTCGTCGCGGAGGACGGTGCGGACGAGCTCCGGGGCGATACGGAACCCGTAGCGGTACTTCCCCTCACCCTCCTTGGGTTCGCGCACGATCCGGTTCGGGAAGTCCAGGACCACGGTCTCCTCGCCGATGACGAGGCCCACGGGGTACCCGATCCCGTCGGAGATGAGATCGCTGGCGCCCATGATGGGTTCGAACGTCGAGCGCAGCGCCGGCAACAGCGGACCGGTGTCGTCGGAGGCCCAGGTCGCCTTCTCCGCGGCGATCACCGGCGCGAACTTCTCCGCCATCCGCTCGAGGTAGGCGGCCTTGTTCTCGCCGAACACCTCGTCCGGGGCGTAGGGGTGTTCCAGTGAGATCAGTTCGGACCCATGCAGATCCACCGTCGACCCCGACACCATCATCAGACCGCGGTGCTTCGTCCCGTCGTCGGTCCCATGTTCACGCATCTGCTCGAGGAACGTCGCCTGGTCGGGGAAGATGCTCGTCGCGCGGCCCTTGTCGTCGACGTCCCCGGTGTCGTTGAGATACCGCAGCTCGTCGTCGAGGAACATCGGCGGACCCGCCGACGGGACGACCCAGGTGGCGCCGACCTGCTCGATGTAGGACCGTGCGCGGTCCATCCCGCGCTGGCGCTTCTGCGCGGCGAAGTTCGCCTTGGTCCGCTTCGGGATGTCGTAGACCATCGGGTACCAGATGGCCCCCGAGTACTGCAGGAGGTGGATGTCGACCCCGCCGAACGCGTCGTGCACCACCGACAGGTCCACCGGTCGCGCGTCGTTCATGTTGAAGCACGTGGTCTCGCCGTCGGAGACGACGAGACCCGAGTCGCCGATCGGCCCGTCGGCCGGCGCACGCAGCGCGACGATCATCACCTCGAGGCTGCCGCGATCGGTGGAGACGGTGGTCTTCACCGAGTCCTCGGTCTCGACGAAACGATGGAAGCCGAGCGCCTCGAGTTCACGCCGCAGATCCGGCACGGGGTAGTCGGGCAGGAGGACCTGCGCGTCCTTGTTCACGTTCTCGGCGAGGTTCCGCGCGTCGAAGTGGTCGCGGTGCAGGTGCGAGACGTAGAGGAAGTCGCAGTCGCCCAGGGACGCCCAGTCGAGTTCGCTGTTGTCCGGGAAGGGGAACCACGACGCGAAGTACGCCGGGTTGACCCACGGGTCGCACAGGATCGTCCCGGCTGCCGTCCGGATGTGGAATCCCGCGTGCCCGACGCTGGTGACCTGCACGTGTGTCCGTCCTCTCGCGTGGTCGTCTGCTCGGGACGAGGATAGTCGCGGCCCCGTCCGTGACCCGAGACGTGCAGGTGAGACCGCCCATTAGGGTGGTCGTCGTGGAACCCGCCTACGACACCGTCATCGCCGTCGCCCGCTCGATGTGGGCGGTGCAGGGCCTGAAGTTCACCGTCACCGGTCAGGAGAACATCCCGACCGACGGCGGCGCGGTCGTCGCGATCAACCACACCGGCTACATGGACTTCACCTACGCCGGACTGCCCGCCTTCCTGCACGGCCGCCGCAAGGTGCGGTTCATGGCGAAGAAGGAGGTCTTCGACTCGAAGCTCAGTGGACCGATCATGCGGGCCCTGCGTCACATCCCCGTCGACCGCGAGGCCGGGGCGGACAGTTACCAGGCCGCCGTCGAGTACCTGCGGCGCGGCGAACTCGTCGGTGTGTACCCCGAGGCCACGATCAGCCGCAGCTTCGAGATCAAGGACTTCAAGACGGGGGCCGCGCGCATGGCGTTGGAATCCGGTGTCCCGATCGTCCCGCACGTCATCTGGGGTGCCCAGCGGGTCTGGACCAAGGGCCACCCCAAGAACATGGGCCGGTCGAACGTGCCCATCCACATCACCGTCGCACCCCCGATCGCCCCCGAGGGCGACCCGGAGAGCCTCACCGCCCGTCTACACGAGGTGATGGTGGAGACGCTGCACCGGACGCAGGAGAGCTACGGCCCGCACCCGGCGGGAGAGTTCTGGGTCCCCGCACGACTCGGCGGTGGCGCGCCGACGCTCGACGAGGCGAACGCGATGGACGCCGAGGAGATCGCCGAGCGCGCTCGGCGCCGCGCGGACCGTGAGGGTCCGACCGGCTGACCCGATCAGATGTCGGTGGAGCGGGCGCGATCGCCACCCGCCCGTTTCGCCTCGTACATCAGCCCGTCGGCCCGTCGCACGGCGTCGCGGAAGTCGTCGGCGGCTCGCCGCGGTGACGACGGCCCGGTCACGACGGCCGCGCCGACGCTGGCCGTCACGTTCAGCGGTGACGCACCGCCTCCCACCGTCAAGCGCAGCGCAGGCGCCAGCGCGTCGACACGTGCCAGGACGTCGTCGCGGGTGCCGACCAGAACCGCCATGAACTCCTCGCCACCGGTCCGGCCGACCACCGCGCCGTCGCCCGCTGCGGCGAGCATCGCGCCCGCCAGACGCTGCAGGACGTCGTCGCCCTCGTCGTGACCGAAGGTGTCGTTGACGACCTTGAAGTCGTCGACGTCCACGACGACCACCCCGACGACACCGCCGACAGCACGGGCCCTGCTCCACGCCACCTCGAGCGACGCCTCCAGGCCGCGTCGATTGCGCAGCCCGGTGAGGGGATCGCGCACCGACTGGCGCGCGTCGGCCGACAGCAGCGTCCACGCGACGTGCGACGCGATCGGCGCACCACACACGGCCGTCACCATGGCGACGGCACCGGAGCCCACGCCGAACAGGTCGACGACGTCGGTGCGTGCGACCCGCCAGGCGCTGAGGACGATGAACCAGAACGCGAACGTCAGGTGCGCGACGACCCATCGCGCGCTGACGAAGTACACGCAGATGGTGCTGGTGAGCGCCAGCAGCACGCAGCCGAAGGCCCCGTCGAGCGGCGGCAGTGTGAGCATGACGGCGGCGACACCGAGGTCCCCGAAGATCAGCAGGCCGACGAAGTAGGCCCGGGCCCGTCGCGCAGTCCGCGGCATCGGCAGTCGCATGATCGCCACCACGACAACCGCCTGCAGCACGAGGATCGCCAGGGTGAGGGCCGTCCCCCACACACCCCGAGGGCCGCGGGAACTCAGCAGGGCCAGCACGGATCCGAGCGCCATCATGGCCGTGGCGGCGGCGAGCGCGAACCGCAGCTGGCGGTTCAGCGGTCGCATCGAGTGGTGATGGATGATCCACAGGTAGTCGTACGGGCTGACCAGCCACATCCAGAACGCGCGCGGCCAGTCACCCGCGCCCACCCGCAGCATCCGGGGCTGTGATCGCAGGGACGTCATCCGACGCTCACCGCGACCGCGCGGCTGCGCGTCGGGTCCGCGACCGCGTCACGCGGTCGGCCGACCGCCGCCACGGTCGCGTCCGTCGAACCGAATATCCCCAGAGTGAACTCCTCCCCACCTGCCGGGGTCGCCACCGCCCCGGCAGTCCCGCGGTGTCCGACACCGTCGCCCATCCCACAGCACGACATCGCGCCCCCCGTTCCGTCCATCACCGACCATCATCGCCGGGACGGCGGACCTCGATACCCTTGTCGCATGGAACCGGTGTACCGGTCGCTGGAGATCGCGGCGCACACGCTCGCGGCCGCCCAGGGCATGCGGCTGACGGTTGTGGACGAAGGCAACGTGCCGTCGGAGGGCGGAGCGGTGATCGCGCTCAATCACACGGGGTACGTGGACTTCCTGCCCGCC
The DNA here is from genome assembly GCF_054332755.1 of Williamsia sp. SKLECPSW1. Taxonomy (NCBI): domain Bacteria; kingdom Bacillati; phylum Actinomycetota; class Actinomycetes; order Mycobacteriales; family Nocardiaceae; genus Williamsia; species Williamsia sp. SKLECPSW1. The sequence continues at coordinate 1,445,786 of NZ_JBTGLI010000001.1, read as the reverse complement.
GCGCTCGGCGTGTACCGCGCAGGTCGTCGCATCCGCTACATGATCAAGTCCGAGATGATGGACATCCGCGTCGTGCGGTTCCTCATCGAGCACACCCACACGGTCCCGGTCGACCGCTCGGCGGGGTCGGAGGCCTACGCGGTCGCGGTGCAGGAGCTCCGAGAGGGGTATCTGCTCGGCGTGTACCCGGAGGCCACGATCAGCCGCAGCTTCGAGCTCAAGGACTTCAAGACCGGCGCGGTCCGCATGGCCGCGGACGCGGGTGTGCCGATCGTCCCCTGCGTGATGTGGGGTGCGCAGCGTCAGTGGTCCAAGGGCACCCGACGACGGATGGGGCGGCACCGCATCCCGATCACGGTCCGCTTCGGTGCGCCGATGACCGTCACGGCCGACGCCGATCCCGCCGCGGAGACCGCCCGGCTGAAGTCGGTGATGTCGGGCCTGCTCGACGAGATCCGTGCGGGCTACCCGGGTCATCCCGCCGGCGCGGACTGGGTGCCGGCCGCGATGGGCGGGTCGGCGCCCACGCTCGCGGAGGCCCGCGAGATCGAGGTCGTCGAAGAACGCGAGAAGGCGGCGGCCCGTGCCGCGAAACGTGCGGGGCGTGCGTGAGGCGACACCGATTCGGGCCACCGTCGCTGATCGTGAGCGACGTCGACGGCACCCTCATCGACGACGACGGCACCGTTCGATCGCTGACCCGGCGCACCCTGGCCACGGCCGCCGAGCGGGGCGTCCCGTTCGTCCTGGCGACAGGGCGCCCACCGCGATGGATCGACGAGATCGCACGGCAGCTGCCGCACGCCACCTACGCGGTGTGCGCCAACGGCGCGATCGTGTACGACATCGTGCACGACTCGATCCTGCACGCGTCGACGCTGTCCACCGCCGCGCTCACCGAGCTCGCCGAGGCCGCGCGACGCGAGCTCCCCGGCTGCGGTCTGGCCGCCGAGCGGGTGGGTGATCCGGGGGAGGACGCGGCCACCCCCACGTTCGTCGCCGACCCCGGATACGAACACGCCTGGCTCAACCCCGACCACATCGAGGTCGGTGACGACGAGGTGATCGCGGCCCCGGCGGTGAAGCTGCTGATCCGCGCGTCCTCGATGCGCAGCGGTGACATGGCCGCGCGGATGCGGGCGGCGGTCGACGGACGCGCCGCCATCACCTTCTCCACCGACAACGGGCTCATCGAGATCGCCCAGCCCGGCATCGACAAGGCCAGCGGCCTGCGCATCCTCGCCGACATCGCCTCACTGTCCACCGACGCCGTCGTGGCCTTCGGGGACATGCCCAACGACATCGAGATGCTGCGGTGGGCCGGTCACGGCGTGGCCATGGCCAACGCCCACCCGGACGCCCGTCGCGCCGCCGACGAGGTCACCACCGGCAACGAGAACGAGGGCGTCGGACGGGTCCTGGCTCGCTGGTTCGCGTGAGCCCCACGGACGATGTCGATCCGGACAAAGCCGACGTCGACCCTCCCGTGGACAGTGGTCTGGCCATAGGACACACTGGTGTGATGGACATCGCACAGAACCGTCGAAGCATCGTTCGTGCCGTTGCCGGGGGGATCGCCGCGACTGCTGCAGTTGCGGGTCTCGTCACCGTCGGCGCCGGCACGTCCTCCGCCGCACCGCAGACCGAGCAGCTCTACACCAAGACCTTCACGTCGCGGTACTACCCGACGCCGCAGAGCGCGGTCATCGGTGCCGAGGTCGCTCTCTACTTCTTCAACTCGCAGCGCCTGAACGGCAACCAGGCGTGCGTCGAGCAGCCGAACCCGGCGGTGAAGCTGGACAGGCCGGTCGGGTGGACCGCCACCATCACCGCGCTCTGCCTCCCCGACGTCGGCACCGCCCGCTCGGCCGCGCCGGTCACCGGCTGACGCATCGCGATCGCGTCACCGGGGGGTGATGCGGCGACCTGACACGAGGGCGCCCCGCCGGTCCGGCGGGGCGCCCTCGTCGTCCGCAGTACGGATCAGTCGCGATCCAGCAGGCCCAGGCGATCGGCCCGGGACAGGACCGCCTCGGCGCGACCGAGGGTCGGGAGCGCGCTGCCGTCGTAGACGTCGCCACCCCCGCCGAACTGTGCGACGGTCTCGCGTGCGCCGGCGATGTCGTCGGCCGACGGTCCGAGCAGGTCGTTGACGCGGGCGGCGTGGTCGGCGTCGAGGCACAGGCGTGCGGTCATCCCCATGCTCGCCGTCACGCCGGTCTCCTCGTCGAGCCGGTCGCCGGCGTTCTTCAGGGTCGGCCCGTCGATGGGGGCGGGGAGGCCGGCGGCGCGTGAGGCGACGACGAGCCGGCCGCGTGCGTAGGCCAGTGCCATCGGGTCGGCGGAGACACCGGTGTCGCGTCGGAAGTCACCGAGACCGAACGCCAGGCGCACGCACCCCGCGCGGCGGGCGATCTCCGACGCACACTCGACGCCGAGCGCCGACTCGACTAGTGCCACCACGGGGACCCGTGCGCCGAGACGGCCGAGAGTCGCGGCGATCTGCATCGGCGACTCGGTCTTGGCCAGCACGATGCCGGCGAGTCCGTGGGCGTCGGCCACGGCGGTGAGGTCGTCGGACCAGTCGGGTGTGCCGGCGGTGCTGATGCGCACCCATGCGCGGTGGGTGGACAGCCAGGACCGTACGGCGCGACGACCCTCCGCGCGGAGGGCGGCGGGGAGGCCGTCCTCGAGATCGAGGACGACGGCGTCGGCGGCGGAGTCGTCGGCTGCTCGCAGTGCCTCGTCGTCGTCGGGACGACCGGGGACGAGCAGCCAACTACGGGCCACGTCCAGCGGCGGGCGGCGGTCGTGGGTGGCGGTCCGGGGGAACTCGGGGGCGACGGTCACAGATCACACCTTCTCGGTCGACGTGTCCCCGATCATCCCGGGGGCCGTCGGCCGGGGGAAGGTTGTGCTCATTGTGTTCATCCCGCGCCTTCTGCGCGGGTGCTCACCCGAGGGCGTCGCGCGCGGCGTCAGCCGCCCAGCGCGTCGGCGGTCGGGAAGCCGAGCGCGCCCTCGGCACCTCTCGAGACGAAGTCGCTCAGTGCCGACCCGGTGAGTGCGTGGGCCCCGGTGGTGGGGCTGAAGTAGACGGTGCCGTTCGCGAACTTCTGCATCGCGCCGCCGACGAGCTGGATGACCGGTGAGAGCACCTGGCCCAGAACGCCTGTCGGTCCGCCCAGTTCGGCGATCTTCGCGTCGATGGCAGCGATCGCGGCGGTGAGGAACTGCGTCGTCGCGTTCGAGGCGATGCCGCCGATGCCCTGCGTGATGGTGTCGACGACACCCGAGGCCCCACCGGTGGTCGGCGCCGAGGTCGACGGCGCGGTCGGGGTCGTGGAGGTGGGCGGGGTCGTGGGGGTCGTCGGCGACAGTCCGCCACCGATCGCCTTCGTGATCGCGTCGAGCACCGACGGCAGGAGCCCGCCGGAGACGTCGGAGGCGACACCGCCGAGGGGTGATGCGGCCCCCGGTGACGCGGGGCCGACGCCGTCGGGCGGTGCCACGATCCGCGGGGCGGGTTGGCCCGCGACGGTGAACCACGCCGACTTCAGCTGCAGTTTCGAGCGGACGTCGTCGCCGGTGGTCTCCACGGTCCGGTTGCTCCCGACGATGCGGACCTTGGTGGCGCGCCCGTGCCCGGGGCCGAGGCCGTTCGCCTCGGTGACGGCGATGTCCCGTAGGGTGCCCACGCCGAACGCCGAGGCGATGCTGCCGGAGCCCACGGTGGCGGTCCAGTCGTGGTTGGGCGATCCGGCGTCGCCGTCGTCGACGACGGCGGGGAAGTTGATGCCCGCGGAGTAGCCACCGGTCGACGACGAGAACTCGGTGAACGCGGGTTGGCCGTTGATCACTCGGATCTGGCCGGCGGTCGCGTCGGCGGCGGCGTTGGTCCGGGGATCCTCGCCCGATGCGCCGCCGTAGACCTGCGACATCATCGTGTCGTCGATCTTCTTGCCCTTGGCGATGGCGGCGAGTGCGTAGGTCCGCGCCGCGACCGCCTGCGCCTTGAGCGCCTCGCCACCGCCCTGGTCGGCCCACCCGGCCGGACTCTCGCGCGGGGTCACGCCCTTGACGTAGTCGTCGATGCCGACGATGTTCACGACCCGGCCGCCGTCGAGTCCGACGGACCCGCGGTAGGCGGTGTTGTTGCCGCAGAACCGCAGCCACTCGTTCGCCGGCCGGTTCGGTCCGGCGGTGACGGGGTCGACGACGGGTTTCGGCAGCGCGACGGTCCGCACCACGGGGCCGCCGCAGCCGGCGGTGACGGTGGCGGTGGAGCCGGACAGGCGCACTGCCTGTCCCGGCTCCACCGTCTGGCCACCGATCCTCATCCCGGCGTCCGCGTGGACACTCGCCGTCGGCTGCTTCGTCAGCGTCACCGACACCGGCGTGTTGTCCACCTTCCCCGCGGAGGTGCCGCCGTAGTAATGGGCGAGGATCTGGTCGTATTTCCATCCGCGCTTGGCGTAGCCGAACGCGCCCCACTGTCCCATGCCCCTGCCGTGGCCGAGCCCGTGACCGATGAGGGTGACGGTGCTCCCGACCGACAAGGTCACGTCGTCGGTCCGATCGCCCAGGTGGGTCCCGGTCGCGATCGCGGTGACCACGAGAGCCGGCGCGAGCCCGAGCCCGACCCACCCGAGCCGTGAGTGTCGGGTCCTCATCCCGATCCGACGCAGCCGTGAGCGGTCGGTGGCGCGTCGTGCCATCGGCGGGAGTCCTCACGGTCGGGAACGGAACCCCTGGGACGTTAGTGTCCGATTACGAGTCACAACAGTCCCACTGGATCACAACAGCATCACGAGTTACGCGCCACGCCGTGTCGGATGCCGGACACGCCGAGGCCGTGAGGTCAGGATGTGGCGGTCTGTCCGATTCCGACCTCCGCCGAGGGAGACACCACCGTGCGCTTGAGATCGACCGTGCGTCCCCGCGCTCGTCGTCATTCCGTCGTCCTCGCGACGGTCGCCGCCCTCGTGGTGGCCAGTCCCGCGGTGGCACTCCTGGGCGGCAGCGCACCGAACGCCGCGGTCGACTCCGGGGTCCCGGAGTCGGCGCAGACCACGGTGCGACAGGTCGCGCTCGACTCGGTGCCCAGCATCGTCGTCGACCTCGTCCGCTCCGGCCTGGCGCGCGCGGGCGTCACCCTCCCGCCCATCGACCTGTCCTCACTGCCCGCGATCGGCCCCGGTGGGATCCCCAAGGAACTCCTCGACGCCCTCCTGCCTCCGACGACCACCTCGACGACGCTCCCGCCGACCGCCACCACCGACCCGCGCACGCCGGTCTCGGCGGACATCCCCACCGGGGCCGTCGTCAAGGAGATCACCCGCCCCGACCCGTTCTCGATGATCGCCCTCACCTGGGACGACCTCGTCGGACCGACCGCGGCCGGCGCCGCCGCCGACGCGCTCGCGCAGACCACGGCGTTCGTCCGTGCGCAGAAACCGGACAAGACCTGGGGTCCCTGGCTGTCGGCCGACGCGATCGACGGCGGGCCCGCACGCACCACGACAGCCATGGGCACCGAACCGATCTGGGTCGGCGCCACCCGGGCCGTGCAGGTCGCCGTGACCCGCGCCGGGGTGGCCACACCGGCGCGTGAGGGCACGGAGGTGCCCCCGCAGGTCGGTTCGTCGACCCCTGTCCCGAACCCGCAGATGACCGTGACCCCGGGGGAGATCGCGCCGCGCGCATTCACCGTCCCCCGGGCGCCGGTCGTCGGCGACCCGATGGCGCCGTCCGGGGCGCCCGCCCCGCCCGGACCCACGACGACCGCCACGGAGTCCGCCCCGGCCACGACGTCGGCCGCCCCCAACCCGCTCGAGAACGTCGTCTCGACACTGAAGGCCGCTCTCATCGACCCGGGCACCGGGACGCTCAGGGGACTCGGCGGAGGCGCCGGCGGCGCCGCGACCGTCCCCCCGGGGCAGCAGCCGCCGATCATCACGCGGGCGCAGTGGGGCGCCGACGAGTCCAAGCGGTGCGATCAGCCCACCTACGACCCGGCGGTCAAGGGTGCGGTGGTGCACCACACCGCCGGCAGCAACGACTACACGCCGGAGCAGTCCGCGGAGATCGTGCGCGGGATCTACGCGTATCACGCGCAGACCCTCGGTTGGTGCGACATCGGGTACAACGCGCTGGTCGACAAGTACGGACAGATCTTCGAGGGTGCGTTCGGCGGGCTCGACCGCAACGTCCAGGGCACCCACACCGGCGGCTTCAACCGGGACACCGTCGGTGTCGCGATGATCGGCGACTACAACGACGTCGCCCCGACGCCGGATCTGATCCGGTCGGTGGGCAGCTACCTCGGCTGGCGCCTGAAGCTGGCCGGGGTCGACCCGAACGGGACCGCGCAGCTCGTCTCGCAGGGTTTCAGCTCGTCGAAGTACGCGGCGGGGGAGACGTCGAACCTGCCGGCGATCTCCGGACACCGTGACTACGACAGCACCGAGTGCCCCGGCACCCTCGGGTACGCCGCGCTGCCGGCGATCCGCGCGGTCGCGGCGGGGGATCTCGCCGCCGCCGGGCCGTCCACGCCGACGGCTGCACCGGACGCGGGCGCCGCGGCGTCGGACACGCCCGCAACGCCGGCACCGACGGCGACGACACCCGGCGCGGCCGAGCAGGTGCTCTCGCCCACCGACACAGGGGCCATCGCCCAGAAGTGGCTGTCGACGGGCGGCGCGACGGGGCCGCTGGGCAACGCCCTCGACACCGAGAAGACCACACCCGACGGCGCCGCGAAGTACGTCGACTTCGACAAGGGCAAGATCTACTGGTCGCCGCAGACCGGTGCCCAGGTGGTGCAGGGCCTCATCGGCAGCGCGTGGGGTGGCGCGGGCTACGAGAAGTCGTCGCTGGGGCTGCCGACGTCGGGCGAGTCGTCTCCGTTCGACGGGATCATCACGCAGGCGTTCCAGTTCGGGTCGCTGATCTTCACCAAGTCGACCGGTGTGGTGGTCCAGGTGGCGAAGGCGTTCGTCGACGAGTTCATCCGCAGCCTCAAGGCGCAGCTCCTCCCGGGTGCGGCGTCGGCGCCGGTGACGGTCCCGAACACCCCGCTGCCGGTGCCGACGACACCTGCGGCGGTCCCGACGTCGCCGCCCGCGGCATGACGGAATCGCCGCGACGGTCCGTTACCCTGAACCCCCGTGGCAGCTGACCAGCAGTACGACCTCATCGTCGTCGGTTCCGGGTTCTTCGGGCTCACCGTGGCAGAGCGCACCGCCTCCGAGCTGGGCAAGCGCGTGCTGGTGGTCGAACGACGACACCACCTCGGTGGCAACGCCTACTCCGAGCCCGAGCCGACGACCGGCATCGAGATCCACAAGTACGGGGCGCACCTGTTCCACACGTCGAACGAGACGGTGTGGGAGTACGTCAACCGGTTCACCGACTTCACGAACTACCAGCACCGGGTGTACGGGCTCTACGACGGCCAGGCCTACCCGCTGCCCATGGGCCTCGGGATGATCAACCAGTTCTTCGGCCGGTCGCACACCCCCGACGAGGCTCGCGCGCTCATCGCCGAGCAGTCCGCAGAGTTCGACAGCGCGACCGCGTCGAACTTCGAGGAGAAGGCGATCAGCCTCATCGGGCGGCCGCTGTACGAGGCGTTCATCAAGCACTACACGGCCAAGCAGTGGCAGACCGACCCGAAGAACCTGCCCGCGTCGAACATCACCCGCCTGCCCGTGCGGTACACGTTCGACAACCGCTACTTCAACGACACCCACGAGGGGTTGCCCGTCGACGGGTACACCGCGTGGCTGGAGAACATGGCATCCCACGAGAACATCGAGGTCCGCCTCGACACGGACTGGTTCGACATCCGCGACACGGTGCGTGCCGCGAGCCCCGACGCCCCCGTCGTCTACACCGGCCCGCTGGACCGGTACTTCGACTACGCCGACGGCGAACTGGGCTGGCGCACGCTCGATTTCGAGACCGAGGTGCTCGACACCGGCGACCACCAGGGCACACCGGTGATGAACTACAACGACGCCGACGTCCCGTTCACCCGGATCCACGAGTTCCGGCACTTCCACCCCGAACGGGACTACCCGAGGGACAAGACGGTGATCATGCGCGAGTACAGCCGGTTCGCCGAGTCCGGTGACGAGCCGTACTACCCGATCAACACGCCGGACGACCGGGAGAAAGTCGCCCGCTACCGCGACCGCGCGAAGGCCGAGACCGCCACGGCCAAGGTGCTGTTCGGCGGACGTCTGGGCACCTACCAGTACCTGGACATGCACATGGCCATCGCCAGCGCGTTGACGCTGTGGACCAACACGATCGCGCCGCATCTGCGGGACGGTGCCGCCCTGGTGGAGGGGGACGCATCATGAGCGTGCGCACATCCCCGGTCGCCGACGTCGAGCGCGGCGCATCCGAGACCGCCCGATCGCTCCTGCAGCGGGTCATCTTCCCCCGACGCGGTGAACCGCTCGACGTCCGTGCGCTCTACCTGGTCGAGTCGGAGACGAACGCCCGTCGCGCACACTCCACTTCGCGGACGTCGGTGTCGCTCGGGGCGGAGTCCGAGGTCAGCTTCGAGAGCTACTTCAACGCGTTCCCGGCGTCCTACTGGCGCCGCTGGAGCGTGCTGACCGAGGTGGTGCTGCGTGTCGAGGTCGTCTCCGGCGACGGTGTCGACGCCGGAGACGGGGGCTCGTCCGCGGCCTGCCGCGTCGACGTGTACCGCTCGAAGATCGACGGATCGCGTATCGCCGTCGACGGCAAGCTCGTCGAGATGGGTGCGGACGGGACCGGTGCCGTCGAGTTCGTCGTCGATCTCGGGCCGTTCGAGGACGGCGGCTGGATCTGGTTCGACGTCACCACCGACACCGCCGTCGAGCTGACCGCGGCCGGCTGGTTCGCCTCGACCACCCCCGACTCGGGTCCGGAGACCAAGCGCGTCACCGTCGGCATCCCCACCTTCAACCGCCCGGCCGACGCCGTCGCCGCACTGGCGGCGCTGACGTCCGATCCTCTCGTCGACGAGGTCATCGACGCGGTGATGATGCCCGACCAGGGCACCAAGAAGGTCCGTGACCAGGACGGGTTCGACGCCGCGGCAACGGCTCTCGGTGATCGTCTGCACATGTTCGACCAGGGCAACCTCGGTGGCTCCGGCGGGTACAGCCGCATCATGTACGAGGCGCTCGACCGCACCGACAGCCCGTACATCCTGTTCATGGACGACGACATCGCGATCGAGCCGGACGCGGTCCTGCGGGCACTCGCCCTGTCGCGCTTCGCGAAGACCCCGACCCTCGTCGGCGGACAGATGCTGAACCTGCAGGAGCGCAGCCACCTGCACTCGATGGGGGAGGCGATCGACCGCGGCAGGTTCATGTGGACCTCGGCGCCGTTCGTCCGCTACGACCACGACTTCGCGAAGTACCCGCTGCGCGACGCCAAGCACTCCAAGGACCTGCACCGTCGGATCGACGTGGACGGCAACGGCTGGTGGATGTGCATGATCCCGCGGGTGTGCGCCGAGGACATCGGGCTGCCCATGCCACTGTTCATCAAATGGGACGACTGGGAGTTCGCCCTGCGCGCCCGTGAGGCGGGATACCCCACGGTCACGGTCCCGGGGATCGCGATCTGGCACATGGCGTGGAGCGACAAGGACGATGCCATCGACTGGCAGGCGTACTTCCACCTGCGCAACCGGCTCGTCGTCGCGGCCCTGCACCACAACGGCCCGCACCGCGGCATCATGCAGTCGTCGATCAAGGCGTTGATGAAACACCTTATCTGCCTGGAGTACTCGACCGTCGCGATCCAGATCGAGGCGATGCGGGACTTCCTCGCCGGGCCGGAGAACCTGCCCGCGCTGCTGCCCTCGGCGTTGCCGAAGGTGACCGCGATGCGCAAGGAGTACCCGGACGCCGTCGTGCTGCCGTCGGCGACCGACCTGCCCCGGACGTCCGGGGAGGCCACACACCTGGGTCGGAACATCCCGACCACGCCGGTCGCGAAGGTCACCACGCTGGCGAAGGTCCTGCGGCGCAATGCTCGTCGCGCCGACCCACGGCATCACGAGGTACCGCAGGCCAACTTCCCGCCGATCGAGGCGCGGTGGTTCTCCCTCGGCCGCGTCGACGGGGTCACCGTCACCACCGCCGACGGCCGGGGCGTCGTGTACCGCAAGCGTGACCGCGACACGATGCTCGCCCTCCTCCGCGAGTCGCTCGCGGTGCACAAGGAGGTCGACGAGCGGTTCGACGAGATGCGCCGTCGCTACCGCGACGCCGCCCCCGAGCTGACGAGCAAGGAGAGCTGGGCACGTGTGTTCGGCATCGGCTGACCCGACACCGGCCCGGGGTGAGGTCGCAGCCCTGCTGACGGTGCAACGCGCCGTCGCCGATCGGCCGGGTGTCCTGCCCGCCGCCCGGGGCCTGTCCCATCTCGGTGAGCACGCGCTGGGCTGGACCCTCACCGCGGGTGTGGGCTACGCCGTGGCCACGGTCCGCGGTGACGACGCCGCGCGGGTGCGCTGGGCCCAGGCCGGCATCGGTGCGTTCGGAGCGCATGCCGCGTCGGTGATCGTCAAGCGTGTCGTCCGGCGTCGGCGGCCCGCCGACCCGCGGATCCGGATCGGTGTCGGTACCCCCAGCCGTCTGAGCTTCCCGTCGAGCCACGCGACGTCGACCACCGCGGCCGCGGTGCTCATCGGCCGCGCGGCAGGCCTCCCGCCCGCGGTCCTGCCCGCCGTGCTCGTCCCGCCGATGCTGGCCTCGCGGCTGGTGCTCGGCGTCCACTACCCGTCCGACGTCGCCGCCGGCGCCCTGCTGGGAGCCGCGTGCGCAGCGGCGGTCACCCGGGATGACAGACTGACCGCGCGCGCGATCGCGTGGTCCGACGCCGCCGGCCGTGCCGTGCGCGGGCGCGTGCCGAGCAGGGGAGAACGATGAGCGAGGAGCCGATCGAGACGACCGAGGTCAAGGGACCTCCGAAGACTCTCGCGGCGGGCCTGGTCAAGGCCGTCCGACCACGCCAGTGGGTCAAGAACATCCTGGTCCTCGCCGCCCCGGTGGCCGCGGGTGCCGTCGGCGACGCCGACGTCATCGCACGTACGGCCATCGCGTTCGTGGTGTTCAGCATGGCCGCGTCGTGCATCTACCTGGTCAACGACGCACTCGACGTCGAGGCCGATCGCGCGCACCCGACCAAGCGGTACCGACCCATCGCCGCCGGTGTCGTACCGCAGTCGATGGCCTTCGTGCTCGCCGCCGTACTCGGTGTGGGCGCGCTGGCCCTGTCGTTCCTGGCCAACTGGAACCTCGCGGTCGTCATCGCCGTCTACATCGCCATCCAGCTCGGCTACTGCTTCGGCCTCAAGCACCAGGCCGTCATCGACATCTGCATCGTGTCGTCGGGCTTCCTGCTGCGCGCCATCGCCGGTGGTGTCGCGGCCGAGCTGCCCAAGGGCCTGTCGCAGTGGTTCCTTCTCGTCATGGCGTTCGGGTCGCTGTTCATGGCGGCGGGCAAGCGCTACGCCGAGTTGCAACTCGCCGAGCGGACCGGCGCGAAGATCCGCAAGTCGCTCGAGTACTACACGACCACCTACCTACGGTTCGTGTGGACGCTCTCGGCGACGGCCGTCGTGCTCTGCTACGGGTTGTGGGCCTTCTCACGCGACCACGACGAGAACGTCTTCTATGCCGTGTCGATGGTGCCGTTCACCGTCGCGATCCTGCGATATGCGGTCGACGTGGACGGCGGGCAGGCGGGTGAACCGGAGGAGATCGCTCTGGCCGACCGCGTTCTGCAGTGTCTGGCCGTGGCCTGGTTAGTATGCGTCGGTGTCGCGGTCTATCTCGTCAACTGAGCCCGAGAGCTCCCGCCGACCCGACGACGACGGGACGGCCACGGACGGCCGCACCGGAGGCGATGACCGTTCCGTCCTGATCCGCCGACTTCCCGCACTCACCGCCTCGGCGAGTGCCCTCGTCGTCGCGATCCTGTTCGCGATCGGCGCCTGGGACCGCCGGTGGATCGCCGACGACGGGCTGATCGTCCTGCGCACCGTCCGCAACCTGCTCGCCGGGAACGGCCCGGTCTTCAACAAGGGTGAGCGGGTGGAGGCCAACACCTCCACGGTGTGGACGTACCTGATCTGGTTCTGGAGTTGGGTGACCGACGCCCAGACCGAGTACGTCGTGCTGTGGATCGCGCTCACCCTGTCGATCGCCGCGTTGCCGTTGGCGATCTACGGCACCTACCGCCTGCTGGACTTCAAGGCCCGGGCCGGCGCCGCATTCGTGCTGCCGTTCGGCGCGCTGGTCTACATCGCGCTCCCGCCGGCGCGGGACTTCGCGACCAGCGGCCTCGAGGTCAGCCTCTGCATCTTCTGGGCCGCGGCGCTGTGGACACAGATGGTCCTCTTCGCCCGACGACCGGTCGGCGGTGACACCGGGCGGATCCTGCTGCTGGCGTTCACCGCAGGCATCTCGCCGCTGGTGCGCCCCGAGCTCGCGCTCGTCGGTGGACTCGCGCTCCTCGTGGTCGTCGCCTCCCCGATGTCGTGGCGTCTGCGGGCGGCGTTCGTCGTCGTCGCCGGGGTCCTGCCCGTCGGGTACCAGATCTTCCGGATGGGCTACTACGGCCTGCTCGTCCCCAACACCGCGGTCGCCAAGGACGCGAGCGGCTCGAAGTGGCAGCAGGGTTTCCGGTACCTCGGCAACTTCTTCAGCCCGTACGTCCTGCTGCTGCCCGTCATCGTGGCCGTCGTCGCCGCGCTCGTCGTGTGGTGGACACGAGCCCAGACCACCACCCGCCGACAGGCTCGACCGGCCGGCGAGGGACGCCTCGGACGGTTCTCCGCCCGCCTGCGCTCTCCCGGGGCCGTCGTCGTGGTGTTCGTCCTCGGCGGTCTGCTCGAGGGGGTGTACTGGCTGCGGCAGGGCGGCGACTTCATGCACGCCCGCGTGCTGCTGCTGCCGCTGTTCCTCCTCCTGCTGCCGGTCATCGTCATCCCGATCTCGCTGCCGTCACGTGGTCTCGGCCGTCAGATGGCGATCCGCGGCGTCGCCGGGGCGGTGGCGTCGACGGCGCTGTTCGTGACGGTGGCGGTGTGGGCGGTCATCACCTCGCACTCGCCGGGCATGCACAACGGCACCGACATCGGGCGCAGCGGCATCGTCGACGAACGCCGCTTCTACATCCAGAACATGTCGATCAAGCACCCGATCACCGCCGAGGACTACCTGGACTACCCGCGTATGCGGGCCATGGTCGAGGCCGTGCAGGAGCACTCCGAGGTCGGCGGTGTGCTGCTGCCCTCCGCGGACTACGACACCTGGTACTACGACCCGCTGCCCACACCCCCGCCCCGCGGCACCCCCAAGCAGCTGACCGTCTTCTTCCTCAACCTCGGCATGACGAGCATGAACACCTCGCTGGACGTCCGCGTGGTGGACCAGATGGGCCTCGCGTACCCGATCGCGTCGCACACCGAACGGCTCGACCACGCCCGCATCGGGCACGACAAGGATCTCGACACCGAGTGGGTGATCGCCGAGTCCGGGGCGATCGAGACCCATCCGTTCCTGCCGTTCTATCTGGACCGGAACTGGGTGCGACAGGCTCGTGAGGCTCTCACCTGTCGGCCGACGCAGGATCTGATCGCCTCCTACAAGGCGCCGATGTCGCTGTCGCGGTTCCGTCGCAACCTCGTGCAGTCCTTCACGTTCACCGACTACCGGATCGAGCGCGTTCCCCTCTATGAGCTGGAACGATGCAACCTGCCGATCCCACCGGACGTGGCCCCGTGACGCCTGCCGGTCTCGTTTGAGTAACGGCAGGGTGTCCCGGTGCGATATGTTGCCGGATGGCGAACTGCCCAGGTCACGTGATCATGTCGGTTGCTCGACGGATCACTGACAGCAGTTTGCCGCTGGCAAAGCGATGAAATACGCTCCGCGAACGGTGCCTCCACTCGTCGGAGTCTCCCGTGAGCTGCGTGAACTGCGCTCAGGACAGAGAGTGAGCAAGAGTCGATGGGTGTGACCACACCGAAGAAGCCCGCCCTGCGCGGCATGGGACGCCGCCTCGCCGCGGTGCTCGTCGCCGCCGCGACACTCGCCGGTCTCGGCGTCGCGGTCGGGTCCGGTACGGCCGCGGCCGCACCGCGAGTCCAACAGATCTTCATCGACGGCTGTGGCATGCCGCCGGTCAAGGTCCGTATGTGGACCCGCCCGGGCAACTACAAGACGGTCATCGCGCTGGACGGTCTGCGCGCGACGAACGACATCAGCGGCTGGGAGCACAACACCCGCATCCAGGACCTCGCGGACCGCGGCGTGAACGTCGTCGAGCCCGTCGGTGGCCTCGCGAGCTTCTACAGCGACTGGGACGCGCCCAGCAACTTCAACAACCAGCCCTACCGCTACATGTGGAGCTGCGCGATCAACAAGCGCCTCATCCCGGAGCTGGATCGCCGCGGCCTCGCCGTCGGGCGGACCGGCAAGTACGCGATCATGGGCATCTCGATGGGTGGCAACTCGTCGATGATCATCGGCGCGAACAACCCGCGCATCGACCACCTGTTCTCGATGTCGGGGTACCTGAACCTGTCGGCGCCCGGCATGCGCGAGGCCATCCGCATCGCCCTGCTCGACGCGGGCATCGAGGCCGGTGTCGGCCCGTTCAACTCCGACTCCATGTGGGGCCCCCCGTTCAGCCCGCGGTGGCTGGAGAACGACCCGTTCGTGCAGATCGGCAAGATGCGCGGCAAGAAGGTGCGCGTCGCGGCCGGCAGCGGTATCCCGGGTGCCTACCCGACCGACCCGGTCGGCTTCATCCAGGGCGCGCCGCTCGAGGCGCTCTCGCTGGCGCAGAGCCGTGCCTTCCAGGTGCAGGCCCTGATCAACGGGGTGCAGATCACCTCGGACTTCCCGAGCACCGGTCTGCACGCGTGGGGTTACTGGTCGGACATGGTGTTCCGCGCCTTCAACCAGGGCTGGTTCCGCGACTGACCCGCTCCGCCCCGTGAGTCACAGAAGCCTCACGATTCACATAAATTCACAGCAGTAACAGTGTGGCTACCACACTTCGGGACGCCCTCCGTGTAGTTCTTCTACGCGAAGGGCGTCTCGTGTGCTGCGGGACCTTCTCGTCGAAGGGTGTGGATGGTGATGGGTGTGTGGCGGCGCGGTGTCCTCGCGGCGACCTCGGTGGTGGCCGTGATGGCGATGACCGGGGCGGGTACGGCGCTCGCAGCGCCCGACACGGGGACGGATGCCCCGGCGAGTTCGTCCGCGGCGCCGGCCGCGCCGGCGCCCAACCCGGCGCCGGCCGCGGTCCCGGGCGTCAAGGTCACCAACACGTTCTGGTACAGCGACCGCCGCGTCGCGATCTGGGTGTACTCGCCGTCGATGGGCCGCAACATCCAGGTGCAGCTGCTGCTCGCACGCGACTGGAACGCCTCGCCCGCCGAGAAGTTCGCGCAGATGTACATGCTGGACGGTCTGCGTGCGCAGGAGGACCAGAGCGGCTGGATCATCAACACCGACGTCGAGAACTTCTACAAGGACAAGAACGTCACCGTCGTCCTGCCCATCGGTGGTGAGTCCAGCTTCTACACCGACTGGAAGCAGCCCGACAAGGGCAAGACCTACAAGTGGGAGACGTTCCTGACCAAGGAACTCCCCCCGGTGCTCGCGGGTCAGTGGCGCGCCAGCGACGTGCGTGGCGTCGAGGGCCTGTCGATGGGCGGCACCGCCGCGATGATGCTCACCGAACGCAACCCCGGGTTCTTCCGCTTCGCGGCGTCGTTCTCCGGGATCCTGCAGCTGTCGTCGTTCGGCATGCCGCAGGCCGTGCAGTTCGCCGTGCGCGACGCCGGTGGATACGACTCGGCCAAGATGTTCGGCCCGCCGTCGGACCCGGCGTGGAAGGAACACGACCCGTACCTGCACGCCGACGCGCTCAAGGGCGTCAGCCTCTACATCTCCTCGGGCAACGGGCTCATCGGCCAGTACGACACCCCGTCGACGTTGCCGTACCTCGCGACGAACTACGCGGGCGTGGGCCTCGAGGTGCTCTCCCGCGTCACCTCGACGCAGTTCGCCACGAAGCTGAACCAGCTCGGCATCGCTGCGCAGGCCGTCTACCGGCCGTCGGGCACCCACACCTGGCCCTACTGGCAGTTCGAGATGCACCAGGCGTGGCCGCAGGCCGCGACGGCGCTCGGCGTCGCCGCCGACACACCGAAATGCGGTGTCGGCGGGGCCATCAAGCCCGTCGCGGACAAGCACCGCGAACTCGGTGAGTGCCTCACACCGGAGTACGGCGTGCCCGGTGGGCGCGCCCAGGACTTCCGGGGCGGGCGCATCCTGTGGTCCTCGGCGACCGGCGCGCACGTCGTCGGCGGCGCCATCGGCGGCGCGTACGTCGCCTCCGGCGGCACCGACGGGTTCCTCGGTTTCCCGATCAGCGACGAGCTGGGGACGCCGGACCGCAAGGGGCGTCTCACCAAGTTCCAGAACGGCTACATCTACTGGACGCAGGCGACCGGTGCGCACCCCGTCTCGGGTGCGATCCTGGCCGACTGGGCCAAGGCCGGCTACGAACGCGGACCCATGGGCTACCCCACGGGCGACGAGGTCGACACCCCCGACAGCAAGGGCCGGGTGCAGGGCTTCCAGATCGGCGCCTACTACTGGACGCCGACCACCGGTGCCCACTCGGTGCAGGGGAAGATCTTCGAGAAGTACGGCAAGACCGGGTACGAGGGCGGATACCTCGGCTTCCCGACGTCCAACGAGCTCGGCGCGACACGCGGCGGGAAGTTCAACCGGTTCGTCGGCGGCAACATCTACTGGACGCCGACCCTGGGTGCGTTCGCCATCCCGACCGGCAAGATCTTCGACGCCTGGGGACAGGCCGGCTTCGAGGGCGGACGCCTGGGCTACCCGATCAGCGACCAGTTCGCGATCACCGGCGGCAACCGCGTGAACTTCGAGCACGGGTACATCGAGGAGATCAACGGCACAGCCGTCGTCCACTGACCTGGGTCGTCGGCCATCCGACGACCCGGCCATCGGTGCGACGCCGGTAGCCTGGCGGGCCGGAACGCAACGAGAAGGGGATCAGATGGGGATGACGCGGGCACGGAGCTGGATCGCACCGTTCTGCGCCGCGGTGGCCGGTGTCGCGGCGGTCGCGCTGCTCGGCGCGTGCGGCAGCGGCGACTCGACGGTCTCCGCACCGGTCAGCAGCTCCGACGTGACGACAGCGGTCACGCCGTCGACGACGCCGTCGGCCTCCTCGACGGCCCCGACGGATTCCTCGACCGCACCCTCGGCCACCGCGGGTGGTTCGGGGTTGCCGGCGACCGCACCGAACGGCAGCTCGGCGCCTCCCGGGTTCCCGGGCGGTGCGCCGGCCCCCCAGGGGAGCAAGGGTGAGGCCTACCTCGCCGAGCTGAAGCGGGAGAACGTCACCATCCCCAACGACCCCGACAACTCCATCGCGCTGGGTGCCGCCGACTTCGTGTGCGCCGAGAAGGCACGCAACACCCCTGCGGCACAGGTCAAGACCTTCGTCACCGCCATCGTCGGCTCGGGCACCACCGACGCGGCCGCCGCGTCGGCGACGGCCGACAAGGTCATCGCGGCCGCGAACGCGAAGTACTGCGGGTAACCGGTGGCCGCTCGTCGGACGCGGTCCCGGCGGCGCACCTGGCTCTGGGTGCTGCTGGGGATCGCCGCACTCGCGATCATCGCGGTCATCCTGGTGATCGTCCTGATCATCAATCTGCTGCAACCCTCGCCGGGTGGCCCGAACGTGCCGGGAACGTCGCCGCCCTCGAGCGCCCCCCGCGCTACCGCGCAGCCCGCCGACTGCCCCGACGTGCAGGTCGTGGTGGTCCCGGGTACGTGGGAGTCGTCGGCCACCGACGACCCGTACTCGCCGTCGGCCAACCCGAACTCGTTGATGTTGAAGATCTCGCGGCCGCTGCAGGAGGCGTTCCCGGATTCGCGTGCCGACGTCTACACCGTCCCGTACGTGGCGCAGTTCCGGAACCCGACCAACCCCGCCGACCGCACCACCGACTACAACACCTCGCGCGCACAGGGGACCCAGCGCGCCCGCGCGGAGATCGAGAAGGTCGCCGGACGGTGCCCGTTGACAGGCTTCCTGCTCATGGGCTTCTCGCAGGGCGCGGTGATCACCGGTGACATCGCCTCCGACATCGGCACGGGCCGCGGACCGATCGCGGCCGACCAGGTGCTCGGTGTGGGGCTCATCGCCGACGGCCGCCGTCAGCCGGGGGAGGCACAGTCGGTGGGCCCGAACCCGGACGGCGTCGGCGCCGAGGTCGCGCTCGGTGGTCTCGGTCGGATCGTGCCGGGCATCGCCATGACCGGTGCACGCCCCGGCGGCTTCGGTGCCCTCAAGGACCGCACGTGGTCGCTGTGCGCGCCGGGTGACCTGATCTGCGATTCCCCGACGATCGTCAACCCGCTGGAGGGGGTGTCGAAGATCGCCGGCGCCGTGAACAACCCGGTCCACGCCCTGTACGCCACCACGCGGTACTGGTCCGACGACGGCGCGTCGGCCACCCGCTGGATGTTCGGCTGGGCGCGCTCGATCATCACCGACGCTCCCCGGCCACCTCACAACTGACCAGGCCGCTCGTCGACGGCAGGTGGTTTGGGCTCGGCGCGGACCTCCCACTATCGTGACCACGTTCTGCGCCCGTACGGTCTCGCAGATGCCCACGACGAGAACGGGAGATCGATGACGACGAGCGACCGGGGTTCCTCGCCACGCCCCTTCCGGTTCGCGGCCGGCGGTGAGGGCAATCGCGACGAGGGCGGCGCCCGCAAGTTCGTCGCCCTCGCGCAACGCGCCGAGGAGTACGGCTTCGACACCTTCGCCATCCCCGACCACCTCGAGAACCAGGTCGGCCCCCTCGCGGCGCTCGGTGCGCTGAGCCAGGCGACCAGCACGATCCGTCTGGCGACGACGACGTTGGCCGCGGGGCTGCGGCATCCCGTGGTGCTCGCCAAGGAGGCGACCACCATCGACGTCCTGAGCAAGGGGCGTCTGGAACTGGGCATCGGTGCGTCGTGGCTGCGGGAGGACTTCGATTCCGCGGGCATCTGGTTCGGCACCCCGGGGGAGCGGCTCGCCCAGGTGGACGAGGCGCTCACGATCCTCGACGTGCTGATGCGCGGCCAGGAGTGCACCTTCCACGGCACGTACTACGACGTGGAGAAGGTCGTCGGGGCACCCCGACCGCGGCAGGGGCCGCGGCCGCCGATCATGGTCGGCGCGGGCGGTCCGCGCATGCTGGCCATGGCCGCCAAGCACGCCGACATCATCTCCGTGGCGACCGGCTCGACGGCAGACGGTCGACTCAAGCTGTCCGACATGACGATGGAGAAGACCATCGAGCGCGTCGACATCATCCGCCAGGCCGCCGGCGACCGCTTCGAGGACATCGAGCTGAACTGGACGATCGCCACCATCCTCGTCACCGACGATCGCGTGTCGACGGCGGAGATGGTGCTCTCGGCCATCGACTCGGGGTTCCCGCCGAACATGGCCAAGGATGCCGAGCTGACCGTCGACGACATCCTGACCTCGCCGTACATCATGGTCGGGTCGTTCGAGGAGATCGCCGAGCAGATCCGGACCGTCCGGGAACGCACCACCATGTCCTATGTGGGGGTGTTCCCCACCCAGATGGACGCGTTCGCGCCGGTCATCCCGATCCTCCGCGAGAGCGAGTGATGACCGGTCTGTCGGGTCAGCCCACGAGTTCGGCTGTCATGCCGGTACTATGCGTAAGGTTTGTCGCGCAGTCGGACGACGCGGGGTCGGGGCCCCACGTACCCGATGCGCGCAGTGATGCACAGACGTACACGGGAGCGCTGGGGGGCGGGTCCGCGGTCAGGTCGATGCGCCTGCCCGAGGATTCCCGACGACGAGGGCCGGTGCGACATGCAGTCGGCCCCGGGCGCACGACACGGGACGGGGCGGAACATGTCAACAGGAGTGCTGATGAAGCGTGAGTTCTCGGATTTCCTCGACGAGAACGGCTACCTCCACATCTCCGAGGAGGACACGCTCGTCGACTACGTCGAACGCAACGTGGTCGAGAAGGCCGACACGTTGGCGTACCGGTTCATGGACTACAGCCGTGAGCGGGACGGCGAGGCCGTCGAGCTGACGTGGGCGCAGTTCGGCAAACGGCTCCGCGCCGTGGCCGCCCGTCTGCAACAGGTCAGTTCGCCCGGTGATCGCGTGGCGATCCTCGCGCCGCAGTCGCTGGAGTACGTGATCGGGTTCTTCGGTGCGCTCTATGCCGGGAACATCGCGGTGCCGTTGTTCTCGCCCGACGAACCCGGCCACACCGACCGTCTGCACGCGGTCCTCGGCGACTGCTCCCCGTCCGTCATCCTCACCGCGACGAAGTCCGCGGAGGCCGTCCGCGACTTCTTCAAGCCGCTGCCCGCCAAGCAGCGTCCCCGGGTCATCGCCGTCGACGCCGTGCCGGACTCGGTCGGCGAGACGTGGAAGCGCCCGACCCCACGGCAGCACGACGTCGCGTACCTGCAGTACACGTCGGGCTCCACACGGACCCCGGCAGGCGTCGAGATCACCTACGAGTCGGTGGGCTCCAACGCCCTGCAGATGATCAACGCGCTGAACCTTCACGAGAACTGCCGCGGCGTCACCTGGCTGCCGATGTTCCACGACATGGGTCTGCTGACCGTGATCGTGCCCGCGCTGGGCGGCAAATACATCACGATCATGAGCCCCGCGGCGTTCGTCCGGCGTCCCGGCCGCTGGATCAAGGAGCTCGCGGCCGAGTCCGACGGGGCCGAGACGTTCGCAGCGGCCCCGAACTTCGCCTACGAGCACGCGGCCGCCCGCGGCCTGCCGCGTGAGGGCGAGCACCTCGATCTCAGCAACGTCATCGGCCTCATCAACGGCAGCGAGCCGGTCACGGTGAGCTCCATGACCAAGTTCCGCGAGGCGTTCGAGCCCTACGGGCTGCCGAAGTACGCGATGAAGCCCTCGTACGGCATGGCCGAGGCGACCCTGTTCGTCTCCGCGCCGCCGCGCGACCGCGAGCCGAAGGTCGTCTACGTCGACCGCGACGACCTCAACGCCGGCAAGTTCACGGTCGTCGACAAGTCCGCGCCGAACGCCGTGGCCCAGGTCGCGTGCGGGCAGGTCGCGGCGAGCCAGTGGGCCGCTGTCGTCGATGCCGAGTCGGCCACCGAGCAGCCCGACGGTGTCGTCGGCGAGATCTGGCTGAACGGCATCAACCTCGGGCACGGCTACTGGGGCCGACCCGAGGAGAGCGAGTCGACGTTCCGCAACACGCTGGAGCACCCGCTGCCCAGTGGCAGCCACGCCGAGGGCGCGCAGTTCCCGGGCCGCTGGCTGCGCACCGGGGACTACGGCGTCTGGTTCGAGGGCGACCTGTTCATCACCGGTCGCGTCAAGGACCTCGTCATCGTCGACGGGCGCAACCACTACCCGCAGGACCTCGAGTACAGCGCGCAGGAGGCCTCCGCGGCGCTGCGCCCGGGGTTCGTCGCCGCGTTCTCGGTACCTGCCAACCAGCTGCCGTCGGAGGTGTTCGCGTCGTCGACGTCAGGGATGAAGCACGACCCCGACGACGCCTCCGAGCAACTCGTCATCGTGGGAGAGCGCAACACCGGCAAACGCCAGGACCCGCAGGAGGTGGCCGACGCCGTCCGCGCGGCCGTCGCCCAGCGGCACGGCGTGATGGCCCGAGACGTGCTGATGGTCCCCGCGGGTTCCATCCCGCGGACGTCCAGCGGCAAGATCGCCCACACCGCCTGCAAGAACGCCTACATCGACGGCACGCTGCGCGGGGGGCACACGCAGACCGCGTTCCCCGACGCTCCCACCGACGACTGACGCGCGAGACGATCGACAGGACGAGATGTCTGAACTGAACACCGGCGCAGCACATTCCGAGGACGCGGGCGAGCACGGCACCGCCGGCGAGACGGCTGGTGACCTGACCGTCGCGGAACTGCGGGACTGGTTGCGGCAGTGGGTGTCCACGGCGACCGGGCTGCCCGTCGAGCAGATCTCCGACGACCGCCCGATGGAGGAGTTCGGTCTCGCCTCCCGTGACGCGGTCGCGATGGCCGCCGACATCGAGGACAAGACCGGCGTGCTGCTGACCGCGACGGTCGCCTACCAGCACCCCACCATCGCGTCGCTGGCCAAGCGGATCATCGAGGGCGATCCCGACGCCGGACGCGACACCGACACCGACGCACTGTTCTACCGTCGCGACCGGTCGGCCGACGACGACATCGCGATCGTCGGTGTGGCGACCCGGTTCCCGAAGGCCGGGTACACCCCGGAGTCGACGTGGGATCTGCTCATCAACGGACGCGAGGGCGTCTCGGATCTGCCCGACGACCGGTGGACCGAGTTCAAGGCCGAGCCGCGCCTGGCGCAGGTCCTCGCCGAGTCGAACCTGCACGGCGGGTACCTCGACGACGTGAAGGGCTTCGACGCGGACTTCTTCCAGATGTCGCCGCGCGAGGTCGAGATGGTCGACCCGCAGCAACGCCTCGCGTTGGAACTCACCTGGGAGGCGTTGGAGCACGCGCACATCCCGCCGAGCGACCTGCGCGGTGAGCAGGTCGGTGTGTTCATCGGCAGCTCCACGAACGACTACCAGATGATGGCCGTGTCCGACCCCGAGTCGAACGGTGACACCGCCGCCTACGCGCTGACCGGTACGTCGACCGCCATCGTCGCCAACCGCGTCTCCTACTATTACGACTTCCGCGGCCCGTCGGTGGCGCTGGACACCGCATGCTCGTCGTCGCTGGTGGCGGTGCACCAGGCGGTCCGCAGTCTGCGGTCGGGCGAGACCGACGTCTGCGTCGCCGGCGGTGTCAACATGCTGCTGTCACCCGCGGCGACCCTCGGCTTCGACAGCGTCGGTGTGCAGGCGAAGGACGGGCGCATCAAGGCGTTCTCGGCCGACGCCGACGGGATGGTCCGCGCCGAGGGCGGCGGACTGGTCATCCTCAAGCGTGTCGCCGACGCACGTCGTGACGGCGACACGATGCTCGCGATCGTCGCCGGGTCCGCGGTCAACTCCGACGGCCGGTCGAACGGGCTGCCGGCGCCGAACCCGGAGGCTCAGGTCGAGGTGCTGCGGACCGCGTACCGCGACGCCGCGATCGATCCGCGCACCGTCGACTACATCGAGGCGCACGGCACCGGCACCATCCTCGGCGACCCCATCGAGGCCGACGCACTCGGTCGTGTGGTCGGCCGGGGGCGCGACGCGGACAAGCCGGCGCTGCTCGGGTCGGCCAAGACGAACTTCGGCCACCTCGAGTCCGCGGCCGGTTCGGCCGGGCTCATCAAGCTCGTGCTGGCGTTGCAGAACGACAAACTGCCGCCGTCGCTGAACTACACCGCGCCGAACCCCTACATCCAGTTCGAGGCCACCCGGCTGCGCGTCATCCCCGAGGCCGCCGACTGGCCGCGCTACAGCGGCCACGCGGTGGCAGGTGTCTCCGGCAACGGTTTCGGTGGCACCAACGCGCACGTCGTGGTCCGCGAGGTGACGCCCGAGGACCTGTCCGAGCCGGTAGCCGCACCGCCGGCCACCCCCGCCGCGGCCACCCCCGCCGCCCTCGATGTCGACGCGGACGTCGACGATGACGACGACGAGTTCCTCACCGACGCCGAGAAGGCGGCGATGGGGATGTTCTCCGCCGCACCGGAACCCGCCGAGGAGCCCGAGGTCGCCGAGGCGGACCCGCTCGCCGACTACGCGCCGGTGACCCGCGAGGGCATGGTCGTGCCTCTCGTGGTGTCCGCGTTCCTGCCGTCGCGGCGCCGCAAGACCGCCGCCGATCTCGCGGACTGGCTCGAGAGCGAGGAGGGGCGCGCGGCGTCCCTGGTCGACATCGGTCGTGCGCTCGCGCACCGCAACCACGGGCGCAGTCGTGCCGTCGTCATGGCCCACGATCACGACGAGGCGATCAAGGGTGTCCGAGCCGTCGCCGAGGGCAAGGCGTCGCCGCTCGTGTTCTCCTGCGACTCACCGGATCCCGCGTCGGCGGTGTGGTTGTTGTCGGGCTTCGGCAGTCAGCACCGCAAGATGGCCAAGCAGCTCTACGGTGAGAACCCGGTGTTCGCCGCCGCGCTCGACCGCGTCGACGAGTTCGTGCAGAACGAACTCGGGTACTCGATCGTCGAGATGTTCTCCGACGACGCGCAGACCTACGGCATCGAGACCGCGCAGGTCGGCATCTTCACCATCCAGGTCGGTCTCGCCGAGCTGCTGCGCCATCACGGCGCCGAACCCGGTGTGCTGGTCCCGCATTCGATGGGTGAGGCGTCGGCCGCTTACATCAGCGGCGGCCTCTCGCTCGAGGATGCGACGCGCGTCATCTGCCAGCGGTCGCGGCTCATGGGCGAGGGCGAGGCCAGTCTCTCCGGCGACGACATCCGCCTGATGGCGTTGGTGGAGTACAGCGCCGAGGACATCACCGGTGTCCTGGCCGACTACCCCGACCTCGAGATCTGCGTCTACGCCGCGCCGACCCACACCGTGATCGGTGGTCCGGAGGCGCAGGTCGACGCGATCGTCGAACGCGCGGAATCCGAGGGCAAGCTCGGCCGCAAGCTGCAGACCAAGGGTGCGAGTCACACCGCGCAGATGGATCCGCTGCTCGGTGAACTGGCCTACGAGCTGACCGGCATCGCACCGCAGAGCCCGACCGTCGGTTTCTACAGCTCGGTGGACCGGGAGACGTTCTACCGCCCGGGATCCGAGCCGGTGCACACCATCGACTACTTCACGAAGGGGCTGCGTCACAGCGTCTGGTTCTCCCAGGCCATCGCGAAGTCGGTGGAGAACGGACACCGCACCTTCCTGGAGCTGTCGCCGAACCCGGCGGTGCTGATCTCCGTCGCCGCCGTGACCTTCGACGCCGGACTGCACGACGCCGAGCTCATCGAGACGTTGCGGCGCAAGGAGGACGAGAGCCTCGGCGTGGTGACCGCGCTGATGAAGCTCTACGTCCACGGCCACGCCGTCGACGTCGCGAGCCTGTTCGGCGCCGGCGAGTACGCCGAGATCCCGCGCACACGCTTCGAGCGCAAGGACTACTGGCTGCGCGCCCGCATCGGCGGTGGCAGCGGTGCAGACCGCGTCCCCGGTGCACACGTCGCCCTGCCGGACGGTCGCCACGCGTGGGAGGTGTCCGCGGCCGCGGTCACCGATCCCCGTGCGCTCGTCGGTGCGGCGGCCGGCCAGGTCCTCACCGACGTCGCCGTGGGTGCGGCGGAGCAGTCGGCACCGATCCCGGCCACCGGCACGCTGACCACCACGTTCACCCCGCATCCCGGCGGAGGGTCGCTGCAGGTCCACGCGAAGGACGGGTCGTCGTTCACGCTGCTGCTCCACGCCGTCGTCACCGGCACCGCACTCGGGGCCACCGCCGTCGCGGCCGAACCGGCCGCGGTGCCGGGCGCCACCACCGAGACCCCGGGTGAGGCCGCCCGCGCGTCGGGCTTCGTCGACGAACGTGTCGTGACCGAGCCGGAGATCGTCGACGACATCGGCCGCCGGTGGAGCCCGGAGGGAGGCGAGTCGGTCGACGACCGGGTCGCGCTGATCGTCGCCGAGTCCATGGGATACGAGGCCGAGGACCTGCCGCGCGAGATCCCGCTCATCGAGCTCGGTCTGGACTCGCTCATGGCCATGCGGATCAAGAACCGCGTCGAGTACGAGTTCGACATCCCACAGCTGCAGCTGCAGGCGATGCGACAGGCCGACCTGCGGGACGTCGTGAAGTTCGTGACCTACGCGGTCGAGCACCGCGATGAGGTGGCCGCACTGGCCGCCGGTGGCGAGGGCGAGGTGCTGGACACCGCGGCCATCGCCGAGATGATCGAGTCGGGTCCCGCCGACACCCCGGCGCAGGACCCGACGCCCGCACCCGAGGCGGCGCCGGACTCGGACCAGCCCACGGATGCCCCCGCCGCACCGGCCGCTCTCGTCGACCAGGCCGCGGTCGCCGCGGCTGCGGGAGCGGACGTCCCGCCACGTGACGCCGCCGAACGCCTCACCTTCGGCGTGTGGACCAAGGTGACCGGGTCCTCGCCGGGCGGCATCTTCACCAAGCTGCCCGTCCTCGACGAGGACACCGCGGAGAAGCTCACCGAGCGGCTGTCGGAGCGCGCGGGCGGCGAGATCGACATCGAGGACGTGCTCGACGCGGAGACCATCGAGGACCTCGCGACCTACGTCCGCGAACACCTCGAGGGCGGTGCTGTGGACGGTTTCGTCCGGTACCTGCGCACGCCCGAAGGGTCTGACACGGCGGGGTCGCCGAAGCCGCCGCTGTTGCTGTTCCATCCCGCGGGTGGGTCGTCGATGGCGTACGAGCCGCTGCTCAAGCGGTTGCCCGAGGACCAGCCCGTCATCGGGTTCGACCGCGTCGAGGGCACCATCGCCGAGCGCGTCGAGCAGTACCTGCCGAAGCTCCTGGAGGTCGTGCCGTCCGGGCCGTACATCCTGGCCGGCTGGTCGCTGGGCGGCGCCCTCGCGTACGGCTGCGCGCAGAAGCTGCAGGAGGCCGGCCATCAGGTCGCGTTCGTCGCCCTCATCGACGCCGTACGACCCAACGGGTCGTCGGAGGAGACCACGGAGGAGAAGCGCGACCGTCTCGAGCGGTACATGGCGTTCGCCAAGCGCACCTACGGCGTCGACGACGTGCCGGTGCCGATGGACCGACTCGTCGACGCCGACGACGAGGGCCAGTTCCGCATCGTCATGGAACTGCTCCAGATGAGCAACGCGAAGATCCCCGGTGGGATCATCGAGCACCAGCGGACGTCGTTCCTCGACAACCGCGCGCTGTCGACCATCGAACCCGGACCGTTCGACGGGAAGGTGGTGCTCTACCGCGCCGACAAGATGCAGGACGGCGCCGTGGAACTCGAACCCCGATGGGCCGACATCCCCGAGGACGGCCGCTGGGGTGAGGTGGTCGACGATCTGGAGATCGTCCACATCGGCGGCGACCACATCGCGATGATCGACGAGCCCTACGTGTCGCGGATCGGGGCGGACCTCTCGGCCCGTCTCGCGCGGCTCACCGCAGACGCGGGCGCATGATGAGGCGGTGGGCCCGGACGGGATCCACCGACCCGGACAGGAGACACCCGACTGATGGACACCACCGCGGCGAAGCTGGCCGACCTGCGCGAGAAGTTGCGGGTCGCAGAGAACCCCGGGGGCGAGAAGGCCGACGCGAAACGTGCCGCGAAAGGCATCCCGTCGCCGCGTGAGCGGCTCCGGATGTTGTTCGACCCCGGGACGTTCGTGGAGATCGGTCAGCTCGCGAAGTTGTCGGGCAGCGATTCCAGCGGGTATGGCGACGGCGTGGTCACCGGCCACGGACTGGTGAACGGCCGGCCGGTGGCGGCGTTCAGCCACGACCAGACCGTCTTCGGCGGGACCGTCGGCGAGGTCTTCGGCCGCAAGGTGTCGGCGCTCATGGAGTGGGCCGGCAAGATCGGCTGCCCGATGGTCGGCATCAACGACTCCGCGGGCGCGCGCATCCAGGACGCGGTCACCTCGCTGGCGTGGTACGCCGAGATGGGTCGTCGCAACGACCTGTTGTCGGGTCTGGCGCCGCAGGTGTCGGTCATCCTCGGCAAGTGCGCGGGTGGGGCCGTCTACACCCCGGCCAACACCGACGTCCTCGTCGGCGTCAAGGACGCGAGCTACATGTTCGTCACCGGGCCCGACGTCATCAAGCAGACGACGGGTGAGGAGATCGACGCCGAGGATCTCGGTGGCGTCCACAACCAGGCGCGGTGGGGCAACATCCACCATGTCGCCGACACCGAGGCGGAGGCCTTCGCGTGGGTGCGGGAGTACCTGCAGTACATGCCGTCGACGGCGCACGAGATGCCGCCGATCATCAACCCGGGGCTCGAGCCGGAGATCACCGACAGCGACCGGCTGCTCGACGACTTCCTCCCGGACAACGACAACGCCGGATACGACATGCGCGACATCCTCGTCCGCATCTTCGACGACGGCGCGTTCCATGAGGTGTCGGAGATCTTCGCCCCCAACATCCTGACCGGCTACGCGCGTGTCGACGGGCGGTCGGTGGGTGTGGTCGCGAACCAGCCGAGCGTGATGGCCGGTGTCCTCGACACCGACAGCTCGGAGAAGGCGACACGATTCGTCCGGACCTGCAACGTCTTCAACATCCCGCTGGTGTTCGTCGTGGACACGCCGGGCATCCTCCCGGGTGTCGCCGAGGAGGCGAAGGGAACCATCCGCCGGTCGGGCAAGTTCCTCTTCGCCTACGTCGAGGCCGACGTGCCGAAGGTGACCGTGGTGGTGCGCAAGGCTTACGGCGGTGCGTACGCGGTGATGGGGTGCAAGCAGCTCGGTGCCGACATCAACTTCGCGTGGCCGACGGCCAAGATCGCGGTGATGGGCGCGGAGTCGGCGGCGGCGATCCTGACCCGTCGGCAGACCGAGAACGCCACGCCGCACGAGGCGGACAAGATCCGGACCGACTTCATCAACTTCTACAACACGATGATGGCGACGCCGTACCTCGCCGCCGAACGCGGCTACATCGACGCGGTGATCGAACCGTCGCAGACGCGACTGCAGCTGCGGAAGGCGTTGGCGCAGTTGCGCGACAAGGACACCTTCCGCACACCGCGCAAGCATCTGTTGATGCCGATCTAGGTCGGCCCGCCGGTCCCGGCGATCCGACCGCGCGGCGTCACGTCATCAGTTCGTCGACGGTGACGTCGCCGGCCAGCACGGACTCGGCGAGTCCGGCGAGCGGGTGGTCGTTGCGGAAGCCGAACCCGCGCAGGCGCGCGAGGGCGTCGCATCGCTCGATCCGTGCGGCGGTGGCCAGCAGGTCGACGGCCTCCACCACACGCAGACGGCGGGCCAGGGTGTCGGCGACGACAGGGGACCCCTCTCGTCCCGCGACGAAGCGGTCGATCCAGTGGTCGCCGGAGCTGCCGTGCACGAGCCGGTGATCGATGTCGCGGGCGATGGCGACCGCCACGCTCTTGGCGTGTGACTCGACGGCGCCGTCGTCGATCGGGGCGCCGGGTGTGCGCCGCACCAACTGCAGGGCGGCGGGGGTGTCCGTCGGGAGTCGGAGTGCGATCGCGAAGACCGCGCCGACGCCGAGGCGTGCTGCTCCGCGGGCGAGGAACGCCGCGTGGTGGTCGATGACACGGATGGAGTGCAGGTTCGGGGCGGAGTGCAGCCCGCCGCCGTCGCGGAGGGCGTCGGCCACAGGTCCGATCCCGAGGTGGAACTGTTCGTCGTCGATGGCGGTGACCAGAGGGCCTGTCGCGCCGACCAGTCCCCACACGGACTCCAGTGATGTGCCGACCGCGATGGCGACCTCGTCGACGCCGAGTGCTGACGCGGCCTCGTCGCAGGCGACCGACGCGAAGCCGGGGGCGGTCACAGGCGTCGCGCAGACGTCCGCACACGGAGAGTTGCTGGGTACACGGCTGAGCCTCACCCGGTCACGGTGGTCGGCAACCGCATCATGTCCGACAGCGAGCGGGGGAACCGCCGGGGAACTGGGGGACCAGGCCAACGCTACGCCCGTTCTGCGCTGTGACACAGCCGAGCGGGATCGTCTCAGCCCACGAGGGGTGGGCGGGTCGTCCGACAGCAGTGGCAGATGCCGCTCGCCGACGACGTCCCGGTCGTGCCCCTCCCACGGGCGGACGTCAGGCGGCGCGGAGGAGGTCGCCGACGATGGTGGTGGCCTGGGTGAAGCCCTCGGCGAGCCGCACGTCGGGGAACGAACCGAGATAACTCTCGTGCGCTGCGGAGAGCTTCTTCGTCGCATTGTCGATCATCACGACCGGTTTGCCGAGGAGCGCACCGAAGACGGCGGCGTGGAGGCGATCGGTCACCACGACCCGTCCCTGCGAGATCGTGGCGACGGCATCGGCGACTGTCGCCCGGGACTGCCGTTCGAAGGCCCATCGTTGCGCGGGGTAGGTGCTGGCCCGCAGAACACCGATCCTGTGAACGGCCGACTGCAGATGCGTCTGCGCCTGCCATCCCGCGACCCGGCGTAGTCGTGAGGTCCAGTCGGTCATCACCGAGTGCGTGCGCAGCTCGTCGGGAACTGCAGAGGCATGGTGGACGGATTCGCCATCAGTTCGTTTGAGTACGACGACCTCGTGGGCGGTGCCGGCCGAGGGGCTCAGTTCTCCCACTCCGAACGCCATGTCGGGGCAGAAGTGGACGTGGTTGCGCGGGAACGCACCGCGCGCCCGCCGGTAGGTCCTGTCGTCGCGAGCCAGGAGATGCAGGTCGGGGTGCTTCGCGTACACACTCTGGGTGCGCTGCAGCGCCGTGTCGGTGGAGTAGTCCATCGATTGAGGCAGGGCGACGATGGTTCGGTCCGGATGGCGCTGCACCATGCGTTCGCGGAAGAGCTGATGGCGGTCGTATCGATCGCCCCAGTTGCCGCCACCGTGCAACAGCAGCGGCCCGCGCGGGCACCGCCGGGCGAGGAGTTCGTCGTCGTGGGTGTGCAGTGCCCTGACGTAGCCGATCCGTACCCCGAGGATGCGTGCGTATTCGAGCTCGCCGCGATAGATCAGGGCGTCGCCGGCGTTCAGGTGGGCCGGGAAGTCCAGCAGTGTGTCCGGCGGATCTGGTGCCGACCGGCTCAGCGTGCGGTCATGGCCACGTGAGGCGACCACCCTGGAAGTTCTGGGCGAACTGCTTCCCGATCCGGTACTCGTCGGACGTGGGCAGGCCGAGCTTCCCGCCGGGCCCCTTCGCGGCGGCGTACTTGTTCAGGATCTCGCCCCACACCGGATGCGTGCCGGTGTCGGCTCCGTAGTAGATGTTGCCGCCCTGGAAGAACTGCTTGCGGCCCTTGCCCGATGCGTCGATCTCGTCGGTGGTGGGCCAGCCCAGGGGTCCGCGCTCGAAGCGCAGCACACCCCACTTGACCCGGATGGCTCCACCGATCTGATGGGCGACGCCCCCGGTCACGTCGGCCTTCCAGTAGAACGCCGTGTCCGCGGCGAATCTCTGGAACCGGCCTCGATCGGCGGCGGGCAGTTCGTTCGTCGTGGGGGCGCCCCACTTCTCCTGACCGCCGGTCGCCGTGTACGCGTCGAGGATCCGACCGCCGACCGTGAAGTCTCCGATGGTGACGTCGGCGGAGGCGACCGCCGGCTGTCCGACGCAGACCGCGGCTGCCGCCGTCACGGCGACGGCCACTGTGGAGAAACGCTGTCTGATCCGCATCGCAGTCCTGTCGCTCGTGTCCGGTGGCGTCATCGCTCGTGTGCACGGTACCGAGGCCGCTCGGACATCTGTCATGGACGTCGTCTTGGGTCCCGTCACATGCAGGGCCGCCGCGGCCGGACACCGTTCCCGGTCCTCAACGAATGTTGCCCCCGACGTCCCGTCGCCGGGCTACCGTGCTGCCAGGCCGCACGGCGACCGGGAAGGATCCATGTCGCGCACCCGCCAGCTCAGCGCATTCGTCGTCATCTGCCTGTGTGAACTGCTGATCGTCCTCGACATGACGATCATCAACGTCGCGCTCCCGCAGATCGGCCTCGAGCTGCGCACCAGCATCACCGGGCTGCAATGGATCGTCGACGCCTACACGCTGACGTTCTCCGGGTTCCTGCTCGCCTTCGGCAACCTCGGCGACCGCTACGGCCGCAAGCGGATGCTCGTCGGCGGCATCGCCGGCCTCGGGCTCTCGTCGGTGATCGGTGCCGTCGCGACCGACCAGGCGTGGGTGCTCGTGTCCCGGGCGCTGATGGGTGTCTTCGCCGCCGCGGTCCTCCCCGCGACCCTGGCGATCATCACGGCGATCTTCCCCGATCGCAAGGAGAAGTCGCTGGCCATCGGCATCTGGTCGTCGATCGCCGGCGTCGCCGTGGCCATCGGCCCGATCTCCGGTGGATGGCTGCTCACGCACTTCTCCTGGCACTCGGTGTTCTGGCTGAACGTCCCGGTCGCCGTCCTCGCCGTCGTCGCCGCGACGCTGATCGTGCCCGACTCGAAGGCCTCGCGCGTCGGACCGCTCGACTGGCCGGGCGTCGTGCTGTCGGTGGCGGGCATCTCGATCGGCGTCTTCGCGATCATCGAGGGCCCGCACTACGGGTGGCTGTCGCCGATCACGCTCCTGGGGTTCGCCGCCTCGATCGTGCTTCTGGTCCTGTTCGTGCGCCGTGAGCTGACGACGACCTCGCCCGTCCTCGACATGCGCCTGTTCCGGATCCGCCCGTTCGCACTGCCCGCGTTGGCCATCGCCGTCGGATACTTCAGCCTGTTCGGGTTCCTGTTCCTCATCACGCAGTACTTCCAGGGGGTCCGGGAGTACTCGCCGTTGGCGTTCGGCATCGCGACGCTGCCGTTCGCGGCCGCCCTCGCCGTCTCGGCCCCGACGGCAACGATCATCGCCCAGCGCGTGGGCACCATGCCGCCGCTCGTGCTCGGGCTGGTCCTCATCGGGGCGGGGCTGCTCGTCGGCGGTCAGGTGACGCTCGACAGTTCGTATCTCGCGCTGATCCTGCCGGCGATGCTGCTCCTCGCCGTCGGCATCGCGATCATCCAGGGTCCGGCGACGGAGTCGATCATGTCGTCGGTGCCCGCCGACGAGGCCGGCGCCGGGTCGGCGGTCAACGACACGACCCGGGAGATCGGCGGAACACTGGGCGTCGCGATCATCGGGTCGATCACCAGCTCGTACTACCTGAGCCACGTCCGGGGACTGGTCGACGGGATCCCCGCCGGGCTGATGAGCGCCCGGGACAAGGAGTACGCCCGGTCGAGCGTGTTGAGTGTCATCGGCATCCGCGACCGCCCGGTCCCCCCGATGTTCGAGTCCAGCCGCGAGGCGCTCATCGAACAGATCAAACAGGCTGCGCTGACCGGCTCGGCCTACGCCTCCTACGTCGCGGCCGGCGCCGTCTTCGTCTGCGCGGTCGTCGTCGCCGTCATGCTCCCGCGTCGCTACCGGACGTCGGGGATCATCGGCGACCAGGTCGCCGCCCTCGAGGCCGAGAGCCCCACACCGCCGGATGAGCCGCCCGCCGAGGCGCCGACGGTCGACGTCACCACCACCGGCGAGGGGGCAGACCGATGAGCATCGTCGCGGTCACCGGTGCGACGAGTGACTTCGCCGCGGCGATCCTCCCGATGTTGCTGGCCGACGACGAGGTCGACCGCGTCGTCGGGCTGGGACGGCGGGCCGCGCGGGTGACTCACCCCAAGCTGTCGATGGTCCCGCTCGACATGCGCGATCCCGCAGTGGAATCGGTGTTCGCGGGATGTGACACCGTCATCCACCTCGCGTTCGTCGTCGAGGAGCAGCGCGACAAGGAGGCCTCCCGCGACGTCAACGTGCGCGGTTCGATGAACGTCGTCGACTGTGCGTACCGGGCCGGCGTGCGGCGCATGGTGATCGCCTCCAGTGCCAGCGCCCATGGGAGTCACGACATCCCGGTCCCCGTCACCGAGGACGTCTTCCCGACCGCTGATCCGCGGCGCTACTACTTCGCCGACAAGGCCGAGGTCGAGCATTTCGTGGAGTGGTGGTTGCGTCGTCACCCCGGTGAGATGGCGATCTCGTTGCTGCGCCCCACCTTCGTGGTGGGCGCCGACATCGCCAACGACGCGATCGACATGCTCACCGGACCGGCGATCGCCTTCCCCGATCCGACGGAGTCGCGCTACCAGTTCCTGAGCCAGGACGATCTCGCCTCCGCGTTCTGCCTCGCGGCCGGTCGGGACCTGATCGGGCCCTTCAACATCGCGCCCCGCGATCACACGACGACCGTCGAACTCGCTGCGCTCCAGGGACAGTTCCTCCGCGCGGTCCCGCGTCGCCTGCTCCGGCTCGGGGCGGACGCGGGATATCTGCTGCGCCTGCTGCCGTTCTCGTCGCACTGGATCTCCGACGGCGAGGCGGCCCTGGACCCGGACCTGTTCTGCCGCACCACGGGATGGGAGCCGACGGCCCGGTCGACCGAGATGGCCGCGGCGATGATCCTGCTGCGGGGTCGCCCGTTGTTCGGTGACGCCACGGTCGTCCCGACCGGTCACGCCGCCGAGGTGGCCCTGGGACCCGCCACGAGGCGCCTCCGGGCGTGGGCCACCGCGGACCCCGAGATCGCCGCACTCGTCGGAGACGTCTCGTCGACGGTCGCAGGCGTCGAGCACGTCGCGGTCGACTCGCCGGTCGGTGGTCTGCACGTCGAGGTGCACCGGCCGGCGACGACCTCCGCCCTCGCCGTCGTCGCGGTCCCACGCGGGATGCACGCGCGACACCTCACACCGATGGCCGCGCGGCTCGCGCGGTCGGGTGTCGCTGTCGCACTGGTGGATCCGCCCGGTCACGGGTTGTCGACAGGTCGTCGCGGCACCCGCCGAGGACACGCCGCTGCGCTGGCGGCGGTCGTGTCCGCACGAGTCGTCGATGCTCCCGAGACGATCGTGGTCGCCTCCGGGAACGGGCGTGCCGGCGGCACGCTCCGATCGGTGCCGGGCACCGATCGCCTCGTCGGCTCACGGTCCGGGTGGCGGTTGCCGTGGATGGGACGGCGGATGCGGGGCCGCGGTCGGTCGATCACCCCGACGACCACCCTCGACGGCGGGTCGCTGCGCACCGGGACCGGCCAGTCCCGGGCCGCGGATGCCGTCCTGGCCCGGGTCACCTCGGTCACGCCCTCGCAGAGCGTCCCAGCCACCGGAGGGTGAAGTCGCGTTCGGTGTCGAACCCGGTGGCGGTCTCCGCGACGAGCATCTTCTCCACCATCGGGCCGACGACGGCGAGCGAGCTGCTCACCGTGCCGGCGAAGTGCATCTCGCAGGACGCCTCGCCCGTCGCGACGAGCCGCACGTCGGCGGTCACCTCGGCCGGCAGCCCCTCGGCACGGGAGTGGAAGGTCCCGACTGCCTCGTCTCCTCGACGCGGTAGCCATGTCTCCGTGCAGATCACCGACACCGAGGACGGTGCGAACCGCTTCAGCGCCCGCGGCACCGAGCTGCTCTCGATCCGTTGCCGCACGACGGCGACGAACCTGTCGGTCTCGTCGTCCGTGCCGTCGCCGGCGGGGGAGAACCGGATCGCCTCGCCCCCACCGGCATCCATCCCGGTGGCGCGGTCGGTCCAGTACGCGGTGTCGGTGAGTGTGGCGTACAGCAGATCCAGCGGGACCGGGTACGGCTGCGTGTGGCGGACCTCGGTCGGCATCGCGTCAGACCGTGACGCGCTCGGACGGTCCGTTCACCTCGTCGAGGTCGTCGCTGTCGACACCGGCGGCTTCCGCCGATCCGACCGCGCCGGCGCTGTAGTCGGTGCCGTCACCGGACTCGTCCATCGGGGGGAGGTGCCGCGACAGGGCGTCGACGGCCCGGTCGAGTTGCGCGTGGGTGTGTTCGGTCTGGACACACAACCGCAGCATGGCCCGGTTCTGCGGGACCGCGGGGAACATCGCCGTGGCGGCGAAGATGCCCTCGTCGAAGAGGCGGCGCCACGTGTTGGACACGCGGAGTTCGGTGTAGCAGAAGGCCGGGACGATCGGCGAGACCACCTCGGTGCCGTCCGGGAGGACCGACGGCTCGACCGTGGGCACGCCCGCCGCGACGAGGCCGTCGCGGAGATAGCGGGCGTTCGCCAGCGTCCGCGCCCCACGTTCGCGTCCCTCGTCGGTCTGCATGAGGCGTACCGAGGCCAGGGCCGCACCGAGTGAGGCGGGCACCGCGGCGGTGGTGAACAGGAACGTGCGGGCATGTGCGCGGAGGGCGTCGACGATGTCCCGGTTGCCGCAGACGAACCCGCCGGTGGAGCCGAGACCCTTCGACATCGAGCCCATGCGGACGTCGATGCGCTTCTCGACGCCGTAGAGCTCCGCGGCGCCGGTGCGGCGCTCGCCCAGCGAGGCGACGCTGTGCGCCTCGTCGACCATCAGTGCGGCGTCGTGCTTCTCGCAGACGTCGGCGATCTGGTGGAGCGGTGCGAGGTCACCCTCCATCGAGTAGAGGCCGTCGACGACGACGAGTTTCGCGCCCACCGACCGGCTCAGCCGCTCGTCGAGCTGTGCGGCGTTGTTGTGCCGGAAGGCCCGGATCTTGGCCCGCGACAGTCGTGCGGCGTCGTAGATCGACGCGTGGGCGGCCGAGTCGACGATCACGGTGTCCCCGACGCCCACGAGTGCGGAGATCGCGCCGAGATTCGCCTGATACCCGGTGGTGAAGGTCAGGGCGCTCTTCGTGCCGTGCCACGCGGCGAGCTCCGCCTCGAGCTGCACGTGCAGATCGATGGTGCCGTTGAGCAGGCGCGACCCGGTGACCGTGGTGCCGTAGTGCCGCAGCGCGCGTTCGGCACCCTCGCGCACGACCGGGTGATCGGCCATGCCGAGATAGTTGTTCGACCCGAGCATCACGCATTCCCGACCCTCGACCTGCACCGTCGGCGCGTTGACCCCGTTCATCACCCGGTAGAACGGCAGCTGGTCGCTGTCGCGCATCACGCGGTAGGCCCAGATGCGCTTGTCGTGGCGGATGCGGTCGAGGATCAGCTGTGACGGCACGGACATCACTCCTGGCGAGAGGACGATCGGGTGTCGGCCGGGCATGGCTTGCCGTGACCGCGGACGCTTCACGTGACCACGGTGACGTGGATCTCGGCCACTGTCGTCGTCGCCTTGAGCACCCGTCACAACACATCCTCAACGGATGTGTAAAACGTCTCGGGAAACGCTCTCCCCGTCGTTCGCTGTGTTACCCATCACAGTGCGCGCCGACGTTCCCGGCGCGTCTCGACGATGGGGGATGCGATGACGACGACGGCCGACCGTTCGACGGACGCGGCCCCCGAACTCGACAGCCCGCTGCTCCGGCCGGCGCGCGAGGCACTCCGTCGGCGGCTCCCGCGCCTGTCCGAGTGGTTCGCGACGACCTCCCTCGCCGAGCGCGAGGCCCGCGACAACGACGGGCTCGCCGTGTTCCGTCTGGCCGGTGGTGCGCGGCTCATCGTGCCGGAGGAGATCAGCGGGTCGGGGGTCGGCGCCGTCGAGGCGCTGCAGGTCCAGCGGGCGGTCGGGGCGGCGTCGCCGTCGCTGGCCGTCGCGACGGTCATGCACCACCTGTCGATCGCGACGATCGTGCAGATCGCGCAGGAGGGCCCCGAGGAGGACCTCGCGCTGCTGCAGAGCGTCGTCGAACAGGACTCGTTGATCGCGTCGGCGTTCGCCGAGGGACGCGTCGGAGGCAGCACGCTGGTGCCGACGGTCTCCGCGGTCTACGACGACGAGACCGGCGACTACGTCGTGACCGGGAGCAAGAAGCCGTGCAGCATGGCGAGGTCGATGACCTTTCTCGCGGCCAGTCTCGACGCGAAGGAGTCCGAGGACGGCCGGGGTCGCAAGGCGGTGGGCCTCATCCCCGCGCAGATGCCGGGTGTCTCGGTGCGACCGTTCTGGACCTCGCCGATCCTGGCCGGGGCGGAGAGCGAGGAGGTGGTGCTCGACGGGGTCCGCGTGCCTGCCGCGCTGATGATGATCGGCACCCTTCAGGACCCCGACGGCATCCACGAGATGACCGGGTTCCTGTGGTTCGGACTGCTGGCCGCGGCGGGCTACATCGGCGCGGCCAGCACGTTGGTGGAACGGGTGCTCGTCCATCCCCGGGCGGACGCGTCGGTCTATGTGCCGCTCGCGGCGGAACTCGAGTCGGCGATGGCGGCGGTGCTCGGTATCGCGGCGTCGTACGACGCGGGGGAGCGGGGCCCCGAGATCTCCGCGCGGCTCCTCTTCGTCCGCACCGCCCTGCGGACGGCGTTGCAGCGGGTGGCATCGGGGGCGATGACAGCCCTCGGGGGCATCGCCTTCATCACCGATCCCGACGTCGCCTACCTCGGCTCCGTGCTGCAGGCGTTCTCGTACCACCCGCCGTCGATCACCGAGACGCAGCGCTCGCTGTTCGACCACCATCGCGGGGAACCGTTCAGGCTGGCCTGATCCACCCGCTCACCGACCCGTCACGGTCGGGGAATGCCACCGTCGGTGGTGGAGTCGGCGGGGATCCGCAACGCCGACAGCAGATCCCGATAGAGCGGACTCGAGTCGAGCAGCTCCGCGTGAGTCCCCTCGGCCACGAGGCGGCCGTCCTGCAGCACGACGATCCGGTCGGCGTCGACGACCGTCGAGAGGCGGTGGGCGATGGTGATGACCAGTCCGGTGCGCGCATGGTCGACGATCGCGTCGTGGATCGCGCTCTCCGTCAACGCATCCACCTGTGCCGTGGCCTCGTCGAGGAGCAGCACGGGCCGTCTGGCCAACAGCGCCCGGGCCACGGCGACGCGCTGTCGCTGACCACCCGACAACGAGGTCGGGGAGACCGCTGCGTCGAGGCCACCGGGCAGCTCGCGCACCAGGCGACCCAGCGACAGCCGTTCGAGCACCTCCATCATCTCCGCGTCCGTGGCATCGGTGTTGATCAGTCGCAGGTTCTCGCGGAGCGTCCCCGGGATGAGGGGCGACTCCTGCTCCACATAGGCGAAGTGGGTGCGGGTGTTCGATGCGGGCACCTCGGAGTAGGCGGTCGTGCCCAGTCGCAGCTCCCCGCTGTCCGGTTCGAGGAAGCGCAGCAGCAACGACAGCAGGGTGGTCTTGCCCGCCCCGGACGGGCCGATGAGTGCGACGTGCCCGCGGCTCGGCATGCGGAGGTCGATACCGGTGAGGACGGGGTCACCACCGGGGTAGGCGGCGTGGACACCGCGCAGCAGCATCCCCGACCCGTCGCCGACGGGATGGACGTCGGTCGACGGCGTCGAGGGGTCGAGCGAGGTGGGGCGTTCGGACTCCGAGGGCATCGCGTCGATCTGCCGGATCCGACGGGCGGCCGCGAGACCCGCCTGCAGCCCGGTGAGGCTGGTGCTGAGCTGGCCGATGGGATCGCCGATCTGGAAGGCGTACAGCAGGAACGCGACCAGCGTCGAGACGGTCATCGCGCCGTCGGCGACGCGGACGGCGCCGACCGCGAGGATGACGAGGATCGACACCTGCACACCGGTCCACGACGTGGTGATCGCTGTCGCCTGGCGGCGCACCGCCCGCATGTTCAGGTCACGGGAGCGTTCGGCGATCGAGTCGAGCCGGGTCCGGACGCGTTCCTCGGCGCTCGCAGCCTTGATCGACTTGATCGCACGCAGGTTTCCGTCGAGTTCGGCGCCGAGCTCACCGACCGCGGCCTGTGCCCGTTCCTGCGAGTGCGCGATCGCCGGAAGCAGTTTCCCGAAGAGCACTGAGACGACGATGACGGCGACGACGGTGATCAGGACGAGCGTGGTGTCGAGCGTGGCCATGAGCACCAGGGCGCCGACCAGCATGACGACGCCGTTGACGCCGCCGACGATGCTCGACGACGCGGC
This sequence comes from Williamsia sp. SKLECPSW1, assembly GCF_054332755.1. Lineage (NCBI taxonomy): Bacteria > Bacillati > Actinomycetota > Actinomycetes > Mycobacteriales > Nocardiaceae > Williamsia > Williamsia sp. SKLECPSW1. The sequence continues at coordinate 1,406,277 of NZ_JBTGLI010000001.1, read as the reverse complement.
GTCCCGGAGCAGGAGCGAGTCGGAGGTGACGCGGGTGACGAGCTCCCCGACCGGGCTCCTCTGCAGCGGCGTGAGACGGGCGTAGAGGAACCGCAGGTTCATCCTGCGTCGGGCGTCGTAGACGACACCCTCCGACAGCCTGCCCAGCGCGACCATCTGCCACCACTGCGCGAGCGCCCCGACGAGGACGAGGACCACCAGGATCGCGATCGGCGCGACCATCCCGTCCCGGCCGTCGACCGAGTCGAGGATGTGCTTCGTCGCCAGCGGCGTCCCGAGGCGGGCCGCCGATCCCACCAGACCCGCCAGCGTGGCCAGTCCGAAGAGCGGCAATCGCGGCCGGATGAGCTCCCACAGCAGGCGCGTACGGGGTTCGTCGGACTCCGGGGCGGTCCCCGCCCCCGTGGATGGTTCGCCCATGCGACGAGAGTTTTCCAGACGCCCGAACGGTGGCCGCGGAGCGTCGGCGGCGTCGGTCGCTACCCGCGACGGTCGAGGCCGTGCAGCTCGCGCAGGCGCGCGTTGTAGGCGGCCAGGGCGGCCTCGTCGTCGTCCATGTCGGCGTCGACGGAGGGGTCGTCGCCCCCCAACGTCGCGTCGCGGCGGGCGTTGTCCAGCCATGAACTGCGCCGAGGGGTCGACGGGTCGCGGGTGCGGTCGCTGCGGATCCACTGCCCGGCCACCACCAGCAGGAGCAGCATCATCAGGCCGTCGCCGCCGAACCACATGATCGCGCCGGCCAGCGACTGGTCGGCCAGGGGATCGGGACCCCACCCGATCCGCGACTGCGCGTAGGCGGGCGCGATCTGCGTGCCGGTCAGCATCAGCACCACCCCGACGAGCGTGTCCGGCCCCATGGCGATGAGCAGCGTGACGAACCGGACGGGATACGACAGGTCGTGTCCGCTGATCTCGCTGCCGATGCAGGGCAGGAGGAACAGGTAGCCGGTGACGAGGTACACGACCGTCTCGGTCTCGTGTATCCACATGTGCTCGCTCATGGCCTGCTGGAAGCCGGTCAGATGGGTACCGACGAGGACCGCCACGTACAGCGGCACCGTGAACGCCGGTGAGGTGAGGAAGCGGGTCACCGGGAACGCGAGCACCGCACGGATGCGACGGGCGCCGGCGTCCGACGACGCCTCGACCGCGAGCCGGATCGGCTGCGCGAGCACCAGCAGCAACGGGATCACCATGATGAGGAGCAGGTGCACGATCATGTGCACCGAGAACAGGTGGTGCGAGAACGCCGCCATCGGCGAGTTGAGCACCTGCACCAGCAGCGCCACCGCCGCCAGGAGTGCTGCGATCCGGCCGAGCGGCCAGCGGCGCACACGGACCACGCCCACCGCATAGGCCACGACGGCGACGGCGATCACGGCCCACCACACCCAGGTGACGGTCCAGTCCGTGAGGAGGTCCGGTCGCTGCATCGGCATCACGCGTCCAGTATGCGCCCGTCCCGAAATCCGCCGAACACGTCCGATTCGTCCGAATCGGTTGCGCCCGAACCCCGTACGACCCTCCGTACGGACGCTGTCAGTAGCCGATGGCCCGCATCGGTGCCGGATCCCACAGTCCGGATCGCGTCGCCGTGCCGATCTGGAGCTTCGCGGGCTCCGCGGGTTCGATGGGTGTGAACCGCTGCAGCGAACCCCAGTCGTTGCCCCAGTTGTTGCGCAGGTAGGTCGCGAGCAACTGCGGACGGAGCATCGCCTCGGTGAGTCCCAGCGGTCCGCCCGCGGTGCCCGACATCCACGTCTGGCTGTTCTGGCGGGTGGCTCCCGCGTCGGGCAGGATGCGCCACTTCGGGACCTCCTCGACGCCGTCGCGCACGCCCATCGGTCGCTGGCACGGGAAGACGAACGCGGGCACCCAGTCGATGAGGACGGGGTCGGTCCGGCCGACGACCTTCTCCAGCGTCGTCATCGTGCTGATCCGGGGCGGCGTGATCGCCACCCACTGGTCGCTGCCGGCGCCGGTGTCGGCGACGACCAGTCGCGCGACGGACGCACCCGCCGGGGCATCCGAGAGCGGGAACCGCAGGTTCCGCCACGTCGGTGCCTCGCCCACGTCGATCGGGGTGCGCAGGCCGACCGGCACCACCTGTCCGTCGGGGCCGACGCGGCCGTACTGGACCTGCACCTTCTGGCCCGGCGACATGATGCCGAGGCCGTTCACGGCCTGGACCGCGCCGGCCACCGACACGGTGAGCAGCGGCGCATCCCCACTGCGCGGAGGCATCTGATACCAGTCGGTCGTCAGCGATCCGCCCCCGCTGCCGTAACTGCCGAGGACAGGTGTGCGGCTCGGCGACAACCCGAACGGCAGCCGCACGGTCGACCCGTTGACACCCCGTTCGCCCTGTCCGCCGCCGGTGCCGCCCTCGACGGACTCGTCGCCGCCGGTCTCGTCGGATCCGGGTGCGCTCTGCGTGGTGTTGGTCGAACTGCTCGTGGTGTTGGTGGAGCTGCTCGTGGTGGAGCTGCTGTCGCTGTTCTGCGTCGTGTCGACCGACAGGTCGTCCGGGACGCCGTTGGGTGTGAACCCGGGAGCCCCGGCGCCGGCGAGCGCGTCGCCGGGCGAGGTCGTCGGGGACTGGCCAGCGACCCGTGCCGGTGAGAGGAGACCCGCGTTCGGGTCGGTCTCGACGAGGACGTCGTTGGCCATGCCGCAGATGTTCCCGGTGAGCGCCCGGGCGTTCGACGAGGCCCACGAGAAGCTGTTCCGTTGCACGACAGCACCCTTGACCGTCGTCAGCACCTCGAACACGACGACGAGCCCGATCAGGGTGGGCACCGCTGCGCCGGCCAGTCGGGTGCGCAGCGCCGACCCCGATCGGCCGGTGCGCACGTCGTCGGCGACGTGGTCGTCGCGCAGGTGTCGCCACAGGCCGACCAGCGCCGCGATCACCGACAGCGCCAAAAACACCCAGTAGAACCGGATCCCGGCCAGCGCCGGCGGCCGGTCACGCCACGGCACGCCGTAGGTCCCGACGAACCACCACCCGTTGATGCCGGCGAACGCGATGCCCGTCACGAAGAAGAGTCCTGCGATGAGGAACGCGCGGTTGCGACCGCGCCTCAACACCGCGGGCGCGGCCATCGCCCCCGCAGCCGCGGCGAGACCTGCGGCGATCCCGGCGTAGATGCCGAGGTGGTGCGTCCACTTGGTGGGGGTGAACGAGATGATGAAGACGGTGCCGAGGATGACCGCGACGAGGCGCCACACGGGCCCCCGGGCGATGCCCTTCGGCGCCCGCCGCCGCAGCATCATGAGGATGACGAAGACGAGCAGCAGGAACATCGTCAGGATGCCGAACCGGCGGGCCAGTGAGGCGTCGACCTGGTTGGGCAGCAGCAGGTAGTAGTAGCGGACGGGTTCCTGCCACCACTCGAGCGTCGGGCCGACCTCGCTGGCGACCTTCGAACTGGTGATGACCCCGGCCAGGGTGTTGTCGGCGAATATCTCGAACAGCACGGCGGTCCCCGCCGCGAGGATCGGCGCCAGGATGGGCAGGATCCCGTCGCGATGCCGTCGCTTCGCGAGCCGTTTCACCAACGGGCGGATGCCCGCGACGAGCGCAGCGACCGCCATCAGGCCGCCCGGCGCGATCGCCAGGGTGAACGCGGCGATCACCGTCGCCGTGGCCAGTGGGAGGAACCGGCCCGTCGCGATGGCGCGGTCCACGGCGCACCAGGTCAGCAGCGCACCGACCGCCAGAGCGGGTTCGGGCCGCAGACCGTTGTTGAACGGCAGCCAGATGGCGAGGAACACCGCGGCGCACGTCCACAGGGCGGGCGTCGAATGTCGCACCGTGCGACCCAGGCGCGGGATCACCTCACGGCTGAGCAGCCACCACCCCAGCAGGCCGAGCAGGAACGCGGGCAGTCGCATCCAGGGTGCGGCCAGGCTGACGTGCGTCATCGCACGGATCACCTGGTAGTGCCACCCGAAGGGGTCCTGTGGCACACCGAAGTAGCGGTAGTAGTTGATCGGGTACCCGGCCTCGCCGGCCACCCGGCCGACGGTGAAGTTGTACCCGTCGTCGGAGGTGTTGCCCCCCAGGAACCACCACAGTGCGAGGGTCACGACGACGACGCCGTCGACCGGTCGCAGCCGCCACCATCCGGCGGGCAGGAAGCGCTTGTGGCGTCGTCCGTCGCCGGCGTCGAGGATGCCCAGCGATGCGAGCGACAGCAGGGTCATCGCGATGCCGAGGACGATCGCGGTGAACTTCAGCGTGGTCGGTGTGGTGACGAACCGGGTGTCGATGGTCGCCCGCACCGAGAGCCCCGTCGTCGGGGTGGACTGCGGCAGATCGGTGTAGATGCCGACGATCTGCGGTCGGAGGTTGGGGTCGCCGACGGAGAACGAGAGCTGACCCTGGGTGCCGTCGGGCAGGCCGACGATCTGGGCGCGGGTCCCGGTCCCGGTGAACTGCATGTCGATTCGGCAGTCGGGATCGGATTGGGCCGCGGCGCGCGGGGTGTTGACCAGCACCACGTTGCGATCGGTGACCTGGATCTGATCGCCCGTCACCGACACGAACAGCCCCCGCGCGTACGCGTCCGAGCCGCCCGGCGGGATGGTCGAGAGCAGGTTGCCCCCGTAGGACGGGAGGCGGGCCGCGGTCGAGCACGGGACCGACACGTCGGCGTCGATCGGCACGAACGACACGAGCGGCGCGGCGATGTTGCCGACGTTCTGCTGCGGCCAGGACAGCTGCGCGGTCGTCTGGTTCACCGGGAGCAGCGGTGTCGCGAGGGCCAGCAGCGCCCCGAGCAACCCGGTCACGACCGCCACGAGCCGCACGATGCGCAGGCGTCGCGTGGACGTCGGCGGGGCCGACGTCGGTGTGTCGATGGTGCTCACTGATCGTCCCTCGGGGGTGGTGGTGTCGCCGGCACGGTCGGGCTCGTTCATGAGTTCCCGGACCTCACGACGCGGATGGAACCCTCACGGGCCCAACCCCACCGGTTCGCCTCGCCCAGCGTGGTGACCGCATCGGGGGCGTCGGGCGTCAACGGTGTCAGCCGTTGCAGCGAGCCCCAGTCGCGATACCAGTCGTCGCGCAGATAGGTGGGGACCGTGGTGGGTGTGGTCGTGCCCTCGGAGATCGCGAGGATGCCGCCGTCGTCGGCGTCCATCCATGTCTTCGACTGCGACTGCGCGGTGATCCGGTCAGGCAGGATCCGCCAGCGCGGCACCTCGGTGACACCGTCGCGCGAGACGATCGGTCGTTGGCAGGGGAACTGCTGGGCGACGGTGAAGTCGATCAGCGACGGTGTGTCGCCGACGACGTCCTGCAGCGTGCGCAGCTGGGTGGCCCGCGGCGGGGTGATCGCCAACCACTGGTCGGGCGTGAGGTTGTCGTCGACGGCGACGAGGCGCATCACGTCGGCGCGCGGCGGGACGACCGACATCGGGACCCGCAGGTTGCGCCACGGGCGGTTCGGCGGCTGGGGCCCGGGATCGATCGGCATGTAGGGCGCACCGACCTGGGTGAATTGCCCGTCGGCTCCCGTCGTGCCGAACTGCACCTGCAGCGACCGACCGAATTCGCCGACCCCGTCCACGTCGACCGAGGCGATGGATCCCGCGGCGGTGACGACGATCAGCGGTGTGGACCCGCGGGCGGGCAGTCGGTACCAGTCGGTGGTGAGCGTGGCCTTGCCGGAGTCGTAGCCGTAGCTGCCGAGCACCGGTGTGCGTGCCGGGTCGAGACCGAACGGCAGCGCGGCGGTCGACCCGTTGACCCCGCGGGGGCCGTTCCCGCCGAGCGTCCCCGGCGACCCGCCGACGATGGTGAACGGGTTCTGGACGATGCCGGCCACGTTCATCTGCCCGGGCTTGGACTGGGTGGGCTGCGGCGACAGGTCGTTCGCGACACCGTTGGGGGTGAAGCCGACGGGGTCGGTGCCGGCGAGTGCGGCCGACTGCGATCGGCCGTCGGCCGGCACGAGGGTCCCGTCGTTCGGGTCGGTCTCGACGAGCACGTCGTCGGCCATCGCGCAGGTGTTGCCCTGCAGCGCGTCGACGTTGGCGCTGAAGACGGTGAACGACGGTCGCGCGACGGCGGCCTTGGCGAAGACGGCCAACTCGGCGACGACCATGACGATCGCGATCACCGCGAGCGGTGAGGACGCGAGGACCAGGCGGCGGCGGTCGGCGCGGGAGGCGGTGTCCGCGGGTGCGTCGACGGACGCCGACGAGTCGTGGACCATGCCGCGGTGGCTGGTGAAGTCGAGCCGGAGGTGCAGCCACACCGCGGCGGCGGAGGCGAGGACGGCCAGCACCAGCAGGATGCTGGAGACCTGGATGCCGGCGAGGACGGGTGCGCGGTCGAACCAGGAGATGCCGAAGTCGTACGCCCACGGCCAGGCGTTCTTGCCGGCCATCGACGCGGCGAGCGCGAACAGCAACCCGGCCACCAGCACCATCAGGTTCCGCGACGACCGTGCCGCCGACTGCGCGATGGCGACGGTCGCGACCGCGGCGAGGGCGGCGGCGACACCGGCGAAGATGCCGAACTGGATGGTCCACTTCGTCGGGGTGAACACCCACAGGATCAGCGTCACGCCGACGGCACCGATGCCGCGCCACACCGGGCCCGGGTCGACGCCGCGGATGCGGGTGCGCCGCAACATCACCGCGAGCACCACGAACAGCGATGCGAGCAGCAACAGGACCGGGACACGGCGGGTGAGGGCGCCGTCCTCGGTGCTGACGGTGAGGAAGAAGTACCGGAAGTACTCCTCGTGCCAGCTCAGCGAGGGGCCGACGGTGAAGCGGATGCGGATGGCGTCGTAGACGGTGGCCAGTGTCTGGTCGCGGAACACCACGACGAGTGTCAGCAGGCCCGCCGCGAGGATCGGCAGCACCAGCGCGGCCCACCCGACCTCACGACGTCGCCGCAACACCACCGCGAGCATCGGACGGGCGCCGACGACGAGGACCGCGACGGCGATGACGCCCTGCGGCGCGAGGGCGAGGGTCATCCCTGCCGCCAGGGCCGCGAGCGCGGCCGGGAGCAGGCGACGCGTGCCGATCGCCTGCTCGACGCCCCACCAGGTGAGCAGGGAGCCGGTGACGATGATCGACTCGCTTCGCAGGCCGCTGTCGAACGGGAGCCAGAACGCGACGAACAGTGCGGCCGCCGCCCAGATGGCCCAGCCGCTGCGACGTACCGCGGCCCCCATCCGGGGCAGCAGCACGCGGCTCAGGACGAACCACGAGACGAGTGCGGCGACGAGCTGTGGGAGATGCATCCACAGTCCGGCGGTGGAGACCGAGGACCAGTGGCCCAGGAAGCTGTAGTACCAGTCGAACGGCGCCTCGGGGATGTCGAACCACCGGAAGTAGTCGCCGAGGTAGCCGGAGGCGTCGGCGGCGCGACCCATCGTGAGGATGTAGCCGTCGTCGGGGGTGCCCGCACCGAGGAACAGCCAGACGATCATCACCGCGGTGACGGCGAGGTCGCTCACGCGGGGCGCGAGCACACGTCGCCACGACCGGACCCCGACGCGACGGTGGTGTCCGCCGATCCAGTCGAGGCGGGCCAGCGCCAGCAGCGCCAGCACCGTCGCCACGATCCCGACGATCATCACGAGCAGCTTCAGCACGGTCGGGGTGCTGGCGTACCGGTTGTCGACACCGACGTCGACCCGGAGACCCTGGGCGACGGCTGCCTGCACCCGCGGGGTGGTCAGCGACGAGTAGATGCCGGAGACCTGCGGACGCTTGTCGGGGGCGACGATCCCGGCCGGGCCGAGGCCGACGAACTGCGCGCCGGTGCGGGTGGGCGACACGAAGATCTGCAGTGACCGGCACTCCGGCGTCGACAGCGCGCTGCGCGGCGCCGACGCGGCGACCTCGCCACGGAACGACACGGTCGCCGTCTGCGACGACGCGGACACCACCAGCGACTTCTGCGAGGCGCCGTCGGCCCCCGAGGGCATCGTGGCGAGCAGGGTGCCGGAGCTGCCGAGCGAGGAGAACAGCGAGCACGGGATGGTGGCGGTCAGGGTCTGCGGCGTCTGCGCGGTCAGCGGCGCCACGATCGACGGGGTCTCGGGCGACAGCTGCTGGCCCTGCGGCCACGAGATCGACGCGGTGGTGGTCGAGACGGGCAGCAGTGGTGTCAGCAGGCAGGCGAGTACGCCGACGATCCCGGCGACGACCGCGACGAGGCGGGCCGTGCGGGCGGACCGCAGCCCGGTCGTTCCGGCTGCGGACGAGTGATCCCCCGAGTCGCCGGAAGTCCGGCTCTCTGTCGAGTGATCGCTTGCGGATCCGTCGTCGGACGGTCGGGCGGTCATCGGCACGAGGACCGATGGTAGGCGACGGTCTTCTCAGTATCGGATCGGTGCAGGGCTCCACAGTCCGCTGCGGGTCGCGGTGCCCAATTCGAGGCGGACCGGTTCGACCGAATCGTCGTATGGCGTGTAGCGGATCAGGGCACCCCAGTCGCGTCCGATGTCGTCCTGCAGGTAGGACGGCACGGTCGTCGATTCCAGCGCGACCTCGATCCAGCCGAGGGGACCGCCGCCGGAGGCGTCCATCCACGCCGAGACGGCGGCCGACAGGTCGGCGCCGGGCATGATCCGCCAGCGGGGGACCTCGGCGACGCCGTCACGGTGGTCGAACGGACGCTGGCACGGGAACGCCAGACCCGACGTCCAGTCGATCTGGACGGGGTCGCGGCTGCCGACGTAGGACTGCAGCGTCTGCACCCGCGGGGCACGCGGCGGGGTGAACACCATGAAGCTGTCGGTCGCGAGGTTGTCGTCGACGGCGACGATGCGGATCGCGGTCGCGTCGGACGGCAGGGAACTGCGATAGATCCGCAGGTTGCGCCACGACGGGCTGGGCCCGGGATCGATCATCCCGACCGAGCCGGCGGCGGTGAGATCGCCGTCGCGCGTGCTCGTCCCCGTCGTGTACTGCAGTTCCATCTTCGTGATGTCGAACGAACCGGCCGCCGCGAGCGAGATGAACGGGCGATCGGAGCTCTTCGCCGGCAGCCGGTACCAGGCCGAGGTCAGCGACGCGGGTGCCTGGTCGTTCTGGCTGTAGCTGCCGAGCACCGGCGTGCGGCTCGGGTCGAGACCGAACGGCAGTTTCGCGAACGAGCCGTTGACGCCGGCGTTCTCCATCTCTCCGCCACCGGTGCCGCCCGAACTGTTGGTGAGCACACCCGACGACGGGGTCACGTTCGTCGCGAGCACGCCGAGCGACTGTGCGCTCGCCTCGGAGTCCAACGTCATCGGCAGCCCGTTGGGTGTGAAGTTCGTCGTCACCGACGGTTTCGGCTTCCCGGAGCCGTCGTCCTCGTCGGTGCCCGGACCGCTGCCGCCGGTGACGGTCCCCGACCCGGCGAGCGGGTCGCGCAGGGTGGGGTCGACGGGGGTGAGCAGGTTCGCGCTCGGATCGGGTTCGACGAGGACCTTGTCGGCCATCGCGCACGGCTTGCCGAGCAGTGCGTCGACGTTGGACGACGGCACCGAGAACGACCCGCTCTGGTTGACGCCGGCCAGCACCGCGGTGACGACCTCGAATGCGACGATGGCAGTGGCGATGCCGAGGATCGGGGCAGAGGCGACGCGTCGTGCCGCAGTGCTGCCCGTCCCGACGACCGTGCGCCGGCGGGGGGCCGTCGGTGCCGCCGCGTCCGGTGCCCGGTCCGACGCCGAGGCGGTGCGGTATGGGGCGCGCAGGTGGAGCCACCCGGCGACGGCCAGGGCGACGAAACTCAGGTAGAGCAGGATGTTGCCGAGCGCGATCACGATGGTGACCGGCCGCGATCCGTACGGCATCCCCCAGTTGGAGATGTAGTAGTAGGCGTTGGGTCCGGTGAAGGACAGGCCGGTCACGAACAGCACGAGTGCCGTGACGAGCAGTCGGTTGCGTCGTGACGTCATGGCGCGACGGGTCACCGCGATCGCCGCGATCGCCGCGAGGGCGGCGGTGAGTCCGGCGAACACCCCGAAGTGGTGCGTCCACTTCGTCGGGGTGAACATGAGGAACACCAGCGACGCGAAGGTGATCCCGACGATCCGGCGGGTCGGCCCCATCGCTGTGCCCGGGATCCTGTTCTTGCGGAACAACATCGCGCCGGACACGACGAGCGCCACGAGCATCGTCAGGACGGCGAAACGGCGGCCGATCGAGCCGTCGGCGGAGAACGCGAACAGCGACGAGTAGCGGTTGATCTCGTTGTACCAGTGCAGCGACGGACCCAGTGCCGTCTTCATCTTCGACGACTGCACGAACGCGGTCAGGGTGAGGTTGGAGAAGACGACGTAGATCACGAACGTCCCCGCCGCCAGGACCGGTGCCACCATGGCCAGCAGCGCGACCGATCGACGTCCGTCGCCCTGGATCACGCGGGACCGCTTGAGGATCGACATGATCATGGGCCGCCCGCCGGCGATGAGGGCGGCGACCGCCATCAGGCCGGTCGGCCCGGCGGCGAGGCTGAACGCGCCGAGCGTGCACGCGACCGCGGCGGGCAGGGTGCGACCGGTCGCGATGGCTCGCTCGACCGAACACCAGGTGAGCAGCGCGCCCAGGCAGATGATCGGCTCGGGGCGCAGCCCGTTGTCGAACGGGAACCAGGACGCGAGGAAGACGACGGCGGCGGTCCACGGCACGATGCGCGTGGTGGTCGCGGCGCGCCCGAGCCGCGGCAGGATCTCGTGGGACACGATGAGCCACACAGCGATACCGCACAGCAACGCGGGCAGCCGTACCAGCGGACTGGCGGTGCTGATGTGCGCGAGCCAGCCGAAGACGCTGTAGTACCACCCGAAGGGAGCCTCCGGCGCACCGAACCAGCGGTAGTAGTTGGCGGTGTAGTGCGCGTGCTCGGCGACCCGCGACATGGTGAGCAGGTAACCGTCGTCGGACGTGTTGGCGCCGATGATGTGCCAGACGAGGAGCCCGAGGATGACGACGCCGTCACGCGGGTTGAGACGCCACCACCGTGCCGGGAAGACGCGACGGTGCCTGCGGCCGTCGGTCGCGTCGAGCACCGCGAGGGCGACGAGCGACACGATGGTCATCACCACGCCCACCCCGATGGCGGCCCACTTGATCGCCGTCGAGGCGGTGGAGTACCGGGAGTCGACGGTGGCGTGCACCGTGAGGCCGTCGAGTTGCGCGCGCGGGGCGGTGAGATCGGTGTACACGCCCGTCAGCTGCGGACGCTGATCCCCACCGGATGTGCTGCCCTGCAACGGTTGTCCGTCACTGTCGGTCATGCCGACGAACTGTGCCGTCACCTCGTCGGCATCCGCGCGGACCTCGATGGACCGACACCCCTGCTGCCGCATCTGCGCGACGGTCGCGCTCACCAGCGGGATGTTGCGCACCACGACCTCGACGGACCGGGTGTCGAGGGCATCGCTGCTGCGTCCGGAGAGGCGCACGAACAGGCCGCGCTCCACCGCCTTGTCGGCGTCCTTCGGTGTCGTCGACACCAGCACCGATCGGCCCGGCCCGCCCAGGAGTGCGGCAGCCGAACACGGCACCGACATCTCGATGTCGATCGGGACGTAACTCACCAGCGGTGCGATCACCGATCGCACCGGATCGGACCCGGACTGCGCCTCGCCGGACTGCGAGGAGGACGACGACTGGGGCCAGTCGATCTGTGCGGTGGTCTGGGTGACCGGCAACAGGGGGGTGGCGAGGGCGAGCACGACGCCGAGCAGCCCGGCGATCACGGCGACGACCTTGGCGATCCTCACCCGGTCGCCCGTCGCTCGTCGAGATGGACGGTCGTCAGGCACAAGACGTGATCGTAACCAGAGGGCCGCGTCCTAGAGTTGTCCCATGTCCGCACAGACCGTCCTGCTGCTGAACGGGCCGAACCTGAACATGCTCGGGACCCGCCAGCCCGAGGTGTACGGGACCGCGACCCTCGCCGACGCCGTCGAGGTCGCGGAACGGGCCGCCCGGGACGTCGGTCTGGCCCTCGTCGCCCGCCAGACCAACCACGAGGGCGAGATGATCGACTGGATCCACGAGGCCCGGGGGGCCGTCGCGGGGATCGTCGTGAACCCCGGCGGATGGACCCACACCTCGGTCGCCCTCGCGGACGCGCTCGTCGTGCCGGAGGTGCCGATCGTCGAGGTGCACCTGTCGAACGTCGCGGCGCGGGAGCCGTTCCGCCACCACTCGTACGTGTCGCCGATCGCGCTCGCGGTCATCGCCGGATGCGGCGTCCAGGGCTACGACTTCGCGATCCGGACACTCGCCGAGCGCATCACCGCCCGGTGACGTAGATCACACGAGAGCCGGTCGGCGCCGGTTCTGACCAGTGATCGCGTCCCCGCCGGCGTCCTGTTCACCCGATGTACCCCTCTGCGTGGGGGATGGGACGCCAGTGGTCCTCCGTTAGTATTCCTCGCAATGTTCAGCGGGTCGCGAGGGAGGGACGCCATGTCGGGTTCTCGTCCCTCGGCGGAAAACCCTGTCACGCGTGACGGGACGGCCCCGGTGGAGGATCCGCTGCACGACGTCGAGGCGTCTCTGACGCGCAGTCGCTTCCGGGTCCTCTCGGCCGTCCTGACCTACTTCTCGCGGCCCCGCTGGTGGGTGGAGATCGCCGTCATCGCCACGCTCTACGCCGTCTACTCACTCATCCGGAACAGCGTCGGCGAGGTCGCGGCGACGGCCTACCGCAACGCCGGGTCGATCCTGGCCTTCGAGGACCGCTGGCACTTCGCTCTCGAGCGTCCCCTGAACGAGTGGGTGCACAAGACGACTGTCGTGGCCGACGTCGTCGCCGTGCACTACGCGTCCCTGCACTTCATCGTCACGCCCGCGGTGTTGATCTGGCTGTTCTTCCGACGCGGCGCCTACTACCGCCGCGTGAGCGCGGTGCTGATCATCACCACGGTGCTCGCCCTGATCGGCTTCTACTGGTACCCGACGGCCCCGCCGCGGCTGCTGCATCACGAGGGCTTCATCGACGTGATGAGCCAGACCTCCTCCTGGGGGTGGTGGCCGGAGTCCGGAGCTCCCGGGTCGGACGCGATCTCGAACCAGTTCGCCGCGATGCCGTCACTGCACTGCGCGTGGGCCGCCTGGTGCGGGCTCACGCTGGTGTTCCTCGCCCGTCGCCGGTGGGTCAAGATCCTCGGCGCCCTCTACCCGTTCAGCACGTTCTTCGTCGTCATGGGGTCGGGCAACCACTTCATCCTCGACGTCCTCGCCGGGCTCGGCACCCTCGCCATCGCCGCCGGCATCGTCTTCGGGGTCCGGCGGCTGTGGGCGGCCCGGGTCAGCGGCCACGTCGCAGCCCTGCGCGAGGAGGCCGGCATCCCCGTCGCACCCGCACCCGTCGAGGCCACCGGCACCGATACCCTCGACCCGTGCGCCCCGCAGGACCCGTCGACTCGTCACGACGGAACGACCCGTCCGGGGACGACCCTCCCGACCGCACCGCCGACCACGCGTCCGTGATCGGCCGGGGCGGGCGCCCCGGCCGGACCGCCACGACGCCGTCGTGGGTCGTCGCGCTCCCGTTCCTCGTCGCCGTCGTGGCGACCGTGGCCCTGGTGATCGCGCGACCCACACTCGGTGACCTGCAGGCCGCCATCGCCCGCGAGGAGGCGGCGCGGTCGGGCGTCGGACTCGGGTACTGGTTCGGCTGGTACGGCGGCGTCAGCCCGGGGAGCTACTCGCTGATCGTCCCCGCGCTGTCGACGCTCGTCGGCTCGTTGGCCCTGCTCGCCATCGCCACACTCGCGATCGCGGCGCTCGCCCACCCGATCGCCCACCTGCGTCCGGGTGCCTCGTCGGCGCCCCTCGCCGCCCGCCCGACCCTGACGACGTGGGCCATCGCCATCGCGGCGATCCTGAACATGATGTCCGGCCGGGTGGCGTTCGCCGTCGGTGCCGCGGTGGCACTGGCCGCCGTCCTCGCAGCCGGACACCGGCGCAGCGCACTGGCGGCGGCGCTCCTGGTCGTCTCCGGGCTGGCGAGTCCGCTGGCGCCGGCGTTCGTCGGACTCGCGGCGGTCGGGTTCCTCCTCGGCCCCGACCGCCGATCCCGCGACCTGTGGACACTCCTCGTCGGAGCCGGTCTCGGTGTCCTGGTCCCGTTCGTCCTCTTCGGTGCCCCCGGGGCCCAGGGCTTCCCGTGGACGACGTTGTTCTGGGTCGTCCTCATCGGTGTCGGCAGCGGTGTGGCGTTGTGGGCGCGGCCCCACCGGTACGTCGCACCGATCGCCCTCGCCGTGGCGATCGTCATCTTCGCCATCCCGAACGGTGTGGGGTCCAACCTCAGTCGGTTCTTCTGCCTCGTGCTGCCGTGCATGGTGCTCTTCTTCTCGAGACGTTCGCTGATCGTCGTCCTCGTCGCCCTGATCCCCGCGGTGTCCTACGCGGGGTTCGTGGCCGTCGCCGACCAGGTGGCCGTCGCGGACTCCGGTGTCTCCGAGAGTGACTACACCCCACTGCGTCTCGCGTTGCTGAGCGGGCCCGGGCTGATCAACCACCGCGTGGAGTTGATCGACGCCGGAACACACGCGGGGTCGCACGAACTCGGTTCGCTCGTGAAACTCGCCCGCGGGTGGGAGAACCAGAGCGACTCGCGGTACAACCCGATCTTCTACACGGACGGTGCACTCACCCCGCGGTCCTACCGACAGTGGCTCACCGAGAACGCGGTGTCCTGGGTGGCCGTGTCCGACAAGCCACTCCGACAGGCCGAGAAGGAGGCCGCACTGGTCGACGGCGGCCTGCCGTACCTCACCGAGACGTGGCACGGCGGCGGCTGGCGGCTCTTCCGGGTCGCGAACGCGGCGTCGGTGGTGCCGGCGCCGCTGACGCTGATCACCGAGACGCCGTCGGAGATGGTGGTCGACATCCCCGACACCGACACGCACCCGATCCAGATCCGGCCCAACCGATACCTCGTCGCGCGCAGCGACACCGATCCCACGCGCACGGCGTGCCTCGACTCCACACCCGACGACTGGGTCACGGTCCGCGCCCCCGAGCCCGGCCGCTACACCCTGCAGGGCGCACTCTCGGTGCGCGGTGTCCTCGCCGAGGTCTCGCCGAGCTGCTCGTCCTGATGTCGGATCAGACGGCCGTCGGGGGCGGATGCAGCCCGGTGACGACGTAGTCGGCGACACTCTTGATGGCGAACGGGTCCGCGGCGATGAGCTCGTCGACCGCGGCGCGGGCGACCGGGTGGGTGACGATGATGCCGCCCGTCCGGGGGTCCTTCGGCCCCGACGCCGCGACCACCCCCCGTCCGGCGAAGTCGGCGAGCACGGCGAGATGGGCGTCGCGCCAACGGTCGACCTCGGTCAACGCCGCGGTGTAGGTCAGATCGACGACCCAGATGGTGCCGTCGCTCGCAGATGCGGGCATGCGACCAGCCAACCTCACGGATAGACGGTCCGCAACTCAGTGCCGCGTGCGTCAGCGCAGGGCCGTGTCCACCGCGTCGGAGATCGGGCCGTGGAAGGCCGGTCCGTGGCCGGGGAGGACGACGTCGACGTCGAGGGCCGCGAGGGCCTGCACCGAGGCCCGGTTGGTGGCGATGTCGTGGTGGAAGGCCTTGTGCAGACACTGCGGTCCGTGCACGGCGCTGATCCCGTGTCCGGTGATGAGCGCGTCGCCGGACACCAGGATGTGGCCGCCGCCGACGAGGTAGGCGCTGTGGCCGCTGGTGTGACCGGGGCAGGCGATCGGCTGCGGGCGGCCCGGGAGGTCCAGCGCGCCGGCCGTCGGGAACGGTTGCGCCGCATCGATCCCGGCCCGGTCGAGGACACCCATCTGCCCGACCTCGAGCAGCCAGCGAGCGACGCGGGGCCGATAGAGCAGGGGTGCGAGGTCCATCGGTCCCGCCTGCTCGAGGTACTCACGCCGGACGTGGCGCACCTCTGTGGGGTCGGCGTAGACGGGGAACCCGTGACGCTCCGCGAGTACGCGAAGGCCGCCGATGTGGTCGACGTGGGCGTGGGTGACGAGCGCAGCCCGGACGTCCGCGGCACTCCCGCCGACCCGTGCCAGCGAGTCCTCGACCGCGCCGGCCTGCTTCGGGTAGCCGCCGTCGATCATCGTGATCCCCGAGTCGTCCTGCAGGAGAACCCAGTTCACGTGGTCGGTGTGGACGAAGTGGACGTGTCCACCGCTCCCGTCGTCGAGCGTCTCGATCGTGGATCCGGTCATCGTCGCACCACCAGGACGAACGGGCCGATCTCGGTCACGGTGAACCGGGGGTCGGCGAATGCGGCGGCCGCGAACGTGACGGTGTAGCGCTTCACGTTCGGGTCGTTGGGATAGACGTCCGAGGCCAGCCGCAGGGCGTAACCGTCGGAGCTGTAGCGGAAGAGGAACACCGACGGCGGGCGCCACGGCGAGGCGTCCAGGGCGGCGATCATCTCCTGCGGGGTCGTGAGCTTCGACCACCGTTCGATGGCCGCGGCACGTTTGTCGAACTCGGCCAACGGGTTCGCGTAGTGCGACGTGAGCCCCTGGAAGCCCCAGTAGGGGTAGATCGAGAGGAAGCCGTAGTCGGCGGTCAGCACCACGGTCTGGTCGCGTGGGCGACCGGTCTGCGCGCGGACCAACTCGTCGATCTTCGGGAAGTACGACTCCGCGCCCGGCGGTCGCTTGTCCGCGCGCACCCCGTAGCCGTCGGTGTCGGTGTAGGCGGTGGTGATCTCGGCGGACAGATGCGACGGGATGCCCTGGGCGACCGCGATCGCCCCGATCAGTGCGAGCACCACGACACCGAAGCGGATGTCGCCGAAGCGGTCCACCGCGACGCGCGCGAGTTCGACCACCCCGAAGACCCCCGCGGCGCCGAGCACCACGGCGAGCAGCGGTTCGAGCCGGAACGCCAACAAGGTCGTGCCGATCGCGGTGATCGCCATCGACAGGAGGCAGAACAGGTAGACGGCGATGGTCGTGATCCCCAGGGCCAGCGCCACGGTGCGGGTGCGGATCCGCACCACGATCCAGACCAGGCCGATCGCGCACAGGACGCCGATGAGGTTCAGGTGGAGCATCGGCACCGGCAGCGTCGCCCCGCTCGTGGGCAGGTAGTGCTCGGCGGTGCCCCCGCTCGCGGGGCGGGACCGCAACCGGGCCCACAGATACGGCGCCCACACCGACAGCGCGACGAGGCCGGAGAGGACGCCCATCCCGACGAGCCGCAGCACGACCGTCCGGATGACCCGGAACCGTTGTCCACGCACCTGTTCCGGGGGGACGGCCGCGTTGGAGGCGGATCGGACCGCGTCGACGATCAGCCACACGGCCATGAGCACCGCGGTCAGCGCGAACAGGCCGGTGAACAGCGTGTAGAAGGTGGCGCTCACGCCGAGGAACAGTCCGCCGGCGACGAGGGCGGGGACGCTGCCCGAGCGCAGGGCGTGCAGGATGACGACCAGCATCGGTGCACCGACGAGGATCAGCACCGCGGCGTACGGTTCCGGACCCGCGTAGTAGATCGTGAGCGCGGCCGTCGCCAGCGTGACGGCGATGGCGCGATCGGTGCGGATCATCCTGGACCACAGGGCGAGTGCGATCGCGGCGGCGACCGCGAGCGAGAGGATGGACCAGGGCTTGAAGGCCTCCCATGCGGGCTGCCCGACCGCGTTCGCGTAGCGACCGCCCAGCCAGAACCAGCCCGCCGGGTAGTACGGCGCGAGGCCCCAGTAGGTCATGTCCGCGAGGCCATGGGTGTCGGTCAGGCGGGTCAGGTACTCCGTCCGGAACTGCTGATCCACCGAGATGCCGAACAGGTAGAGCTTGGTCGCGCCCAGCGGCATCGCGAGGGTGACCGTCATGAACCCGGCGATCCCGACCCATCCCAGCGGCGCCACCAGGCGGGAGGCACGTCCTGCCCGGGACAGGAGCGCCGCGACCAGCAGCACGACGACCGCGACGGTCTGCCCGAGCGTCGTCAGCGCCCCGGTCACGTTGGAGGAGTTGAACGCCGGCCACTCGACCTGACCGATCACCAGCAGGGCGACCGACGCCACGACGGCCGCGGTGACCGCAGCACCGACGATCGCCGCGGCGCCGCGGAGGTGGGTGGCGCGCGGGCGCACCGGCCCACCCGGCACGGCGGTGGCGCGACGTGTGTCCGCGACGGTCACGGTGCGCCTCAGATGGGGAGGCGGCGGAAGATCGGCCGCGGGATGTGCCGCAGCACCATCATGATGAAGCGGAACGGCGGCGGCGCCCAGACGATCTCCTTGCCCGCGTCGGCGGCTCGGACCGCGAGCTGGGCGACGTCCTCCTTGTTCACCGTCAACGGCGCCTCCTCGACGTGGGCCGAGAGCCGCGTACGGACCTGGCCGGGCCGGATCACGAGCACCCGGACGCCGTACTCCCGCAACGCCTCCCCGAGCCCGAGGAAGAAGCCGTCGAGGCCGGCCTTGGTGGAGCCGTAGACGAAGTTCGAGCGGCGGACACGCTCACCGGCGACCGAACTCATCGCGATGATCTGTCCGTGGCGCTGTGCGCGCATCTTCTCGCCGACGAGGACACCGACGGACACCGCCGCGGTGTAGTTGATCTGCGCGGTGAAGACGGCCTTGCGCTGGTCCTGCCACAGCTCCTCGTCCACACCCTGGACACCGAACGCGACGATGGCGACGTCGATGTCCCGCTCGGCGAAGGCCTCGTCGACGACGGCGGCGTGGGTGTCGGGTGTGAGGGCGTCGAAGTCGATGCGTCGCACCGACGCCGCGCCGGCCGCACGCATCTTCTCGATCGCGGCGTCACCGGCCGGGTCACCCGGGACGGTGGCCAGCACGACGTGCATGGGGCCCTTCCGCAGGTACTCCTCGCAGATCGCCAGGCCGATCTCGGAGGACCCCCCGAGCAGCAGCAGCGATTGCGGGACGCCGACGGCGTTGATCATGGGGTCCTCTCCCGATGGGCGATGTGGTGGTGGAACTGGATGCGGCTCAGGCGAGTTCGAGGCGGCGGGCCATGTCTGACATGAAGACGCCATCCGGGTCGATCCGGCGGCGCACCGCGATCCACTCGTCGATCCTCGGGTACATCGAGTGGAACGACGCGGCGCTGGTCCGCGAGTCCTTCGCCGTGTAGAGCCGCCCGCCCATCGCCATCACGCGGCGGTCGAGGTCGTCGAGGAACTCGGCGAGGCCGCGCTTGACGGGGAAGTCGAGGCAGACGTTCCAGCCCTTGAACGGGAACGACAGCGGCGCCTGATTGCCCTCGCCGAACAGCTTGATGACGTTGAGGAAGCTGACGTGCCCCGACGCCTGCACGAACTCGATGGTGCGGGTGAACTCCGCCTCGTTCCCGGTGGGCACGATGAACTGGTACTGGCAGAAACCGCCGCCGCGGCCGTAGGCGTTGTTCCAGTCACCGAACACGTCGAGCATGTGGTAGAAGCCCGCGAGGTTCTTCACCTTGCCCTCGCTCGGCGGGCCGATGCGGTAGTAGGCCTCGCCGACCAGCGCGAAGCTGGCCTTGTTGGCCAGGCCACGCGGGAAGATGTCGGGGAACCGGACCAGCGGCTTGTTGTCGAACGCCAGCGGATCCTTCTGCAGATCGGCGGGCAGTTCGTCCACCCGCGCGAGGTTGCCCCGCGAGAACGTGCCGCGACCGAGTTTCGGCGGGGCGCTGATCGAGTCGAACCAGCCGGAGGCGTATTCGTAGCCGTCCTCGAAGCCGTCGGCGAGGTGCAGGTCGATCGTCTCCTGCAGCGACGACGTCCGGGCGGTGTCGGCGATGAAGTAGGCGCTCTCGGTGCGCTTCATCTGGATCTTCGCGCGCAGGATGATGCCGGTCAGGCCGATGCCGGCGACGGTGGCCCAGAAGATGGAGCCGTCGGGGTCGTCGGGACTGCCGCCGGGGGTGAGGGTGAGGATCCGGCCGTCGGCGACCAGCAGGGTCATCTCGACGACGTGGTTGCCGAAGCTGCCCTGGCTGTGGTGGTTCTTGCCGTGGATGTCGTGGGCGATCGCACCGCCGATGGTCACCTGGCGGGTTCCCGGGAGCACCGGGACCCAGAGTCCGAACGGCAGCGCCACCTGCATCAGCGAGTCGAGGCTCACGCCGGCGTCGACGTCGACGATGCCGGTCGCCTCGTCGACGGAGTGGATCCGCCGGATGCGCGTCATGTCGACGGTGAGGCCGCCGGAGTTCTGCCCCGACTCGTTGTAGGACCGGCCCAGACCGCGGGCGATGATGCCCCTGCGCAGGTACGACGGCTTGTCGGCCTCGGCGTCGGCGACGCGGGCGACCGCCGCGGCGACCACCTCGACGTCGGGGGTCGACAGGACGTCACCCAGGATCGGGGTGGTGCGGCTCCAGCCGACGAGTCGACGTGACTCGACGGGCAGGTCGTCCCCGGCTGCGGAGGTGGTGTTCGTGGTGGACATCGCCGCACAGCGTAACGCGGACGGCGGTGCGGCCCCTCCGGCGTCGGTGCCGGGGAGCGCTCGTCGAGCGCGTCCCGGGCCGCTCGTCGCGATTGTCATCTGACACGCGGTCGTGTGAGAATTCGACGCATGGCCTCGAGGAAGAGCGTGTTCATCACCGGTGCGGCGGCGGGGATCGGCCGCAAGACCGCCCTCTCGTTCGCCCGCAAGGGCTACATCGTGGGTGGGTACGACATCGACGAGGTGGGCCTGAAGTCGCTGAAGGACGAGATCGAGGATCTCGGCACCACCGCGGTCGTCGGCCACCTCGACGTCACCGACGCCGACGAGTTCGCCGAGCGTCTGAAGGAGTTCACCGACACCACCGGTGGTCGCCTCGACGTGATGCTGAACAACGCCGGGATCCTCATCGCCGGGAAGTTCGAGGAGATCAAGGTGTCGACCCTCCACAAGGAGATCGACATCAACTGCAAGGGCGTCGTGAACGGCCTGCACGCCGCCTTCCCGTATCTCAAGGCGACCAAGAACTCGGTCGCGATCAACCTCGCCTCCGCGTCGGCGATCTACGGCCAGGCCGAACTCGCCAACTACAGCTCGACGAAGCACTTCGTGCGGTCGATCACCGAGGCCCTCGACATCGAGTGGGGCGGGTACGGGATCCGCGTCTGCGCCATCTGGCCGCTGTACGTGCAGACCGCGATGACCGCGAACATCAAGACCGGCACCACCGATCGCCTCGGCATCAAGCTCGGGCCGCAGGACGTCGCCGACCGCATCCTCGAGGCGGCCGAGCCGAACCTGTTCAGCAAGGTGATCCACCAGGTGCACTACACGGTGGGCACGCAGACGCGTGTGCTGCAGGCCGGGTCGCGGTTCTCGCCGATCTACCTCACCCGCCTGGTGAACAAGCGCCTCGCCGGTGGCCACTGAGCCGATCGTGGTCAGCGCCGCGATCATCCGCGACGCGACCGGACGCGTCCTGTTGGTCCGCAAACGTGGCACCAGCCGGTTCATGATGCCCGGCGGAAAGCCGGAATCCGGGGAGACGCCGCTGGACACGGTGGTCCGCGAGATCGCCGAGGAGGTCGGGATCGACCTCGACCCCGCGACGGTGCGGTCGTGGGGTCGTATCGAGGCCGTCGCGGCGAACGAGGCCGACACGGTGCTGCTGGCCGACGTCTTCGACTGCGGCACCGTCGACGGGGACGGGTCGCACATCGCGGTCGCCGCCGAGATCGACGAACTGCGCTGGCACGACGTCACCGACGACGGCCGCGACGACCTCGCCCCGCTCTTCGTCGACGAGGTCCTCCCGGTCCTGCGCGGTCACGCCCCGCGTCCCTGACCCGTCTGTTGGGCACCAGGAACCGTCTGTTGGGCACTAGGAACCGTCTGTTGGGCACTAGGAACCGTCTGTTGGGCGGCAGGGACCTGTCATCGGCTCGTCGAGGCAGCTTCCGGTCACGTCAGAGTAACGACCCCGCACGCATAGAGGTCGAGATCCATCGCCGCCATCGCGGCCAGGATCGGCGCTCCACCAGTGCGGTCGAACCGGTTTCCCCGCACGCCTCCACGAGGGTGGCGAGGACTCCGTCGTCGCGAGGATCGATGGGCTCGACGAACTCATGCGTTCCATGGTGCCCGCACGGATCTGTGATGCACGGCGAATCCCTCGCCGCAGCCGCGGACGGTCGAGCGGCCGAATCGCCCAACAAACGGTTCCTACCGCCCAACGGACGGCTCCTGCCGCCCAACAGACGGGTGGGGGTGGGGTTCCGGTCTACTGCAGCGCCCATCGGGCCGAGTTGTGGCCGGGGATGCCGCTGACGCCACCGCCGCGTCGCGCGCCTGCGCCGGCGATGCTCAGTCGCGGGTGTCGGGTCTCGACGCCCCACGTGCCGACCTCGTCGTCACGTTCCGCCCACGGCCACTGCAGCGAGCGGTGGAAGATGTTGCCGCCGGGCAGTCCGGGGGACCGTTCGAGGTCGACGGGGGTGCGCACCTCGATGCACGGATCCCCGTTCGCGTCCCGCGCGACGACGTCCATCACCGGTTCGGCGAGCACCGAGTCCAGCGACCGCAGTGTCGCTGCGAGCGCCTCGTCGCGCGCACCGGAACGGGCGAACACCTCCGGCGACATGTGCAACCCGAACAGGGTCAGTGTCTGCATCCCGTCGGTGCCGGGCCCGAGGATGCTGCGATCGGACAGTGTGTGGCAATAGATCTCGCACGGCGGGACCGTGGGGATCTGCCCGGTCGCAGCCTGTCGGTAGGCGGCCTGGACCTGATCGAAGCCTTCGTTGACGTGGAAGGTGCCCGAGAACGCGGCGACCGGGTCGACGGTGGGATCGCGCAGTTCCGGCAGTCGGGTCAGCAACAGGTTCACCTTGAGTTGCGAGCCGCGCGGATTCTGTTCCGTCGCAACGGGTTCGTCGAGCATCCCGTTCAGCACAGCCGGTGCGCACGCCGCGTGCACCGACGTCGCGCGCGCCTCGTCGCCACCGGCCGCGGTCCGCCATGTCACCGTCCCATCACCGGGGTCGACGCCGACTACCTCTGCGCCGGTGACGATCTCGGCTCCCGCGTCGAGAGCGGCGCGGGCGAGCGCTCCGGTCACCGCACCCATCCCACCGACGGGCACATCCCAGTCACCGGACCCGTTGCCGATGAGGTGGTACAGCAGGCAGATGTTCTGTCGCAGCGACGGGGCGTCGAGGTCGGCGAAGGTCCCGATGAGCGCGTCGGTCGCGACGATGCCCCGGACGGTGTCGTCGGCGAACTCCCGCCGCAGCCAGGCCGCGAGCGGCCGGTCGACCAGATCCGACCACACCTCGCCGACGAGCTCCCGCGCCTCCTCCGGAGAGGGGAGCGGTCGGGTCATCGTCGGGAACAATCGCTGCGCGACCGAACCCATGGAGGCGTAGAACCGTTGCCACGCAACGAAATCGTCGTCCGATCCGGTCGCGGCGCGGAAGGAGGCGCGCGTGACGTCGTCGTCGTGGGCGTCGACGAGGATCCCGCGTCCGGGGTCACCAGGGATCGGCGTGTACGACGAGTACCGACGCCGGACGAGGCGCAGATCGAGGTCGAGATCGGCGATCACATGGTGGGGCAGCAGGGAGACCAGATACGAATAGCGCGACAACCGTGCCGCGACACCGGGGAACACCTCCGCCGAGATCGCGGCACCGCCGACGTGATCAGACCGTTCGAGCACCAGCACCCGACGACCCGCCCGCGCGAGGAAGGCGGCGGCGGTCAGTCCGTTGTGGCCGGCTCCGATGACGATGTCGTCGTGGGTGCGCACGCCCACACGCTAGCGTCGATCCGGTGAGCACATTCTCCGCACGCGTGGCCCGCGAGTCCGACGGCGACATCGTCCTGCAGACCGAGACGGTGGACGACAGCTTCCTGCCCGACGGGAACGTCCGCATCGACGTCACGCACTCGTCGGTCAACTACAAGGACGCGTTGGCGATCACGCCGAAGGGCGGGGTGGTCCGCAACTACCCGATCGTCCCCGGCATCGACCTCGCCGGCACCGTCGCCTCCAGCGACGACCCGTCGTTCGCCCCGGGCGATCCCGTCCTGCTCCACGGCTACGCCACCGGGGTCTCGCGTCACGGCGGGTACGCCGAACGTGCCGTCGGTCCCGCCGAGGAGATCGTCGCGCTCGGCGACGGACTGAGCCCCGCCGAGGCCGCGACGATCGGCACCGCCGGCTTCACCGCCGCGATGAGCGTCGCCGCCCTCGTCGACCGCGGACTGCGACCCGACGACGGCAAGGTGCTCGTCACCGGCGCATCGGGTGGCGTCGGCATCGTCGCCGTCGATCTGCTGGCCGGCCTCGGGTACGAGGTGGTCGCGTCCAGCGGCAAGGACCATGCCCGGGACCTGCTGATGGAGCTCGGCGCCGCCGAGGTGATCGGCCGCGTCCCCGAGGACCCCGACGCGAAGATCAAACCGCTCGGCAGCGAGACGTGGGCCGCGGCAGTCGACTGCGTCGGCGGACCGACGCTCGCGTGGGTCCTCTCGACGATCCGCTACGGCGGTGCGGTCGCCGCGAGTGGACTGACCGGCGGCGCGGGCCTCCCGACGACGGTGATGCCGTTCATCCTGCGCGGCGTGGCACTCCTCGGGATCGACTCGGTGCAGGCCCCGATCGAGCGGCGTCGCGCGCTGTGGGCGCGTCTCGCCGACGACCTCCGGCCACCCCACCTCGACCGGATCACCACCGAGGTGGCCGTCTCCGACGTCGACTCGGCGCTGGCCGAGATCAAGCGCGGCGAACGGATCGGGCGGACCCTGGTGCGCGTGGCGGGCGGCTTCTGACCGCTACGCCGACGGGCTGACCAGGATCTTCACCGCGGTGTCGTTGTGGTCGATCAGGGTGCGCAGGCCGTCCTCGACCAGGTCGTCGAGACCGATGCGCCCGGTGATGAACGGTGCGAGGTCGACGGTCCCGTCCTGCACCAGCGCGATCGCGGCGGCGTGGTCGCGGACGTAGGCGATGGTGCCGCGCAGGTCGATCTCCTTGAGGACCAGCTTCTGCATGTCGACGGTCGCGGGCGCACCCCAGATCGACACGTTGACCACCACACCGGCGGGACGGACGGCGTCGAGCACGTCGTCGAGCACCTGGTTCACCCCGGCGCACTCGAAACCCAGATCGGCGCCGAGGCCGTCGGTGAGGTCGCGGACCCGGTCCCCGATCGCCCCGTCGCGGGGGTTCAGCACGTGGTCGGCGACGCCCCGCGCCCGCTCGATCCGCGCGGCGCTCACCTCGGAGACGATGACGGTGACCCCCAGTCCGCGGAGCACCGCCGCGACCAGCAGGCCGATCGGGCCGGAGCCGCCCACGAGCGCCGTCTGTCCGGCGCGGGCACCGCTGCGTTCGACGGCGTGGTGGGCCACCGAGAGAGGTTCGACGAGCGCGGCCTGGTCGAGGGGCATGTCGCCGACGGGGTGTACCCAGCGCCGGGGCACGACGACCTTCTCGCTCAGTCCACCGCCTCCGCCCGCGAGGCCGATGAAACCCATTCGCGTGCACAGGTGGTAGTTGCCCTCGCGGCACGGGCGGCACTCGTCGCACACCACGTACGGCTCGACGACGACACCGTCCCCGACCGCGAGGTCGTCGACGCCCTCGCCGACGGCGCTGACGGTGCCGGAGAACTCGTGGCCCATCGTGACAGGCGCGTCCTCGCCGGTCAGCGGGTGCGGGTGGCCGGGCGCCGGGGTGAAGATGGGGCCCTCGAGGTACTCGTGCAGATCGGTGCCGCAGATGCCGCACCAGGCGACGTCGATCGCGACGGTCCCCGGGCGGAGGTCGGGTTCGGCGACGTCCTCGATGCGGATGTCCTCACGGCCGTGGAATCGCGCTGCCCTCATGGTGTCCTCCTGTGGTCCGCCTCGTGGGAGCGGTGGCGGTGTGAGCGGACGGTAGGTGCGCCGGAGTGGCCACCGACAGCGTTGCAGGGCGTTGCAGAGCGGTTTCGTCGTGGCGTCGAGTGGCTACCCTGGACGAGATGAGCGCCCCCACCGCGATCCGCGGCCTCGTCGACCTCGACACGAGTTTCGTGCGCGACCTCGAGGGCATGTGCGTCCCGTGGTCCGGCGACGTCGTCCCCGATCCCCAGATCGTCGTCCTCAACGAGCCGTTGGCCCGGGAACTCGGCCTCGACCCCGATCGTCTCCGCGGTGCGGAGGGCGCGGCCGTCCTCTCCGGTTCCGTCCCGCCGGCCGACACCACGACCGTCGCGATGGCCTACTCGGGTCACCAGTTCGGCAACTTCTCGCCCCTGCTCGGTGACGGTCGGGCGCTGCTGCTCGGCGAACTCGTCGCCGCCGACGGCATTCGACACGACCTGCACCTCAAGGGATCCGGGCGCACGCCGTTCGCGCGCGGCGGCGACGGCAAGGCGGTGCTCGGTCCGATGCTGCGGGAGTACCTCGTGTCCGAGGCGATGCACGCGCTCGGTGTGCCGACGACGCGGTCGCTGGCGGTGACGTCGACGGGTGAGTCGGTGCAGCGGGAGGGTCCGGAGCCCGGCGCGGTGCTCGCCCGGATCGCGGCCAGTCATCTGCGGGTCGGCAGTTTCGAGTTCGCGGTCCGCCGTGGCCCGCTCGTCGTCGACCTCACGCACCACGCCATCGCCCGGCACCACCCGGATCTGCTCACGATCGACGATGTCCCCGATCGCGTCGTCGCGTTCTTCGAGCGCGTCCTCGATGCCCAGGCGTCGTTGATCGCGCGGTACACCGGCGTCGGGTTCATCCACGGGGTGCTCAACACCGACAACACGACGATCTCCGGGGAGAGCATCGACTACGGGCCGTGCGCGTTCCTCGACGCCCACGACCCCGGCACCGTCTACAGCTCCATCGACACCGTCGGGCGGTACGCGTTCGGCAACCAGCCGGCGGTGATCGGTTGGAACCTCGCACGATTCGCCGAGTCGCTCATCCCGCTGGTGGGTGCACGCGACGACGGCGAGGTCGACGCCGACGCGGCGATCGGCCGACTCACCGAGTCGCTGGCCACCTACGCGGCGCGGTACGAGCACCACCTCGCCGCGGTCATGGCTCGCAAGATCGGAGTGCGCGCCGCCGACGATCCGTCGCCGCTCGACGACACGCAGTCGGCCCTGCTGACCGATCTCGAGACGCTGATGCGCGAGCAGCGCGTCGACCACACGGGGTTCTTCCGTGCCCTCTCGGTCGACCTGTGGGCGCACGCGTCCGGCCACGAGTCGACGGAGGCCTCGACCCTCGCGCCCGCCGACGCCACCCGCGACTGGCTCGACCGCTGGTTCGGCGTTTTGGGCGACCGTGCGACGACGGCGACCGCCGACGCGATGGATGCGGTGAACCCGATCGTCGTCCCGCGGAACCATCTCGTCGACGAGGCGCTGCGTGCGGCCGAGGCCGGCGACCTCACGCCGTTCCACGCGTTCCTGGACGCGGTGACCCATCCGTTCGACGTGCCCGCCGACCCCCGGTTCGCGCTCCCCGCGCCGGACGGGTTCGACGACCGGTTCCGGACGTTCTGCGGGACGTGACACGCTGGTCAGCGATCCAAGCCTCCTCCCGTGCGAACGCTCGGTAGGGTCCGCGTCCACCCAGCGGGTCGTCGGGTCTAAGTTGAAGGCCATGACCGACGACGCGCGCGCGACCGTCACGGAGCCCTGGCGCGACTACGACCGGTCGGAACTCTCCGCACCCCTCGCCGCCGCGCTCGCCGCCTTCGAGGAACAGGGCTACCACGGCACGTCGGTGCGAGAGATCGCCGGCCGCGCGGGGCTCTCGGTGCCCGGCCTCTACCACCATTACCCGTCGAAGCAGTCGCTGCTGCAGGGCCTGCTCGAGATGACCATGAACGACCTGACGTGGCGGACCGAGAGCGCGCTCGACGCGGCGTCCGACGACCCGGTCGACCGCTACGACGCCGTCGTCGAGGTGCTGCTGCAGTTCCACATCCACCGTCGTGCACAGGCGTTCATCGGATCGTCGGAGATCCGCAGCCTGGAACCCGACTACCGCCCGGTCTACACGCAGAAGCGCCGCAAGTTGCAGGGCATCGTCGACGACCTCATCCGCGACGGGGTCCGCGCCGGCGTCTTCGTCACCGGCGACCCCGCGGACACGGGACGGGCGATCACCACGATGTGCGTCGGCGTCTCGACCTGGTACCGCCCCGACGGTCGGCTGTCCGCCGACGAGATCGTCGCACGGTTCGGGCGGATCGCGCGTGCGGCCGTCGGGTACACCGGCGACCGGGACACATCACCCATCGGCAACGAAGGAGCCTGAGCGACAATGGCTGTCGACCTGCGGTACGACGACGAGGTTCAGCGGACGATCGAGGCGACACAGGCGTTCATCGCCGACGTCGTACTGCCCGTCGAGGAGGAGTTCGACGGCGACTTCGAGAAGGCCGGTGGCGAGCACCTGCGCATCGAGCTGCAGGAGAAGGCGAAGGCGGCAGGTGTTTTCGCCCCCCACGCGCCGGTCGAGTACGGCGGCCTCGGCCTGAACATGTCCGACCGCGCACCGGTGTTCGAGGCCGGCGGACGTTCGGTGTTCGGGCCGATCGCCCTGAACATCGGTGCACCCGACGAGGGCAACGTGCACATGCTGTCCCACATCGCATCGCCGGCGCAGAAGGAGCAGTTCCTCGCCCCGCTGGCCACCGGCGACGTCCGCTCGGCGTTCGCGATGACCGAGCCGGAACCCGGTGCGGGATCGGACCCCTCGGCGCTGACCACCGCGGCGACGCGGGTCCCCGGCGGGTGGTCGATCACCGGCCACAAATGGTTCATCACCGGCGCCGACGGCGCAGGGTTCTTCATCATCATGGCCCGCACGTCGGGCTCGCCCGGTGAGAGCGGGGGAGCGACGATGTTCCTCGCACCCGCGCCGGACGAGGGCATCGAGATCGTGCGGCACATGGGCACCACCGACCGCGCCGGGCTGGGCGGGCACTGCGAGATCAGGTTCCGCGACCTGTTCGTCCCCGACGAGAACGTCCTCGGCGAGGTCGACGAGGGCTTCCGCTATGCGCAGGTACGTCTGGGTCCCGCGCGGATGACGCACGTGATGCGGTGGCTCGGCGTCGCCGTCCGTGCGCACGAGGTCGGGGTCGACTACGTCGCACGCCGCCGGGCGTTCGGGGGGCGGCTCGGCGACCTCGGCATGATCCAGCAGATGGTTGCCGACAACGAGATCGACCTCGCCGCGTCGCGGGCGCTGCTGGTGAAGGCCTGCCACGAGCTGGATCTCGGCCGTCACGCCAGCAACGAGACGTCGATCGCCAAGACGTTCGCCGCCGAGGCGTATTCGCGGGTCGTCGACCGCGCCATCCAGATGTGCGGCGGGTCGGGCGTCACCGACGACCTCCCGCTGGCGCGTCTGCAGGCTGAGCTGCGGCCCTTCCGCATCTACGACGGGGCCTCGGAGGTCCATCGCTGGGCGATCGCCAAGCGGGCCGTCGGACGTGCGGCGAAGAAGCAGCAGGCGCAGGAGGCGCGATGACAGGCACGACGCCGTTGCCGGGCATGGATCCCGTTGCCCTGCGGTCGTTCCTCGTCGAGTCCGGGGTCGAGGTGGCCGGCGATCTCGATGTCCATCTCATCTCCGGTGGGCGCTCGAACCTGACGTTCGGGGTCACCGACGGGACGACGAGGTGGGTGGTGCGTCGCCCACCGACGAGTGGTCTGACGCCGTCGGCACATGACATGAACCGCGAGTGGACGGTGACGTCGGCGTTGCAGGGCACGGCGGTCCCGGTGGCGCGGACGGTCGCGTTCGACGCCGAGGGCACCGTCCTCGGCGCACCCTGCACCGTCGTCGAGTTCGTCGAGGGCACGGTGATCCGCAGTGCGTCGGAGCTCGATGCGCTCGACGACGCGGCGGTGGACCGCAACGTGGACGCGTTGATCCGCACCCTGGCCGATCTGCACGCGGTCGACCACCAGGCCGTCGGGCTCGGCGAGTTCGGTCGTCCGGAGGGGTTCGTCGCGCGTCAGGTGAAGACCTGGACGCGGCAGTGGGGCTTGGTGAAGACCCGCGAACTGCCGGACGTGGAGAGGCTCGCCGGCCTGCTGGCGGAGAACATCCCGACCGACTCCGCGAACGCGATCGTGCACGGGGACTTCCGCGTCGACAACACCATCCTCGACGCCGACGACCCGGGCGTCGTTCGTGCGGTGGTGGATTGGGAGATGTCGACACTGGGTGACCCGATCACCGACGTCGCGCTGATGTGCGTCTACCGCCAGCCGATCTTCGACAGGGTGCTGGGGCTCTCGGCCGCGTGGACGAGCCCCCGCTACCCCGACACCGACGAGCTCGCGCAGCGCTACGCGACCGCCGCCGGCGTCGAGATGGCGCACTGGGACTTCTATCTCGCCCTGGCGAACTTCAAACTCGGTGTTATCGGCGAGGGCATCGCCTACCGCGCGCTGCAGGGATCGTCATCGGGCGAGGGGGCCGAGAAGGCCGCCGAGGCGACCCAGGAGTTCATGGCCGAGGGTCTCCGCGCCCTGGGCTGACCGATCGCTCCGACACAGGACCGGCACGGGTACGTGTGGGACCGGCACGGGTACGTGAGAGACCGTCACGGGTACGTGTGACATTCAATTCGGTTGCGGTTGGCCGTGTTTGGGCCTCGGGGATTGTCGGACCCCTCGTGTACACATGTGCGTATGGAGCACACCGGCATCGTCGACGCCCGCGAGGCGCTGCGTGGTGTCATGGCCGTGCTGGCCGACCTACCGGCCGCCGGTGATGAGGCCGAGGCGATCGACCGCATCTCGCTGATGGAGTCGATCAAGGCGGTGTGTGCCGCCGGGCAAGCCGGCGACACCCTGCGGTTTCAGGAGTTGCGGTCCGCCGCGGAGGCAGAGGCGGGTGTGCCCGTCGAACGACGCTGCCGCGGACTGTCCGCGGAGGTCGCATTGGCGCGGCGGGTGTCGGGTAACGCCGGCGGTCGGCATCTGGGGTTCGCCCGCGCGATGGGCGAGATGCCCAACACCTTCGCACGTCTCCGAGACGGGTCCTTGTCGGAGTGGCGGGCCACCATCCTGGTCCGCGAAACCGGGTATCTGCAGGTGGAGGACCGTCGCGCGATCGACGACGCCCTGTGCGCGGATCCCGCCACCCTCGACGGTGTCGGCGATCGGGCGGTGGAGGCGCTGGCGAAGCAGATCGCCTACTCCCGTGACCCGCACGCCGTGGTCGACCGCAACGCCAGCGCCCCGAAGGATCGGCGGGTGAGCCTGCGGCCGAAACCGGATGCGATGGTGCAACTGTCTGCGCTGTTGCCGATGACCGCGGGCATCGCCGCCTACGCCGCCCTGACGAAGCAAGCTGACCTGATCTGTCAGTCCGACGACCGCACCCACGCCCAGGTGATGGCCGACACCCTGCTGCGTCGCCTCACCGGTGTGGCAGTGCCGGCGAAAGTCGCCCTCGCGGTCGATGTCGTCACACCCGCGGACGTTCTCGCCGGTGCAAGTGACGCCGCGGCGGATGTTCCGGGCTACGGCCCGATCCCCGCCGCCACCGCGCGGGATCTGATCGGCGACGCACTCGACCACGACACGACAGTCACTCTGCGCAGGTTGTTCGCCGCACCCGAGACTGGGGCGCTGGTCGCGATGGAATCCCGGGCGCGGCTGTTCCCGACAGGCCTACGCCAGTTCCTGACCCGCCGCGACGTGTCGTGTCGGATTCCTTATTGCGACGCCCCGATCGCCGAGATCGACCACGCCCACCCCCATCACACCGGCGGGCCGACCACCGCTGACAACGGCCTCGGTGAATGCCGCACCCACAACAGACAGAAAGAGAACCCCGGCTGGCAGGTCACCACCGCCACCGACGACCACGGCCGACACGAAGCCCTGGTCCGCACACCCACCGGCCACGAACACCGCTCCCGAGCGCCGGCGCGACCGGGCGACGCGGCCGCCTAGATGTACTGATCGGTCAGCGGATGACGCGATAGCGCAGATGCACGGTGCTGGGTGGTGCTTCGAGGACCCGGACCAGTTCGAGTGCGGGTGCGCCCGGGGCGAACCCGTCGAACAGTCGCTCGCCGCCGCCGAGGATCTCGCCGCTGACCTGCAGGTCGATCTCGTCGACGAATCCTGCCGCGATGGCCTGGCGTGCGCACGACGCGCCGCCGGCGATCGAGATCGAGCGACCATCCGCGACGTCGACGGCCTGGCGGTAGGCGGATTCGATGCCGTCGGTGACGAAGTGGAAGGTCGTCCCGCCCTGCATCTCGATGGGGTCGTGGGCGTGGTGGGTCAGCACGAACACCGGGCAGTGATACGGCGGTTCGTCGCCCCACCAACCACGCCAGTCGGAGTCGCCCCAGTCCCCGCGGATGGGACCGAACATGTTGCGGCCCATGATGGTCGCACCCATCCCGTCCATCATGTCCGACATGACCTGCTGATTCACGGGGTGGCCGGCGTCGGGGCCGATGTGCCAGCGGTGCAATGCCGGACCGCCGACCCCCAGGGGGTTGTCGGCGCTCTGGTCCGGACCGGCGACGTAGCCGTCGGCCGAGATGGACATCGACAGGTTCGTCCTGCTCATCGTGATCGTTCCTCCGCGTGGTGGGGTTGTCGCTGATGTGGACTCATGCCGGCGTCGGAACTCATCGGCCCACCGCCTTGTCGCCTCGGAGCGTCAGGACGGTGCTGGTCGCCGTGGCGACGGTCTTGCCGTCGTCGCGGGTGATGTCACATGCGTAGTGCTGCACCGTCGCCCCGATGTGCGTCGGGTACGCGCGCGCGGTGAGGGTCCCGGCGAACATCGGCCGCAGGAACGTGATGCGCAGGTCGATGCTGGTGAACGACTCGCCGGGGCTGACGGTGGTCGATCGAGCGGTCCCGATCGCCGCGTCGGCGAGTTCACCGATGAACCCGCCGTGCACCGTGCCCTGCTGGTTGCTGTGCAGGTCCGGGTCGGTCACGACCGTCAGGGTGGCGGTCCCCGCGTCGATCTCGGTGATCTGGAACCCGAGCAGCAGGGAGATCGCCGTGGGGTACCGCAGGAACGTGCGGTCGTCGGGATCGAGCGTCCCCGCCACGTGACGTCGCAGGTACTCGAGCACCGACAGGTCGTGTCCGCTCATCGGAACGTCATCACGTCTCGGTCGGCGACGAGGTCGAGGTGGGCGTGGTCGTTGACCGAGACCACCGACACCCCCGATCGGCCGGCGAGGAGCTTGGTGACCGAGGTGTTGATCATCGTCCTGGCCACCGCCACCCACGTCTCGTCGTCGAGACCCCACAGCGATGCGACGACCGCGGCGATCGTCCCCGCCGACGACACCGCGACCACCGTTCGACCCGAACCTGCCTGTGCTGCCAGCCGTTCCAGCGACCGGTCGGCGCGGGCGCGATACGCCCGATACGAGCCCTCCTCCGTCGAGGACGCCGCGACCCAGGTGCGGAGGTCCTCGTCGAGTCGGGCCTGGAACCCGGCGCCGTGGACGCCGCCGTCGGATGCGCTGCCCGACGTGATCGAGCCGAGGTCGTATTCGTCCCACCCCTCGTCGACGCCGTGCTCCGGGGCGTCGGCGAACCCGTCGAGGATGTGGCGCAGCG
This sequence comes from Williamsia sp. SKLECPSW1, assembly GCF_054332755.1. NCBI lineage: Bacteria > Bacillati > Actinomycetota > Actinomycetes > Mycobacteriales > Nocardiaceae > Williamsia > Williamsia sp. SKLECPSW1. The sequence continues at coordinate 1,372,757 of NZ_JBTGLI010000001.1, read as the reverse complement.
TCTGCTGTTGGCGTGCCAGCGATCCGGACACCGCGTGGTCGACGCGGTCGGTCCGCACGGCGAGTGCGCGACCTGCCCGCCGTGCCTGCTCGGCCCCGAGATCCGTCAGGCCGCCCGCCTCGGACTGTGCCGCCGCGAGCGACCCGTACGCCTTCGCGTCGGCCTGACCATGACGGACGAGATAGATCACTCCCATGCGCCCATCATGACCGAGCGGCCTGTGCCGCCGGCACGCGATCCCGGACCGAGAGGGTGAGCAGAGCGGTGACGATCAGCAGTCCGGCCGCACAGGTCGACGTCACGTGCATCCCGTCGACATACGCGACGCGGGCGGCGTCGAGAACGCCACGACCCGCGTCGCCGCCCAGGCGGGCCGCGGTCGCCACCGCACCGCCGAGCCCGTCGGCCGCGGCCCCGGACACGCCGGGAACCGAGGTGTCGACCGTCGCGCGGTACACGGCGGTGAGCACGCTGCCCAGCACGGCGATCCCGATCCCGCCGCCGAGCTCGCTGCTCGTCTCGAGCATCCCGGCGACGGCACCCGCTCGGTCCGCGGGCGCCACGCCGACGACGTGGTCGGCGACGACGGTGGCCGCGGCGACGAGACCTCCCGCGATGAGAGTGCTGGCGGCGAGCATCACCCACAGTGCCGATGTCCCACCGCCCCAGGTGATCAGGAAGCCCGTCGCAGCCACGGCGAGTCCGCCGGCCATCACCGCGGGGCGGCCCCATCGGGCCGCGAGGGTCGTCGACGCAGGCGCGACCGCCGCGACCACGACGGTGGGAGCGAGGCTCCACAGGGCTGCCGTGAGCGGCGAGTACCCGAGCACCGACTGCAGGTACTGCGTGACGAGGACGGCGTTGCCGACGATCCCGAACATCGCCATCAGGTTGACGACGATCGACGACGCGAGGCGTCGGTCGGCGAAGAGTCGGAGATCCATCAGCGGATGCGGGATGACGAGTTGGCGCTGCACGAATACCGCCCCGATCGCGAGACCCGTGGTCAACACCGCGAGTGCCGTGGGCGTGAGGCCGTCGGTCCCGAGTGCCTCGATCGCACCCACGATCGGCAGGATCGCGCCGAGAGCCAGTGCTGCGCTGACGACGTCGATCCGGCGGCTGCGATCGCCCGTCCCGCCGGGCAGCAGCAGAGGCGCCGCGACGAGCAGCGCGACCATCACCGGGATGTTGACGAGGAACACCGACCCCCACCAGAAGTGCTCCAGCAGCAGCCCGCTCACGATCGGCCCGACGGCGACCCCGCCCGCCATCACCGCGGACCACGCTCCGATTGCCTTGGCGCGGGCGCCGTCGTCGGTGAACAGGTGCCGGATGAGCGCGAGCGTCGACGGCATCAGTGTCGCGCCGGCGATGGCGAGGACGGCCCGGGCGCCGATGAGCATCTCGGCGCTCGTCGAGTACGCGGCGAGCAGCGACGCACCGGAGAAGAGCGCCGCGCCGACGACCAGCACCCGTCGGTGGCCGACGCGGTCGGCGACAGCGCCCATCGTGAGCAGCAGACCGGCCAGCACCAGCCCGTAGATGTCGAAGATCCACAGCTGCTGGGCGGGCGAGGGCCGGAGATCGGCGGCGATGTCCGGCACCGCGAAGAACAGCACCGACACGTCCATCGAGACGATCAGCATCGGCAGGAACAGCGCGAGAAGGCCCCACCAGGGGGAACGGGTCGTGATCATCGGGATCCTCACTGTGTACGTAGTCCACTGTTTATGTCGTACGCACAGTAGATGCGTATCTGCGTATACCGCAAGCAGTTTGTTACGATGGCCCGGTGAGCAGCGATGACGTGGCGATCCCGCGCTATCTCGAGCTGTTGTGGGAGCGGTCGACGGGAACCCGGCGCGGTCCGAAGCCGGGCGTCGGGATCCGGGACATCGGCGCCGCCGGTACCCGACTGGCCGATCGGGGTGGGCCGGACGCGATCTCGATGAAGGCGGTCGCGCAGGAACTCGGGATGACGACCATGTCGCTCTACCGCTACGTCGACAGCAAGGACGAACTGCTCGCAGTGGTGCTCGACGAGGGCTACGGGCCGTGTCCCGACGACGTCGCCACCGGCGAGAGCTGGCGCGAGCGCGTCGAGTCGTGGACACGGGCTGTCGCGGCGGGCCTGTCGGCGCGGCCGTGGATCGTCGAGATCCCCCTCACCACCCCGCCGGCGACACCGAACATCCTGGGGTGGACCGATGCGGGTGTCGCTGCCTTCGACGGCACCGGGCTGTCGGCCCGTGCCGTCCTCAGTTCGCTGCTGGTGCTCGACGGCTTCGTCCGCAACCACGTGCGGCAGGCCGCTCAGCTCGGTGCGTTGCGGACCGACGGCACGCCCGCGCCCGACGACCGCTCGTACGAGACGGGCATCCTCGCGCTCGTCGGGGACACCGGTCGCCTCCCTGCCCTCACGGCAGCGGCGCGCGAGATCGCGGCGGGTGACGCGTCGACCTTCTACGACGACGAACTCGCCTACGGGTTGTCGGTGCTGCTCGACGGCCTCGAACGCCGCGTCGAGGCCGTCGCCGACCTTCCGCTGTGAGCGAAACACCCGTGTCGCGGGCGGCGCGGCCGGCGCTGCCGCCACTACCGTGGCAGCAAGGTCCCGGCCGGGTGGGACGCGCGCGCGTGAGAAGGAGGCACCGATGACCGATCTGCATGTGGTCCCCGCGGACGAGGGCACCACGGAAGCGGTCGCTGCCCCGCTGCTGCGCGAACTGCTCGGGGCCACGCTGCGTGCCGCACGTCAGCGCCAGCAGCGCACGCTCAAGGACGTCGCCGACCGAGCCGGTGTGTCCATGACGTACCTGTCCGAGGTCGAGCGGGGTCGCAAGGAGGCGTCGTCGGAGGTCGTGGGTGCCGTCACCCGCGCACTCGGTGGCGAACTCGTCGACCTCCTCACGGAGATGGCCGGCGCGGTCGCCCGTCCCGCCCCCGCATCCCCGGCGCGCACCACCGCGATCCGCGCGGTCGCCTGACCCCTCGCACGATCCGCGCGGTCGGCGTCGTCAGGAGTCCCGACCGGCGTCGTGCACGACGAGCGCGATCTGCACACGGTTGGTGAGCTGCAGCTTGTCGAGGATGTGCGAGATGTGACTCTTCACCGTCGCCACCGTGACGAACAGTTCCCGCGCGATGTCCGCATTCGACAGACCTTGCGCGACAGCGGTCGCCACCCGCATCTCACCCGCGGTCAGCTCGGCCAGCTGCCGCTGCGCGGCGGCGCATCGCTCGTCGCGTTCGGGGCCGGTGATCCGGTCGATCAATCGCCGCGTCACGGTCGGTGACAGGATCGGGTCGCCCGCGACGACGGCCCGGATCGCGGCGATCAGGTCACCGGGTGGGGTGTCCTTCAGCAGGAATCCCGACGCGCCCGCCCGTAGCGCCCGCACAACCAGGTCGTCGGCGTCGAACGTCGTGAGCACGATGACGTGCGGAGGATCCCGCAGGTCGCGGACGGCGGCGGTCGCGTCGATGCCGTTCACCTTCGGCATGCGCAGATCCATCAGGACCACGTCTGCGGCCGTCTCCCGCACCAGGTCGACGACGCCGGATCCGTCTGCGGCCTCACCGACCACCTCGATGTCGGGTTCGCCGCCGATCATCGTGGCGATGCCTGCGCGGACGAGCCACTCGTCGTCGGCGAGCACGACGCGGGTCACGCGACGGCTCCCGACTGCCACGGCAGGTGCGCGTCGAGGACGAACCGGTGCTCGACGACTCCGTGGTGCAGGGTCCCGCCGGCCAGCGTCACCCGCTCTTCGAGACCCGTCAGGCCGGTGCCCGTGCCGGGGATGGGGTGGTGATCGGCCGAGTGGTTGAGCGGTTGACTGACGGTCACCCGGAGGCCGCGTCCGGGGCCGCCCACGACGTCGACGGAGACCGGGACGGAGCCGGCGTGCTTGCGCGCGTTGGTGAGTCCCTCCTGCACCACGCGGTAGGCGGCCCGCCCGACGACGCCGGGGATCTCGGCGGGTTCGTCGATGTCGATGTGCGGGGTGATCTGGGCCCCGGTGCTGCGGCCCTCGGCGAGGAGGTTCTCCACGTCGACGAGGGACTGCGGCCGGACGGTGAGGTCGTCGGTGCTGTCGCGGAGCATCGTGATGACGTCACGCAGGTCGTCGAGCATCTGGTGGACCCCGCCGCGGATCACGCCGGCCGCGCGGGCGATGTCCTCGGGGGGTGCGTCGGGTCGGTACTCGAGCGCACCGGCGTGCACCGACAACAGGCTCATGCGGTGGGCGAGGACGTCGTGCATCTCGCGCGCCAGCCGTTCCCGCTCGCCGGCACGGGCGGCGGCGAGGCGTTCGCGCTGTTCGGACTCGGCCCGTCGAGCGCGTTCGGCCAACGAGATCAACAGCTGACGGCGGCTGCGGATCGAGGTGCCCCATCCGATCGCCCCGCCGGTGAGCAGGACGCTGAAGGCGAGGGCGATCCAGAACTGAGTCCCCGACGTGCCCGCGACCAGCACCAGGTTGAGCTGTGCGGCGACGACGCCGAGGACACCGACGGCCGCCGCGTACCGGAGCGGTCGGTGGACGGCGAGCGAGAAGGTTGCGAGGTAGGCGGCACCGGCGACCGCGGTGAACGGGATGCAGACGAGGTTGGTCACCACCGCGATCTGCAGCGGCCACCGACGTCGCCACGCCAACGCCGCGCAGGCGACCGTCCCGACGACGAGGTCCGGCCAGAGCGACAGCGTGTTGCCACCGATGCCCGGGACCGCAGCCACCACACCGATCCCGGCCGCCAGCACGATGACGAGCGCGTCGACGACGACGTCGCGGGAGGTCCGTCGACCGTGCAACGGTCGCGGGTCGCCGTCGAGTTCGGCCTGCACCACGCCGGGCAGCCAGGGCCGTCGGACGCGTGGCGGCTCCGGCGCCGGGACGCTCGGGTAGGGCAGGGGCAGGCTCATGACGAGGACATCGTCACCCATCGGCGTCCCCCACCGCATCCGGCAGAAGTCGGAGACGTGCAGCGGTCAGGTCGCCGGCCGTGCAGGGAGCCCGAAGCGCGCGAACAGGGCCTCGGTGTCGTCGTCGAAGAACACCACCGCATGGTCGACGGTGCGCCCGTCGTCGGACAGTTCGAGCACCTGCAGCTGGAACGGCAGATGTTCGCCCGACTCCTTGTCGAGCATGTAGAGCCCGTACGCGTGCTGCCCGTTGGCGATGGTGGGCAGCAGAATCTGGTCGCCGGCCTTCTCCGCCGGGCAGTTCTTCCGGATGAGCGTGCCGATGGCGTCGCCGCCCTCGTACCATCCGGTGAACGGCGGCATCTCCCAGATCGACGACGCGGTGAACATCGCGACGATGGCGTCGACGTCATAGTCCTGGAAGGCCGCCACGTAGCGGGCGAGAGTCTCGCGCTGCACCGCGTCGTCGGGTTCGCGGGTCGAATCCCGCTGCGGGGCACTGTTCTTCACCTGTGCCCGGGCGCGCTGCAGCAGGCTGTTGACGGTGGCGACACTCAGGTCGAGCGTCGACGCGACCTCGGCGGCGCGCCACTGCAGGACGTCCCGCAGGATCAGCACGGCGCGCTGACGTTCCGGCAGATGCTGCAGCGCGGCGATGAACGCGAGACGGATCGACTCCCGTGAGTCGACGACCGTGGCGGGGTCGGCGGTCTCGGCGGGCGCGACCTCGTCGGTGCCGGACCACGGTTCGAGCCACGGCACCTCCTTGTCCATCACAAGCGTGTCGCTCGGGTCGTGGGCGTCACTGCCGAGCCCGGACGGGAGTGGGCGCTTCTTCTTGCTCTCCAACGCGGTGAGACAGGTGTTGGTGGCGATCTTGTGCAGCCAGGTCCGCACGGACGCGCGCTGGTCGTATCCGGCGTAACCGCGCCACGCGCGGATGTAGGTCTCCTGGACCAGGTCCTCGGCGTCGTGGTGGCTGCCCATCATCCGGTAGCAGTGCGCCATGATCTCACGCCGATAGGGCTCGGTGATCGCGAGGAACTCCGCGTCGGTCGAGATCGAGGTCGTCATGGCTGACGAGCCTAGATCAGCGGTCGGACATCCGGCGGGGTTCGCGAACACCCCGACCGCTGGTCAGCGGGCGATGCGACCGGTGAGGACCCACCCGCCGAGCAGGTCGAGATCAGCGGTGTCGCCGGATGCGCCCGCGGTGTCCCCGTGTACGGCCGCGGTGCTCACATGGATCAGTGCCTGCGCGGCGTCTGTCGCCGCTCGACTCGCGAGCACCGTCGCCACGGCCAGCGCGGCGTGTGCCTCGTCGCGGAGCAGGTCGGGATCGTCGGGCGAGGTCCGCACGGCGTCGACCGCGACCCCGGCGCGGGCGAGGGTGGCCTCGGCCGCGCTGACGGCCGTCGCGAGTTCACCGAGTCGGGGGCGGGCGGTGCTCCCGGCCCCGTCGAGTTCCCGCGCGGCCGCGATCACCCCGTGCAACGCGGCTGCCGCAGACCCCGTCTCCAGCGCGGTGTCCAGCAGGCGGGCGACGAGGTCGTGCCCGACCGACTCGTCGCCGTCGATCAGGGAGCGACGAACCTGCCGCGCCAGGTCGAGATGGGAGACCGCCAGGACCCGGACCACCTCGGTCGCCGTCGACGGGGAGACCCCGCCGTCGGCGGGCGCGAGGACCACGCCGAGGAGCCCGGAATCCCGCAACCGCGCCGACGCACCCGGACCGGGACAGCCGCCGATCACGCGCGCGGCGTCCACTGCGTCGGTGGTGGTCTCGATCCGGGTCGTCGGCGTGGCGAGTGTCATGGCGTCAGGCCGGGACCTTCTCCGAGGCCTCGATCTCGCGCACCAACGGCATGACCTTCTCGCCGAAGTACTCGACCTCCTCCTGGAAGTGCAGGAAGCCGCCGAGGATCAGGTCGACGCCGAGCTTCTTGTAGGCGACGATCCGCTCGGCGATCTGCTCCGGGGTGCCGATCAGCTGCGTCTTGAAGCCGTCGTTGTACTGGACGAGGTCGGCGAACGTCGAGTCCGCCCACATGCCCTTGCCGTCCGACGTCGACTTGCCGGCCTGCTGCACGGAGTCCCGGAAACCCTGCACCGCAGGCTTGTTCGCCTTCTCGATGATCTCGCGCAGGGTGTCGTGCGCTTCCTTCTCGGTGTCACGCGCGATGATGAACCCGTTGAGGCCGAACTTGGTCGACCGGTTGTGTGCCTGGGCGACCGAGCGCAGATCCTCGATCTGCTCGGTGACGCCGTCGAAGTCCTTGCCGTTGGAGAAGTACCAGTCGGCGAACTGTCCGCCGTTGCGACGTGCCGCCGTCGAGTTGCCGCCCTGGAACAACTCGGGATTCGGGCGCTCGGGGGTGTTGAGCGGCTTCGGCTTCAGCGTGAAGTCGCGGATCCGGTAGAAGTCGCCGGCGAACTCGACGTTGTCCTCGGTCCAGATCTTGCGGATCACCTCGAGGAACTCGGCGCTGCGACGGTAGCGCTCGTCGTGTTCGAGCCACGGCTCGCCGAGGGCCTTGAACTCGCCCGAGAACCAGCCGGAGACGACGTTGATCGCGAAGCGCCCGTTCGACAGGTGGTCCGCGGTCGCGCCGAACTTCGCCAGCACGGCCGGGTGCCACAGGCCGGGGTGGATGGCGGTGATCACCTTCAGCTTCTCGGTCGCCATCAGCAGTGCCAGCGAGAACGAGGTCGACTCGTGCTGGTACTCCGCGCCGTAGGACGCCATGTAGCGGACCTGGGACAGTGCGTACTCGAAGCCGACGCGCTCGGCGGTCTGCGCGAGCTTCTTGTTGTACTCGAACTCCCAGTTGGTGCGCTGCTCGATGTCACTGGTGACGAGGCCGCCACTGACGTTCGGGACCCAGTAGGCGAACTTGATCTCGTCGGCGATGCTGTCGGTGCTCATTCTCTTCTCTCTGTAAGCGGTGGGACGTCACGGGACGCTGGCGCGCTCGGGCGGCGAGGAGAAACGCGGTCCACTCCGCCCGGCGTCCGGGGCCGTGTCGTCCATGTGGGGGTGTCCCGAGAGGACGAGGATTCGACGCCCAGCGCAGCGTACTCGGCGACACGGCACGCACCGTCGACTAAAACCCGCGGTGAGCGAAAGACGGTCCTCGTCACCCGGGGCGTCCCGTCTTTGCCGCGGTCCGGTGGCCCTTGCTAGATTCGGCGTCATGCAGGGCGCGACGCCATCCATCCCGGAGGTCACCTATGTGATCACCGCGTTGGGCTGCCGTCTGCCTTTCGCTCGCATTCTCTGTCGCCCGAATCTCTGAACCGTCCCCGGTCGTCGGCATGTCACCCGACCACCGGATGTCAGACATTCACGTCCATCTCCGTGCAGGTCACGCCGGACATGGCACATTCGACAGGACATCTCATGACCGCATCGCTCGACCACGTCACCACTCGCACCCGCCCACCAGCGGGTCCCCGTCCGCTCTACGCCGGGGCGCGGACGCGACCGGGTTCCCGGGCCCTGGCCATCGGCGCGGCCGGCGGCCCGCTGAACACGAGGACTCCGGTCATCCACATCGCGACGCCCCAGCTGCAGTTGTCGACGAAGCCGTCGGCGGTCGTCCTGCGCATCGCGCGCCTGCAGGGACCGATCTTCCGGGATGATGCCGCCTCGCAGTCCGGGCTCTCCGTCTCGACGGTGAACCGGCAGGTCACGGCTCTGCTCAAGGCGGGACTCGTCCGGGAACGCGCCGACCTCGCCCCGGCCGGCGCCATCGGTCGCCCCCGGCTGCCCTTCGAGCTGAACACGACCGACTTCCTCACGGTCGGCATCCACATCGGCCTCAAGGTCACCTCGATCACCACCCACGACCTGCAGCACCGTGTCGTCGGCGCCATCCAGATCCCGACCCCGGTCGGTGACACCGCCGAGCAGACGCTCACCGCCATCGGGTTGTCGGCGCGCAGGTTCGCCTCGCGGTGGCCGTCGCGGCGGGTGTTGTGGACCGGCGTCGCGATCGGCGGGCGGGTCGCCGAGGGCGGACTGGTCGACCACCCCCGGCTCGGCTGGACCGGGGCCCCGGTCGGTCCGATCCTGTCGCGGACGATCGGACTCCCGGTGTCGGTCGCATCGCACGTGGAGGCGATGGCCGCGGCCGAGTTGCTGGTGAACCCCGAGACGACCTCGGACGGCGACCGCCCCGGCAGTTTCCTGTACTTCTACGCCCGGGAGATGGTGGGCATCGCGTTCACCGTGGGCGGCACCGTCTACACCCCCACCGCCGGTCCGCCGGTCATCGGACATTTCCCGATCGGGGCGACGACCTGGCTCGACCCGTCGGGCACCGGAAGGCTCGAGCCCGCTGTCAGCGACACCGGGATCGTCGACGCCGCTCGCGCAGCGGGCCTGTCCGTCGCGCAGATCGAGGACGTCCACGCGGCCGCGGCCTCGGGTGACGAGGTCGCGTCGGCGATCCTGCTCGAACGTGCCGAGGTGCTGGGTCGCACCGTCTCGCTCATCGCCGACATGTTCAACCCCGACCACGTCATCCTCGGCGGGCAGGCGTTCACCGACGCCCCGACCACGCTGCCGGCGGTCGCTAAGGCCGTCCGTTCGACACCCGCCGCGCCCGACCGCGACGTGCGCGTGAGCCGCGCGGGCGCGTCGGTGCAGCAGCAGGCGGCCGGAGCGGTGTCGCTCGACGCGGTCTACAGCGATCCTCTCGCTGCGCTCGCGCTGACCGCCTGACCCCCGGCGGGCGGTGCGTCAGTCGGCGGTGCGCTTGTTGTAGGCGCGCAGGGCGAACGGCGCGATGACCAGCGTGAGACCGATCGACCAGAGGATGGTCGCGATCTCCGGGTGGTGCAGCGGCAGCGCAGCGCCCGGTGCGGCGTCGGGACCGTTCCCCCACAGGACACGCAGGGACTGCACGAGCGAGGAGATCGGGTTCCACTCGGCGATCGTCCGGAGCCAGGCGGGCATCGGTCCGGTGGGGACGAAGGTGTTGGCCACGAACGTGATCGGGAACAGCACCGTGAACATCACGCCGTTGACCGCCTCGACCGAGCGCATCAGCGACCCGACGAAGATGCCCCACCAGATCATCGCGAACCCGAACACGACGATGAGCGCGAAGGCGAGGATCGCCTCGCCCGCGTTGCCCCGGATCCGCCACCCGATGAGCAGCCCGGTGACCGCCATGACGGCGATACCGATGGACGAGTGCAGGAGTCCGGCGATGCTGCGACCGATGAGCACGGACGACCGGTTGATCGGCAGGGACCGGAACCGGTCGATGATGCCCTTCTCCAGGTCGCCGCAGATCCCGGTCGCGACGATGAACGCCGAGAACACGATGGTCTGCCCCATGATGCCGGGCAGGAGGAACTCCTTGTAGTCGACGCCGCCGGTCTGGGTGATCGACGCGCCGAACACGTAGGCGAACAGCACCACGAACATGATCGGCTGCACCGTCACGTCGGCCAGCATCTCGGGCATGCGCTTGGTGTGGATCAGGTTGCGCTTGACCATGATCCAGGACTGCTGGGCGAGCGTGGTGCGACGGATGTCGGGCGCGGGCAGGGACACCTCGGACGGGGTGGCGGTGGTGGTCATGCCTGGATCTCCTGCTGGTCGGTCTCGGTGGGTTCGGCGCGGTGACCGGTGAGCGAGAGGAACACGTCGTCGAGGCTGGGTCGCGACAGCCCGATGTCGTCGACGGCGATGCCGCTGTCGGTGAACCAGCCGATGACCCGGTTCATCTCGGCGAGACCGTCCGCGGGGGCGGTGAGGCGGCGGGCACCCGTGTCGACGAAGACCTCGCCGCCGGTCTTGCGCAGCAGCGCCTCGGCCGCCGGGATGTCGGCGGCGTGGGAGACGGTGAGCACCAGGCTGGCCTTGCCCGCCTGCTCCTTGAGCTGCAACGGCGACCCCTGCGCGATGACCTTGCCCTTGTTGATGACGACGATGTCGTCGGCGAGTTGGTCGGCCTCTTCGAGGTACTGCGTGGTGAGCAGCAGCGTAGTGCCCTGTGCGACGAGGCCGCGCAGCACATCCCACAGTTCGGAGCGGCTGCGCGGGTCCAGGCCGGTCGTCGGCTCGTCGAGGAAGAGCACCGGCGGGGAGGTCAGCAGGCTGACCGCCAGGTCGATCCGGCGACGCATGCCGCCGGAGTAGGACTTCACCGGCCGGTCCGCGGCCTCGCTCAGCGAGAACTGCTCGAGCAGTCGGTCGGAGATGCTGCGCAGCTCGCGACGGCGGATCCCGTAGAGCCCGCCGATCATCGTGAGGTTCTCTCGACCGGTGAGGATCTCGTCGACGGTGGCCGCCTGTCCGGTGAGGCCCATGGTGCGGCGCACGGCGTCGGGCTCGGCGACGACGTCGTGGCCGGCGATGCGTGCCGTTCCCGCGGTGGGGGACGTCAGGGTGGTCATCATCCGCACGGTGGTGGTCTTGCCCGCGCCGTTCGGGCCGAGCAGACCGAGCACGCTCCCCCGGGGGACGGAGAAGCTGACATCGTCGACCGCGAGCGCGTCGCCGAACTTCTTGACCAGCCCGATCGCCTCGATGGCCGGGGCGTCGGTGGAGGTCGGAGCAGGGGTCGACATGGCCGCCAGCGTATCGGTGGAGTCGGACAAATCGCCACGGGATATCGGGCGGGGAGCAGACATCGGGAGCCTCTCGGACGTCGGGTCGTCACGGGTTCAGACCGGGGGTGCGGTCGGAACTCATCGGAGGGAGTCGTCCCGGATGTCCGAGATCCGTCGGAACCGGTTCCGCGGGGTCGCCCGCCCGGGCTCCGCGTCCCCGGTCCGACCCGTCGTCGCGGGCGTCAGTGCGACGCGGGGCTGATCCGTTCGAGGTCGTCGAGGAGTCCCGGATGGGTCGGCGTCCATCCGAGGCGCTCGCGTGTGCGGGCGCTGCTCGCGGGCTGGTCCATCGCGAAGATCGACGCCAGCGCGCCGAACGTCTCGTCCGGGACCTGCTGTACGGGCACACCCAGGCGCCGTCCGATGACCGCGGCGATGTCGGCCACCCTCACCCCCTCGTCGGCGACCGCGTGCCACACGGTGCCGGCCGGCGCGCTCTCGAGTGCGAGCCGGAACAGCGCCGCGGCGTCGTCTGCGTGTACCGCCGGCCACCGCTGGCTGCCGTCGCGGGGGACACCGGCCACCCCGGACCCGCGCGCCATCTCGGTGAGGATGCCGGCGAACCCGCCCTCCCCGTCGGCGTGCACGGTGCGCGGCATGCGGACGGCTACGGCGCGGACGCCGTCGTCGGCCAGCGCGAGCGCCGCGGCCACCGTGCGGGAGCGGCCCGCGACGGGGCCCTCGATCGGCAACGGGTCGTCCTCGGTGGCGACCCTGCCCGCGATCGGCGGTGTCCCGGAGACGACGGCGAACGGCCGGTCGGTTCCGCGGAGCGCCTCGCCGATCGCGGCGACGGCCTCGGATTCCTGCGTGGTCGCGCGGGTGAATCCCTCGGCGTCCATCGCCGAGTGGTCGAACGCGAGGTGCACGACCCCGTCCGACCGCTCCGCGCCCGACCGGAGGACGTCGAGGTCGGACAGGGTGCCGCGGAGCGGTTCGGCCCCCGCCGCGGACACCCCGCTCGCCGCGGCATCGGTACGTGCGAGTGAGGTGACGGCGTGGCCGTGTGTCACCAACTCCCGGACCACCGCGCTGCCGATCAATCCGGTTCCGCCGGTGACGAATACGTGCATGGGATCTCCGATTCTCGAGCGCACCCAGTGATGCGACACATGTCCCATCACCATACACGCGTGATGAGACACCTGTCGCATCACTAGGGTGGGGGTATGGCCCGGTGGGAACCCGATGCGCGGGAACGGATGATCGTGGCCGCCGTCGACCTGTTCACCGAGCAGGGCTACGACGCGACCACCGTCGCCCAGATCGCCGAGCGCGCGGGCGTCACCCGCAGCACGTTCTTCCGTCACTTCCCCGACAAGCGCGAGGTGTTGGTCGCGGGCCAGGAGACGCTGAGCCTGATGCTCGCGGAGGGGATCGCCGACGCGCCGGACGGGTCGGGTCCGGTCGACGCGGTCGCCGACGGCCTGCGCCGCGCCGCGCAGATGATGGGTGCGACCAACCGCGAGATCGGGCCGCGTCTGCGGGCTGCGGTCGCGGCGAGCACCGAACTGCAGGAGCGGGACGCGTTGAAGAGCGTGGGGCTCGCGGCCGCGATGCAGGAGGCGCTGCAGCGCCGTGGGGTCGATGAGACGACAGCGCACCTCGTGGCGGAACTGGGCGTCCTGGCCTTCAAGATCGGATTCGCACGGTGGACGGACGACGCTGACCCCGCTGCCGTTCTGGGTGATCACACGATCGCCGCCCTCGCCGAGTTGCGGGCGACCGCCGCGTCACTCGGCTGAACGGCCCCGCGCGGACGGACTCCTGCCGGAGGACTTCGGGCCGTGTCACTTGGCTCGGACGTCGGCCTGATGTGAGCAACTGCCTGTCAGCAGGTCCCCGGTGCGCGACGATGGTCACCGACGAATGTCCGCACGACACGGAGGTGTGATGACCGCGTATCTGGTGACCGGTGCGACGGGTTTCCTCGGGCGGCGGTTCGTCGCCCGACTGCTCGAACGCGAACCCGACGCCACCGTCCACGCCCTCGTCCGAGCCTCGTCGGTGCCCCGCATCGAGCGGATGGCGGCGGAGTGGATCGGCGGTGAGCGGGTGACACCCCTGGTCGGTGACCTGACGCAACCCGAGCTGGGCCTCGGCGACGACGCGCCTGCCGTCGACCACATCGTGCACCTCGGCGCCGTCTACGACATGACGGCGAGCGCAGCGGAGTCGGAGGCGGCGAACGTGGCCGGCACCAGCGCGGTGATCGACCTGGCCCGGCGTCTCGACGCGACGTTGCACCACATCTCGTCGGTCGCCGTCGCCGGGGATCACCGCGGCCGGTTCACCGAGGACGACTTCGACCTCGGCCAGGGGCTGCCCTCGCCGTATCACCAGACGAAGTTCATGGCGGAGAAGATGGTCCGCGAGACCCCGGGTCTGCGGTGGCGTGTCTATCGTCCGGCGATCGTCGTCGGCGACTCGGAGACCGGCGAGATGGACAAGATCGACGGTCCCTACTACTTCTTCACCGCGCTGCGGTTGCTCGCCCGGTTGCCGCATCTGCTGCCCACGCTCGTGCCCGACATCGGTGACACCAACATCGTCCCGGTCGACTACGTGGCCGCCGCGATGGTCGAACTCGTCCACGGCTCGTCGGATCTCGACGGCCGCGCATTCCACCTCGTGAACCCGCGGCCGCAGTCGGCGGCGGAGGTCTTCGGCGCGCTGGCCCGAGCGGCGGGGGCACCGACCGTCGTGGGCGCGATCCCGGAGCAGATCTCGACGCGCGCGCTCGCCGCGACGGAACTGCCGGGCATCAAGATCGCGCGGGATCTGCTGCTCGACCAGATCGGCATCCCGCCGGTCATCCTCGAACACATGGCGTTCCCGTCCGTGTTCGACTCGACGGCGACCGAGCGTGAACTCGCGGGCACGGGGCTGTCGGTGCCCGAGTTCTCCGACTACGCGGACGTGCTGTGGGAGTACTGGCTGGACAACCTCGACCCGAACCGCGCGCGGCGTCCCAGCGAGCACGGTGAACTGTCCGGGCGTCGCGTGATGATCACCGGTGGGTCGTCGGGCATTGGGCTGGCGACGGCCCACAAGGCCGCGCGTCGTGGCGCACGGGTCATCCTGATCGCCCGTGGCGCAGAGGATCTCGAGGCCGCAGTGGAGGAGATCCGGTCCGCCGGCGGAGACGCGTACGGCTACCCGTGTGACATCACCGACGACGAATCGGTCGACGTCACCGTCAAGCGCATCCTTGACGAGCACGACCACGTGGACTTCCTCGTCAACAACGCGGGCCGGTCGATCCGGCGCGGCGTCGTGCACTCCACCGACCGCATGCACGACTTCGAACGCACCATGAGCGTCAACTATTTCGGCGCGGTACGACTCGTCCTCGCCCTGCTGCCGGGTATGCGGGAGCGGCGCTTCGGGCACATCGTCAACGTGTCGTCGATCGGCGTGCAGACGAAGGTCCCGCGGTTCTCGGCGTACGTCGCGAGCAAGGCTGCGCTCGACGCGTTCAGCGACGTGGTGTCGTCGGAGCTGCACGACGACGGCATCACCTTCACCTCGATCAAGATGCCGCTGGTGCGGACGCCGATGATCGCGCCGACGACGATCTACCAGTCACTGCCGACGTCGTCACCGGATGACGCCGCCGACATGGTGATCCGGGCGTTGGAGAAGCGGCCGGTGCGCATCGAGACACCGGTTGGGACGATCGCCGAGTTCACCGGCATCTTCGCGCCGCGGTTCAAGAACCTGCTCCTGCACCAGGCGTACCGGCTGTTCCCGGAGTCGGCGGCGGCGAAGGGGGAGAAGCCCGCGGAGAGCTCGTCGTCGAAGAAGGGCTCGCGCCCGCCGGTCCCGGTCCCGAACGCCGGCCTGCCCGAGTCGGCGAAGCGGATCGCGCGGCTGATCCCCGGCGTCTACTGGTGAGATGCGAGTCGGGTGGTCAGATCGCTCGCGATCGCGGCGAGATGGTCACCCGCGTCCGGGGTCCCCACCACCGGGACCACTGACAGGCTGATCCGTCCCTCGCGCAGCACTGCGGTGTCTGTGCCTGCGGCGGGATCCGGGCCGGGCTCGAATGCCAGCTGGTAGTCGGGGCCGTCGCCGGTGTACCCCATGCGGCCCATCGGCAGATGATCGGCGTGCGCGGCCGCCGCCGTCAGCGGTCGGGGAGCCTCCGCGTTCGGGATGTTGACGTTCAGGACGGCGCCGTCGGGGACGAGGTCGGCGGGGGCTGCTCCGTCGAGCAGTGCGGTGACGGCGCGCACGGTGTCGTCGAACAGCTCGGGAGTCGGCGCGGTGTCCCACGCCATGTGTGTCGAGACGGCGATCGCCGGCACCCCGAACCCGGTCGCGCACACCGCGGCGCCGACCGTGCCCGAGAAGTGCACGGCCTGACCGGCGTTCGCGCCGGCGTTCGCACCCGAGACGACGAGATCGGGACGACCGCCGAGCGTGGTCTCGAAGACGTGGGTGAGGCCGAAGATGACGGAGTCCGCCGGCGAGCCGTCGACGGACCAGACCGGTTCGTCACCGAGGGGGCGCGAGACCGTCAGCTTCCCCGACGACGAGATGCGTGCGCTGGCGCCGCTCTGGTTCGTCGCGGGTGCCACGACGACCACCTCGTGGCCGGCCACGCGGAGACCGTCGGCCAGGGCGGTGATCCCGGGCGCCTCCCAGCCGTCGTCGTTGGTCAGCAGGATCCGCAGGCTCATGACGCCTGACGCTATCGGCCACGTGCTGCGGGCACGATGGGGGAGTGCCCGAAGGTGACAGCGTCTACGTCGCCGCCCGCAAGCTCGACGTCCTCGTCGGTCGGACGGTGACGCGCGGTGAGCTGCGGGTGCCCGCCCACGCGACGGCCGATCTGTCCGAACACACGGTCCTGGGTCTCGACACGCACGGCAAACACCTGCTCACTCGGTTCTCCGACGGGCTGACCCTGCACACGCACATGCTGATGACCGGGAGTTGGACCGTCTCCCGGCAGGGGAAGTGGCTCCCGCGCGAGAAGATGCTCGACGTGCGGGTGCTGCTGCGGACCGCCTCGGAGTCCGGCGTCGACGGGCCTGCGGCCTACGGCCTCGCGATGCCGATCGTCGAACTGATCCGCACCGCCGACGAACACACGGTGATCGGCCACCTCGGCCCCGACCCGCTCCGCGCCGACTGGGATGCCGACGAGGCGGTCCGACGCATGACCGCAGACCCCGAGCGCGCCGTGTCGGCCGTCCTGCTCGACCAGCGCTGCGTGGCGGGCTTCGGCAACCTGTGGGTCAACGAGTTGTGTTTCATCCGCGGGCTCAACCCGTGGACCCCGATCGGTGAGGTCGACGTCCCGGCCCTCCTGCGCCTCGGGCGCAAGGCCCTGCACCACTCGGCGACCGTGCGAGGTGCCTACCAGGTCACCACCGGCAACAGTCGCCGAAGCGAGCAGCACTGGGTCGCGGGCCGCAAGGCCAAGCCGTGCCTGCGATGCGGTACCCCGATCCGCGTCGTCGACGAGATCCCGAACGATCCGGAGCGTCGTCGCACATGGTGGTGTCCGCACTGCCAGCCGGGTCCGGAGCCGCCGGTCTAATCCTGAAAGACTGGTGGCCGCTTCTGTTTCCGGGCCTTGACGGCCTCCTGGAAGTTGCCGGTGAGCAGGCGGATCAACAGCTGGCCGACGCCCTCGGCGTGCATGTGCGAGGTGAGCGACGACGCGTCGAGGCCGGCCCACAGCGTCTTCTTGGTGAGTTCGATTCCCGGCCGACTCCATCCGGCGATGGTCTGGCCGTAGCGGACCGCCTCGTCGACGACGTCCTCGACGTCGACGACCTTCGAGACGAGACCGATCCGATCGGCCTCGGCGGCATCGACGTCCCGGCCGGTGAGCATGATCTCGAACGCCCGTGACGAGCCGATCGCGCGCGGCAGCAGGTAACTCAGGCCGAGTTCGGATGCGCTGAGCCCGTTGTTGATCCCCGCGGCGCGGAAGTAGGCGCCGTCGGCGGCGACGCGGATGTCGCAGGCGAGGGCGAGACACAGACCCCCGCCGATCGCGGCACCGTTCACCGCGGCGATGACCGGTTGGTGCATCCCGCGCAGTGTGGTCACGAGGTCGTCGAGCAGCTCCATCATCCGCAGCGCGATGGTCGGGGTGGTGAGGCCGCCGATGTGCGGCACGTCGGGGACGTCGCCGCTCTGGTCGGCGCCGGAGCAGAACCCTGCCCCGGCGCCGGTCAGCACCACGGCCCGGACGGAGTTGTCGTCGCTGAGGCCGCGCAGGGTGTCACGGAGCGGGATCATGACCTCGAACGCCATCGAGTTCATCCGCTCGGGCCGATTCAGCGTGACGACAGCGACGTCCGGGACGGGGCGATCGACGAGCACGAAGTCCATACCCAATGAGAACACGTTCTCGTTTTGCCGGGGCGTGATGGTGGGAGAACATCCTCAGATCCGTATGTGCGGGGCGGTGAGCTTGTTGTGACCGCATCTGCGTGCCACCCTGGACGGGATGGTCGAGATACGCGTTGCCCGAGCCGCCGAGTTGCTCGGCGTGAGTGACGACACCGTTCGTCGCTGGATCGCCGCGGGGGAGGTCTCGTCGTCCACCGACGACGTCGGTCGGACCGTCGTCGACGGTGGCGATCTGGCCCGGCTCGCCACCCGGCGCGCACCGGAGCCGGTCGCCGACGGGACCGGCGTCGAGCGCTCGGCCCGCAACCGCTTCGTCGGCCTCGTGACCGATGTCCGCTCCGACGTGGTGATGTCGCAGGTGACCATGCAGTGCGGACCGTTCGAGGTGACGTCGCTGATGAGCACGGACGCGGTGGCCGACCTCGGGCTCGAGGTCGGAGCCGTCGCCACAGCGGTCGTCAAGGCCACCACCGTCATCGTCGAACGCCCCGACAGCTCCCTCGAGAGAAGCGCCCCGTGATGCGCAGCCGATTGCGCGCCGCCGTTCTCGCGCTGGTCGTCGCCGGCCTCGCCACCGCCTGTTCCTCCGGGGGAGGGGGCGCGGACTCGTCGTCGGCGCCCGGCGCGCCGGTCACGCTCACCGTGTACGCCGCCGCCTCGCTGAAGAAGGCGTTCACCCAGATCGCGCAGGACTTCGAGAGAACCCACCCGGGCGTCACGGTGCGGACGACGTTCGGAGGGTCGTCCGCGCTGGTGACGCAGATCGAGCAGGGCGCCCCCGCCGACGTCGTCGCGACCGCCGACGAGCGGACGATGGCCTCGCTCGGGGACACCGCGCAGGACCCGCGGACGTTCACCCGCAACGTGCTCACCATCATCACCGCGCCGGGCAACCCCGAGCGCATCACCTCGTTCCGCGACCTCGCCCGGTCCGGGGTGACGACGGTCCTGTGCGCACCGCAGGTCCCGTGTGGCAACGCCGCCGCCATGGTGGAGAAGGACACCGGTGTCGACATCCGCCCGGCCAGCGAGGAGACGTCGGTGACGGGGGTGGTGACGAAGGTGACCAGCGGGCAGGCCGACGCCGGGCTCGTGTACACCTCGGACGCGAAGGCGGCCGGGTCCGCCGTGACCGCGGTGGACGACCCCGCGTTCGCGGCAGTGGTCAACGAGTACCCGATCGCCACGGTGAAGGGTTCGCGACAGGCCACGCAGGCGCGGCAGTTCATCGACCTCGTCACCGGAAGCACCGGGCAGGACGTGTTGCGCCAGTTGGGGTTCGGCGCCCAGCGGTGAGACGCAACCCGGGCGCACGTGGGGTGCCGGTGTGGCTGTACGTCCCCGCTCTCGTCGGTCTGGCGCTCATCGTCATCCCGCCCGTCGCGCTCGCCCAGCGTCTGCCCTGGCGTGACTTCTGGTCGTCGATCACCTCCGAGTCCTCCGTGCAGGCACTGGAACTGAGCCTGCGTACGGCAACGGTCAGCACCGCGCTCTGCGTGCTCATCGGCGTCCCGATGGCGGTCGTCTTCGCCCGCTCCGACGGAGTCGTCCTGCGCGTCGTACGGGCGTTGGTGCTGCTCCCGCTGGTGCTTCCACCCGTCGTCGGCGGGATCGCGCTGCTGTACGCCTTCGGTCGGCGGGGCCTCATCGGTGAGCACCTGACGGTCGTCGGCATCGACATCGCGTTCTCCACGACCGCGGTCGTCCTCGCCCAGACGTTCGTCGCCCTCCCGTTCCTCGTCATCAGCGTCGAAGGGGCACTGCGGGTGTCGGGGTCCTCGTACGAGCAGGTGGCCGCCACGCTCGGTGCCGGCCCGACCCGCACGCTCCTGCGGGTGACGGTCCCGCTGGTGGCGCCGGCGCTGCTCAGCGGGCTGGTGTTGGCGTTCGCCCGGGCGGTGGGGGAGTTCGGTGCCACGATCACGTTCGCGGGCAACGCCCCCGGGGTCACGCAGACCGCACCGCTGAAGATCTACGTCGACGAGATCAACGATCCCCAGCAGGCGTTGCCGCTGTCGTTCGTCCTCATCGTGGTCGCGCTGATCGTCGTCGTCGCGGTGCACCTTCGACGCCCCGGTGCGCAGGCGGCGCTGTGAGCGGTTTGCACGTCCGGGCGACGTCGCGCGCCCCCGCCCTCGACGTCGACGTCACCGTTCCCGACGGCTCGACCGTTGCGGTTCTGGGACGCAACGGCGCCGGCAAGAGCAGCCTGCTGAACCTCGTCGCGGGGCTGCTGCGTCCGGAGTCCGGGATCATCAGCGTCGGCACCAGGACCCTCGTCGACGACGACACGTTCGTCGAACCCCACCGCCGGTCGGTGGCGTTGCTCGGCCAGCAGGCGCGGCTCTTCCCGCACATGACGGTCGCCCGCAACATCGCCTTCGCCCCCGCCGCGGCGCGACTGGGCCGCACGGAGATCCGACGCCGCGTGCAGCGGTGGGCGGAGGCTGTCGACGTCACCGGGCTGCTGGACCGCAAGCCCCACCAACTGTCCGGTGGACAGGCCCAGCGGGTCGCCGTGGCGCGGGCCCTTGCCGCCGACCCGGCGGTGCTGCTGCTCGACGAACCGTTCTCGGCCCTCGACGTCGATGTGGCCGCCCGTCTGCGCACCCTGCTCGGAGAGGTGCTCGCCGACCGCGGCCGCGTCGCACTGCTCGTCACCCACGACCTCGTCGACGCGGTCACCCTCGCCGACACCGCGCTCGTCCTGGCCGACGGGCGGGTCACCGCGCAGGGGCCGGTACGCGAGGTACTCGCCCGTCCCACCGACGATTTCGCGGCCCGGCTCGCCGGACTGAATCTTGTCGCCGGCCGGTGGGACGGAACGGCGGTGGCGGTCGGTGAGGTCCGCGTCGTCGGGGAGCTCGCGGTCGGCGCCGCACCGTCGGCAGGGGAGAGCGTCACCGCGGTCTTCGATCCGTCGGCGGTCGCCGTCTACGCCGAACGACCGACCCACGGCAGTCCGCGCACGGTGGTGCAGGCCCGGGTCAGGGAGATCGCGCCGGTGGGATCGCGGGCCGCAGTCCGGTGTGCGGCACCCGGTTCGGTCGAGATCACCGCCGAGGTCAGCTGGGCCGCTGTCGCCGACCTGGGTCTCGTCGCGGGGGCCTCGGTGTGGCTGACGGTGAAGGCGGGCGAGGTCCGGGTGTACCCGGCACCCTCCTGACCGCCTGGTCAGTCGGGACGGACCACGTCGAGGACCTGCTTGCAGATCCCGTTGCCGTAGACCTCGTGCTCGACGAGACGCAGATGCGTGCTGTCCTTGTCGGTCTCACTGAACAGACGCTTGCCGGCGCCGAGCAGGACCGGGAACACCAGTAGGTGGTAGCGGTCGACGAGGCCGGCGTCGGCGAGCGACGCACCGAGAGACGCGCTGCCCTGCAACAGGATCGGGCCGCCATCGGTGCTCTTCAGCGCCGCGACGTCGTCGACCGAGCGCAGGATGGTGGCCGGCCATCGGTCGTCGTCGGAGGCCAGCGTCGTCGAGACCACGTACCGCGGGAGGGTGTTCATGTGGGCGAACTCCTCCCTCGTCGGCCACACCGGCGCGAACGCCTCGTACGAGGTGCGGCCGAACAGCAGGGCGCCGGCCTCCTGTTGCTCACGCCCCTTGAGCTCGTAGGCGGCCGGGTCGAACTCGATGCCGGTGAAGGTCCAGCCCGAGTTGCGGTAGCCGGGCTCCCCTCCGGGGGCCTCCATGACGCCGTCGAGTGAGACGAACGCGGTGACGATCAACGAGCGCATGGGATCCTCCGGGGGTCGGCCTGATGGTGTCACCAGAGTTCGACCTCAGCCAGGCGGAGAAATCATCGCGCGGCGTCGGTGGACTCGTGGTCGCGGTTGTACTCGATCACCCGGGCCTTGAGATGCCGGTATCCGCGGACGTTCAGCGTGCCGATCGACTTGAAGAAGAACCGGTCGTCGTCGACGACGTCGGCGAGGGCGGCGTCGCACAGCGAGGTCCCCGGCCGGGCGGACCCGGTGAGACGCGCGGCGATGTTGACCGGCTCCCCGAACACGTCACCGAACCGGGTCAGCACGCGGCCGTACGCGAGGCCGACGCGGAGCGGCGGGATGTCGTCGATCTCCGAGATCGAGTGCAGCTCCATCGCGATCTCGACCGCCGAGGCGGCGTCGTCGACGGCGAACATCACGGCGTCGCCGAGGGTCTTGATCACCTGACCGCCACGGTCGGTGACGATCTCACTCGCCTTCACCTCGAACGTCTCGAGGAGGGTGTTGAGCTCCTCCATGCCGATCTTCCGGGACAGGCTGGTGTAGCCGACGATGTCGCAGAAACCGACGGTGAGATCGTGCCGCTCGTCGCCGTTCGCGCCGCGGTCGGCGGAGAGGTTGCGCAGCGACGCGGCGAGGTGCCGGCGCCAGATGAGGGTCTGCACACGGCCCATCGCGGTGGCCATCTGCGGCATGCTGATGTCGTTGCCCGGATCGACCGCGAGTTCCTGCAGTCGGTAGGCCTGCCAGTCGGCGAGCCGTGACATCGTCTGCCCGATCGACCGTGCCGCCGCGATGGTGGTCCCCTCCGGGGCCGAGGCATAGGCGGCGATCACGGTGCCCATCGCCGCGAGATCGTCCTCGGTGAAGATGGCCTCGTCGCGGTCGTCGTGGGCGAAACCGAAGGCACGCCACAGCTCGTGCGCGAAGTCCTCGGGCACGCCGAGTTCGACGATGGCCTGGTCGCGCGTGAACGCCGGGGGCCCGCCCAGCAGGGCCTCCTCGATCTCGGAGAACGATCCGGCCTCGTCGGCGCTCACAGTCCCAGCACACCTCTCATCAGGCAGACGAGCTGCCCGGGCAGCTCGGGCCGCATCCGCCCCCGGCGCATCCGCACCACGTCGTTGGCGATGCTCAGTGCGGCGTGCACGGTGACCGCGGCCTCCGCGGGTGCGAGACCGGGCTCGATCTCCGTCACCAGCGTCACCCAGCGTCGCACGTAGTGGTGCTGCGCGGCGAGGAGATCGTGAGCATCGGTGTCGCGCAGGACCGGACCGTTGTTGAAGGCCACAGACAGGTCCGGTGTCGCACTGAGCACCGTCACGTACGACTCGACGAGCGCACCCAGGAACTCCGTCGGACCGACGGTCCCGGCCCGTGCCGCCATCGCCCCGGCCTCGAGGCGGGCCGCGCTGCGCCGACCGATGTCGACGAGGATCGCGAGCTTGCTGGGGAAGTGTTTGTAGACGCTGGGCCCGGTGATGCCGACCGCCTCGCCGATCTCGTCGACGCCGACGTGCCCGAAACCGTGTTCCTCGAACAGGGCCGACGCGGCGTCGAGGATCTCCTCGCGTCGGCTGCCGGACGGCGTCTCGGTCACCACCGTCGGGGCGGGCGGTGCCGTGTCGTCCGGTCTCGCCGCGACGGTTCGCCGCACCAGCTCGACCAGGCGGGCCTGTGCGCGGGCGACGGGGATACGGGTGCTGTGGGCCGACGTGCTGCCGACGATCGACAGGACGGCCCAGGCGATCAGTCGGGCCGATCGAGGGTCGAGGTCGGTGCGGTCGTAGGTGAGCGCGGCGGCCCAGCGGTCGAGGATCTCGCCCGTGCGGCGGTGGACCTGGGCGTTCTGTTCGTCGGACAGGAAGGTGCCGTTCCAGCGCCAGAGGATCGCCGCGTCCGGGCGATGCAAGCCCATGCGGCATGCGGCCGCGATGAGCGCCTCGCGCTGCTCGGCCGGATCGCCCGCCGGCGCCGACAACGCCCCGTCGGTGCAGGCCTGCAGGTCGTCGACCCGGGCCATGACCGTCTCCGCGAGCAGCGTCTGCTTGTCGGCGAAATGCCGGTAGACGCCGGGTGCGGTCACCCCTGCCGCCCGGGCGACGTCGGCGACCGACACCCGTGCATAGCCCCGCTCGGCGAAGAGCGCGGCCGCCGCGTCCAGCAGGGCGCGACGGCGATCGGGGTGTCGGCGTGACCGAGCGGGGGCGGCAGTCATGGTGAACCGACACTAGCGCACGGCGAACAGTCGGCGAACCTTGTGAGCACCGGGTATGGCGGCGTAAGTTAGCGCGCGTTAGCCTACGGGCACCGATGTGAAAGGACCCGTCCATGAGTGACGCATTCATCTACGAGGCGATCCGTACGCCGCGTGGCAAGCAGCGTGGTGGATCGCTGCACGGCACCAAGCCCGTCGACCTCGTCGTCGGACTGATCAAGGAACTCCGTACCCGCTTCCCCGACATGGACCCCGCCGACATCGACGACGTCGTGCTCGGTGTCGTGTCGCCGGTCGGCGAGCAGGGCGCGGTCATCTCGCGCACCGCGGCGCTCGTGGCCGGCCTGCCCGACACCGTCCCCGGCACCCAGATCAACCGCTTCTGCGCCTCCGGCCTGGAGGCGAGCAACCTCGCCGCCCAGAAGGTGGCCTCCGGGTGGGATCAGCTGGTCATCGCCGGCGGCGTGGAGTCGATGTCGCGCGTGCCCATGGGCTCCGACGGTGGCGCGATGTTCCAGGACCCGGCCACCGCCTACGACCTCTACATCGCCCCGCAGGGCATCGGCGCCGACCTGATCGCCACCCTCGAGGGCTTCGGCCGCGACGACGTGGACGCCTACGCCGTGGAGTCGCAGAACCGTGCCGAGGCCGCCTGGTCGGCCGGCTACTTCGCGAAGTCCGTCGTCCCCGTGCGGGACATGAACGGCGTGCTGGTCCTCGATCACGACGAGCACCGTCGTCCCGGGACCACCGTCGAGCAGCTCGGCAAGCTCAAGTCGGCGTTCGCGGGCCTGGCCGACATGGCCGGCTTCGACGAGGTCGCGAAGCAGAAGTACCACAGCGTGGAGAAGATCAACCACGTCCACACCGGCGGCAACAGCTCCGGGATCGTCGACGGTGCCGCCCTGGTCCTCATCGGCAGCGAGGAGGCGGGCAAGCGCGCCGGCCTCACCCCGCGTGCGCGCGTGGTCGCCACCGCCCAGACCGGCAGCGACGCGACCATCATGCTCACCGGGCCGACCCCGGCGACCGAGATGGTGCTGAAGAAGGCCGGACTCACCGTCGACGACATCGACGTGTTCGAGCTGAACGAGGCCTTCGCCTCGGTCGTCCTCAAGTGGATGAAGGATCTGAAGATCCCGCACGAGAAGACCAACGTCAACGGCGGTGCGATCGCGATGGGCCACCCGCTCGGTGCGACCGGCGCCATGATCCTCGGGACCGTCGTCGACGAACTCGAGCGCACCGGCGGCCGCTACGGCCTCATCACCCTCTGCATCGGTGGCGGCATGGGCGTCGCGACCATCATCGAACGCGTCTGACGCGACCGGCCTCACAGGAGAATCCGAGAACACATGAGTGACAACATGATCGCGTGGGAGAAGGACGCCGACGGCGTCGTCGTGCTCACGATGGACGACCCCAACCAGGGCGCCAACACGATGAACGACCTCTTCCAGACCTCGCTGAAGGCGACCGTCGAGCGCCTCGAGGCCGAGAAGGACGACATCACCGGTGTCGTGCTCACCTCGGCGAAGAAGACCTTCTTCGCCGGCGGCGACCTCAAGGACATGTCGAGTGGCCGCGGCGACAAGGACAAGGTCGAGGTCGCGACCGAGATCACCAACCGCACCAACGAGTTGAAGTCGTACCTGCGTCGCCTGGAGACCTTCGGCAAGCCGGTCGTCTCGGCCATCAACGGCGCCGCGCTCGGCGGTGGTCTCGAGCTGGCGCTCGCCACCCACCACCGCATCGCCGCGGACGTGAAGGGCGCCTCCATCGGCCTGCCCGAGGTGACCCTCGGTCTGCTCCCCGGTGGTGGCGGCGTCGTCCGCACGGTCCGGATGCTCGGCATCCAGAACGCCCTGATGAACGTGCTGCTGCAGGGCCCGCGGATGAAGCCAGCCCAGGCGAAGGAGACCGGTCTGGTCGACGAGGTCGTGGGTTCGGTGGAGGAGCTGCTCCCCGCCGCGAAGAAGTGGCTGTCGGAGAACCCGGATGCCAAGCAGCCGTGGGACACCGACGGTTACAAGATCCCGGGCGGGTCGCCGTCGAGCCCGTCGGTCGCGCAGTTCCTCCCGGCGATGCCGGCGATCCTGCGCCGCCAGCTCAAGGGCGCCCCGATGCCCGCTCCGCGCGCGATCCTCGCGGCCGCGGTCGAGGGTGCGATGGTCGACATCGAGACCGCCGCGCAGATCGAGTCCCGCTACTTCGTGTCGCTGGTGACCGGCCAGGTCGCCCAGAACATGATCAAGGCGTTCTTCTTCGACCTGCAGCACATCAACGGTGGTGGATCGCGCCCCGACGGGTACGACAAGTACACCGCCACGAAGGTCGGCGTGATCGGCGCCGGGATGATGGGTGCGGCCATCGCGTACGTCTCGGCCAAGGCCGGGATGGACGTGGTGCTCAAGGACATCGACCTCGACGCGGCCAAGCGCGGCAAGGGCTACTCCGAGAAGCTCGAGGAGAAGGCTCTCAAGCGTGGCAAGACCACGCAGGAGAAGTCCGACGAGTTGCTCGCCCGCATCCACCCGACCGTCGACCCGAAGGACTTCGCCGGCGTCGACCTCGTCATCGAGGCCGCGTTCGAGTCGGTCGAGGTGAAGCACAAGGTGTTCCAGGAGATCGAGGACATCGTCGAGCCCGACGCCGTTCTCGGCTCGAACACCTCGACGCTGCCCATCACCTCGCTGGCCGAGGGTGTGCAGCGGGCCGAGGACTTCATCGGCATCCACTTCTTCTCCCCGGTCGACAAGATGCCGCTGGTGGAGATCATCCGTGGAGCCAAGACCTCGGATGCGGTGCTCGCCAAGGTCATCGACTACACGCTCGCGATCAAGAAGACCCCGATCGTCGTCAACGACAGCCGCGGGTTCTTCACCTCGCGTGTCATCGGCACGTTCATCAACGAGGCCATCGCGGCCGTCGGTGAGGGTGTCGAGCCGGCGTTCATCGAGCAGGCGGGGCAGCAGGCCGGTTACCCGGCTGCGCCGCTGCAGCTCTCGGACGAGCTGAAGCTCGGTCTCATGCAGAAGATCCGCAACGAGACCGCTGCCGCCGCGAAGGCCGAGGGCAAGGAGTACCCGGATCACGGGTCCTTCACCGTGGTGGACTGGATGCTGGAGCAGGGCCGCGACGGCAAGACCGCGGGCAAGGGCTTCTACGAGTACGACGAGAACGGCAAGCGGACCGGGCTGTGGAACGGTCTGCGCGAGCAGTACAAGTCGGGCAGTGCGCAGATCCCGTTCCAGGACATGGTGGAGCGCATGCTCTTCGCCGAGGCCCTGGAGACGGTGAAGTGCTTCGACGAGGGTGTCATCACCTCGATCCCCGACGCGAACATCGGGTCCATCTTCGGGATCGGTTTCCCGGCGTGGACCGGTGGCGTGGTGCAGTACATCAACCAGTACGAGGGCGGCCTGCAGGGCTTCGTCGACCGGGCTCGCGACCTGGCGTCGAAGTACGGCAAGCACTTCGAGCCGCCGCAGTCGCTGGTCGACAAGGCAGCCAAGGGTGAGAAGTACTGATCTGATCGTCTGATCCGATCGCAGAGCGGCCCGGTTCCCGATGGGAGCCGGGCCGCTCTTCTGTGTATCGAGCGCAACCGCGGTGCTGACTGGGTGGAAGCGACCATCGAGTGTGCTGACAGCGGCAGGTCAGGTGTGTCGGCGACTGCGCACACTCGATGCGGCGTTTCCGCCCTGTCGGCGGCTTGTCGCCGTGGCGCTCGTTCTGGAGCCGCCGACAGTGCGGAAGACCGTCGCCGAGTGTGCGTTGTTCGTCTGTCGCGTCGCGGAGCGACGTCAGCACACTCGACGGCGGTTTCCACACAGTCGGCACCGGAGTCGCCGCCGCGGACGTCAGCACACTCGGCGGCGTTTTCCCACAGTCGTAACCTCCACCGGCAATACTGTCATCCATGGATGGCACTGTCACGGCTCCCGACCACGAGATCGTCATCGTCGGGGGTGGGTTCTCCGGCATCGGCGCCGCGATCCTTCTCGACCGTGCCGGGTTCTCCGACTACCTGCTGGTGGAGGACGGTGACGGGCTCGGTGGGGCGTGGCACTGGAACACCTATCCCGGCGTCGGGGTCGACATCCCGTCTTTCAGCTACCAGTTCTCCTTCGATCAGCGCACCGACTGGTCGCGCATCTACGCTCCCGGGCGGGAGTTGAAGGCCTACGCCGACGACGTCGCGCAGCGCTTCCGGGTCACCGAACACACCCGTCTGAACACGCGCATCGTCGGCGCCGAGTTCGACGAGACCGCCGATCTCTGGACGTTGCGGACCGGCGGCGACGACTCGATCACCGCGCGCCACGTCGTCAGCGCGACCGGTGTGCTCACCCAACCCAAGCGCCCCGACATCGCCGGCATCGACGACTTCGACGGGGTGGTCCTGCACACCGCGCGCTGGGACCACTCGGTCGACCTACGCGGCCGCCGGGTCGCGGTCATCGGGACGGGAGCGTCCGCGGTGCAGGCCATCCCGGAGATCGCCGCCGTCGCCGATCACCTGACCGTCTTCCAACGCACGCCGATCTGGTGCATGCCCAAGCCCGACGCGCCCATCCCCGGTGTCGTGCGGACCGCATTGTCACGGATACCGGGCGCGCGGCGTCTGGCCCGGACGGTGTCGCAGGCGTTCGTCGAGGTGAACTTCCCTCTGCCCGCACACTTCGACGGCATCGTGCCCATCGCCGCCGGAGGCGAGAAGCTCGCCCGGGCGTACCTCCGACGCACCGTGACCGACCCGGTCACCCGCGACAAGCTGACGCCGCGCTACGCGATGGGGTGCAAGCGGCCGAGCTTCTCGAACGCGTACCTCCCGACCTTCAACCGCGCGAACGTGTCCCTCGAGACGTCGTCCATCGACCGCGTCGAAGAGGGAGGGATCCGGACCGCTGACGGCACGCTCCACGAGTGCGATGTCCTGGTGCTGGCAACGGGATTCAAGGTCTTCGAGCGGGGCAACATGCCGCCGTTCGACGTGCGCGGCGTCGGTGGCCGCGACCTCGAGGCCTTCTGGACCGAGAACCGGCTGCAGGCCTTCCACGGGGTGAGCGTGCCGGGGTTCCCGAACCTCTTCTCGATCCTCGGGCCCTACGCCTACAACGGGTCGTCGTACTTCAACCTCATCGAGACCCAGAGTCGACACATCGTCCGGTGCCTGCAGCGCGCCCGGTCCGCCGGCGCGACGCGCGTCGAGGTGTCGGAGCAGGCGAACGACGAGTACATGCGATCGATGCTCGGGCGGCGCGGGAACCAGGTGTTCTTCGCCGGCGGGTGCGGGTCGGCAAACAGCTACTACTTCGACGAGCACGGTGACGTCCCGTTCCGGCCGTCGACGACCCTCGAGACCATGTGGACCAGCCGACGTTTCGACCTCGGCGCCTACGAGTTCACCCGGGCCGCCGACCGGGAGACGTCGGCCATCCGCTGAGAGACACCGACAGTGGTCAGGGCTTCCGCCACATCGCCCAGAGGGTCGGTCCGTCGTGGGGGAGGGTGATCTCCCCGGTGACGACGAAGCCGTACCGCTCGTACAGCGGCACGTTGCGGATGTTGCTGCTCTCCAGATAGGCCGGACCGGTGATGGTCGGGAGGCGGTGCTCGAGGAGCGCGGAACCGTGGCCGCGGCCGGGTTCGATCGCGCCGAGCTGCGCGAGATACCAGTGCGGCTGTTCCGGGCGGTGTTCGAGCATGAGTCGCGTCGCGACGGACCCCCGACCGGCCGCGCCGGGACGCATCGCCGTGAGCAGCAGGGGGAGCAGTAGGAACCGGTGTCGCAGTGGCGCGCGGAACGACGGGGGATCCCAGAGCGCCGCACCCACAGCACGATCGGAGTCGAACCGGAGGTCGGCGGCGTCGGGGGAGCAGTGTTCGTGACGCGCCGCGACGCGGAAGTACCTGCCGGGGTCGTCGTCGTGGAAGATCCATCGCACGACGGGATCGTCGGCGAACGCCTGCGCCAAGATGTCCGCGACGACGGTGCGTTCGTCGGGTCGTGCTCGTCGGGTCTGCGTGGTGGCGGCCATGGCACCTTCCTGATCCGGATTTCTGTAACACGTTCTAGTCTGTGGGTGTGGACGTCACCTTCGAGAGCACCCGCCGCGAGCTTGCCACCGACAAGGGGGTGCTGCGCTATCACGAGGCCGGCGATCCGGACGCGCCGCCGCTGGTGCTGTTGCACGGATCGGGCCCGGGCGTCACCGGCTGGCGCAACTACCGCGGCAACCTCGGTGTGTTCGCCGAGCACTTCCACACGTTCGTCCTCGAGTTCCCCGGCTTCGGCGTCAGCGATCCGTGGGGCGGCATGCCCGTCCTCGACGCCGGGAAGTCGGTGACGGCGTTCCTGCGAGGACTCGACATCCCCTCGGCCGCGATGATCGGCAACTCGATGGGCGGTGTCGTCGGCGTCACCCTCGCGATCCGCAAGCCCGAACTCGTCGACAAGCTGGTCACGATCGGCGGTGTGGGTGCGAACCTGTTCAGCCCGCAACCGACCGAGGGACTGCAGCTGCTGCAGGAGTTCGCCGACGACCCCGACCGGGACCGCCTGGTCCGATGGCTGCGATCGATGGTCTACGACAAGTCGCTGGTCACCGACGAGCTCATCGAGGAACGGTGGGAGGCCGCGACACATCCCGACGCTCGCAAGACGGGCGAGACCATGTACGGCTCGGCGGCGTTCGCGATGCAGCAGGAGTTCCTGGCCGCATCGGACGCACCGCCGTACTGGGCGACGATGCACAAGGTGCAGTGCCCGACGCTCCTCACGTGGGGTCGCGACGACCGGGTGAGCCCACCCGACATGGCGCTGGTCCCGATGCGGCTGATCCCCGATGCGCAGCTGCACGTGTTCCCGCGCTGCGGCCACTGGGTGATGATCGAGGCCAAGGAGGTCTTCGAGTCGACCGTCCTGGCCTTCCTGCGCGGCTGACCGCTACGGACCCGGGCCGGCCTCCACCAACTGCAGTGCCACGTCGGCGAGCTTGGTGTTGGAGTCCTGGGACAGGCGCGCGAGGAGTTGGAACGCGTCGTCGGCGGACAAGGAGTAGCGCTCCATCAACATGCCCTTGGCCTGGCCGATGATGTCGCGGTTCGTGAGCGCGGACCGGATCTGCTCCTTCTCACGCACCGACGAGAACGCGATGGCCGCGTGCGCCGCGAACAGGCTCCCGATGGACTGCGACTCGGCGTCGAAGGCATCGGTCTGCCTGCTGTGCAGGTTCAGGGCACCGAAACTGTCACCCTCGACGTAGAGGCAGAAGCAGAGCATCGACCGGATCCCGAGATCGGCCGCGGCCGCACTGAACTGTGGCCAGCGGTCGTCGACGCGCATGTCGTCGATGACGACCGTGTCGGCCTGCAGGGCCGACGTCACACAGGGCCCCTGCTTCAGCTCCGCCTGGAGTCGATCGGACTCCGCGGCGAGATCGCCGACGAGCACCGGGCTGGTGATGGTCGACTTGTTCTCGACCAGGGTGATGCTCGCGTACTCGGCATTCGGGATCGAGTCGACCGCTGCCACACAGATGGCCCGCAGGATCGTGTCGGTGTCGCGACTCTCCGACCGGAGTCGGCGTGCGACGTCCGCCATCTGCATCGGCAGCGGGGGCGGGCACGGCGGCTCCTGCGATCCGTGGTCGAGCAGATCGGAGTGTGACACCTCCCCGTTGGAGTCGGGCTGGCCGGTCACGACCGCACCCGTCGGCGCACGAGCGCCTCACCACGCACACAGAGTTCGTTCAACGCAGCATTTCCTTCGCCGCTCGACGTACGGGTCGAGTCGACCCACCGGCGGACACCCGTGACTGGATGTCGGTGCGCTGGATTGTAGCCACACGATGTGGCACGCGCGGTGACACGTCGAAAATGCTGGTCAGGACGCCAGAGTTCGGTAGGCGTGGTAACCGAGATGGGCGCCGTAGGCCAGCAGTCCGACCGTCGCGAGCTTGCGGGTGGCGGGGACGAGCAACCCGATCCCCAGACCGGTCTCGATCGCGCCGTGACGCAGCACCCAGGTCCGGGTGTCGTCCGGGAAGGCGGTCGCGGTGAACGCCTCGAACTTCTCCGGCGCGACGTAGTGCAGCGGTCCGACGACGGCGAGCGACGCCCCGACGATCGTGAGTGCGGCCATGGCAGATCCACCTCGGTTCTCCCGTTCCCGCCCGGTGTGGGCAGGAGATCTGGCTCACCGTAGCGGGGTGGTCACCAGATGCGGACGCGCTGCCCCGGCTCCAGGTAGAGCCCGTCGCCCTCGTCGACGTCGAACGCCTCGTAGAAGGCGTCGATGTTGCGGACCACGCCGTTGCAGCGGAACTCCGGCGGCGAATGCGGGTCGATCGACAGGCGTCGGATGGCCTCGGCCTCCCGCGTCTTGGTGCGCCACACCTGCGCCCACCCGAAGAACACCCGCTGCAGACCGGTCAACCCGTCGACGACAGGGGGCTCGGTGCCCTCGGTCGCGATGCGATACGCCGCCAACGAGATCGACAGGCCGCCGAGGTCGCCGATGTTCTCGCCGATCGTGAACTCGCCGTTGACGGTGTGAGACGGGTCGAGTCCGGTCGGGGTGAAGGTGTCGTACTGCTCGATCAGCGATCGGGTGCGCTTGCCGAACTCGCTGCGATCGTCGTCGGTCCACCAGTCGACGAGGTTGCCGTCACCGTCGTACTTGGCTCCCTGGTCGTCGAAGCCGTGGCCGATCTCGTGGCCGATCACCGCACCGATGCCGCCGTAGTTCGCGGCGTCGTCGGCGTCGGGGTCGAAGAAGGGCGGCTGCAGGATGGCCGCGGGGAAGACGATCTCGTTCATCCCGGGGTTGTAGTAGGCGTTGACGGTCTGCGGGGTCATGAACCACTCGTCGCGGTCGACGGGCCCACCGATCTTCGCGAACTCACGGTCCTGTTCGAACGCCGACGCGCGGGCGACGTTGCCGACCAGGTCGTCGGGCCGGATCTCGAGGCCGGAGTAGTCGCGCCAGGCGGCGGGGTAGCCGATCTTGGGTGTGAACTTGTCGAGCTTGGTGAGTGCCTTCTCGCGGGTCGTGGGGCTCATCCAGTCGAGGTCGCTGATGTTGCGGCGGTAGGCCTCGACCAGGTTGGCGATGAGCTCGTCCATGCGCGCCTTCGCGGCGGGCGGGAAGTGGCGCTCGACGTAGAGCTTGCCGACGGCGAACCCGACGGCCGCCTCCACGAGGCCGACACCACGCTTCCACCGCTCGCGGATCTCGGGCGTGCCCGACAGTGTGCGGCCGTAGAAGGCGAAGTTCTCGTCGACGACGGCCGACGTCAGGTAGGGCGCGGCGGAGTGCACGAGACGCCACTGCAGCCAGGCGACCCAGTCGGTGAGGGGCCGGTCCGCGACGAGGCCGCCGAGGCCGGTCAGGAACGACGGCTGTCGCACGACGACCTCCGCGACGACCGACTCGTCGGCCACGCCGAGCCCCCGCAGCCATGCGGCGACGTCGAACGCGCCGGTGGTGGCGTCCACCTCGTCGCGGGTGAGGAGGTTGTAGGTCAGGTCCGCGTCGCGGCGACGTACGACGTCCCAGTGGTGGGAGGCGATGGCGGTCTCGAGGTGCAGGACCCCCTCCGCTCGCCCTGCGGGATCGTCGAGACCGGCGAGGCCCAGCATCCGTTCGACGTGGGCGCGGTACTCGGTCCGCGTCTGCGCGTGCTTCTCCTCGCGGTAGTAGGACTCGTCGGGCAGCCCGATCCCCGACTGCGCGAGGTGCACCAGGTAGCGGTCGGAGTTCTTCGAGTCGGTGTCGACGTAGAAGCCGATCGCGCCACCGGCCCCGCGCCGCTGCAGTTCACCGATCACCTCCGCGAGCTCCTCGGTGGAGCCGATGCCGGCGATGCGGTCGAGGTCCGCGCGGATCGGGTCCAGTCCGAGGGACTCGATGCGATCGGTGTCCATGAACGACGTGTAGAGGTCGCCGATGCGCTGCGTGTCGGTTCCCGACTCCGCCTCCGAGCCCGCGCACTCGACGACGATGTCGCGGACGTTCTCCTCGGAACGATCCCGCAGGGTCAGGAACGATCCGTCGATCGGACGGTCGGAGGGGATCTCGTGCTCGGCGATCCACACACCGTTGACGTGGGCGTAGAGGTCGTCCTGGGCGCGGACGTCGTCATCCACCCAACGGAGGTCGATGCCGGACGGACGGTCGGTGTCGGTGGGTGCACTCACCCCGCCCATCCTGGCACCGCATCCCCCCGACCGCACGGACCCGTCCGCCCGGGCACGCCGAGGGCGTAGTGTGTCCGGGAAAGGCACTGTGCGCGCGCCGATCTCAGTGGTCGCTGTACACCTGATCGTGACCGGATCGTGAGCGAACCGAAAACGCCAACGGTGTCATCCGTGACCTGACCCGGGTGAACTGATCACGTGACGGGTTCGGTGTCGTGATGGTCTCCCTCTCCCTGCGTTCGCGCGTGGCGGCGGCCACGGTTGTCAGCGGTGTGCTGGTGCTCGCGTCGTGTGGTGTCTTCTCCGACTCCCCGACGTCGGGCTCGCAACGCATGCTCGCGGCGTTCGGCGCAGCCCTCGACGCGCAGGACGCGTCCCGTGCGGCGGCGTTGACCTCCGCCCCGGGTCAGGCGGCCCCCACCATCGCGGCCACCCTGGCCGGAATGCACGCCCGCGACGTGACGGTCCGGGTCACCAAGCCGGTCGAGTACTCCGACGGGACCGCCGACTACGGACTCGACTACACGTGGGACCTCGGGTCGGGTCGCAGCTACAGCACGTCGACGACGGGGACCGCCCGGAAGCTGTCGTCGGGATGGCGCATCCAGTGGGACCCCACCGTGCTCGCCCCTGGCCTGCAGAGCGGCGGGTCGTTGCGTCTGGTCCGCACCGACGCCACCCCCGCACCCGCGGTCCTCGACACCGCGCGCAAGCCGTGGATGACCCCACAGGGACTCAACGACGTCGTGTTCGACCCGTCGGCCACCCGGGACCGCGCGGCGAGCATCCGCCGGCTCGCCGACGTCATCGCACCGATCGCCCCTCTGATCACCGCGCCGGTGATCACGCAGCGGGTGGCCGCGGCCGGCGACAAGCCGACCACCGTCGTCGCGCTGCGCGACCCCGACATGAAGGTCCTCGCCGGCGATCCCTCCGCCGTCCCGGGTGTCTCCGTGAACCGGACCACCGCGTTGTTGACCACCGATCGTCGGATCTCGTCGCCGCTGGCCGACTCCACCGCGGCCTACTGGCAGGCGCTGCGGGACGCGACCTCGGGGTGGGCGGTCCAGCGGGTCGGGGCGGACGGTTCCGTCACCCCGCTCGCCGGTCAGCAGGGGCCCGCGGCGCCGAGTTTCTCCACGACGATCGCGCCGGACGTGCAGCTCACGGTGAACTCCTCTGTCGTCGACGTCGCGCAGCCCGCGACGATGCTCGTGCTGGACGCCCGATCGGGCTCGATCATCGCAGCGGCCAACAACGACGCCGCCGACGCTGCGGGTGCGGACCTCGACAACGCGGTCACCCCCGGTTCGACGCTGGATCCGGTCCTCGGTGCCGTCGACGCGCGGACCGGGGACGACCGTGACGCCGCCGAGAAGGCATTGCACTCCCTCGGGCTGGGTGTCGACTACACCGTGCCCGGGGTGACCGCGGCGGCGACCCGCGCGGCCTCCATCTCCTCGGCGGGGCTCGACTCCGCCCCGCAGGTCTCGGCGCTGTCGATGGGCGCCCTCGGCGTGGCCATCGCCCGGATGTCAGGTGTCGCGCCGACGTTCGTCCGCGGGACGACCACCACCGTCCGCGGCGGGGACCTCGGCCCGATCGACCCGGCGATCGGGGGACGCATCGCCGCGGCCATGCGCACCACCGCCACCACCGGTGACGCCAGCGACCTGACGGGCGCCCCCGATCTGCGGGCCCTGGTCGGGACCAACGGTCCGCAGGGGCCGGGCTGGTTCGTCGGCATCACGCGCGGACAGGTGATCGTCGTGCACTGTGCGGGCGAGCGGTCGGGATCGGCGGCGCTCCAGGTGGTCCAGAAGTACCTGCGCCAGCGCTGACGCGATCCCGGGCGGCGTCAGAGGTCGTCGAGGTCGATGTCGCGGGTGATGCCCAGCGCGTCGACGAAGTGGGCGTCGTGGCTGACGACGACCAGTGCTCCCCGGAAGTCGGCGAGTGCCTGCGCGAGGTGATCGCGGGTCGGGATGTCGACGTTGTTCGTCGGCTCGTCGAGGACGAGCAGTCGCGGAGCGGGTGACGCGAGCAGCGCGACGGCCAGTGCCGCGCGCACCCGTTCACCGCCGGACAGTTCTCGGACGGGCCGGTCGGCGTCGTGTCCACGGAACAGTAGTCGGGCGAGGCCGGCGCGCCGGTGTTCGGCACCACGGTCCGGGCTGACGGCAGCGACGAGGTCGTACGGACTCGCGTCGGGATCCATCCCGTCGAGGACCTGGGGGAGCACACCGGTGGGAACCGCGGGAGGTGCAGCGACGAGATGGTCGAGCAGTGTGGTCTTCCCGGCACCGTTGCGGCCGCGCAGCGCGATCCGCTCGGGCCCGACGATCCCCACCTCGATCGCGCCGGTGGGCAGCGTGACCCGCATCGGAGCGAGGACCACCTGCCCCGGGTGCACCACGGTGTCGGGGAGGTCGACGCGGACGGTGCGGTCGTCGCGGACGGCGTCGGCGGCGGTCGCCGCGGTCTCGCGTGCCTCGTCGAGCCGACGACGATGTCCCCCGGTGAGTTTCGCGGCCGACTCCTGCGCCGCGCGCTTGCGCTGCTGCATCACGATCTTCGGTTCCCGCTTCTGCTCGGACATCTTCCGGCCGTAGCGCTGCCGGTGTGCGACGACCGTCTGGGAGTCGGCCAACTCGCGCCGCTGCCGGGCCTCGTCGTTGCGTGCGGTGGCGAGGACCTCACGGGCGCGGTCCTGCTCGGCCGCGACGACCTCCTCGAAATGCCGGTGGTTCCCGGCCATCACGCGGATCGTGCCGTCACGGACCTCGGCGATCGCGTCGACGGTGTCGAGGAGTTCGCGATCGTGGCTGACGGTGATCACCTGCCCGTCGAACCGGGCGATCGCGTCGAGCAGCAGCCGCCGTCCGTGGGCGTCGACGTTGTTGGTCGGCTCGTCGAGGACGAGGAGTTCGGGGCCGGCGAGGACCGCACCGATGACCGCGACGAGGGTGGCCTCTCCGCCGGAGAGGGTGTCGACGACACGCGACAGATCGGCGGGGCCCGCCACGAGGCGATCGAGACCGAGCTGCGCGAACAGGGCCACGGCACGCTCCTCGACGTCCCAGTTGCCCTCCAGCGCAGTGTGATCCGCGTCGCTCGCGCACCCGGACTCGATCCGGAGCAAGGACTGTCGTAGACCTGCGATCCCGACCAGTTCGTCGATGCCCACGGCCGATCGCAGCGTGATGTCCTGCGGGACGAGCCCCACCGAGGTGGGGCGGTCCAGCGTCCCGGAGGTGGGTGTCAGTTCCCCGGTCAGCAGCCGTACCAATGTCGTCTTCCCGGAGCCGTTCGCGCCGACGACGCCGACGTGATGACCGGCCAGGGTCGCGGAGACGTCGTCGAACACGACTGTGCCGTCGGCGAAACGGAACCGTAGGGACGCCGCCGTCACCGATCGCATCACCACGTCGGGCGACGCTATGCCGGGACCGCGTCCGGCGCCAGCGAATTGTCGTGGCGAGGGATCACCCGGCGCGTCGGGACCGCACGAATCGCCCGGCGACACCGCGCAGTCCGCGCCACCCGAGGAGGAAGAGGCCGAGGAAGACGGAGGCGACGACGACGAAGCTGACCGCGATGCCCTGGCCGAACTGGTCGCGCAGGATCATGCCGATCGCGACCGTGCACACCCAGATGACGAGACCGTCGGGGACGATGCGTTCGGGCCGGAAGTGTGGACGGCCGATCTGCTCGGTGTGGACATGGGCCACCACGTAGCCCACGGACCAGCCCACCGCGGCACCGATCCCGAAGGGCCAGAAGGTCGACAGGATGCCGGTGATCGCGAGGCCGTCCTCGTGGCTGATGCGTCCGATGACGACGAACACCACGATCACCACGATGTCGGCGAGGGCGGCGGACAGGATCACACGCGGACGGGTCATCGCGTCGTCTCCGGTTCGTCGTCGGGTGGATCCGTGCCGTTCGGCACCGGTCCGTCGGTGCGGGCCTCGGGACCGTCGAGATGCGGTGCCGTGTGCGTGGCCGCCTCCTCGAGTTCCTCGTCGGTGTCCGACAGGGCCTTGCGGAACATGACGGCGATGACGATCCAGCCGACCAGGGCCACCAACAGGTAGCTGACGAGACGGTAGACGAGGACGGCGGTGACCGCCTCGCCGGCACCCATCCCGGCCGACGTCAGTGCGGGGACGAGGACGGCGTCGACGACGCCGAGCCCGCCGGGCAGGAGGGGGAACGCGGTGCCCACGGCCTTGCCCGCCGCATACGCGACGGCGAGACCGGCGATCCCGGGCTCACCGCCGACGGCGTAGCAGGCGAAGGCGAGGCAGGCGACGTCGGCGACCCAGTTGAACAGCGACCACCCGAACGCGATCGACGTGTCCTTGCCCGTGAGCTGCACCGCCCGGAGCTGGTCGACGATCTCGTGCCACCGTTGCACGCCGTGCTCGTGGTCCTTGTCGCGCATGTTGTTGAGCGCGTGCAGGGTTCGCGTTCCGATCGACTTCATCATCTCGGGGTGCGAGGCGACGTACTGAGCGAGGATCACGAACGCGAGGAACCCGCTGATCGAGAAGATCACCGAGAACGGGCTCGTCTTCGCGCCCGCGAGGAGTGCCCCGCCGATGCCCAGGACCGCGAGGCCGACGCCCATGAGGAGCCCGGACATCACGACCTGCCACGAGGCGATCACCGGCGTCGCACCCCACCGTCGCGTCTGTCGATAGGTGAACGCCGGCGCGATGACGTTGCCGCCGGGCATCGTCTGACTCACGGAGTTGGCGGCGAGGACGACCGCCAGGGACCGCATCTGCGACACCCGCACGCCCGCGGACCGCAGCAGGGCGCGCTGGACCTGGGCGAAACTGTCCATCGAGAAACCGGATGCCACGATGCAGGCGACCACCCACCACCAGTTCAGGCGGTCCATGCTGCGCCACGCCTCGGTCAGTTTCGGCCAGACGAGGACGACCTCGACGGTGAGCACGATGACGACCAGGGCCAGGGCGACCCATCGGACCCACCAGAAGCGACGGCGGGTCGGGGCGGCGGGCGCACCGTCCTCGGCGGCGTCGCCGAACTGAGCCGTCATGGGCTCCCACAGTAGTCATCTCCTCGACCGACACCTGCGCGCATGTCCGGCGTGCCCGTTATCCTGCTCGTCACGGGGACGGCTGCGGGGGCAGCCGAGGGGGGATCGTCATGGGGACTCGTCGCTTGGTCATGGGTTCGACAGCGCTGGCCATGGCCGCCGTGCTGTCGGCCGGGGTCGGAGTGGGCTCGGCGCTCGCCGAGAACCCGCCGCAGACGGGTGGAGGCACCATCCTCGCGCTCGGCGGCAACAGCAATCCCGAGGGCCAGGACATGCAGAAGGAGCTGTCCGGCTACTTCTCGGGTGAACCGGGCACCGCCTACGCGGGCCGCACCTTCCGCATCGTCGAGTGGCCTGCGCAGACGCCGTTCACCGCAGGGTGGACCGGCCTCACCTACGACCAGTCGCAGCAGGCCGGCATCTCGGCGCTCGAGGTCGCCGCCGTCGGTCCGCACGCGCCGCAGGGTCCGCTGCTGGTCGTCGGGTACTCGGCGAGCGCCGGTGTGGTGATGACGACCCTGCGGAAGTGGGACGAGATCCGCGCCGCCGGCGGGCAGGCGCCGTCACCGGACGACACCACAGCGCTCGTGTTCGGGAACCCGAACCGACCCAACGGTGGGGTGTTCGCCCGGTTCCCCGGTCTCTACGCCGTGCCCTTCGGGATGACGTTCACCGGACCCGCTCCGGTCACCTCGTACAAGGTCACCGACGTGAGCTGGGAGTACGACGGTGTCTCGGACTTCCCGCGGGACCCGTCGAACGGCCTGGCGCTGCTCAACGCCGCGTTCGGGTTCCTGGTGCACGGCGACTACAAAGACCTC
This sequence comes from Williamsia sp. SKLECPSW1, assembly GCF_054332755.1. Taxonomy (NCBI): domain Bacteria; kingdom Bacillati; phylum Actinomycetota; class Actinomycetes; order Mycobacteriales; family Nocardiaceae; genus Williamsia; species Williamsia sp. SKLECPSW1. The sequence goes on along the minus strand of NZ_JBTGLI010000001.1, from coordinate 1,332,774 downwards.
GACCTGAACGACACGTCGTCGATCGTCTCCGACGTGACCGTCGGCAACACGCGGTACGTCACCGTCCGGGGCGAGTACATCCCGCTGCTGATGCCGCTCCGCCTGCTCGGCGTCCCCACGTCCGTCCTCGACGCGATCGAACCCGTCCTGCGGGCGCGCATCGAACAGGCCTACGACCGGACGACGAGCCCCGGCACACCCACCCCGGCCCGGATCGGCTCGGGTCTGTCACCCCAACAGATCGTCGGGCAGTACGTCGACGCGATCGACCAGGCCCGTCAGACGATGCAGCAGGCGACCGCACAGCGGACCCCGACCGCCCAGCACACCCCGACCGCGCAGAGCAGTTCGACCGCGCAGAGCACCTCGACCGCCCCACAGACGACCGCACCGGCGACGTCGACCACCTCACCGACGACCACGGTCCCGACGAGTACGTCGACACCGACGAGCACCACGTCACCGTCGACCACCACGTCACCGACGACCACCTCACCGGCGAGCACGACGTCACCGTCGACGACCTCACCGCCGTCGACGTCGACCGGGACGACCACGCAGCGATCGGCGACACCCACGACGGCATCCGCGGGCTGAGGGGTCCCGCGAGCGCAGGCAGGCCGGTGCCTGCGGGCTAGGGTTGATCGGTGAGCGACCGTACGTCCGATCCGGGCGTGACCCCGGGCGCCGGGAGCGGGCCCGCGCCGTCGACCGGCGACGACCGCCTCGCGGTGCACCCGCTGGTGCGGGCGGCGTCCGAGTGGTCGTGGCGCCTGCTGATCATCGGTGTCACCGTCTACGCGCTGATGTGGGTCGGCCACCGGTACGAGCAGGTCGCCGTCCCGATCGCCCTCGCCATCCTCGGCTCGGCGTTCCTGGTCCCCGTCGTCGACTGGCTCGACCGCCGAGGTCTCCACCGCGGGGTCGCGGTGGCGCTGACGATGATCGTGGCGATCGGTGTGATCGCCGGGATCCTCACCTTCGTCGTGCAGCAGTTCATCGCGGGTCTGCCCGACCTCACCAATCAGGCGACGTCGACGATCGACTCGGTGAAGAGCTGGCTCGTCCACGGGCCGTTCGATCTCGAGCAGCAGCAGCTGGACCACGTCGGCGACGACATCGTGTCCATGTTGCAGCGCAACCAGAGCAAGATCACCAGCGGCGCCATCGCCACGGCGGCCACGGTCACCGAGCTCGCGACGGGTGCCCTCCTGCTGCTGTTCCTGATGATCTTCTTCCTCTACGGCGGCGGGCAGATCTGGGTGTTCGTCACCAAGCTGGTGCCGAACTCCATGCGGGACCGTGTTCGCGTCGCGGGCCGGGCCGGGTTCGGAACGCTGGTCGGATACGTCCGCGCGACCGTCGCGGTGGCAGCGGTCGACGCGATCGGCATCGGGGTGGGACTGGCGATCCTGCAGGTTCCGCTCGCCCTGCCGCTGGCGTCGCTGGTGTTCGTCGGCGCGTTCATCCCGATCGTCGGTGCGTTGGTGACCGGGGCGCTGGCGGTGGTGGTCACCCTCGTCACGCAGGGGTGGATCGCCGCGGTCATCGCCCTGGCCGTCGTCGTCGCGGTGATGCAGCTCGAGAGTCACGTGTTGCAACCGTTCCTGCTCGGGCACAGCGTGCGGGTGCACCCGGTGGGAGTGGTCGTCGGCATCGCCTCGGGCATCGTGACCGCAGGCATCATCGGCGGTCTGCTCGCGGTCCCGATCATCGCCTTCCTCAACACCGCGGTGCGCTCGATCATCGGGTCACGCCCGGATCCCGACGCCGACGGGTCGACCGTCGCGGCGGATGAACCCATCTGGGACACCGCCGATCATCCGGGCATCGACGGCCGACCCGACGAGGACGCAGCCGACGACCCCGATCACGGCGACGATCCCGACGAGGGTGACGGCACCGACGGGGCGTCGGGGAAGTCGTGACCACGGCCCGCGACGACGCCGCTGTGGGCGAGCTGTGGCGGGCGGGTCAGGTGTTCCGGGCTCTCACGGTCCTGTACTCGGTCGGCTTCGTCGTCGCGGTCCACGACGACCTCGAGCATCCCGCGGGCGGGGTGGCGGTCGCGGTCGTCGTCGTGCTCTGGTCGCTCGCCTGCGGATGGGCGTATCTGCGCGGCCCCGGGCGGACGGTCGCCTGGGTGACCGCCGATGTCGTGGTCGTGTGTCTGGCGATGCTCTCGACGCTGCTGCTGGCGTCCGACGGGTGGCGGGCCGATCACCAGTCGGTGCCGACGACGTTGTGGGCGGCCAACGCCGTCATCGCGGTGGGGATCCAGGTCGGTGCGGCGGGCGGCGGGATCGCCGCTGTCGCCGTGATCGTCTGCAGCACGGTGGCGAAGGGTTTCGTCGTGGTGGACCTCGCCCGCAACGCGGCGGTCGTGATCCTGCTGGCGCTCGGCGTGGTCATCGGGTTGGGGGCGACCGCGCTGCGGCGTGCGTCGGCACGTCTGGCCGAGGCCACTCGACTCGCCGCCGCCACGGCCGAACGGGATCGTCTGTCGCGGCACGTCCACGACGGGGTCCTGCAGGTGCTGGCGCTCATCGCGCGCCGCGGACGCGAGATCGGTGGCCCGACAGGCGACCTGGCGGATCTCGCAGCCGCCCAGGAGCGGGCGTTGCGGGAGCTGGTGGGGTCGGCGGCGTCCACGCGTACCGGGCGGGCCGTCGATCTCGCGGCGGAGTTGCGGCAGCGGGCCTCCGATCGGGTGACGGTCAGCGCGCCCGCGGGCCCGGTCCTCGGACCCGACGAACGCGTCGCGGAGGTCCTCGCCGCGGTGGACAATGCGCTCGACAACGCGAGGCGACACGGCGGCGGACCTGATGTCGGCGGGTCCGTGCCGGGCGGTTGCCCGAACGTGTTCGTCCTGCTGGAGGATCTCGGCGACAAGGTGGTGGTGAGTGTGCGTGACGACGGGGTGGGGATCGCGCCGGGGCGTCTGCGTGACGCGGCGGCGCAGGGGCGCCTCGGTGTCGCCCAGGCCATCGTCGGACGGATCGAATCACTCGGGGGGACCGCACATTTGGAGTCCGCACCCGGTGAGGGTGCGGAGTGGGAGCTGACGGTTCCCTGGGGCCCTGGGGGTCGGGGATGACGACGGTGATGGTCGTCGACGACCACCCGATGTGGCGTGAGGGGGTCGCGCGGGATCTGGGTGAGGAGGGCTTCGACGTGGTCGCGACCGCGGACGGCGTGCGCGCCGCGGTCGCCCGGGCCGGCGCGGTCCGACCCGACGTCGTGCTGATGGACATGCAGCTCCCCGACGGCACCGGTGCCGAGGCGACGAGTGGGGTCGTCGAGGCGTCGCCGGAGACCCGTGTCCTCGTCCTGTCGGCGTCGGCCGAACGCGCCGACGTCCTCGACGCCGTGAAGGCCGGCGCCAGTGGGTATCTCGTGAAGAGTGCCTCGCGCGCGGAGTTGGTGGAGGCGGTGACCGCCACGGCCGCGGGGCAGGCCGTGTTCACCCCCGGGCTCGCCGGACTGGTGCTGGGCGAGTTCCGTCGGATCGCCGAGGCAGGGGCATCCGATGCCCAGGCGAGCACACCCCCGATCACCGACCGTGAGACCGAGGTGCTCCGGCTGGTCGCGAAGGGGCTGACCGCGCGGCAGATCGCGACGCGTCTGGGTCTGAGCCATCGGACGGTCGAGAACCACGTGCAGTCGACGCTGCGGAAGTTGCAGCTGGGCAACCGGGTGGAGCTGACGCGCTACGCGATCGAGCACGGCCTCGACGAATAGTCCCCACCCGGACTGAGTAGTCGCACCCATGCCCGCGACGTCGGCTGCGACGACCATCGGCGCATGACAGCCCCATACCCCCACCCCGCCCACGTCCAGCGGCTCGCACACGAATGCGCACAGCTGGCGTACCGCACGTCGCAGATCGCCGCGGAGCTCGCCGCGCTGCAGGCCGCCGCGGCCCCACCGCCTCCGCCGCCGGTCCCTGTGCCACCGATGCGGCACACCCCGCAGCCACCGCCGCCGCCACAAACGCCGCCGATCGAGCCGCGCCGATCCTGGCTCAGTCGCGCCGCCGACGACGGCCGCCTGGTCGGGGCGGTCCTCGCCGTCGCGGGCGTCGCGGTGACCGTCGTCGGCGTGGGGTTGCTGCTGGTCCTCGCAGCCCAGGCCGGTCTGCTGCGGCCGGAGGTCCGCGTGGCCGCAGGCGTGGTGTTCGCGGTCGTGCTCGCGCTCCTCGCGATACGGTCACGCAGGCACGGTGGCGGCGTCGGTGCGATCGCGTTCGCCGCGACCGGGGTCGCGACGGCCTACCTCGACGTGATCGCCGTGACCAGGATCTACCACTGGTTTCCCGCGATCGCCGGTCTGCTCGTCGCGGCTGCGGTCGGCGGCGCCGGGGTCGCCTGGGCCCGGCGGTGGCGTTCCGAACAGCTCGCGGTGATCGCCGTCGTCCCGCTCGTCGCGGTCGCGCCGCTGGTCACCGGTGGGGTCGATCTCCGTCTGGTCGGGTTCATGCTGGTCCTGGCGGCGGCCTGCGTGGCCGCGGCGCACCGGACACCGTGGTCGGCGCTCCCCGTCGTCGGCGTCGGGGCGGCGTCTCTGTGGACGACCGCTGCCGTCGTGGCGGCGCGGCACGCGGGTGCCGACGTCCCTCTGCTCGCCGCCGCCTGCGCACTGACTGCCGTCGCAGGTCTGGCCGCGGCGTCGTCCTCGGTGCTCCGTCGCGCGGGCGGTACGGACGCCGCGGTCGCGTCGATCCTCGGGTGCGTCCCCGTCCTGATCAGTGGCGTGGCCGTCGATCGACCGCTCGCGGCCGCACTGCTCGGCGCGGTGGCGGTGGTGACCGCCGCGATGGTGGGACTGTCTGCCCGACGGTTCGCGGTGCCGCGACCGGTGCGGACGACGTGGGCCGGGTTGGCGACGATCTCGACCCTCGTCGCCGTCCCGACCGCGGTCGATGCCGCCCTTGCGGTGCCGGCGCTGCTGGCGATCGCCATGATCGTCTCCCTGGCCGGGCGGACCGACCGCGTGATCGCCACCGTCGGCGTCGCTCTCTCGGTGGTCGGTGGCGTCGCCTACCTCGGCTGGTCGGTACCGGTGGATGCGCTGCTCACGCCGGCCGAGCGCTCCGGCTCTCAGGCGGTTGCCGCCGTGGTCGCGAGCGCCCTGGTGATCGCCGCCGCGGGTGCGGTCGGTCTCGGTGCATGGCGTCGCACGGAGGTGTGGGTGGTCGCCGGAGTCGTCGCGCTGTACGGACTCACCGCGACGGTGGTGACCGTCGGTGTCGCCGCGGGCGGGGTCGAGGCCGGCTTCCTCGGCGGTCACATGGTCGCGACGGTCCTGTGGGTGGTCGCATCGGCGGGTGTGCTCGCCGTCGCAGGACGTGTTCCCGCCGGGGCGCGGCGGCGCCTGCCGATCGGCGCGGCGCTGACGCTCGCCGGAGCGGCGGTGGTCAAGCTCGTGACGTTCGACCTCGCGACGTTGGACGGCGCGTTCCGCGTCGGTGCGTTCGTCGCCGCCGGGATCGTGCTGCTCGCGGTCGGCGCACGTCAGGCACGGGCACGCGCGGCGTGAACCGGTGTCAGCCCCGGTCGCCGTCGCGGCCGGCCCGGCGGCGCAGCAGTTCCTGCACGCTGATCTGGCTCTCGCCCTCGCGCTTGTGCCGTCGTCCGCCGTTGTCGACGTCGTCCCGCGGATCCTCGCGCGGGGTCTGACGCGGGGGCGGCGGGGGCGGAGCCGACGGACGACCGTTCGACCCGGAACCGTTCGACCCGGAACCGTTCGACCCGGAACCGTTCGATGCCGGGCCGTTCGATGTTGAGCCGTTCGGCGGTGGCGTGTCGCGGATGGCGCTGTTCAGCCGGATCCCGCTGTCACCGAGGCTCCATCCTCCGGTGTCGGGTCGCGACGAGGAACCAGCTCGGGTGGACTGCCGGCCTGTCGGGCTCGGTCGTGGCCCGGGGGCGGGAGTCCGCTGCGGCCGACCCGGTCCGCGCGGGGCGATGGGTCCGCTGTCCGGCGGCGGCGGGGGACGGCGCATCGAATCATCGTGTGCACGAACGGGTTCGCGGGGCGGGACCGGGCGTGGTGCCGGTCGCGGACCGTCGGGTCGAGCGTCGGGCGGACCCTCCGGCCGCTCACGACGCGGCTCGGGCCGCGGTGCACCGCGACGATCGCCGACCACAGGTCCGACGCGTGCGGGATCCGCCCGGACCGGACCCTCGGGGCCCTGCGGGCGACGGACGGGGCCGCGCACGGGTGGTCGGGCACCGGCCGTCGCGAGCGCGGTGGTCGGGACCTGGGAGACGACGGTGCCGGCGTCGCGCTGGGCGCCGGGGGCGACGACGCGGCCGGGCTCGTCGACGAGGACGGTCTCGCCGAGGCCGATCCGGCGTTGCACGGCCTGCATCCACCGCGGTGCCCACCAGCAGTCGTCGCCGAGGAGCTTCATCACGGCCGGCACCAGGAGCATGCGGATGACGGTGGCGTCGAGGATCAGCGCGGCGATGATGCCGAACGCGATGTACTTCATCATCACGATCTCGGAGAAGCCGAACGCCCCGACGACGACGACGAGGATCGCCGCCGCGGCGGTGATGATGCGCCCGGTGTGGGCGGTACCGCTGCGGATCGCCTCCGTGGTGGTGGCGCCCTGTTGGCGCGCCTCCACCATCCGGGACAACAGGAACACCTCGTAGTCGGTGGACAGCCCGTAGATGATCGCGATGATCAGCACGAGCACCGCCGACATGAGGGGTCCGGGGGTGAAGTTGAACAGGCCGGCGCCGTGGCCGTCGATGAAGATCCAGGTGAGGACACCGAGCGTCGACCCGAGACCCAGCGCGGACATCAGCGCCGCCTTGATGGGCAGCACCACCGAGCCGAACTGCAGGAACATCAGCAGGAACGTCACGACGATGAGCAGCACCGCCATCAGCGGGAGGTCGTCGAGCAGGGTGTCGATGGAGTCCTGCGTCAACGCCGGGGTCCCCGCGACGTACATCGTGAGGCCCTGGGTGTCGATGCCGCGCAACGCCTTCACCGCGTCGGCGGTGATGTCACGGTTCACCAGACCCGCCGACATCTGCACCACACCGGTGGACGTGCCGTCGATGGTCCCGGTGAGCGCGCCCTGGCTGGAGTCGAGGCTGAACTGTTTGGTGAAGCCGGGGATCTTGTTGGCCTCGTCGGCGATCTCCTGCAGCTTCGCGCCGTCCGACGGGTTGTTCTCGTCGTACCGGATGACGAGCTTGACCTCTTCGGTGCGCTGCGTCGGGAAGATCCGGTCGAAGTCCTCCTGTGCCGTGCGGAACGAGTTGTCCGGCGGCAGGTACTTCTCGGTGATGCCGCCGAAGGAGATGTTGCTGAACGGGACGATGAGCACCAGCAGGAGCAGCACTGTGGGGATCGCGGTCTTCAGCGGGTGACGCATCACCCAGCCGGCCAGGCGACCCCACGGCCCGTTCTCGATCTCCTTCTTCGGCTTGGTCCGTCGCAGGAACTTGAAGCCGAGCGCGTCGATGCGTGTGCCGAGGATCGACAGGATCGCCGGCAACACCGTGATGGACAGCAACGCGGCGAGTCCGACGGCGCAGATGGCGCCGTAGGCGACGGACTTGAGGAAGCCCTGCGGGTAGATCAGCACGCAGGCGAGGGCGGCGATGATGATCGTCGCCGAGAACACGACCGTCTGACCGGCCGTCATCACCGTGCGTTTCACCGCCAGCGGAGGTGGATAGCCCTCGGCCAGTTCTTCTCGGAAGCGGCTGACGATGAACAGTCCGTAGTCGATCGCGATGCCCAGCCCGATGAGCGAGATGACCGGTTGGGCGAAGAAGTTGACCTGCGTCGTCGAGGCGAGCGCGTTGAGGATGCCGGTGGCGCCGGCGATGGTGAGGCCGCCGATGATGACCGGCAGCACCGCGGCGACGACACCGCCGAAGATGAAGAACAGCATCAGCGCGACGAGCGGCAGCGCCACCAGTTCGGCCCGGGACGTGTCCTTCGCGACGCCGTCGGAGATGGCGTTGGCGATCGGCTGCAGTCCGGCGACCTGGAATGTGGTGCCCTGCAGGTCGAAGCGACCGGATATGTCGTCGAACGCCGGTTCGATCTTCTTGTAGTTGTTCAGGACCGTCGTGTCGTCGTCGCCCTTGACGCCGATCGAGATGAACGCGTGTTGCTTCGACGCGTCGAACGTCTGCGCCCGGATCTGGCTCTGGGCCGCCTGCCCGGCGGCGCCGACCGCCGGCGCGAAGGGATCGATGATGCCGGGATCGTCGCGGTTGACGATCGTCGGGTAGGTGCTGACCAGGCTGTCGACGAACTTCTCGACCTTCGCCCCGAACTGGGGGTTGTCGACGGTCGTGCCCGCGGGCGGGGTGATCAGCAGGACGATGTCGGACTTGTGGTCACGCCCGAACGTGGAGTCGGCGAGTTGCGACCCCTTCACCGACTGCGAGCCGTCGTCGAAGAACCCGCTCTGGCTGAGGTTCTTGCCGAGTCCCAGGCCGTAGATCCCCAGTCCGCCCATCACCACGATGAGCACGGCGATGACGGCGAAGCGCATCCGGTACACGAATGTGCCTATGGCTCCGAACACCGCTCACGTCCTCTCATCCCGGTCGGGCATGATCGCACCGATTGTCGCACCGGTGCGCTGTGCCTACTGCTGACGTCCGCTGAGCAGTGCCGACAGCGGACGGAACGGTGCCAGCCAGGCGCCGTCGTCCGGCAGCGAATCGAGATTGATCCGCGGCAGCGGCTCACGGAAGACCCCCGCGATGTCCTCCAGGTCCACGAAGGAGATCACCTCGGAGGTGACCGCCCAACTCGCGTGTTCCCGGAACCCCAGCACCGTCACCGGCACGCCCTCGGCGGCGACGTCCTCGATCAGCGTACGGAAGGCCTGCCCGTCTGCCGAGGCGACGTAGAGCCCCGCGAGCCCGACGGTGTGCCTGCGGAGCTCGATGTGGTCGAGCATGTCGGAATCGACGTCGGAGTCCTCGGTGAGCTTGGGCTTCGCGAAGACGGCGAACCCGACGTTGCGCAGCGCCTCGACCCAGGGGCGCACGACCTCCGCGGTCCCCGGGGCGATGTTGGTGAACACCGTGGCCTCGGGTTCGACCTCGGACTCGTCGTCGCCGAGGGTGCGGGAGATCTCCGTCGTCTCGGCGAGGAGCCAGCGCCCGAGGGCGTCGAAGCGGGGCCGGTGGGCGGCGGTGGGGCGGCCGCCCAGGATCGAACCGAGCCCCATGTCGAGGTTCGGGGCGTCCCAGACCAACAGCACCCGTCGGGCGGTGCTGGTGCCGGAGATGGTCTGCGCGACGTTCCCGCTCACGAGTCGTTCCTCTCGTCGGTGCGCGGGACCCGCGCGAGCACGAACTCGGTGACCGGACGGCCCTCGCGGTCGGCTCGTCCCTCGAACTTCGTGGTCGGACGGTCCAGTGAGAACGGCGCCTCACCGGTGAGCGGGACGAACACGTCCTGGTCGGCGAGGACCTCGGCGATCCACTCGGCGTAGTCGGCGTGGTCGGTCGCGATGTGCAGGACACCGTCGTCGGCGAGGGCACGGGCGAGGAGATCGACGGTGCCCGCCTGGATCAGCCGGCGCTTGTGGTGGCGGGCCTTCGGCCACGGGTCCGGGAAGAAGATGCGCACGCCGGTGAGGCTCGCGGGGGTCACCATCTCGCGGAGGACCACGACGGCGTCACCGCGGACGATCCGGATGTTGTCGATGTCGCCACGGGCGATCAGCCCGACCAGCTGCGCGAGACCGGGCTTGTAGACCTCGACGGCGAGGACGTCGAACTCCGGTTCGGCGGCGGCCATGGCCGCGGTCGCCGTCCCGGTGCCGCACCCGATCTCCATGATCAGCGGGGCCTCGCGGCCGAACCATGCCCGCAGGTCGAGCGGTCCGGCGGCGGTGTCCGCGGACTCGCCGACCGTGGCGTCGCGACCGATGATCGGCCACACTGTCTCCCAGTTCTGCTGCTGGGCCGGGGTCAGCGTCCCGCGACGCGACCGGAAGCTCGTGACCCGGGGGTACAGGCGCGCGCGGGCCTCGTGATCGGGGAGCGCGTCGGTACCAGCGGTGCGCGTCGAGCCGGTCTCGGGGGTGTCCACGGGAGCCATCGTGTCAGTCCCGGGCGTCCGGACACACCTCGCGGAGCGTGTCGGCTGGTCGGAGAGGGGAGTCGGTGGACCCGGTGCTGGTCTCGACGATCGAGGAGATCCTCCGTCGTCACCCTGACGAGCCCCTGGCCGGGCGGGCCCGACGGGTCCTCGAGGGGCCGGTCCGCGTGGCCGTCCGCGGCCGGCCCGGCGCAGGTCGGGACACCCTCGCCCGTGCGCTGCGCGACCGGCTGGGTGTCGCGCCGATCGTTCCCGGCGACGATCTCGACGACGCCGACGTCTGGTGCCACGCGCTCGTCGGGTGGCCGCGCTCGGAGGATCTCGCCGCGCTGCGTCGACTCCCCGCCGACCGGACGGTGGTGGTCCTGACCAAGGCCGACACGCTCGGCGATCCCGACGCCGCCCGCGATCGCGCACAGGAGTGCGCGGCGGTGCTGGGCACGCCGGTCCACCCGGTCAGCGCCGTCCTGGGCTGCGTGGACCTGTCCGCCGACGAGGTCACCTTCCTGCAGGCGATGGCCGACGCCGACGAGCCCGTCCCGTCGATGGCGGCGACTTTCGTCTCCGGGGACGGCGAGGAACGACGCCTGCGGACCGGGCTGCTGCGCCGCGTCGACCAGTACGGGCTGCTCGTCGCCGTCGACGAACTCGCGCTCGCCCGTGACGACGGTCGGCGGTTGGATGCAGCCGCTCTGAACCGGCTGCTCGCGCAGGAGAGTGGTGTGGCCGCGCTGCGGCCCGTGGTGGAGGCGATGCGCCCGGCCGTCGAGCGTCACCGCCGGCAGGTGGCGCTCGGACTGCTCGACCGCATCGCCGCGTCGGGCACCGAACGCGACATGGTCGAGGCGACGCTGGCGCGGGTGTCGTCGTGACCGCCGTGATCGTCACCGGGGTCCCGCGGTCGGGCGGACGCACCCTGGCCGAGGCGCTCACCGTGGTGGATCCCGGTCTGTCCGTCGTCGCCGCGCCGCCGGACGCGGTCGCGGGGCGTCGAGCGACGGTGGGGTTGCTGGTGGTGGAGCCGTCCGCGCTGTGCGGGGACGACGACGTCGCGGCGCTCGCCGCCCTGCGTGCCGCGATCGGTCACGTCGCGATCGTGGTCACGAAGGTGGACGCGTTCTGGGACTGGCCGACGGTCGCGCGCTCGTCGCGCACGGTGCTCGACCCGACCGAGGATCTCCCCGTCTTCGCGGTGTCCGCCGTGGCCGCCCTCGCCGGCGCCGTCGACGAGTCCGGGGTCGACGGCCTCGCCGGGTGGATCGCCGAGTGCGCGGCGGCGGGGCCCGTGATGCCGCGACCGACGTCACCGCGACCGATCCGGTCCCGGGCGCAGGAACTGGCCGAGCTGCGGTCCCGACGGGCGCGGGTCGTCCGTGGGCGGGACCGCGGACGCACCGACCGCCTCGCCGCCGTGCGCAGCGGGCTCGGCCGGGTACGCACCGCGGCGTCGACGGAGACGGCGGCGGGGTTGCGGGACATCACGGTCGAATCCGACCGCGCCGTCGCCCACCTGCGCGCCCGCGACATCCCCGAGCACCGTCGGTGGCTCGCCGAGCGGGTCGCCCACCTGCAGGCGGCGGTGATGACCTCCGTCGACGACGATCTGGAGCGGCTGCGAGCCGCCGTCCTGCTCGGGGTGGAACCGTTCCGCCCGGAGCCGGGTGCGGCCGCGTCGCCGGTGGTGCTGCGCGACGCCCCACCCCCCGGTGCGCCGACCGAGGAGGTCGTGGGCGCACTGCTCGGTGCCGCCTCGGGGTTCGCGGTCGCCCGGTTCCTCGTCGAGCCGTTCGTGGAGGTGGAGGTCGTGCGGCAGATCAGCACACCACTGGCACTCGTCGTCGGTCTCGCCATCGGCCTGGTCATCACCTCGGTGCGGCGGCGCGCCGCCCTGCGCGGCCGGGTGCGGTCGGCGACGGCGGCGTCCCTGGCCGAGGCGCGGTCGGTGATCGACCAGGACGTGGCGGTCCGGGTCGCGGACGCGGAGACGGTGATGAGCGGACGCATCCTGCGGCACGCCGAGCGACGGGCGATCGACGCCGCCCGGGAGGTGGCCGGGATCGACGAGCGGATGCGCGATCTCGCCGGCGGTGGAACCGATCGGCGTCGCGGTGCGTCCAACCCAGTGGAGACCCCTGCACCGCGATCGGAGAGGACCTGATGGACGTCCACACACATCTCGACGGTCTCGGACACCCCGACGACCCGTCCGGCGACGGCGACGCGGTGATCGAGCCCGCCGCGCACGTCGCGCCCGCACCCGACCCGCACGACCACCTGTGGATCGCCGACGGCGACCGGATCTGGGACCTCGGGCCGGCCGAGACCGACACCGACGCCGACGGTGTCGCCGACACACTGACGCGGATGGGCCCCGACGGCATGACCGTCTACACCGACACCGATCACGACGGCCAGGTCGACGCGATCACCGAGGTGCACGGCGACGGTGCCGTCGAGACGCATCGCCTCGACGGTCACACCGGCCACTGGGTCCGCACCGACGTCGGACGCCTCGACTGAACGCCCGAGCGTGCGATCGGTCACCCGTGTGGATCGGACCCCCACCCCTCCAGTAACCTCGACAAACAGACACTGCGGCGTGTCGGTGGGCGGGGCCACCCGTCCGTCGGCGCCCTGCTTGCCCGACGGCTACCAGGAGTAGACGAATGACCTCGGCGACCATCCCAGGACTCGATCCCGACAGTGCACCCACGAAGCACGCGGAGCTGTTGCGGTGGGTGGCCGAGGTCGCCGAGCTCACCCAGCCCGATCGCGTCGTCTGGTCCGACGGCGGTGACGAGGAGTGGGATCGCCTCACCGCCGATCTGCAGGCCGCCGGCACCATCACGAAGCTGAACGAGGAGAAGAAGCCCAACTCGTTCCTCGCCCACTCCGATCCCGCCGACGTCGCGCGGGTGGAGTCGCGGACCTTCATCTGTTCCCACCGCGAGGAGGACGCGGGCCCCACGAACAACTGGGTCGATCCCGCCGAGATGCGCGCGACGATGACCGATCTGTACCGCGGGTGCATGCGCGGTCGGACGATGTTCGTCATCCCGTTCTGCATGGGACCTCTCGGCGACGAGGACCCGAAGCTGGGTGTGGAGATCACCGACTCCGAGTACGTCGTGCTGTCGATGCGCGTGATGACGCGGGTCGGCCCGAAGGTGCTCGAGGCCCTCGGCGAGGACCGGTTCTTCGTGAAGGCCCTGCACTCGTTGGGTGCGCCGCTCGCCGACGGCCAGGCCGACGTGCCGTGGCCGTGCAACTCGACGAAGTACATCACCCACTTCCCCGAGGAGCGCGAGATCTGGTCCTTCGGGTCCGGGTACGGCGGCAACGCGCTGCTGGGCAAGAAGTGCTACTCGCTGCGTATCGCGTCGGCCATGGCCCACGACGAGGGCTGGCTCGCCGAGCACATGCTGATCCTCAAGCTGATCAGCCCCGAGGACAAGGCGTACTACATCGCCGCGGCGTTCCCGAGCGCCTGCGGCAAGACGAACCTCGCGATGATCCAGCCGACCGTTCCGGGCTGGCGCGCCGAGACCCTCGGCGACGACATCGCGTGGATGCGCTTCGGCAAGGACGGCCGCCTGTACGCGGTGAACCCGGAGTTCGGGTTCTTCGGCGTGGCGCCGGGGACCAACTGGTCGTCGAACCCGAACGCGATGCGGACCGTCGAGGCGGGCAACACCATCTACACCAACGTCGCGAAGACCGACGACGGCGACGTGTGGTGGGAGGGGCTCGAGGGCGAGCACGACCACCTGATCGACTGGCGTGGCCAGGACTGGACGCCGGACTCCGACGGGCCGGCCGCGCACCCGAACTCGCGGTACTGCACGCCGATGAGCCAGTGCCCGATCATGGCGCCCGAGTGGGATGACCCGCAGGGTGTCCCGATCTCGGCCATCCTGTTCGGCGGTCGTCGGAAGACGACGGTGCCGCTGGTCACCGAGGCGCGCGACTGGCAGCACGGCGTGTTCATGGGCGCCACGGTGGGCTCGGAACAGACCGCCGCCGCGGAGGGCACGGTCGGCACCGTGCGTCGCGACCCGATGGCGATGCTGCCGTTCCTGGGCTACCACGTCGGTGACTACCTGCAGCACTGGATCGACATCGGCAAGAACGCCGACGAGTCGAAGCTGCCGAAGGTGTTCTACGTCAACTGGTTCCGTCGCGGTGACGACAAGCGCTTCCTGTGGCCCGGATTCGGTGAGAACAGCCGCGTGCTCAAGTGGATCGTCGAGCGCATCGAGGGGACCGCGTCGGGCGCGGAGACCCCGATCGGCGTCGTCGCGACACCCGACGCCCTCGACCTCGACGGCCTCGACGTGGATGTCGACGACGTCGCGGAGTCGCTCACGGTGGACGTGGACGAGTGGCGCGAGGAGATCCCGTCGATCGAGGAGTGGTTCTCGTTCGTGGGGGACAAGCTCCCCAGCGGTATCGCCGACGAGTTCGCCGCCCTGAAGCAGCGGCTGGGCTGAGATACCGAGCGGGTGTCGACGACGTCACGTTTGACACCGTTCGCGTCGCCCCGTCGATCCTGCATTCGGTAGCATCAGCCGCCATGGACTTGCGCCGCGTCGGCACACCCCTGCTCCGGGTCGGATCCCTACTCACGGCGGTGACCGCGTCGCTCGCCATCGGCGCCACGGCCGCACAGGCCGCTCCCGCCGCGCCCGCGGGTCCCGCGGCGCGCTACGTCTCGACGATGACCGTGCCCGACGGGTTCATCCCGACGCCGGTGCGCTGGGGTGGCATCTCCGGTCTGGACAACATCGGGGGCGGCAACTACGTCGGCGTCAGCGACGACCCGGGCCGTTTCGGGCCCGCCCGCTACTTCCAGTTCCGCCTGCCGATGGCGGGCAACGGCATGTTCACCTCGCCGACGCCGGTCCTCACCGGTGGCGGCACCGTGCTGGCACCCAACCAGCTGCCCCTGCTCCCGGGTCAGATGGACATGGAGGGCATCCGCAAGCTCGGGGGCGACTACGTCATCAGCAGTGAGGGTGCGCGCCCGTGGATCCGGGTGGTCACCCCGCTCGGGATCTACGTCCGCGACCTCCGCATCCCGTCGGCCTACATGCCGGGCCCGGGTAGGGGCATGGGCACCAACAGCGGTTTCGAGGGACTCGCCGTCACCCCCGGCGGCACCGTCGCCGCGATGACCGAGACCGCACTGCGCCAGGACGGTGGCGCACCGACCACGAAGTCGGGCACGTCGTCGCGCCTCGCGATCTTCGGGCCCCGCGGCACCAGCGAGTACGTCTACCGGACCGATCCGCTCGCCAAGGGCGCCTCCAGCAAGGCCACCAAGGGTGTGTCGGAGATCCTCGCGGTGAACAACACCGACTTCTACGTCCTCGAGCGCGGCTACGACCCGGCCACCAACCGCAACGACGTGAAGGTCTACCTCGCGACCACGCGCGGTGCGACGCAGGTGGGTGGCAAGTACAAGCTCTCCGGCACGGAGACGGTGATGCGCAAGCGGCTCATCTTCGACTTCGCGATGCTGCCGCTGCTGCGGTCGGACAACGTGGAGGGGATGGCGTACGGGCCGCGGCTGGCCGACGGCCGTCGGACCCTGATCCTCGTCAGCGACGACAACTTCGCGACGCCGCGGCAGCACACCAAGTTCCACGTCCTCGCGCTGAGCTGATCCGGGGTCGGTGTCACCGACGCAGGTCAGGGACAATTCTCAGGGTGTGCCCGGATGCCGTGACTACGGTGTCGGGCGACGATGTCCGTCATGCCCTCCAGAGAGCGAGTCCCCATGAGCACCGACGACACCCCACGCCACGCTGCGCCGACAGCGACCGTCGCGGCGCGTGCCGACGACGTACGCAAGGTGTACGGCAGCGGTGACACCACCGTCGAGGCATTGAAAGGCGTCTCGGTGTCGTTCGCGGCCGGGGAGTTCACCGCCATCATGGGGCCGTCCGGGTCCGGCAAGTCGACGCTCATGCACTGCCTCGCCGGCCTCGACTCGGTGTCCGGTGGGTCGGTCACCATCGGTGACACCGATCTCACGACGCTCGACGACAAGGCGATGACGCGCTTGCGGCGCGATCGCATCGGGTTCGTCTTCCAGTCCTACAACCTGGTGCCGACGCTCACGGCGCGGGAGAACATCACCCTCCCGCTCGACATCGCCGGGCGCACACCGGATCAGGAGTGGTTCGACACCGTCACCGAGCGGCTCGGGATCACCGCCCGCCTCGACCACCGGCCCAGCGAGCTCTCGGGTGGTCAGCAGCAGCGTGTGGCGTGCGCCCGGGCGCTCGTGGGCAGGCCGCAGATCATCTTCGGTGACGAGCCGACCGGCAACCTCGACTCGCGCTCGTCGGCAGAGGTCATGGGGATCCTGCGCGCCGCTGTCGACGAGTTCGGGCAGACCGTCGTCATCGTCACCCACGATCCGCGGGCCGCGAGCTGGGCCGATCGCGTCGTGTTCCTCGCCGATGGACGGATCGTGGAGGAGCTGCGGTCGCCGTCGGCCGACGACGTCTACGCGTACCTGCGTGACCTCGACGATCCCGCCCGTCAGGCCAAGCCCTGATGGCCGGTTCGGCGATGCGGCGGGTCTCTCTGCGAAACCTGGCCGCGCACAAGGTCCGTCTCGTCCTCACCGTGCTGTCGGTGGTGTTGGGCACGTCGTTCGTCGCGGGCTCGCTCATCTTCACGGCGACGATCTCGTCCGCGTTCGACAAGATCTTCGACGGTGTCGCCCTCGGCGTCGACACCAGGGTGAGCCCCGAGGAGACCCAGGCCAACGGCATCCCGAACTCCGTGGTCGACACACTCACCGCGGACGAGGGGAAGCTGGGCATCGCGAAGCTGGTGCCGCGGTACTCGGCGCCGGTGACCATCGCGAAGGCCGACGGCACCGCACTGCAGTCCGGCGGGGCACCCAGCGTCGGTACCGCGTTCCTGCCCAGCTCGGAGTCGTTGTCGCCCACCGACAGCAAGCTCGAGCCCGGCGGCCGCGCCCCTGAGGGCACCGGCGAGATCGCTCTGAACGCATCGGCGGCGAAGAAGGCAGGCCTCTCCGTCGGGTCGACGACGAAGCTGGTGGTGAGCCGCGGTTCCGGTGCGCCGCTGACCGTGAAGGTCGTCGGCATCCTCGACCTGCCGCAGGACACCGGCGGCTACGTCAACGTGCAGATGCAGCAGTCGGTGGCGCGGGACCTGTTCTCCGACGGGTCACCCGCCTACGTCGAAGCCTCAGCCGTGCAGGGTGTCTCGGCGACCGAGCTCACGAAGCGGATCTCTTCCGTCGTCGGGTCGGGCTACTCGGTGCAGACCGGTGATCAGGTCCGGCAGCAGGAGAAGGACCGGGTCAACAAGTTCCTCGACGTCTTCAACTACATCCTGCTCGGGTTCGCCGCGATCGGGCTCGTCGTCGGGACGTTCATCATCTACAACACCTTCTCGATGATCATCGCGCAGCGGGTCCGAGAGTTGGCGCTGCTGCGGGCGATCGGTGCGGCCAGGGGACAGATCACACGCTCGGTCCTGTTGGAGGCGTTCGTCGTCGGAGTGTTCGGCGGTGTGGTGGGCCTCGGGATCGGGATCGGTCTCGCGGCGCTGCTGCGCGCGATCACGTCGTCGAACTCGGGTCTGCCGTCGGCGTCGCTGGCGATCACCCCGACGGCCGTGATCGCCTGTATGGCGGTCGGGATCGTCGTCACGATGGTCAGTGCCTACGCCCCGGCGCGCCGTGCCGCGCAGGTGTCGCCGGTGGAGGCGATGCGGGAGAGCCAGACCGACGGGGCGCTGTCGTTGCGGCGGCGCACCCTGACCGGTGCCGTGCTCGCCGTCGTCGGCGTCGTGCTCATCGGGGTCGGCACCTCGGGTCAGGGCGCGAAGTGGGCCGCCACGGTGGGAGTCGGGGCGTTCGTGATGATCCTGGCGGTGGTGTTCGCTGCGCCCGCACTCTCGCGTCCGGCGGTCGGCCTGCTCGGTCGGGTCCTGGGACGGCCGTTCGGGAAGATCGGGGTGTTGGCGCGCACCAACGCCGTTCGCAACCCACGGCGCACGGCGGCCACCGCGTTCGCGCTGACGCTGGGCCTGATCCTCGTCGCGGTCGTCGGGACGTTCGGGTCCAGCCTGAAGGGGTCGATCGACGACACGATCGACAAGAACCTCAGCGCGGACCTGGTTCTGACGACGTCCGATCAGGGGTCGCTGCCGACATCGGTGGTCAGCGCGGCGATCGACTCGCCCGATGTGGCGACGGCGGTCTCGTTCCGGATCGTCGCCGCGAAGGTCGATGGTGATGCCGTGCAGGGGATCTCCCCGGCCGGTGACCTCGCTGCGGTGACGCCGTACCGCATGGTGCAGGGCTCGGCGGGGATCCCCTCGGACGGGATGATCGTGTCGCAGAAGACGAGTGATTCGAAGGGCTGGAAGGTGGGCGACACCGTCACGTTCACCGGGTACGACGGGACCGTCGTGCCGGTGCGGGTGAGTGGTGTGTTCGCCGACAACCAGGTGCTCGACCCGTGGCAGATGGGAACGGGCGCATACGAGAAGCTGGTGCCGGCCTCGTTCCGATCCGACCGGCTGATCCTGGTGACGGCGAAGGACGGCGTCTCGGTGGACAAGTTGCGCGCCGACCTGACCGCTGCCACGAAGGACTTCCTCACCGTCCAGGTGGAGGACCGGACCGAGTTCGCCGGTCAGGCGTCGTCGCAGATCGATCAGATGCTCGCGGTGCTCTACGCGATGCTCGGCCTGGCGTTGGTGATCGCGGTGCTCGGCATCGTCAACACGCTGGCGCTGTCGGTGATCGAGCGCAAACGCGAGATCGGCATGTTGCGGGCGATCGGCATGGCGAGGGCGCAGGTCCGGCGCACGATCTACATCGAGTCCGTGCTCATCGCGATCTTCGGCGCGGTCCTCGGCGTGATCCTGGGCAGTGGGTTCGGCGTGGCGGTGGTCCGGACGTTCAAGGATCTCGGGATCACGCGGCCGGTGCTGCCGTATTCGCTGATCGGGATCACCCTGGTCGGGGCGGCTGTCGTCGGGGTGGTCGCAGCCCTGTGGCCGGCCGTGAGGGCGGCCCGGACCAACCCGCTCGAGGCGATCTCGGAGGTCTGACGCCGTGGTTCCGGCACACTGGGAGGCGCCTTGAGCGTCGAGGCGTTCCACCGCGCAGGAGGCCGGCGATGACCGATCGACCCGACGACGAGGGCCAATGGAGGCCGGTGGATCCCCCGACGGAGGCCGCCGGGCCCTATCAGCCGAACCCGTATCCGCAGGGTGGGCCGTACCCGCAGGGCAACCCGCCCACCCGTGCGTTCGATCCGTACGCACAGCCGGGCCAGGAGTACGGCGGGGAGCAGTACGGGGGCGACCAATACGGGGGCCAGCAGTACGGCGGCCAGCAGTACGGGGGTGAGCAGTACTGGGGTGAGCAGTATGGCGGTGATCCCTACGCAACGCAGGGTCCTGTCTACGGCGGACCCGCGTACGGCACCACGCAGCAGTTCGGCGGTGGGCCGGGGTATCCGCCACCGCCCGGCTACGGGCCGGGGTACGGGCAGCCGGCGCCGGCGGGCGGTCCGCCGCCACCGGACGGTGGGGACAACTCGTCGCGCACCCTGTGGTTGATCGCTGCGGTCGTGGCGTTGGTCCTGGTGGTTGCGTTGGTGGCGGGCTATTTCCTCATCAGTCGCTCCGACAGCGGGGACGACACCGCCGCGGCGGCGTCGTCGAGCACCTCGGCTGTCCCGTCGCCTGACGACCTCTTCCCGACGTTCGACAATCCGGCGCCGCCCGGGGCGGGCGGGTCCGGACCCAGTGCGTCGGCTGCGCCGGGGCAGGTGCTCTACGCGCTCAGCGGCAACGGGCAGGTGTTGGGCGCCACCTATGCCGCCGGTCGGACGCTGAAGGTGTCACCCACCCTCATCACGCCGCCGTGGTCGGTCGCCGTTGACGTCGACTCCACCCCGTCGTTGACCGCGGTGGTGCTCAGCGGATCGGTCACGTGCACCATCTCGCGTGACGGGAAGGTGCTGACCACCTCGACCTCGTCGACGGGCCTGCTCCGCTGCTCCGCTCCCGCGGGCTGAGTCGCAGCCGGCTCAGCGCCTGTTCTGCCGCTGCCAGGCGAGCATGCGGGCCAGGTAGCGCGGCACCGAGCGAAGCCGTGGTGGGCGCGGCCAGTCGCGCGCCCGGAACCAGGCATCGGTGCCGCCGTCGATGACCACCACGCTGCCGATCATCGTGTCCGCCGCCGGCGAGAGCATGAGCAGTACCCACTCCGCGACCTCGGACGGTTTCCCGTAGCGCCGGATCGGGACGGGGAAGCGGCGAACGTGCCCACCGGTGGCGCTGTCGAGTTGGCCCTGCAACAGCGGCGTCTCGACCGCGCCGGGGCAGATGACGTTCAGGCAGACGCCCGTGCCCGCCCAGTCCTGAGTGGTCGCGCGGCCGCGAGCCCAGTGCGTCACCGCCACCTTGGATGCTGCGTAGGTGGTGACCGGGGCGAGCGGTGGGATCCGACGCAGGATGCGCACCGCGCCGGCGATGTCACCTGCCGCGAGTCGTCGGGTGGCGCGCGCAGAGACGAACGGGGTGGTGGTGCTCGAGTTCGATCCGAAGACGACCGCCTTGCCGCGGGTGACCTGCAGGGCGGGGAGCCACGCGGTGAGCAGGTCGGTCACACCGAGGACGTTCACCTGCGCCAGCGTGTCGATCTGGCCGGGCGTCGGGCCCATCCCGGCTGCCATCACCGCGCCGTCGAGTCGGTGGTCGGCGAGCTCGAGCACCTCGCGCGATGCAGCCGCCCGCCCGTTCGGTGTGGACAGGTCCGCGACGACATCGCTGTCCGCTCGGTCGACCCCGACGACCCGATGCCCGTCGGCCCTGAGCCGCTCCGCCACCGCCGCGCCCATTCCCGACGCGCTCCCGGTCACCGCATAGACACCCATGGTCTGGAAACGCTACGCCCGCAGGTGGGCCCGCAGTCCAGTTGTCGCCGCCGCCACGTGGTCGTGCAACACATGGTCCGGTCCGTAGTCGCCGCCGCGAAGACTTCGGAACGGGAGGGGTGTCTCGCGATCTGCGGCAAGAAGGCGGTCTGTCAGCCGTGCGACCTCGTTCTCCATCCGTGAGTCGGTGACGGTGCTCGTGTCGGCGATGAGATGTGTTCGCAACGGGGCCATCCCGGTGTAATGGGCAGTGCCGTGGAGGAGAGGCCAGAGGATGTCATCGATGTCGCCGCTGATCCCTCGGTCGCGCAGCGCCGACTCGCGGTCGCCTGCGGTCACGACGGGGAGGAGGCGACGTCCACTCAGGTTCCCGTCACCGTACTTCCGCACATGGCCGGCGTCGTCGCGGATCCCGAAGGCGAACCCGTTCGTGTAGACGCGGTCGAACCAGCCTTTGAGAATGGCCGGCATCCCGTACCACCAGAGCGGGAACTGCACGATGATCAGGTCAGCTCGGAGTAGACGCGCTTGCTGGTCTGTCACGTCGTCGAGCAGCGAACCATTGATCGTCGCCGCGCGCTGGCGTTCGGACAGCGTGTTTCCGGGTGCATCCGCGATGTCGCGCATGGCGAGCACGGGATCCCACCCGATCGCGTGGAGATCGTCGAGGTCGATGGCCCAGCTGCGGTCGGTCAGTCGATCGATGACCGCGTCGCGCAACGTCGCGTTGAACGAGGGCGTCACCGGATGCGCGTAAAGCCAGAGCACGCGAGGTCTTTCTGTCATGAGACAACAGTGAAGTGCAGTGCTTATGGCGACAAGTACTGACATTCTCGTGACATACAGACAATTTTGTAAGTGACGAGGTGGACGGTGCGTAGAGCAGTCGAATCAGCCATTGAGGTGTGTCCCGTCGAGGTGGCTGTTGCAGTCTTGGGCGGGTCGTGGAAGCTCACGGTGGTCAAGCATCTGCTGGAGGGGGCGGTTCGCTTCGGTGCGCTGGGGCGAGCTGTCGGTCCCGTGAATCCTCGCGTTCTGACCCGGCAACTGCGGGAGCTCGAGTCAGACGGGATCGTCCGACGCGAGGTGTTCGCTGAGGTTCCGCCGCGCGTCGAGTACTCGCTGACCGAGCTCGGTGAAACCCTTCGTCCGGCCGTTGCGTGGCTGGATGAGTGGGGAGCTCGGTACGCGGCGGACGGCGTAGAGCGGTAACCGCTTACACGCCTGTTTGTCGACAGCTGAATCGCTGGCGAGCCCGCAACTCAGAACGGTGGTGGGTTGGCTTCCTCGTCGCGTTCGATGGCGCGGAGGTGTGCGGCTCGGTCGCGGTGGCGTTTGTGGGCGAGTGTGGTTCTGGCGGGGTGGTTCTCGGGTTGGCCGGGTGGTCCGAGGGCGGGGAAGATGTCGAGGGCGGTGTAGGCGTTGCCCAGGAACATGTGTCCGGTGGGGGACTGGAAGAACGCTTCGCCGAGGGGCCCTTGGTAGTCGCGCCACGCGCGGTTGAAGGTTTTTGTGCGGTGGTGGAACCGGCACAGCGGTTTGAGGTTGTCGCGGCTGGTCCGCCCACCTCGTTCGGGATTGGTGTGGTCGAAGGGGGTGGTGTGGTCGAGGTCGATGTTCCAGGCGGGTGCGGAGCATCCGGGGAAGGTGCAGCAGATCTCCGAGGCGCGGATCAGCGCGGCGAGCTTCTTCGACGGCACGTAGGTTGCTGTGGCTGCGGCTGCGGCTGCGGCGGTGCGGGTGGGGTCGTCGCGGTGGAGGAAGTCGCGTTCGGCGTCGGCGAGTAGGGCGCGCATGGTGTCGGCGTCGATGATGCCGCGTCCGTCGAGGTAGCCGGGCTGATCGTCCAATCCGAGCAGGGTCGTCAGGTTCACCACGATGTGGAAATACGGCCGCGCCGCACCCACCGGCGGGGCGATCGGCTGCGCGGCCGCGGGCTCGACGGGTTCGGGCGCGTCGGTCGGGGGCGCGGGATCCACCTCGGCGTCGACATCCAGACCGGTGGTCATGTCCGGATCAGCGGCGGCTTGGTCGGAAACGGTGCAGGTCTCGCACCCGCAGACGAGGTGATCGGCGCCGGCGGCCAGGGCGATGAGTGCGTCGGCGCGGCGTTGGGCTCGGGTGCGGGGATCACCGGAGTGCAGGGCGTCGGCCATGGCAGAGAGGCGGGTGTCGATGGTGGTGGCGTCGATCATCGGTAGCGACGCCGAGACCCGCGAGGCGCCGGGCTGGAACCGGTCGGGCCGGATGGTGACGTCCCGGTCGGCGGCGGCCCGCTCCTTACGACGGATCAGCGCGTCGGGGTCGATGGTGGCGACGAGGTGATCGACCATCGCGACCAGGCGTGCCCGTGACACCGGTGGCCGGTCGAACAGGGCTTGCGCGATGTGGGTGTCGAGGATCTTGATCAGGTCTGGGTCGACCACCAGTTTGGTGCGGGCGCAGATGAGCAGGAACCCGGCGAGATCGATGCGTCCGACGGCGAGGGCGTGGCCGGTGAACACCAGGCGGTAGCGGGCGACGTCCCCGGCGGTGATGACCTCCCGTGCTTTCGATGCCGGGATGTTGAGTACGGCTCCGACCTCGGCGACGGCACGCTCCATGCCGTCGGGCCCGAACTCCGCCCGGGGATCGCGCCCGGCGAGGTGATCCATCCCTGCCGCCAGCAGGTCGTCGACCGACTCGCGCTGCCCGGAGTCGTGGGCGGCGACCTCGACCAGGTAGTCCTCACAGCGGGCGTCGTGGATCAACGACGCCGCAGACAGCAACCGGTAGTCCGCGGAGGCGGTGATCGACCGACAATGCGCCAACACCTCCACCAACTCCTCAGCGGAGAGTCGTTCGTCGGCGGCCAGCGACGCCACGACACCCGAGGTGTCGAAGGTGGTGGCCGTCTCGCTCATGACATCGAACATACATTCGACCACCGACAGAAACGAGGGGTCCCGGCGAGCCTGTGGACAACTCGACGAATCCCGGGTCAGTGTCCCGTCCGGAACACCAGGACAAGGTTGCTGCCCAGCACTTCTCGCAGCACGGGGACGCGCATCACCCACCACAGCCAGGACGGGAGGTAGCGCGGGAAGGCCCCGACGAGAGTCGCCGTCGACGGTGGTACCGACCGGGCCCACCGGAGCCCGTCGGCGGCGGTGACGCGAAACAGGCTGGTGCCGAACAGGTTCTTCGGCGGATGGCCGTGTCGTCTCGTGTACATGCGAGCCGCGCGGTGCCCTCCGAGATAGTGCGTGAGACCCATCTCGTGTCCACCGAACGGTCCGTACCAGAGCGTGTAGCTGACCACCGTCGTGCCACCGGGCCGCGTGACCCGCAGCATCTCGGCGCACATGCGCCACGGGTCGGAGACGTGTTCGACGACGTTCGAGGAGAACACGACGTCGAACGAGCCGTCGGCGAACGGCAGCGCCATCCCCGAGGCGCGCACCGTCGCGCGGTGCTCCAGGCCCGCGGCGTGCAGCTCCGCGGGGTCCGGTTCGGCTGACACGTATCGGGCACCGCGCGCGGCGAACCCGTCGGCGAAGTACCCCGGCCCGCCCCCGACGTCGAGCACACCTGCACCCGCCAACCCGTCGGGGTGGAGGTCATCGATGAGCTCGACAGAGTCTCGGGCGAGCGCCGAGTAGAACCTGTCGGGGTCGGGCTGTTCGTACCGGAAATCGTTCAGCAACCCGGCCGCGCGGCGGAGCGTCGCCCGGCGGGCGAGTCGCTCGAGTCCCGGGGCAACCACACGCCACACCCTAGAGTGGTCGGCGTGCTGCCCGACCCCACCGTCCGCGACGTGCTGCTGCTCTGCTGGCGCGACACCGGACATCCGCAGGGCGGCGGTAGCGAGCGTTACCTCGAACGCGTCGGGACCGAGCTCGCGGAGCGGGGGGTCCGTGTCACCCTCCGCACCGCCGGGTATCCCGGAGCCGCCCGCGACGAGGTGCGCCAGGGCATCCGCATCTCCCGCGGTGGGGGGCGTCTCACGGTGTATCCGCGCGCCCTCGCAGCGATCGCGGCCGGGCGTCTCGGCGTCGGGCCGCTCGCCGGGATCCGACCCGACGTCGTCGTCGACACACAGAACGGCATCCCCTTCTTCGCGAAGGCCGTCAGCCGATCACCTGTCGTCGTGCTCGTCCACCACTGCCACAAGGCGCAGTGGCCTGTCGCCGGTCGTCTGCTCGGGGCGATCGGTTGGTTCGTCGAGTCCTGGCTCTCGCCCCGCGTCCACCGCAGCCATCAGTACCTGACGGTCTCCACCCCGTCCGCCGACGACCTCCTGCTCCTCGGCGTCGATCGCGACCGTGTCGCCGTCGTGCGCGCCGGCGCCGACGATGTCCCCGCCGACACCCGCGCCCACTCCACGTCGTCGGGCAACAGACTGTGCGTGCTGTCGCGTCTCGTCCCGCACAAGCAGATCGAGGACGCCCTGGCCGCGGTCGCCCGCATTCGCCACGACATCCCCGACGTGCACCTCGACATCGTCGGCGACGGCTGGTGGGCGCCTCGGCTGCGCGCGGTGGCCACAGACCTCGGCGTCGGTGACCACGTCACCTTCCACGGCCACGTCGACGAGACCACCAAGCACCGACTGCTCTCGCAGGCACAGGTCCACCTCATGCCGTCGCGCACCGAGGGGTGGGGCCTCGCGGTCATCGAGGCCGCCCAACACGGCGTCCCGACCATCGGATACCGCTCGTCGCGCGGCCTCACCGACTCGATCGTCGACGGCGTCACCGGCCTCCTCGTCGACACCCCCGACGACCTCGCCGACGCCGCCCGCGGCCTCCTCGTCGACCCCGACCGCCGTGTCGCACTCGGCGCGGCCGGTCGCGACCGCGTCGCCGACTACTCCTGGTCCGCGACCGCCGACGCGGTGCTGTCGGTGCTCGACGCCGCCGCGTCCGGTAGGAGGATTGCCGGACCGGTCGAGAGGGAGAAGCTGGGCACGTCGGCCAGCGACAGCGTCGCCTCGTAGGTGCGCTGGTAGCCGGTCCGACAGATCCGCCACCCGTCGGACGTGCGGCGATAGGTGTCGTCGTAGAACGCCGCGCCGAACAGCATGAAGTTCATGCTCGCCGCGATCACCCGATCCTGCAGGTACCACCGACCGGTCGCGGTGTCGCCGTCGACGTCGATCTCGGGGTGCCCGGCGTGGTGTTCGGTGACGATCGCGTCCGTCCCCAGCGACGACCGCATGAAGTCGACGAGGGTGTCCCGGTCGGCGAACTCGAGCGACGCCCCGTAGGTCCCGGTGACGTCCGGGGTGAGGGTGTCGGCGAACTCGTCCCACCGTTTGGTGTCCAGGGTCCGCAGGTATCGGTACTTCAGCCGCGTGATGGCGGCGACATCGTCTGCAGGGGTGGGGGCGTCAGCGTCGGGCACCCCGCCATTGGATCAGTCGACGCCCCGTGGCCGCGGCGATTCCGGCGACGATCGTCGCCGCCCACAGCAGGTGAGCCGTCCACATCACCCCGCGCTGCACGCCGCTCGCACGGACCACCGCGGGCTCGGGGACGCGCAGGAGCGTCAGGTCGCGACCGTCGTGGACGCACTCCAAGCCGCGCACCGGAGGTCTGTTCGCGCAGGTACCCACCGGGTCCTGCTCGATCTGCGCGCCCGCCACCGCAGGTTCGTACTGGCGCTCGACGAGGACCCACCCGACGCCGAGTCGGGACAGTTCTGTCGCCATCCCGCCGTCGACGAGGATGCGATCGGCACGTGCGGCCCGTGACCGTGGATCCGGCGCGTCGACCGTGCGGCCGTCGACGATCAGCGACCCACCCGCGAGCACCGGTACCCGCAGGATGCGGGACGCAGGGTCGAGGGACACCTGCGATCCGGTGAACGCGAACCGGCGGTTGGAACCGGTCGGGACGGTCACGACGTCGCCGGAACCGGCGGGGATCTCGTCGGCGACGGCACGCCACTCGGCCGGGTAGTCGACGGTGCGCACCGACCCGCCGACACCCCAGGCGAGATCGGGGAGGGGTGCCACGACGAGCACGACCGCGAACGTGGTCGCCGCCCCCCGCGGAACCCACCGGCCGATGAACTGCACGGCCGCGGCCGCGGCGACCGCGTACAGCGGGATCGCCAGCGCGACGAACTTCGACGTGTCCCGCAGCAACCCGGCGCCGGGGACGGTGTCGACGATCCCGCTCAGCACCGATCGCCCCGGGCCCGTCGCGGCGGCGGCACACAGGATCAGCGCGGCGACCGCGGTCACCGACAGCTCGGTCAGCAGGGGGATCCGGCGTCGACGACGCAAGAGAACCGGTGTCCCGACCGCGACCACCGCGAGCAGGCATGCGGTCGCGATGCCCGCCCAGCCGATCTGCCGGCTGTCCGGGACCGCGTCGGCGTTCCAGATCCCGCCCAGCCCGGCGAGCGACAGCAGCGTCCCGAGACCCGGTTCGGCCCGGGACGCGAACACGTCGACAGCGGCGCCGTCGGAGGTGGCGGGTGCCGACGTGAGCAGCGACGCGGCCAGCCACGGGAGGTTCGCGAGCACCAGGATCGGCACCGTCGCCACCGCCGGCCGTGGATGCCGATGCAGCACCGACGGCACGACGATCACCGCCACCGCGACGATCGCAGCCAGCAGTCCGCCCGTCGGGGTGATCGCAGCGAGTGCGCACCACGCGGCCAGTCGCACCCACGACGACGCACCACCGATCGTGCGGCAGTCGAGGCCGGCGAGCGCGACCCAGCACAGCGCACCGAGACCCAGCAGAAGACTCCACTGACCCTGCAGCAGCCGTTCGGCGACGAACGGGTTCCAGACCGCGACGGCGACCGCGGCCACCGCGCCGGGGGTCCCGGCAGCGGGCAGGAGGCGCTGTGCGAGCCGCCCGGCGCCGGCTCCGGCCAGGACGAGCGCGAGCGTCGTCAGCGCGACCACGACGAGCCCGCCGTCGACGACGTGGGAGAGCACCGCAATCGCCCAGTCCTGCGGGACCGCCCGGGCGGGCAGGTCGCCGAGCCCGAGCGCGCTGTCGGTGACGTGGCTGCGTGGGGTCGACACCGCATCGCGGTAGAGCAGGTACCCGCCCGACCACAACGGCGCGACGATCAGCGCGGACAGGACCCCGGACGCCGCCCATATCGCCACGCCGGCGCCCCTGCGGCCCATGGTCGCGAAGCGTAACGGTCGCCACCGGCCCCGATCGCGAGTCATCATCTCCGTGTGTTCCGGGGACTCCATCACGCTCAATTGGCCATGCCTCGGGGGCGTGAGGCCGAGGCACGGGCCTTCTACGCCGACGTCCTCGGGATGACGGAGGTGCAGAAGCCGCCCGCACTCGCGGCGCGCGGCGGAGCGTGGTTCCGTTCCGACGGGCTGGAGTTGCACCTCGGGGTCGAGGACGACTTCCGCCCTGCGCGCAAGGCGCACCCAGGAATCCTTGCGGACGACCTGGGACGACTCGCCGACGCGATCGCGTCACGAGGTGGCCGGGTCGACTGGGACGACGCTTTCCCGGGGTATCGCCGTTTCTACTCCGAGGACCCGTTCGGGAATCGCGTGGAGTTCCTCGAGCCGGCTCCGCCGGAACCACGGGGCGGTGCGGACCTCTGACACACTCGCTCGCGTGACCACCTGGCTGCGACGACGCCCCCGGACGGGGTCGTCGTCGGGGTCGTCCGGCTCGATCGTCTCGTCGGTGGGGCAGGTCGCCGTCGGGTCGATGGTCGCCAACGTCTGCGCCTACTTCGTCCACCTGCCTGCGTCCCGATGGCTCTCCCCGGATCAGTACGGCGAGTTCGCGGTCCTGCTGCAGGCGACGCTCGTGCTCGGCGTCCCCGCCCTCGCGGTCCAGGCGGTCACTGCGCGCGAGGTGGTCGCCGGCCGTTCCACGCGGTCCCTGGTCCGGCTCGGCGCGATCACCGCCGTGGCGGTCGCGGTGATCTCCGCGCTCGCGGTCACCCCGTTCATGGCGATCGCACACACGGGTCTGGTCTCGACGTCGGCGGCGTTCACCGTCGCGCCGTTGCTGGTGATCATCTCGGTGGGTCAGGGGATCCTGCAGGGCCACCAACACTTCCGGGCACTGGCATGGGTCATCGGACTGGTCGGAGTCGCGCGCACCATGCCGCCGCTCGTCGCGCTCGCACTCGGGGGGCAGGCCGCATCGGCGTTGGTGGCGACCATGATCGGTGCGATCGCCGCCGTCGGCCTGGTGGTCACCCAGGTGCGGTCGCTGGTCACCCACTCCGACGACGCGCTGCTGCCGCGACTGTCCGCGCGGTCGGTGATGCACGCCTCGCAGGTGCAACTCGTCCTCGTCAGCGCGACGTCGGTGGACCTGCTGCTGAGCCGGGTGGTGCTGAGCGAGAACGACTCCGGTGTGTACGCCCTCGGCACGGTCGCGGCGAAGGTGGCGTACTGGCTCCCGCAGGCGGTGGGTCTCGTCGTGTTCCCTCGCCTCGCCGACGCGCAGCGCTCCGGGGCCGCGCTCCGCGGCGCGGTGGTCGTGCTGCTGGGACTGTCCGCACTCACATCGATCGGCGCGGCCGTCGGTGGGCCGCTGGTCCCGATCGTCATCGGTGAGGACTACCGACCGGTCGCGGGACTCCTCTGGCTCTTCGCGATCGGGGGCGGCGCGATGGCCGTTCTGCAGGTCGCCCTGCTCGCCGCGATCGCACGGAATCGCACGCGGGTCGCGGCGATCCCGTGGGCGGTGCTGGTCGTCGAGGTCGTCGTGATCCTCCTCGTCGCGCACTCCGTGGTGGGACTCGCGACGATCGCCGCGGTCTGCGCGGTGGTCTCGGCGGCGGCGACCGTCGTCGTGACGATGCGGTTGACCCCGCAGCCCGTCAGACCGGGCTGACCGGGCTGACCGGGCTGACCGCCGACAGCATCGCGAGCTTCTCGTGGCTCTCGCTGCCCGGCGTCGCGGTGTACACCAGCAACGACAGGCCCTGATCGGGGTCGGTGAGCGTCTGGCAGTGCACCTCGATGACCCCCAGCTCGGGGTGTGCGATCCGCTTCGACGACGTGTCCAGTGCAACGTCGACGTCATGCCGCCCCCACACCTCGCGGAACTCCGCCGACTCCGCCAGCAGGGCGCGACTGATCTCCGCGGCGCGGGACCTGTCCCCCTCGACGGCGACGGCCCGACGCAGTCGCGCGGTGTGGGCGCGGGTGTGGTGATCGTGGTCGGCTGCGGGAACCCGCTCGCGATGGGCGGGATCGCTGAACCACCGGTAGACGACGCTGCGGGCAAGGCCGGAATGTCGTGTCTCGTCGCCGAGGAGGGCTGTCGCGGGGCGCGTCTGGACCAGCGTCTCGCCGGCGCTGGTCACCACCATCGCCGGGGTGTCGTCGAGGCGATCGAGGATGCGGAGCAGGCCGGGCGGTACATGGTCGCCGCGCGACAGTCGCTGCGGCGCGGTGTGTCCGGCGAGCGCGAACAGGTGATCGCGCTCGGCCAGCGACAGGTGCAGGGCGCGGGTGAGCGCCGTGAGCATCTGGTCCGACGGCTGCGGGCCGCGCTGCTGCTCCATCCGGGAGAGGTAGTCCGTCGACATGCCGGCCAGCATGGCGACCTCCTCGCGTCGCAGCCCGGGCGTCCGTCGCCGCTCGCCCCGTGGCAGCCCGACGTCCTCGGGCTGCAGGGCCTCTCGTCTGCGGGTCAGGAACTCGGCCAGTCCTGCGCGGTCCACCGCCACCTCCGGGTCGTCACGTGCTCCTCACCAGCATCGCGCAGAGCGCAGCGTCCAGCCAGGGACCGGCGGTCCCCCGATCGACCGTGCCTTCCTCGGCGACGCCGACGACGGTCGACTGGTGTCACCGCCGGGACGTCGGAGCCCGGCCCCACCAGTGGAGGACACCATGAGCATGACCGGACGCACCATCGTCATCCCCGGCGCCACATCGGGAATCGGACGCGCACTGGCCGTGGCCCTGCACGACGCCGGCAACACCGTCATCGCCGGTGGTCGGCGCCGTGCGCTGCTCGACGACCTCGCCGCCGAGCACCCCGGCATCGAGACCGTCGTCGTCGACGTCGCCGACCCCGCGTCGATCGCGGCCGCCACCGCCGACGTCCTCGACCGCTTCCCGCAGACCGACACCCTCGTCACCATGGCCGGGTTCGCCGAGCCCGAGGACCTCACCACCGGCGACTTCGTCGACGCGAGCGCGCGGATGGTGACCACGAACATCCTCGGCACGGTGCGCCTGGTCGGCGCGTTCACCGAGCACCTCACACAGCTCGGGTCGGGGACCATCGTGACGGTGTCCTCGGGCCTCGCCTTCACGCCGCTCGCCCCGATGGCGACCTACTCGGCGACCAAGGCGTTCGTGCATGCCTTCACCGATGCACTGCGGATCCAGCTGCGCGACAGCGGCGTCCGGGTGCGCGAGCTGGTCCCTCCGGCGGTGCAGACCGAGATCTTCGCGGGCCAGTCGGAGGCGGAGTGGGCGATGCCGCTCGACGCCTTCGTCACCGAGGTGATGGCGCTGCTCGACAAGGACGACGATGAGATCGTCGTCGAGGCGGCGCGTCCGCTGCGCGACTCCGAGGTCGCCGGTACCCGTTCCGCGATGATGGACGAACTGGCCCACCTCATCTGAGATCCGACCCGGCCCAGTGCGCGAACTGGACAAATGCCCCCCGACGTGTACCGGTTCCGGTCGTCGTGCGTCGGCGAGACGTGCACCGCCACCGTCGTCTCCGGCCCGGCGCCGGCGACCACGACCCTCCCGCAGCCGGCCCGCTACACCTTCGGGCCCGTTCGGGAGCTGATCCGACAGCCGGTCAGGTCGGCCCCGACGGGCCTACTGTGGATCGGGTGAGCATCCGTCTCGGTTACCAGATCCCCAACTTCACCTACCCCGGCACCGCGGCCGACATCGGCCCGACCGTCATCGCGCAGGCCCGTGAGGCCGAGGCCAGCGGCTTCGACACCGTGCTCGTGATGGACCACTTCTATCAACTCCCCGGCATCGGGGCTCCCGAGGAGCCGATGCTCGAGGCCTACACGTTGCTCGGCGCGCTGGCGACGGCCACGCAGGACATCCAGCTGTCGACGCTCGTCACCGGCAACACGTATCGGAACCCGGCGATGCTCGCGAAGACGGTCACCACCCTCGACGTGATGAGCGGTGGCCGCGCGGTGCTGGCGATCGGCGCCGGCTGGTACGAACTCGAGCATCAGCAGATGGGCTACGAGTTCGGCACCTTCTCCGACCGGTTCCAGCGTCTCGAGGAGTCGCTGAGCATCATCGAGCCGATGCTGCGCGGACGGCACCCCGAGGTCGACGGCAAGTGGTATCAGGCGCACGGCACCCTCAACGAGCCACGCGTCCGTGACGACCTGCCGATCATGCTCGGCGGTGGCGGCGAGAAGAAGACGTTCGGACTCGCGGCGAAGTACGCCGACCACCTCAACGTCATCTGCGGTGACGACGAGATCCCCCGCAAGCTCGAGGCCCTGGCCGCGCGGTGCGAGGAGGCCGGCCGCGACCGCGACAGCCTCGAGACCAGCTACCTCGCGTTCGTGATCATCGACGAGAACGGTGACACGGCACGGGATCTGCAGAAGCAGTTCCTCCGCAAGACGGGCGTCGACCTCGACAATCTCGACGAGGAGGGCCGTGCCGCGGCCACCGCGCGCCACTTCGTCGGCACCCCCGACGACGTCGCCGAGCAGGTGCAGCGTCGCATCCTCGACCCGAAGGTCGACGGCACGGGCATCGACGGCGTGACCGTCAACCTCGTCGCCAACGGCCACATCCCGGGAGTCGTGGAACTGACCGGGAAGACGCTCGCCCCGCTGGTGCGGTGACGGGTCGACCTCAGGCCAGTCCACGGAGGATGAGTCGCCAGTAGATCTGGGGCAGGGCGTACCGATCGAACGCCCAGGTGAGCAGCCGCGGCTTGAGCGGGTCGAGGAACGACGGCAGCGACGGCGTCATCGCGCGTGTGCGATCGAACTCGCCGACGATGGCCCGGTGTCGCCCCAGCGTCACCGGCGCCACCGTGTAGCCGTCGTAGCGTCGGAGCCGTGTGCCTCGGCGCGCGGCGACGATGTTGTGTGCGCACACCGGTGCCTGCTTGCGCAGGGCTCCGCCCGACGGGTCGGTGCCGAGGTCCGCGCAGTCGCCGAGCGACCAGATCCGTGGGAAGCTCCTGTGCGCGAACGTCTCCGGATCGACGTCGACCAGACCGGCGTGCGCTCCCGCCAGCCCCGCGGCCGCGACGAACTCACCCGCCCGGTACGGCGGCACCAGATGCAGGAGGTCGTAGTCGAGGGCGTCGACCGAGCCGTCCGTGCCGCGCACCCGCACCCGCTGTGCCTCGTGGTCGATCCCGACGACGGTCGTGTCGAACCGCACGCGGACCCCGCGATCGTGCAGGGCCGCGAGCGCCGCACGGTCCAGCGCGTCGACCCCGACCACCGCCGGCCGGTCCACGAGAACAGTCGCCCACACCCCGGATCCGGCCGCGTCCCACAGGTCGAGCGCGAGGAACAGCGGCTTGAGCGTCGTCGCCGAGCAGCTGACCGGTGGACGCGGCAGCGTGAAGACCGCATGGCCGCCGCGCCGTGCGAGATCTGCGATGCCGGAACACGTCCGGGTCGCCGCGTCGAGGTAGTTGCTCACCACACCCGGGGTGGTGAGCGCTGCGTCGACACCGGGCAACGCGTCGGTGTCCGGGACCAGGCCGGTCGCCACGACCAGGTCCCGACAGGCCAGACGACGGCCGTCGGTGCACGTGACGACGTGGTCGTCATCCGAGGTCTCCGCCGCAGCGATTGATTCGACCGCTGCCCGCACCCACCGACATCCCGGCGGGATGACAGAGGACTGTGCGCGGTGCGCCGACGGCAGCGACGCCTCCCCGCCGCCGACGTACGACAGCAGCGGCCGATAGGTGTGCGTCGTCGACGGCTCGACGATCGCGATGTGGCCGACCCCGCGGCGCCGCAGGTGCGCGGCGACCGCGATGCCCGCGTTGCCACCGCCGAGGACGACGACGTCGACGTGTTCGGTCGGAACCCTCCCGCGGTCAGGCACCGCGGGACGCGGGCAACGCGTCCAGCACCTCGACCAGTTTGTTCTCGGTGTCGTTGCCGAGCTTCTCGAAGAGGACCTTGACGACCGGTGAGGCGAGCTTGGCGGCCCCGCTCAGCTCGACGTCGTTGTGATAGGTGATGGTGCTGCCCCGGGCACCGTCCTCGGTGGCGTCGGCGACGGTGATCGTCTCCGTCGAGGTGGCGGTCTCGTTCCGGCCGACGAGGACGATCTTGCTGTCGGTCAGCTCGGTGAGCGTGTAGGTGAGTTCGGTGCTGACACCGGCGATCTTCGACTCGTTGTGCCAGGACGACCCGACCCGGACGGGACCGTCGTCCTCACGGGTGCATCGTTCGGTGCCCGGATCCCACTCCTCGGCGTGCGAGAAGTCGGCGAGGTACTCGACGACGGCGGGACGGGGGGCGGTGGTGGAGAAGGTGCGTTCGACTGCAGGCATGAATTGCTCCGGCTCAGATCGACGGGACTGCGGGCGTCGGGAGACGAGGCCGGGGGCTGTGGCACCGTCCCCTCCACGTCTACCACCGCTCGCGCGATCGCCGCGTGAGCGGTGGTCAGAGCGGGATGCCGCGCTCCAACAGGTCGAGGACGTCCATGACGGCTGTCAGGGCGTCGTCGGGGTCGGGGTCGTCCTCGGGGTCGACGACCTGGTTGATCGCACCGGTGACGGCGCCGAGGAAGACGCGGACGGCGAAGTCGTCCGGCGCGCGGCCGAAGTACTCGGCCAACACGACCGTCCCCGCGCTCATCCGCCGTTCGAAGAGGTCCTGTTGTGCGGCCATCAGCAACGGTTCGGTGCGGATCAGCCGCATCCGGTCGCGGTTGCCGGCCCACTCGTCGGTCGACGACCACTCGAACAGGCTCCGGACCTCCGACCGCACGAGGTCGAATGCGCTGAGGCCGGGGGGCGCCCCGACGAACAGCGGAGGCCGTTCCTCGAGGAGGTCGTCACCGATGATGACGTCCTCTTTCGACGGGAAGTACCGGAAGAACGTGGTCGGCGAGACCTCGGCGGCCGCGGCGATCTGCTCGACGGTCGTCGCGGCGAATCCCTGCTCCTGACAGAGACGCAGGGCCTCGGTGCGGATGGCCGCGCGCGTCCGCCGCTTGTGTCGCTCCCGCAGACCGACGGGACGGTCACCGGCGGTGGAGCCGGTGCCGTCCGCGTCGGCGGCCTGCGTGAGGGACGCGATCCTGTCGGACAACTACGACCCCTGGCCGACCGGTTCAGCCGTGCGGGTCTCGGACCCGGCGGGGACGCCGCGGTCGACGACCTTCGTGCCCTCGATGTCGAAGTCGATGACGAAGCGGTCCAACCACTTCGGCAGCGACCACACCCGGTCACCCAGGAGTGCGATGCACGCCGGCACCACCATCATGCGGATGATGAAGGCGTCGAACAGGACCGCCGCGGCGAGGGTGAACCCGATCATCTTCGACGTCGTGTCCGGCGCCAACATGAAGGCTGCGAACACGCTGATCATGATGATCGCGGCGGAGGTGACCACGCGCGCGCCGTGTCGATAGCCGGCGATGATCGCCTCCTTCGTCGAGAGTCCGTGGACGAACTCCTCGCGCATACGTGTCACGAGGAACACTTGGTAGTCCATCGCGAGGCCGAACACCACGCCGATCCCGAAGATCGGGAGGAACGAGAGGATCTCGCGGGGATGGGAGACCAGGCCCAGTGCCCCTTCCTGGAAGATCTCGACGGTGAGACCGAAGGTCGCCGCGACCGAGAACAGGAAGCCGACGGTGGCGATCAGCGGCACCCAGAGCGATCGGAACACCCCGATCATCACCAGGAACGCCAGGCCCACCACGACGAGCAGATAGGGGATCAGCGCCGAGTTCAGCTTCGCCGACAGATCGGACGTGACCGCCGTCTGTCCGCCGACGTGCAGCTCGGCACCGGACTGCTCCACGGTCGGTGTGAAGTCGCGGATCTGCTCGATGAGACGGTGCGTCGCAGGGGCCGCCGGCGCGCTGTTCGGCGTGACGGTGATCAGCGCCGTGTCACCGGCCTCGTTCGGCATGGCGCGCAGCGTCGCCGGGTTCGCGACGTCCTGGAGCCCCTTGATGTGCTCGACGGTCCGTTCGGCGACCGTGGCGATGGGCTGGCCGTCGGTGGAGTGCAGCACCGCGAGCACCGGCCCGTTGATGCCCTCGCCGAAGCCCTTCTGCAGCAACGACTGTGCCGCGGCCTCGTCGTCGTTGCTGAGCGACAGGCCGAGTTCCATCTTGGTGGCCGGGATGGCCGCGATGGCCAGGACGGCGAGACCGACGATGACGAACGGCAACGGTCGCTTGACGACCATGCGACCGAAACGCACGCCCATCGGGTTCGAATCCGGTGTGGGCACGGCGTTCTTGATCCACGGGATGCGTGGGGTGAAGGCGAACCGGCGGACCGCACCCAGCAGCGCGGGGATGAGGGTGAGTGCGCCGAGGACGGCGACACCGACCGCGATGGCCGCACCCGAACCCATCTGGGTGATCAGCGGGATGCCGATCACCGTCAGCGCGACGACGGCGATGGCCACGGTCAGGCCGGCGAACACCACGGCCGATCCCGCGGTGCCGACGGCGCGACCCGCCGCGTCGGCCGGCTCACCGCCCTTGCGCAACTCGGTTCGGTAGCGCGACACGATGAACAGCGCGTAGTCGATCGACACCGCGATGCCGAGCATCGTGACGATGGCCGTGGCGGTCTGGTTGATGGAGAGGAACTCGGCGCCGAGCGTCACCAGCATGATGGTCAGACCGACACCGACGAGGCCGGTGATCAGCGGGATGAACGACGCGACGAGCGCGCCGAACGCCACGATCATGACCACGAACGCGACGGCGAAACCGATCGCCTCCGCCTTGCCCGGCGGTTGGGTGGCCTGCATGAGCGAGCCGGTCGCCTGGACGTCGAGGCCACCACCGCGGTTCGCCGAGAGGATGGAGGTCAGCTTGTCCTTGTCGGCGACCTTCAGGTCGGTGACCTCGATGTTCTGACGCACCTGGATCAGGCCGACACGCCCGTTGTCGCCGAGGAGCTGCGACGCCAGCTGCGGCCGGGCCTGCGATGCGGTGACCGGGTTGACGATGGCCGCCGGGTCGGTGAGCTTCGGCAGCCCCTTGAGGTCGGCGACCAGCTTGTCGATCTGCGCGGTGTGGTTCGCGAGGCCGTCCGGGGCGGCGACGAGGACGCTCGTCGAGGCCTGCATCTGCTGCTTCTGGACCGCGGGGAAGTACTTCTCGATCTGCGAGGTCGCGGTACCCGAGTCGGTCCCGGGCAGGCTGAAGTCCTTGGCGAACGTGGGCTTCAGCACGCCCACGAGGCTTGCGACGACGACGAGGGCCAGGACCCACGCCGCGATGACCGGCCACCGGTGGCGGTAGCAGAACCGCCCTACCCGGAAGAGGATGGATGCCATGACGAGGCCTTTCAGGCTGGGTCGATATGCGCCACCATCTGACGCTCGCTCACTAGTGTTAGTGACTACCACTTTGCGGTCAAGGTGAGACGGTCCGGTGTGAGGGACGACACCGGGCCGAGGTTTCGAGGTTTCGCCACCGGGTGGTGGATTCGCCTGCGGGATTCGGCGGGCGAGTCGGGGACTGGGTGGCGAGGTGCGGGATTCGCGGGCGAGAAGCCACACCGCCGCCCGGACCTGAGGTCGCGGGCGGCGGTGGGTGAGCGGGGTGGGTCAGCGGTCGGGGCGTCGCCAGGGGTCGTCGGGGCGGGTCTCCGACTCGCCTGGACCGTCCGGCTCGTGACCGGATGACCCCGGGCCGTCCGGCGACGACCAGCCCACGCGCGGACCGTCATCGGAGACACGCGGGAACTGCTGCGTCTCGTCGTCGTCGGTGGGACCGGTGCCGGAAGCGGCCCCGGACCCGGCGGCACCCTTGCGGAGGTCGGGACGGACCTCGGTCGGGGCGTCGGCGTCGTGGAACCCGTCGTGCTCGTGGTCCCGCAGATCCCGGGTGTCGTCGTCGGGTGTGGCGACGGGGTAGTACGGATCGTCGCCCGCGACGACGGCCGCCGGTGTGCGGGGGCCGCGAAGCAGCAGGAAGATCCCCGCGATCAACGCGAGCGCACCGATGATGCCGAACGCGATCGGCAGCCAGCGACCGTACAGCTGGATCGGCTGCGACAGGTCCTTCGACGCGGCAGCACGCGCCTGCTGCGTGTTCTGGTCGTAGGCGAAGGTGACGTCGAGGTTCGTCAGCTTGTAGTCCCGCAGCGATTGCGGGGCGTCGCCGCTGACCCCGGAGATCTTGAAGTACTCCTGGATCCGCTCACGATCGTTGACGATCGTGCCGCTCACGGGCTCGATGTACACGTCGCGCGTGGTGGTGCGGTACAGGTCGGCGGGCAGCTTCTGCCGGTTGTCGATTCCCGGGAACCCGCCGTACCAGGACGCCGCCTGCGACAGCTGCGTCCCCGCCGGTGTGGAGTCGTTGGCGTCGCGCTGCTGCGCGAGGTTCGTCTCGGGGACCTGCTGGCGGAAGTGCAGCACCTTCACGCCGGCGATCTCGGTGGAGTCGACGTAGCTGATCGGGTTGGTGGTCCGTGACGCGAGGTCGAAGTAGATGTAGCGCTTCTTCGACGAGGTGTCGAACGGGAACTTGTACTGCACCCCACGACGATCGGGGATCGAGATCGACTTGCTCGACGCGTCGAGCTGCACCTCGGAGCTGCCGCCACCGCTGAGCGCGGCGGCACCGCTGGTCCGGTTGGTGGTCACGCGGTCGACGGTCGCCGACAGCAGCCCACCGAGGCAGCCGCCGCCGCTGGTCGAATCGGAACTCGGGGTGACCGTCTCCCCGGAGATCTGCACCTGGTTGATGCGGGTCGACGTACCGGCCTGGAACGTCACCCGATCGGCGCCGGCGGGCTTCACGGCGACGACACGCTGCTGCTGCGTCAGCGACGCCGGCGAGACCTCCGGCTTCGACGCCGTCAGGGAGCACCGGTTCAGGATCTTCGCGGGCAGCGCCGAACTGCCCGACTCCCCGTCGGTGCGCTGTGATGTCGACACAGTCGTGTAGTCGGTGTCCATCGGCGTCTTCTGCAGTTGCCCCACGAGATAGAGCGGCATGGCGATGGCCGCCACGATCAGCAGTGCGCCGAGGAAGATCAGTACCGGACCCAGCAGGTCACGGGCCGACATCCGGCCTGTCGCCATGGCACGAGCTCCTTCGAGTTGGTCGGCGGCGTGACATATGCCGCGGGGCACGTCCGGCAGGCACGATGCTCCACCCTGCGAGCGAGACTAACAGTCACCCCCGCCCCGTCCGTGGTGCTGCGCGGCCAGTCCTGGGCATGCTCACAGGGGGTAGCGTCGTCGCCGATGCACGCCCCGACCACGACGTTCCGTCCCCCGCGCTTCATCCCGGCGCTCGAAGGGATGCGGGCGGTCGCCGCGCTCGGGGTCGTCACGACGCACGTGGCGTTCCAGACGCGGTCGCTCGACGGCTCGGTGTTCGGGGTGATCTGGGGACGGCTCGATCTCGCGGTCGCCCTCTTCTTCGCCCTGTCGGGCTTCCTGCTGTGGCGCCCGCACGCCGGCGCGGCCCGGGGTGGTCCGGCCGCGCCCGGGGTGCGGCGCTACCTCCGTCACCGGGCCGTCCGCATCCTCCCGGCATACGTCGTCGTGGTGGTCGTCGTCCTGGCGTTGGTGCCGGCGGCGCGAGGTGCGAGTCCGACGACATGGTTGGCGAACCTCACGCTGCTGCAGGTCTACGTCCCGTACTCCCTGGTCGGGGGGCTCACGCAGATGTGGAGCCTGGCCGTGGAGGTCAGCTTCTACGTCGCGCTGCCGGTGCTGGCGTGGGCGATCTCGCGTCTGCGCGGGCCGCGCGCGGGCCTGCGGGTGCCGGTGATGCTGGCCGTGGGCGCCGTCGCGCTGGGCTGGGCGTTCGTCGCTCATCACCTCCCGCTGGCCGACGGGGTGTCGGGGACCCTGTGGCTCCCCGGATACCTGCCGTGGTTCCTGGCGGGCACGATCCTCGCCGAGGTCGCGGTGTCCGGTACGGACGGTCGGTTCCGGAGGCTCTCGGCCCGCCCGGTCCCGATGGCCCTGACCGCCGTCGTCGTCTATGCGATCGCGTGCACACCGCTCGCCGGCCCGTCGGGTCTGGCGTCGGTGTCCGCCGCGCAGTTCGCGATCAAGACGGCACTGGGCGCGGTGCTCGGGTGGGCGTTGCTCGCGCCGCTCGTCCTGGCCCCCCGCCGCCACCGTTTCCTCGCGTCGACGGCGATGCAGACCCTCGGCCGCTGGTCGTACGCCATGTTCATCTGGCACCTCGCGGTGCTCGCGGTGGTGTTCCCGCTGGTCGGCCTCGCCGTGTTCGGCGGCTCCATGTGGCTGGTCTGGCTCGTGACGGTGGTCGTTAGCGTCGGTGTGTCCGCGGCGAGCTACGGGCTCGTCGAGGAGCCCGCCCGCCGCGCCGTCCGCGACCGGGAACGCCGTCGCACCGAGGTGAAGAACCGTCCCCAGGAGCGTCGGGAACCTGAGGGAACCATGATCGCGGCCAGCGCCGCCATGGCGACGACGGCGGGCAGCGTCACCCACCAGTCGAACCCGGTGTAGGGGTCGCCGGAGGCCCACGGCCCCCAGGACAGACCGGCGACGCCGAGACCGAACAGACCCGCGACGACGACCGGGACGGCGCGCGGTCGTCGGCGTCTGAGAGCGAGGATCGCGGGTGCGGTGACCGCACCGGCCACCACGCCGACCCATCCGCCGAACACGATCAGCGCGACGAGCCCACCGAGCCAGGCGAGGACCGGCGTGCGGGGCGGTCCGACGGCGTCACCCCCGTCGCGACGGCGACGATCGGGCCACAGGGCCGCGACGAACAGTGCCGCGACCGCGATCAGGCCGAGGAGCAGCGCGAGTCGATAGGGCCGGTCGAGGGGGTAGTCCAACCGGAGTGTGCCCGACGCGCCCGCGGGCACGACCCACCCCTGCTGCCATCCGTTGACCACGATCGGCTCGAGGGCGCGCCCGTCGAGCCGCGCGTGCCAGCCGGGATTGGTCGATTCGGGGACGACGAACACTCTTGCCGCACTCGATGATCCGATGTCGGCGGTGCGTGAGGACGGGGTCCAGGTGATGGGCGCGACCGGGGTCACCGTGTCGGTCGGAGGGGTGAGCGCACCCGTCGTCGTCAACGCCACGGAGTCGACCGTGAACGCGTCCGACGGGGCCACCGACACCGTGGTGTCCCCCGCCGACAGCGGGACCGGGGAGTCGCCGCACGGCGTCGCCGCGATCGCATCGCCGGACAGCAGACGCTCCGCGGTGGTGGTGAGCGACAACGGGATCCGACGGCCGCCGACGGACATGGCGATCCCGTCCCCGCATCCGACGGAGATCACGCGGTCGGGGGGCGCCGTGGGCATCGGTGCGCCGTCCAGGCGGATCTCGGCGATACCGGGCGGGGCGGGGTCGGCGAAGCCGAGGCTGTTGACGTCGACCAGATCGTCGAAGGCCACGACTGAGACGGTGATGGAGTCGGTGACGGCCGGATCGAGGTCGATGTGGCCGTCGGCCGGCAGTGTGCGGATCTGGCGTCCGGTGCCGAGGTCGACGCCGATCGTCGTGGGCCGCGCGGGGTAGCGGCCTCGCGGCACGGTGATGGTCATGCCGGAGACGCGCCGCGGCGACGGGAGCGTGAGGCGGACCGACGCGTCCGCGGCGCCGGGTGTCGTCGTGTCGTCGGCGGCGATCCAGGTGGTCCCGGGATCACCGTCGACGGCGGCCTGCGCCGAACCCCGGGGGTCGGTGACGGTGGACGTGCCCGTCGCGCTCACGTACCGGGGGTCGCGCAGCAGATCGTCGAGAGCCGTCCCGGCCGACGATCGCAGCCACACCCGCGGCGTGACCGTCGTCGCCGACGGCACCGACAGCACGCGGTCGAACAGGCCCGGCTCCTCGGGTGCGAGGCCCAGACCGGCCGAGCAGCGGGTGACGTCGGGACCGGCGACGCATGCCGTCCGCGACCCGTCCTGACCCAGCGACCACCCCGAGACCGGCTGTCCGGCGGGCAGTTCGGGCAGCACCGTGCGGTGGGTGATGGAGAGGTCCCGTCCGGTGGCGGTGTCGCGCAGCCGCATCTCGGCGATCGCGAACTGGCTGCCGGCCCGGCCGGTCGCCGTGGAGATCGCGCGGACCTGCAGCCATCGCGTGGGACCGCTGGGCGCGGTGACCGTCACCGGCCGACCGGGTGTGAGACCTTGCGCCACCGTGGTCCCCGCCTCCGTCGACACCAGCAGGCCGGTGACGGGCGGGCCGAGCGAACGTCCGGGGGTGACGGTGACCGACAGGTCGGACCGGGGGCGGGTGAAGTTCACCTGCAGCCACTGTCCGACGGCGGCGTCGAGGTCGCGGCTGATCCACGACGTGTTCGGATCGCCGTCGAAGGCCGCGGCGGGCGAGTTCGCGGGGGACGTCTGACCGAGTTGTGTTGCATCCGAGGCCGACCCGGACGCGGTGACCGAGACGAGTCCGGGTTGCCCGTCGAGCAGCCACTGTCCGGTGACGGGTGCGGCGCCGTCGACGGGGTAGTCGGGGACGGCGTTCTGGGTCGACCGGCGGTCGCCGGGGGCGCGGATCGCCGAACTGTGGTCGTCGACGCGTCCGTAGTCGGTCTCGCGGTCGACGGGGGAGTCGGTGACGATCGCGGGTGCGTCCGGCAGCCCCGCCCGACGTGCATCGGCTTGCAGCAGTGTCGGTCCCAGCGGCGGCCCGGCGCCACGCGCGGCCTGGTCCTGGAGGCGTTCCATCGCCTCCGGACCGCCGATCACCCGTGGCATCGCGGACAGGTCGACCAGTCCCGGCCCGGTGCCGTCGAAGCCCTGGCCGGGCACAGGTGGTGTGACGGACCAGATCTGGATGGCCGTCATCGGTGGTGCCAGTCCGTCGTCGCCCACCACCCCGCGGATGGCGCGGGGTCCGACGCGCGGCCCGAACGATGCGACCTCCCGCAGACCGGGGGATCCGGCCAGCGCCTGCCGGGCGACGATCGGCCGTGCGGACCGGGAGGTGGTCGGCGCGAGATCACTGCGCAGCACGACGTAGTCGATCCCCTGCTGTGCGAGGGTCGCCGCCAGTCCGGGTGACGGTCGCCCGGAGGCGATCTGCCGCTGCACCGAGTCCATCGCACGGATCGCGCCGGGCGGGACCAGCGGGATCGCGTCGCGGACGGCCCAGGGCGTCGCGGCCAGCGGCTGCAGCGGTTCGTCGCGGGTGAACCCCCACGTCTGATAGGCGAACGGGGCGCCGGGCACCACCAGTGCGCGCCGCGGTGTCGACGACGGACCGGCGTGGGCCTGCAACCACTTCGCCGCTGCGGGCCAGTATCCGGGGATCGACGTGAACGCCCCCTGCGGCGCGAGCGACCCGGTCCAGGCGAGCGACCCGGCGCCGCCGATCATCAGCAGCACGACGATCGTCGCCGACACGGTCCGCGACCGCTCCGGGTGGAGGAAGGAGGTCAGCGCCACACGCCGGTCGACGGTGCCGGGCAACGGCATACGGGCGAGCAGATGTGCGATGCCGAGCACGATCGGCAGGCGGATCATCGGGTCGAGTTTGTGGATGTTGCGCAGCGGTGCACCGGCCCCGTCGAGGAACGACCGGACCGGTTCGGCGATCGGTGACCCGATCTGTCCCTCGAACCCAGCACACAGCAGGACGAGGCCGACCGCGCCGACGACGACGAGCCGACCGCGTGCCGGCATCGACCGCATCGCGAGCCCGGCGAGGCCCGCCGCGGCGACAGCGCCGGTGACGAGAACCTCCGTCGGCGAGGACACCAGCACCGCCCCGGCGACGCGGTCGGGGGAGACGAACGGTGTCCAGGAGCTGGTGCCGCGCAGCACCTCCACCAGCGAGGTCCACCGGGTCGTGACGCGGGAGGACTCGATGAAGTCGAGGAACGGGGGACTGACCCGCGACAGGATCAGCAGGGGGACGGCCCACCACGCGCACGCCAGCACCGCGCCGACCGCCCACCATGCGGTGAACCGCCGCCAGCGACGTGCACCGGGGCCGCGCACCCGGATGTGCAGGAGCCACCACACGAGTGCCGCACCGCACGCCGCGGCGGTCGCGACGGCGTTCACCGCCCCCATCAGGGCGACGGCACAGGCGGATCCGAGCGCGAGGCGGCGCATCGAGTGCGGTGGGTCGGACCGGTTGAGGGCCAGCACCACCGGCAGGAGGACCCACGGGGCCAGCATCATCGGCAGCGTCTCCGAGGAGATCGAGCCGAGCGTCGTCAGGACGCGTGGGCTGACCGCGAAGGCGATGCCCGCCACCACCCGCGAGCCGGGGGATCCGATCCGCAGCGTCTCCGCGAGTCGGACGACCCCGACGACCCCGACGGTGACGAGGACCGCCCACCACAGTCGCTGGGTCACCCAGGCGGGAAGTCCGAGGACGTCGCCGGCGAGGAAGAACGCACCGTGCGGGAAGAGATAGCCGTAGGCCTGGTTCTGCACCTGGCCCATCGGGGCCTCGCTCGACCACAGATGCAGTGCCCTCCCGAGGAATCCGGCAGGGTTGATCGCGAGATCGAGTTTCGTGTCGGCGACGATCTTCCCGGGCGACTGCAGCAGGCAGACCGCGAGCGAGAGCGCGCCGATGACGACGA
Source organism: Williamsia sp. SKLECPSW1 (assembly GCF_054332755.1). Taxonomy (NCBI): domain Bacteria; kingdom Bacillati; phylum Actinomycetota; class Actinomycetes; order Mycobacteriales; family Nocardiaceae; genus Williamsia; species Williamsia sp. SKLECPSW1. The sequence goes on along the minus strand of NZ_JBTGLI010000001.1, from coordinate 1,288,035 downwards.
CACCGCGGCGGGAGAGACGAGAGGTGGTGGCACCGGCCACCGGGGCGTCGCTGGAGCGTTCGGCCACCGAGGTGGCAGAGGTCAGTTCCGCACTCCGGCGCTGTCGCGGGTGCCGTAGTCGACGGAACCCTTCACGAAGCCGTTGTCCGCGTTGAAGCTGTTGACCGATGTCGACGGCGTGTCACTCGAGGCGAGGAAGCCGCCGAGGAAGACGACCGCGATGGCGACGATGACGCCCATGATCCCGGCGACGGCTCCGGCGATGAGGCGGTTGTCGGTCATGCGGTCAAGCTACCATCCGCCCCTGCGCTCACCGGCTCTCGTCGGCCGCGCAACTCGCCGGTACCACCAGCACCGGACGGCTGCAGTGACGCAGCACGGCCTCGGCGACGCTGCTGTGCAGCAGGGCCCGCAGACCCGACGCCCCGCGGGTGCCGGTGACGAGGACGTCGGCCTCGAGTTCGTCGGCGGCGTCGACCAGGGCACCCCACACCGTCCCGGACACCTCGGCCAGGTGGCCGACGGCGTCGAGGCCGCCGGCACGGGCCCGCGCGACGCCGGTGTCCACGATGTGCTGGGCCTCCTCGCGCAGCAGGTCGTCGACCTCGGTGTCGACACCGGCTGCGAACAGGGGCTGCATGCCCGCGGCGCTGGAGAGCCGCGCCGACTGATGTGTCCCCGTCTCCCACGCCGTGACGACGGCCGCGCGCTTCCCGGCGAGGAACCGGGCGGCGTGGTCGATCGCGCGATCGGCGTTCTCCGACCCGTCGTAGGCGATCATGACCAGGTCCGTGGTGGCGTTGCCGTTGGTGTTCATCGCAGGACTCCTCTCGACGGCCCCGTGTCCCAGGGTAGTCCGGTTCGCCCTGTTCGGAGGGTCACGACGGGATGCGTGCGAGACTGCTCGGCATGTCCTGGGATCGACGTCGACACCGCTGGGGATTCGCCGCGCTCGCGCTGGTCGCCGTCACGACGACCGCGTGTTCGACGGCGCAACCCGCAGGGGCCGAGGGGTCGTCGACCCCCACGAGTGCGCCGACGTCCTCGACGTCGACCGCATCGCTCGCAGCCTCTCCGGTCGCGACCACCCGGTGCGCGTCGACCATCGGGGGAATGAGCCTGCGCGACAAGCTCGCGTCGCTGCTGGTCGTCGGGGTGACCGGGCCCTCGGACGCGCTACGCGTCGTGCGTGATGAGCACGTCGGGGGCATCTTCCTGCAGAGCAGCACCGATCCGTCCATCTACGAGAACGGGCGACTCCGGTCGATCGCGCGGTCCGGCCCACGGCCGGTGCTGGTCTCGATCGACCAGGAGGGTGGCCGCGTCTCGCGCTTGGCCGACCTCGGCATCGACAGCCCGTCGGCGCGGGAACTGGCGCGCACCTCCACACCGGCGCAGGTACGGGCGATCGCCCGGCGCACGGGGGAGGGGATGAAGCGGCTGGGCATCACGGTCGACCTCGCGCCCGACGCGGACGTCAGCGATCAGCCCGACGACACGGTGATCGGTGACCGGTCGTTCTCCGACGACCCGGCGACGGTCGCCACCTACGCGGGGGCGTTCGCCGACGGTCTGCGGGACGCCGGGATCATGCCGGTGTTCAAGCACTTCCCCGGTCACGGGCACGGATCCGGTGACTCGCACACCGGCACGGTCCGCACGCCGCCCCTGTCACAACTGCGCACCGACGACCTCGTCCCGTACCGGACGTTGCTGCCGGGGCCCGCGGGTCCGCCGGCGACCGGGGTGATGGTCGGGCACCTGATCGTGCCCGGGCTGACGGGAGACGAACTGCCCGCGAGCATCTCGCCGGCCGCGATGCGGATGCTGCGGACGGGTGTCGGCTACGGCGGGAAGCCGTTCGACGGGCCGATCTTCACCGACGACCTCAGCGGGATGGCCGCGATCTCGGCGCGCTACGGCATCACCGAGGCGGTGGTCCGGGCGATCGAGGCGGGTGCCGACCTGGCGTTGTGGCTGACGACGTCGCCGGTGCCGGCTGTGCTGGACGCGCTGACGACGGCGGTACGGAGCGGCCGACTCACGACGGCTCGCGTCGACCAGTCCGTCGACCGCGTGCTGCGCGCGACCGGCGCGTGCTGAGGATCGGTGATGCTCGACCCCCACGAGAAGTGTGTGGTCCGCGTGGAATGGTCACGGCCGCTGGCCGTGTGCTCCACGCGGGCACTACGCGATGTGCAGTCCTCGGACTGTCCGACGAACGGAATACCCCACGTAAAAACCGTTCGTCAGTCGCGCAGTGCCCGCGTGTCAGCGGACGCGAGGTCGATCGGCAGAGGCCAGTCGACCTGCATTCCCGTGACGTCGGGATCCCCCCCCGGGTCCCGAAGTCGCGAGATGACGAGGAGCGTGATCGCACTGATGGTGGTCAACACCGCGATGGTCACGATGATCAACACCCACAGCACAGCCTCACCCATCGGACTCCCCCATCCGACCGAAGGCGCAGCGCCCCCCGAGACAGGTGACCCCCTGCGCTGCTACCCTCGTCCTCATGCCACGTTACGTTACAGTCTGTAATGTTTGATGGTCAATACCGGTAGGCCGAGAGATTCTTCGATCGACGACGCCATCCTCGACGAGGCGGCGCGGATGGTCGTGGAGAACGGATACGGCGCCACCACCATCGACGCGGTCGCTCGGGCCGCGGGCACCACCCGCCCCGCCGTCTACCGGCGGTACGCCTCGCTCGCACAGATCGTCTCCGCGGCCGTCAGTTCGCGACTGGTGTTCGCTCCGACCCTGGACTCCGGGGATCTGCCCACCGATCTGCGTCGCATCCAGCAGGCGCAGGTGGCCTTCTTCACCGACCCGCTCGTGGTCAAGGCTCTCCCCGGTCTCATCGAGGAGAGTTCTCGTAACGACGCCCTCCGCAGCCGACTCCTCGACGACGTCATGGGACCGCGTCGGGCGGCGGTCGCCACCGCCCTGGACCAGGCCTCCGGCCGGGGGGAGATCGAGGTCGGGCAGAACGTCGAGCAGGTCGCCGACCTGCTCATCGGCCCGTTGATGCTGCGGACGCTGCTGCCCGCGCTCGGCGCCGTCGACGAGGGGATCGTCGCCGCGACCGTCGCCGCCGCGCTGCACGCGGTGCATCACAGCGGCGCCGGCCTCGCCTCCGCCGACTGATCGACGACGCGCGGACCCGGCTAACTTACCGCCTGGTAAGTTGTAGGTCGGCCCGGTCACGCCGGGTGGGGCGAGCACGGAGAGGCAGGTGGACGCCATGCCGGGAGGTACGAAGCGACTGCCTCGCGCGGTCCGGGAACAGCAGATGCTCGACGCGGCGGTGAAAGTATTCGCGGAAAAGGGTTTTCGCGAGACCTCGATGGACGCGATCGCCGCGGCGGCCGACATCAGCAAGCCGATGCTGTACCTCTACCACGGATCCAAGGACGAACTCTTCGCCGCATGTCTCAACCGTGAGGGCGCCCGGTTCATCGAGGCGATGACCACCGGGTTCGATCCTCGTCTGCGGCAGCGCGACCAGGCCCGGACCGTCATCTACGAGTTCCTGCGCTTCGTCGACGCCAACCGCGACTCGTGGCGCGTCCTCTACCGCGTGGCGACCGGGCAGGCGGCGTTCGCCGGTCTCGTCGACGCCAGTCGCGCGCGTCTCATCGAGATGATCGCCGACCTGCTGCGCCGCGGGACGACCGTCGAACGGGCGACCGACCGCGAGTTCGAGTTGATGGCCGTCGCGTTGGTCGGTGCGGGCGAGGCGGTCGCCGATCGGATCTCCGAGGGCGACATCGATCTCGACACCGCCGCCGACCTGATGGTGCAGATGGGGTGGCACGGTCTCGCCGGCGGGAAGCGCATCGACGAACACGCCTTCGACTGACGCCGCGCCGCGACCCCTCAGAGGTCGGGCAGTCCCAGCTCCATGTTGGGTTTGATGATGCCGCCGTCGACCTCGAGGATCTTGCCGGTGGAGTAGGCGCCGGCGTCGGACGCGAGATACACCGCCGCGGCGGCGATCTCGGCCGGATCGCCGATGCGGTGCAACGGTGTGGCGGCCTCGAGCGCGCTCCGCATCCCGTCGTCGCCGGTCACCATCTCCAGCGCCGACGTCGCGATCGACCCCGGGGCGATCGCGTTCACCCGGATCCGCGGCGCGAGATCCTCGGCCGCCAGGCGGGTGTAGTGGGCGAGAGCGGCTTTCGCCGTCCCGTACGCGACGAACCCGCGCCCGGGCAGCCGGCCCATCGTCGAGGTGATGTTGATGATCGATCCGCCGGAGTCGTTGCGCAGCATCAGGGGTACGGCCGCGCACGTGAGCGCGTGGGCGGTCGCCACGTTGAAGCGGAACGCCTTCTCCAGCGACGACGCCGACGTGTCCAGCAGGGCGTTCGGGAACGTCCCGCCGACGTTGTTCACGACGATGTCGAGCCGACCGAACTCCGACTCGGCGGTGGTGGCGAGTTCCGCCGTCACCTCCGGATCGCTCAGGTCGGCGGCGACCGTGACTGCTCGTCGGCCGACGGACCGGATCTGGTCGGCGACCGAGTCGAGCTGTTCCGCGGTCCGCGAGGAGATGACGACATCGGCCCCGGCCTCGGCGAACGCCACGGCGATGGCCGCGCCGAGCCCACGCCCGGCTCCGGTGACGACCGCGGTGCGTTCGTCGAGCCGGAAACGGTCCAAGATGCTAGAACGTGTTCTCGTTTCGCTCATGGCGTCAGCGTAGCGAGGCGTGCTCCCGCGGGGGAGTGGGCCACCAGATCCGCTCGCCGACGAGGGTGAACAGCGCCGGGACGACGACGGTGCGCACCACGAAGGTGTCGAGCAGGATGCCGAGGCCGACGATGATGCCGAGCTGCGTCAGCGTGATGAGCGGGAGGACGCCCAGGACGGCGAACACCGCCGCGAGGACGATCCCCGCGCTGGTGATGACGCCACCCGTCGCTGCGACCGCCCGTGTCATCGCCTCCGGGACGAGGTGCCGGACGCTCTCCTCGCGCGCTCGGGTGACCAGGAAGATCGTGTAGTCGACGCCGAGGGCCACGAGGAACAGGAACGAGAACAGCACCGTGTTGTTGTCGAGCGCCGGGAACCCGACGAGGTGCACGCCGACGAAGGTGCCCAGCCCGATGGCCGCGACGGTGCTGAGGACCGTGGCCAGCACCAGCAGTACCGGCGCCAGGGCCGATCGCAACAGGACGTACAGCACGATCAGCACCACGGCGAGGATCAGCGGGATCACCAGCACGCGGTCGTCGGCGGCAGCGTTGCGGGTGTCGAGGGCGCGGGCGTCGCTGCCGCCCACCAGTGCGTCGGCGCCGGAGATGTCGGCCAGCCGGTCGCGCATCGTCTCGACCGAGTCGAACGCCCCGTCGGACGCGGGTGCCGACGTGAGCACGACGCTCCACCGTGAGTACCCGTCCGGTGAGGTGCCGGTCGGGGTCACCGACTCGACGCCGGGCGTCTCACGCAGGGTCGTCTCGACGGCTCCCGCAGCGGAGGTCCGCGCGACGACGGTGCTCGGGTCGGACTGTCCCGCGGGGAAGTGCTCGTCGAGGACGTCGAAGCCGGTGACGGAGTCGGCGGTCACGCGGAACTGCTCGGTCTGGCTCAACCCGATCGAGGTGCCGAGGACGCCCAGCGCACACACGGCGAGGACGACGACCGCGGCGGACACCGATCTCGTCGGATGGGCGACGACGGCCGCGGCGACGCGATGCCACGCTCCGGTGGAGTGCAGGTCGGCGTCGTCGTCGGTCAGCGACTCGTCGACCCGGGGGACGAACGGCCAGAACAGCTTCCGACCGAACAGGCTGAGCGCCGGCGGTAGGACGAACAGCGCGAACACCATGGCGAACAGCAGCCCGACCGCCGCTGCCGCGCCCAGACTGCGCGTGCTCGGCAGCGCCGCGACAAGCAGGGTGAGCAGTGCGAGAACCACGGTGACGTTGCTGGCGAGGACTGCGGGACCGGCTCGTCGGACTGCGGCGCGTAGGGCGTCGCGGTGATCGGTGTGCCGGCGGAGCTCCTCGCGATATCGGGAGATGATCAGCAGCGCGTAGTTCGTGCCGGCACCGAACACGAGCACGCTGGTGATGCCCGACGTCGACCCGTCGAAGGCGAGGCCCGTCGCATCGGACAGTGCTGTCCCCGCCGAGGATGCGACACGGTCCGCGACGGCCACCACGACCAGGGGGACCAACCACAGGACGGGCGACCGGTAGGTCGCGATCAGCAGGAGCGCGACCACGAGTGCGGTCACCGCGAGCAGGGTGACGTTCGCGCCGGAGAACGAGTTCGCGATGTCGGCTGCGAACGCCGGGCCGCCGGTCACGTGGGCCGACAGGTCGGGCGGGAGGCCGCGGTCGGCGGCGCTGCGCAGTGCGTCGACGGTGTCGCGAAGGGTGAAGCCGCTGATCTCCGACGACACCGGGACGGTCGCGATGGCGGCCTTGCCGTCGGGTGACACCACCAGGGGTGGGCCGGACGCGTCGGCCTGCGTCGCGCGATCGGTGGCGAGCATCCGCTCGCGGGCCGCCGTGACGGCGGTGCGGTCCGCCGAGGTGAGGACGGCCCCGTCGACACGGTCGACGACGAGGATGGCCGACGCGACCTGAGCGTCGGGGAAGGCCGCGAGGTAGGAGTCGATGCGGGCCGACTGCGCGTCGTCCGGCAGCGAGTTCGGGGAGTCGTCGCCGGAGGAGTTGCTGCCGATCGCGCCCATCGCGCCCAGTCCGACGACCAGGACGACGAGCCCGACGATCCAGGAGCGGCGTCCGGTGACGAGTGCCGAGAAGCGATCCCATGCGGCGGCCATGAGGACAACTCTCTCAAGAACTGAACCATTCAGCAACTGAGATTTCTGGCGGGTCGACGTACGCTCTCGACGTGGACAGGGCGGAACTGGAGTCGGCGATGGCCTCCGACATGCGCGCGCTGTCGGCGGCGTCGGAACAGATCGGTCGGATGTTCGCCTCGCGGCACGACCTGTCGGCCAACGACTTCCAGGCACTGCTGCGCATCATGGTCGCCGACGTCGACGGGGACCCGCTCACCGTCGGTCGCCTGGGTGCGTCGTTGGGGATGTCGTCGGCCGCGATGACCTACCTGGTGGAGCGGATGATCGCCTCCGGTCACATCCGTCGCGAAGCACATCCGACCGACCGTCGGCGCGTCATCCTGCGCTACGACGACCACGGCATGGAGGTCGCGCGGGAGTTCTTCGGGCCCCTCGGTGCTCTCACCCGGACCGCCCTCGCCGACATCGACGATGCCGACCTGGCGACAGCGCACCGCGTCTTCACCGTGCTGATCGACGCGATCCGCGGCTACGGGGCCGACCTCGCCGAGGGGTGATCCCTCAGGACGTCGCGGTGACCCGCACCGTCGTCCCGGAGGGGTCCCGGAACGCGCAGTCACGCGGGCCCCACGGCTGGTCCATGGGCTCTTGGAGCACCTCCGCGCCCGAGGCGGCGACCCTCTCGAAGAGACCGTCGAGATCGTCGGTGGCGAAACCGATCATCGGCAGGGAGCCCTTCGCGAGCAGGTCCTCCATCGCGCCGGCGTCCTCCGGTCCGCGACCCGACGCCGGCGTCGACAGAACCACCGCGACACCAGGCTGTGAGTCCGAGGCGACGGTGACCCACCGTCCGCCGCCGGCCGCGACGTCGTTGAGGACCGTGAGCCCCAGCGCGTCGCGGTAGAAGGCCAGGGCGTCGTCGACGTCGTGCACGGTGAGATGGGTGAAGGCGAGGGTGAGCGTCATGTCGGAGAAGCTACGGAAGCCGGTGGCCGGATCCTTCTCCGAATCTGCTCGGACCAGGACGACATGCCACACGGGCCAGGCAGCTGGGCATCGCGGTCACCGCCGAGTGGTCCTGCGCGCGGTACGCACTCGGTGTCTCCCCGGTGATCGCATGGAATCGGCTGCTGAAGGACCCGAGCGACGTGCAGCCGACCGCCATGCAGGTGTCGGTCACGCTCCAGCCGGCGCGCAGCAGCGCCATGGCTCGCTCGATGCGCCGCGACATCAGGTAGCTGTAGGGAGTCTCGCCGTACGCCGCGACGAAGCGACGAGAGAAGTGCGCCGGCGACATGAACGCGTGGGCGGCGACGGTCGGGACGTCGAGCGGCTGCGCGTACTCGCGATCCATCAGGTCACGCGCACGACGCAGATGCGTCAGCGTCCGTACATCGTCACTCACGAGGTTCCGTACCACCCGTCGAGGCGCTTGCCGAGGCCGGATGCGGTGATCGTCAGCGAGATCCGCTCGGCGATCGCGAATCCGCGTGCCGCAGCGGACACCTGACGGATCACGAGTCGTGCCCCCGCGACCTGCTCCACCGTCGCGCCCGGACCACAGAGCGCGGGGTAGGCGTCGACCTGGAGGCCGAGGATCTCCCGGCAGAGCTCGCGGTGGACCGCCGCGGTCGGCTGATCGGCGCGCAAGGCGGACTTCCACTCCTCCTGGGCGGACATCTGCGTCGGTGATCTGCGGTAGAGGATCCCCGGCGCAGCATGCCGCCGCATGCGGACGCCCGCGAGAGCGAGACGCATGAAGAGGTTCCAGTCCTCCGACGGGACAGCGTGGTACCCGCCGACGTCGAGCAGCGTGCTGCGTCGCGCGGCGAGGCCGGACTGGATGAACGGGCAGTTGAGGAGCAGCTCGTGGACGACCGATCGCGGATCGGCCGCGAGCAGGGGCACGGGTTCGATGGCGAACCGGGACGGCCCGTAGAACCACGCGCCGGTGACCACGACGTCGGCATCGCCGCGGGCGAGCGCCCGCATCTGTCGCCTGATGCGCCCGGGAAGGGAGATGTCGTCGGCGTCGATCCGTGCCACCCATCGCGTCTGCGACTGCTGCAGAAGCTGATTCGCGGCGCCGTGGACTCCGAGTGGTGCGCCGGTGTTGGTGAGCACGCCGACGCGGCGGTCGCGACGCGCCTCGGCGCGGAGGACGTCGGCGGTGCCGTCGGTGCTGGCGTCGTCGAGAACGAGGATGCGGCCGTCGTCGGGCAGTGATCGTGCGGTGGACCTGATGGCGGTCGCGACGGTGTCCACCGCGTTGTGGGCCGGGATCGTGACCGTCACCGAGTCGCTCATCGGCTGCGACCCTACGAGGCGGCGGGGCCGCTCGCATGACAACCGTGGCCGGTCACCCACGGATGTGGATGACCGGCCACGAGAGGTCTGCGGGTGTCAGCGTCGACGGGCGACGACGATCGCGATCACGGCGACGAGGGCTGCGACGACCGCGCCGATGACGGCGGGGTTCTGTGCGGCCTTCTGCACGTCGCGCGAGTCCATGTTCTCGACGGTGCCCCGGATCTGGGAGACCGTCTGCTGGGCCTCCTGCTTGGCGCCCTCGGCGACGTCCTTGGCCTGGGCCTTCGCGTCGGCAGCGGCGCCCTTCGTGGTGTCTGCGACCTCTTTCGCCTGCTCGGAGACCGAGCTCGCGGCCTCCTTGGCCTTGTCGGCGACATCCCCTGCGGCGTCGGCTGCCTTGTCCGCAGCCTGCTTGGTCTCGGCCTTGGCCTTGTCGGCCGAGCCCTCCGCCTTCAGCTGCGAATCGCCGGTGGCCTCACCGGCTGCCTTCTTCGCGGACCCGCCTGCCTGCTGGGCCTTGTCCTTGGCGGTGTCCGCAGCGTCCGAGGCGGCGTCCGTCGCCTTGTCCACCAGGTTCTCGGCCTTGTCGGCAGCGTCTGCCATGGCGTGCTCCTCTCGCCTCGAGGCGAGTGACTCTCACCTCTGTGTCGTGTGTGTAGTCGCAACGGATGGGAGGCTTGCACGGTTTCCGGTCGGTGACCTGTGTCACGTCCGAGTCGCCCGATTCCGATCGCCGACCCGGCCGGCCGCTAGCGTGTTCTCACGATGAGGGTCCTGTACCCGTTCCGGCGCTGCCCATCGCACCGTGAGGAGGTGGCAGATGGCATTCCTCCGCTCGTTGTTGCCCGGCGCCCGGCGATCCGAGCCACCCGTTCCGTCCGATCCGCCGCTGGTGTATCTCATCGCCCCGGCCGGGGTTCCCAACTTCGGCGACGAGGTGATCGCACGCACATGGATCCGTCACGTCGCCGCGCGTCATCCTGACGCCGAGATCGTCCTCGACTGCCACACACCCGGCAGCGCCTCGGTGCTCCTGCACCGCGAGCATCCTCGCCTGATGGTGGTGGACACCGTCTGGCGTCTCGCGGCCGCGCTGCACCACGCGCCCGTCGAGGACGCCGTCGATCACATGCACGCGGCGATCGTGGACCCCGGGCTCGAGCCCCACCTGGCGAGCGGTGTCCGACTGCTGCATCGGGCGAGCGTGATCCACGTGCTGGGAGGCGGATACGTCAACGCGTTGTGGCCGCACAACCTGCTGGTGGTCCAGGCCGCCCGGTCCGCGGCGCGCGTCGGTGGTGCCCGGGTCGCGGTCACCGGTCAGGGGGTGATGCCGGTACCCCCGTCGCCGTCCCCATGGACCGACGTGCTCGCCGCCGTCGTCGACGACGTGGACGTGGTCGACGCCCGGGACGAACTGTCTGCGCAGGTACTGCGCCGGTCGGGAGGGCAGGTGTCGGTCAGCGGTGACGACGTCTGGCTGACACAGGGCCAACCGGGCAGGGTGTACTCGCCCGACGACGAGGCAGCCCGGCGACGGTGGATGTTCGTGGTCCAGTCCGACCTCGTCGCGGACGTCGGTGCGTCCGATGAACTGGCTTCCGCCCGCATCGACGAAGCACTGCGGGACCTCGTCGACAGATGGGGGATCCGCGGCGACGACTGCGCGTTCGTCGAGGGCATCCCGCGAACCGATCGACACGCCTACGAGCGCCTCTCGGACGCCCTCCCCGGCGCGTTGTTCGTGCCGTTCGAGGAGCTGTGGAACGGAGGGTTGCCGGCACGGCCGGGTCAGGTGTGGATCTCGTCGCGATTCCACTTCCACCTGCTCGCCGCGGCTACCGGAGCGTCAGGGGTGTACCTGCCCGGGCGGGGTGACTACTACCCCGTGAAACACGAGTCACTGGTCGCCGCGGGATCTCGGTGGGTGAGCCTGGACGACGCCGGCGCGCAACCGCCGTCCGCACCGGGCTTCGAGCACCACGCCGTCGCCGATCGACTCGCGGCCAAGACCGCCGTCGCCGACGCGATCTACGGCGGGCTGTGACACCTGCCCGCGCGCGCGACAGACGACGCCGGCCGCCCTGCTCGCACGTCGGGCGTGGAGCGGAGCGGCCGGTGTCGGTCGGTCGTCGACGGGTCAGGCGCCGCGAAGTGTGCCCGTCAGATGCGGATACCCCTTCGTGCGGTTGAGGACCGAGACGTCCCACCCGTTCTCGACGGCGTCGACGTAGGCGTTCACCGTCGCCGGCAGCAGGATCGGCTTGCCGAACTTGGCGACGTAGGTGACGTCGTCGGGCAGGTGCGGCTCGACGTTCGCCAGAGCCGCTGCCGCCGTCCACATCCCGTGGGCGATCGCCCGCGGGAACCCGAACGCCTTGGCCGTCAGGTTCGCCATGTGGATGGGGTTTCGGTCCCCGCTCGCCGCGGCATAACCGCGGATCCGGCCGAGGTCGACCCGGAGGGCCGCGTCGGGCGCGGGCGGGCGGTGGTCCTTCGGCGGAGTCGATCTCGGTCCGCCCGACAGGCTCGTCCGCTGCTGCTTGAGCAACGTCGCGGTCTGCTCGGTGACGAGCTCGGTGCCGACCCGGATCTCGCTGACGATGTCGACGAGGATCCCCTTGCGATGCTCCCGCAGGTTCTCCGGATGCGTCGCGATGGAGAGCGGCTCACCGAGCTCGATCGGCCGCACCCGGTGGATCCGGTTCTCCAGGTGCACCGAGCCGACGGCCCCGAACGGGAACGCCCGAGCGACCATCGTCTGCATCATCAGCGGGAACTGCGCCACGAACGGGAACGTGATCGGCAGGTACCGACCGAACTGCATCCCCGTGGCCAGGCAGTACGCGCGGACCTGCTCGGCGTCCGGCCGCAGGTTCGACACGGTGTAGGTGGTGTCGGGCAGCTGCGCATCGGCCGAGACCGAACCGGCCTTGCCGACACCGGGGAGCATCCCGATCACCGCGCTGCGGTAGACGTCGGTGGTCGCGGGCAGCGACTTCAGTGCGACGGTCGCCACCTCAGGCCCCCAGCATTGCCTGGCCGCAGACACGGACCACGTTGCCGGTGACCGCGGACGACGCCGGGTTGGCGAAGTACGCGACGGTCTCGGCGACGTCGACGGTCTGCCCGCCCTGCTGCAGCGTGCTCAGCAGTCGGCCGCCCTCGCGGGTGGCGAGCGGGATGGCCGCGGTCATCTGGGTCTCGATGAAACCGGGCGCCACCGCGTTGATGGTGATGCCCTTCTCGCCCAGGATCGGGGCGTAGGTGTCGACGAGACCGATGACGCCGGCCTTCGAGGCGCCGTAGTTCGTCTGGCCGCGGTTGCCCGCGATGCCGGCGATCGACGAGACGTCGATCACGGCGCCGCCGGTGTTGAGGGCGTCGGCCGCGACCAGGTCCTCGACCAGCTTCTGCGGCGCGATCAGGTTCACGGCGATGACCGAGTTCCACCGGCCGGCATCCATGTTCGCGAGCAGCTTGTCGCGGGTGATGCCGGCGTTGTTGACGATGATGTCGAGCCCGCCGTGGCGCTCCTTGACGTGCTCGGCGAGCTTGGTGCCGGCGTCTGCGGCGGTCACGTCGATGGGGAATGCGGTGCCGTTGACCTTGTTCGCGGTCGTCGACAGCGCCTCGCCGGCGGCCGGGATGTCGGCGACGATCACGTGGGCGCCGTCGCGGGCCAGCACCTCGGCGATGGTGGCGCCGATGCCGCGGGCCGCGCCGGTCACGACGGCGACCTTGCCCTCCAGCGGCTTGTCCCAGTCGGCGGGAGCGGTGGCGTCACCCGAGCCGACGCGGATGACCTGCGCGTCGACGAAGGCCGACTTCGCCGACAGCACGAAGCGGACCGTCGACTCCAGACCGGCGAGACCGGTGGGGGCGTCGGGCGCGACGTAGACGAGCTGTGCGGTGGCGCCGCGCTGCGCCTCCTTGGCCAGCGAGCGGGTGAACCCCTCGAGCGCGCGCTGCGCGACGTGCTCGCTCGGGTCCTTCACGAGCTCCGGGGTGGTGCCGATGACGAGGAAGCGGGCACACGGCGCGACCGACCGCATGATCGGGTTGAAGAACTCGAAGAGCTGCTCGAGCTCCGCGGGCTCGGTGATGCCGGTGGCGTCGAAGACGATGCCGCCGAGCTTGTCGGCGCCGCGACCGGAGGTGTTGTTGGAGATCAGCTCGTAGTCCTCGGTCGAGAGGATCTCGCGCAGCGGTTCGACGAGGCGACCCTTGCCGCCCAGCAGCACGGGGCCCGGCAGCGGCGGCTCGGACGGCTTGTAGCGCCGCAGGGTCGGCGGGACGGGCAGACCGGCCTGCTTGGCGATGAACGAGCCGGGCAGCGAGTGGACGAACTGCGAGTACAGGCCTGGGTTGGCTGACACGTGCGTTGCTCCTTTACCGGGTGTGACCCGCACCGGTGTGATCGCGCGTGGCACCGCGTGCGGGGCGTGCGAGGTTCGACAAGTAACTTACTCGCGAGTAAGAATACTCCAAAGGTCCGAACGACTCCCGGGGAGATCCGCAGTGGCAACCACATCCAACGCCCGCTCCACGACAGGCGCATCCAAGTCGCGCTCCACGTCGGCGAAGTCCTCTGCGAAGAGGACGCCGTCGAAGGAGCTCCGCCCGGTCGCGATCGTCGGCGGCAACCGAATCCCGTTCGCGCGCCAGGACAAGTCCTATGCGACGGCCAGCAACCAGGACATGTTCACTGCGGCGCTCGACGGCCTCGTCAGCCGCTTCAGCCTGCAGGACGAGCGCCTCGGTCTCGTCGCCGGCGGCGCGGTGCTGAAGCACTCGCGTGACTTCAACCTCATCCGTGAGTCCGTCCTCGGGTCGGCGCTCTCGCCGTACACCCCCGCCATCGACATCCAGCACGCCTGTGGCACGGGTCTGTCGGCGGTGTCGCTCGTCGCCGACGGCATCGCCACCGGCAAGTTCGAGGCCGGCATCGGCGGCGGCGTCGACACCACCTCCGACGCCCCGATCGGTGTCTCCGAGCCGCTGCGCCGGGCACTCCTCGAGGTCAACCGCGCGAAGAGCACCGTCGACCGTGTCCGTGGCGTCCTCGCGCTGCTGCCCAAGCTCGGCATCGACATCCCGAAGAACGGCGAGCCCCGCACCGGCATGTCGATGGGTGAGCACGCCGCCATCACCGCCAAGGAGTTCGGGATCTCCCGCGCCGACCAGGACGCCTTGGCCGCCGCGAGCCACCAGAACATGGCGAAGGCCTACGACGAGGGCTTCTTCGACGACCTGATCACGCCGTTCCTCGGCCTGACCCGCGACGAGAACCTCCGTCCGGACAGCTCGGCGGAGAAGCTGGCGAAGCTCAAGCCGGTCTTCGGCGTGGGCCTCGGCGACGCGACCATGACCGCCGGCAACTCGACCCCGCTCACCGACGGGGCCTCCACCGTCCTGCTCGCCAGCGACGAGTGGGCCGCTGAGAAGAAGCTCCCCGTCCTCGCGCACCTCGTCGACGTCGAGACCGCCGCGGTCGACTACGTCAACGGCCCCGACGGCCTGCTGATGGCGCCGACCTACGCCATCCCGCGGCTGCTCGAGCGCAACGGCCTGACGCTGCAGGACTTCGACTACTACGAGATCCACGAGGCGTTCGCGTCGGTCGTGCTGTGCACGCTCGCCGCCTTCGAGTCCGAGGACTACTGCAAGGGCCGCCTCGGCCTCGACGGTGCGCTCGGTTCGATCGACCGCAGCAAGCTGAACGTGAAGGGGTCGTCGCTCGCGGCCGGTCACCCGTTCGCCGCGACCGGCGGCCGCATCGTCGCGCAGACCGCGAAGCTCCTCCACGAGAACGGCGGGGGCCGCGCGCTGGTGTCGATCTGCGCCGCCGGCGGCCAGGGCGTCACCGCGATCATCGAGGGCTGAGTCCCACCGGCCCCGTCGGCGCAGGTCACAGCCCCGGAAAAATGTTTCGGACCGTTGTGTAACGCGCCGGCGGGCGTCGGCGATATCCCAGATGGCTCCGGCCGAACTGCCAGACCCCCGACCCGGCAGTTCGGCCGGAGTTCTTCGTCTCCGGGGTCTCCCCGACTCGACCCCCGTAGTTTCTTAGGGTAGCCTTCCCTGCCATGGGAACCGTGTTCGGTGCTGTCGTGGCCGTGACCGACCTGTCGCCGAGGCTGCGTCGCCTCGTGTTCGACGTCCCGAAGCTCGAGGAGTTGCGTCTGCCCGACAAGGGCGACGACGCGGTCGGGATCTATCTCCCGGACGAGCCGCACACACCGCCCCGGGCGATGGAGGACCGTGACGGCGTCATGGCCTACCACGACCCGGCGACGACGCCCGTGGGGCGGAACTACACGATCCGTCGCCGTGGCCCCGGCCCGCGGCAGATCACCGTCGATTTCGTCCTGCACGATCGTGGCCCCGCGACGACCTTCGCCCGTGACGTGCACATCGGCGACCAGGTGGTCCTGGCACACGCCCGGAGTTGGTACGAGCCCGGCCCGGCCACCGACTGGCAGCTGCTCGTCGGCGACCTCGCGGGACTCCCCGCCCTCGCGCGCATCGTCGAGGAGCTGCCCTCGGGGGCGCGGGCGACGGCCATCGTCGAGGTGCTGCACCCGTCGGACCTCGACTGCATTCCGCGCCGTGACGACGTCGAGGTGATCCCGGTCGTCGGGTCGGGGAACGGACGCAGCCCCAGCACACTCCCCGCCCGTGTCCGGGAGTTCGAGCACCCCGCAGGAACCGGCTACTGCTGGTTCGCCGGCGAGTGCGGCGCCACCCGCGAGGTCCGCAAGTTCCTGCGCGCCGAGCGTGGCTTCACCGCGGCACAGTTCGACATCGTGGGCTACTGGCGGCAGGACTCCGAGGAGTGGGACGCCCGGTTCGCCGACGTCGCCGACGACCTCGTCTCGGTCTACACGGCGGCTCTCGCGGAGGGGAAGGGCGACAAGATCGCCCGCGAGGAGTACGACCTCGCCCTCGAACGCGCCGGCCTCTGACGACGGAGGCGCGCAGTACGGTGCGCGCATGGACCCCGAGATCGTCCGCGGGCTGCTCGGTGCCGAGCGTGCCGAGGCAATCACACTCATCGAGTCCATGCGCGCGCGGTTGGCCGCCGTCGTCGACGCCGCGGTGGACGACCACGCCGACGACGAACACGACCCCTAGGGGTCGACCCTCGCGTTCGAGCGGGGGCAGCTCGTCTCCCAGATCGAGCGGTCGTCGGAACGCATCACCGAGGTCGACGCGGCCCTCGCCCGTCTCGACGACGGGACCTACGGACGGTGCCTGCGCTGTGGGGGCGACATCTCCGAGGTGAGGCTCGAGGCCCTCCCGGCGACCGCCGTCTGCATCACGTGCGCGGCCCGGCGCCACCGATCCCGATGGTGAGCTCTCGCGCCGATGTCACACTTCGGGTGACCTGTCTCGTCCTCTCTGTGTAGATGGACGTGCGCGACGAGATGAGGTACGAGATGCGGATCGCGGTAGCCGGTGGGACCGGTCTGATCGGACGGATGGTGTGCGACGCCGTCGCCGCCGCGGGCGACGAGGCGGTGGTCCTCGCGCGCTCGGTCGGGGTCGACGTCGTCACCGGCGACGGTCTCGACGCGGCGCTGGTCGGCGTCGACGCAGTGATCGACGTGACCAACGTGACGACGCTCAAGCGGTCGGAATCCGTCGGGTTCTTCGAGGCCGCGACGACGAATCTGCTCGCCGCAGAGGAACGTGCGGGTGTGGGCCACCACGTCCTGCTGTCGATCGTCGGCGTCGACCGCGTCGAGTGGGGGTACTACGCGGGCAAGGTGCGCCAGGAGGAGTTGTGCGCGGCCACGCCGGTGCCGACGACCGTGCTGCGCGCAACGCAGTTCCACGAGTTCGCCGATCAGATGCTGTCCCGCGGAGGGCCGGTCGCGCTGGTGCCGAAGATGCTGAGCCGACCTGTCGCGGCACGGGAGGTCGCGACCGAGCTGGTCCGGTTGGCGCGCGGGCAGGCGCAGGGTCTCGCGCCGGAGATGGCAGGCCCGGAGGATCTCGAGATGCCCGACATGGTACGGCGACTGCTCCGATCCCGTGGTCGCCGAACACCGGTGCTCGGGATCCGGCTGCCCGGCGCGGCCGGTCGGGGCATGGCCCACGGCGGTCTGCTCCCGGAGCACGACGGTCCGCGCGGTCGGGAGACGTTCGCGCAGTGGCTGACCGCCGCGCAGCCGTGACCGACCGGCAGGACGAACTCGCAGCGGCGTATCACGCCGTGCGGCCCCGACTGATCCGCATCGCCTACGCGATCCTCGGCACCCACGCCGAGGCGGAGGACGTCGTCGCCGACTGCTGGCTGCGGCTGGTCGACGCCGACGGTCGCGCCACCGTCGACGATGTCGAGGCGTGGTCCACGGTCGTCGTGTCGCGTGCAGCCCTGGACACGTTGCGGTCGGCCCGTCGCCGTCGCGAGGAGTACGTGGGGCCGTGGCTGCCCGAGCCCGTGGTCGCGCCCGTCGACGACCCCGCCGACCGGGTGACCCTGGACGACCAGGTCAGCTACGCGCTGCTGGTCGTCCTCGAGACGCTCAGCCCCGCCGAGCGCACGGTCTGGGTCCTGCACGACCTCTTCGGGATGCCGTTCGCCGAGGTCGCCGAGACCGTGGGACGTACGCCGGCCGCGGTGCGGCAGCTCGCGTCCCGCGCCCGATCGCACGTCGCGGCCGGCGCGCCGCGGGTGGCGGTGACCGCTGACCAGCACGACTCGGCGGTCCGCGGGTTCCTGTCCGCGGCGCTCGGCGGGGACATGGCCGCATGCCTCGCCGCGCTCGATCCCGATGTGGTGTTGACCAGCGACGGCGGTGGGGTGGTCAGCGCCGCGCGGCGGCCGATCGTCGGGGCGGACAAGGTCGCACGCTTCCTCTTCGGGATTTTGGCGACGCGGGTCGCCGCGGCCGAGCTGACACCGATCACGGTGAACGGCAGGCTCGCTGTCGCCGCGGTTCGCGACGGCCGGGTGGACAGCGTCATCTCGCTGACCCTCGACGGGGACCGCATCACCCGCGTCGACATCGTGCGGGCACCCGACAAACTGCCCGCCCCGTGACCCGTGGTCACTCCGTCAGCGCCGGCTCCGCGGTCGGGGCCGAGGCGGCGTCGACCTTGTTCACACGGATGAGTGCCAACGATGCGACGACGGCCAGTGCGACCACCACGATCGCCGCCTGGAACGCGTGTTGCTGTCCGGCGACGAAGATCTCGGCCTGCCCGGCCGGTGTTCCCGCGGCGGCGCCCAGGTCGGCGCCGCGAGATGCCGCGGCGTGCGCGAAGACGGTCCCGAGGACGGCGAGACCGATGGCACCGCCGACCTGTTGGCCGGTGTTGAGCAGCGCCGAGGCCAGGCCGGTCTCGTGCGGGGCGACGCCGTTGACCGCGGTCATGGTCAGCGGCACGAAACTGCACCCCATGCCCACGCCGAGCAGCAGCAGGCAGCCGAAGAACGGCCAGTAGCTGCTGTCGACGTCGAGTCGGGTGAACGCGACCATCGCGACGAGGGCGAGGATCGGACCGACCGTCAGGAACGGACGGACACCGGTGCGGGGGATGAGCCGCCGGACCACCACGATCGACATGAACATGATCGCCGTCGGCATGGGCAGGAACCCGACGCCGGTCTCCAACGGGCTCCAGCCGTGCACGTTCTGCAGGTACTGGGCCATGAAGTAGAACGTCGTGAACATCGCTGCCGCGAGGAACAGCATGATCAGGTACGACCCCGTGCGGTTGCGGTCGGCGAAGATGTGGAACGGCATCAGCGGGTGGCTCGTACGGTGCTCGACGACGACGAAGGTCACCAGCAGTGCCGCGGCGACCGCCAGGGTGACGACGGTCGTCGTCGACCCCCAGCCGTCGTCGGCGGCCTTGGTGAGACCGTAGACGAGTATCGACATCCCGGCGGTGACCGAGATCGCCCCGGGCAGATCGAGTTTCGTCCCGGATCCCTGCGACTCGGCGAGCACGCGCGGTGCCAGGACGAGCACGAGGACGCCGATCGGTGCGTTGATGAACAGAGCCCACCGCCAGCTGGCGTAGTCGGTCAGCACCCCGCCGAGCAGCAGGCCGAGAGCGCCGCCGGATGCGGCCATGGCCGCGAACACCCCGAACGCACGTGCGCGAGCCTTCACCTCGGTGAACGTGGTGGCGAGCAGTGCGAGTGCGGTGGGCGCGGCGATGGCGCCACCGGCGCCCTGGGCCGCGCGGGCGATGATCAGCATGGCCTCGCTGGTGGCGAATCCGCCCACGAGTGAGGCGCCCGCGAACAGCGCGACGCCGATCATGAACATCTTCCGGCGACCGTAGAGGTCACCGATGCGCCCGCCGAACAGGAGCAGTCCGCCGAACGCGAGTGAGTACGCGGTGACGACCCAGGTGAGGTTGGCGGCCGAGAAGTCCAGATCGGCGCGAATCCTCGGCAGCGCCACGTTGACCACGGTCGCGTCGAGCACGACCATCAGTTGCGCGACGCAGATGACGGCGAGGGCGATGCCGCCGTTGCGGCTCGGGGAGGCGTGTGTCGGTTCAGTCATCGGTGTCTTCCGGGAGTGGGGTGGAGGGGCGCGCGGGGAGTCCGAGCACCGGTCGCAGGACAGTGCTGACGATCTGTTCGGCGTACTCGCGGCCGGCGGGTCGTCCGGTGGTGAGTGCGCGGTGCAACATCAACGACGGCAGCAGGCTCGCCGCCATCGCCACGTCGATGTGGGGATCGAGTTCGCCACGGCCCCGGGCACGTTCGAGGATCTCGCTCAAACGCTCGATACGGGGTTCGGTGAACCGTGTTCGGAATGCCTGGAGCAGATCGGGCTCGCGTGACAGCGCCGAGCACACGCTGGCCATCACCTGCATCAGCCGCTGCGATTGCGGGCTGCAGGACAGAGCCGCCAGCTCCTCGATGTCGCCGTCGAGGGTTCCGGTGTCGATGGTGCCGCCGGCGGGCTTGAGCGTCGCCATCGCGTCGATGACGAGTTCGGCCTTGCCGGTCCATCGGCGATAGACCGTCGCCTTGCCGACGCCTGCTTCGGCGGCGACACCCTCCATGGTCAGACGGTCGTAGCCGGTACGGACGAGGAGCTCGATCGCCGCGTCGGTGATCGCGGCATCACGGCTCGGATCCCGAGGGCGGCCTCGCGGGAGATCTGTCGAGACGGGAGAGGGGGGCGGCACCAGAGGAACCTACCCGAAACGAGACGGACTCGTTTCGTATGTGATGTGGCGCACGGTCGTCGCGCGACGAGCCGGTCCGGTCAGAGCGGGTCGTGAGCCGGATGGACGCGCGGGTGTCCGTCAGCCGCTCCGGTTCCAGGGCACACCCCGTGTAGACGCTCCACTTGTTCGAGAACGCTCCGTCTGCAGGCGGAGCGTTCTCGAACAAGTGGAGCGGGAACCCTGGAGTTGGAGCGGGAACCCTGGAGTTGGAGCGGGAACCCTGGAGCTGGAACTGGAGCGGGTGCGGGCGCCGGTGTCGTCGAATCGACGACAGTGCCCCGACCTGTCGTACGCATGAACAACGACCGGGTTATCCTGTCCGTCGCATTCGTCCGACCGGAGGGGAAGCCATGCCGTTTCTCGGTCTCATCGTCCTGGTGGCGATGATCGCCGCGTTGATCGACATCGTCAGCAGTGACGAGTCGCTGGTCCGCGGTCTGCCGCGCTGGGGGTGGCTTCTGCTGGTGATCGCACTGCCCCTCGTCGGGGCCGTCGTGTGGTTCGCCGCGGGGCGGCCGGTGGCCGGTGCCCCGGGCCGGCTCGGCCGTGACCGCCCGGGTCAGGCGTCGGCCATGGGATTCCCCGAGTACGACCACCCCGGTCGCTTCGTCCCGCAGGATCCCGAGGCCGACGCGGCCTTCCTCCGCCAGGTCCGGGAGCGCGCGGAGGCGCAGCGTCGTCAGGGTGAGCTCGAACGGCGTCGTCGCGAGCAGGAGAACTGATCAGCGGCACCTCGCGCACCTGGCTCGTCGCAGTCCCGTGGGGCGTCCTCGCGCTCGGCGGGATCGCGGTGGTCGGGGCGGCGTCGACCGCCACGATCGGTGCGACGGATCTCGGCTGCTCGAAGACCGGCACTCCAGGACGCGACGGCTTCTCCTGTGCAGACCCGATCACCGATCTCGTCGGCTGGTGGCCGTTCGTGGCGATGGGCCTGCTCCTCGCCGGCCCGCCCGTGATCGCAGCCGTGGCGCGGCGCGTGTGGGTGTCGTGGCTCGTGGTCGTCTGCCTCGTCGCGGTGGGCGTCTGGGGTGTCGGGCACTGGACGGGCGAGTGGTCGACGCTCATCCTCGGGCTGCCCCTCGCGGTACTCGGTGCGGCGGTCGCCGTCGCGCACACGCTCACGAGGCGGATCGGGCGGGCGTCGGCTGCTTGTTAGGGTCACCTGTGCACCTGGGGGCGACTACCGGCGGTGGCCGGGTCCTCTGTCGCACGCTGCGGCGGAGTGCACGCCGACTGATCCCGGGATCTGCGTTCCTCGTCGTGCACCAACTCTGCGAGGCTGCGGTGCCGATCCTGATCGGTGTGATCGTGGACCGCGCGATCTCGACCGGGTCCCTGGTCGCCCTGATCGTCGGCATCGCCGCGCTGGCGGGGGTGTTCCTCGTCCTGACCGCGGCGTTCCGCCTCGGTGCCCGCCAGTTGATGGTCGGGATCGCCGACGAGTCCCATCACCTCCGCGACGAGCTCGCCGTGCGGTCGCTGGGGTCCGCGGACCCGGGGAGCGGCGTCGAGTCGCAGCACAGCGTCGGTGAGCTGTTGTCGATCTCGACCACCGACGCCGACAACACCTCGTACCTGATCGACCACGTCGCCCGGGTGGTCGCGTCACTTGCCGCGGTCGCCGCCTGCGCGGTGGTGCTGATGGTCATCAGCGTCACGCTGGGTGTGATCGTGCTGGTCGGGATCCCCCTGGTGGTGGCCGGCCTGCAGCTGACGGCGCCGCGGATCGCGCGCCGCGTCGAGCTCCAGCAGGAGGCGGTGGGGCGGGCCTCGGGACTCGCGACGGACCTCGTGAGCGGACTCCGGCCCCTGCAGGGACTCGGGGCGACACCTGCGGCCTCCGCGCGCTACCGCGGGTCGTCGAGGACGGCGCTCGCCGCAGCGCTGCGAGCGGCGCGGATCCAGAACGTGCACGCCGGCGTCTCCGCTGCGGTCGGTGGGCTCGTCGCCATGACGGTCGCCGTGGTCGCGGTGCTGGCCGCCCTGGACGGGGGGATCAGCATCGGCCGACTGATCACCGTCATCGGACTCGCGCAGTTCCTCGTCGAGCCGTTCTCGGTGCTGGCCGTCGTCCCGAGCTGGGTGGCCGACGCCCGAGCCAGCGCCAACCGTGTCGCGCGGGTCCTGGCCGACGCGCCACCGTCCGCGAGCCCCCACGACGAGATCGCGGTCGACGTGGCGCCGGGGGAGTTCGTCACCGTCCTCGCGCCGGCGCCGCGCGACGCGGACGCCGTTCGCGGCGCGTGGTCCGCCACCGCTGCGACTCTGCCCCGCGGCGAACGCAGACGCCGGATCCTCGTCGCACCCCACGAGAGTCATGTGTTCACCGGAACCGTGGGGTCGAACATCGCCTGGTCCGACCCTGCCCCGGACGCGCCGGATATCGCGGAGGTGGTGGCGGCGTCGAAGGTCGACGACATCGTGGCCACACATCCCGACGGACTCGCCCGCGGTGTCGCCGAACGAGGAGCGAGCCTGTCCGGCGGGCAACGACAGCGCGTCGCGCTCGCCCGCGCGCTGCTGGCCGCGCCGGAACTGTTGGTCCTGCACGACCCCACGACGGCTGTCGATGCCGTCACCGAACACGCCATCGCCCGGGGAATCCGGGACGTCCGATCGGTGCGTGGACAGACGACGGTCGTCGTGGCGTCGTCGCCGCCCCTGCTCGCCGTCGCCGATCGCGTCGTGGTCGTCGTCGACGGACGCGTCACCGCGACAGGCACGCACGCGCATCTCGTGGAGACCGACGCGGGATATCGCGAGATGGTGACGCGGTGACCGGTCCCGCCCCCGCGGCCGCACTACCCGTCGCGACATGGCGACGCACCCTGCGGTGGTTCGCCGACGACCTGCGCCGTCGGCCTGCGCTGCTGGGCGGGGCGATCGTGGTCGGTCTGGCCGCCGCGGCGGTCTCGGTGGTGCCCATCTACGTGCTCGGGTCGCTGATCGACCGCGTCCGCGAGGGGAGCCCCGCATCCGACGTCGTCGTGCCGGCCATCGTCATCGCCGTCACCGTGGTGCTCGGCGGACTCGGTACCGGCGTGGCGGGCTACCTCGTCCAACGCCTCGGCGAGACGTCTCTGGCCGACCTGCGCGAGACGGTGATGGACCGCGCGGTGCGACTACCCGTCGGCATGGTGGACGCCGCGGGTCGCGGCGACCTGCTCTCCCGGGTCGGCGCGGATGTGGCCGCGGTGACGCAGGCGGTCTCGCAGGTGCTCCCGACGATGATCAACGGGATCTTCCTCGGACTTCTCACGCTGACGTCGATGACCGGGGTCGACTGGCGACTGGGCCTCGCCGCGGCGCTGAGCATCCCGGCCTACGTGGCGGCCGCCCGGTGGTACCTGCCCCGGTCGGCGCCGATGTACGCCGACGAGCGGCGGGCGATCGGGACCCGCGCACAGTCGGTGGTGGAGGCGTTGCAGGGTCTGCCGACGATCGCCGCCTACGAGCGTCTCGACCATCACCGCAGGGAGATCCACACGTCGTCGGCGGCGGCCCGCGACATCTCGGTCGGTGTGTTCCGGCTGTTCACCCGCTTCGTCGGTCGCGTGAACCGGGCCGAGTTCATCGGCCTCGGCGCGATCCTGGTCGTCGGTTTCGTCCTGGTCCGCGACGACGCGGTGTCGGTCGGCGCGGTCACCGCGGCCGCCCTGTTGTTCCACCGGCTGTTCAACCCCATCGGCGCCGTGCTCTACGACTTCGACGAGATCCAGTCGGCGTCGGCGAGCCTGTCGCGGCTGGTCGGCGTCTGCGACCTCCCGGACCCGCCGCCACCGAGCGGAGCGCTCCCGGCCGACGCGACGGTGGAGCTGGACGGGGTCTTTCACTCGTACGTTCCCGGGCGCCCGGTGCTGCAGGACATCTCGCTCACGCTCGAACCGGGGACGACCACCGCCCTCGTCGGGTCGACCGGTGCCGGCAAGACGACCCTCGCGGCGATCGTCGCGGGCACGCTGACCCCGTCGAGCGGTGCCGTGCGCGTCGGCGGCGTCGCGCCGGACGCTGTGCCCCTCGACGGGCGGGGCGGTCACGTCGCCACCGTCACGCAGGAGGTCCACGTCTTCGCCGGACCCCTGGTCGACGACCTCCGGCTCGCGGCACCGGAAGCCGGCCTCGAGCAGGTGTGGGAAGCGCTGGACGTCGTCGGCGCTCGCGGCTGGGTGTCGGCACTGCCCGACGGTCTCGACACCGTCGTCGGGGAGGGCGGACACCCCCTCACCGCCGCCCAGGGCCAACACCTGGCACTGACACGGGTGGTGCTGGCCGATCCCGCGGTGGTGGTCCTCGACGAGGCGACGGCCGAGGCGGGCAGCGCCGACTCCCGCGGACTCGAGGACGCCGCCCGTGCCGCGACCGCGGGGCGTACCACGCTGGTGGTGGCCCACCGCCTCACACAGGCGGCCATCGCCGACGTCGTCCTCGTGATGGAGGACGGCCGGATCGTCGAGGCGGGACCGCACGCCCAGCTGGCGAACCGGCCCGGCGGACGCTACGCACGACTGTGGTCGGCGTGGATCATGCGGTCGTGAGCGCGGCGATCAGCGCGGCGCGGTGCTGTCGCGTTCGCCCGTGGTGAAGCCCTCGACCGGACGGCCGGTGCGGCGTGACTCCCGGCCGCGCGACTGCAGTCCGGCCACGGCCTCGTAGGCGTTGCGCACCTGGTCGGGCGCGGCCGCATATGTCAACGACCGATCGGCCGAGAAGCCCATGCTGGTGCCCACGTCGACGGCGTCCATGTTCGCGCCGAGGAACACGAAGGTCCATGCGTACTGCTCCTCCTGCTGCCGGATCAGGGCGCGGACGGCGTCGATCGTCCACTCGCGGCTGGAGTTCTCCATGCCGTCGGTCATGACGAGCACCGTGACGGCACCGGGCCGCTCGTCCTCGGGACGTGCGGCCAGGTCCTCGCCGATCGAGGTCACGAACCGACCGATGGCGTCGAGGAGGGCGGTCATCCCGCGGGGCTCCAGCGAGAGTGGAGGCACGTCGGCGATCGGCCGGTGGGTGTAGACGGTCTCGAACTCGGTGTCGAACCGGGCCAGCGACACCACCGACTCGACGTCGGCGTCGCGCTCGGTCGCGATGAAAGCGTCGAAGCCGCCGCAGGTGTCGTCGACGATGGACTGCATCGAGCCCGACCGGTCGAGCAGGGCGGCGACCAGGGAGAGATTCGGGTCGGTCATGGTGGGCTCCTCGGGGGTGCGTCGGACGGGGAGCCCGACCGTACAGGCGTCCACCGACAACATCGCGGGGAGACGAGACGCCGTCGGCATCATGGGCGCATGGCCCTCCCCACCCACGGCAGGTTCGATCACTCGGCGATCACCGACCGCCCCGACTTCGACTGGCCCGGCGGCGCGCGGCTCGCCGTCTACGTCGCGGTCAACTGCGAGCACTTCGCCTACGACGACGGTTCCACCGACCTCGGCTTCACACCCGGCATGACGCAACCGGACTCGTACAACTTCGGCTGGCGCGAGTACGGAAACCGCGTGGGCGCCTTCCGCGTCGCCGACACCCTGGAGCGCGTGGGCATCACGCCGACGGTGCTGGTGAACTCCGAGATCTACGAGCACGCCCCCGACGTGCCGGCGGCGTTCCGGGCGCTGGGCGCGGAGTTCGTCGCCCACGGCCGCACCAACTCGGTCCAGCCCAACACCCAGACCGCCGACGCCGAACGCGCCACCATCGACCGGGTCCACCGCACCATCGCCGACGCGGAGGGGTCACCGCCGCGCGGGTGGATGAGCCCGGGCGCCAACCCCAGTCGCATCACCGAGGACCTGCTGGCCGAGCGCGGGTTCACCTACACGCTCGACTGGCCGATCGACGACCAGCCGGTGTGGTTGTCCACCCGCGGCGGGCCGCTGCTGTCGGTGCCGTACCCGCACGAGGTGAACGACCTGCCGGTGTTCGTCCACCACCATCAGACCGCGGAGACGTTCGCACAGATGATCACCGACTCGTTCGACGAGCTGCGGGCGGACTCCGTGCACCAGCCGCTCGTCCTGTCGATCTCGCTGCACACTTTCCTCGCGGGCCAGCCGTACCGCCTGCGCCGGGTGCGCGCCGCGCTCGAGCATCTGCGCGCGCACGCCGACGGGGTCTGGTTCACCACCCCGGGGGCGATCGCCGAGCACTACGCGTCGGTGGTGCCGCCCTGCTGACCCACGCTCAGGGGATGCCGATGTCGCGGACGTCCTGCGCCGCAGCGCGTTCCTCCGCACTCAGGCCCTCGGGGTCGACGGGACGTGCGCGCTCCCAGCGATGGTGCACCGGGCAGCGTTGCAGACGGGACGTCCCGAGCCGCACGGCCTTGAACGACGCCATCGGGATCCAGATGGTCGAGTAGAGCGCGCCCGAGTCGCATCGGACGATCGTTCGTTTCACCCCGTCGATCTTTCGCCTCACGAACGGTTCTGGCAAGGGTCGGCGACCCGGAGAGGCGACCACCTAGTGTTGGCGCGGTGAGCAGCACCCCTCAGGACGACGCCCCCGCGATCGGTGTCATCGGTGGCACCGGCTTCTACTCCTTCTTCGACGACGAGGCGCGCGACGTCGTCGTCGACACCCCGTTCGGCGCCCCGAGCGCCCCGATCTCGATCGGGACGGTGAACGGCGTGCGCGTGGCGTTCGTCCCGCGCCACGGCCGCGACCACGAGTACCCGCCGCACAAGGTGCCCTACCGCGCCACCATGTGGGCGCTCCGGTCGCTGGGCGTCCGCCGGGTGCTCGCGCCCTGCGCGGTCGGCAGCCTCACACCCGACATCGGCCCGGGGGCCGTCGTCGTCCCCGACCAACTCGTCGACCGGACGTCCGGGCGCGAGCACACCGTCTTCGACACCAGCGCGGTCCACGTCAGCTTCGCCGACCCCTACTGCCCGGTCCTGCGCGGCCACGCCCGGGACGCCGCGAACGCGGCCGAGGCGAAGCCTCCCGTCGTCGACGGCGGCACCATGGTCGTCGTCGAGGGCCCCCGGTTCTCGACCCGCGCGGAGAGTCACTGGTTCGCGGCCCAGGGGTGGACGCTGGTGAACATGACCGGTCACCCCGAGGCCGTCCTGGCCCGGGAGCTCCAGATGTGTTACTCGGCAATCGCTCTCGTCACCGACCTGGATGCCGGTGTCACCGAGGGTGAGGGTGTGTCCGAGGCGGAGGTGTACGCGGTCTTCAAGGAGAGCCTGCAGATGCTGAAAGGCCTTCTGTCGCACGCCGTCGCACTCGTCGACGCCGATCCGGCCGCCGCCGACTGCGACTGCGCCGCCGGCGGACACGATCTCGAGGCGCTGATGGCGGGTTCCCGCTGATGCGCGTGTTGCTCACCGGCGCGGCCGGTTTCATCGGCACCGCGATCCGGCGACAGCTGGTCGAGCGCGATCATGAGGTCATCTGCGTCGACGGGATGATCCCCGCCGCGCACGGTCCCGACGCCACGCCGCCGGCAGGGGTGCGCGTGGAACAGTTGCGTGACGCCGACATCGACGCGCTGCTCGACGGCGTCGACGTGGTCTGTCACCAGGCTGCGCGCGTCGGTGCCGGTGTCGACGCCAACGACGCCCCCGACTACGCCGCCGACAACGATCTCGTCACGGCCCGGCTCCTCGCCGCGATGTATCGCACGGGCGTGACTCGCCTGGTGTTCGCCTCGTCGATGGTGGTGTACGGCGACGGCACCTACGTCGACGTGACCGGCGCCGTCGTCGATCCGCCGGAACGCACGCGAGAGGCGCTGGAAGACCGCCGTTTCGAGCGCTATCTCGCCGACGGCGCGGCTGCGCGATGGGCACTGACGCCCGAGGGGGCGGCGCTCGCACCGCGCAGCTACTACGCCGCGAGCAAGGCTGCGCAGGAGGGTTTCGCGAAGGCGTGGACGCTCGAGACGGGCGGTTCGGTGACGGCGTTGCGCTACCACAACGTGTACGGGCCGCACATGCCGAAAGACACCCCGTACGCGGGGGTCGCGGCGATCTTCCGGTCGCAGCTCGAGGCGGGGAAAGCTCCGACGGTGTACGAGGACGGTGGGCAGATGCGGGACTTCGTCCACGTCGACGACATCGCGCGCGCCAACGTCGCGGCACTGGAGAACACCCCCGAGGGTTTCGTCCCGCTCAACGTGTGCTCGGGACAACCGATCTCGATCGGCGAGGTGGCGGGCGTGTTGAGCCGCACCGTCGCCGGTCCCGAGCCGGTGACCACCGGGGCGTTCCGGCCCGGCGACGTGCGGCACATCGTGGCCGATCCGGCCCGGGCGCGTGAGGTCCTCGGTTTCCAGGCGCAGATCATGCCCTCCGAGGGCCTGGCCGAGTTCGCGACGGCACCGCTGCGCGACTGACGTGGCAACGTCGACGGCTCGCGCACGCTGCACGAACAACGGTCGCCGCGCGACTACGTTCCCTCCCGATAGCTGGTACCGCCACAGGCGGTGAGGGTTTCCCGGAGTCGGTGAACGTCTCAGACCGAATTGAAAGGTCGAAAGAGGCGTTTCCGCCGGCTGCGGGCATCTACGCTGCGCTGTGAGACGCTGTCCATCCAGGTATCGAGGCGCGTGCCACCCTCTGATCCCCGCCCGAACCCGCCGAAAAGAACTCTGCTCGTGCGGTTCTGGACAGATGACGTTCGAATGCGATCATCCCCGCCCACCTGCCTTGAAGCTGGCGGATCTCCTCAGACGGAGGTCCACAACCCACACGGATAGCCTGGACCGTGTGCACATTGCACGCGCCGCACTCAATAGGTGTCGGTTGTGGACGCAGGGCAGGAGATCACCCGCGTTCTACCAGTGCGTCCGCACGATGCTGTTGATGAGCAGGGCGGTGAGAACCTGTGCGGCGAGCCAGAACCGGGCCTGTCGGGGCGGCAGGAGCGCGGTGGTCGTGAGGATCCACGCGCCGAAGGGCATCCAGATGCGTTCGGTCTCGGCCTTGCTCAGGCCGCTCAGGTCGGCGAACAGCATCGCGAGGAACCCGGCGAGACCGAGCAGCACGACGGCCTCGCGTCGCCGGATGGCCCGCAGACGCAGCGTCCTGCCGAGACCCACCACGGCCGCCGGGCCGATCGCGCACATCGACGCCGCGAAGTTCGCCCACACCCAGTACGAGTAGGGCCGTTTGCTGGCGATGCCCTGGTAGTAGCGCTCGTAGACGAGGTGATAGCCGTCGACCCACCAGAACCCGGCGAGCGCGAAGGCGCCCACCACGACCAGCGCGGCGGGAACGGCCCACAGCAGGGGGCGCCAGCGGCGGGCGACGATGAGCGTGGCCAGGGCGACCACACCCATCAGCGTCAGCCCGTAGTTGCAGAAGATGCCCCATGCGAGCAGCGCCCCCGCGCCGATCCCGGTGATGGCGCGGACCCGCCCCGAGGTCGTCGTGGCGGAGATCGCGAGCAACGCGATGCCCCACGCCACCACACCGAGGAAGTAGCCGTCGGCCGAGACGCCGATCCACACGGCGGCGGGCGTGACCGCCGCGAACGGGGCGATCCGGCGGGCCGTCTCCTGCCCGGCCAGTGCGCGGACCGCCAGGAGGAGCGCGACCGCGGCACTCGTCCCGACGACGATGCAGAACACCCCCGCGCGGGTCCCGGTGCCCAGACCGACGCGGTCCAGCAGGACGAAGCTCAGCAACGCGCCTGCGGGGTGGCCGGACACGTGGGTCGGCCACGAGTTCGGCTGGAAGTCGAGGATGCGGGAGGAGAAGGTGTCCAGCATGCGGCCGATGTCAGAGACGCCCCGAGCGGTCGGCAGGTACTCGTCGGGGCGGTCGAGCTGCACCGAGATCCCGCGCGTCCACCCGTCGATGAATGCCAGGCTGAACGTCCAGGCGATGCCGACGATCCAGGTGACGGCCAGCAGGGGTCCCCAGCGCAGCGTGCGTGCGGCCCACGGGCCGAGAACGATTACCAGCAACCCGATCGCGACGGCGACGGCGGTGCTGTAGTTGTGATGCGGGTCGACGGTGCCGAACAGCGGCGGTGCCAGCACGAAGATGTTGAGCTTCAGTTCGGGCGACCCGTAGAACGGCACCAGGATCGACGTCAGCAACAACGCCGCAGCGACGAGGATCGAGGCGGTGTCGCGGAACCACCGCGCCTCGCCCGGCGGGGAGGCGGCGCCCGCGACGTCCGACATGTCCGACTGCTGGTCTGCGTCCGTCCGCGTGCCCGTCACGCGCACCACGGTAAGCAACCGGGATGGCGGGGGGCTGTCGACCCGCTCGGGCATTGCGACCGACGCCCTCGGGCTAGGGTTTGCGTTCATGAGCTTGACGCGATGCACCCGCGGGGGAGCGCACGACACCCGTGGCTGACGACACCCCTGCACGCGGGGTCACCGTCGTGATCCCGTGCCGAGACGAGGCGCAGGCCCTCCCCGGCGTCCTCGCGCGTGTCCCGGACGAGTACGAGGCACTCGTCGTGGACAACGGCAGCACCGACGGCACCGGCGACGTGGCCCGCGCACACGGCGCGACCGTCGTCGTGGAGACCGTGCCCGGATACGGCAGTGCCGTCGACGCCGGGGTCCGCGCCGCCTCCGGCGAGATCGTCTGCACCATCGACGGTGACGGATCCATGGATCCCGAGGATCTGCGGGACCTCGTCGACGAGGTCCGTCGCGGCGCCGACCTCGCCGTCGGTCGCCGACGCCCCTCGCGGCGCGGTGTGTGGCCACTGCACTCGCGGATCGGCAGCGGTCTCGTCGCGCGCCGCATCCGCCGCCTGCACGGCCTCGACGTCCACGACATCGGACCCATGCGCGCCGCGCGCCGCTCCCGGCTGCTGGAGCTGTCGGTGCGTGACATGCGCTTCGGCTACCCGGTCGAACTGCTGGTCCGCGCCGGTCAGGCGAACTGGTTGGTCGTCGAACGCGACGTCGTCTACAACCCCCGCGCGGCCGGGGAGTCCAAGGTGTCGGGCTCGATGATGGGGTCGGTCCGCGCGACCCGCGACTTCCTGGTGGCGCTGCGATGACGGCCGCTCGGGTGGTGCTGGTGGTCGCGAAGGCGCCTGTGCCGGGCCGTGTGAAGACCCGTCTGATGACGGTTCACACCGCCGAGGACGCGGCCGCCCTGGCGTCGGCGGCCCTGATCGACACCCTCGACACCGCGCTGTCCGTGCCGGACGCGACCGTGGTCGTGTCGCTGGCCGGTGTGATCGACGACGCGGTCGGTGCCGACGATCTGCACGAGCGTCTGTCACGAACCACCGTCGTGGATCAGCACGGCGACACACTCGGCGATCGTCTCGACCGCGCCCATCGGGACGCGGTCGCGGCGGCCGGTGCCGACGCCCTGGTCATGCAGGTCGGGATGGACACACCGCACCTGTCCGTCGAGCACCTCGAGGCCGGTCTCGACGCGGTCGTCGACGGTGGGGCCGCTCTCGGTCACGCCACCGACGGCGGGTGGTGGGGTCTCGCTCTGCGCGGCGCCGTCGGTTCGTCGACGCTGCCGGCGGTGCCCATGTCTCGGCCCGACACCGGCATCCGCACCGAGGAGGCGCTGCGTGCCGCCGGCCTGTCGGTGACGGTGCTCCCCGTCGTCGCCGACGTCGACCATCCCGAGGACGTCGCCGCCGCAGCCGCGCTGTGTCCGCCGACGAGCGCCTTCGCGCGTCTGTCGGCCCGACTGCTCCCGGCGGTCTCATGAGTGCCCCGGAGGGCCTGGAGCCCGAGGCCGGGCTCGAGGCCGACGAACGCACCCACTTCGACGAGGCGTTCCACGACGCACTGCGCGGGCAGAACAGCTGGCTGCGTCTCGCCGACGGCACGCGTACGCGCCTCCCGGTCACGCGGTGGCTCGGGACGAGCGGCGAGACCGACGACGCCGCGTTCGATCGGCACGTAGCGGAGATGTGCACCGGACCCACCGTCGACCTCGGATGCGGTCCCGGCCGCCTCGTCAGCGAGCTGATCGACCACGGCGTGTGCGCGCTCGGGGTCGACCGCAGCGCGCGAGCCGTCGACATGACCCGCAGTCGCGGCGGTATCGCCATGCGCCGCAGCATGTTCGAGGAACTGCCCGCCGAAGGTCAGTGGGGGCACGCCCTGCTCATCGACGGCAACGTCGGGATCGGTGGGGACCCCTTCGCCACCGTCGACCGGGCCGCGCGGCTCGTCGCACCCGGCGGCAGCGTCGTCGTCGAACTGGAGGCGGGTGTGCACGGCATCTGGACGGGCACGGTGCGGGTGGAGTCACCGTCGGTGATCGGCCCGTGGTTCCCGTGGGCGCGCGCGGGTGTCGGAGCGGCACGCGACCTCGCCGACCGCACCGGACTGGTCGTGGGGACGGCCCATGTGATCTCGGGTCGGCACCTGTTGGAGCTGCACCGCCCCTGACCCGCCTGGCGCCTCGCGTCGCCGCGCGGCGAACGGGTCACAGTGGTTCCCACTCGTCCCAGGCGATCGCGATGTCGGCGGCGTCGACGAGCGTCCACATCGCGAGAACGGCCTCGCGCCACGCGTCGATGGAGGGGAAGTCGATCAGGTTGGGGATGGAGACCGCACTGTCCGACCAGCGATGCACGAACCGGGTGGTGAGCAGTTCGACGACGGCGGCGCGGGCGCCGTTCTCGTCGACGTAGACGCCGTGGACGTGACGGGGGTCGGACGCGGTCTCGAGTTCGACGATCCACACCGGACTCGGCCGAGCCTGTACCGACGGCGTGTCGCGGCGGTGGGGATCGGTCTCCACCGCCGTCATCCCTCCGCCGGCCAGTCGGTCCGGGTGGGACGCGACAGTTCGAGCCAGCTGTCGACGAGCCGCTGGTGGTCGCCGAGCCCGTCGCCCACGGTGCCGATCGCCGCCACATTTCCGACGGCGTCGACGGTGACCGATGCGAACACGGGGACCCCGTCGACCGGGAACAGCTCGAGCAGCAGAGCCATCGCGGCGTCGGCGGAGTCGCGCCGGGCGTCCGGGAGATTCGCCGCCCGCCCGTGTATGACGCGCACGTCCGCGGGATCGCCGGCGGAGAACGCTGCGGTGGTCCACCGCACCACCGGGCTGGAGAACATCAGGGCGTTCCGTTCTTCGCGCGGCGCGGCGCGCCTCGCGGGGAGTCGGGAGGGAAGGCCCCGGGGACCGCTGCACCCAGGGGATGGGGGTTGGGTGCAGCGGTCACCCGGGACCGGACCGGGGAGTCGCGGCCGTGCGACACGGCCTGTCAACTGCCCCCAATCCACCGCCGACCTGCACTGTCACGCAACACCTGACGTGTGTACGCCGCGTGTTAACACGGCTTGTGCACCTCGTTTACACTGCGTCGCCGGTGCAACGAAGGAGCTGCCGCATGCCTGACGGTGACATGGATCACAAGCTGCTCGAGCATCTGGCGTCCGCTCGCGCCCGCAACGGGGCGCCGAGTTTACGAGCGATCGCCGAACGCACCGACTACAGCCACACCACCGTGGCCAAGGCGTTCACCCCGGCGGCCACCTCACTGTCCTGGCCGGTGGTCGAGCAGGTCGCCGTCGCGGTCGGTGCGGACGTCGCGGTCGCGCGGCGGCTGTGGACCGCCGACGGCCCGATGTCGGCGGTCGCGGGCCCGCAGGCACGGTCGCAGTGGCAGATGTCGGTGTTGGTGGTCTGGTGCGGGTTGCTGCTCAGCGGGGGCGTGGCAATCGCGGTCATGCAGTCGGTCGACCGCGACACCGCGCGCTCGACGATGATCACCGATCTGGTCCTCAGCATCGTCGCCGCGGTCGCGGCGGTGGCCTTCGTGATCCGGGCCCGCCGCGCCGCCGAGACCCGCACACGGCGCTACTTCCTCTGTCTGTCGGCGGGGATGGGCGCCTGGACCGTCGCGCAGGTGCTGTGGTTCGTCGAACGCGACGTCGCCGATCAACCGCTGCCGGCGAGCCATCTCCACGACGTCTTCTGGCTCGCGGCCCCCGTCGCCATCGGGATCGGGCTGCACATGCGCGCCGGCGACTACGGCCTCGCCCGGACCTACCGGATGTGGCAACGCGCGATGTCCCTGATCTGCCTGGCCGGCGCGAGCTACGCCGCGGTGACCCTGCTCCTCGTCACCGTCGGGTTCACGGTGCGCGGTGAGGTGCTCGTCTTCCTGCTCTACCCCGCCGCGGATCTCACGCTCGCGGCGATGGCGCTCATCCCGCTCGTCTGCGGTCATCGCGTGATCGGATCGATGCTGCTGGTGACCGCGTTCCTCGCCGCAGCGGCCTCCGACATCGGCTACGTGATGTTGCGCGCCGAGCCGAGCACCACCGACATCCCCGCGCCGACCGCGTTGGGATACATCGCTTTCGCGATCGTCATCACCATCTACGCCATCATCGCGCAGCCACTGCCCGATCCACCTCGGATCGCCATCCGGCGCTGGATACCCGCCCTGGAGGTCGCCGCGCTGCTCGACATCGCCACCGCCGGATGTGCTCTCACCGCCGTCGGATGTGGCCTCGCGATCCTGTGGACGCAACCCGACACGGTCCTCGCCGCACTCGCGGCGACGGTCGTCGCCCTGGCCGCCGGCGCCCTCGCCGTCAGGACGGTGGTCAGCTCGACGGCGTCCACCTCGCCGGGATGACGTCCCGGACCGGCTCAACCGAACGATCACTCGGTGCGTTGTAGGCTGCCCCCGTGGACATCACCGGAGCAAGTGCAATCGTCACGGGCGGCGCGTCGGGCATCGGCGCCGCGGTCGCCCGCCAGCTGGCAGCCAAGGGCGCGAAGGTCGTCGTCGCCGACCTGCAGGAGGACAAGGGGACCGAACTCGCCACCGAGATCGGCGGCGTCTTCGCCAAGGTCGACGTCACCGACACCGCGCAGATCACCGCCGCCGTGGACAAGGCCCTCGAGCTGGGTCCGCTGCGCGTGCTGGTGAACTCCGCCGGCATCGGCTCGGCGCAGCGCACGATCGGCCGCGACGGGTCCTACGACTCGGCCTTCGACCTGGACACCTACAAGAAGGTCATCGCGATCAACCTGATCGGCACCTTCGACGCGATCCGTCTGGCGGCCACCGCGATGAGCCGCGGTGAGGAGACCGACACCGGTGAGAAGGGCGCGATCGTCAGCATGGCGAGCGTCGCCGCGTTCGACGGTCAGATCGGTCAGGTCGCGTACTCGTCGTCCAAGGGTGGTGTCGTCGGGATGACCCTGCCCGTCGCGCGTGATCTCGCCGCCGCGAAGATCCGCGTCAACACCGTCGCCCCCGGCCTCATCGACACCCCGATCTACGGCGAGGGCGAGGACTCGGAGAAGTTCAAGGCGCACCTCGGTCAGAGCGTGCTGTTCCCGAACCGTCTCGGACAGCCCGACGAGCTGGCGTCGATGGTGATCGAGCTGGTCACCAACTCGTACATGAACGCCGAGGTCGTCCGCGTCGACGGCGGCATCCGGATGCCGCCGAAGTAGTCGGCCGGCAGCGACGCGACCGAAACCGCCTCCCCCGACCGCAGTCCTGGTCGCGGGAGGCGGTTCTGGTCGAGGACGTCGACGACGGATCGACGGGTGTGCGAGGCTGTGGTCATGGCTGTCGATCCCCGCGGTTCCGATCTGAAACGTCTGCTGGCCGAGGACCCCGGCGGTCCGGTCGTCATGCTGAACCTCCTGCGCTACGCCGAGGGTGGGCGGGAACTGTACGGCCGCTACGCCGAGGCGCTGCGCACGACGTTCCTGCCGCGGTACGGCGGCGAGGTCCTCTTCGTCGGCGACGGGTCGACGGCGCTCGTGGCCGAGGACGGGCAGGCCTGGGACACGGTGCTGCTGGTCCGGTACCCGTCACGACAGGCGTTCTGCGACATGGTCGCCGACCCCGAGTACCACGAGGTGACCGCCTGGCGCACCGATGCGCTCACCGAGGCCGTGCTGCAGCCGACGACGGAGTGGACGCCGGTCTCCTGATCGACGACGGAGTCGGCACGCGCCGATCGGCTCGATTCACCCGACGGTACGGGCAGAGATCGTCAGGTCGTGGGCCTCGGTGTCCGGTTCGTCGATCCCGAAGCTGATCACCCTGCGCGGGTGGATGCGGATCACCGGCGTCGAACCGTCGATCGCCTCTGCGGTGCCCCGGATCTCGACGCAGCGCACCCGCCACGGGGAGACCGACGCGACGTCGTCGACGACGAAGGCCACCCGCCCGTTGTCGCGGATGTTGCGGAACTTCTGACTCGCCTCGAGGTCGTATCCGACGATCTCGATCGTGTCGTCGTCCTCGAGCCGGAATCCCACCGGGCTCACCTGGAGGGAGCCGGAGGGCTGCACGGTCGCCATCCGACCGAGGCGTTGGGTGGACAGGTATGCGCGTTCACTCGCCGTGAAGATCATGCCGACAGCGTCGGACCTCAAGTGCGCTGGATGTCAAGTGCATGCGGGGATCGCATGGGGGACATGCGAGGTCAGCGCTGGGCGCACCCGGCGGTTCTGTCTGGCGTCGACATCGTCGATGTCCAGCGGCGGTGGCCACTGGAGCCGCCGGTTGTGCACTGGCGCTGCGGTCTCGGTCGCCCTGGCCCGGGCGGGTCTGCTCGATCTGGAGCAGGACCACATCGACACCTTCCCCTGTCGCGGGTCAACGACGCGGTCGCGCACGCCGACCGACCGTTCCCGCGACCGAAAATGCCTCCCGCGACCGGAATCCCGGTCGCGGGAGGCATTTCTGGTCGCGAGAGGTGCGAAACCGTCAGAACGCGGCTTCGTCGAGCTCCATGGGATCGTTGTCGATGTTCTCGAGGATGGCGCGGGTCGAGGTCAGGACCGGCAGCATGTTCTTGGCGAAGAACGACGCGACACCGACCTTGCCCTCGTAGAACGCCTTGTCCGAGTCGCTTGCGCCGGCATCGAGCGCGGCGATGGCGACCTCGGCCTGACGCAGCAGCAACCAGCCGATGAGCAGGTCGCCCACCGAGAGCAGGAAGCGCACCGAACCGAGGCCCACCTTGTAGAGCTCGGAGGAGTTCTCCTGGGCGCCCATGAGGAAGCCGGTCAGCGTGGCCGCCATGCCCTGCACGTCGTCGAGGGCGGTCTTCAGCAGCGCGCGCTCGGTCTTGAGCCGGCCGTTGCCCGCCTCCGACTCGATGAACGAGCTGATCTGTCCGGCGACGTGTGCGAGGGCCTGGCCCTTGTCGCGGATGATCTTCCGGAAGAAGAAGTCCTGCGCCTGGATCGCCGTGGTGCCCTCGTACAGGGTGTCGATCTTGGCGTCGCGGATGTACTGCTCGATCGGGTAGTCCTGCAGGAAGCCGGACCCGCCGAGCGTCTGCAGCGACTCGGTGAGGGTGCCGTAGGCACGCTCGGACCCGACACCCTTGACGATCGGGAGCAGCAGGTCGTTGACCTTGAACGCCATCTCCTTGTCGGCGCCGGACACGATCTGCGCGGCGGCCTCGTCCTGGTGCGACGCCGTGTACATGTACACCGCGCGCAGACCCTCGGCGTACGCCTTCTGCGTGAGCAGGGCACGGCGCACGTCGGGGTGATGGGTGATGGTGACGCGCGGAGCGGTCTTGTCCGTCATCTGCGTCATGTCGGCGCCCTGCACGCGCTGCTTGGCGTAGTCGAGTGCGGTGAGGTAACCGGCGGACAGGGTGGCGATCGCCTTGGTGCCCACCATCATCCGCGCGTGCTCGATGACGTCGAACATCTGCGCGATGCCGTCGTGCACCTCGCCGACGAGCCAGCCCTTGGCGGGGATGCCGTGCTGGCCGAAGGTGACCTCACAGGTGGCCGAGACCTTCAGGCCCATCTTGTGCTCGACGTTGGTGACGAAGACACCGTTGCGCTCGCCGAGTTCGCCTGTCTCGTGGTCGAAGTGGAACTTCGGCACGAAGAACAGCGACAGGCCCTTGGTGCCGGGACGCGCACCCTCGGGACGGGCCAGCACCAGGTGGAAGATGTTCTCGGTCATGTCCTGGTCGGCGGAGGTGATGAAGCGCTTCACACCGTCGATGTGCCAGGTGCCGTCGTCCTGCTGGACGGCCTTGGTGCGGGCCGCACCGACGTCGGAGCCGGCGTCGGGCTCGGTGAGCACCATGGTGGCGCCCCAGTTGCGCTCGGCGCAGATCTGGGCCCACTTCTTCTGCTCGTCGGTGGCGTTGTCGTAGAAGATCTGCGAGAAGCCCGCGCCGGCGGCGTACATGAACGCGGCGGGGTTGGCGCCGAGGATGAGCTCACCGATGGCCCAGTACAGGGTGCGGGGAGCGGGCATGCCGCCGAGCTCCTCGGCGATGCCGACCTTGTCCCAGCCGGCCTCGATCAGGGCGTTGTAGGACTTCTTGAACGACTCCGGCACGGTGACGGTGTGGTTCTCGGGGTCGAAGACCGGCGGGTTGCGGTCCGCGTCGGCGAAGGACTCCGCGATGGGCCCCTCTGCCAGCGTGCGCACCTCGCGCAGCATGTCCTGCGCGGTCTCCGCGTCGAGGTCGCCGAAGTCGCCGCTGCTCAGCACCTCGTCGAGCTTGAACAGCTCGAACAGGTTGAACTGCAGGTCGCGCAGGTTGCTCTTGTAATGGCCCATGACTGGTTCCTTTGTCGCCGGGTTGGTGTCGAGCGGGGCGAGGACCTGCCGCGGGCCGTCGTAGTTGGCCGCCCGGTAAGTTACTCACCAGTAATAATCCGAATATACCTGTCGAACTGGGCCCCGGACAACTACCGAGCGCACGGCTGTGACCTGCACCGCATCGCCGCGGAACTGTGTTCTGGGGCGTGCGGCCGTCAGGGCAACAGGGGGAGCAGACGACCGAACCGGCCGCGTTCGGTCGTCCGCGGCGCGGTGCGCACCTCCCGCAGGTGCGGAGCGCGGGTGCGGACGGCGTCGGCGAACCGGTCGGTGAGGGTGACGTCGGCGGCGGGGCAGTGGGAACACGCTCCCGCGAGGTCGACGGTGATCACCCCGTCGGCGACGTCGACGATCCGCAACGCGCCGCCGTGGGAGGCGACGAACGCACCGACGTCGCCGTCGAGCACCTCGTGTGCGGCCGCGCGGAGGATGTCGTCGGAGCCGGTGCGGTACTCGGGGGACCAGTCGGCCGGGCGGGCGAGGTCCTCGCCCAGCGCCGCGCGGACCCGCGCCCCCTCGGTGCGCCACGACCGATCGGGGGTGAGGGTCACGAGGACGGCGGCGGACTCGGCCACGACGGACTCGACGACACCGGCGTCGGCGAGCGCGGCGAGCGCCGGCGGCAACTGGGCCAGCGGACCGACGACGGGCAGGACACCCGCCGGCACCACCCAGCGGACGCTGCGCGGGTCGCCGACGACCTGTTCGGGGTGCACGGGGATCGCGGACACCCTCAGACCACCGCCGCGACGATGGTGCGGGCGACGAACGCCATGACCCAGGCGACCACGAAGAGATAGCCGAAGGCGAGGGCGGGCCACCGCCACGACCCCGACTCGCGGCGGAGCACCGCGATGGTCGACATGCACTGGAGTGCGTAGAGGAAGAAGACGAGCAGCGCGGTGATGGTCGGCGCGGTGAACAGGGGTTCACCGGCGTGTTCGCCGTCGGAGACCTTCAGCGACCGCAGCGCCTGCGCCGGGTCGTCGGGATCGGTGGCGGCGGCCACCTGACCGAGGGTGGCGACGAAGGTCTCGCGCGCCGACAGCGAGGCCAGGACGCCGATGTTGATGCGCCAGTCGAAGCCGAGGGGTTCGAACACCGGCTCGATGAACCGCCCGACCGATGCGGCCGCACTGTGGTCGATCACGTAGGACGACGTCGCCGCGTTGTCGGCGGGGTCGATGCCGGCGGCGCGGAACTCCGCGTCGGAGCGGGTCGGCAGGTTCAGCAGCAACCACAGCGCCACGGTGGTGAGGAAGATGATGACGAAGACCTTCCGCACGAACCCCTTGCACGCGTCGTACACGCTGAGCAGCACCGAGCGCACCGACGGCAGCCGGTAGGGCGGCATCTCCATGTAGAAGGGCAGCAGCGGTCCGGCGCCCTTGCGGAAGCGGCTGAACAGCCAGGCGCTGATCATCGCCGACACCGCACCCCCGAGGTACAGCGCGAACATCACGACGCCCTGGGCGCCGAACGGGCCGACGCGGGCGTCGCGGTCGACGAGGAGTCCGACGAGCAGCACGTACACGGTGAGCCGTGCCGAGCACGTCATCAGCGGCGCCGACATCATCGTCGCGATGCGGTCGCGCATCGAGGGGAGGGTGCGCGTGGCCATGATGCCGGGGATGGCACACGCCAGCGACGACAGCAGTGCGACGAACGCCCGCCCCTCCAATCCGGCCGTGGACATGATCTTGTCCATCAGGAACGCCGCCCGCGCCATGTAACCGACGCCCTCGAGCACGGCGATGAGGATGAACAGCAGCGCGATCTGCGGAAGGAACACCAGCACCGATCCGACGCCGCCGAGGACCGCGTCGGAGAGGAAACTCGACAGCCATCCGATGGTGACGTGGGCCTGGACCTGGTCGCCGAGGAACGTGAAGAAGGCCTGGACCTGGTCCTGCAGCGGGGTGGCGAGGGTGAAGATGATCTGGAAGAACGCGAACATCGTCACGAAGAAGACGAGCGTCCCCCACAGGGGATGCAGCAGGACGGCATCGATCCGTCGGGTGCGCCGGTCGAGTTCGGGCATCCGGTGGGACGCGGCCGTCAGCACCGACTCGATCCAGCCGGTGACCTCGTCGACCGCGGTGGGCGGGTCGACGACGGGCGCGGACCACGACGACGGGTCGGCGAGGAGGTCGCGCAGCGGTCCGAGCTGCGAACGGCGACCGCCGGTGACTGCGACGACGGGGACGCCGAGTGCCCGCGAGAACGCGGCGATGTCCAGCGAT
Organism: Williamsia sp. SKLECPSW1; assembly: GCF_054332755.1. Taxonomy (NCBI): domain Bacteria; kingdom Bacillati; phylum Actinomycetota; class Actinomycetes; order Mycobacteriales; family Nocardiaceae; genus Williamsia; species Williamsia sp. SKLECPSW1. The sequence continues at coordinate 1,246,965 of NZ_JBTGLI010000001.1, read as the reverse complement.
CCCTGCCGTCGGATCAGCTCGTCGGTGAACGTCAGCACCACGCATGTCGGGATGCCCGTGGCCACCACCTGGGCGAACATGCCGAGAGAGCGGCCGAGTGTCGTCGCGTCGAGGGTGACGACCACCGCGTCGGGCGTGTCGAACTCGGTGTGGTCGGGGTCGAGGACGTCGGCGACGATCTGCTCGTCGGGGCTGATCGCGTCGAGACTGTAGGTACCCGGGAGGTCCTCCAGCACGACGACGTCCTCGCCCGTGGGGGTGTCGACGGTGACCCGTCCCTCGTAGCGGGCGACGGTGACACCGGGGTAGTTGCCGGTCTTGGCGCGCAGCCCGGTCAGTGCGTTGAAGAGTGTCGTCTTGCCCGAGTTCGGACTGCCCACCAACGCGAGCCGGAGCGTGCCCGCCGGGGCGTCCGCCGTCGCCGACCCCCCGTGGTGGCCGTGACTCACCGGGGTGCGGGGGCCTGCGCGGGGTCGACCTTGATGCAGCGGGCCTGGTCGCGCCGCAGGGCGATCTCGTAGCCGGCCACGCGGACGACGACCGGCCCGCGGAGGGGAGCGCGACGCACGACACGGATCTGCGCGCCGGGGACGAGGCCGAGATCGAAGTAGCGGCGTGCGGTGGCGGCGTCGGCCTCGTCGCACAGGCGGCCGATGGTCGCGGTGGTGCCGGGCCGCAGGTCGGCGACGCAGGTCTCGATGTCGGCGGTCGGCGCCGTCGCGACGACGCGCGATCCGAGCTGCTCGGTCATCACCGACATGGTCACCCTCCGTCGCGGCCGGCAGGTTAGCCCTGCCTATCCGATCTCACTGAGGGGAGCATAACCACACACGAGCGCCTCGCGCTACGTCCGATTTGCCTGCTCAGAACGCTTCGCGCAGGTAGGCGAGGTCGTCGGCCATGCCGTCGCCGGGGGTCTCCAGGATGACGGGCGCGCCTGCGGTGCGGACGACCTCGACGAGGAGGTCGTTGTCGATCAGTCCGTCGGACAGGTTGGCGTGGCGGTCCCGACCCGAGTCGAACTCGTCGCGCGAGTTGTTCAGATGGATCAGGTCGATGCGACCGGTGATGCCCTTGACGCGCTCGACGAGGCCGACGAGATCCTCGCCCCCCGCCCACGCGTGGCACGTGTCCAGGCAGAACCCGGCGTCGTCGAAGTCGCCGACCTGCTCCCACAGTCGTTCGATGGCGTCGAGCCGGCGGGCCATGGCGTTGTCGCCGCCGGCGGTGTTCTCGATGAGGATCGGGACCCCGAAGCCGCCCTTGTCGGCCTGGCGTTCGAAGAGCTTGCGCCAGTTCACGAAGCCCTCACCCGCGTCCTCGCCGTCACGCAGGTGGCCACCGTGCACGACCAGGCCGATCGCGCCGAGGTCGGCGGCAGCCGTGGCCTGCTGCTCCACGGCCTTCCGCGACGGCATCCGCAGTCGGTTGTTCAAACTGGCGACGTTGATGATGTACGACGAGTGCACCACCACGTCGATGGGTGACGACCGGATCCGTTCCGCGTCGGGGTGTTCGGCCGGCTTCGGCATCTTCCGGTCCTGCGGGTCGACGACGAACATCTGCAGCAGGTCGGCCCCGAGCTCCTCTGCGGCCCCGATCGGATCGCTGTCGCTGCGCACGTGTGCTCCCAGTCGCATGGGCCCGACACTAGTCGGGCCGCCTTCTGTCCCGATCAGGTGACGAACGCCTCGCTGCGGAGGACAGTGTTGGGGTGGCGCCCACGATCCGGTGGGCACGGGTCTCGACGACAGGGGCGGTCCGTGGAGCGGTTGAGTGGTCTGGATGCGTCGTTCCTCTACCTGGAGACGCGGTCGATGCTCATGCAGGTGGTCGGTCTCATCGAGATCGACCCGTCCACGGTCCCCGGCGGCTGGTCCTTCGACCGGATGCTGTCCGAGATGGATCGGCGCATCACCGCGATGCCGACGTTCCGGCGGAAACTGCACGACTCGCTGTTCAACCTCGACCACCCGGTGTGGATAGAGGACAGGGCGTTCGACATCGAGCGGCACGTGCACCGCGTCGCGCTGCCCGACCAGGGCGGTGACGCCGACCTCGCCGACTTCTGCGCGCACATCGCCGGGGTCCCGCTCGACCGGAGCAAGCCGCTGTGGGAACTGTGGGTCATCGAGGGCCGCCCGCACGGCAACATCGCGATCATGCTGCGGATGCACCACGCGAGCGTCGACGGTGTGTCCGCCGCCGACCTCCTCGCACAGCTGTGTTCGCTCACCCCCGAGGCCCCCGATCTCGACGACGAGAGCGTGCGGGCGTCGGCGGGGCGTGCCTCGCTGCCGGCCCTGGTCGCGGACGGGCTGGTGAACTTCGCCGTACGCCGGCCCGTGTCGATCGCTCGACTGCTCCCGCAGACCGTCCGCGTCCCCTTCCAGTGGGCCAGCAGGTCGCGGAGTTCCGACGCCATGCCCACCCCGTTCAGCGCACCGCGCGTGGCGTTCAACGGCACGATCACCCCGCACCGGTCGATCGGGTTCACCCAGATCTCGCTCGACGACATCAAGAAGATCAAGAACCACTTCGGGGTGACCATCAACGACGTCGTGATGGCGGTGGTCGCGGGCGGTCTGCGGAAGTACCTGACCGACACCGACGACCTGCCGGACCGTCCCCTGATCGCCGCGGTCCCGGTGTCCACCCACGGCGAGGACGACGACCGGCTGGTGGTGGCGGGGACCAACAAGGTCACCGCGATGATGATGCATCTGCCGACCGACGTCGACGACCCCGTCGACCGGATCCGGTCGATGCGCGAGATGTCGACGACGGCGAAGTCGCACAACAGCGCGCTCGACGCGTCCCTGCTGCGCGGGTGGGCCCAGCTGATCCCGCCGATCACGATGGGTGCGCTGACGCGGCTCTACTCGAACTACCATCTCGCCGAACGGCATCCGGCGGTGGTGAACCTGATCATCTCGAACGTCCCGGGCCCGTCGTTCCCGCTGTACTTCCTGGGCTCGCGGATCCGCGCCCTGTTCCCGTTGGGTCCCGTCGCCCACGGCATGGGACTGAACGTGACCGTCATGTCCTGCGACGGTCAGATGAACTTCGGCGCGATCGCCTGCAAGGAGCAGATGCCCGACGCCTGGCCGCTGATGCGCGCGATCGAGAACGACGTGAAAGCACTGCTCGCCGAGTGCGACGGCTGATCCCGCGCGCGACGGCCGATCGGACTCAGGCCGAGGGGGCAGCGCGCCGGGTCGGATCGGTCGCCGCGGGATCGACGACCGAGGGACCGCTCACCAGTTCACACGCGCGCACGAACGGCCCGACGAACGCCTCGGGCTCGAGCACGCAGCATGCGTGGCCCGCGTCGACGTCCACCCGGACCGCTCCGGGGATGCCGTCGAGGAGCAGCTGCTGACGCGACGGCGGCACCACCCGGTCTGCGGTGGTGACACACACCGCGGTCGGGGCGGCGATGTCGCCCAACCAGTCCCGGGAGTCGAAGGCGCCGAGGCCGTCGCCGATCTCGTCCATCTTCGACAGCCGTCCCGACCGCACCTGCCGCAGTGCCCAGGCGCCGTCGGCGAGGCCGCGTTCGTCGAGGGCCTCGGTGGGGAGTCCGGGCAGACGGTGGACGAGGGTGCGTGTGACCAGTCGGGTCACGCCGTCGAGGGCACGATGGCCGCTGGTGCGGTTGCCGAAGTACGGACCTGTCGCGGCGAGCACCAGACCTGCGACCCGGTCGGGATGGCGGTGGGCGACGAGCTGCGCGATGCCGCCGCCCATCGAGAACCCGGCCGCCACGAAGCGGTCTACGCCGAGGACGTCGGCGAGCGCGACCACGTCGTCGGCGCAGTCGTCGAGGGAGAACCGCTCGGAGGCGATCCCCCGTCCGTGCCAGCGCTGGTCCATGGTGATCGCGCGGAAGCGACGCGTGAGGTCGGGAAGGGTCGGGTACCAGGTCAGCAGGCCCGTGGTCATCACCGAGTGCAGCAGCATCACCGGGACGGCGTCGGGGTCATCGGGACCGCTGTCGGTCACGAAGGTGGTCCCGCGGCCGGGGAGGTCCACCATGCGTCCCGACGGGACGTCCGCTGTCGGATACGTCGGGAAACGGCGACCGACCCGTGCCGCGATCCGGTCGATCATCGTCAGCGCCATCAGGCCGATGGTAGCGAGGTCGTGAGCGTGCCGGACATGACGTGGCGTGCGGCGTCCGTCAAGATGGGGTGGCCGACAGGTGAACAGAGGGCGAACCGCCGACGAAGGGTGCGCGTGTGACGATCTCCCGCGAACGGCGTGCTCCCGATCGCGAGATCGCCCCACCGGATGTCGTCCCGCCCGTCGAGGGGGATGCACCGCGCCCCGTGTGGTGGCGCTCGGCGCGGATCTGGCGTCGCGTCGCCGTCGTCCTCTGGCTCGCGGTGATGATCTGGCAGTTCAGCGTGCACGGGCTCGCTTTCGACCGCACCCGGCTGATCATCTGGATGTGTCTCGGGCTCGCGGCCGCGAGCATCGGCCGCCGACGGATCACCACCGTCATCGTCGACTGGCTGCCGTTCGCGGCCGTCCTCGTCCTCTACGACCTGACCCGCAACGTGGCGCAGTGGATGGAGATGCCGACGCAGTGGCATCTCGCACCCGACGTGGACCACTGGCTGTTCGGGGTCAACCCCACGGTGTGGCTGCAGTCGCACATCAAGTCGGCGAACCCACCGTGGTGGGAGGTGATCACCAGCGTCGTCTACGTCTCGTTCTTCGTGATCCCCTACGTCGTGGCGGGTGTGCTGTGGTTGCGGGACCGCCACGCGTGGCGCCGCTACGCGGTCGCGTTCGTCGCGACGACGTTCCTGGCGCTCGTCGGCTACACCCTGGTGCCGGCCGCCCCTCCGTGGGCCGCGGCACGCTGCACGGCCGCGCAGGTGCAGGACAACCCCCGTGACCCGCCGTGTATGGCGTCGGAGATCCCGCCCGCCTCCGGTGGGCTGCTCGGCCCGGTCCGCCCCGACGATCCCGCCGCCGCGCCCTACGTCGAGCGCATCTCCGCCCGCGGATGGGACGTCCTCCACATCCGTGCCGCATCGACGCTGCTCACCGTCGGACAGTCCAAGGCGAACCTGGTCGCGGCGATCCCGTCGCTGCACGCGGGCCTCACCATGCTGCTCGCGCTGTTCATGTGGCCCCGTGTGCGCGCGCTCGGGCGAACGCTGTTCCTCGGGTACGCCGTCACCATGGCGTTCACCCTCGTCTACACCGGCGAGCACTACGTCTTCGACATCCTGCTCGGGTGGGGTCTGGCGGCCGGGGTGCTGCTGACGCAGGCATGGGTGATGCGGCGATGGTCACGACGACGGTCGGCTCACCGGAGCGCGTCGAGCGGCACCTTCCAGAGCAGCACGTTGTAGATCTGGAAGAGGGACGCCGTGAAGTACAGGTCCTTGCCGTTCGACCACGGGTGGATGAACGGGGCATAGGCGCTGTTGATCTCGGAGGATTTGATCAGCGCCCGGGGTGCGCTCCACGGGCCCTCGGGTGACGGGGCGGTACGCGCGACGATCGTGTTCGTCGTGGCCAACGACACGTACTTCCCCAGGTAGGCGTTGTAGGCGACCGACATCTCGCCGGTCGGCGCGCCGATGATCGGGGTCGCGGCGTTGACGTCTCCGCGCACCCACCTCCCCTTCGAGAAGTACTCGTAGGCGCCCAGGTCGGTCAGCTTCGACGCCGGGACACGGGCGACGCGCACCGCGCCGAAGCGTCCCGACGGGGTGCCGTACACGTAGACGAGGTCACCGACCTTGAGCAGCGCGCTCATCTGGAAGTTGCTGTCGCCGCCGGTGTTCGGGCGGATCGCCTCGGGCGGCCGCACCCAGTTCTGACCGTCGTCGTCGGAGTACGCCACACCGGCGTGGTCGGTGACCCATTCGCCGGGTCCGCCCCATCGCTTCACCGCCATGTAGGTCATGTACTGCCGGCCGTCGGCGGAGATCCCGCCCGTGGGCAGGACGGTGATCTCGCGGCGGTAGTCCGGGACGAGGACCTGCTTGGCGAGACCCGGAGCGGCCATGACGCCGCTGTCGAAGTGCATGCCGTCGGCCAGGTCGTGGTCGGTGCTGCGCAGCAGCACGTTGGAGCGGAACCCGTACAGCTCGCCGCGCAGCAGCGACCGTCCGTCGAAGTTCGCGGTGTCACCGAACGCGGCGAGGATGCCGCCGCGACCGTCGTCCCATGTGACGCCGAGGTCGGTCCCCACCACGCCGAAGCGACGGACGGTGTCGTTGATGTCGCCGACGCCGGTCTCCTGCGCGACAGGTGTCGCGAGCCCCGTCGACCGCGGCAACCCCACCGACACCAGAGACGGAGTCGGTGGCCCGGCCGCCGCCGGACCGACCCCCGTCAACGTCGCTCCGACGACGGCCATCACCATCGCGGTCGTCGCACACCCCACCCGTCGAACATTCCCCCACAGCACAGTGCAAAAAGTAGCGCTCGACGAGTGCGCCGGACGCCGATCAGGCAACGGAAAGCGCAGTTCACAGCTATATCGGACACCGTTTGTGAGTGCCTACAGCCGAAGCCCGCCCCGGTCAGCAGTCGGCGTCTTGGCGCGCGGCCGAGTCCGCGGAGCCGCCCTGCGCGTCGTCGCTCGCGGCGGCCGTCGCGTCGGCCGTGCGTCGACTCTGCGAGCGGCGACGCCACCCGCCCTCGGTGGGCGGGGCCTCACCGAAGTGGTCGGCGTCGTCGGAGCTGTAGTAGGCGACCAGGACGGCCCCGACGACGGCACCGATGAACCCGACGATCGCCAACCACTCGAGTCCGGGCTCGGCCTTGTCGCCGAGGAACACCACGCCGACGATCCCGGGCGCCGCGGTCTCGCCGACGACGAGCACGGCGGTCACCCCGTTGACCGCGCCCAGTTGCAGGGCGACGGTGTGCACGTAGAACCCGACGGCGCCGGCGATGGCGATGGTCCAGGCCGCGGGGTCGGTGAGGATGGTGACCGGCGAGAACGGGTCGAATCCGCGCAGCACACGCACGGCGATCGCGATGACACCGAACAGCAGGCCGGCCGCGGCGCCGGCGAGGATCGAGCCCCTGGCGCCCAGGCGGTAGATGACCAGCAGCGCGATCGCGCACACCGCCAGCGTCGCGCCGAGAAGCCCCCAGTGGAAGCGGAACGACTCCGAGGTCTCGGTCGCGTGCCGGCCGGACGCGACGCCGAGCATGCACAGCGACGCGATGACCGCCACGATGGCGATCCAGTCGCGGGCGTGCAGGGTGATGCCGAGGACCACGGTCCCCAGCAGCGCCGTGACGATGAGGTTGGCCGAGACGATCGTCTGCGAGAGGAACAGCGGCAACAGGCGCGCCGCGATCGCGCCGCCACCGAACCCGAGGACGACCATCGCGGTGCCGACGAGGAATGCGGGATCACGCAGGGTGTCGGCCGTCGACTGCATGGACGGGCCGCCGGTGGCGGTGACCGATCGCGCACCGTTCTTCTGGTGGGCGGCGACGGCGGCGCGGCGTGCGCCGAGTGCCCGCAGCACCGACGAGAGCCCGTACCCGATGGCGGCGAGAGAGGCGAAGAGGATGCCGATCACGAACACGCCGCTGCACCTCCACCGCAGTCGAATTGGCCGGAACTGCCTGGTCTGGGCGCTGCGCGGCCGATCTGGCGGACCGTTGGTTAGGCTAGCATGTTCGCAGTTCAGATCCCGTCCCGCGGTGACACCTACGGAGTTCCATGGCATCCCCCGCGCGCAAGCGTGTCCTCATCACGTTCGGCCGTTCGTTCCTGACCCTCGACCTCGCCCGTCTGATGGCCGCGGGCGGCCACAGCGTGACCGTCGTCGACAGCATCACGCTGCCGGTGTCCCGGTTCTCCAACGCCGTCGACGCGTTTCTGCGCGTGCCCGCGCCGACGTTCGCGCCGCGGGAGTACTGCCGCGAGCTCGCTCGCATCGTGCGGGAGCGCGCCATCGACATGGTGATCCCCGTGCACGAGGAGACCGACATCATCGCGCAGATGCGGGAGGTCTTCCCGGACACCTGCGAACTGTTCCTCTCGGACTTCGAGACCGAGAACAACCTCCACAACAAGTACGAGTTCCAGCGTGTGCTGTCCGAGATGGGCATCCCCACACTGAAGTTCGCCGAGGTGCGATCCGAGTCGGACCTGCGTGCCCTCGACTTCGACACGCCGTTCGCGCTCAAGGAGTGCTACTCGCGTGGATCGCAGAAGGTCCGCAAGGTGACCCCCGGGCACCTCCCCGACGACATCGAGTTCTCGCCGACCAACCCCTTCATCGCGCAGGAGTGGTTCTCCGGCGACCAGTTCTGCTCCTACTCCGTGTGCCGTGACGGAAAAGTGCTGGCGCACACCGTCTATCCCGTCTGGTACGCGATCGACGGCAAGTCGTGCATCGCCTTCGAGGCGGTCGATCACCCCGCGATCACGGCGTGGGTCGAGGACTTCGTGAGCCGCGTCGGGTTCACCGGGCAGGTCGGGTTCGACTTCATCGTCGGCGACGACGGTGTCCTGTTCACCATCGAGTGCAATCCGCGGGGCACCAGCGGCATCATGATGTTCGAGCCGCACCACCGCGTCGACCGCGCGTTCTTCGGCGACACCGACACCGTCATCACCCCGGACATCGGCTCGCGCAAGATGATCGGGTTCGGTATGGGCCTCTACGGCTGGAAGAAGTCGTCGCTGCCGGGCAACACCCTGCGCGGCTTCGTGCGCGACTTCCGCTCCATCGACGACGTGATCACCAACCGCACCGACCCGCTGCCCGCCGTGATGATGCCGATCGCCTACATCGACATCGCCCGGATGTGTTGGAAGTACAAGGTCGGTCTGGCCGAGGCGTTCATGCACGACCACGAGTGGGACGGCATCCCGATCTCGCGGTGACCGCGACGCCGTCGGTCAGGCGTGTTCGCGACAGAAGTCGACGACCCGCGTCACGACATCGGTCTGGCCGGTGAAGAACCCGCCGTGGCCGACGCCCTCGACGACGGCGAACCGAGCGTCGGGGATCTGTTCGGCCGCCGCACGGCACCCCGCCGGCGGGAAGAAGAGATCGTGTTCGAATGCGAGCACCAGTGCCGGGATGTCGATGGCGGACAGACGGTCCGAGGTGGGTTCGCCGGCGGTGATCCAGTCGTAGGACGCCCTCAGATTGCCCATGAGTCCGACGTCGTCGGTCCACACCTCGCCCGACGACGCCAGGATCTCCGACCACCCGCGCACCGACGGGGGATCCTGCAGCAGGGCCGGGTGCAGGGTCGTCATCAACTGCTCGAACGTCATCACATCGGTCGGGATGGTGCCGTAGGTGTTCAGCAGGCCGATCTCCATGCGGCCGACCAGTTCCCCGATCGGCGACGGCTGGAGCCCGGCGACGAGCGCGGCCGCGCGGACCCGACCGGGATGGCGCCGGAGGATCTCCTGGGTGACGTAGCACCCCATCGAGTAGGCCACGACGACGACGTCCCGGATCGACAGTGCGTCGAGCAGGGCGACGGCGTCGTCCGCGAGATCGGCCGCGCTGTACGGACCGGGCGGCGCCGACGACGGTGACACGCCTCGCACGCTGTGGGCGACGGTCGAGAACCCCGCCGCGGTGAGGGCGTCGACCACCCCGGTGTACTCCCACACGCCTGCCGGTTGCCCGAGTCCACCGTTCAACAGCACCGTCGGACCGGAGCCGGACCGGTGCACCTCGACGGCGACGCCGTCGCCGACGTCGACGGTGGTCACCTCGGGGGATGTCGGCCCGGTCATCGCTGCGAGAAGTCGATCTGTGCGGCGGCGTTCGACACCGCGGTCACCATGCCGGTGCCGATCGGCCCGCGGGCGTCGAACAAGGTCGCGGTGCCGACGGAGAGACCGTCGGATGTGATGTGGGTGTCGGCCTGCAGTCCGATGCGGTCTCCCTCGGGCAGTCGTGAGATCGCCACCGTCAGATCGCAGTTGATGTATCCGATGCCCTCCGATCCCCAGTTGGTGAGCAGGCTGGTGCTCTCCGCCGCCATGACGACCTGCACGTAGGGACTCGGATCCTCGCCGGCGACGACGGGGATCACGGTGGCCCACACACGCTTCCGGCTCGCGTTCTGGTGCTCTGAGACATGGGTGGTCCATCCCATGTCGTCGCTGCCGTACCACCGGCGGTGCCCGTCGCCCTCCGGGGGGTCGAACGGGTGCGTCGAGTGCCATTCCTCCCCGGGTGGGGGCGACGAACGGTGCAGGGCGACCATCGTCGCGCGCGCCACCAGGACGTCGCCCTGGTGCAGGTCGACCTCGGCCACCCGGATCCGGCGACCGGCGCGCACCAGTCGGGTCGTCGGCACGAGTGGCACACCCCGCGCGGCCTTGAAGAGGTCGATGGTGGTGCGGACGGGCACGAACGCCTCGTCGCCGTGGTCGGTCTCGAGTGCGTGGGCCGCGGCCGCGCAGAGGGCCGGACCGTTCAGCATGTCGGGCCCCCACCGGCCGAATGCGTACTTCGCCGGGACGTATCCGTCCTCGGTCAGCGTGAACATGTGGACGGCGTCGGTCATCGGGAGATCCTGCTGCTCGGGGTGGAGGCGCGACGGTCGTCGTCGACGACCGCGCCGGGATCACGGTAGTCCGACAGCACCGCGACGAGACCGCCGACCGCCAGCACGACGCCCGCCGCGAAGAGCACCGGATAGGTGAGGTCGGGAAGCGCGTCGTGGATCAGGGACAACACGACCGGCGCCCCGAACCCGAGGTAGGTCAGCGAGTAGAACACCGCGGTGAGCCCCGCGAGCTCGGACGGCTCCGCGATACGGCCCACCTCCGACAGGCCGGCGACCAGGGCCATGCCGTATCCGGCTCCGAGCACCGCCCCCGCCACCAGGGTGAGCCACGGGTCGAGGACGTGCGCCGCGACGCCGCCGACCGCCATCCCCACCATCAGCAGCACCATCGCGACGACGGATCCGCGGGCCCGATCGGCGACGTCGATCCGTCGCGCCACCGACTGGACGGCGAACCCGGAGGCCAGGGTCACGAGGGTGACCGCGGCGGCGTAGGCGATCCGGACGTCGGCGACGCGGTCGGCCATCAGGGTGGGGAGCACCGCGTACGCGGCGGCGGCCGACCCGAAGACCCACGGCGCCACCGGCACGACGACGCGCACGAACCGACGCTGGGCGACCGCACGGATCCGCAGGTCCTCGACGAGGCGTCGGGGTGCGCGCCCGGGGGCAATGGTCTCCGGTACCGACCGGACCCACACCGCGGCGACGACGCACAGCACGACGTTGACGACGTACGTCAGCGAGTCCTGCAGCGGGGCCCACTGTGCCAGCACCCCGGCGACCGCCGCGCCGACCCCGAAACCGAACGTCAGACTCATCGCCGCGCGCCGCGCACCGAGGGTGGGGGAGGCGTCGGGCGTCCAGGGCGCCGCGGAGAGTTCCTTGATCCAGCTGCTGCCGACGGCCATCGCGAGACCGAGGCCGACGCCGCTGAGGACGCGTCCGACGACCAGCAACGACACGTGGTCGGCACCGACGGCGAGCACCGCCGAACCCGCCGCGGCGATCAGCGGGGCGGGGCGCATGAGCCGGACGCGGCCGAACCGATCGGAGAGCGGGCCGCCGATCAACAGCGCCGGGACGATCCCCAGCACGTAGGCGAACAGGAGTGCGTCGACGACGGGCCCGGGCAGTCCGTGCACCGACTCGTACATCACCAGCAGCGGCGTGAACTCGTTGCCGCCCCATGCGATGGCGGCCATCGCCGCGGCGACACCCCACCACACGCGGCGGTCGGGGGTCACAGCTCGCTCGGCACGCACGACGTCCATCCAAACACCCGGTGCATGGTCGCTAGCCTGCGGCCATGGACTCCCGATACCGACTCGTCGACGGTGTGCCCGCCGTCGACGACTACCGCCGACTGCGTGAGGTGTCCGGTCTGACGCCCGTGACCGACGACCAGGCACGTCCCGCGGTGGCGAACGCGTGGGGCGGGTGCCACGTCGTCGACGAGGCGGGGACACCCGTCGCGATGGGCCGCATCCTCGGCGACGGGGGCTGGTACTTCCACATCACGGACATCGCCACCGACCCTGCGCACCAGCGCCGCGGGCTCGGGCGAACAGTGCTCGACCGGCTGCTCGCGGTCATCGTCGCCGCGGCGCCGCCGCATCCGTACATCACGCTGATGGCGGATCCGCCGGGCCGGGCGCTGTACGCCTCGCGCGGGTTCGAGACGACGGCGTCGACGGGGATGGTGCAGACGGCGATCCGTCGAGGCGATCCGACGTGGGGGCGATCGGGTCAGGCCGGTGCGCGGTAGCCGTCCATGCTCAGCCACTCGGCGGGGACCGGCCGGTGGACGGTTCGTGCGGCGCGGGTGAGGTCGACGGCGTGGCGCAGACTGTCGAAGCACAGGTCCTGGCGTCGGGCGACGGCGGCGCCGAGCATCGCCAACGCCTGGTTCTCGTCGCCGCGACCCCAGAGGGCGTCGGCGACGGCGAGGTAGATCGTGACCGCCGGGTCGGTCTTGTCCAGTTGGACCAGCGCCCAGGCGTAGCGCTTCGCGGCGTCGACGGTCTTCGGCCCGGCGGGGCCGTCGGTGCGGATGTACTTCCCGTACAGCTCGCGGGCCAGCGGCTCGGACTCCGACCACTGCTGCAGATGGCACATGCAGCGGACGGCGTCGTGCAGGTTCGCGAGGTACTTGCGGGAGTACGGGCCGTCCTGACGGCCGCGGATCTCGCGGAGCACGCAGAACTCGGGGAGTGCGTGGGCGTAGTCACCGGCGGCCAGCAGGGCGTCGGCCTCGTGCTGCAACTCGTCGATCATCGAGTCATGATCGCCCATCTGCGGTCATCTCACCTGCGGAATCGCCGCGATTCCCCGGACAGATCGCCCCGATCGTCGGAGCCGGCGACCGGGCGAACACCTACAGTTGCGGCGTGCATCCCTCGGGTCCCGGACACGGGCACAGTCACAGCCCGTCGACGATCGCGGTCACCATGCGACCGATGGCCGCGCGGATCGTCGTCGGAGTGCTCGTCGCGTGTGCGGTCGCCGTGGCCGTCGGTGCGGTGGTGCTGTGGCCGGGGGAGCGTCCGCACTCGGTCCCGCTGCAGTTCCAGACCGCGGCTCCGAACGGCAAGATCGTCACGCAGACCGGCACGGTGATCGCGCAGGCGCGCTCGGAGTGCCTCAACCGGGCGGCCGGGACGGTGTTCGGCGCCGACGCGCCCGTCTCCGCCGAGGCCGACGGTCCGTGCATCGAGAGCACCGTCCGGATCACCTCGGGGCGGGACAAGGACGCCAACACCCTCATCGAGGTCCCGACGAACCGCGCCCAGTCCGGGCAGCAACCCGGAGGGTCGACGAGCCGCCCACCGGCCGACCAGCTCGACCGCCCGCAACCGGGCCAGCCCGACCTGAAGGTCGGCGACCACATCCGGCTCGTGCTGTCACCGAGCGGTCAGGGCACCTCCGCGTACTCGTTCTACGACTACAGCAGGGGGACGTCGACGATCATCTGGGCGATCGTCTTCGTCCTGGCCATCTCCCTGGTCGCGGCGTGGCGTGGGTTGCGATCGGTGATCGGCCTGGTGATCGCGTTCGGGGTGCTGCTGGGGTTCACGCTGCCGGCGATCCTCGACGGGAAGTCGCCCGTCGCGGTCGCGCTCGTGTCGTCCGCGGCGATCCTGCTGATCGTCATATACCTCGCGCACGGGATCAGCCTGCGGACCAGCGCGGCACTCCTGGGCACGTTGTCCTCGCTCGCGGTCGCGGCGGTGCTGTCGTACCTGTCGGTGGTGACGATGAACATCACCGGACTCTCCGCGGAGCAGACCACCAACCTGCAGGTCTATCAGAACGGCATCTCGACCAACGGGATCCTGTTGGCGGGCTTCATCATCGGTGCGCTCGGGGTGCTCAACGACGTCACCATCACGCAGGCGTCCGCCGTCTTCGAGCTGGCGGCGGGCGGGCGCAGCAGACGGGCCACGTTCGCGGCGGCGATGCGTGTCGGTCGCGACCACATCGCCAGCACGGTCTACACCCTGGTGTTCGCCTATGCGGGCAGCGCACTCCCGCTGCTGCTGCTGTTCTCCGTCGCGGGCCAGTCCTTCTCGTCGCTGGTCACGACCGACACCGTCGCCGTCGAGCTGGCGCGGTCGTTCGTCGGCGGCATCGCGATCGCGCTGTCGGTGCCGCTCACCACGGCCATCGCGGTGGCCCTCGTCCACAAGCACGAGGTCCCCGACAACCATCGCGCCCCCGCGGTCCGCACCGCGGGCGGCGGCCGTCACTCCCGCGCCGACTGACGGCGGGTTCCGGTGCAGATCGGTGTCGCTGAGCGACACCCACCTGCACCGGATCAGCGCACGGCGTGGCGGAGTGGTGGGCGAAACCGTCGATTACGACGATCAGCCGCACCGTGTCGACGATCAGGTCGGCCGCACGTGGCGCGCCATGGCGTCGTGGACACCGGGTGTGCACGTCGACGATGTCGTCGAGCGTCACGCGTCGACGGAGGAGGGCCGAGTCCAGACGGACGCCGGCACGTCGGATGCCGTGGCGTCCGCGCGGGATGCACACGGTGACGGCTGGTGTCGCCCACCGACACCAGGGTGCACCGGAAGGCGCGGGCCTACAGGGTCGGGGCCGCTGCGATGCCGATGGTCGAGGACTTGCCCTTGAACAGCGAGCTGGCCGTGGTCGCGAACCGTCCCACGAGGCCGTACTTGCCGTTGATCGCCTGCCGGACACGCGCCGTGCCCGCGTCGTCGAGCACGCGTGCGGTCCCCTCGACCGTGGGGCCGACGTTCTTGCCCACCCGATCGCATGTCGCCAGGGTGACGCGCGGGGTGGCGCGGATCCGCTTGACCTTCCACGACGACGCCTGCGTCCACATCACCAGCTCGCCGGCCTCGGGGCCGGCGTCGACGAACGCCGCCCAGATCGGGACGGGCTTGGCGCGACCGTCCTTGGTGTAGGTCGTCAGCTGGACGTACTTCGCTGTCGCGATGTCACCCAGTGCATGTCGTGACGCCTGCGGATCGGGCATGGTCGGTCGCCCCTCTCGCTCACTTCTCGGTGAGGCTGGATTCCTTGTGGGCCGCCTTCGACCCGGTCTTGTCGGACTCGACGATCCAGTACGGCTCGTCGTGGGAGGCCTTGAACGTCTGCCCCTCGAACTCGAACTCCGAGGTGCGCTTCTCCTTGGCGGTGCCGTGCGTCTCACCCTGCGGGGTGTTCCAGCTGACCGTGTCGCCTGTCGAGATCGCCATTTCCCCAACGTACCCGGGGGCCCGCTCCTCTAATCTGGGTTCATGACTTCCGCCGTGCCACAGGTCGAACTCACGTCCGGGACATCGATCCCCCAGCTCGGGCTGGGGGTGTGGCAGGCCGACGACGACGAGACCGAACGGGCTGTCACCCACGCCCTCGACGAGGCCGGCTACACCCACATCGACACGGCCGCCGCGTATGGCAACGAGGAGGCCGTGGGGCGGGCGATCGCCGCGGCGTCGGTGTCGCGCGACGACATCTTCGTCACCACCAAGCTGTGGAACTCCGATCAGCGCGGACACGAGGCGGTGCTCGCCGCGTGCGACACCAGTCTCACCAAGTTGGGTCTCGACCAGGTCGACCTGTATCTCGTCCACTGGCCCCTGCTCGACACCGAGCGCATGAAGCGGACATGGGAGGCGATGCAGGAGATCGCCGAGTCCGGCAAGGCCAAGGCGATCGGTGTCTGCAACTTCGAACCGCACCACCTCCAGGTCCTCCTCGGTCACGGCGACATCCCACCGGCGGTCGACCAGGTGGAGTGCCATCCGAACCTGCCGCAGAACGAGCTGCGCGCCTTCGCCGCCGACAGTGGGATCGCCGTCGAGTCGTGGAGCCCACTCGGGGGGACCCCGAACTCGGGGTGGGGCAAGGCATCCAAGGACAACACGCTGCTGTCGGACGAGACGCTCGGTGCGATCGCCGAGAAGCACGAGAAGTCCATCGCCCAGGTCATCATCCGATGGCATCTCCAGGGCGGGCTCGTCGTCATCCCGAAGTCCGTGACCCCGGAACGCATCTCGCAGAACATCGACGTCTTCGACTTCTCCCTCGACGACACCGACATGCTCGACATCGCCCGGTTGGCGAACGACCGACGCGTCGGTGTGCACCCGGACGAGATGAACGTCGGCGCCCCGGCCGACGACGAGTAGTGCGCATCCGAGACCTGCCCACGGTCGAGGTCAGCGCGCGACTCGACGTCGCCGCCGAAGTCGCCTGGGCAGCGGTCGCCGACATCACCCTGCCGACCCGCGCCGCAGGCGAGTTGCAGGCCGTCGAGTGGGCAGAAGGGCACGACGCGGTCACCCTCGGTGCGCGCTTCACCGGTCGCAACGGCAGTGACGTGCTGGGGGAGTGGACCACGTCCTGCGAGGTCGTCGACCTCGAACCCGGCCGCCGCTGGGTCTACGCCGTGTTCGGGCAGTGGGAGGAGCCCGATCCCTCACCGTCACGACCGGCCCCCGGCTCGGATCCGATGAGCTGGTGGGGATTCGAGGTCGATCCGTCGCGCAGCGGGTGCATCGTCCGGCAGTTCGCACGGCTGGGACCCGGCCCCTCGGGGATCTCCGCCGCAGTCGCGGACCGGCCCCACCTCGAGGGGCGGATCATCGAGAGTCGGCTCGACGCGTGGCGCGAGGCGATGACGGCGAACCTCGACCTGCTGTCACGGGAGGCGCGGTCGGCCTAGCCTGACCGTCATGACCACCATCGGCCCCGATCGTCTCGCCGCGGCCCGCGCACGTCTGCGCGGCCTGCTCGTCTCCGTCGCCGTCCTCGGCATCGTCATGGGAATCATCGCGCTCGTGTGGCCGGGGCCGACGCTGCTCGTCGTCGCTGTCCTGTTCGGGATCTCCCTCATCGTCACCGGTGCGTACCGACTGTCGGTCGCGTTCCTCGCGCCGGGGTTGTCGACCGGCGTACGCGCGGTGTTCGGTGTGCTGGGGCTGGTCATCCTCGTGGCCGGCGTGGTGTGTCTCGCCGACCCGGCGGAGTCGCTGGTGTTGCTGGCCGTCGTGATCGGTGTCGGCTGGATCATCCAGGGCGTGCACGATCTGGTGTCCCACCGCGTCGACACGAACGGTGTCCCGCACTGGGTGATGATCGGATCCGGGGTGGTGTCGGTGCTCGCCGGGGTCGTGGTCATCACCCTGCCCGGACTGGCGATCTCGACGTTCCTCGTCGTCGGCGCCATCCTGCTGATCGTGGTCAGTGCGATCAACCTGATCACGGTCCCGCGGCGGGTCTGAGCCCGCCCGGTCAGGACGTCTGCAGCGCCCGCGCCAGGGTCGGCCAGGCCCGCGGCAGATCCTGTGCCCAGTAGCCCCAGGAGTGCAGGCCCGGCCGGTAGTCGTAGGTCGCGAGGATCCCGGCGCGCGTCGCCTTCTGCTGGAAGGCCCGTGTGCACGACTCGGCGGCCGTCTCGAGGAATCCACCGACGGGTGACGCGAGCCCGTTGAGACCCAGACGCGGGTCGGGCAGGCCGTTGCCGACGGCGATGTAGATGGGTTTGCCCGCCAGCGCGGACAGGTGACGGGCCGGGTCGTGCGCGGCCCAGCCGGCGCCCTCGAACGGGCCCCACATGTTCATGTAGTTGCCGCCGCGGGTGGCGACGGTGGCGGCGACGGCCTGCTGGTAGGCCAGGGGACCGAGGTCGAAGCAGCCGCTGAGCGCCATCACGCCGCTGTACAGATCAGGGTGCCGGGTGGCGAGGACCATCGCCGACGTCGCGCCCATCGACAGGCCTCCGATGGCGGCACGACCGTTGCCGGCGTAGAGCTCGTCGATGAGCGGCGGGAGGTCGTGGGTCAGGAACGTCTCCCACTTGTTGACGCCGAGGACGGGGTCACGTCGACGCCAGTCCGTGTAGTAGGCGGCGGTACCGCCGATCGGCATCACGACGGTGACGTGCTTGTCCGCCATGAAGCGTTCGATGCCGGTCTGCTCGGTCCACCCGCTGCGCCGGTACCCGGTGTAGACGCCGGCGTCGATGCCGTCGAGCAGGTAGAGCGTGGGTCGAGGTGCGGTGTCTCGTGGGTGCAGCACCTCGAGGCGCACGATCTGACGGGTGTCGGGGTCATGCACGGTGATGATGTCGTGCTGCGGACCGAGGGCCGTCCGCGTCAGCAGCGTCGCGGTGGACGCGGCCGGCGCCGGTGCCTGCGTGGGCGTCCGGGCAGCGGCGAGGTTCGGGGTCAGTGCAGCGACGATCAGCGTCGCGAGCACCACGACGACCGCGCGCGGGACCGCCGAACGTCCCTCGCGGGAGCCCGGGCGGGCCGTACGGACACACTTCTGGGCACGACGGAACAAGAGAACCCCCCTCTGTTTCGCGGGGAACTGTATCCGAACACGCGGACGGTTGGGACCGGTGTCGCGATCCTGCTCGCCCCACCACCGCGGGAGCAAGACCGTTCGGGCGATTGATCATTGGGGTGATCGAGCGATATTTAGGCGGTTCAATTCGCGGTGCAAAAAACTCTTGGACGAATGATCGGTTGCCCCGTGTCGCTGTCGGCGAGCGTGGGCCGGCATCTGCTCCCGCACGAATTCGTGTCACGTGTAACGGAATTCGGTTGCCGCACTCCAGGTGAGGCAGATGTTACGGACGGGAAAACTTCACGGTGAGCGTGGGCGTAATTACCAAAGTTTATCGTCCATAAACTCTGGTGACGTGCTCTAATTGAGCCCGTCAAGGGGGGGCCCTGAAACGGAGTGCCACCCATGCGACGGTTCCTTCCCTCCCTCTCGCGGCCGTCCCCGACGGCGTTCGCCGCGGCGACCTTCGCCCTGCTCATGTTCTGCGGGGTCGCCGGTGCGGCCCTGTTGCCGAACTCGCGCGCGGCGATCGCGATCATCGACACCGCGTCGATCAGCGACTCGTCGACGACCGTCGGGATCTCCGACAACGACATGTACTTCGAGTCGACGGATCCGGCGGAGATCGCCAAGCGCCTCGACGAGATGCAGTCCCTCGGGGTGACGAACATCCGGCTCGCGATCCCCTGGGCGACCGTCGAACCGGCACCCGGTCAGTTCGACTGGACCCCGATCGACAACATGGTGAACGCCGCCGCGGCGCGCGGGATCGGTGTCCTGGGCGTCATCAACACGACCCCGACCTGGGCCCGCGGGACGTGGACCAACGTGTATGCGCCGCCGGACGATCCGGCGACCTTCGGGACGTTCGCCGGGGAGCTGGCCAGCCGCTACGCGGGCAAGGTCTCGGCCTACGAGGTGTGGAACGAGCCGAACGCCGCCTTCGCCTACCAGCCGGGTCCGGACCCGGCGGGCTACACCGCCCTGCTCAAGGCGGCGTACACCGCGATCAAGGCTTCCGACCCACAGGCGCAGGTCGTCGGTGCGGTCGTCGGGGCCACACTGACGTGGGGGTCGTGGACGCTCAACCCGGTCGACTTCGTGCAGCAGATGTACGCCGCCGGAGCCAAGGGCTACTTCGACGCGCTCTCCTTCCACCCCTACCAGTGGACCCTGCCGTTCTCGTCGGGTGAACTCGTCCCGAACTCGCCGCTCGACCAGGCCAACAAGATCTTCCAGCTGATGCAGGCCAACGGCGACGGCCTGAAGAAGATCTGGAGCACGGAGTACGGCGTGCCGACCGGCATCCCCGGCACCGGTGACCAGGCGTCGATGATCAACGACTTCCTCACCACGTGGAGCAACCTGTCCTACGCCGGCCCGACCTTCCTCTACACCCTGGTCGACCGGGACAGCTCGAACACCACGGACCCGGAGTCGACCTTCGGCCTGTTCACCGACTCGTGGGTCGCGAAGGCTGCGGCACAGGTGGTCAAGGACTTCATCGCGGCGCACCCGCAGACCCCGACGACCCCCACCCCGCCCCCGCCGGCGGCCAACCCGCTCGACGCGTGGGCGCAGGCGGTGCAGGCGGCGGTCCAGGCGTGGCTCAAGCAGCTCGCCGACGCCATCGCCGCGGCGTTCAACCCGACCCCCCAGACCGCGTCGACACCGACCGCATCCACACAGACCGAGGCCGTCGCCGCGACGACGTCCGCGACCGCCCCGTCGACGTCGGCGTCCTCGACGACCACCACGGAGCCGACCACCACGGAGCCGACCACCGCGTCGTCGGAGACCGACGCACCGTCGACCACCGGTGAGCCGGCCCCGTCGACCACCGGCGACCCGGTCGCCGCGGCTCTCGAGGCGCCCGCCACGACGTCCTCCGCCGTCGTGCCCACGACGACCTCGGCGCCCGTGTCGTCCTCGTCGGCTTCGTCGTCCGCCGGCTCCGATCCGTCGACATCGGTCCCGACCACCACGTCGGCCCCGACCACCTCGGCGACCGACGCGACATCGACGGCGGAACCGACGTCGACCGCGACCACCTCCGCGACCACTGCGACGTCCGCACCGTCGAGCACCGCCACGTCGGCACCGTCGAGCACGTCCTCGCCGGCGACGACGCAGCAGACGCCCGCGACGACCGCGGTGAGCTGACCCCGGGGAGACGGGAAACGGCCGGTGCTGCGACTTCGGGGTCGCGGCACCGGCCGTCTCGTGTCGGTCGGAGGTCTACTTCGTGACGCTCACCGGGACCTCCGTCGCGGAGGCCACCGACGGCTGGTCGTGCGGGTCGACCATCGACAGCTCGTCGAACGGGTCGCGACCGGCCAGCACCGTGTGCATCTTCTCCCGGTCGATGGTGTGCGTCCACGCCCCGACCAGCAGTGTGGCGACCGCGTTGCCCGAGAAGTTGGTGACCGCACGGGCCTCGGACATGAACCGGTCGATGCCGACGATCAGTCCGACGCCGTCGAGGAGCTCGGGGCGGTGTGCCTGCAGGCCGCCGGCGAGGGTCGCCAGCCCGGCGCCGCTGACGCCGGCCGCACCCTTGGACGCGACGATCATGAACACCAGCAGACCGATCTGCTCGCCGATGCTCAGCGGGTCACCGAGTGCCTCGGCCACGAACAGCGACGCCATCGTCAGGTAGATGGCCGTGCCGTCGAGGTTGAAGGAGTAGCCCGTGGGGACCACCACGCCGACGGTGGAGCGCTGCACCCCGATGTGCTCCATCTTGGCGATCAGACGCGGCAGGGCCGACTCGGACGAGCTCGTCGCGACGATGAGCAGGTACTCGCGGGCCAGGTAGCGGACCAGCTTGAAGATCGACG
Source organism: Williamsia sp. SKLECPSW1 (assembly GCF_054332755.1). Taxonomy (NCBI): domain Bacteria; kingdom Bacillati; phylum Actinomycetota; class Actinomycetes; order Mycobacteriales; family Nocardiaceae; genus Williamsia; species Williamsia sp. SKLECPSW1. Next base: position 1,225,756 of record NZ_JBTGLI010000001.1, on the reverse strand, counting down.
CGCCCACGGTGACCCGCAGCATCGCGCCCAGCACTCCGAAGACGAAGATCGCGCAGGTCAGGTAGAACGCGAGCATCAGGACCAGCAGGTGCGTCACCGCGCTCCACCCGGTCTGGCCGACGACGTTGGCGATGGCGCCGAACGCGCCGATCGGGGCGATCCACAGGATCATCGAGAGGATCTTGAAGACCAGCTTCTGGATGTGTCCGATGCCGCGGAGGACCGGCTCGCCGGCCGACCCCATGGCCTGGATGGCGAAGCCGACGAGGAGAGCCACGAAGAGGGCCTGCAGGACGCTGCCCGCCGTGAGTGACGAGAGCAGCGTGTCCGGGATGATCCCCTGGATGAAGTCCATGGTGCCGCCGGCCTTCTCGGCCTGGCCGGCGAGCTTGGCGCCCTGTCCGGCGCTCGCGGTGATGTCCAGGCCGGTGCCCGGCTGGATGAGGTTGCCGACCACGAGGCCGATCCCCAGTGCGAACGTCGACATCACCAGGAAGTAGACGAACGCCATGCCGCCGACCTTGCCGACGGTGGCTGCCTTCCGGACCGAACCGATGCCCAGGACGATGGTGCAGAAGATGACCGGAGCGATCATCATCTTGATCAGGCTGACGAACATGGTGCCCAGCACGCCGAGGTCCTTGCCGACCGAGGGTGCCAGGAGACCGACGGCCACACCGGCGACGACGGCGATGATGACGCCGATGTAGAGCCAGTGCGTGCGGTCACGCTTGGGCTTGTCCGCCGTGGGCGGCATGGGTGGTTCCGGCGTGGTGGGCGGCCGGTCGTCGGTGGCGGTCATCGTTCCTCCGGGTGTTCGTGTGGATCGCTCGTAGGTGATGATTGCGTGGAGGTGTGAGTCGGGTCACGCTTGGTTGCATTTCGTTCACAGGAGGTCGCAACGGTGAAGCGCCTGATGCCGCGCTCACTCGCAGGGCAGGCGTTCCTGCTGCAGATCGTGGCGATCGTCGTGCTGGTGGCGGCCGCGGGATCGCTGGCCGCGTGGGACGCCCGGCGCGACGAGGAGCGCGCTGCGCGCGAGGAGGTCGTCGCCGTGGCGGTGTCGCTGGCCGACGCGCCGTCGACCGCGCAGGCGGTCACCTCCGGTGCGGCCACCGCGCGGCTGCAGCCGCTCACCGAACTGGTCCGACGAGAGACGGGGATGGCGTTCATCACGATCATGGCGCCGGATCGGACGCGGTACACGCACACCAACCCCGCGCTGATCGGTGGACAGTTCGTCGGGACCATCGCGCCGGCTCTCGCGGGCCGCATCTTCACCGAGACCTCCACCGGCACACTCGGACCCTCGATCCGCGCGGTCGCGCCGGTGCGGGACACCGACGGTCGCATCGTCGGGCTCGTCGCGGCCGGGATCACGTTGTCGACGCTGGCCGATCGGTGGGTGCAGCAGCTGCCTCTCATCGGGTTCGTCGTCCTGCTTCTGCTCGTGGTGTCGTTGGCCGGGACGTGGGCGGTGCGGCGACGTCTCCTGCGCCAGACGCGCGGGCTCGCTCCCGAGGACCTGCGCGTCATGTACGACCACCACGACGCGGTGCTGCACTCGGTGCGGGAAGGGCTGGTCGTGATGGAGGGGGGTGTGCCGGTGCTGGTGAACGACGAGGCGCGACGACTGCTGCAGATCGCGGGGACCGACGCCGAGATGCCCACGTTCGTCACCGAGCGCCGGGAGATCCGCGACGAGGTGCACGTCGTCGGGGACCGCGTCCTGGTGGTCAACCGGGTCCGGATGGTGCATCGCGACGGTGAGCGCAGCGCCGTCGTGACGTTGCGCGACCGCACCGAATTGCAGGGCGCACTGGGCGAACTCGACTCGATGCGCGTGTTCGCCGAGTCCTTGCGGGCCGCCGCCCACGAGTCCGCGAACCGGCTGCACACGGTCATCGGACTCATCGAGATCGGACGGTCCGAGGAGGCCGTGCAGTTCGCGACGACGGAACTCGAACTGTCCCAACATCTCGTCGACCGGTTGACCGCGGCGGTCGCCGAGCCTGCGCTGGTGGCGTTGCTCCTGGGCAAGGTGGCCCAGGCCGACGAGCGGGGGGTGGCGTTGACGGTGACCGAGGAGAGCCGCCTCGACGACGCGGAGCACGCGCCGCTCACCGGCCACGAGATGATCACCGTCGCAGGAAATCTCATCGACAACGCACTCGACGCCTGCGACCGCGACGATCCCTGGGTGGAGGTCACCGTGCGCGAGGAGTCGGACGGGTTGGTGATCCGTGTCGCCGACAGCGGGCCCGGGATGGATGCCGAGGAGTTCGCTCGCGCGCGCACCCGCGGTTACTCGACGAAGCCTGTCGAGGACGGGTCGCCGGCGGGTGGTCGGGGACTGGGACTGGCGTTGGTGTCGCAGATCGTGGACAGACACGGCGGGACCATCACCGCCGAGGTCACCTACGGGTCGGTGGTGACCGTCGTCGTCCCGTCGGCGGCCGATCGGGCCACGCGGTCGGGTAGAGAAGCAGTGCGCGCGTGACCGATCCGATCCGGGTGCTCATCGTCGAGGACGAGCCGCTCATCGCGCAGGCGCATGAGGCCTACGTCGAACGGCTGTCGGGATTCGTCGTGGTCGGCGTCGCGGGCACGGCGCAGACCGCGCTGCGTGCGGTGGCGCGGTGCGCGGCGCAGGACACCCCGGTCGACGTGGTCCTGCTCGACATCGGTCTGCCCGACGCGAGCGGTATCGAGCTCGCATCGGCGTTGACGGGACAGCGCCCGGTCCCCGACATCATCGCCATCACCTCGGAGCGGGACCTGTCGGTGGTGCGGTCCGCGGTGGCACACGGTGTGCTGCTCTACCTGTTGAAGCCCTTCACGTTCGCGGCCTTTCGGGACAAGCTCGAGCGCTACCGCGAATATCGCGCCGCGCTGCCCGCCGGCACCGACGCGGTGGGGCAGTCGGAGGTGGACCGCGCGATGGCCGTGCTGCGGGGCGCGGACGAGCGTGCTGCCGCCCCGACCGGCGCCGCGGCCGCGACCGCCGAGCAGATCGGTCGTCGGGTGCAGGACAGCGCCGAGGGGTTGACCGCCGGCGAGGCCGCGACCGCGTCGGGGATCTCGCGGGTCACGGCCTGGCGGTACCTCGAACGCCTCGCCGACGACGGATTGGTCACGCGCACCACCGAATACGGCCGGACCGGCCGGCCGCAGATCCGCTACAGCTGGAAGGTCCGCAACCAGTAGCGCGTCCGCTCCCGATGTCCCGGGCGGTGTTCGCGCGGGGTCGCCCCATGACGCGCGACTGCCCCGACGCGATGGCGCCGGGGCAGTCGATCAGACGTGGGTCGGGGTCAGCCGAACGTGCACCCCTGCACCGGCGGCTTCCCGGCGAACCGGTCGGACAGCCAGTCGAAGGCCCGCTGGAAACCGCTGATCCCGCCGGCGACGTGGCCGAACGTGGACCCTCCGATGAGTCGGATCGGGAACGGGATCTCCTGGTACTCCAGGGACTCCGGGCCCTTCTCACACCACTTCGAGTACAGCTCGCGCCCCTGGACGACGGGGATCGTCGGGTCGTCGGGGTTCGAGGTCAGGAGCACGGGCACGGTCGGCTTGATGTTGCCGAGATCCTGCTCGTGCACGTACTTGCTGAGAACCGGGTCGGCCGAGACGATCTCACCGAACGACTTGTGCGAGACCGTCCAGTCGCGGGTGCTTGGCTTGCCGCGTGCGGAAGTCAGCACGATGCACTCACCGGATAGCTGCTGCATCGTCTGCTTGCCGTACGCGTTCAGGACGGTCGAGATCCGCTCCTTGAACTCGGGGTAGCGGTAGGACGCACCATTGAGGGCGTACCCGATGACCCCGCCGAGGCGGTTGCCGTCGAGGTAGTTCATCTCACGCAGCAGGTCGGCCGGGACGCCACCGGCGTAGACGCCGACGACCGGCAGCTCCGGGGCGTAGGTGCCGACGAGCTCGGCGGCGGACGCGGCGGCGCCACCACCCTGCGAGTACCCGGCGATCGCGACCTTCGCGTCCGGGGACACCTCGGGCAGCTTCAGCGCTGCGCGGGCGGCGTCGATGACGGCGTGGCCCTGGTCGACGCGGATGCCGAAGGTGTGGGTGCCGGGTGTGCCGCCGCCCATGTAGTCGCTGGAGACGACGCCGTATCCCTTGGCGACGAGGTTCAGCGTGATGACCTGCTCGATCTCGGCCATCGGGCCGCCGGGCAGGCTGAAGGTCACGCCCTCCTGGAGCAGCTTCGACGCCGCGCACTGGTCGCCCTGGCCGTGGAGCCCGCCGGCGTAGGAGACGACGGGACGCGCGCCCGGTCCGGTCCACGGTTTCGTGGGCTGCAGGTAGTAGCCGGTGACCGCGATCGGTGCGCCGTTGGCGTCGATCGACAGGTACATGATCCGCGTGGCCTTGGCCGGGATCGGGCCGGTCGGGCTCGGGATGGTGATCGCGGTGGGCAGCGGTTGCGATCGGATGATGTCGCCGGGCTTGCCGGCGGGCAGCGGGCTCGGCGGGGTGTAGAAGGACTCACTCACCGGTGATGCTGCAGGTGTCGGTACGGCCGGTGCCGGGGCGGCGTGCGCCGTCCCCACCGTCGCTGTGGCCACCACTGTCGCTGTCGCCACGCCCACACACACCGTGCGCAGGCGTCGCATGACTGATCGATCGAACTCCACGTTGCCCTGTCCCCCACGTAGTCAGCTGTTGCTCGCCGGAACTATAGGGGACTTCGCGGGCAGGAGTGTCCGGGGTCACGGTTCGTTGTGACGATGCCCGACATCACGCCTCATCCGTCGTGCTCCTGCGTCCTCGACGACCGCGCAAACCCGCCGAGCGGGCCACAACCACCCGCCGAGCGGACCACAACAACGCACCGAGCGGGCGGGAACCCGGCGTCGGCCCGTGCGGTCAGCAGGGCGACGGTTCACCGATCTTGACGGCACCCAGGTCCGCATCGCCCTCCCCGATGGGGGTGCCTGCCGCGGGACTCTGCTCGACGACGATCCAGTTGCGGTCCAGCACCTGTCGCCGTCCCTGCCCGGTCGCGTCGTGACTGCGGGAGAAGAACACCACCCGCCGTGTACGCCAACCTGCTCAGCCCGAAGAAGCGCGCGATCGAATGACAGACGAGTCGGCGGCGGACCGCTGCGTGGGCACGCTCGGCATCGACGCGATTCTCGGCGGCTACCCGCTGAACGCGATCCGTCGCGAGGACGTCTCGGACTGGGTCGACGCGCTGGTGCAGGCGGGCAAGAAGCCGAGCACCGTGCGGCACGCCTACTTCCTGGTGCGGATGGTGCTGGCGCAGGCGGTCGCCGACGGACGACTGACGGCGAACGCCGCCGACTACGTGCGGCTGCCCGGCGAGCACGCCGCGACCGGAGGCACGCCGGGCGTCGTCGACGACCCGGAGCAGTTCCTGACCTCTGCGCAGGTTGCCGCACTCGTCGCCGCGACGCCGCGCCCGTTCGACGTCTACGTGCACGTAGCGGCCTGGGCCGGACTGCGCGCGGCGGAGCTGGCCGGGCTGCAGGTCGGCGACGTCGAGCTACCCGCCCGTCCGATCAACTCGAATCTGCGCCCGAAGCCGGGCGTCTTGCGCGTCGAGCGCACCGTGCAGGCGGTCGACGGAACGCTGACCTACGCGGCACCGAAGACGCGCGGCAGCCGACGCCGAGTGCCCCTCCCGGCCGCGACGGTCGAGCTGCTCCGGGAGCACCTCGCCGCGCACCCGCGCGCCGACGAACCGGACGCGCCGCTGTTCCCGGCGGTGCAGCTCGTCGCCGAGCGACCGACCGGCGTCCGACGCAAGGGCGAGCAGACCGCGCAGGCGAAGGCCCGACGGCAGGCGGACGCACTGGCCGGCCTGGACCGAGCCGACGCGGAAGAACGGCTGCAGCTCGACTGGTCGCAGCCGCTGCGGCACCAGACGTTCTACAAGAATGTCTTCCGGCCCGCGGTGCTGCGCGCGAACCGCACCACCGACCGACGGACCGCCCTGGCCGACGACCTACGTTTCCATTCCCTCCGGCACACCTACGCGAGCCTCTGCGTCGCGGCGGGCATCTCTCCGCTGGAGATCGCGAGGTTCATGGGGCACTCGAAGGTGACGACGACGCTGACCGTCTACGCGCACCTTTTTCGAGGACGACCACGCTGACGCGATGGGGGCTCTGGGTGCGGTCAGCTGACGGCCGGTTCTACGGCAAAGGCGGCAGGGGCCCTCACCATTACAACGGGTCGTTTGGCTGTCGAATCGTATTTCCTTCAAGCGGAAATTTGTCGAAAGTAGGCGGCCACCCTGGCTTAGCGATTCGATCATTGAATCCTGCGTAAAACCACTTTCGAAGCTTCCGGCGCATAATTAGGACCACGGATTCGACTTCGGAACCTGGCTCCCATGTGAAAGCCTCGCCGCGAGTCGGCATCAGGATCACCATCTCGTATTCAAGGTTGTGACGACGGATCTTCTCTGCCGCGCCCCAATCTTCCACGTCCACTGCGACGAACATCGCCTGCAGCTCACCCAAAGTGGTGGCTAGGAAAGCATCGGCGAGAGGTCCACGCGGGTCGAGCCCTGAAAGCGATGTGGCGAGCTCGTCGTGATCCAGCCCTACCAGATCTGCATGTTGGGCATTTGAGCTTATCCAGGCCTGCGCAAGGGTGAGGCGCATGTCGCGGTCAATCCTTGTCCAGGCCTCACGAATGTCTCCTGCTTGGATTAATCCAATAAGCTCGTACGACGCCGCCACGGCACTGTCGGGTCCAAAATGTGATTGCAGAACGGTGAGAACATTTGCCATCTCGCGCTTGGTGTCCTCGTACACAGCACTGCTCGGGCCATACTCCAGTGCAACCTGAAGCGCTTCCAATGCGCGGTTGTATTGAGCCGAGTTGAAGAGAACCATTCCGAGATTGAACGCGGCGCGCGCAGCGAGGCGCGGGTTGTCCGACGATGCAAGAAGCGTCAGTTCCGTTACCGCGGCCTCCTCATCAGCATGCGCCTTCTGTACTGCGGCAGAGATCGAGTCTACATTTGGCTCTGCGTCGGAGTGGTGATCTGCGTCAGAAAGCCCGCTGCCTACTGGGACTGGCAAGACTAGCGGTACCCGTTTCAGCTGATGTAGAAGCTGCCGCAATTTCTCTTGAGAAAAACCCGTAACCTGATGATAATTTGTTTCGCTCAGCGGAAACGGAATAAAACTTTGATCGTCCTTATTGAAAATCACCGGGATAAACTTCACATGGCCGCCAAACGAGTTGTAAACCTGGCTCGTTATGACAGCGCCCTCCCAGGCCGCGCCCTTCCCGCGGCCAGCCTCTTCGCGCTGCTTAAAACGGCGGGCATACGTTTCGGTAACTACAACTAGTACGAAGTCGCTCTCTTCGATTTGTTCGACCATCCAAGACGGCCAATATGCGGGCGGGTTGTGCATCACAAACTGATCGAAGTGTGCGTCGATACCGTAAGCGCGTAGCGCTTGGACGAGGTCGAGCACCGCCTGCTTGTGTTCACTGGAGTCATGGCTGTAGGAGACAAAGCAGGTAGGAGGCCTACTTGCACCCCCGTCGGACGCGTTCACACTCACGTGATCCCTCCTGAGGTGACACGAGTAGACGTGCCGGCGAGTTCTCGGTTGTGTCTACAGTGAGCCGCGTCGGACAAAGCCGTTCACTCCATTCGGCACTCGATTGACCTGAACGTAGGCGGCATACAGTCGAATTATTGTCGCTACAAAGAGAACGGCAACGAAAGTGAGCAGTGCTGCAATTATGCCACTAAATGCACGATTTATAGTTTGACTGCCGGGGCAGATTGGGTAGTTCATTGCGATAATTATGGTTATTGCGCTAAGAAGCGATGCCAGAGCAGCGGTAAGAACATGTGGGACTGCCTCATCCAGATTTCGCTTGGCATCCTCCGCTGCCTGGTGGGCCTCATCTCTGTCTGTGAGTTTGAGCCGGAGATTCATCAGCACACCCGCCGTGCTTAGAAGGCCTCCCATGAGCAGTGCGATACCCGATAGAACCGCGGATGGGGCGACGAAACGCCAACCCAAGGCAAGTGAGAGCGCCCCGATTGCGATAGGTAGGCCCCACATGACTAGTCGTGCGATCCAGTCGATCTGCTTGCCGTTCACGAGCGTCTTGGCATGCCCACGCAGAACCGGTAGCGGGTTCGTCCTCGCGGTCATCGCTGGCTCCCTCGATCTACCACCCGGTTACGCAGACCACTACCTCACGACGTCGTCGAGAGAAGAGCCGGAAGGCCGGTGGGCCAACCTGACAGGTTCAGCCCCATCCCAGACTGCAAGCCTAGGCTCACCATCTTATCGTGCACCTTGCGGTAGAACTCGTCGGTTTGTCGCTGCTCAGTGGTGTTGTCGTAAGTGAAGAGCTCATCGTAGGCATCCGGTGCGACATGTTGGACCTGGCCCTCGTGCCTGACCTTGATGTAGCAGTCGTCGAAGTGGACGTCGTCGATCTCCGGCCCCACGAGCGCTCGCGCCTCTTGGATCCCGTCCGCCTTGGTCCTTCGTTCTCGGGCCCACACGCGCGCGATGCCAAGCGCCTCTTCTTTGCGCCAGATAGGCGCATTGAGCCGATATGCAACGGCGTCAGGCAGTCCATTTCCTGGAGAGAAATGCTCAGTTAGCACCAATTCAGTCGGATCGCCGCTCCTCAAAAGACTGCTTACTTGGGCACTATCTGTCATCTGGTCAAAACGCATGCGGCAATGCTTTGAGTCACGCCCGGCAGCGGCGTCGATTTGTGCCTGCTGCTCTGACCACCGGCTGCTCCAATGGCGCAACGGTTGTACCGGACAGCTACGTGATATCACTTCAAGCGCGAGCACGCCTTCGAGTTCACTGGGCGGTAAAACAAAAACGCCTCGGAATTGTCGCCGGGGGGCGAGGTGCGTGATGGATACGTCCGCCGCCCCAGGCGCGGCGCTCATTGCGTCGCGAAATCCGTCGTTCTTACCGGAAGAAAGGCCGAAGAATAGCGCCATTCCTTGTGCGCGCACCCAGTCAAGACGAACTATTCGACTATTGGGGTCGAGTGGAAGTGGATTTCCTGCATCATCAAATGCGTCGCGCGGGTTCTCGTGATGCTTAATTCCTAGCTGGCGCTCAAAGGATCGCAGCAGATGACTTGGGAAGTGGCCCCACGTTGGGTCGTCGAAAGCAACCGGGGTGTTGCCCGTGCCGTTCATTCTCTCAGCCTTGTGAAGTCTGTATCCGTACTGCGCCATTATTTCCCCGCCTCGTGGCCGCCACGCATCTGAACACAACCTCTATCACGGACAGCACGTTAGGCGCGGCAACACGCCTACAGGCGGCCGAATCGTGCGGCCCCTGTGCGGCCCCGAATGCGCCGCGATACTTCGGAAGGAGGCATTTGCCCTGGTAGGCGTGGAGCCGATGACGGGAATCGAACCCGCGTATTCAGCTTGGGAAGCTGATGTTCTGCCATTGAACTACATCGGCGTGCGCCCTCGAGCGCGTCGCAAGACTAGCAAACCGCCGGTCAGGACCGTACGACCGACGTCGTCGTCCACACTGGTCGCATGCGTGCAGCACCAACCCCGCAGGCACCGATGTCGCCGCGCGACGCACTGCGTCGTATTGCCTTCCTGCTGGAACGCAACCGGGAGAGCAGCTATCGGGTCGAGGCGTTCCGAAGGGCGGCTGGCGCCGTCGAGCAGCTCGGTGAGGACGAGGTGGCCGACCGGGTACGGCGTCGCACCATCTCGTCGGTGTCGGGTATCGGGAAGACGACGGCCGCGGTGATCGAGCAGGCGGTGGCGGGGGAGGTCCCGTCGTACCTGGCGTCGCTCGCGGAGTCGGCGGGTGCGCTGACCGATGGTGGCGACGATCTGTATGCGGCGGTCGTCGGCGACCTGCACGCGCACTCCGACTGGAGCGACGGCGGGGCTCCCATCGACGAGATGGCGGCGGCGGCGATCCAGCTCGGTCAGGAGTGGCTCGCGATGACCGACCATTCGCCGAGACTGCGTGTGGCGAACGGTCTGTCGGTCGAACGGCTGACTCGACAGCTCGACGTGATCGACGCTCTGAACGCCGATCTCGACGGCGAACTGACCGTGCTCACCGGGATCGAGGTCGACATCCTCTCCGACGGGGCGCTCGACCAGACCGACGAGATGCTCGACCGCCTCCAGGTCGTCACGGCGTCGGTGCACTCCGAGCTGAAGATGGACGCCGGCCCGATGACCCGCCGGATGATCGCCGCGGTCCGCGATCCGCGGGTACGGGTACTCGGGCACTGCACCGGCCGCCGGGTGACGGGTGGCCGCGGTCAGCGCCCGCAGTCGAAGTTCGACGCGGAGGCGGTGTTCACGGCGTGCGTCGAGTCGAACACCGCGGTCGAGATCAACTCCCGCCCCGAACGCGTCGACCCGCCCGACGAGCTCATCGAACTGGCCCGTGACCTGGGGTGCCTCTTCGCGATCGACTCCGACGCGCACGCCCCCGGTCAACTCGACTTCAAGCACCTCGGGTGCGAACGCGCAGAACGCCTGGGCATCGACGCCGACCGCATCGTGACCACCTGGCCGCTCGACCGGATCACGGAGTGGCTCGCCGATCGCTGACGGGCGCGCCCACGCCTGCGGGAGACGCTCCGCTTCTGGCGCCATCGCTCCACGTGCAGGGCGACCGTCGGACAGTCGCTCCACTTGTTGAAGGACGCTCCGCCTGCAGACGGAGCGTTCTTCGACAAGTGGAGCGGGAACCCTGGAGGTGGAGCGTCGCCCCTGTGGCTGGAGCGGGAACCCTGGAGGTGGAGCGTCGCCCCTGTGACTGGAGCGGAAAGCCTGGAGGTGGAGCGTCGGCCCCGCAGGTGGAGCGGGAACCCTGGAACCGGAGCGCTCGACTAGCGTGCAGTCCATGCTTCTCTCCGACCGCGACATCCGCGCCGAACTCGGCAGCGGTCGCCTCGCCGTCGAGCCGTTCGACGCCGCGCTGGTCCAGCCGTCGAGCATCGACGTCCGGCTCGACAGCCTGTTCCGGGTCTTCAACAACACCCGCTACACCCACATCGACCCGGCGCAGCAGCAGGACGAGCTGACGACGTTGGTCGAGCCGCCGTCGGGGGAGCCGTTCGTGCTGCACCCGGGTGAGTTCGTCCTCGGATCCACCCTCGAGGTGTGTTCGCTCCCCGACGACCTCGCCGGCCGCCTCGAGGGCAAGTCGTCGCTCGGTCGCCTCGGCCTGCTGACGCATTCGACGGCGGGGTTCATCGACCCCGGGTTCACCGGTCACATCACCCTCGAGCTGTCCAACGTGGCGAATCTCCCGATCACGCTGTGGCCCGGCATGAAGATCGGTCAGCTCTGCCTCATCCGCCTCTCGAGTCCCGCCGAGAACCCCTACGGCAGTGCGGGCGTCGGTTCGAAGTACCAGGGGCAGCGCGGGCCCACGCCGTCGAAGGCGTACCTGAACTTCGTTCGCGACTGATCCAGGATCGGCAGGACCGTGTCACGTGCTCGTAACGTGATGCTCGACGGGCGTTCATCCGACCGGCTGACGTGAGGCTCTCTGGTTGACCCTCAACCGCTTTCATCGCGTACGGTACGGCTCATGAAGGTGACGGTCTTCGGCTGCGGATACCTGGGGGCCACCCACGCCGCGTGCATGGCAGAGCTGGGTCACGAGGTGCTCGGTGTCGACGTCGACGCCGACAAGATCGCGATGCTGTCCGACGGGCGCGTCCCGTTCTACGAGCCCGGCCTGCCCGAGGTGCTGCAGCGCAACCTCGACTCGGGGCGTCTGCACTTCACCTCCGACTACGACGAGGCCGCGGCGTTCGCGTCCGTGCACTTCCTCGGTGTCGGGACCCCGCAGAAACGCGGTGAGTACGCGGCCGATCTCCGCTACGTCTTCGCCGTGGTCGACGAACTCGTGTCCCGCCTGCAGGGTTCACACCTGCTGATCGGTAAATCGACTGTGCCCGTGGGTACGTCGGTGGAGATCAAGAAGCGGATCGCCGCCTCGGGCACCGACGCCGACATCGAGGTGGCCTGGAACCCGGAGTTCCTGCGCGAGGGGTTCGCGGTCAAGGACACGCTCCATCCCGACCGCATCGTCCTCGGACTCGACCCCGAGGGCGACACCGCCGCGGTCACCGCGCAGGTGGAGGAGATCTACGCGACGATCCTCGCGGAGGAGACGCCGTTCCTCACCACCGATCTCGCGACCGCAGAGATGGTCAAGGCCTCGGCCAACGCCTTTCTCGCGACGAAGATCTCGTTCATCAACGCGATCAGCGAGGTGTGCGAGGCGGCAGGCGCCGACGTGTCGGTCCTCGCCGACGCGATCGGGTACGACCAACGCATCGGACGCAAGTTCCTCAACGCCGGACTGGGTTTCGGCGGCGGCTGCCTCCCCAAGGACATCCGGGCGTTCATGGCGCGAGCCGGCGAACTCGGCGCGGCACCGGCATTGACCTTCCTCCGCGAGGTCGACTCCATCAACATGCGACGACGCGCCCGCATGGTCGAGTTGGCGACGAAAGCCTGCGGCGGAAGCCTTCTCGGGTCGAACGTGGCCGTCCTGGGATGCGCGTTCAAACCGGAGAGTGACGACGTCCGCGACTCGCCGGCCCTGAACGTCGCCGGCCAGTTGCAGCTCCAGGGTGCCGGTGTCAGCGTCTACGACCCCAAGGCGATGGACAACTCGCACAAGCTGTTCCCGACCCTCGGTTACTCCGACTCGGTGTCGCAGGCATGCGAACTGGCCGACGCGGTGCTCGTACTCACGGAGTGGAAGGAGTTCGTCGAACTCAAGCCCGCGGATCTCGAGCCGGTCGTGCGCAAGAAGGTCATCGTCGACGGACGACGCTGTCTCGACCCGGCGGTGTGGATCCACGCCGGCTGGGAGTACCACGGCCTCGGCGGCACCCCGCGGGTCGTCTGACGACCCTGCTCAGCTCGCGGCGTCGTCCGGCGTCTGCGTGAGGTAGTCCTTCAACTCCATGCGCAGCGCGCGATCGAGGGCGCGGTTGAGCGCGTTGTGCGCGGCCTTCGTCGCCGTGGCACGCATCTCGGTCATGAGAACCGCGGCCCACTCCGATTCCTCGTCGCCCTGCGGGACCCAGCCCTCGCCGCGGCGGGAGACGAACTCGTCGCGAGCCGCGGAGATCAGCGTGCCGGCCGCCCCGTCGACCTGGTCCTCGAGCTTGCCGAACACCTCGATGATCGACGTCAACGACAGGCCGAGGTCCACCAGACGCCCGATGCCGTGCACGGTGTCGCGGTCGAGGATGACGTAGTCCGACCCACGGCCGACCTTCTTCACCAGGTTGATGCGCTCGAGGCCGGCCAGCGCCTCGTCGTCGGCGGTCCCGACGATGGTGCGCAGCTCGTCGGCGGTGACCTTCTCCGACGTCGCGGTGGACCACGGTTCGGCGAGGATCTCGTCGACGCCCAGCACCTGCGCGAGATCGTCACCGCGCTGCATCCCCCGGATGAAGTCGGCGATGTGGCGCGCGGTGAACCCCCGCTTGAGGAGGTTGTTGATCATGGTCAACCGCGCGAGGTGGAGATCGGTGTAGATCGCGATGCGCCCACGCTTGACCGGCCGGGGCAGCAGCCCACGGTCCTGGTATCCGCGCACGTTGCGGGTGGTGGTCCCGGCCGCGCGGGCGAGGTCGTCGATCCGGTACTCGGTCATGGCAGAGGAGAACGATACCGACAACAGGCCGTGCTCCATCCCTGATTGTGCCATTGACAAATGGCACTGTGAATGATGGTGTGTCCCGGTGAGCCCATCTCAACGATCGCGGTGGCTCGCCGCGTCGACAGCCTTGTGGCTGCGTCCCCTCGCCCAGGTCATCCCGGCCAACCGCCCGGGCGTGCTCCTCGCCCGCGGTGTCGTCGCCACGGCGATGCGCATCGGCGGGGGCCTTCCCGCCGGGACGCACATCGACCGCGTCGACGCCACCGGCCCCGACGGTTCCCGCGTGCGGGGCGAATGGGTCCGGGCGGCGGCGACGTCGGGTGCGCGGCCGGTCATCCTCTACGTGCACGGCAGCGCGTTCTCCATCTGTTCGCCCGCGACCCACAGGTCGATGGTCGCGCGCCTGTCCCGTGAGACGGGACTGCCGGCGTTCACCGTCGACTACCGGTTGGCCCCCGAGCACCGCCATCCCGCCGCCTCCGACGACGTCGCCGCGGCCTACCGGTGGCTGATGTCCCTCGGCTACACACCTGCCGACATCGTCCTGGCCGGCGATTCCGCGGGCGGCCATCTCATCCTGGAACTGCTGTCGGACAACGCCCGATCGGGTCGACCGCAGCCGTCGGCGGTGGTGATGATGTCGCCGTTGATCGACCTGACGCTGGGTCTCGCGGAGCAGCGCGAACGCATCCGGCGTGACCCGATGATCTCCGCTGCGGCGGCTCGGGCCCTCGTCGACCACTACATCCGCGACGTCCGCGACGACCCCCGCCTCGTGCTGAGGGTCGATCCCGCGCACCCGCTGCCGCCGACGCTGATCCAGGCCGGCGGAGCCGAGATGCTCTGTGCCGACGCTGAACACGCCGCCGAGATGATCCGACGGGCAGGTGGCCCCTGTCGGCTGTCGGTGTGGCCGGGACAGATGCACGTGTTCCAGGCGTTCCCGCGCCTCGTCCCCGAGGCCGACCGCGCGCTGGCGGAGGCCGCGCAGTTCATCACCCGGGTTCTCGCCGAACCCAGAGAGGACGTCGCCGATGTTCGGCTCGCCAACTGACCGACGAACCCAGGCCGCACGCGCCGTCGTCACCGGCGCCGGCAGCGGCATCGGCCGCGCGTTCGCCGTCGAGCTCGCCCGACGCGGCGGCACGGTGATCTGCGCCGACATCGACGCCGACCGTGCGAAGGAGACCGTCGCACTGATCGAGAAGGGCGGACAGGGATCCGGCCATGCCGTCTTCTGTGACGTCTCGCGGACCGAGGACATCGACGCGCTCGCCGATCTCGCAGAGGACCACTTCGGAGCCCCGACGTCACTGATGATCAACAACGCCGGCGTCGGCATCGGTGGCCGCCCGGTCGGCGAGATCGGACTCGAGGACTGGCAGTGGGCCCTCGGCATCAACCTCTGGGGCATGGTCTACGGCTCCGAACGGTTCCTGGCCCAGTTGCGGCGTTCGGGCCGAGCGGGTCTGATCAACGTCGCCTCCACCGCGGCGTTCTCCGCAGCGCCGTCGATGGCGGCCTACAACGTCGGCAAGGCGGGGGTGCTCGCTCTGTCGGAGACCATCGCCGCCGAGTCCGGTGGATCCGATCTCGCCGTCACCGTGTTGTGCCCCACCTTCGTCAAGACCAACGTCGCCGTGGACGGCCGGATCGCCGGTGGCGCATCGCAGCTCGCGCAGAGCGTCATGCGGTGGACGGGCATGTCGGCGGACAAGGTGGCCCGCACCACCCTCGACGCCCACGACCGCGGTCGGCTCTACGTCGTCCCGCAGCCCGACGCCCGACTGATCTGGGCGGCGAAACGTCATCTCCCGCGCACCTACACCGCAGGCCTCGGGGTGCTCAACCGCGCCCTGCCGGCCCTCGATCGACTGTCCGGACCATCGACCCCCGCACCGACCAGAACTGGAGTGTGACCATGCCCATCGTTCTCGAGGACATGCTGCAGACCATCAAGGACCGCCAATGGGCCCTTGCCGACATCGATTGGGACGCACCGGGTGCGGAACTGATCACCGAGGAGATGAAGCCGAAGCTCAAGGCGTTCATGGCCGACCTCGTGTGGATCGAGAACGTCGGCGCTCGTGGATTCGCCGCGCTCGCGAAGAAGGCGCCGGACCCGACTCTCGCTGAGATCTACCGCTATTTCCACGCGGAGGAGCAGAAGCACGCCAACGCCGAACTCGCGTTGATGCGCCGGTGGGGGATGCTCGACGACGACGAGGTCCCCGAGCCCAACATCAACATCCGACTGGCCATCGAGTGGCTCGACCGCTACTCGGACTCGGTGTCGTTGTCGGTGCTGGGCACCGTCATCCCGATGCTCGAGGTCGCGCTCGACGGCGCCCTGCTCAAGTTCCTGCTCGAGGAGGTCGACGACCCGATCTGTCACGCCGCCTTCAAGAAGATCAACAACGACGAGTCGCGCCACCTCGCTGTCGACTTCTTCGCACTCGACATGATCGGTCAGGCGCGGGCCCGAAAGCTCCTCATCGAATCGGTCGGCGCCGTCGTCAGTCCTGCCGTGCTCGTCGGCGCGCTCATGTACATCCCGTTGCTGAACAAGATGCGCGACAACATCGTGGCGATGGGCCTCAAGGAAGAACGACTGTACGACGCGATGAAGCGTTTCAAGAACAACGGTGAGCGTGGCGCCGCCAAGAAGGTCATGACCTACCAGGTGCTGAAGGTGCACGCAGGCTGGGTCATCGACCGCGGACACCCGTACCACCTGTTCGCCGACGCGATGGTGAAGATCACCGACAAGTATCCGCGTCGACTCCTTCGGCCACAGCCCACGTGGTCGAAGGAACTCACCTACGAGCCGATCGCATGACCGGCCACATCTATCAGGCGGCGATCGTCGGCGCCGGCTTCGCCGGTATCGGCACCGCGATCCGCCTGCAGCAGGAGGGCATCGACGACCTCGTCGTGCTCGAACGCTCCGACCGGCCCGGCGGGACCTGGCGCGACAACACCTATCCCGGTGCGGCGTGCGACATCCCGTCGCGGTTGTACTCGTACTCCTTCGCCCCCAACCCGGGGTGGAGCCGGACCTACTCGGGCAGTGCAGAGATCCTCTCCTACATCCAGAGGATGGTCGACGACCACGATCTGGACAGCGTGATCCGCTACGGCGCCACCGTCACCGACCTCACGTTCGACGAGCCCGCGGGCCTGTGGCGGATCTCGGTGGGCGGCGCCGAGCCCGTGCTGGCACGGACCGCCGTCGTCGCCTCGGGACCCCTGTCGACGCCGGGATACCCGGACATCCCGGGGATCGACGAGTACACCGGCAAGCGGATGCACAGCGCCGCATGGGATCACGACTACGACTTCACCGGGAAGAAGGTCGGTGTGATCGGCACCGGCGCGAGCGCGGTGCAGATCGTGCCCGAGCTCGTCGAGAAGGCCGCGTCGGTCGCGGTGTTCCAACGGACACCGGGATGGGTGCTGCCGCGGTTCAACCCCGAGGTCGGTGAGACCACGAAAGAGCTCTACCGCAGGGTGCCCGCCCTCCAGTCGCTCGCACGGGCCGCCTGGTTCGCCGGACACGAGTCGGTGGCCCTCGGTGTGGTCTGGAAGTCCCCGGCGACCCGCCTCGTCGAGGCGGTGTCGAAGCTGAACATGCGTCTGCAGGTGCGTGACCCGTGGATGCGCCGCCAGCTCACACCCGACTTCCGCGCGGGGTGCAAGCGGCTGCTGATGACGAGCAGGTACTACCCGGCCCTGCAGGCGTCGAACTGCACGCTGATCACGTGGCCGATCGCGAAGATCGTGGAGCGTGGCGTCCGGACGGTCGAGGGGATCGAGCACCGCTTCGACTGCCTCGTGTTCGCGACGGGGTTCGAGGTCTCCAAGCAGGGCTCGCCGGTCCCGATCACCGGTCGTGACGGCCGTGTGCTGTCCGACGAGTGGAGCCGGGGTGCGTACGCCTACAAGAGCTTCGCGGTGTCGGGGTACCCGAACCTCTACATCACGTTCGGGCCGAACTCGGGTCCCGGCCACAGTTCCGCGCTGGTCTACATGGAGGCGCAGATCGAGGCCATCGTCACCGCGGTCCGCACCGTCGTCGACCGGGACCTCGCTGTCCTCGACGTCGAGCAGGGCGCCCAGGACCGCTACAACGAGACGATCCAACGTCGACTGCAGCGCACGACGTGGAACTCGGGGTGCCAGAGTTGGTATCTGACCGAGGACGGGTTCAACGCCACGATGTATCCCGGGTTCGCCAGTCAGTACGTGGCGCAGATGCGGACGGTCGACTTCGGGCGCGATTTCACCGCGGTGGCCCGGCGGGAGGTGGCGGTCGCCGCGAGCGGATGATCCGCCGTGACCGCCGTGTTACCTTGGCGGCGGGTGCGAGCCGGGGGGATGGTCCGTACCGCTTCCAGGGGGGTCATGTCCAGCGGGGTGAAGCAGCCGCGTTCCGGCGCGGTCATGCTCGAGGAATCGTTGCAGCGAGACATCCGACGCGCGCTCGGCGCCGCCGGGGTCGAGCAGTGCGCGGGCTTCGTGCTCGTCGAGTTCGGCGACACGGGGTTGCGTGCATCCGTCGTCGACGCGGCGACCGGCACCAGCCTCGTCGAGCACGGCAACGGTCGTCTGTGCCCACACATGATCGACCTCACACTCGCCGATCACCTGGTCCGCATCGGGCGGGTCACCCGCCCGGAGTCGACGCAATGGGCAGCCGAGCTGATCGGTCTGATGCCCGAGATCCGCGGTCGGCTGGCCGTCGCCGACGGCGCCTTCGCCATGGGTACCGACAACGTCGCCATGTTCCGCATGTCCCGCGTGGACTGCATCACCGCGCTGGAGTCCGAACTGACCGACGCGGCGACCGTCATCACGACGACGGTGCGCGAGGCCACGCTCCCCGTCGACGCGGTCGTCGTCATGCCCGACCACGAGCTGTGGCCCGGCCTGGTCGCGGAACTGTCCGACCGGCTGCCGTTGGCCGTCGTCGCGCTCGACGCCGCCACCTGTGCAGATGTCGATGTCGACGACCGTGGCCGGCACACGGCCGGTGCGGACGGGTCCGAGGACCCGACCGCGGACGAGGCGGTCGAGCCCGCTCCGGACGAGGCGGACGAGCCGACCGAGGCAGATCAGGTCGACGAGCCCGCAGCCGACGAGGCGGACGAGCCGGCGACCGATGAACCGGACGCGCCCGGGGACCCTGCGGCGGCCGCCGACGCGCCCACGGACGACACCACGACCGAGGCCGCGGACGTCGAGACGACACCGGCGGTCGCCCCGCCCGACCCGGCGACCGACGTCACACAGCCCATCTCGGTCGTCCGACCGAGACAGCCCACGGCTGATGCGGTAGAACAGGGCGGTGCAGGCTTTTTCACCGGATCACCGCTGGTGCCGGCGGACGGCCGGCGGTCTGCGATCCCGACGCCCGGGGCGCCTGTCATCGATCGACCGACGGCCGTCCGGGAGGCGGAGGCCCGTGTCGTCGCGACCGGCGATCAGGACGTCGTCCGGACCGATCCGACCCTGTCTGAGTTCCCGATGACCGGGCCGCGGAGCTACGCGCCACCGGGGGGCGTGTCGGGACGGGCCACCGGACCCGGGGCGCGCCGTCGTCTCGCCCTCGGTGCCGTCGCGGTCGGGGGTGCGGTGGTTCTCGGTGGGGTCATCCTGGCCGTGCCGTGGATGATCACCGGTTCCGCGTCGGCGCCCGCCGCGGTCGGCTTCACCACGGCGCCTGCGTCCCCGTCCACCCCCGCCGCGTCGGCGGCCTCGGGTCAGCCGACGCCGGCACAGCCACCCGCCGCGTCGCAGTCGATCCGTCCGCCGATCGACACCCGGGCGGCCCGGGTACCGGTGGTGCCGTACATCGCGCCTCCACCGGTGACGTCGGACTACGTCGCACCCGCGCGGCCGGGCCGTCCGGCCCCGAGGCCGGCACCTCCGCGGCGACGCACGATCCCCAACCCGATCCCCGGCCTGCCGCCGATCGTCCTGCCCTGAGCAGAGCCGATCGCCGCGCGGATCACACCGCCGCGCAACCCCGTTCGATCATGTCCAGCACGGCCTCGAACACCTGCTCCCCGCCGACGGACACCGACGGGGGAGACGAACCGTCGATCTCGAGGCTCACCGCTCCGTGGACCGCGGACCAGACCACCATCGTCAGCTCCATCGGGTCGTCGTCGCGGACGATCCCCGCGGCCTGGCCGTACCGGATCAACTCGGTGAGCGCGCCCAACGCCGCGTCGCCGGCGTCGCCGGGGTCGCACTCGCCGGAGAACATCAGGCGGTAGAGGGTGGGGTTCGCGAGCGCGAACGTGCGGTAGTTGCGACCCGCCGTCCGCAGGCGGATCACGGGATCGGAGTCCGGCGAGGCGACCGTGGCCGCGCGGAGGCGTTCGAAGCCGTCGGCGACGAGCGCGCTGAGCAGACCGTCCTTGCCGTCGAGGTGGTTGTAGACGCCCATCGGGGCGACCCCCGCCTCTGTCGCCACGGTCCGCACCGTGAGTGCCTTCACGCCCTGTGTGGCGAGCACATGGTGTCCCGCCGCGATGAGCGCATCCCGCACGTCGGCCGCGGGCGTCCGTCTCACTGCCACGGTTGACAGCGTACTAGAACAATGTTCTTCTGAATTAGAACAACGTCCTACAACTCTGGCATGACGTTCCACCGCCGCGACGTTCGACCGAACCGAGGAGACCCGATGACCACCTCCCGACGCTGGGCGGCCCTGGCGAGCCTGTGTCTCGCCACGCTGCTGGTGATGATCGACAACACCATCGTCAACGTGGCGCTCCCGAGCATCAGCCGCGACCTGTCCGCCACGATGTCCGACCTGCAGTGGGTGGTCGACGCCTACACCCTGGCGTTCGCCGGTCTGCTCATCACCGGCGGGCACCTGGGCGATCGCTTCGGCCGCCGGCGGATGCTGCTGGTGGGGGTCGCGGGGTTCGCGGCGATGTCGATCCCGGCTGCGCTCGCCGAGTCCACGGCGACGCTCATCGCGGCGCGCGTCGGGCTCGGTGTGTTCGCCGCGCTGGTCTTCCCGGCGACGCTAGCCCTGCTCTCCTCGGTGTTCACCGATGCCCGCGAACGGGCGGCCGCGTTCGGGATCTGGGCCGCGACGGCCGGGGTCGCCGTCGCGATCGGGCCGGTCCTGGGCGGCTGGCTGATCGAACACAGCTCGTGGGCATCGGTCTTCTGGATCAACCTGCCCGTGGCGGCGGTGGTCGCCGTCGCGATCGTCGCACTCGTCCCCGCGCCCCGACCGGCCGCGACCGGGCGTGCCGACGTGTTCGGTCTGGCGACCAGCGTGGGTGCCATGGGGCTGCTCATCTGGGCTGTCATCGAGGGGCCGCGGTACGGGTGGACCGACCTGCGCACCCTGGGCGGATTCGTCGTCGCCGCAGTACTTCTCGTCGTGTTCGTACGGCGACAACTCCGGTCGGCGCATCCTGTCCTCGATGTCCGGGTCTTCACCGACCGGCGTTTCGCCGCGGCGTCCGGGCTCATCGCGCTGGCCTTCTTCTGCCTGTTCGGCTTCATCTTCCTGGTGACCCAGTACTTCCAGGCGGTGAAGGGCTACGGGACCTTCTCGGCCGGTCTGCACACCCTCCCGTTCGCGATCGTCATGGCGGTGATCTCACCCTTGGCGATGCAGCTCGTCCGTCTCGTGGGGATCGCGCCGGTCGCGGCGGTCGGATCCCTCTTGATGGCAGGCGGTTTCGCGCTGGTCGAGATCTCGGACGCGTCCTCGTCGTACTGGGGTCTCATCGTCTGGTCGATGTCGGCGATGGCTGCGGGATTGGCCTTGATCTCCGGGCCGTGCACCCACGTCGTGATGAACTGCCTTCCCGAGGACAAGGCGGGGGCCGGCGCGGCGGTGAACGACACGACCCGCGAGTTCGGTGGGGCGTTGGGTGTCGCTGTCCTCGGGTCGGTGCTCAGTTCGGTCTACAGTGCGGGCGTCGCCGACTCGCCGGTGCTGCAACAGCTCCCGCAGGACGCACGCGAGATCGCGGGTACGTCGGTGATGGCCGGTGTGGAGGTCGCGCAGCGGACACCGGCGCAGTTCGCCGGTCCCGTCCTCGACGCTGTCCGCGACACCTTCGTCGACGGGTTGCACCACTCGGTCTGGGTGGCGGTCGCGGTCGCCGCGATCGCGGGACCGGCTGCCTACCTGGGCCTGCGGGGGACCGCGACCACCGATCAGATGTCGACGGTCAGCGAGTCCCCGTCCGCGCGGGACACGCAGGACAGCATCCAGCCCGCCTCCCGTTCCGCGGCGGTGAGCAACGTGTCCCGGTGATCGACGGCGCCGTCGAGCACGCGGGTGCGACACGTCCCGCAGAATCCCTGACGGCACGAGTACGGGACGGACGGCCGTTCCCGGCGGAGCGCGGCGAGGGTGGTCTCGTCGGCGCCCACCGGGACGGTCGTCCCCGTGGAGGCGAGGGTCACCGTGAAGGGGTGACCGTCGACGACGGGTGGTGGCGAGAACCGTTCGTGGTGCAGTTCGACGTCGCGGACGTCGCGCAGGCGATCCACGAGGGCGTCGAGCATCGGTATCGGGCCGCAGCTGTAGACCGCGGTCCGGGGCGACACGTCGGGACCGAGCAGTTCGTCGGCCGTGGGGATCCCACCGTCGTCGTCGGTCCGGACCGTCACACGGTCACCGTGCGCGAGCACCTCGTCGACGAACGGCAGCGAGTCGCGGCTGCGACCGGTGTAGACCATCGACCAGTCGAGGTCGAGACGGTCGGCGAGCTGGATCATCGGCAGGATCGGGGTGATCCCGATGCCGCCTGCGACGAACCGGAGGTGTTCGGCGCGTGAGCCGAGTCCGGGTAGTGCGAGCGGGAAGGCGTTGCGCGGCCCCTTGACCGAGAGCAGGTCGCCGACATGCAGGTCGTCGTGGACCTCCTTCGACCCACCGCCGCCGTCGGGGATGCGTCGCACCGCGATGCGGTAGTAGGTGCGGTCGGTCGGGTCGCCGCACAGTGAGTACTCGCGCATCCGGCCCGACGGCAGCATCAGATCGAGGTGGGCTCCGGCGTACCAGGGCGGCAGCTGCTCACCGTCGGCCGCCTCGAACCGCAGGGCGACGACGTTCTCGTCCTCGGCCACGACGGTCCGGTCGACGAGACGGACCTGTGTCACACCGGTGTTGACCGCGTGGTCGTCGGAGACGTGCAGACGCCGCACCACCCGTGGGTACAGGTGCGAGAACGCCGCACCGACCATCCGCATGACGGGGTCGTGACGGAACCGGCCGTACAGGTGCGGCGGGGGCGTCTCGATGTCGAGCGTCTCCAGGTCGGCGCGGCCGCGCTCGGACCGTGACGTCTCGGAGCTCGTCATCGAGTGGTCGCGCGTGTCGCCGGTGACGACGCGAGGTAGGCGACCGCCTGTGCGGTCGAACCGATCTCCTCCGGGCGGAACGACGGCCGGAAGTACGAGAACGTCGCGAGGATGATGGACCGCAGACTCGGCAGTACACCCGCCTTCGCGCCGCGGCGGTACTCGGTCCACATCGCGAGGTAGGAGTACTTGCGGTACGGGTCGCTCTTGGCGATGAAGCGGCTGCCGCGGTGCAGCAGCATGAGCAGGCCGAAGAGCGCGACGGCCATCGCCCGGGCGCGGCGGATGTAGCCGTCCCCGAAATAGGTCGCGACGTCGTGGGCGACGCTGCGGTGCTCGACCTCCTCGGCGCCGTGCCAGGTGAACAGGTCGGTCATCGCCGGGTCGGCCCCGTGCTCTCGCCAGGTGTTGTTCAGCGCGAAGTCGCCGAGGATGGCGGTGTAGTGCTCGATCGCGGCGATGAGCCACAGGCGCTCGACGAGGTCCTTGCGGCGGGCGTCGTCCTCCCAGTTCTCCTTGGGGGCCAACGCCTTGCGGAACAGCCAGCGCATCTGACGCTCGAAGGGGCGCGGGTCGACACCCTCGCGGTCGAGGAACTCCCACAGCGCCTTGTCGTGCGCCTCGGCGTGCATCGCCTCCTGGCCGATGAAGCCGCGCATGGTGGCGGCGAGTTCCTCGTCGGCGACGAGCGGCAGTGCCTCGTTGTAGGTGGTGACGAACCACCGTTCACCTTCGGGTAGCAGCAGGTTCAGCACGCTGATGACGTTCGACGCGATCGGGTGATCGGGGATCCAGTGCAGCGGTGTGTGTTCCAGATCGAAGGCCACGTTCCGGGCGTGCAGGTGCACGGGGCCGGGATCGGCGACGGCTGCGGGATCGATCGGTGTGGAGGTGGTCTTTGACACGGACATCGGTGAACTCCTCAGACCAGTTGGGTGCGGGCCATGCGGCGCGAGAGCGCCGGGACGAATCGGTAGATGCGGTATCCGACCGCGGCCTCCGGGGTCACGGGGACGACGGCGCGGTTCGTCAGGACCGCGGCCAGGATCCGGCGGGCCACCCGGTCGGGGGTGTACCCGCGACGACGGTAGGCGGCATCCATCCGGTCTTGACGTCGCTTCTGTTCCGCACCGGTCGATCCGGCGAACTCGGTGGTCGAGACGATCTTGGTGTCGACGATGCCCGGGCAGATCGCGGACACCCCGATCCGTGCGCCCGCCAGCTCGGCGCGGAGGGACTCGCTGAGCAGCAGCACACCGGCTTTGGTGGCGGCGTAGGCGCCGAGTCCCCGCTGCGGGGTGAACGCGGCCGCCGACGCGAGGTTGACGATGTGCCCGCCCTCCCCGCGGTCGACCATCTGCCGCCCGAACAGGCGGCTGCCGGTGGTGACGCCGATCAGGTTGATGTCGACCAGACGCCGGATCTGGGCGTCGGTCGCGTCGAGCAGGGAGCCGGCCAGCCCGATGCCGGCGTTGTTGACGACGATGTCGGGTACGCCGTGGTTCTTCGCGACCTCCTCGGCGAAGCTCGCGAACGCGGCGTCGTCGGAGACGTCGAGTGGGTACGCGTGCGCAGTGCCGCCGGCCGTCTCCACCGCCTCGACGGTGGTGCGGACACCGTCGAGATCGATGTCGCTGCAGACGACCTCGGCGCCGGAACGGGCGAAGAGGATCGCGGTCTCCCGGCCGATGCCGCTTCCGGCGCCGGTGATCACCGCGAGTCGACCGGCGAGCGGACCCCGGGGCCCGCTGACCGCGAGCCGGTCCAGGCTCGCCGGTGCGGATCCGGACTCGATGGCCTCGATGAACTCGGTCGCGCGGTCGGCGATGAGCTCCGGCCGTGCGTAGGGCAGCCAGTGGCCGTTGGGGAGATCGCGCCGCCACAGTCGGGACGCGTACCGGGCGGTGTTGTCGAAGATGGGTGCGCGCAGGGCGATGTCGCGGGTGTTCACCAGCTCGAGGACGGGGACATCGGTCGACCCGGGGGTGGGGTGGAACAGTCGCGGGCGGATGTTGGCGCGGTAGTACCGCAGTCCCGAGATCATGTCGCGGTGCAGCGTCGGGGAGACGGTGATCGCCGACGGCGGGGTCCCCTCCACCGCCGACAGGAACCGCCGCCACACCGGGGCCCACCCGAGGGCACCGAAGAACATCTTCGGCACGACGGGCAGCTGGAACATGACGGTGTACGCCGACGAGGCCACCTGGGACAGTGCCTGGCCGACGTTCGTCGGGGTGGGCCGCGACAGCTTCTCCCGCGCCCAGGAGCCGAGGTGGTCGAGGTTGGGTCCGGAGATCGACACGAACGACGCGATGCGCTCGGTCGCACCGGGCGTGGTCACGGCCTCCCAGGTCTGCACCGATCCCCAGTCGTGTGCGACGACGTGCGCGGGCCGGTCGGTGACGGCATCGATGACGGCGAAGAGGTCCGACGCCAGCTCGGGCAGTGCGTACGGCGCGTCACCGGCAGGGGCGTCGCTCTCGCCGTACCCCCGGGTGTCGTAGGCGACGACGTGGAACCGCTGCGCCAGCAGGGGCGCCACGTGGTCCCAGAGGTGGTGGGTGTCGGGCCAGCCGTGGACGAGGACCACGGTCGGGGCGTCGGGCACGCCCGCCTCGACGACGGCGAGCCGCACGTCACCGTTCTGCACGGTCCGAGGGCGCCAGTCCACAGGTGTTCGGTCGGTCACACAAGTAGACGTTACCAACTGTCACACCAACATGGGAAGCCCTGTCGCATTCGAGACGCCGCTCACCGGTCGCTCTCCTGCAGCACGCGCGTGTCGCGGTCCCAGCGGACGGAGCGCACGGCCGGCTCCACACCCAGTCGGGTGACGGCGGCGTCGATCCGGCCGTCGTCGCGGTGCTCGGTGGTGACCTCGACCACGATGCGGGCCGCACCGTCGCACTCCGAGACGTCGACGGCGCGGATCCGGGTGTCGCCGCCGGAGACGCCGTCGACCAGCAGCGAGCGCACCGGTCGCGCCCCGTCGGGGTCGGCGGTGACGGTGATCGTGTAGGCCGACGGTGTCTCGTCGCCGGACTCCGGGTGGCGGTCCACCGCACGGCCGAGCCGGCGGAGGACGACGTTCACCGCGACCACCGCGACGGTGCCCATCGCGGCCACCGCGTACAGGCCCGCACCGGCGAGGGCGCCGACGGCCGCCGAGCACCACAGAGTTGCCGCGGTGTTCAACCCGCGGACACCCAGACCGTCGCGGAGGATGACCCCCGCGCCGAGAAAGCCGATGCCGCTGACGATCTGGGCGGCGACCCGCGTCGGATCCGCGGTGCCGCCGGAGAACCCGTGGGCGGAGAGGACCACGAACTCCGGTCGCGCCGGTCGCGACCAGGGCGTTGGTCCGCAGCCCGGCCATCCGGGCCCGGTACTGCCGTTCGAACCCGATGAGGGTTCCCAGGCCGAGCCCGCACAGCAGGCGCAGAGCGGTGTCGAGTGTGGACATGACGGAACCTCCGTGGAGTGTCGGTGACTCACCACGTGCCGGAGCGGAAGGAGTTCGCCCCCTCGTAAGACCTTTGGCACTTCACGGCGTGGACCTCGACAGCTGTCGAGGAGCCAATCGGGGTCAACCCTTAAGCCGGGAAGACCTGTCCTGACCCGGGGCGTCTCTGGACGTTTGGGGTCGCTGGCGTGTTTCCGTTGAAGGAGCCTCAGCGAACGATGGCACCTTGCGGAGCACAGTGAACCCCACCCGCCGCGGGTCCGCAAGGTCGTTGTGAGCGTGTGACCACCACGGGCAGAACGGGTCTGAGCCCGGATTGCCGCCTTCACGGATACGTCGACGCCGCGTGGTGCCCGCTCACGGCGTGCCCGGCGTCGCGTCGGGGCCGACGTCGACAGGGGTGTTCTCTCAGGTCCGATCGGTAGCATCCGCGGCCGGGGAGGACGCCGACCAGGGGGAGATGACGTGCGGCGACGGATGGTGGCGGTGCTGGTGTGCGCCGTCCTCGCGACAGCAGGCCTCGCGGCCTGCTCGTCCGAGCGAGAACCGCGGGTGGTCGGTGACGTGCCGACGGCGTCGACGACCGTCGCCGTCCCGGCATCGACCACGGCCGGGGATCTCGTCGTGGTCGCGGTCTCCTGGAACGGCCGCGGACGAGTGTTCGCCCGGGGCGGGGTACAGGCGTGGGCGGCCGGTGCGCGGCCGGTCGCCGTGACGGGCGCGCGGGGATGGAACAGCCAGGTCATCTACGGGATCGCCGACGGCAGTGCCACGCCGATCGAGGTGGAGGTCACCGACGGGACGACCGTGCGCGCCGATGCCGCACGCTGGTCCGGCGTCAGCGCCGCCACCCCGCTCATCGCACGGTCGAACGGCGCGCTCCCCCCGGTGCCCGGCGCCGGTCGGGTGCTCGCGGTGTCGGTGAGCGGATCGGCCACCGGTCGCGCGGCCATCGCGGGGCGGATGGTCGACGCGTCCCAGCGGACGGCGCCGGTGGTGTCGGACTCCGGTGGTCGCCGGGTGCAGACCTTCCTGTTCGCGACGGGTCCGTCGACCCGACCCGACCGCGACCCGCTCCGACGACCCTTCGCGCCGACGAGCATCTGGAACACAGCGATCGGTGCCGATGCGGACTACGTCGACGCGCAGATGCCGGCGCGACCGGGCGGCGACCGTTTCGCACCGATGCCGCAGAACGACGAGACCTCCATCATCGAGACCCCGGACGCCCCGCTGACCGATCTGCGCTACAGCGACGCCGGCTGGACCGGTCGTGACCGATGTGTCCCCACCGGGCGCACCTTCTTCCGCGTGCCCATGCCCACCGACTACGTCATCCCGCAGTCGACCAACAACGAGAACGCCAGCTGGCTGCTCCCGGACGGCCGGACGGTGCTGCAGAGTGCGCCCCTGGCCCGATGCGCACCCGGGTCGGTGGCGACGAGTCTCGCGGTCTCCGACCCGGTCGATCTCCGCGGCGACGGCATCTCCCGGGGGCTCGGTGGGTCGGGCCTGAGCGGGCTGGTGGGCGCGTTGCGTCTCGGTGAGCTCCGGCCGTCCACCGCCGCGACCGGGCCGCGGCACGCGCTGCGCGTCAACATCGACACCGCACGCCAACTGGTGCGGTGTCCGAGCGGCGACTGCTTCCGATGGCCCGCGTCCACCTCGGACAGCGACGCCGAGGAGACGTACGGTCGTCAGGGGTCGGCACCGTCGGCCATGAAGCTGGGGGCACTGCTCGCCATCCCCCTCGACGTCGACATCGACAGCCTCGGCCTGCAGACCGTGCCGGGCCGCCAGATCGCGTGGACGCTGCAGAACTACGGCGCCTACGTCGCAGACTCCGCAGCCTGCGCGTGCTTCGCGATCGTCACGGAGAAGGGTCCGTCGGGACGATTCGCCGACCAGTTCCGTCGGGACTACGGGTATCCGTTCGAGCAACGCATCGCGACGGGGTCGCCGTGGACCCGGGACATGCAGCGCATCCAGCAGGTCCTCGCGGTGGTCGACGACAACTCGCCGGGTGACATCGGGGGCGGTGGACTGCCTGCACAACCGGCACCTGCACCGCTGGCGCCATGACGCCGGAGTTGTGCGCGCGTGCGGGTGAAGTATAGTCAATTTCGTTGCGATGGTAGAAAGCCTGCCGCCACAACGTCACCGGCCTGGGAACCGGTGACGGGCAGGGGATCGATCTCGCACGATGGTTCGTCAAGGGGGGGCCTTGATCTATTTCGTCAACCAGTTGCTGCGTGTCCGCCGCCGCTGGTACATCGTCGTGGCGATCACGCTGGTCACAGTGCTGGGTGCGTTCGTCGCCGGCATCGGTGACCGCACCACGTACTCGGCCAAGGCGGCGCTGTCCGCGAGTTCGCCGACGTCGGAGAACTCGCCGTACGCGCTCGCTCTGGCATACATCTACTTGTTCAACGATCCTTCATTCCAGGGTGCTCTGGCTCGCAAGGCGAACGTGCCTGCGGGGGTGACGAGTGTCGCGGAACCGGCCACGGTCGGCAGCATCTTCTACATCGACGCCACGGCGTCGACCCCGGAGGCCGCTCGATCGGCCGCCTCGGCGCTGGCGAGCACGTTCCGCACCGAGATCAACGGCGCACTCGACGACGCGAAGAAGCAGACGATCGACTCGGTCGAGGCGCCGTTCGAACAGCGATACGCACAGCGGCTCGAGGTCCCGGGTGACGAGCGCGCCGGACTGCAGGACCAGATCAACACGATCAACGCCAACACCAACGGGATGATCAACTCCGTCGGCCTGGACTCGGCTGTCACCGCCACGACACCGAACCGGACGACGACGCTGCTCACCGCGCTCGCCGGCGGTCTGGTGGTCGGTGTCCTCATGGCTCTCGGCGTCGACATCGGATCCCGGCGCGTCCGTACCGGTTTCGACGTCACGGACAAGACGGCCTTCACGACCGCGCTGGTCGTCGCCGATCCCGACGACGCGGGCGGGTCCGCTCGTGCCTCGGATCTCGCGCATCTGGCGAACCGGGTCATGTCGGGGTCGGACACCACCCCCCATGTCATCGCGGTCGTCGCCGCGCAGTCCGGTGCGGCTGCCGCCGCGCGCCAGTTGTCGGAGACGTTGGCCTCGTCGCTGGGGACGGTCGACGTGCCGTCGTTGCTGGTGCGCACCGACGCCCGCCGGTCGGGCGGAGGGCCGGGGCGGCCGGGGTTCGTCGACGCCCTCGTCGACCCCGACGTCCACCTCACCGAGCTGGTCTCCGCCGAATCGGGCGGTGTCTGCACCGTCGACGTCGGCAATCGAGTCCTCGACCCCGTCGGCGTGGTCACCCGCACCAGCGTCGCGCGATTCCTCGACGCTGCCCGCAAGCAGGCCGAGGTGGTCCTTCTCGAGGCGCCGATCGTCGTGGAATCACCGGAGGCGCAGATCATCTGCGCCCAGGCCGACATCGTCATCACCGTCGTCGACCCGACCACGGCCACCGTCGGCGACGTGTCCGAGACGTATCGCCTCCTCGCCGAGGTCAAGGCCAGGGTCGGTCCCGCGGTGGTGATGTCGGCGCCGCCGGTGCCTGCGCCGCCCACGCCGACCAGCCTGACCCAGGGGTTCGTCGGGTCCAACGCCGACGACGGAGTCAGCCCGGAGGACGACCCCGCCGACACCGTCGACGAGAACGCCGACATCGTCGGGGCGACCGAGGACGAGAACGTCGCGGCGGGAGACGCCCCGACCGACGAGCCTGCGGTCGACGAGTTCGAGTCCGACGAGATCGACGCGGGAGCAGCGGTGGACGAGCCTGCTGCCGATGTGGAGCCCGAGGCCGAGGTGGACGCAGAGGACGTGGACGCACAGGACGTGGACATGGAGAACGTGGACACAGGCGTGGTGGACACAGACGTGGTGGACACAGACGTGGTGGACACAGACGCGGAGACGTCGGACGCGCCGGAGGCCTCGGTCCAGGAGGCCGTGTCGCCGCCCGTCGAGCCTGTCGTGCGGCGCCCACTGCGGTCGGTACCGACCGCGCCTGCCGCCGAGACGCGACTCAGCCGCGCGATCCGTCGTGCCGCCCGGTGGCGTGAGGAGGCGACGGCACGCCGAACACCTCCGCCGCCGCCCCGACCGCGGCCGGCGCAGCCCGTCACCGTTCCGGTCGCCCCGGTCGACGAGGAGTCACAGCCGGAGGAGTTCCTGCCGTACCGCTCGCTGCGGTCGCCCGTCCCGGATGTCCCCGCCGAGCTGCGGGCCGCCGACATCGCACCTGTGGCCGCTGAGCCGGTCGTTGAGCTGGTCGTCGACGAGGCTGCCGAGGCCGAGGCCGTCCGCGAGGACGATCCGGCGCAGGTGAAAGCGCAACCGGACGCGCCCGTCACGGACGACGACATCGAGGCGCAGGCTGAGGTCGCCGAGACGGATGCGGACGACATCGAGGCGCAGGCCGAGGTCGACGAGGAACCCGACTTCGACGTGGAGTCCGTCGAGCCCGAACCCGAGCCCGAACTCGAGCCCGAACCGGTGGAGGTTGGCGAGCCCGAGGTTGCTGAGGCCGAGCCCGGGGTTGCCGAGGCCGAGGTCGCCGAGTCGGAGGACGACGAACCGGCCGAGGTCGACGTGGAGCCCGAGGTCACCGAGGCCGAACCCGAACCCGAACCCGAGCCGGTGTCGCCGGCCGCGGGTGTGGCGCCCGATGCACCGCTGGTCCCCGCGGCGGCGGGCGAGAACGCCGTCCCGACCGATCGATTCCCGGCTCTCCGGTCGGTTGTGGCGCAGGGTGATCCGTTCGCCCTGGAGCGTCACGCGGCCGCTGAACGCGCCGCGCACGAGGAGTTCCTCCGGGAGCAGTCCGTGCGGCAGCGGTGGGAGCGGGAGCTGATCGCCCGCCAGCAGTGGGTGCGCGAACAGCAGGCCCACGAGCGTCGCGCGCGGGAGCGCCGTGCGCAGGAGGAGATGGAGCGCCGCAAGGCGATCCAGGAGCGTCTGGCCCGCCAGCAGTGGGCGCGTGAGCAGGCCGCCCGTGAGGACGCCGAGCGCCGCGAGCGGGAGCGCGTGGACCGCGAACGCGTGGAGCGGCTCGAACGTGAACGGGTCGCGCGCGAGCGGGCCGAACGCCTGCACCTGGAACGGATCGAACGCGCCCGCGCCGCACACCTCGAGCGTGAGCGCATCGCCCGGGCGGAGGCAGCCCGTGAGCGACTGGCCCGCGAGCAGCGCGAGCGGGAGGAGCGCGCAGCCGCCGAGGCCGCCGTCGCCGAACGGGTGAAGGCCGAACGTCTCGCAGCCGAGCGTCTGGAGGAGGAGCGTCGCGACATGGAGCGACGGCTCGAGGCCGAGCGCGTCGCCCGTGCGCAGCTGGAGCGGGAACTCGCGATGCAGCAGCAGGTCGCCCGTGAGCGTCTCGCGCAGGAACAGTGGGCGCAGTACCGGCTGGCGCAGGAGCGGTGGCTCGAACAGCAGTGGTCGCAGTATCGCGCCGAGCAACAACGGTGGATGCAGCAGCGCGCTGCCGGGATCGACACCCCGCCGCCTGTTCCGCCGGCGCCGAATGCGACGCCGCCGCAGTCCATCTCACCGGGTGAATCCGCATACGCGGAGCAGGTGGCTGATGGTCGGGTCGTCGAGGGGGCCGTCGAACGACGCAGCGACGCGCGCGGATGACCACCGGCCTGTGGTCGACGGGCGGGCAGGTGCTGCCCGGCCGACGCGTGCTCGCCACGGCTGCGGCCGTGGCACTGGGAACGGCGATCGTCGCCGCCGCGATCTCCCGCGGCTCGGTGCTCGTGGTGGTCGGTGCGCCGATCGCTGTGGTGGTCGCCGGCGTCATGATCTGGACCGGCCTGCGACACCCGCTCGTCGCGCTCGGCTACTTCCTCGTCGCGTTGTTCCTCCGGCTGGCCCTGCCTCGCATCCTGCCGGTGGACGCATTCCTCCCGGCGTTCGTCGGACTCGTTCTCTCGACGGCGATCTGGGCGTGGGGTCACCGGGATCGCCTGCCGCGACCCGGTGCCCTGGAACTGCTGATGGCCGTGTACGTCGGGTACAACATCCTCTCGGCGGTGCTGCCACACGAGTACTCCGCCGGCGCGTACATCCCGACGGCCGAACCGATCAACCTCTTCCGGATGATCCTGTCGTCCACCGTGATGCCGTTCGTGCTGTACGTGATCGGGCGGACGCTCGGCGACGACGAGCGGCGGGCGAGCGTGGTGTTGTGGATGATCGTGGGACTCGGCGCCTACTCGACGGCGGTGAGCATCGGGCAGTTTTATGCCCCCGGTCTGGTGTGGCCCAGCTACATCGTCACCGACCCGAACTGGGTGGGCCGCGCCAACGGCGTTCCGAATCAGCCCGTGGTCAACGGGATCATCATCCTGCTCGGCTTCGTGTGCGCCATGTACCTCGCGTCCGGCCATGACCGGAACCGGTACGCCCGCGTCGCCGCCGGACTGGTGGCCGTCGCCTCGGTGTACGCGGTCTTCCTCACCCACACGCGCGTCATCTACCTCGGACTGCTCATGGTGATCGTGGCGGGCGCGGTGATCGCACGGGGCTACCGGACGGGATTCGTCGTCACCGGCGTGCTCGGTGCCGCGGCCGTCGTCGCCA
Organism: Williamsia sp. SKLECPSW1; assembly: GCF_054332755.1. NCBI lineage: Bacteria > Bacillati > Actinomycetota > Actinomycetes > Mycobacteriales > Nocardiaceae > Williamsia > Williamsia sp. SKLECPSW1. The sequence goes on along the minus strand of NZ_JBTGLI010000001.1, from coordinate 1,192,674 downwards.
ACTGGTCCACCTTCACCAGCTCCGATCGGGCGAAGGGCGGCGTCGGCTCCACGAGCGAGGTGTTCGACCGGCTGAACACCGCGGCCACCACGTTCTGGGGTTTCGACGAGAAGCCGCTGTTCGGTTGGGGTCTCGGCCGGTTCATCTCCCTGAACACCGTGCACCACCAGCAGTGGTCGCCCAGCACGCCGTTCGACCGGGGACTGGGGATCGCGCCGCACTTCAACGAACTCGGCATCCTCTCCGACCTGGGACTCGTCGGGCTCGTCCTGTGGCTCGTCGTCCTGGTCGGCATGTCGGCCCGCCTGGTGGTGGCATACCGCGCTCTCGCGGCGGACCCGCGTACAGCGCACGACCGCACGCGGACGGCGGTGGTGGTGACGGGGATCCTCGCCCTCGTGGTGATGGTCACGGCCGGGACGACGGTGGACCTGAGATTGTTCGACCTGCCCGTCGTGGCGACCCTGCTCCTCGTCGGTGTGGCGACCGGGGCGACCGACCGTGCTCGACGTGTCCGCCACCCGTCGCTGCCGGAGACCACCACCGTCCCGTCCAGGGAGGAGATCCCCGCATGATCGACGTCCGCGACCGCATCCTCCGCCGATGGTGGGTCGTCCTCGCCTGCGTGCTCGTCGCCGTCGCCGTCGCGCTGATCACCGGCGCCGGTGCCCAGACCACGTACTCGAGCAAGGCGGCTCTGACCACGTATTCGGCGAACCGTGCGCCGGAGCAGGACGCCGTGCTCATCCAGAGCTACGTCGACCTGTTCAACACCGACTCCGGCAAACAGACCCTCCGGGACACCGCCCGTGTCCCCGACGACGTCACGCTCACCGCGACGCCCGTCGCGACCGGACCGATCATGTTCATCGTCGCCACCGGACCCGACGCCGCGGAGGTCCCGCGTGCGGCGCAGGCGGTCGCGAACGCGTTCCGCGACAGCATCAACGCCGGCGTGCGGAAGACACGACAGGCCGCGATCGACGCGTTGCGGCGACCGTTCCTCGAACGACAGGCCCGCAACGACTTCATCCTCCAGCAGGAACGGATCCAGCTCCAGCAGTCGATCGACCGCCTCAACGGTGACAGCAGCGGCCTGCTCCAGGACCTGACCGCGGCGAATCCGCCGACCGCGCAACGGCCCGCGGTCGCCGCCCGGGTGTCGGTGTCCGTGGTCGCCGGTCTGCTCGTCGGACTCGTGCTGGCGTGGCTGCTGGGCGGTCTGTCCCCGCGCCTTCGACGACCCGCCGAGGTCCGCGAGGCCGTGGGCCTGAGGACCTTCGACGCCTCCGGTGACGGCGGGATGGACCCACGGACACAGATGCGGCACGTCGTGAACGCCCTGGCGTTCGACGACCTGCCCGTGCCCTCCGTGGTGTCGGTCGTCGGTGTCGCCCGACGATCCGGGTCGGCGTGGGCGGCAGGTGAGCTGGCCCGGATCCGCGCCGCGCAGGGTGCCGAGGTGGCGCTGGTGCGGACCGCACGTGACGGCGAGTTCGCCGGCGCCGGTATGGCCGACGTGCTGCGGACGTCCGACGGCGACTCGGTCGACCCGACGCGCCTCGACGAGGTCCTGCGGGAGAGCGCAGACCTCGGCCGCGGTGTGTCGGTCCTCGGGGCGGGTGAGCCGGGCGTGGGCGGTCGCGGCGCGGACCCGTACGACGTCATGACACGGCAGAACGTCGCCGAGCTGATCGGTCTGCTGCGCAAGCGGTTCGACGTCGTCGTGGTGGAGTGTGCGCCGGTCGACGAGGCGGCCGAGGCGCAACTGCTCTGCAGTGTCTCCGACCGGACGCTCGTCGTCGTGCCGAGCGGCGTGGTGAGTCCCACCCGCGCGCGCCGCGCCTCGGATCTGTTGCGTCAGTCGGGGATCGACGCGTTCGGTGCCGTGCTCGTCGCCGGTGACGGCCCGATCAGTCTGCCGCGGGTGCCGGCGCGGGCGCGCTGACCGCCCAGATCTCCACCATCCCCGGCGGGCGGCCGCATGCGGCGCCGTCCAGGGACGTCTCGTGGCGCAGGCCGGCGACGTCGGCCACCCGGGCCGCCCGGGCATCGGTCGGGGCGACCGTCGTGGAGATCCGGCGGAGGCACAGGACTCGGACGGCCTCGCGGAGCATCTCGCGCACCGCGTGGCCCACCGCCCGGTCCGACGCCGCGGGCGCAGCGCGGTCCAGGCTGACCGCGAGTTCGGCGAAGCCCTGACGTCGGTTCACACCGACCAGGGAGATCCGGCCGACCCTGCGCCGGGCGTGCAGGACGTCGTAGACGACGTCGGCGTCGTCGGTGTCGAACCAGGCGCCGTTGCGGATCGGCGTGCAGACGTCGTCGAACCTGGCTGCCCGCCGCGCACCGGTGGGGATGGCGTCGATCAGGGGACCCGGTCGTCTCCGCAGACGCAGCGCCGTCCCGTCGACGTCGATGCGCGCCGGTACGGGCGGCGGGACCAGATGGAGGGCCCGCACACGGAGCCGACCGGCGTCGTAACGCAGGACGGCGACGATGTCGTCGAGACGACGGGGGACCGTCGCCGACCGGGCCGGGCGCGTGTGGGCGACGATGTCGACCGCTGACGTGTCGGGATCGGTGCGTCGGAGGCCGACCGTGGTGAGTCCGCCGGGCCCGAGGTCGTCGCGACCGATCACCCACAGGTCGTGGGCGACCACGTCGTGACCGCCGGTCGGTGCCCACCCCGGCAGCGTCGCCTCGCGACGGAATCCCGCCCGGGACATGGCCCGGGCCGCGGCGACGTTGTGGGCGGCCGAGGGCGCCACGACCCGATCGACACCCAACTGCGCCAGCGCGTGGTCGACGATCATCCCGCCGGCCACGGTCACCACCCCCGACCGTGCCAGGTCGGAACTGATCCAGACACCCAGTTCCGCGGTGCGCGAATCGGTGTCGATGGCGGTCAGGCCGATCTGACCGGCGAGGTGACCGTCGACCTCGATGACGCACGGCAACGCACGACCGGACGCGACCGAGCGTCGTGCCGCCATCACCTCGCGCACCCACTCGTTGCGGCTGTGTCGGTTTTCCCAGCTCTGTCCGCTGCGCGACCAGAACGGTTCGATGGCGGCGCGATCGCGGAGGCGGAGCGCCCGCCAGCGGGAGTGGTCGTCGAAGGTCGGGGGGCGTAGCCGGATGACGTGACCGCCGGCGTCGAGTGGACCGAGCACGACCGGTCCCCGCGACGTGCCGCGATGCGGCAGGCCGGGAATCGCGATCACCCGATCACCTCCGAGACGCACCGCCGTCTCCATCCGTGTCGGCGGCATGGTCTCCGGCGTCGCCCGGCGCGGAAACGGTGTCACCCGAGCTGCGTCGCCCGGTCGCACGCCGGGCGATCGTCACCGCGACGCGTAGCAGACTGCCCGCCGAGGACGGGGCGAACACCCCGAGTGCGAGCAGGTAGACGGCACCGAACGCGAGGGTCTCGGCGACGAGGCAGCCGACGGCGGGGACCAGCCCGTGGGCGGCGCTGTCGAGGACATGACGGTCGAGTACCCAGGCCGCGGCGGTGGCGACTCCGGCGGCGGGCAGCGGCGGGAGGACCGCTCGTGCCACGTCGGCCCATCGGACGGAGACGAGCGGGATGGCGAGGCCGGTGACGACGACGCCGACGACGAGCGCCGTGATCGACAGCGACAGCGCGGCACCCGGCAGCTGGAACTGCGAGACCAGGAGTACGAGTGTCCCGACACCGAGGAGCACCTCGGCGGCGGTGTACCAGTTGAGCAGGGGCGTCCGGTCGCAGGCCTTGATGACCTCCTCGCCCACGCTGATGAGGGCCTTGCCCACACCGAGGCCGGCCATGAGTGCGACAGCGACGCCGGCCGCGTGCCAGGGCGCACCGAACACGATCGTCACCGCGGGCGTCCCGAGGGCGATCATCAGGCCGGACAGGGCGGCCGCGCCCACGATGACCCATCGCAGTGCGCGCAGGTACGCGGCACGCATCCGGCTGCGGTCACCCGCCATCTGAGCGAATGCGGGGAACAGCGAGACCGCCCCGATCTCGATGATCGCGCGGACGGGCATCTGTGAGATGCGTTGTCCGTAGCGGAAGTTGCCGAGGGCGAACTGGGTGAGCCCACGGCCCACGACGACGGTCTCCATGGCGTTCTGCACCCGCGCGCCGATGCCGCCGAGCACGAGGGGCAGCCCGTACCGGGCGAGTTCGCGCCACAGCCGGATCGACGCGGTGCCATGACCCGGACGCCAGTCGGTGATCGCCCAGATGGTGACCGCCCACGCGACGAACGAGGCGTACATGCCGATGACGAGACTCCACACCCCGAATCCGAGCGCGGCGAGCGACACGGCGACCACCGCGTAGGCGACCGCGACCGACGGCCCGACGATCAGTCGTCGTCGCACGCTGAACGCGCGCTGCAGCATCGACTCCGGGACGTTGGTCACCGAGAAGATCAGCAGTGTGCCGGAGGTGACCGCGGCGATGATCCCGGCCGTGCTGCTGTCGAAGACCATCCCGACGACGGGCGCCGCGGCAAGGGCACCCAGCGACATGACGACACCGCCCGCGAGGGTGGCCCAGAAGACGGTCTCCGCGGCGTCACGGATGTCGCCCCCGCGCTGCACCAGCCCCGCCCGCAGACCGCCCTCGACGAACTCGCCGAGGAAGCTGGTGATGACCGTGCCGGAGACGAAGATCCCGACCTCGGCCGGCGACAACAGACGCGCCAGCGCGATGGTCTGCACCAGGGTGAGCACCTCGCCGAACACCAGTGCCACCGCCGACGCGACCGCGACCCTGCCGATGCGACCGCGCAGCGACGGCCCGCCGCCGACCTCGCCGTGGGGTCGGTCGTCGGCGTCGGTGTGAGTCGTCGCGGTCATCGACCGGCCGACCCGGCCGAGCCGTCGGGTCCGGCCCTCCGCTCGGCGATGGCGAACACCTCGTCGAACGCGGCGCGGCTGCGCGCGATCTGTTCCCGCGCCGCCGCGCGCAAGGGGGCACGGAACCCCGGTGCGCCCTCCCACGCCTCCGCGATGGCCGCGGACAGGCGCCCGGACAGGTCGGGGTCGTCGAGTTCGATCATCGTCAGGCCGGTCCCGAACATGTCGCCGAGTCCGAGGAACTTGTCGTCGTAGTACTCCGACGACGTGAGCGCGACGACCGGGATGCCCTGCGACAGCGCGAAGACGGCGAGGTGGTAGGCGCCGGTGACGAGGACACGACAGTCCGCGACCCTGCGTGCGACCTCCGACGGGTGGACGTACCGCGGGAGCGGCGGCACCACCCGGTTGGCGCCCGCCACCAGGGGCAGCGTCGACCGGCGGTCCTGGTCGCGGTACTCGGCGATGATCAGGGGCAGCAACGGTGCGTGGAGTCGCTCCGCCGAGGTCCGCACCGCGGATCCCACTGCGGCCCGGGCGGATTCGTCCACCGGGGAGTACCCGGCGACCCGCAGGCAGAACCCGATCCCGGCGCCGAGTGTGTCGCCCCCGGGGCGACCGCCACCACCGGGCGGGTCGATGATGCTGTGCGCCAACTCGATCGCGTCGTCACCGGTGACCCGGACACGGTCCGGGGCGATCCCGAGACGGTCGGCGACGGTCGGTCCGCGACGCCGCTCGCGCAACGCGAGCATCCGCACATCCTGCAGGGACTCCCGGCCCATCGCGACCAGCGTGGGGTCGTCGAGCGGCCCGAGTCCCTGGCCGATCATCGCGACGGGGACGTCGTGGTCACCCGCGACCCGGATGAGTGAGAACACCCGACGGCATTGCGCCGCATCGGCATCGGTGAGGTACCCGCCGCCGAGGACCACGAGCATCGACGATTCCATGACGGCCCGACGGGATCCGACGTGAGGTCGCGGACGCGGTGTGATCGGCGGGACGGTGGTCCGGATCACGGCACTGCGCAGGCGACGACGCGCCCCGCGCGCCTTCTGGGGAACCCAGGTCCGCATCCGCAGCCACGCCATCACGAACGGGCCCACGGTCGACGGACCGAGGCGGCCTGCGAGCTCCTCCAGCCGCGTCGGCGGTGCCCACGGGTCGTCGTCGAACACCGTGATGCCCTCGGCCGTCGGGAAGTACGCACGGAGGAGAACGGGCGAATCGGTCAACACGCCGATCCGCGCGTCCGGCCACCGCTCCCGTAGTCGGTGGACGGTGACGGCCAGCATCGCCAGGTCACCGTTGTTGCGCAGCCAATACTCGCTGTTCTCGACCAGGATCCGGACCTGCCGGGCCCCCTGTGTCGCGACCGCCCCGTCGGCACCCCCCGGTGCCCGGTCGCTGTCGAGAACGCCTCGAGTGCCGCTGTTCTGAACAGACACGTCGGACTTCCTCCCCGCGGTATAGGATTGCACGGCTGTCCCGGGTCCGCCACGTCGGGCCGGTCGTCGGGGAGGACGACCGCGGACGGTTCGTGATCGAGGGGGATTCTGCGATGGGGCGATCGACGGCGCGCGGACCACGGGTCCTGTGGGCGTCGACGAGCACCAGCACACGGGGCGGCGTCGCCACGACGGTGTCGGCGGTGCTGTCGACCGAGTTGACCGATCACTGGCGCATCACCCATGTCGCCACCCACCGCGACGGATCCGCGGCGCGCAAGATGCTGACCTTCGTCCTCGGCGCGCTCCGCTTCGTCGCCGAACTGCTCATCCGACGTCCGGCGGTGGTGCACCTGCACACCGCGTCCTACGGCAGCTTCGTCCGCAAGGCGGTGCTCGCGAGCGTCGCCCGGGTGTTGCGGGTACCGGTCGTGCTGCACGTCCACGGCGCCGAGTTCCACCTGTTCGTCGCGCGGTTGCCCCGTCCGGCGCGTGCGGTCGTCGCCGACGTGCTGACCGCGGCCGCCGCCGTCGTCGCCCTCGGCCCGGGATGGGCGCGGCGCCTGTCGGAGATCGCACCCGATGCGCGGGTCACGGTCGTCCCCAACGCGGTTCGGGCTCGGACGGTGTCCGAGCGTTCCGCGGACGGGACGGTCCGCGTGCTGTTCCTGGGACGGGTCGGTGAGCGCAAGGGCACCTTCGAGTTGCTGCGCGCCTGGGCCGCGTCACCCGGTGCGTGTGAGGCGCACCTGACCGTCGCGGGCGACGGCGCCGTCGACGCCGCGCGGCGACTCGTCACGGAACTGGGGCTGACCGAGTCCGTCGACGTCCTCGGGTGGGTCGGGCCCGACGTCGTCGACGACCTGCTGCGGCGATCCGACGTGCTGGTGCTCCCGTCCCACGACGAGGGCCAGCCCATGGCCGTGCTGGAGGCGATGGCTGCCGGCCTGTGCATCGTCGCGACACCGGTCGGTGGCGTCCCCGACATCCTCGACGACGGCTGCGCGGTGCTCGTGGAACCCGGTGACGTCGACGGTCTGCGGGACGCGCTCGACGCGGTCGTCACCGACCCCGAGCGCCGACAGCACCTCGCGACCGCAGCACACGTCCGGTTCCGGTCCGAGTTCGACGTCGACGCGGTGTGGCGGCGCATCGATGCGCTCTACCGCGACATCACGCAGCGCGCCGAGGACCCGTCGCGTCCACTGCGGGTCCTCCACGTCGTCCCCGACCTGCGGATCGGTGGCGCGGAGCGTCATGTCGCCACCCTGATGCCCGCACTCGACCGGACCCGGTTCGCGCCGTCGGTGGTCTGCATCGGCGAGCCGGGAGCGCTCTTCGACGATCTCGCCGCCGGTGGGGTGCCCGCCGTGGCGCTGCGCCGCACACGCCGTGACGCGGTTCGCGCCCTGTGGGATCTGGTGCGGCACATGCGTGCACATCGTCCCGACATCGTTCTCACCCGCGGTTACAACGCCGACGTCCTCGGGCGCCTCGCGGCGGTCATCGCTCGCGTCCCGCACCGTGCGGTGTGGATCCACCACGTCGCCACCGCCGACGACCGCCCCCGTGCCCGTCGCGTCGTGGACCGTCTCCTGGATCGCTGGACGGACCGCTACCTCGGGGTGGCCCACGCGCAGGTGCCGTTCCTCGTCGACACGCTGCACCACCCCGCCGAGAAGGTGGTCGTGGTGCACAACGGCGTCCCCGTCGACGACTTCACCGACCTGTCGGCGACACCCCGCGGCCCGGTCCCGCTGCCCGGGATCGACGGCACCGGCCCGGTGATGGGCACGGTGTCGGCCATGCGGCCGGAGAAGGACCACGAGACCTTCCTGCGGGCCGCCGCGCGGGTCGCGCGCACCGTCGAGGACCTGCGGGTTCTGGTGGTGGGTGACGGGCCGGAGCGTGCGCGGGCCGAGGGCCTGGCGCGTCAGCTGGGGATCGCGGAGCGGACGGCGTTCGTCGGTGCCAGCAGCGACGTGCCGCGGCTCCTGGCGGCGATGGACGTGTTCGTCTTGTCCTCCGACTCGGTGGAATGCCTCCCGATGGCGCTGCTGGAAGCCATGGCGTCCGGGCTTCCCGCGGTCTGCACCGACGTCGGCGGACTGCGGGAGATGGTGCAGGAGGGTGTCACCGGCCACCTCGTGCCGATCCGTGAGCCCGACGTCCTCGCCGACGCCGTCGTCCGTGTCCTCGCCGACCCCGAGCACGCCCGCGCGATGGGGTCTGCCGCCCGGGCTCGTGCGCGAGCACTGTTCGACCGGTCGGTGATGGTCGACACGACACAGGAAGTGTTGTCCGCCATCGCATCCGGACGAGCCGTGCAGGTCCGTCGGCCGGTCGCGACGACCGTCGTCATGGATCTCACGTTCGTGGGCGGTGCGGAGCGGTTGCTGGTGTCGTTGTGCGCCGCCGTCGATCGGTCGGTCCTCGCGCCCCGCATCGTCTGTCTCCGCGAGGAGGGACCTCTCGCCGGGGAGTTCCGCGCGCTCGGCGTGCCGGTCGACGTGGTGGACGGGTACGCCGGTCGCGACCCGCGACGGGTCCTGGGTCTCGCGCGGCACCTCCGACGTACCGGGACCGACGTGGTGCTCGTCGCCCACCACCATCGCGCCGCCCTGGCGGTCGGGCGACTGGCAGCCGCGGTCGCCGGGGTGCCCAGCGTGGTCGCCGCACACGACATGGACCTGACCGCGGTCGGTGGTCGCGTGCTGCCCCGATCGGCCGTGGCGACGCTCGGCCTGTCGCGGGCGCTGGTCCTGCTCTCGCAGGCGCAGGGGGAGTACCTGCACCGCGCGGAGGGCGTCGGCGCCCGTGCATGGTCACGGACCCGGGAGGTGGTGATCGGCAACGGGATCGCGCTGCCGCCCCCGCCCACCGCGGATCGGCGGCGACGTGCACGCGATCTGCTGGGCCTGCACGAGGACGACCTCGCGATCGGGATGGTGGCGCGGCTGTCGTCGCAGAAGGCGCACGAGGTGGCGTTCGCCGCGTTCGCGAAGGTGCTCGCCGATCGCCCGGCGGCGCTGCTGGTGCTCGTCGGGACGGGGCCGCGCGAGGAACACCTCCGTCTCCTCGCCGACGACCTCGGCATCGGTTCGCGGGTCCGGTTCCTGGGTGTCCGTGACGATGTGCCCGACCTGCTTCCGGGACTGGACATCTCGTGTCTGTCCTCGGTGCACGAGGGGGTGCCGCTGGTGCTCGCCGAGTCGATGGCCGCCGGGGTCCCGATCGTGGCCACCGACTGCGGATCCGTTCCAGAGATGGTCACCGACGGCGTCGAGGGCTTCGTCGTCGGTGTCGGCGACCACGCCGGGTTCGCGGATCGGCTGATCGCGCTCGCCGACGACGACGAGCTGCGCCACCGCCTCGGCTCGGCAGGTCGGGCGCGGGCGTGCCGCCAGTTCGACATCGCCGGCACGGCCCGGGGATACGAGCGGCTGATGGTTGCGGTCGCGCGGGGGTCTCAGACCCCGATCACGTAGGCGGACTTGACCTTGCCGCCCGCAGGTGCGGGCAGTGCGTCCACCGTCGTGATCGTGACCTGCTGACCCGGACCGAACATGCGGTCGACGTTGCGGCGGATCTGGGTGTCGGTGACGGTGGCGTCCCATCCGCCGCCGGGTACCACGCGGACCTCGAACTCACCGGCCCGGTGCTGGACGATCTGCACACCACGCACGCCGACGAGGTCGTCGACGACCGTCGACGGCAGCGGGAGGGCGCGGCCGTCGGCCGCTGTGAAGACGTCCTCGACCCGCCCGGCGATCCGGCCGATCCGCCCGAACGGCCGTCCACACGGGCACTCCTCGCCCGACGCGGGCCCGACCTGGTCGCCGGTCCGGTAGCGCAGCAACGGGAATCCCCGGTTGTGCAGGCTGGTGCCGACGATCTCCCAGCGGTCGGGGACGCCGGGCACCTCGACGAGTTCGAGCACCCCGTAGTCGTCGAAGACGTGATGGGTCCCGTGCTCGCAGTTGCCGGTCATCACGACACGTTCGGTCTGGCCGTAGTGGTCGACGATCGGCGCGTCGAACACGGACTGCATCAGGGCGCGTGCCGGGCCGCCGATCACCTCCGAGGAGGTGATGATCCCGCGCAGCGGCAGGGTGCGCCCGGCATCGGCCAGCAGACCGGCGAGCACCGTGATGCTCGACGGCCACCCCTCGACGGCCTCGGGGCCGAAGTCGTCGATCGCGGCGAGGATGGTCGGGAGGTGGTCGGGGGTCAGGTGGAAGCTCGACACCATCAGCTGGTGGTTCCCGGGCAGCGTGCGCACCGGCACGCCGTCGGTGTCGGCGGCGAAGTCGCTGCCGCGCACCACGATCCGTGGCGTGGTGGAGTCCAGGCCGAACCAGCGCCACTGACGTTCCTGCGCGCACAGCTCGTACACCGACGACGACGGTGTCCGCATCACCGTGACCGGCCGTCCCGATGTGCCCGACGAGCTCGCCGCCCACATCAGACGCTGCGGCAGCGCGCAGAAGTCCGCACGGCGGTCGGTGACACTCGCACGGTCGGTCGTCGGCAGCTGCGCGAGATCGGCAGCGGTGCGGATGTCGCGCGGGTCGAGGCCGAGCTCGGCGAACATCTCCCGGTAGAACGGTGACCGCCGTGCCGCCCACCGCACCTGTGCGCGGAGGCGCCGATCGCGGCGGCGCGCGAACTCCTCCGGTGTGGCGGTCTGCGCCCAGGCCAACTGCCTGCGGGCGACCGCCCGATACGGATGTGCGCGACGCAACCTGTGTTTGACGTCGACGCCCGCCCCCCGCGGTGTCATCGCACTCCCCCTGTCGTCCTTCTCCCCGTCACGATCATGACATCGGTGATGCGCCGATCGCGAACGCTAGGGTCACCGACGTGGACAAGCTCACCTGGTACCGGCGCCGTCTGGCGACGATGTCGGTACCCGAGATCGCCTGGCGGGTCCGCACCACGGTGGCCGGTCGGGCGCGTCGGCTGACCGCGGAGAGCGGGCCCCGTGACCTGCCACCGGGCTGGACGGCGGCGACCGCGGACTCCGCGCTGGCACGGTTGCGGTCGCCGGAGCGTCGGCCGGCGTTGATCACCCGTGCGCGCGCCGAGGACATCGCCACCCGGCATCCCGCACTCGTCCGCGACATCGTCGAGGCCGCGGACGACGCGCTGGCGATGCGGGTCACCTACTTCGGATACCCCACCGTCACCCTGACCCGTCCGATCGACTGGGGGCACGACCCCGTCCGGGACCTGCACTGGCCCGACCTGCCCGCCGACCGTATCGACCACCGCACCGTCGACGGCGACGTGAAGTGGATCTGGGAGCTCAACCGGCTCCAGCATCTGACGCTGCTCGCGCAGGCGTGGCTGTTCACGCGTGATGACCGGTATGCCGAGGCCGCGCTCGACGACCTCGACTCGTGGATCGCCGCGAACCCGCCCGGTCACGGGATCGCCTGGCGCGGTGCGTTCGAGGCCGGGATCCGTGCCCTGTCGGTGGCCGTGACCGTCGTCGCCCTGGCCGATGCCCCGCAGCTGACCCCGGGACGCTTCGGGTCGATCGCAGCCGTGCTCGACGCGTCCGCGCGGTACTGCGTGCGCGGTCGGTCCCGGTTCAGTTCGGCGAACAACCATCTCGTCGGTGAGCTCGCGGGACTCGCCGCGGTGGCGCTGCTGATCCCGGGTCTCGACGACGCGCCGCGGTGGGAACGGCTCGCGCTCGACGGCCTCGCCGCCGAGGCCGACCGCCAGATCCTGCCCGACGGGATCGGCGCGGAACAGGCTGTCGGGTATCAGATCTTCACCGCCGAACTCCTCGCCGTCGTCGCCGCGCTCGTCGCCGACCGGGACGGTTCGGCACCCCGGGGGCTGGTCGCGGCGGTGCTGCGGGGCGGTGACTTCCTGCGGGGGTTGGGTGTCCCGACACCCCGTGTCGGTGACGACGACGAGGGGTTCGCTCTGCGCCTGTCGGGCGAGCCGGTGCGCACCGTGGCCGGCCACCTCGATCTGCTGGCCGCCTTCACCGACGGTGCCGCGCCTGCGGGGACGCCCACCAGTGCAGCCCGGGAGTGGTTCGCGGCGGCGCTCGGCTCCGCCGGCCGTCCGCGGACGGTGACGACGACCGCGCGGCGCGGGCCCGGCGGCTCGGCCTGGTACCCCGACGGCGGGCTCGTCGTGCTGCGGGCACCCGGACGGCGTGTGACCGTCGACGTCGGACCGCTCGGGCACCTCGCGATCGCCGCGCACGGTCACGCCGACGCGCTCGCGGTGACCGTCGCCGACGACACCGGCGAGATCGTCGAAGATCCCGGGACGGGCAGCTATTACGGTCACCCGGCCTGGCGGCGCAGCCTGCGCGGGACGGCGGCACATGCCACGGTCACCGTCGACGGGCGGGATCAGTCGGAGATGGGCGGCCCGTTCCTGTGGACGCGTCACGCCCGGACGCGGGTGCGGGCGGTGGACCTGCGGGCCGGCGTCGTCGACGCCGAACACGACGGGTACACCGACGGGGGCGCCGGCGTGGTGCACCGGCGATGGGTCGTCGCGCCGGCCGATCTGCCGGGGGTGCTCGTCGTCGACCGGCTCACCGGGCCCGGGAGGCACGACGTGACGACGACGTTCCCCCTCGCCGGCGACATCGGGATCGAGACGGTCGGTCCGTCGACCGTGCGACTGTCCCGCGGCGGTGACCACGTCGCCGACCACGTCACCGCGGCGACCGCACCGGTCCGCCCGTGGTCGGTCCGCGGCGACGAGGAGACCCATCGTGGCTGGTCCAGCCACCGTCTGGAGCAGCGGTCACCCGCGTGGTGGATCGGTGTGCACTCGTCCGAGCAGACCACACCGGTCACGCTGGCCACCTTCATCACCGTCACAAAGGAATTTGCGCTAGGCTGCGATCTGTCCCTGAAGGATGAAGGATCCGCGATCCGAATCCGGCTGCTGTGCGAGGGGGTACAGCGGTGGTGCGTGGTCGACACGCACGGGGACGGGCGGGTGTCGTTCGAGGTCGAGGCGGCGCCGTAAGCCCGGGGAGGAAAATCGATCTCGCAGTGGGGGGAATACTGCATGAGCACGCTTGCGTCGTACGAGGCTGTCCGGAGTACCGGCGGCACCGACGATCCCGGTGTCACCCGTGTGACGGGTGACCCGACGGCACACCACCACCCGCCCTCGGACGACAGGTCCCGGGCCGCGGTCCTGAGCGTCTTCGGACTCGGGTACGTGGGATGTGTCTCGGCCGCCTGCTTCGCAGCACGCGGACATCGGGTGATCGGTGTCGACGTCAACCCGTCGAAGACCCAGTTCCTCAGGGAGGGCAGGGCGCCCGTCATCGAGGAACGCATCGGTGAACTGACCGCGGGGGTGGTCGAGTCCGGCATGCTCGGTGTCGCCGACGACGCCCGCCAGGCGGTCCTCGACAGTGACATCACCATCGTCTGCGTCGGCACCCCGTCGGGGTCCGGAGGCGGACTGTCCACGGTCCACCTGCAGGGCGCCAGCGAGGAGATCGGTGCCGCCCTGCGGGACAAGGACGATTGGCACGTCGTCGTCTACCGCAGCACCATGGTCCCCGGCACCTGCGAGGACCTGCTGATCCCGATCCTCGAACGTGCGTCGGGCAAGCGCGTCGGCGTCGACTTCGGCGTCTGCGTCAACCCGGAGTTCCTCCGCGAGGGGAGCTCGGTGCGTGACTTCATGACCCCGCCCAAGACGGTCGTCGGCGAGACCGACGAGCGCAGCGGCGCGATGGTGATGGATCTCTACGACGGCCTGTCGGGCAAGCGTTTCCGGGTGCCTCTGCGTGTCGCGGAGATGACGAAGTACGTCGACAACAGCTTCCACGCGCTGAAGGTCGCGTTCGGCAACGAGATCGGCACCATCTGTGCGCGTCTCGGGCTCGACTCGCACGCCGTGATGGAGATCTTCTTCGCGGACACCAAGCTCAACATCAGCGACGCCTACCTGCGACCGGGTTTCGCGTTCGGCGGCTCGTGTCTGCCGAAGGATGTGCGCGCGTTGATGCACACCGCGCGGCAGAACGACCTGGAGATCCCGGTCATCGCGAACATCATGGTCTCCAACGAGTCCCAGATCCGTCGTGTGATCGACATGATCGTCGCGACCGGCAAGCGCCGCGTCGGGCTGTACGGACTGTCGTTCAAGTCCGGCACCGACGACCTGCGGGAGAGTCCGCTCGTCGAGCTCGTGGAACGGTTGCTGGGCAAGGGATTCGACGTCCGCGTCTACGACGCCAACGTCACCCTCTCCTCGATCGTCGGGGCCAACCGCGAGTACATCACCCAGCACCTGCCGCATGTCGTTGAGCTGCTGGTGTCGTCGGTGGAGGAGGTGATGGACCACGGGGACGTCGTCGTCGTGGCCGGCGCCGATCCCGAGATCGTCGCCGCCGTGGACGTCGCCCCGGCCGAGACCCTCGTCATCGATCTGGTGCGGCTGCCCGGCGCGGAGTTGCGGCGCCTCGGCGAGAACTACAGCGGCATCGGCTGGTGACGGCGTCGTGCCCGATGACCCGCATCGTGGCGGGGTGTCCGACCTGCGCCCCACCATCAGTTTCCTGACGACCGCCTACGGTACGGAACACCTGATCGGCGAGACCATCGAGTCCGTCCTCGTCCAGACCCGCGGCGACTGGGAGCTGGTCGTCGTCGACAACGGCAACTCCGACGCGATGGCCGACGTGGTCGGGAAGTACCTGGGCGACCGACGGATACGCCTGGTCCGTCAGGAGAACGCCGGGTACGCCGGTGGCGTGATGGCAGCGGCGGCGGTCGCCCGGGGACGCTTCCACTGCGTCCTCGACAGCGACGACCACCTGCTCCCGGACTTCTGTCGCCGCGTCGGCGAGGTCATCGCCACCCAGCCCGATGTCGCCGCGGTGTGCGTCGACGCCCATCGCTTCGCCGAGGGGCCCGACGACCTCCCGGTGGACTACCTGCGGTCGGTCGGCATCGATCGGCCGGATCCCGGCCGGCCACTGCGCTTCCGGGACGTGCTCGGCGGCACCGTGCCCTACTACTGCGCCGCGATCCGGGCCGATGCCTGGGATGCCGTCGGCGGGTATCACCCCGGTCTCGACGGGGTCGACGAGTCGGTGGTGATCTGGCTGCGGCTGACCCGCGAGCACGACGTCCGCATGCTGCCGGATGTGCTGGCGCGCTACCGCATCCGTGAGGACTCCCTGTCCCGGGACGCGGCCAAGGTCGAGGGGTTCGAGGATGCGCTCGAGCGGTCCTTCCTCTCGGCCCGTCCGCTCGACGACCGTGACGACGAGCGGGCGCTGACGCAGAACCTCGCGCGGATGGGCGCGATCCGTGAGATCCGCCGTGCCCGGTGGTCTCTCGTGGAGGGTGACACCGCAGCCGCCCGGCGCGCCGCGATGGCGTCGTTCCGGCATCGCCGCACGACCCGGGCCGCGCTGCTCCTCGTCGGGTTGACGCTCGCGCCCGGACTGCTGCGACGGGTCCGGCCGGCGAAGAACGCGGTGCAGGATCGGCTCACTGCTCTCGCCGAACGTGCGCGGAACCGGACGGACCGCACCCGTCGACGGCACATCCTGATCCTGGTCGAGAACCTCTCGGTCCCGATGGATCGTCGTGTGTGGCAGGAGAGTCGCGCGCTCGTGGAGGCGGGACACCGCGTCACGGTGATCTGTCCGAAAGGCGCCCACGCGGACACCGCGGCCGAGGAGACACTCGACGGCGTCCGCATCCTGCGCTATCCGTTGACGGCGGCCACCGGCGGGCCGGCGGGATACCTGCAGGAGTACCCGGTGGCGCTGTTCCACACCGTGCGCCTCGCCCTGCGGGTGGCGGCGCGGTCACGGGTCGACGTGGTGCACGGCTGCAACCCGCCGGACTTCTTCTTCCTCGTCGGACTGCTGCTGCGTCTGCGGGGTGCGCGCTTCGTATTCGACCAGCACGATCTGGTCCCCGAGCTGTTCGCGTCACGCTTCGCCGCTGGGGGAGTGGCCGGTCGGGTCCTGTCGGGCATGACGCGCCTGCTCGAGCAGCTGACCTACACCACTGCCACCGGGGTGATCGCGACCAACGAGAGCTACCGACGCACTGCGATCGAGCGGGGCGGGTGCGCCCCGGAGGACGTCACCGTCGTCCGCAGCGCACCCGACCTGTCGCGGTTCGTGCCGCGCACACCCGACGACTCGCTGCGTCGCGGACGCAGGCATCTCGCGGCCTATCTCGGGGTGATGGGTCCGCAGGACGGCGTCGATCACGCGCTGCGCGCCCTCGCACACGTCCGTCACGGCCTCGGCCGCGACGACCTGCACACGATCGTGATGGGGTCCGGGGACGAGTTCGACTCGCTCGTCGCGTTGGCGCGCGACCTGCGCATCGACGACGTCGTCGAGTTCACCGGTCGTGTCCCGGACGAGTTCGTCCAGCGGTGCCTGTCGACGGCCGACGTGTGCCTGTCGCCGGATCCGCTGAACCCGCTGAACGACGTGTCGACCATGAACAAGGTCGTCGAGTACATGGCGATGGGGCGGCCGCTGGTGTCGTACGACCTGCGTGAGGCGCGGGTGTCCGCAGGAGACGCGGCCCTGTACGTCCCGGGCAACGACATCGAGGCGTTCGGACGGGGGATCGTCACGCTCCTCGACGACCCCGAGCGCCGCGAGAAGATGGGCATCCTCGGGCGTGAGCGTGTCGAACGCGAGCTCTCGTGGGAGAATTCGACCCGGGCACTGGTCGCGTTCTACGAGAGGATCCTGTCGCTCGGGTGAGGAAGAAGCTGACGATCGCCGGGATCGTCGCGGCGGTGATCGTCGCCCTGGCCGTCGCCGGGTTGCCGGTGTACGTCTATCCGCAGGTCGACGGACCGCGACATGCCGACGCGATCGTCGTCCTCGGCGGCGCCGGGGGCGAGACCCGGTATCGCTACGGACTCGAACTCGCCCAGCAGGGGTACGCCTCGACCGTCCTGATGAGCAATCCCGAACACTTCCTCGACGACACCGGTCTGTGCGCGGCGCGTCTCCCCGGGGTGCGCGTGGAGTGCTTCGCACCGGATCCCTCGACGACCCGTGGCGAGGCGCAGCACCTCCGGACCGTCGCCCAGCAGCGCGGGTGGCGTTCCGTCGTGGTGGTCACGTTCCGGCCGCACATCTCCCGCGCCCGCTACATCGTCGAACGATGCTTCACCGGGCGGATCTCGATGGCGGAGAGTCCGCAGAGCATCTCCTGGTACTACTGGCCGTTCGCGTACGTCTACCAGACCGCCGGCTACGTCCGCGCGTGGTTGCAGAGCGGCTGCTGACCGCCGAGCGTGCCGACACCACCCGCCGAGCGGGCGTACACGTCAGCGGAAGATGTCGTTGATGATGTCGTCGCCGATCCCGAAGCCGGCGCCCATCGCGACCGAACGTCCGAAGTTGCTCCCGAGGAAGCGACCGAGCATGCCCGGCTGCTGCTGCTGCTGCTGCTGCGGCTGGGCGTACGGCACCGGCACCGACTGGGCGTACTGAGGAGCCTGGGCGTACTGGGGAGCCTGGGCGTACTGGGGCAGGTTCCCCTGGACGTGGTCGTCGACCATCGCGTGGATGGACTGCAACAGCGACGCCATCTGCCCCTCCTCGTCGCGGACCGCGAGCGCGATCTCACGCAGATCGAGGGCCCACTCCCGGGCGTCGGTGTTCCCGGCAGACGCAGCGGTCTGCAACTTCTGAGCGAGTGACGCCACGGCGTCAGCTGTCTGCCGGCCCTGCTGGGTCAGCTGGTCGTAGGCCCGGTCGATCTCCGCGTCGTTCACGTCTGCGACTCCTCTCACACAGGCCGTCCGCGGACCGCGGGCGGTGCCTCACCGTCCAGAGTCGGCGGATTCCGACGTCGGCGCAAGCAAGTCTCAGCCGCTTCTCATGTCCGGAAAAGGAAGTGCGCGTGCAATGTTCGGGGCGCAAAGGGACGACATCCGCCCGCTCGGTGGGTGGTGTGTGCCCGCTCGGGGTCAGAGGCGGCGGGGTGCCGCGGTGCGCCGCAGGGCGGGGGCGACGGGCCGTCCGCGCAGGAGCCCGTCGACGCTTCCGCGCTCGAGCGCCTCGCGGTACACGACGACGGCACCTGCCACCGCGTCGAGCGTCGCGCGCAGATCGGCGGCGGTGTGTGCCGCCGACGGGACGAAGGACTGCCCGAGCACCCCGCGGTCGAGCAGCTCCTGCAGGAAGAGGGTGCGGAACGCCTGCGACGGGTTCCCGTCCGCGTCGGCGGTACCGAACAGCAGCGCGGCGGGGCGACCGAAGGCGCGCACATGCGGTGCGACGCCGGCGTCGGCGGCGAGCGCGTTCACCCCGGCTGCGAGCGCGGTGCCGTGATCGGTCATGGCGCCCACCGGATCACCGTCGGCGTAGGCGGCGACCACGGCGCGAAACGCCGCCAGCGACGCCGTCTCGGGACCGTGTGTGGTGGACAGCAGGAAGACGCGATCGGCGTCGGTGTCGAGCCCGCCGAGTTGCATCAGGTCCCGACGACCGGCGAGCGCGGCGATCGGGAATCCGTTGCCCATCGCCTTGCCCCACGTGGAGAGATCCGGCGTGACGCCGTACACCGACTGTGCACCGTGCTCGGACCACCGGAAGCCGGTGATCATCTCGTCGAACACGAGCACGACGCCGTGGCGATCACACAGCTCGCGGACCGCCTCGAGGTAGCCGGGCGCGGGTTCGGCGGACGCGGTCGCGGCCTCCAGGATCACGCACGCCAGATCGTCGCCGTGTGCGTCGAAGAGGGAGCGCGTGTCGTCGATGTCGTTGTAGCGGAACCGCAGTGACTTCGCGGTGACGTCGGCGGGGATCCCGGCATCCATCCCGGTGGTGCCGATGAACCAGTCGTCGACGGAGAAGAACGGGTGGTCGCAGACACCGACGAGAGTGCGACCGGTGGCCGCCCGCGCCAGTCGGACCGCGGCGGTGGTGGTGTCGGAGCCGTTCTTGGCGAACTTCACCATGTCCGCGGTCGGGACGAGTCGCAGGAAGTCCTCGGCCGCAGCGGCTTCGAGGACCGTCGGACGCGAGAAGTTGACGCCGTCGGCGATCGTCCGGGTCACGGCGTCCACGACGCCGCGGTGGCCGTGTCCGAGTGTCACCGACCGCAGACCGATGCCGTATTCGACGAACTCGTTGCCGTCGGCGTCCCAGACACGCGCGCCGACTCCGCGGACGAGGACGGGCGCCATCCCCTCCGGGTACTGGTCCGAGCCGCGTGCGTAGGTGTGTGCACCCCCGGGGACCATCCGGTGCAGTGACTCCTGCAGTCGGGTCGATTCGGTGAAGTCCCGCCGCGTGGTCGATCGCTCGTGGAGTGAGGTCATGAGGTCCCTCCCTGCTGCTCGGCCGGCGTCCGCGCGGCCGGTTCGGTGACGAACACGTCGGCGAGCGTCGGGAAGTCGCGGCGCACCTCGTCGAGGAGGTCGGGCACCGTGACGAGGACGGCCGTCGGCTGCGCCGCGACGAGCGAGTCCGGGTCGATGATGGGGACGTCGGTGCCGGGCATCCGCAGCCCCCACTTGGCGGGCGAGGCGTCGGCGACACCGGCGAGCAGGTCCCTGGTGACGCCCGCGCAGCCCAGGAGCGCCACCGCCCGGGAGGCGGCGGCGTAGGCGTAGACACGTCCACCGGCGCCGACGGTGTCGGTCAACCAGTTGCGCAGGTCGGACCATTGGCGTTCGGCTGCGGCCTGGAGCGCGGACACCGCGGCGACGTCGGACATGCCGGCCGCCTGCTCTGCCGCCAGGACCGCGACGACCGACGCGTCCGGCTCGTGCACACCGTGACGGACGGCGACGAGGACTGTCCCGCCGTAGAGGTCATAGGTCCATGCCGACGTGACCGACATCCCGACGGCGTCGAACAGCGACTGCACCGCGGGGAGGGAGTAGTAGGCGAAGTGTCCGTGCCGCAGCGCGTTCCACTGTCCGTCGGCGACGATCGTCGCCAGCGAGTGGAACTGGAAGAGGAGCACACCGTCGCGCGATGTCGCGCGGGCTCGACGCGCGACGGCGGCGGCCTGGTCGGGCTCGTGCATCATCCCGAAGCAGTCCAGCACGACATCAGCGGGCCCGCCGGCGCCCGCATCGCGCGTGGTGAAGCCGCGCTCGGCGAGCAACGGGAGCCAGGTGCCGCCGTGCGGGCTGCCGAACTCCGTCGCCGTCGCGCCGACGAGCAGGTCGGCTGCTGCGACGTCGGCGAGAGCGGCCGCCGCCTGGTCGCGCAACGCCTGTGGTTCGACGCCGCGGGGTTCGTCGGTGACGGTGTCGTCGTCGACGAGCTGGGCCAGAGCGCACGTCCGGCACAGCGCCATCGACAGCGGATGCCCCGTCTCGTCGGGCGCGACAGGGCTGTCGGCGGGGGGGAAGTGGTCGGCGGCGGCGACGGCCCCGACGTCGAGCACCGTCTCGAGTCGCATCGACCCACACGCCCGGCACGTCATGCGGCGACCGCCGGGTGGTGCACAATCGCGACGTGCACATCGAGACCACCGACCTGGCCGACGTCCTCGTGCTGACGCCCGAGCCGCATCGGGACGACCGCGGACTGTTCACCCGGACGTTCGACGCCGACGAGTTCGACAGTCATCTCGGATCGCCTGGTGCTGCAGCCCGTTTCGTGCAGGACTCCCAGTCGCGATCGCATCGGGGCGTGATCCGTGGCATGCACGGCCGTCTCGGGCGGGGTGAGGCCAAGTTGGTGCGCTGTGCGCACGGCGCGGTGCACGACGTCCTCGTCGACATCCGTCCGGGGTCGCCGACGTTCGGTGCGCAGCAGGCGTTCCGGCTCGACGACGAGACCTTCCGGCACCTGTTCGTCCCCCCGGGTTTCCTGCACGGGTTCCAGGCTCTGACCGACGTCGCCGACGTCTGCTACCGCATCGACCGCCCGCACGACCCCAGCGAGGACATCGGGGTGCGATGGGACGACGCGCATCTCGCGATCGCGTGGCCGCAGCCGCCGACGATCATCTCGTCGCGGGATGCCGGTGCCGGCGACTGGACGGCATTGCTCGCCGCGCTCGACCGCTGAGGCGGCGCGCATCGTCGTGACCACGGTCGAGGTGTCGTGTCAGGCCGGGGTGACAACCCGACGCATCGATGCGTCGAGCAGACCGGCGTCGATGGACCGCTGCAGGTGGGCGAGACGGGTGAAACGCTGGGCGAAGTCGTCGGCGTCGAGACCGTCGGCGACGTAGCGACCGGCCAACTCGTGCGCACCGTCCATGACCGACCACGACGCTTCGTATCCGAGGACCCGTCGCGCCTTGGTGAAATCGACGCGGTACGACCGAGGATCGCCCCCGAACTCGCCGGTGATCAGCAGTTCCGATCCGGGCACCGCCTGCACGACGGCCTCCGCGATCTGGGTGACGGTGAGGTTGTTGGTCTCGGTGCCGACGTTGAACGCCTCCGACCGGACGAGGTCGGCGTCGGCGACGAGGCACGTCGCGAACGCCTCCGCGATGTCGCGGGCGTGTACCAGCGGTCGCCAGGGCGTCCCGTCGGACATGACCCGCACGGTGCCCGTGAGCACGGCGTGGCCGACGAGGTTGTTCAGGACGATGTCGGCGCGCAGCCGCGGGGAGAACCCGAACGCGGTCGCGTTGCGCAGGAACACCGGGACGAAGCGGTCGTCCGCCATCGCGGCGACGTCTCCCTCCACGCGCACCTTGCTCTCCGCGTACGGGGTGACCGGCCGGAGTTCGGCGTCCTCCGCGACGAGCCCGTCGCCGGCAGCGCCGTACACCGAGCACGTCGACGCGTACAGGAAGCGTGTGACGCCTGCCTCTTTCGCGAGACGTGCCAGCCGCACGGAGGCGTGGTGGTTGATGTCGTAGGTGATCTGCGGCTCGAGCGCGCCGAGTGGGTCGTTGGACAGGGCGGCGAGGTGGATGACGGCGTCGAAGCCGCGGAGATCGTCGACGGTGACGTCCCGCAGGTCGCGGGTCAGGGTCGGCGGATCCGCGGGCGGCGCGCCGAGGACGCAGTCGGCGAAGTAGCCGGAGTCCAGCCCGACGACCTCGTGGCCGGCGGCGGTGAGGACGGGGACCATGACCGTCCCGAGGTAACCCTGATGGCCGGTGACGAGAACCTTCACGACGTGACTCCTGCGGGTGAGATGGATCGATGGGCGGTACCGAAGGCGATGTGCGCCTTCTCGACGACGAATGCCTCCGCGTGCGGCGCTCGACACATGACCCCGCGCAGTCGCGACAACCCGAGGAACGTCTCGTCGTCGAACCAGTCGCGGCCCACCTGCGACGGGTAGTGGTCGTGCAGCAGGCGCGACTTCTCCTGTGCGACGGCGGTGTCCAGCGGATGGAACACGGTGGGGGAGGGCAGGTCGCCCTCCCACTTGGGGATCTCGTAACCGAGGACCAGGTGGTCGCGGAACTCGGTCGGCACGATCTCGGCGAGCAACCGGTGGTCCTGGTGCGCGTCATGCCGTTGCGGCGCGAGGACGACCTCGGGGGAGCAGGTGCGCGCGAAGGCACGCACGTTCTCCTTCACCGCACCCCAGTGCGCCGGTGCCATCCCGTCCGGGATGTCACCGATCGTCACCTGCAGCGGCATGGGGCCGCAGAACGCGGCCAGCGCGGCACGCTCCTCGGCCTCCCGTGGTGTCCCGCGCCCCCCGAGGACGAGCGCGTGCACCCGGGTGTCCGGGTGGGTCTTCGCCAGCGTCAGCAGCGTCCCACCGACTGCGATCGCGATGTCGTCGCAGTGAGCACCCAGGACGGCGATCTCCGTGAGATCACCGGTCTGAAGGTCGATCACGGCAACGACCCGACCGGCTGCTTCGACTCGACCGCGGTGGGCTCCACCCGGGGGCGGTCCCAGACCATCCACGGCCGGTCGCCGCGGTGGAACGACGCCTCGAGGTCCGCCCGCTCCTTGAACGTGTCGGCAGGCTTCCAGAAGCCGGTGTGACGGTATCCGTGCAGACGCCCCCGCGCGGCGAGGCCGCCGCATGCGTCGGCCACGAGATCCCCGCCGGGCGGGAGGTGGTCGAACACTTCCTGCGTGAGCACGAAGAAGCCGCCGTTCTCCCAGATCGGGAACTCCGACACCGGCGTGATGCCGGTGACGGTCCCCGAGTCGGAGACGTCGACGCAGTGGAACGACGACTGCGGTGGCACCAACATCATCGACGCCGCGGCGCCCGAGGTGACGACCGTGTCGATCATCGTGTCCAGCGGGGCGTCGGTCAGCACGTCGGCGTAGTTGGCGAGGAAGTACTCGTCGTCGCCGAGGTGGGGACGCACACGCCGAAGACGTTCCCCGATGGGCGATTCCAGCCCGGTGTCGGCGAACGTGATCGTCCAGTCGCTGATGTCGGAACCGAGCAGGTCGACGCGTCCACCGCGGAGGACGAAGTCGTTCGACTCGGCCTCGTGGTAGTTGAGGAAGTAGTTCTTGATGTGCGAAGCACCGTAGCCGAGGCACAGGATGAACTCGGTGTGCCCGAAGTGCGCGTAGTACCGCATCACGTGCCAGATGAGCGGTCGGGGACCGACCATCTGCATCGGCTTGGGGATCATGTCGTCGGAGCTGTTGCGCATCCGCATCCCGTAGCCACCGCAGAACAAGACGACCTTCATGCCCGACTCCCCTCGAAGAGTGCCGCGTCGACGTCGGCGGTGTGCAGGTCGGGCAGCGGGTAGACGAGTTCGCCACCCCACTCGCGGACGTGCGCCAGTTGGCGCGTCAGCTCGGTCTCGAGGTTCCACGGCAGCACCAGGACGACGTCCGGACGGTCGGCGTCGATGCGTTCGGGTTCGACGATCGGTATCCGCGTCCCGGGTGTGAAGCGCCCGTGTTTGTAGGGGTTCCGGTCGACGGTGTACTCGAGCAGGTCCGGGCGGATGCCGCAGAAGTTCAGCAGGGTGTTGCCCTTGCCCGGTGCCCCGTACCCGACGACCCGCTTGCCCTCGGCCTTGCAGGCCAACAGGTATCGCAGGAGATCCTGACGGACGGCCTCGGCACGGGCCTGCATGCCGGCGTATCCGGCGACGTGGTGCAGACCGGCGGCCTCCTCGTCGGCGAGGACCTCCGCCACCCGGGGACTCGGCTCGCCGGCAGCCGCGGACGGGCGCGCCCACACCCGGATCGAGCCGCCGTGGGTACCCAGCACCTCGATGTCGACGACGGACAGGTCCGCGGTCGCCAGCGCGCGGATCGCGGACAGCGCTGTGTAGTACTGGAAGTGCTCGTGGTAGATCGTGTCGAACTGTCCCAGCGTCACCAGGTTCAGCGCGTGGTGCACCTCGATGCTGACCCACCCGTCGTCGGACACGAGCCGTCGCAGCGAGCGGGTGAACCCGAGCAGGTCCGGGATGTGCGCGTAGACGTTGTTGGCGACGACGAGGTCGGCCGGGCAGAAGGCCGTGGTCACCTTGCGCGCCAGGTCCTCGTCCAGGAACGCGGTCTCGGTGGGCACACCGCGTTCGCGGGCGGCGACGCCGACGTTGACCGACGGCTCGATGCCGAGGCACGGGATCCCCCGCGCCACAGCATGTTGCAGCAGGTAGCCGTCGTTGCTGGCGACCTCCACGACGAACGAGTCGTCACCGAGTCCGACGCGGTCCACCGCCTGTTCGACGAACTCGGCGGCGTGTTCGACCCAGCTGTCGGAGTACGACGAGAAGTACGCGTACTCGGTGAAGGTGTCCTCCGGCGTGATGAGCGCCGGGATCTGCAGCAGCAGGCACTCGCGGCACAGCCTCAGGTGCAGCGGGAACGTCGGCTCCGGAGCGTCGAGCTCCTCGGCCGTCAGGAACTTCTCACATGGTGGTGTCGCGCCGAGATCGACGACACTGACCAGATCTTCGGATGCGCACAGACGACAGCGCATACCGCCCCCCTCGAACGGTTCGTGCTCACCAGGGGGCCAGACGACCCCCGGGCCGGAGACGGTCCGCGTCCTCCCCAGGTACGGATCCGTCGCCGCCATTCAAGCACGACTTCACGCTGGTGTCAGATCGGATCGTCGTCGCTGCTGCTCGATGTCGCCCGATCTGTCCACCTCCGGCCGATCCGGTGTCGAGTCGTCGGTGCGCGACTCCTATCCTCTCGACCACAGCAGCGCGATCTGGGGGGAGAGGCTGTGGGTTCGACGGTTGCCGCGGGGGCGGGTGAGCGCCGGCTGCATCATCTGGACGGGGTGCGCGCGGTCGCCGCGCTGTACGTGCTGGTCTTCCATGCGTTCGTGTCCGCGCGTCTGCTGGACACGTCGGGTGAGCTGCACGGGTGGCGGTCCGTCGCCTTCGGGTGGGCGCAGTGGGGGCACTTCGGGGTGACGGTGTTCATCGCGCTCGCCGGGTTCTCCCTGGGTCTGCCCGTCGGCCGGTCGGGTGCGCTGCCCGACGGGTTCCGGGGCTACCTGTGGCGGCGGGCGCGGCGGATCGTCCCGCCGTACTGGATCGTGCTCACCGCCACGATCGCGCTGGCGCTGGTCCTCGCCGCGGCACAGGGGCATCCCGATGCGCGGCTGCCGATCACACCGTCGGGATGGGCTGCGGACTATGTGCTGCTGCAGGATCTGATCCCCGTCCGGGACGCGACCTACACGCTGTGGTCGGTGGCGGTGGAGTGGCACATCTATCTGGTGCTGCCGCTCCTGGTGGTGCTGTGGCGCCGATTCGGGCTGGCTGTCGGCGTCGTCACCTGCGCGGGATGCGGGGCTGTCGGGATGCTCGCCGACGCGTTCGTCGACGACAGGTTCGGGCGCTTCTACCCGGAGTACTACCTGGTGTTCGCCGTCGCCGCCGGTGCGGCGATCGCTCTCCGACGTGCCCCGGGATTCGTCGACCGTGTCGCGTGGCGACCGATCGTCGCGGTCGCCGTCGGCGTGATCGTCGCCGTCTGTTGTCTCGAGTCGACTCGGTGGATCATCGCGAACACACCGTGGCTCGACGTGGTGCTGGGCGTCGGGGTGGTGTCGCTGCTGACCGCGATGACGACGGGTCGTGCGCCGCGACTGCGGGCCCTCTTCTCGTGGCGACCGCTCGCCGCAGTCGCCGGGTTCTCCTACACGCTGTACCTGATCCACGCCCAGCTGCTGCAGGTGTTCCACCTGGTGGTCGTCGAGCCGCTCCACCTGTCGCCGGTGCTACAGCTGGCGGTGTACTGGCTCGTCGGATGCCCGCTCATCGTGCTGCTCGCCTGGGCGTTCTCCCGGGTCGCGGAGAGGCCCTTCCTGCCGGCACCCCGGAAGGCGGCCACCGACGTCACGCCGGCCCGTGAGGGCGCCGGCCTCTGATCCCGGCCCCGCGCGCTGCGATCGTCCGCGTCAGGGCGCCGTCGCGTCAGAACGGTGGTGGGTTCGCTTCGTCGTGGCGTTCGATGGCGCGGAGGTGTGCTGCTCGGTCGCGGTGGCGTTTGTGGGCGAGTGTGGTTCTGGCGGGGTGGTTCTCGGGTTGGCCGGGTGGTCCGAGGGCGGGGAAGATGTCGAGGGCGGTGTAGGCGTTGCCCAGGAACATGTGTCCGGTGGGGGACTGGAAGAACGCTTCGCCGAGGGGCCCTTGGTAGTCGCGCCACGCTCGGTTGAATGTTTTGGTGCGGTGGTGGAATCGGCACAGCGGTTTGAGGTTGTCGCGGCTGGTCTGCCCACCGGCGTCGGGGTCCTGGTGGTCGAACGGGGTGGTGTGGTCGAGGTCGATGTTCCAGGCGGGTGCGGAGCAGCCGGGGAAGGTGCAGCAGATCTCCGAGGCGCGGATCAGGGCGGCGAGTTTCTTCGACGGCACGTAGGTTGCTGCGGCTGCGGCTGCGGCTGCGGCGGCGGCGTGGGTGGGGTCGTCGTGGTGGAGGAAGTCGCGTTCGGCGTCGGCGAGCAGGGCGCGCATGGTGTCGGCGTCGATGATGC
The DNA here is from genome assembly GCF_054332755.1 of Williamsia sp. SKLECPSW1. Taxonomy (NCBI): domain Bacteria; kingdom Bacillati; phylum Actinomycetota; class Actinomycetes; order Mycobacteriales; family Nocardiaceae; genus Williamsia; species Williamsia sp. SKLECPSW1. The sequence continues at coordinate 1,165,494 of NZ_JBTGLI010000001.1, read as the reverse complement.
CGCGGCCGTCGAGGTAGCCGGGCTGATCGTCCAAGCCGAGCAGGGTCGTCAGGTTGACCACGATGTGGAAATACGGCCGCGCTGCACCCACGGGCGGGGCGATCGGTTGCGCGTCCGCGGGATCGACGGGTTCGGGCGCGTCGGTCGGGGGCGCGGGATCCACCTCGGCGTCGACATCCAGACCGGTGGTCATGTCCGGATCAGCGGCGGCTTGGTCGGAAACGGCGCAGGTCTCGCAGCCGCAGACGAGGTGGTCCAGTCCGGCGGCCAACGCGACCAACGCATCGGCGCGGCGTTGGGCTCGGGTGCGGGGGTCACCGGAGTGCAGGGCGTCGGCCATCGCGGTCAGGCGGGTGTCGATGGTGGTGGCGTCGATCATGGGTAGCGACGCCGAGACCCGCGAGGCGCCGGGCTGGAACCGGTCGGGGCGGATGGTGACGTCCCGATCGGCGGCGGCCCGCTCCTTGCGCCGGATCAGGGCGTCGGGGTCGATGGTGGCGACGAGGTGATCGACCATCGCGATCAGTCGTGCCCGTGACACCGGTGGCCGGTCGAAGAGGGCTTGGGCGATGTGGGTGTCGAGGATCGTGGTCAACTCTGGGTCGACCACCAGTTTGGTGCGGGCGCAGATGAGCAGGAACCCGGCGAGATCGATGCGTCCGACGGCCAGGGCGTGGCCGGTGAACACCAACCGGTAGCGGGCGATGTCACCGGCGGTGATGACCTCCCGTGCTTTCGATGCCGCGATGTTGAGTACGGCTCCGACCTCGGCGACGGCACGCTCCATCCCGTCGGGCCCGTACTCCGCGCGGGGATCGCGTCCGGCGATGCGGTCCACGTGATCGGCCACCAACTCGTCGAGCGAGGCCTTCTGTCCGGAGTCGTGGGCGGCGACCTCGACCAGATGGTCCTCACAGCGGGCGTCGTGGATCAGCGACGCCGCAGACAGCAACCGGTAATCCGCCGAGGCGGTGATCGACCGGCAATGCGCGAGCACCTCGACCAACTCCTCAGCGGAGAGGCGTTCGTCGGCGGCCAGCGACGCCACGACACCCGAGGTGTCGAACGCGGTGACCGTCTCGCTCATGACATCGAACATACATTCGACCACCAACAGAAACGAGAGGTACAGCCGAGCCTGTGGACAACCTCAGGCGGCTCCGCTGGCTACTGGCGGTAGCCGGCGAGGAAGTTGCCGAGCCGCTCGACGGCGTCGACGATGTCGCGGGTCCAGGGAAGCGTGACCAGCCGGAGGTGATCCGGACGCGGCCAGTTGAAACCGGTGCCCTGGACCAAGAGGATCTTCTCCCGCAACAGCAGGTCCTGGACGAGCAGTTCGTCGTCGTGGATGTCGTGGTGTTCGAGGTCGATCCTGGGGAACGCGTAGAGCGCACCCATCGGCTTGACGCAGCTGACACCGGGGATCTCGTTGAGCTTCTCCCATGCGGCGTTGCGCTGTTCGAGGAGTCGGCCGCCGGGGAGCACCAGGTCGTCGATGCTCTGGTAGCCCCCGAGCGCGACCTGGATCGCGTGCTGCCCCGGCACATTCGAGCAGAGGCGGGTCGACGCCAGCAGAGACATCCCCTCGATGAACCCGCGCGCATGGTCTTTCGGGCCGGTGATCGCGACCCAGCCCGCGCGATAACCGCACACACGGTATGCCTTCGACAGGCCGTTGAACGTGAGACACAACAGATCCGGCGCCAGCGACGCGATCGAGATGTGCTTCGCGTCGTCGTAGAGGATCTTGTCGTAGATCTCGTCGGCCATGATGAGCAGCGAGTGCTTGCGCGCCAGATCGGTGATCTGCGTGAGCACCTCGCGCGAGTAGACCGCGCCGGTCGGGTTGTTCGGGTTGATCACGACGATCGCCTTGGTGCGCGGCGTGATCTTGGACTCGATGTCGGAGATCGACGGGTTCCAGTCGTTCTCCTCGTCACAGAGGTAGTGCACGGGTTGACCGCCCGACAGCGCCGTCATCGCCGTCCACAGCGGATAGTCGGGTGCGGGGATGAGGACCTCGTCGCCGTCGTCGAGGAGGGCCTGCATGGTCATCGTGATGAGCTCGGAGACGCCGTTGCCCAGGATGACGTCGTCGACGTCGAAGTAGGGGAAGTCCTCGACGGTCTCGTAGCGGGTCACCACGGCGCGCCGCGCCGACAGCACCCCGGCGGACTCGGAGTAGCCCTGCGAGTACGGCAGCGCGTGGATCATGTCGCGCATGATCACGTCCGGCGCCTCGAACCCGAAGAGTGCAGGGTTGCCGATGTTCAGCTTGAGGATCCGGTGGCCCTCGGCCTCCAGTCGGGCTGCGTGTGCATGTACCGGCCCGCGGATCTCGTAACAGACGTCGCGCAGCTTGGCGGACTGCTCGAGCGGCTTGAGGGGGGTCGACACATGGGACACGTGCGGTCTGCTCACGCCTCCATGATCGCACCGCCCCGCAATCGGATTCTCAGCCGCCGGGCGGGACGATGTCGGCGGCGGGTTGTGGCCGCCCGAACAGGAACCCCTGGGCATGGGTGAAGCCGATGTCCCGCAGCAGGTCGACCACGGCGGCGTCCTCCACACCCTCGGCGACCGATCGGATGTCGAGGTCGTCGGCGAGTCGGCACACGGTCTCGACGATGCTCCGGCTGAGTCCGCTGTCGACGCCCTGGACGAGTGATCGGTCGATCTTGGCCACGCTGACGGGCTGTTCGACCATGTACCGCAACGCCGCGTAGCCGGTTCCGAGATCGTCGACGGCGATCACGCAACCCAAGGCGGCGAGCTCGCGGATCGTCTGCGCCGCAGGCGAATCCGAGGTGATCAGGTCCCTCTCGGTGACCTCGATCCACAGCGCCGTCGCAGGGACCTCGGCGCGGGCGAGGGCGTCGGCGATGTGCCCGGTGAGCGCCCGGTCGACGAGCTGTTGGGACGAGAAGTTGACGGTGACGAACAGTCGGTCGTCGCCCGTCCGTCTGTGCCATGTGCCGAGTTGGCGGATCGCCTCCACCACACCCCACCGGCCGATCGGGACGATGAGCGACGTCTCCTCGGCGGCGTCGAGGAACTCTCCGGGCAGCCGGACCCGGTCGTCGACCGTCCAGCGGAGCAGCGACTCGTAGCCGACGATCTCGAGGGTGTCGATCCGGACGATCGGCTGGTAGTGCAGCGTGAACGCCTCGCCGACCGCGTTGGCCAGCTCCGCGGCGAGTTCGATGTCCTCACGGAGCCGGGCGATCGAGATGTCCGCAGCCCAGGCCAGATGCGACCCGCTGGTGGTGGCGTGGTGGACCGCGGCGATCGCCCCCTGCAGGACGTCGCGGACGTCGTCACCGAGGCCGTCCCCGGGCAGCGCGACCCCCATGTGCGTCTGCACGAAGTAGTCGACACCGTCGACGGCGACGGTGGAGGCCAGACGCTTCGAGACGTCGGCGACGACGCGCTGTGGATCGACCAGGTCGACGTCGAGGATGACCACACCGAGGTCGGCGGCTCCCGCGAACACGATGCCCTGGTCGCCGATGAGGTCGGCCAGTGCCACCAGGGTCGCCTGACGCGCTGCGAGACCCGTCGCACGGCCGAACGCTGCTGCGATCCGGTCCGATGCCTCCATCTTCACCGCGATGGCGGCCAGGGATCCCGGCGCGATGTCACCGACGACCGCTGCCACGTCGGAGTCGGAGAGAGCGGAGAGCAACGAACCCGGTGTATCGGGTCGAGTGACCACCCCGTGCCTCCCGTCGCCGCGTCCGCTGTCGACCCTGACAGCGATCCGTCAGCGTGGATCATAACCACGTCGCGGTGCGCACGGCCCGCGACGTGGTCACCCGCTGGGCGGGGTGACAGCCGGTCTAGCTGCGACCTGGACGCTTCTTGCCTGCGGCGATGCCGAATCCGGCCGACTTCGCCGGGGCGGTCTCCTCGACGACACGATCGGATGAGCCGTTGCCGTTCGACGCCTCGCTGCCGTTCGACGACTCCGTGGTTGCGGTGTCGGCGGCGTTGTCCCCGTTCGGCTGAGCGGACGCCTCCGTGGTGGCGGTGTCCTCCGTCGAGTCGACTTTCTCCGCGGACGCACCTTCGTCCGCCGTCGCCGAATCGTCCGCCGTCGCCGAATCGTCCGACTGCGCCGAATCGTCCGACTGCGCCGAACCGTTCGACGATGCCGAGCCGTTCGACGACGGGGCCGTCGACGCCGAGCGCTGACCCGGACGCTTGGCGGCGCCCATGCCGAACCCGGCCGACTTCGCTGGGGGAGCGGGCTTCTCGGACGCAGCCTCGGTCGTCGTCGGTTCGGCCGCGGGCGCGGAATCCGCTGCAGGCTCGGATGCCTGCGCGGGGGCGGGCTCGGACTTCGGTGCCGCCGACGCCTCGGCCGGCTCCGATGCCGCGCTCGACGCTGCCTTCTGGCCGGGCCGCTTGGCCGCACCCATGCCGAAGCCCTTGGCCTTCGGCTCGGCTGCCGGGGCCGGGGCCGGGGCGGCCGATTCGCTCGTCGGGGCGGCGGACTCGGCGCTCGCCGGGGCCTGCCCCGCGGTGTCCGAGGTGGCGGCCTTCTGGCCGGGCCGCTTCGCGCCGCCCATGCCGAAGCCCTTGGCCTTCGGCTCGGCCGGTGCCGCGGCGCTCGCCGTGGTCTCCGAGGTGTCGCCGGACGCCGTCGTCGCCGGTGTGCCACCGGTTCCCTCGGACTTCTGCCCGGGCCGCTTCATGCCCTTGGCCATACCCAGGCCGACGGTCGGCTTGGGTGCCGCCGGTGCGGTCCCCGTCGCCTCTGCCGCCGCCTCCGCGGGCTCCGCCTCGGTGGTGGTGGCGGTGACCGCGTGTGCGGCCGGATCCTTCTGGCTCTGGTCGGACACATCACCGCCGGCGGTGATCACCGGACCGAGATACCGTCCGCCGCGGCGGATCTCCGGGGCACCCCGCGTGACGGACTCGAGCAGCAGCTGCGAGACGTCGACGACCTCGACGGTGTCCTCACGGTCGGTGCCGCTGGTCTGGGCGGTCGCGCCGTCGCTGAGCATGACGCGGCAGAACGGGCAGCCGGTCGCGATCTTCTGCTTGTTGTCGGTGTCGCCACCCGCACCGAGCGTCGAGAGGGCCTCGTCGACGCGGTCGATGTTGATGCGCTTGCCGATCGACTCCTCCATCCACATGCGGGCACCACCGGCGCCACAGCACATGGACCGCTCACCGTGCCGCGGCATCTCCCGCAGCGCCGAGCCGGACGCGGCCATCAGGGCGCGTGGCTCGTTGTAGACCTTGTTGTGGCGGCCCAGGAAGCAGGGATCGTGGTAGGTGACGTCCTGTGCGACGGGGGCGACCGGGATCAGGCGCTTGTCGCGCACCAGCCGGTTCAACAGCTGGGTGTGGTGGACCACCTCGTACTTCGCGCCGAGCTGCGGGTACTCGTTGCCGAGGGCGTTGAAGCAGTGCGCACAGGTGACGACGATCTTGCGCTTCTGCTCGGGTGCGGTCGCGAAGACCTCACCGATGGTCTCGATGTTCTGCTGCGCGAGCACCTGGAAGAGGAACTCGTTGCCCGCGCGGCGGGCCGAGTCGCCGGTGCAGGTCTCGCCCTGCCCGAGGACGAGGAAGTTCACGGCGGCGATGTCGAGCAGTTCCGCGACGGCCTTGGTGGTCTTCTTCGCGCGGTCCTCGAACGCGCCGGCGCAGCCGACCCAGAAGAGGTACTCGAAACCCTCGAACGTGTCGACGGTCTCGCCGAAGACGGGGATCTCGATGTCCATCTCGTCGATCCAGTTGTTGCGGGTCGACGCGTTCTGACCCCAGGGGTTGCCCTTGTTCTCGAGGTTCTTGAACAGGCCGGCGAGCTCGCTGGGGAAGTCGGACTCGATGAGCACCTGGTAGCGGCGCATGTCGATGATGTGGTCGACGTGCTCGATGTCGACGGGGCACTGCTCCACGCACGCACCGCAGTTGGTGCAGCTCCACAGGGTGTCCGGGTCGATGACGCCACCGGCGCCGACGCCCTCGCTCGGGCCGACGAGAGGCCGGGCGGCCTCCGCGCGGGCCTTCTCCGAGATGGCCGCGATCCGCGCCTCGTCGGGGTTGCCGTCGGCGTCGACGAGACCGATCTCGTCGCCGCCCATGTCGGTCTTCCCGCCTGCCAGCAGGTACGGGGCCTTGGCGTTGGCGTGGTCACGCAGCGACGTGATGAGCAGCTTCGGGGACAGCGGCTTGCCGGTGTTCCATGCGGGGCACTGGCTCTGGCAGCGACCGCACTCGGTGCACGTCGAGAAGTCCAGCCAGCCCTTCCAGCTGAAGTCCTCGACCGCGCCGGCGCCGAACGTGTCGACGTCGGGGTCGGCCTCGTCCATGTCGAGGACCTTGCCGCCCGATGTCATCGGCTTGGCCGCGCCGAGCGCGACCGAGCCGTCGGCCTCACGCTTGAAGTAGATGTTGAAGAAGGCCGAGAACCGGTGCCACGCAACACCCCAGGTGATGTTCCGGCCGACGACGGCCAGCCACACCATGCCGGACATCAGCTTGATGACGGCGGCGATGGACACCCAGATCGGGTCGATGCCGTCGAAAGCCATCGCGAAGTAGTGGGTGAAGAACGACGTCCAGATCGGCGGGTCCTCGAGGCCGGCGGCGATCTTGAAGGTCTTCACGAAGATCATGCCGAGGCCCTCGAGGAGGACGACGATCTCGACGAAGTACGCGGCGCCGAACGCGGACCCGGAGAACCGCGACAGGCGCTCCGCCCGGCGCGGGTGATTGCGCTGGCGGATGAACATCAGCACGAGGATGCCGATGACGGTGCCCAGGCCGAGCACCTCGTCGGCGAAGATGTAGATGTCCCAGGCGCCGACGACGGGCCAGTGGAAATCGGGGTCGAAGGTCTGCCCGTAGGCCTCGAACCACAGGACCGAGCCGAGCAGGAAGCCGACCATCACCAGCCAGTGCGCCCAGCCGACGGTGCGGAACTTCACCATGCGCGTGTGTCCGGCGAACTCCTTGACCATCGTCAGGAAACGTGGGACGACGGGTGTGAACCGGTTGGTCGCCTTCTGTCCGAGCAGGATCTGGCGGACGGTGTGCCAGACGCCCTGCACGAAGAATGCCCAGCACACGATGCTGAGTGCGGCAGCGACGGTCCCGATGGTGATTGTCGTGGCGTTCACGGCGGGTGGGCCTCTCTGTCAGGGCTCGCTGGCCAGGGCTCATCTCGAGAGAGTGCCCGGGTTACCTGTCAGTAAACGGTACGACCCGGACGCCTCGCCACGCAGTGAAGGTAAACCTAAGTTGCCTGGGCAGAGGGGCGAAACGGCACGCGGGGGCGACCTGTGAGATACAGCGCACCGGGCGCCCGCCGCAGGCCTTCGGCGACCACGAGTGTGATCGAGACCGTGAGGACGTAGACGACGATCGTGGCCCAGGGGGACCCGAGGTGGTCCTGGAACCAGCCCGTGCCCCGGCCCGGGTTGCCGCGCGGGAGCATCAGCAACTGCAGCACGAACACGTGCGACAGGAAGATCGCGAACGACCGGTTGGATGCGTAGGCGACCACGCGGTTGAACCGCGGCGTCCGGTCCCGGTTGTCGGCCCACCAGACGGCCGACGCGTAGAGGGCGGCGATCGCGCACAGGATGAACGGCTGCAGGGTGGGCTGCAGGGCGAAGCTCGCGTCGATCGGGCGTTCGCCGTCGTCGAGGCGCATCAGATAGGTCACCAGGGCGAATGCGGCGGACAGCGTCAGCGCGCCGACGATCCACCAGCCCCGGCCGCGGAGGAACGCGTCGACGCGGTCGCGGTGGACGGCGCACACCGCACCCAGGAACACGAAGAACTGATACGGGAGGAACGTGGCGTACGCATGCCACCAGTTCTCGGCGAGCCAGCTGTTCGGCGGGGGCGCGTAGTGCCGGAGCACCATCAACACCGTCATCTGCACCGCCGCGCTCGCCGCGAGCAGCAGCACGTGGTGGTTCCGGGTCGCCCGCACGATCCACAGGATCACCGGGAACAGCAGATAGACCTGGATGATCACGAAGATGAAGTAGAGGTGGAAGCCCGACGTGCCCCAGGCCAATCCCTTTCCCAGCGTCGACAGCGAGAAGGGGAGTGCGCTCCAGCCCGACGTCTGGACGACGCTGAACGCCCAGTAGACGACGGACCAGATGAGGTACGGGATCGCGACCAGCTTGAGCCGCCGCGACCAGAACTGCCGGGAGGAGAAGTCCTGCTTGGCGTAGTTGCCGTACATGAGGACGAAGCCGGTGAGGAAGAAGAACGAGTTGCGGGTGAAGTGACCCGCCATGCCGAGTGCGTTGGTGACGACGCCCGTCTGTTCGTCGTTGGTGTTGCTGAGCACGTGCGCGAAGATCACCAGCAGGAACGTCGACCCGCGGACCATGTCCAGGTGGTGCAGGTGGGCCCGCCGAGGGCGCGCGGGAGCCGCCGTCGCGGTGGTCGCGGTCGGCGCGGTCGTGCGCAGGGCCGAGGTCATCGTGCAGCTCGAGTCGTCGGGGGCGGTGTGCGGACGAAGCTACCAACCCCGGTTGCCAACACCCATTCGCGTGACCTGCGCCACTTCGGCCCGGCGGCGCGCGACGGCGCTGTCGTGGACATGTGACCACCGTCTCCCACGATCCTGTGAGAAACCTGGACGCGCCCTGGGCGGTGCCGATCAGGACCGGGAGAGGGCTGCCCGCGTGATGAGGTCGAGGACGGTGGGGAACGCCGCGGATCCCGGCGTCACCAGTGCGGCATGGGACTGGCCGGGCAGCAGTCGGAGGGCCACCCGGCCGCCCGCGCGTCGTACCGCGTCGACGTAGGTCGTCGACTGCGCGGGGGAGACGACGGTGTCGGCGGTGCCGTGCACCACCAGCACCGGCATCGTCGGGTCGATGTTCTCGATCGGGTCGACGGTGCGGTAGCGGCCGGGGACCTGCGCGGGGGTCCCGCCGAGGATCCGCACGACGCGACTGTCCCCGCGCTCGGCGGCCAGTCGCATGTTCAGCGGACCGGCCAGCGACACGATGCGGTTCGGCAGCCACAGCGGTTCCGACCCGACCTGGAGGGAGCGGAGCCGCCCTCGTGTGCCCACCCACACCGCGAGCTGCGCGCCGGCCGAGTGCCCGACCACCACCGACGACGACACGTCGATGGCGGGGTTCTCGCGGTCCAGGGTCGGCACGAAGTCGGTGGCGGCGGCGACGTCGGTGAACGTCGTCGGCCACCCGCCGCCGGATCCGAGGCGGCGGTACTCGATGTTGAAGACGGCGAGGCCACGGACGGCCAGTGCGCGGGCCAGCGGGTCGAACGTCGCGGCGCTGTACCGCGACGTCCACCCGCCGCCGTGGATCAGGACCACGAGCGGCAGGGAGTCCCGCCGGTGTGCACCCGCGGGGAGATAGAGGTCGCCGTAGTTCTGACGCGGGTCGGGTGGGGGCGGCATGTCCACTGCCGGTCGGGGGATGGTGGCGCCACCACCGGCGACAGGCGCGGCCAGGTAGTCGTAGCGATGGACCGTGACCGCCGGTGCCGGCCGTGACGGGGCGGCGATCCCGGTCTCGGCGGCGGGCTGCGACGGCGGGTCGTCGCGCCGGACCACGACGACGATCGCGGCGAGACAGATGACGATCACGACGGCGAGGGCGCCGATCACAGGCCCACGACGACCCCGCCGGAGTGCCGGCCGGTGCGGGACCGGGCTGTCGGGGACCGAGCTGGACGTGCGGGGGACGCGTCGCATCGGCGCCGACATTACGCGCGGCGCAGGAGTGCCGCCGGGTCGCCGGGCCGGGCCGAGCGGCCCGGGAACAATCCGGCGGACCGGCCCGTTGGACCCTCTGAAACCTGAGTGAGATCGACTCAAGTGGTTTGACGGCCGATCCGGTCGCGAGTATTACTTGAGTCGTCCACGCTGAGGTTCACACGACCATCGCACACAGGGTCGTCGAGGACTGACTCGGCGACACGCAACACAGGAGGCAACAGGAATGGCACGTGCTGTCGGTATCGACCTCGGCACCACGAACTCGGTGGTGTCCGTGCTCGAGGGCGGCGACCCCACGGTGATCGCCAACGCCGAGGGTTCGCGGACCACCCCGTCGGTGGTGGCGTTCGCCCGCAACGGCGAGGTTCTCGTCGGGCAGCCGGCGAAGAACCAGGCGGTCACCAACGTCGACCGCACCATCCGGTCCGTCAAGCGCCACATGGGCGAGAGCGACTGGACCACCTCGATCGACGACAAGAAGTACACCCCGCAGGAGATCAGTGCGCGCACGCTGATGAAGCTGAAGCGCGACGCGGAGGCGTACCTGGGTGACGAGGTGACCGAGGCGGTCATCACGGTCCCCGCGTACTTCAACGACTCGCAGCGTCAGGCGACCAAGGAGGCCGGCCAGATCGCGGGTCTGGACGTGCTGCGCATCGTCAACGAGCCGACCGCGGCCGCGCTGGCCTACGGGCTCGACAAGGGCGAGAAGGAACAGACCATCCTCGTCTTCGACCTCGGTGGCGGCACGTTCGACGTGTCCCTCCTCGAGATCGGCGACGGTGTCGTCGAGGTCCGCGCGACCTCCGGTGACAACAACCTCGGTGGTGACGACTGGGACCAGCGGATCGTCGACTGGCTCGTCGAGAAGTTCAAGGCGCAGAACGGCATCGACCTGACCAAGGACAAGATGGCGCTGCAGCGTCTGCGGGAGGCCGCGGAGAAGGCGAAGATCGAGCTGTCCAGCGGACAGAGCACCTCGATCAACCTGCCGTACATCACCGTCGACGCGGAGAAGAACCCGCTCTTCCTCGACGAGCAGCTCTCGCGCAGCGAGTTCCAGAAGATCACGTCGGATCTGCTCGAGCGCACCCGTGCGCCGTTCCAGGCGGTCATCAAGGACGCCGGCATCTCCGTCGGCGACATCGACCACGTGGTCCTCGTCGGTGGCTCGACCCGCATGCCGGCCGTCTCCGACCTGGTGAAGGAGCTGACCGGTGGTCGCGAGCCCAACAAGGGCGTGAACCCGGACGAGGTCGTCGCCGTCGGCGCGGCCCTGCAGGCCGGTGTGCTGCGCGGCGAGGTCAAGGACGTGCTCCTGCTCGACGTGACCCCGCTGAGCCTGGGCATCGAGACCAAGGGCGGCGTGATGCACAAGCTGATCGAGCGCAACACCACGATCCCGACCAAGCGCAGCGAGACCTACACCACGGCCGAGGACAACCAGCCGTCGGTGCAGATCCAGGTCTATCAGGGTGAGCGCGAGATCGCCTCGCACAACAAGCTGCTCGGTTCGTTCGAGCTGGCCGGCATCGCCCCTGCGCCGCAGGGTGTCCCGCAGATCGAGGTGACGTTCGACATCGACGCCAACGGCATCGTGCACGTCACCGCGAAGGACAAGGGCACCGGCAAGGAGAACACCATCCGCATCCAGGACGGTTCCGGCCTGAGCAAGGACGAGATCGACCGGATGGTCAAGGACGCCGAGGCCCACGCCGACGAGGACCGCAAGCGCCGTGAGGAGGCCGAGACCCGCAACCAGGCGGAGTCGCTGGTCAACCAGACGGAGAAGTTCCTCAAGGAGAACGAGGACAAGGTCCCGGCGGAGGCGAAGGAGAAGGTGGAGTCCGCCATCTCCGAGGCGAACGAGGCGCTCAAGGGCACCGACCTCGCCGCCATCAAGTCGGCGGTCGAGAAGCTGTCGACCGAGTCGCAGGCCCTGGGGCAGGCCATCTACGCCAACGCCTCGGCGGATGCCGGTGCGGCGCAGGACGGCCCGAGCGCCGGCGGTGCCGACGACGTCGTCGACGCGGAGGTCGTCGACGAGGCCGACGACTCCGGTGAGAAGAAGTGACGGCACAGGAACCGGGCACGCCCGAGGAGCCGGTGACCGTGACCGATCGGCGCCGCATCGACCCCGAGACGGGGGAGGTGCGGGCCGACGGGTCCGACACCGGTGACGCTCAGGCCGACCCGGGACAGGAGACCGACACCGCTGACGGTGACGTGACCGTCGACCCGGACGGCCCGGCCGTCGAGGAGGCGGATCCCGCTGCCGCGCAGTCGGAGAAGGAGGCCGAGTTGTTGGCCGACCTGCAGCGACTGCAGGCCGAGTACGCCAACTACCGGCGTCGTGCCGAGCGTGAGCGGCAGGGCGCCGTCGAGTCGGGCAAGGCGACGTTGATGAACGCGCTGCTGCCCGTCCTCGACGACCTCGACCGCGCGCGTGCGCACGGCGATCTCGACTCCGGTCCGCTCAAGGGCGTGGCCGACAAGATCGCCGACACCCTGACGAGCCAGGGCCTCACGGCCTTCGGCGCCGAGGGGGATGCGTTCGACCCGGCGCTGCACGAGGCCGTCCAGCACGACGGCGACGGGGCCGAGCCGGTCATCGGGCAGGTGTACCGCCAGGGCTACCGCCTCGGCGAGCGACTGCTGCGGACCGCCATGGTCACCGTCACCGACTCGGGCGCCGACGCGTCCTGACACGAGACGGCGTCGACCCCGTGACGGCTCTCCGCCTGCGACACTTGCGGAGACCGGCACGGGGTCGTCCCCGTCGACAACCACAGACATCGATGAACACAGACAGGAGGTGACGCCCGATGGCCCCCCAACGGGAATGGTTGGAACAGGACTTCTACAAGGATCTGGGCGTCGCTTCGGACGCCTCGGCGGACGAGATCAAGAAGGCCTACCGCAAACTCGCGCGTGAGCTCCACCCCGACGCCAACCCGGGTGACGCAGCTGCCGAGGCACGGTTCAAGCGCGTCTCGGAGGCGCACAGCGTCCTCGGCGACCCGGCGAAGCGCAAGGAGTACGACGAGACCCGGCAGGCGTTCGCGGGCGGCGCGTTCCGCGGAAACGGCGGAGCGAACGGTTTCCCCGGCGGCTACACCCGCACGACCGATTTCGGCGGTGGCGGGTTCGACGTCAGCGACCTCTTCGGCGGCGGCGGTGGTGCCGGTGGCGCGGACATCGGAGACCTCTTCGGCGGCCTGTTCAACCGCGCGCCCCGCACGTCGTCGCGCCCGAAGCGCGGCAACGACCTCGAGGCGGAGACGACGCTCGGATTCCGCGACGCCGCACGCGGCACCACGGTGTCGTTGTCGCTGACGTCCCCGTCACCGTGCACCACCTGCCACGGCAGCGGCGCCAAGCCCGGCACCAGTCCGCGGGTCTGCCCGACGTGCAACGGCGCCGGCGTGGTGAGTCGCAACCAGGGCCATTTCGGGTTCAGCGAACCCTGTTCGGACTGCCAGGGGACCGGCTCGAAGATCGACGAGGCCTGCCCCGACTGCGCCGGCAACGGCGTGACCGTCCGCACCCGCACCATCAACGTGCGGATCCCGGTCGGTGTGGAGGACGGGCAACGCATCCGGCTGGCCGGCCAGGGTGAGGCCGGCCTGCGCGGCGCGCCGTCGGGTGACCTCTACGTCACCGTGCACGTCGGTCAGGACAAGGTGTTCACGAGGTCCGGCAACGACCTGAAGGTCGAGCTGCCCGTCAGTTTCGGCGAGATCATGCTCGGCGCGACGGTCTCGGTGCCCACGCTGGACGGCACCGTCGGTCTCAAGATCCCACCGAACACCGCCGACGGGCGGACGTTGCGGGTCCGCGGCCGCGGTGTGCCCAAGCGATCGGGTGGCGCCGGTGACCTCCTCGTCACCGTCAAGGTGGCCGTGCCGAGTTCGTTGGGACCCGACGCGCTCGCGAAGCTCCGTGAGTACGCCGACGCCGAACGTGCGGACGGGTTCCGCCCCCGCGAGGGATGGGGTGACCAGTGATGCCCGGCAACCGTCGTGACACCCCGCCGGACGGCGCGACGTTCATGATCTCGGTGGCGGCCGAGCTGGCCGGCATGCACGCCCAGACGCTGCGGACCTACGACCGGCTCGGGCTGGTCCGTCCACAACGGGCTGCAGGCGGAGGCCGTCGCTACTCGCAGCGCGACGTCGAACTGCTCCGCGAGGTGCAACGTCTCTCGCAGGACGAGGGCGTCAACCTCGAGGGCATCAAACGCATCATCGACCTGACCAACCACGTCGACGCGCTGTCCGCGCGCGTCCGCGAGCTCGAGGCCGAGCTCGCCGCCGCGCGTGCCGACACCCGTCGCCGACACAGCGGTGAGCTGGTGCCGGTGCCCCGGACCAGCGCACTGGTCGTGTGGCAGCCCCGCCGCAAGCGCGCGGACCCGTAGCCTGCAGTCAACGATCGCGAATTCGCCACGCGCAGCACCATTGTGGTGATCCCGCGCACGACCGGCTGATATCTTTCCGCGCGGTGGTCACGGCGACCACCGGGTCGGGGGTGCGGGATGACGGTCGTCGGGCGTGCTGCAGGTGGGGCGGCGGTCGCCGTCGGGGTGACGTCGGCGGCGCTCGTCGCGGCGATCCCCGCCGTTCCGGTCGCCGCGGCGGCCCCCTACACCGTGCTCGCCCACTGCACCGCGGGCAGTGGGACGGTGACCGCCTCGGTCGACTGCCGCGACGCGGACACGCCCCTGGTCGCCGATGCTCTCGCCGCGGCCGCGCCGCAGATCGTGTCGCTACTCGGGTCGATCGGTGTGCAGCCCACCAGCACCGCCGCGGTCATCCTCGGAGACGGCACGGCGCGCATCCACGGAACGGGACTCGCTGTCGGCGTGCAGACGGGTTCCGCCGGGCTGCTGGGGATCCCGGGTGGATCCGCGGACGCGAACGCCGTCACCCCGCTGTCGGGCGCCGTCGCCGGCGCGTTTCTCCGGGGGTCTGCCCACGCCACGGCGGTGTCGGGTGTGTCGGTGGCGCTCAGCGGTTCCGGTACCGCGACCGCCGTCGCCGTCGGCGGATCGGCCACCGCGCTCGATGCTCTGGGAGCCAGAGCCGTCCGATGTGTCGCGCTCTACGCCTCGGCCTCGGCCGACGGGGTCGGGTCGTGCACCTCGGTCCTCGTGGTGTTCACGGCGGAGAACACCGCCGGATCACCGGTGTGGACCTACGCACTGGTGGACCCGACGTCGTTCCGCGTCACCACCATCGGCGTGGTCCCCGTCCCCGAGTTCACCCGCGACCTGGTGCGCGTGTCGGTGGGCGGGCCTTCCGGGGTGACATTCGGGTCCGACGTGATCCCGGGTGGCCCGGTCACCATCCCGACCGCGGTCCCGACCACGGTGTCCTCGCGTGCCGTGTCGTCGCCTGCCGTGTCCGCGCCCGCGGTGACGGTGTCTGCCCGAACAGCTCTGGCGAAGGAGCCCGCTCCGGCGGATGCCGCGCCGACACTCCCCGACGCGACGATCACGCCCACCGCGGTGGCGTCGCATCGATCCACCGAGCGCTCGTTCCCGACGACGACTCCGGCGGCGACACAGCCGATCTCGTCACCTCCCGCCTCCACCGACCCGGTCGCGGTCGCGGTCGGGACGACGAGCCCGGGGACGACGACCGCTGGGACGACGACCGCTGGGACGACGACCTCGGGCACGACGGCCGGCAGGCACGCGAAGGACGACAGCGACACCAGCGCCGGGTTCAGCGTGCGGTCACACGATCGGGTGAGCCCGGCGTCCGGATCTCAGTCCGTCGACGAGCCGTAACCCGCCGCGCGCAGCACCGACAACAGTTCCGACCGCGACTGGGCGCCGAGGCGTCGACGGATCCGCGCGACGTGGTGCTCGACCGTCTTCGCCGAGATGTACAGCGCTGCACCGATCTCCCGGTAGGTCTCGCCGAGGACGAGACGCTCGGCGACCTCGGCCTCCCGCTCCGACAACGCCGACGCGCCGCCCTGCGTGGCGTCGCCCGCCGGCCCTGCCGTCCCGATGGTGCGTGCGGTCTGCAGCAGTGCGGTCGCGGCCCGGGTGTCGCCGATGCGCATCGCACCCTCCGCGGCCAACCGGGCCCCGTCGAACGCATGTCCCCACGCCTGTAGTTCCGTGGCGGCGCGGTGGATGTCGGACTCCGACAGGGGCGCGTCGGCCACCTCGTCCCCCTGCAACACGCGCAGCCAGACGCGTCCGGCGCGAGCGAGGGCAGCCGCGTACGGGGTGGAGTCGGCTGCGGCCCCGAGTGCCCGCGCATGGGGGACCAGAGCCGCGGGTTGGTCGGAGAGGATCGCGGCCTGCACGCCGTACCAGTGCCAGGTCGTCGCCCACACCGGTGGGTCGCCGAGATCGGCGAGCAGGCGGCCGGCGCCCTCGACGAGATGCCCGATGCGCCCGGTGTCCCCGAGTCGCACCGCGGCCAGCCACAACTCACCCAACGGCAGCAGCGAGAAGAGGTCGACCTCGGCCTCGGCGACCGTCGTCTGCGCGGCACGCCAGGCCGCACCGAGGGTGCCGGGATCACCGCGCCGACGGGCGACAGCAGCGCTGAGGGCATGGGCGAGGAGCAGATCGCGATGATGCAGCGGCGCGACGCCCCCGACGATCTCCGCGGTCTCGGTCAGATCGCCCGCCGCGAGCGCGATCCACGCCTCGAGCAGGCGCAGGCGGACCGACGGGGTCGGCTGGTCGATGCCGGCGCGGTCGACCACGGCGCGCGCACCGCCGAGATCCCCACTGTGCAGGTGCAGCAGCACCGCCAGGTCGGCGGCGTCCTCCACCGGGATCCCGACGTCGGTGCGCAGCGACATCGACCGCAACACCGACCCGACCGCCGCCGCTGCGGGGGAGTCCAGCGACTCGAGAACCCCCTCGGCGAGCAGGGCGTCGGCCGCGTTGTCGGTGGTGGGTGGCGCCGAGCGCGCGACGGTGGCGAAGTCCGTGGCGGCGGCTCGGTCCCCGGCACCGAGCAGTGCGACGACACCCGCGGCGGCCTGGGTCCCGGCGCGGTCGGCGCCGAGCCAGCGGAAGAGCTGTGCCGCACGGGAGTACGTTCCGCGACGCGCCGCGACCGCCGCTCCGACACGCACACCGAGCGCGACGACGTCGTCGTCGGTGGAGGCGAGGGAGTCGTCGGCGACCCGGGTCGCGACGGTGAGGTCGCCGGTCTCGAGGGCGGCGCGGGCGAGTTCGGGGTCCACCACCGCGTGATCGGCACCTGCGGCGCGCGCTGCCGACCACACGGTCATACGACGATGCCCGGTCGCGTCGCGCGCGGCGTCGACGAGGAGTGTGGCCAGACCGGGATCGGCGATGCCGGACTGCGCGGCCGCGATCGCGCCGTCGACGGTGAGAGTGTTGTGCGCCAGCCGGATCCGGACGACCGCCTCGCGGACCGCGGTGATCTGGTGTGCGCCGACCACCGCCGAGAGGGGGGAGACCGCGGCGGCGAGGAACCCGTCGGAGTCGCCCAGGAACCCCGACGCACGGGCCTCGTCGATGAGCGCGCGTGCGCGCGCGTCGTCGACCTCGCACACCGCGGACACAGTGTCGGGATCGAGGGTCGCGCCCGCGCCGGCGATCGCGAGGGTCCGCAGCACCAGACGGTCCAGGCGACGCAGGGCCTGGTGGTGGCGCGCGGCGACGGCCGCGGTCGCCAGGTCGGCGAGGACCCGCTGGTCTGTCTCCTCGGGATGGGTGGACAGTGCAGCCAGCCCGGCGTCGACGGCCGCACGGTTTCCCCCCGACGCGCGGACGACGGCGGCCGCCGCGGCGGTGAGGAGGCGACGGCGGGACCGTTCGACCACCCCGGCGACGGTGAGCGGTGCCAGGAAGACCACGCGTCCCCGTGCGGAGACCGCGGCGAGGGTGTCGTGCAGAGCGCGTCGGTGGTCGAGCGACCGGCCGCCGACGACGACCGAGATGTCCTGGCGCGACAGGAGTGTGGCGAGGTGTGCCAACGCGTCGTCGTCGAGGGTGTGGACGTCGTCGACCACCACGACGCGTCCGGGGTCGGGATCCACCGGGAGCCCGCGGACGATCCGGGCGGGGTCGTCGCCGGCCGCGGCGGCGGCGACCGCGGTGAGGACCGTGGACGTCCCCGATCCGGCCACCCCGACGACGCCGTAGGCGCACGGATGATCCGCCGACGCGGTCGCGTCGACCACCAACGACCGTGCGTCGGGCATGCCGGAGAGATCAGGCCCGGACGGACGCAGACCGGCGGTCACTGTCCGAGCAACCCGCCGACCGCGTTCCCGAGTCCGCCGACCGTGTCACGGGCACCGCCCACGATCGCGCCCGGCACATTGGTCACGCCACCGAGATTCGGCGGTGTGTAGGTGTAGGTGGGCAGGCTGGGCAGGGTCGGACGGCCGCCGGTCTCCGGCGGTGTGTAGCCGCCGCCCGAACCACCCGACGACGTGCCGCCACCGGACGACGTGCCGCCACCCGTGCTGCCGCCGCCCGAGGAGGTGCCCCCGCCCGACTGCGTCCCGCCGCCGGAGGACGAACCCCCGCCGGAGGAGGTCTGACTGCCGGACGACGTACCGCCGCCCGAACCCGACTGCGTCCCGCCGGATCCGCCCGACTGCGCGCCGCCGCCGGAGGTCCCCGCGGAGCCCGGTGTGCCGGGGTTCGTCCCGCCCGACTGCTGTTGCGGCGAGCGCTGACCCGCGCCGGACCCCGTCGAACCCTGCGATCCGGTCGGGTTCGTCGCGGATGCGGCAGGTGCGCCGGTCGAGGCGGACGGTGCGGTCGACGTCGTGGTGGGTGTGGTCGTCGAGCGTGCGGGCTCCTGGGTGAGCGCGGTGCCCAGTGACAGGCCGCCCGCGGTGAGCACCGCGATCGCGACGGCGGCACCGCCGATGATGGCCAGCCGCTTCGTCCGACCCATCGTGGTCTTCTCGACGACCGTCGTGCGCGGCGCCGGGGAGACGCGCGCCGAGCGGGCCGCGGCGAGCTCGGCGGCGGAGGCGGCGGCGTTGGCGGGCATGGCGTCGAGCGCGGCCGAGGCCGATGCGATCTCCGAGGCCAGCACCGCGGCGCCGAACGCCGAGGTGGTGACCGGGTCGGCGTCGGCGATCACCGGGACGCGCAGCGCGCCGGAGAGCACCTCGCTCACCAGCGGGATCGACGCGCCACCACCGGTCAGCACGACGGCGGAGAGGTCGCGCAGGCTGTGGTCGCTCGCCGCGACGGTCTCGCGCAGCAGCGTGAGCGAGGTGAGGATCGGTTCCCGCAGCAGGTCTTCGACCTCGTCGCGGACCAGACGGATGTCGGTGTGGACTCCGGGCAGGTCGACGCTGACGACGGTGTCCGTCTCGGAGGACAAGGCCTCCTTGGCCCGGGCGCACCGCTCGCGCAACTGCTCGAGGGCGGTCACCGTGCCGGGATCGAAGGGATCCATCGAGTCGGCGGCGTCGACCGACTCCACCACGTGTGCGAGGAGCAGCTGGTCGAACGCCGCGCCGCTGATGTCGTCGGTGTGCTGGGGGCGGCCGAGGATCTGCGACGCCTCGCCCGTCCGGACCAGGGTGATGTCGAGTGACGAGCCGCCCAGGTCGTAGACGGCGACGAGACCGGAGCCCGACGACGACTCCTCGGACGTCGCGGCGGCATGCGCGCCGTGTGCGGGGGCGGGGGCGTGGAACGGCTCGCCCCGCGTGGCCTCTGCGGCCGCGACCGCGGCGATCGCCTCGGGGACGAGGGTGAGGTCGGTCAGCCCGTGCGCGTCCGCCGCGGCCCGGAGGGCGTCGACGGTGTAGGCCTGCCATCCGTTGGGGCAGGCGACGACGACGGTGTCCGGATCGACGCCGGTCTCCGCGACCACACCGGCCAGGGCGATGGCGTAGAGGTCCTCGCCGGTGAACTGGCGGCCGTCGTCGGCGACGAGGGCCACCGGGTCGCCGACGCGGGCGGTGAACCCGGACAGCGAGGAGCCGGCCTCGGCCGACCCGCTGGTGGCGAGGGCCGGCTCTCGGCCGGGAGCGACCTCGAGCGCGGTCCGGCGGACCAGGGCGTCGTAGGTGCCCGACGGGGTGGTGCTGACGGCGACCGACGTGGTGGTCCCGACGGTGATCCCGAGTGCGGTGGGCATGGGGCGTCGCTCCTCATTGCGGATGGTGTCCATGGCGTTGTCGTCATCAAACACCCGTTCGTTACCGCACGTCACCGATGTGACGCGGAAAGGCGGGGGGATCCCCCGATCCCCTAACGACCCCCGGGGATCCCCTAATGCCCCCCATTCCCGGAGAAGGGGGATCGTCCCCGTTCACCCGGACACCCCGCCGGAC
Source organism: Williamsia sp. SKLECPSW1 (assembly GCF_054332755.1). Classification (NCBI taxonomy): domain Bacteria; kingdom Bacillati; phylum Actinomycetota; class Actinomycetes; order Mycobacteriales; family Nocardiaceae; genus Williamsia; species Williamsia sp. SKLECPSW1. The sequence continues at coordinate 1,145,447 of NZ_JBTGLI010000001.1, read as the reverse complement.
CTAGCGTTCATCTCGACACCAGCGGTGCACCCCCCGGCACCCGGTGTCAGCCCCACGGAGCCCGCTCCCTGCCTCCCCCCTGCGGGGAGCGGGCCCGAACACTTGAGGAGTCCCGATGCCCACGAACGCCGTTCTCGATTTCATCCTGAACCTGCTCCGCGACGACAAGGCGGCCGCCGCTTACATGGCGGACCCGCAGTGCGCGTTGAACGACGCCGGCCTGAGCAACCTGTGCCACGCCGACATCGCGGCGGCGGCGCCGTTGGTCGCCGAGTCCGGCCTGTTCCCGGGCGGCTCGCGGCTCCCGCAGATCGTCAACGCCGGGGCGATCCCCGCGGCGGGCGGTCTCGGTGGCATCGGCGGCGGCGCGGGTGGCATCGGTGGCATCGGCGTCGGTGGCCTGGGCGGTGTCGCCGTCGGCGGGCTCGGCGGGATCAGCCTCGGCGGCTTCAGCCTCGGGGGCATCAACCTCGGTGGCTTCGGGGGCATCAACCTGGGCGGGCTCGGGGGCATCGACCTCAGCGGCATCGCGTTCCCGTCGCTGACGCTCGGCAACATCGGTCTCGGCCTGGGCGGCCTCACGCTCGGTGGCATCGCCCTCGGCGACCTCGGCGACCTCAACCTCTCCAACCTCGTCGGCCTCGGCCTGGGCAACATCGGCGTCGGTCTCGGCGACCTGGCGCTGGGGGCGCAGCTCTCCGCGGTCCTCGCCGCCGCTCTCGCCGGCGCGGTCCAGCTCGGTGGCGACATCGCCCTCGGGCTCGGCGCGGCGTTCGGTGCTTTCGTCGACGCGGTCGTCGCACTCGGCGGGAACATCGCGGCCGTCCTCGGCGTCGACGGCCTCCTGAACCTCGGGGCGACGGTCGCCGGCGTCTTCACCGGCGGCCTCGGTCTCGCCGCGGGCCTCGGTGCCCAGCTCGCCGGGACCATCAACGCCGCGGTCGACGCGGCCGGTGGCATCGGAGCGGTGATCGCCGCGAGCGGTGCCGCGACCGTCGGCGCCGCCCTCGGTGGCGCACTCGCCGTCGGTGGCTCGCTCGCCGCGAACGCGGGCGCCGCCCTGGGTGTCGCCCTCGGCGGGGTCCTCGCGACGGGTGGCGCGCTCACCGCGGACCTGGCCGCCGCACTCGCCGGGGGTCTCGGTGTCGCCGGGTCGCTGTCGACGGTCCTCGGCGGGGCACTGGGCCTCGGCGCCGACCTGACCGCCGGTGTGGTCGCCAACCTCTCGACGGCGCTCGGTGCGGCGCTCGGTGTGACCGGCGGCCTCGCCGGGACGCTGACCGGGTTGCTCGACGCCTCCGTCATCGCCGGGCTCGCCGGCGACCTGACCGCCACCCTCCAGACCGCCCTCGGCGGTGTGCTGACCGCCGGCGGGGCCCTGGGCGCCGACCTCGGTCTGGCCCTCGGCGCCACGCTCGGTGCCGTCGCCGGGCTCGGTGGCGCGCTCGACCTCGCCGGTGTGCTCGGGGCGGGCGGTGCGCTCTCGGCCGCCCTCACCGGTGCACTCGGACTCGGCGGCGGCGTCACCGCCGCTCTCGCCGGTGCCCTGGACGCCGCGCTCTCGGCGGCCGGCGGGATCGATCTCGCTGCCGTCCTCGCCGGCGGCGGCGATCTCGGCCTGGCCCTCGGCACCGCACTCTCGGGTGTCCTCGCGGCCGGCGGTGCCGTCGCGGGCAACCTCGGCCTCGCTCTCGGCAGCGTCCTCGGCGTCGCGCTCGGCGGAGGCATCGGCCTCACCGGCGCACTCGGGGCGCAGCTCGCCGGTCTGCTCGCCGGTGGCGCCGGTCTGGGTGCCGCCCTCGGCACCGTGCTCGGGGGCGCGTTGGATCTCGGTGCGGGCGCCGCGCTGCTCGGCACCGTCACCGGCGACCTCTCCGCTCAGCTGGGCGGTTCGCTCGCCGCGGTGCTCTCCGCCGGTGGTGTCCTGCCGGCCACGATCTCTGCGGTCCTCGACTCGACGCTCTCGGCTCAGCTGTCCACCGCGCTCGGTGGTGTCCTCGCCGCCGGCGGTGTCATCGGTGCCGACCTCGGTGCCGCGCTCGGCGGGACGTTGACCGCGCTCGTCGGCGTCGGCGGCGGACTGACCGCCATCCTCGACCCGTCGCTCGCCCTGGGACTGGGCGGGAGCCTCGCCGCCGCTCTCGGTGGCGCACTCGGACTGGACGGCTCGATCGTCGGTCAGCTCGGCGCGGCGCTGGACACCGCACTCGGTGGCGGCCTCGATCTCGCGGGCGTCCTCGCGGGGTCGGCCGATCTCGGCGCGGTCCTGGCCGCGACGCTGGGTGCGGGCGGCACGGTGGCCGCCGGTCTCGGCGCCTCGCTCGGGACGGCATTGGGGGCCGCCCTGAACGGCGCACTGGGCGCTCAGCTCGCCGGACTGCTCTCCGGCGGGCTGGGGCTGCAGGCCGCGCTCTCGACCGTGTTCGACGGTGCGCTCGGACTGGGTGCCGCCACCGGCCTGGCCGCCGATCTCGGCGGCGCCCTCACCGCGGCGCTCGGCGCGGGTGGTGTGCTCGGCGCCGACCTCGGTGCCCTGCTGAACGGTGGTCTCGCCGGCCAGCTGTCCACCGCGCTCGGCGCGACGCTCGCGGGCGGCGGATCGCTCGCCGCGGGCCTCGGTGCCGCGATCGCGCCGGTCCTCGGCGTCGCCGCCGGACTCGGCAGCACGGTCGTCATCGACCCGTCCCTCACCGCGAATCTCGGTGGCACGCTCGCCACCGGCCTCGGCGCCGTGCTCGGCGTCGACGGCACCGCGATCGGCGCCCTCGGCGCCTCACTGAACTCGCTGCTCGCCGGCAGTCTGGACCCCACGACCCTGCTGTCGGCGAGCAGCGACCTCACGGCCGTCCTCTCGGGCGCCCTCGGTGCGGGCGGCTCTCTCGCCGCCGGTGTCGGCGCGTCCCTCGGGACAGTTCTCGGCACGGCACTGTCCGGGTCACTCGGCACCCAGCTGGCGGGCGTGCTCGCCGGCGGTGCCGACCTCTCCACCGCGCTCACCGGTGTCCTCGGAGCCGCAGCCGGACTCGGTGGCGGACTGGGACTCGACGGGGCCCTCGGTCTCGCCGGCGACCTGGGCGCCGGCCTCGGGCTCGGTGGCGCTCTCGGCGTCCCGGACATCGGGGCCGCCCTGACCGGTGCCCTCGCCGCCGGTGGTCTCGGTGCCGCCGACTTCGGGGCCGCCCTCGGCGGTGTCCTCGGCGCCGGCGCCGGTCTGCAGACCACGCTCGCGGCCGCGCTCGGCTCGTCGCTCGCGGCCGGTGGAGACGTCGCCGGACAACTCGGTGCCGCCCTCGGTGGTGTCGCCTCCGGTGGGCTCGACCTCGGTGGCGCGCTCGGTGTCGGCGGTGCACTCGACCCGCTGGCGGTCGGCGGTGCCATCGCCTCCGGACTGACCGGTGCGCTGGACGTCGACCCCGCGCTGACCGCGCAGCTCGGCACCGCTCTCGGTGGTGCACTGGCGCTCGACCCCGGCGCGATCGGCGGCACGGCCGACCTCGGTGGAGCCCTGTCCACCGCGCTCTCGGCGGGCGGCCCCCTGGCGGGCGCCGTCGGTGCCGGCCTGGGTGCGGTGCTCGGCGGTGCGATCGCGGCCGACGGCGGTGCCCAGCTCATCTCGCAGCTCGGTGCAGGTGCCGGTCTCGGCGCCGCGCTGGCAGGCTCGGTGACCAACGCGCTCGCCCTGAACGGACAGCTCGGCGCGCAGCTCTCCGGCGCCCTCTCCGGTGCGATCTCCGGTGCCCCGGTGCTCGGCCTGCCCGATCTCGGCGGCCTGCCGAACGTCGGACTCCCGGACCTCGGCTCGCTGCCCGGTGGCGGTCTGCCCGGGATCGGCCTGCCCGACCTGCCGGCCCCGACCCTCCCCACCCCGGGTGTCCCCGACCTCGGTGGCGCACTGGGCGGTCTGATCGGCGGCCTGTCGCCGGAGTTGCCGTCGGGTCCCGACATCGTCGGTCCGATCATCAACGGCCCGAACATCATCGGCCCGGTGCTGAACGGCCCGGACATCGTCGGCCCGATCTTCCACGGTCCCGACATCGTGGGCCCCGTCTTCAACGGTCCCGACATCGTCGGTCCGGTGTTCAACGGCCCGGACATCGTCGGTCCGGTGTTCAACGGCCCCGACGTCGTCGGCCCGATCTTCCACGGCCCCGACCTCGTCGGACCCATCGTGAACGGCCCGAACATCATCGGACCGTCCGGCAGCGGACCCGACATCGTCGGTCCCTCGGGATCCGGGCCGCACATCGTCGGCCCGTCGGGATCGGGCCCGAACATCATCGGTCCCTCGGGATCCGGTCCGGACCTGATCGGTCCGTCCGGCTCCGGCCCGCACCTGGTCGGCCCGTCGGCCAGCGCGTCGGACCCGTCGGTCGCGCAGCACAGCACGGCCTTCCCGGACACGTCCGCGTCGCACTCCACCGGATCGGGATGGTCGGGACTGAACCCCGACAGCACCTTCGGCAGCACGACGGACCACTCGGACCTCTCGAGCGGCCTGCACAACGGGCTGACGAGCGGTCTGCAGGGTGGCCTGGGCGACCTCACGGGCGGTCTGTCCGATCTGGGCGGTGGCCACACCGACCCGTCGGCCGGCACGCACCACACCGACATCGGCCACGGCTGATCCCGCCGCCGGGCCCCTTCCCGGGCCCGGCGCCACAGAGCCGGTCACGGCCGAAGAGACGGTTGCCCCGAACTGCCGTCTCGAGGCCCTGTGACGGCATCGGCCCCGTACGCTGAGCGTGCGGGGCCGGTGTGGTTCCGGTGCCGCCCCAGCCGCCACCCGACGTCGTCGGAGCATCGCGCCGACTCGAGACAGGACCCCGCCGCGCCCACCATGCAGCCCACGCCTCCGCCCCACGGATCGTCCGCCCCACCGACCCCCACGGCCGGGGGTGCCGCCACATCGGGGCAGATGCCGGGTCAGCAGATGCAGGCGGCCGACCAGTCGTCGAGCCGCCAGCTGGAAGAACTTTTGCGGCAGATGTCCACCGTCGCCGCCGGTCTCGATCGCGAGGATCTCGTCGCCCGTCTCGACGGTGCCCGTACACGCATCATCGACCCGCGTCTGCGGATCGTCGTGGTCGGTCAGCTCAAGCAGGGCAAGAGCCAGTTCGTGAACTCCCTCCTCGACATGGAGGTCTGCTCGGTCGGCGACGACGAGACCACCGCCGTGCCCACCCTCGTGCAGCACGCGACGACGGCGTCGGCGCACCTCGTCCTCGACGAGCCCGGCGGTGAACCCGTCCGCGTCGAGATCCCGGTCGACGCCATCCGCGGCATCACCCCCGACACCCCGTACGCGGAGGGGCGTCCCGTGGTGCGTCTCGAGGTGTCGGCGCCCAACCCGCTGCTCGCCGACGGTCTCGTCCTCGTCGACACACCCGGGGTCGGCGGGCACGGCAACCCGCACGCGGCGTCGACCCTGGGTCTCATCCCGTCCGCCGACGCGGTGCTGATGGTGTCCGACGCGAGCCAGGAGTTCACCGAACCGGAGGTGCAGTTCCTCAAGCAGGTCACGTCGTTGTGCCCGACGGTGGCGTGCCTGGTGTCGAAGACGGATCTCTATCCCCACTGGCGCCGCATCGTCGACGCCGACCGCGCCCACCTGCAGCGCGAGGGCATCGACGTGCCGTTGCTGCCGATCAGCTCCCTGCTGCGCAGCCACGCCATCCGTCGCAACGACGCCGGCCTGATGGCCGAGTCGGGGTTCACCGACCTCTACGCGTTCCTGCGCGATCGCGTCGTCGCGCACGCCGAGCAGACCACCCGCGCATCCGTCGCACTCGACCTGCGGTCGGTGTCCGAACACCTCGCGCTCACCCTGGGCAGCGAACTCGCGGCGCTGCGCGACCCCGAGACGGCCGCGGTTGCGCTGGAGGGTCTGCGCCGGGCGCAGACCGCGGCCGAGGAGATGCAGCAGAAGTCCTCACGCTGGCAGCAGACCCTGTCCGACGGCATCGCCGACCTCGCCGGCGACGTGGACCACGATCTGCGGGACCGCCTGCGCGCGGTCACCCGCGAGGCCGAGAAGGCCGTCGACGAGGGCGACCCCGGCAAGGACTGGCCGCAGCTCTCGGAGTGGTTGGCCGACCAGATCGCGACCGCCGTCGGCGACAACTTCGTGTGGGCGCACGAGCAGGCCATCTGGTTGGCCGGCCGCGTCGCCGACCACTTCGCGGAGACGGCGAAGACCCACCTGCCCGATCTCGACATCGCCGACATCGACGGCGTCTTCGACCCGGTCACCGAACTGGCCGACCTCGAATCCGGTCGTCTCGGCATCGGACAGAAGGCGCTCATCGGTCTGCGCGGGTCCTACGGCGGTGTCCTCATGTTCGGTCTCATCACCACCCTGATGGGGTTGGCGTTGATCAACCCGATCTCCGTCGGCGCGGGTGTGCTGCTCGGGTCGAAGGCGTACCGCGACGACAAGGGCGCCCGCGTCGACCAGCGCCGGATCAAGGCCAAACAGGCCATCCACGCGTTCACCGACGACGTCAGCTTCCAGGTGGGCAAGGAGTCGCGCGACCGACTGCGGCATGTGCAGCGGGCACTGCGTGATCACTTCGTCGACGTCGCCGACCAGGCAGCCCGGTCGGTGTCGGAGTCGCTGCGAGCCGCCCAGGAGGCCGCGACGTCGGAGCACTCGCTGCGTGCGGCCCGCACCACCGAACTCGAACAGCAGCTGCGGGCGGTCGCCGCGCTGCGCACCGTCTCCGATCGCCTCGAGCTGGCCGCCGGACCGGTCCGCCCGGCGGTCGCGCAGGCGACGCCCACCCCGTCCGCCGCGACACCCGCGACGGGCCGGTCGGGTCGGCACGGCGCCGATCCGTCACCATGGCAGGCGTGAGGACGCTCGACCGCGCGCGGACGCTGATCGATGCGGCACTGCAGGCGCACGCCGACGACCCGACCACCTACGGCCGGTTGCTGGAGTGTTCCCGGCGCCTCGACGAGCCGCTGCGCATCGCCCTCGCGGGATCGTTGAAGGCGGGGAAGTCGACGCTGCTCAACGCGATCGTCGGGCAGGACATCGCCCCGACCGACGCGACGGAGTGCACCCGCGTGGTCACCTGGTACCGGCAGGGCCCCACCCCGTCGGTGACCGCCACCTACGACGAGAACCGCTCGACGTCCATCCCGGTTCTTCGTCCCGGTGGACGTCTGACCTTCGACTTCGGCACGCTCACATCCGATCGGGTGTCCCGTCTCGACGTCACCTGGCCGGCGTCGGCGCTGCGCACCACGACGATCATCGACACCCCCGGCACCGCGTCGCTGTCGCGGGAGGTGTCGGCGCAGACCGTCGACATGCTGACCCCCGAGGACGCGGAGTCCGGTGCTGATGCGGTCGTGTACCTGCTGCGCACGCTGTCCGCTGCCGACACCTCGATGCTGTCACGCATCAACGAGTCCATCGGCCGCGAGTCGGGACCCCTCGGTGTGGTCGGGGTGGTGTCCCGCGCCGACGAGATCGGTGCCGGCCGGATGGACGCGATGATGTCCGCGCGCGACGTGGCGGCCCGCTTCGCCGGGGAACTGGAACGGACCGGGCTGTGTCAGGCCGTCGTCCCCGTCGCCGGGCTCGTCGCCCTCGCGGCCCGCACCATGCGCGAGGTGGAGTACCGGGCCCTGGTCGCACTGGCCGGCGTCGCGCCCGAGGACCTCGATCTGGCGATGCTCTCCGTCGACCGCTTCGCCTCGGCGACGACGCAGCTACCGATCTCGCCGGCCGAGCGGTCTGGACTGCTCGATCGGTTCGGCATGTTCGGGATTCGTCTGGCGGTCACCCTGATCCGACTCGGAACACCTGATTCCCCCACGCTGGCAGCAGAACTCATCGATCGCAGTGGCCTCGACGAGTTGCGGTCTGTGATCGACGTGCAGTTCGGGCAGCGCGCCGAGCAGTTGAAGAGCCATTCCGCTCTCGTCGCGGTCGGGCGGATCCTGTCCGACAGTCGCGCCTCCGGAGCCGACGATCTCCGACACGACGCGGCGCGGATGCTGGCCGACGTCCACGGTTTCGCCGAGCTTCGTCTCCTCGGCCGACTGCGGTCGGGTCGTATCCATCTCCCCGAGGAGCACCTCGGAGACCTCACGCAGATCGTCGGCGGAATGGGCACCGATCCGGCCATCCGCCTCGGGCTCGCCGCCGAGAGCGACGAGGACGCCGTCCGCGCGGCCGCACTCGAGGCGGTCCGGATGTGGCGCGCCCGTGCGCGACACCCGCTCCTCGACCGGCCGACGGCACTCGCCTGCGAGGCTGCAGCCCGCAGCGCCGAGGGTGTTCTCGCCGGTCTGGCGCGCTAGGTCCGGACAGACCTCCGACGCCGACGAAACTCTGCAGTCAGCCGCCCGGCATGGACGTATCGTCCACGCCGACCTGGTGGGTGCAGAGTTTCGTCGCACCATGCTGCCGTCGGGATGACACGGCCGGCCGGTGACGTCGCCGGGCGACGACAGGGGCGAGATGGTGAATCGCGGAGTTCATCAGGCGGTTCACCGTTCGAAGCGAAGTCCCTGCGGAGGCACTTCGTACACCAGGAACTCGCCAGGGGTGTCGGTGACGACGGCGGCGAAGTAGATGGGGGCGCCGTCCACTGTTGCCACGCAGCCGGCGACGAAGCCGGGAGCGTCGGGTATCCACGGGATGATGGTCTGTGCATCCGTGACGCGCTCGGCACCGTACGTCGCTGCAGCAGAGTCCATCACGGCTCGCGACATGGAGTGGGTGTCGGCGCCGGGGTCGTCCGGTTCGTGGTCGGAGAGTGAGACCTCCGGGGAGTCGTAACCGGTGTGGATCACCACCGGTTCGAGTGGCGTAGGTGGCGGTGCGGCGTCGTGGGTGCCCTCAGGTAGCCAGTCGATGCGGCCGTCGACGACGCGCGGCTCCCAACCGTCGACGCTGGTCCTGTTCTCGATGCGCTGTCTCAGGTCGACCAGCATGGCGGTGATCGACTCCCAGGTGGGTTCGCCGTCGTCCGCTTCGTACTTGTCGTAGCTGCGGATGCACCCGTGTCGCGGTCCGGGACGGAGGTCGCAGAAGTAGAGGTAGCCGTCGCTTCCGCTCACCGGGATGTACTGGGGAAGGAAGGCCAAGGCCGACTGGCCGGCCTCGGGATACTCGACCGGCAGCGCGTCATAACCTCCCGCGTAGAGGACGGGATCGGCATCGGCCAGGCCCTGCCAGACCTCGATCATCATCGCGCGCTCGACGAGTGCGGCCTCGACGCCGAACAGGTCCTGAGCGGGCAGTACCTGTCCCGGGAGATCCGCGCCCTCGTCGCAGCCATCGTGCAGCGAGAAGTACTCGATCAGCTCGCGCGGCCAGTCCAGCCCCGTCGACGCCTCGGCCGAGGCGACCGTGTCAGGCGGGGGAGGTGGCAGAAGCGACGCCGCGGTCCGCGGCGCCTCCTCATGAAGCAGGGCGAGGAGGTCGGTCCAGGCCTCCGAAACGGACATGTCGGAACATTAACGAAGATGTGCGATCGCTGGGCCATTCCAGCGAATCGTGATGTGACGCCGAGCGGATGGGTCACCAGTTCCACAACAAACATTGCACAATGTGTCTTGTGCGAATACGGTGTACTCATGCCGCCCACTCCGAGGTCCGAGGTCTCGCGGATCACCAGCCCCGCGACGCTGAAGGCGATCAGTCACCCGCTCCGGATCCGGCTCCTCCACGCTCTGCGCGCACACGGGCCCATGACGGTGTCCGGGCTGGGCGATCTGGTCGACGAGTCGCCGGGGTCGGTCAGCTATCACCTCGGGCAGCTCGCCAAGCACGGGTTCGTCGTCGAGGCCGAGAACCCGACCGGCGACAAGCGTCAACACTGGTGGCGGTCAGTCGATCACGGGTGGGAGTGGTTCCCCGAGGACTTCGCCGGGGACCCTGAAGCCGCACAGGTCGCCGTGTCGGCGAAGCGGGCGATGCTCGACCATCACTGGTCGCGTCTCGTCGAGTTCGAGTCGACAGCGACGACGTGGGGGGACGACTGGTCCGCGGCAGCGTTCTCCGCCGACTTCGCACTCCGTCTCACGCCTGCGGAGATGCGAGCACTGTTCGTCGAGATCGACAGCGTCGTCGCCAGATACCGCACGAAGCCCGACGGCACGGCTCCTCGAGACGATGACGATGACCGCAAGACGGCGATGGTCCTGCTCCACGGCTTCCCGGTGGTTCCCTAGACCCGGTACTTCCCCAGAAAGGATCATCGTGCACCCTGATCCGCACGCCTGGTTGACCATCCACAACTTCGAGCGCGATCGACATCTGGAACACGTCGGCCGGTTGCGAACTGCATTGGCTCGCACGGAGATCGACCGAGACCGTCGCCGCGTCCTACGGCTGTGTGACGAGTTGGTCGACGCCGTGCGCGCACTCGAGGCCACGACGCGTGGCGTAGCTCATCGCTGAGGCGCCGATCGTCTCGCGCAGCGTCGAGTTCACCTCTCGAATCGCTGTCGTCGGAGTCGGCTGCCCCATGCCGGTCGGCCCAATGGATTCTGCCTGTCAGGCTCGGACGTGGTGGTCTACGAGTCTGCCCAGTGGACGACTGAGGCCGTGTCGGCGCGCTCGGTGCGGTAGGAGTTCGCCGGGTGGTCGTGGTCGGCCCAGCCGAAGGAGATGCCCAGCAGGACCGCACGGTCGGCGGGGATTGCGAAGTGGTCACGGACGAACGGGGAGTAGGTGGCCAGGGCTGCTTGCGGGATTGCCGCGACCCCGAGACTCTGCGCGGACAGGAGGAAGGCCGCGACATAGAGACCGGTGTCGAGTGCGCCGTAGGTTCCCTGTTCGGCGTCGACGGTGACGATTGCGCAATGCGGGGCGCCGAAGAGCCGGAAGTTCTGTGCTGCCTGGCGGGCTGACGCGTCGCGGTCGCCTCGCTCGATGCCCAGCGCGGAGTACAGCTGCCACCCGGCCGCGCGTCGTCGCTCCAGATGCACCCCGGTGTAGGCACTGGGCATCGGGATGTCGGGGTGCATGTCGTTGCCGTGACGCGCAGCGTGGTCGGACAGCGCCGCACGGAATCGTTCGGTCCCGGCGCCCTCGGTGACGATCACCTCCCACGGTTGGGTGTTGCACCACGATGCCGACCGCTGTGCCGTGGTGAGGATTCGCTGGATCGTCTCGTGCGGGACCGGTTCGGGCCTGTACGCCCGGCAGCTGTACCGGGAGCCGAGGAGGTCCTCCAGCACCGCGGCTGAGTGGGTGTCGTCGTACGTCATCGGTGTCCCCTTGTCGTCATGTCGTCAGCCTGCTCTGGTCATGCCACCCGGAACTGGGGCACGACGACACCGTTCGCCCGGGCCTCGAGGACGAGCTCCACCCGCCGGTCGATGGTCACCTTCTCCGGGACCGGGTCGATGATGTTGCACATCATCTGCGGGCCGTCGTCGAGACGCACGGTCGCCAACACATACGGCAGTTGCGTTGCGTAGCCGTCCATCGGCTGCAGGTACACCCAGGAGTAGGACACGATGTGACCGCCGCGTGCGGCCGGCACCCACTCCACCTCGACACCGGGTACGGCTCGTGTGGGAGACAGGAACTCACCGGTCGTCACATCACGCGGCAGCACGAACTCACCGCGACGCAACGCCTCCCAGTAGGGGACAGCGAACGGGTCGACCCGGGGGGCGGGCCGTTGAGGCTGGTTGATCGTCATCAGGCGTCCTGTCGTCCCAGGATGAGGGTGCAGTGCTCGGCCATCATCCCGCCGTAGCTGTGGATCAGAACGGTGTCGGCGGCGACCTGCCGCTCACCACAGTCGCCCATCACCTGGGCGGCCCCCTCGACGATCATCGACATCCCCGACGCGTCGCCGGTGTGTCCGTAGCCGATGAGGCCCCCGTAGGTGTTCACCGGGAATTCGCCACCGGGGGAGGTCTTCTCCGAGGTGAACCACCGGCCGCCCTCACCTGGGTCGGTGAAGCCGAGGTGTTCGAGCTGCACGATGGGGGCGAAGGAGAAGGCGTCGTAGAGCTGCGCATGGTCGATGTCGCCGTGAGTGATGCCGGCCATCGCGAATGCCGCTCGGCCGGACTCGGCCACCCCGGTGATCGCCATGCCGGGACTCTGGCTGACGTAGCCGTGCCCGTGATGCTGTCCGAAACCCAACACGTAGGCCGGCTGATCGGTGATCTCGCGGGCGAGAGCGCCGGAGGTCACGAGAACGGCGCCCCCGCCGTCGCACGGGATGGAGCAGTCGAGATAGTGGAACGGACTGGCGATCATGCGTGAGGCCAGGACGTCCTCGACGGTGATCGGTCCCTTGGCGTGTGTGATCGCCGCCGGGTTGCGAAGAGCCCACTGTCGCGCGGAGACCGACACCGCGGCGAGATCGTCCGGTGTCGTTCCCGTCTCGTGCATGTACCGGGTTGCGTACTGGGCGTACAGCGCAGGGATGACGGCGCCGTAGAGGAATTCGAAGTCCTCGTGACAGGCGTTGCGCACCATCTGTGCCGCCACGTCGGGCGCCATCTTCTCGAACTTGCCTGCACCGACACAGATCACGGCCTCGGCCATACCTGCCGCGACGGCCAACGATGCTTGTTGGACCATGTATCCGTAGGAGGCCCCGCCCGCGTTGACCATCATCGCGTACCGCGCGGTGATCCCGAGCTCTTCGGACAGCTTCTCGTGGAAGAAGGTGTCCGGGTGCGGGCCTCCCATGTCACGCGGCGGGGTGAGCAGCCCGTCTATCCGGGAGGCTGACGCACCGACCTGCTCGAGAAGAGCGGATGTCGCTGCCCGGTAGAGCTGGTGCGTGCTGAGATCGGGCCGACGACCGGGCGGTAGCTCGACCGCTGCCGCGATCGCAGGCGCGTTCGGGAGCGGGGAACGGTCACGGGTCGCCATGTGCGTCTGCCTCGGTCTCAGTAGGACTTCGGGAGGTTCAGTGCGTTCTGCGCGATGTGGCTGAGCACGATGTTGTTGTTCACAGGTGCCACCTCGTTCAGCTTGGCCTGCAGGAAGAACGGGATGATGTCCTGACCCATGTCGGCGAAGCCGCCGCCGAACACCGCTGCCGCGGCGTTGGTCGCCTGGCTGTAGGCGATGCTCGAGAGGTACTTGGCCATGTTCGCGTCGAGTCCGGCCTCGCCGCCGTCGTCGAAGTGGGCGGTGGCCTTGTAGAGCAACGCCCGTGCGGCCTCGATGTTCACCTTCGCGATGGCCAAGGGGTGTTGCACCGACTGGTACGCCCCGATGGGGGTGTCGAACGGGGCGCGGGTGTTCGCGTACTCCACCGCCCGGTTGAGCACGTACTCGGCCTGTCCGACGTTCGCGGCGGTGACCATCATGCGTTCGGGGTTGAGGCAGTCGAACATCACCGCCAGGCCGCGACCGTCGGTTCCCAGCATGCTGTCGGCCGACAGGCGTACGTCGTCGAAGGAGACGACGTAGTTGCGTTCGGCGAGATGGATCCCGATGTCCATCTGTGTCGCCGAGACCCCCTGCGCGTGCGGGTCGATCAAGAACAGGGAGATGCCCTTGGTGCGGTTGTCGGGGTCATAGGGTTGCGTCCTCGCGACCACGAGGCAGTCGGTGGAGTCGGCGAATCCCGTGATGTAGTGCTTGGTCCCGTTGAGGAGATAGGTGCCGTCCTCCTGCTCGATGGCCGTGGTGCGGATCTTGAACGTGTTGGTGCCGGCGTCGGGTTCGGTGATGGCGAACGAGAAGAGCACTTCGCCGGTCGCCGTCCCCGGGAGCAGACTCTTCTTCTGTACGTCGGTGCCGTACTTGACGAGCGGGATCCGGCACATGAAGTTGGGGACGACGTTGCCCAGGAACAGGCCGTCCTGTCCGAGCCAGTCGATGGCACTGGCGAGGTCGGTCATGTCGCCCCCGATGCCGCCGAACTCCTCGGGTAGGGCGATGCCGAGCAGTCCGGTCTCGGCCCACAGGTCCATGAGCTTCGTCGCCGGCTCGCGTTTGCGTCCCTGCTCCGCCATGTACGCGCGGTCGACACGCTTGGCGATGTCGGTGCAGATCTGACGGATGGCCTCGAGATTCTCGCTCATGATGTCCTCACTGTGGTGGCGGCGTCGTGCTGTCGGGATCGCGCCGGGTCTGTGTGTCGGTGCAGGTCGTATCGCTGTGCGGTCAGCTCGGCGGTGACCACGAGCCCTCGCGCCGTGCGTAGTTCGACACGTGCGTCGAGTTCCACGCCAGAGGTGGGTCGCCGCACCGCGAGGATCTCTGCGGCGGCGCGGATCTCGTCGCCGGGATAGACCGACCCGACCATCGTGATCTTTCGCCGACGGATCCATGTCTGTGCGCCCAGATGATCGGTGACGGTGCGGTCGACGAGTCCCTGCAGGGCGATGGTGTTGAGATAGATGTTCTCCTGGCCCTGCGCTCGGGCGTAATCCACCGAGTGGTGGCCGGGGAAGAGGTCCCAGGTCGACACCGGCACGAGGATGACCGTCAGTTCCGAGACCGCCAGAGACAGCTGCGGCAGCGTCGCGTCGGCCTCGAGTGTGTCCCAACTGAGGGTTGCGTCCGGATGGTCGACGCCGGCCGTGCTCATCGGCCCGCCTCGCCGAACCGGAACATGACGTTGGTGATGTCAGCGATCGCAGATCCGTCGCCCGCGCAGTAGTGGAAGACCGTGGTGATGAAATGGCCCGTGCCCAGACGCGTCGTCCGCTCCGGCGAGATGTCGACCACCTCGTCGTGATAGCTGATGGTCTCGCCGGCGAAGAAGGGACGGTGGTGGACCGCGTCGGTGCTGACGTTGATGAGCGTCTTTCCCGGCAGCGGGACCGCGAACACCGCGAGGGCCTGTACGGCGCCGCCGTCCGGTCGCCACGGCAGCGGCTGCACGGTCCCCTGGATCAGCGCAGGCGGAGCCACCGGCCCGCCGAAGCTCGCCTGTGCGACGTCGGTGTCCCAGTACGCGGGGTTCGGGTCCCCGATCATCGCGCAGTACATCGCGATCGCGCCCCGCTCGACGGGCACCTCCCCGGTGTGGATCTCGCTCCGGCGACCGAGATGTGTCAACGCCTCCTGATAGGTGCCGATCGCAGGATGGGCGGAAGTGTGGACACCCCGGGTGCCGGTGTGTGCCGTCGTGGATGACGGAGGCTCGGCGGTGGTCATGACGACGAGTCTGCGTCGTCGCACACTAGATTGTCAAGAACTTGACTATCTAGCTTTTGACTATCACGCCACTGTGATCATGAGTGTCCTGCAGGTGGCGGTCACCCGACCGTCCGCCGTGGACACTGCGCCGTCGACCCACATCTTGCGACCGGAGCTGTCGCCGACACGCGCCGTCACCGTCAAGGGTTCGCCGTACGGGGTGGCGTCGCGAAGATCGACGGTGATCGACACCGACATCGCCGGGATGTCGAGGCTGTGGACGGCGAAGCCGCTCGCGTGGTCGAGAATTCCGGCGACGACACCGCCGTGGACCCGCCCCGGGGGTCCCTCGAAAACCGGGGAGAGCGTGAACTGCGCCGTGTACAGGCCACCTGAGTTGTCCACCACGTACAGGGGGGCGGCGGTCGGGTTCTCCGCCGAGTCGTAGGGGTTGGCACTCCTCGCCCCGGTCTGCGTGATCCACGCTCGGTGCTCGGCCGCCGACCGGCCGTCGCCCAGGACGTCGAGTGCCTGATCGATCAGTGCTGCGGCGCGGCGGAAGGTCGCGTCGTCGGCGTCGTTCGTGACGGCGGATTCATGGAGTGCGCGGAGGCGATCGGCGAGTTCGACGCGGGCCGTCATGGGTTCTCAGTCCTGCGGGCTGATCGAGTTCAGGATGCGGCCGAGCCCGCGGACGTCCTTCTCTGCCAATCGGCTCAGCCCGAACTGTCGACGGGACAGTTCCGTCATGATCTCGTCGGCGCAGCGCGAGCCCTCCGCGGTGATCGCCGCCAACACGGACCGGCGGTCGTGCGCGCCGACGACGCGTTCGGCGAATCCGAGGTCGGAGAGGCGGTCGACCGCATTCGTGATGATCGTGCCGTGGACCTCGAGCGCTGTGGCGATCCGCCCCAGGGGGATCTGGTCCGCCGGCGCGAGATGGAGCGTTGTCAGCACCGACCATTGCGGGCGCGTCAGGCCGTGGGGGCGGAGGACGTCGGTGATGGTCGCGACCACATGGCGTTCGGCGAGCATGAGGTGAAGCGCAGCGGCGTAGCGTGCTCCGGATCCGTAGCGTGCCTGCACCTCGTCGCGATAGGCGCTGAGCGGGCCGACACCGCTGTCGGCAGATCGATCGGGGGTGCTCATGGCAGGTGGGTCCTGTTCGGTGGAGGGGGCGCCGGTCGTTCGAGCGTGAGTGTATCCCTGCGACCCGCGGTTCACCGGCATGCCGATACTCGCAACATTGATACTCGCGTTATTGATTAATTCGTCGTACTGTGTCTCGTACCACAGGGCCTTGGTGCCCGGAGAGGGAGGCCGCAATGGCGCAAACGGCAGCCGAGCTGGGGTACCCGACGGATGCCCAGGTCGACGGAATCGACGGAATCAACTCCGTCCCTGCGGCTTTCCAGCGCACAGCACACAGGTTCGCCGACGCGATCGCATATCGCACGGTCGACGACCGGATCCGGTGGACGTGGGGCGAGGTGCGCGAACAGGTCCGCACCTGGGCCTCGGCTCTGCACCAGGCCGGGGTGCGTCGACACCACACGGTCGGGATGTTGATGACCAACAGGCCCGAACATCTCGTCACTGATCTCGCGGCGTCGCACCTCGGTGCCGTGTCGACGAGCATCTACAACACGATGCCCGCCGTCGAGATGGCTTACGTCGTCGCGGACGCGGGGATCGACGTCCTGGTCACCCAGAGATCTCTCGTGGGCACGGTTCGTGACGCGGTCATCCGACACGGTCTGTCCCTCGATCACGTCGTGGTGTTCGACTCGCCGGCCGAGGATCTGCCGGCGATACCCGGTGTGGCGGTGTCCACCCCAGAGGACTTCACCCGCGCCGGCCGCGACGACGGGTTCGACTTCGAGGCCTCGTGGGCAGCGATCGGCCGCGAGGACATCTGCCACATCATCTACACGTCGGGCACCACCGGGACGCCGAAGGGCGTCGAACTGTCACACCGCTCGGCCCTGGCCGGCGCCGAGGTCTACCACGTCGTCGCGCCGGTCGCTCCGGGTCGCAGGCTGCTCAGCGCGTTTCCCCTCGCACATGCCGCCGAGCGTGCGGTCACCTACTACCTGCCGGTCGTGCAGGGGCACTGCGTCACCTTCTGCGACGACGTCCGCCAGCTCTCACACCACTACCTCGAAGTCCGGCCCGCCTACGTGTTCCTGACCCCCCGAAGCCTGGAACGGTTCAAGGGCATGATCGAACGCACCGTCGCACTCGAGGAGGACCCCGCCCGGCGGCGGGCGATGCGTGAGGCCGTTGACCTCGGCATCGAGGTCTTCACCGCAGAGCAGACCGGCACACAGGTCTCTGCGGACGTCCGCGCCCGGTGGCGTGCGGGAGAGAGCATCCGCCGCGACCTGCTCGCCGCCGTCGGCCTCGACGGCGTCGAGTACGCCGGGGTCGGATCGGCGCCGGTCACCCTCGAACTCATGGCGTTCTTCCACGGACTCGGTCTGCGCGCCCGGGAGGGCTACGGGCTCAGTGAGAGCGGCGGTACCACGGCTCTGGGCCGACTCGACCAGCCCTATCGCGTCGGTTTCGCCGGCTGCGCCAGCCCCGGCATGGAGATATCCCTGGCACAGGACGGCGAGGTCCTCGTGCGCGGCACGGGACTCATGACGCGGTACCGCAACAAGCCGGCCGAGACCGCGGCCGCCATCGACGAGCACGGCTGGTTGCACTCCGGCGACATCGGCGTCATGAACGAACTCGGGCAGCTGCGGATGGTCGATCGCAAGAAAGAACTCATCATCAACTCCAACGGCAAGAACATGTCGCCGGTGAAGATCGAGTCGAAGGTGAAGAACACCGGACTGTTGATCGGTCAGGTGATCGCTGTCGGTGACGCGCGGCCCTACGTGACCGCACTCATCACCCTGGATCCCGAGGGTCTGGAGGTGTTCCAGAAGGACCACGACATACCGGCGGACACGCCTCTGGACCGGCTCGCGAACAACCCCGATCTGCGTGCGGCGCTGCAGGATCAGATCGATCGGGCGAACGCCGATCTCTCTGATGCCGAACGGATCCGGGCGTGGGCCCTGCTCACCGAGGAGTGGCCGGTCGGAGGCGACGAGCTGACACCGACGATGAAGCTGCGTCGACGCTCCATCACCACCAAGTACGCCGATCACATCGACGGGCTCTACCGGTGAGCGACGGCCCTCTGCAGGGGCTGCGCGTGGTCGAACTCGCCGGCATCGGCCCCGGACCGTTCGCCGCGATGCTGCTCGCCGATCTCGGTGCCGATGTGGTCGGCGTCCATCGGCCCGGAACACCGGATGCGCCGGCGGCACACGACCTGCTCGCGCGAGGGCGCCGCCGCCTCGTCGTCGATCTTCGCACCCCTGCCGGACGCGAATCGGTGCTGACCCTCGTCGAGGTGGCCGACGTCGTGATCGAGGGCAATCGACCCGGTGTGGCCGAGCGGCTCGGAGTCGGTCCGGACGACTGCCTGGCGCGCAACCCCGGGCTCGTCTACGGACGGATGACGGGATGGGGACAGCATGGTCCTCGTGCTCACGCCGCCGGACACGACATCACCTATCTCGCACTGTCCGGCGCGCTGCACGCCATCGGTGCCGAGAACGGCCCACCGGTACCGCCCGTCAACCTGCTCGGCGACTTCGGCGGTGGATCGCTGTACCTGATCACCGGCATCCTCGCCGCGCTGGTGGAAGTGCAGCGATCCGGCCACGGCCAGGTCGTCGACGCCGCCATCGTCGACGGCGCCGCATCACTGACAACGCTGCTGCACGGCATGAACGCCGCGGGTGAGTGGTCCACGCGCCGCGGGACGAACATGCTCGACGGCGGCCGACCTTGGTACGACGTGTACGAGACGCTCGACGGTGAGTGGATGGCGGTCGGTGCCCTCGAGCCACAGTTCTTCGCCGAGTTCTGCCGACTTCTCCCCCTCCACGTCGACGACGCCGACCGGTCCGACGCAACCACATGGCCCGCGATGCGTCAGGCCATCGCCGCGACCTTCCGAACGCGGACGCGCGACGAGTGGGAAGCCGTCTTCGGTGACACAGACGCCTGTGTGGCACCTGTTCTCTCCCTGACCGAAGCCGCCGAGCACCCGCACAACCGGGCACGTCGGACATTCGTCGACGTCGACGGAATCCGCTGTCCTGCAACGGCGCCGCGCTTCAGCCGGACACCCGGATCGTCGGCGGAGGGCAGTCGGCCCGCCACGGTCGGCGAGATCGTCACCACATGGTCCTGATCGACGAGGTGGGAGTCGTGATCCCGTCCGGCGCCGATGTCTCCGCGGTCGCAGCGACACTGGAGCGGCTCGGATTCGCCCACGCGGCCGTCGACGGCGACTCGCCCACAGCCACGATCCTCGCTCTCGGGGCGACGCGCTCACTGCTCGTCCACGGCACCGTTCCCGCGGCCCTCGCCTCGACCCTGCCGCTCAACGCCGCCCAGCGTGTGCGCGAGAGAATCGACGACGACGTCGTGGATGTCACCACGGCCGACCTCGAGAACCCGGCGACGCTCCGGGAGAAGCTCTCCACCGCAGTCAGGTTCGTCGGAGACCGCCGTTGTACGCCGACCGTCCGCCTCCCCGCCGACAATCACCGCCGGGCGCTTCTCGCCCTCGCGCTCGACGTCCTGACCGACCGCGGACGCAGCCCCGACACCTGTTCGCTGGCTGTCGGTCAGGTCGTCGACCTCGGCACGCGCACCGTCACCGCAGAGGGCATTCTCGCGTTCGCCGAGCAATGGGAC
Organism: Williamsia sp. SKLECPSW1; assembly: GCF_054332755.1. NCBI lineage: Bacteria > Bacillati > Actinomycetota > Actinomycetes > Mycobacteriales > Nocardiaceae > Williamsia > Williamsia sp. SKLECPSW1. The sequence goes on along the minus strand of NZ_JBTGLI010000001.1, from coordinate 1,125,589 downwards.
CCTCTGGACCTGCACCTGGACAGCGAGTTGGCCGAACGCACCGCACTCGGCACGTTGTGCGCCAGCGGAATCCAGACCCAGGCGGTGATGCAGGAGATGACCGCACGAGGACTTCTCCGGCACCTGCCCATCGTCGCCGGTCGCGGAATCCTCGGAATGCGACTGCGACGCCCTGTGGTCCCGGGGATGACCCTGCACGGCACGGTCGAGGTGATCGCGATCGAACCCCATCACAGCGGACAGACCCTCATCACCATCACCTCCCGCCTGCACGACCGCGGTGAACCGGTCCTCGAGCAGACCGGTCAACTCGTCGCCGCCCCGATACGAGAGGCCGAGAACCTGTCCTGAGACGACAGGATGTACTCACGCGGTGGATGCGCCGACTGCCCACAGATCGACGAAACCCTGCAGTCGCAGCGCCGGCGTGGACGTATCGTCCACGCCGACCCGCTCGATGCAGAGTTTCGTCACGGGCTCCACTCGTGAGTCGCGCGTGCAGGCTCGGAACGGAGGGTGACGGACGAGCGATCGGTNGCCGGCGTGGACGTATCGTCCACGCCGACCCGCTCGATGCAGAGTTTCGTCACGGGCTCCACTCGTGAGTCGCGCGTGCAGGCTCGGAACGGAGGGTGACGGACGAGCGATCGGTCTCGCCACCCGAAGGCGGGTTCGCCCGCGAGATCCGGGTGGCGAATCCGGTACTCGGTGGCGAGATGGTGAGGGCGCGGGCGAAACGTTCGTACCGCGCCGCGTCGACCTCACATCTTCGGCGCGGCCTCCAGCCAGCGGGAGACGGGTCGGAGGAAGAGGAGGACTGTCGCGATGACGGCGAGCGCTGCGACGGCGAACGGCAGGACGTTCAGGGCGGGGCTGACGTCGTCGCGAGCGGGGGACAGGACCGTCCAGAAACCGATCGACCCGACTGCGGTGAGCACACCCATCGTGGTCAGCGTCGTCCGCGATCCGCGCAGCCGTTCGCGGATGCGCACCGACCCGTAGACGACGAGCAGCGCGATGATCACCACCAGGGCGCCGGAGGCGATCAGGGTGATGTCGACCGCGGCTCGGATGTCGCCGGGCGCGGTCGTCGGATGGTCGTCCGTCAGGGACTTTCGCAACGTCGATCGCACCGTGTCCTGCCGCAGCGCGACGAGTACAGCGGACACGATCAGCCCGATCAGGGCGACAGCCCACAGTGCGATCGCCACATCGACGGGACGCGGTCGCGTCGGATCGACCGGGTCCCGCATCGGGGTGACGGACACCGGCGGCCGGGACGGGCGTGCGGGCGGCGGATCGGCGCTCATAGGACCCCGAGCCTAGACGCGCGACCTCTGCTCGGGGCCCACACCGGCGAGCCGGATGCCCCCGTGACCACGGCGGGCCGATAGTCTCGGGGCCGATCGGATGTCCGTGAGGAGGTGAGGCGCGATGAGCCAGGTGCTGGGTGTGTCGGTGACGGACCTGCAGGTCGCCTCCGTGATCATGGAGGCCGAGACCGGCAACGTGCTGGCGCGCAACACCGCCGACCTCGCCGACGCCACCCCCGATTCCGTCCTCGACGCCATCACCCAGCTCGCCGAGACGGTGCCGTTCGAGGTCGAGTCGATCACCGTCGCCTGCGCCGAACGCAGCACCCAGGTCGCGCTGCACAACACCATCACGGCCGGGAAATCGGGTGACCCCGAGTGGTACCGCCGGACGATCGTCACCGACACACCGTTCGCGTTCGCGAACGTCGCAGCCGCGCAGTCCGATCAGCGCGGGCAGGTCGTCGTCATCGATCTCGCCGACGACGCCGTCCCCTTCAACGAACTCTCCATCGCCGCCGTCGACACCGAGACCGCGACGGTCGTCGGCGCGGTGCAGCTGCCCGGCGGTGGGCAGCGTGAGCCGGTCACCGACCCGTCGGGTGCCGCGACCGTCGCCGAGGCGTTCCGACTGCTCCCGGTCACCGAGACCGGGCGGACCGGGGTATTCGTCGTCGGCCCCGGTGCGTCGATACCGGGTGTGGCGTCCGCGCTGGAGTACGAGACCCAGCTGCCGGTGCAGATCGCCGAGGCGCCCACCTATGCCGCCGCGCACGGGGCCGCGCTGCACGGCCGGACGCGACTGCGCTCGGGGTCGGCGCGGACGCGGTGGATCATGCTTGCCGCCGCCGCGCTCGCCGCACTGATCCTCGCGGTGGTCGTCGTGGTCGTGGTCCTCGTCGCCGACGCGGAGGACTCGCCGAGCCCGGCGAGCAACACGGCGTCCTCCAGCGCCACCCCGTCGACCACCACCTCCAGCCCGCGCACCACATCGTCGACACCCCGCCCGACGACCACGACGACGCAGGAGCAGGCCCCGGAGACCACCCAGGCCCCGGCCCAAGCGCCTGCCCCGCCGCAGACGGTGACCGTCACCCCGCCGACCCGGACCGTGACGCCGACGACGACCACGCCGCCGACCAGCTCGGAGCAGCCGGCGAGCAGCGGACCCTCGGACTCGCAGGCGTCGGGTGCGTCGTCGCCGGCAGCCGCATCCGTGACCAAGCCCTCGACGGGCGGCTGACGCAGCTCAGACGGGGTCGTGGTCGATGAGTCGACCCGGCACGCCGGCGATGATCAACGCTCGGCGGGTCGTCTCGATCATCGACGCGGACCCGGCCAGCAGCACCTGCCGCCCCGACCAGTCACCCGCGCGCACCACGACGTCGGCCAGTCGCCCGACGCGGTGGTCCGCACCGAGTGCCCGGACATCCACCGCGTCGCCCAACCACCACGGGTCGCTCTCCGTCTCCGACACCATCGTCACCGACAGCCACGGGTTCACGGCGGCGAGCTGCAGCAACCGCCGGGCGTCATAGAGCTCGCCGGGGTAACGCGTCCCCCAGAACAGGTGGGTGCGGCCCACGTCGACCCGACGGGCCAGGTCGTGCAGGATCGCCCGCAGCGGCGCGAGGCCGGTGCCCCCGGCGACCATGAGGGTCTCCTGGGTGCGGTCGACCCCGAGCGTGCCGTGCGACTGCGCGAACATCCATGTGTCGCCGACAGCGGTCTCGGTCACGATCGACGTGCTGACGCTGCCGCCCGGAACGGATCGGACGTGGAACTCGAGCTCCCCGTACGGGTTCGGGGGGATGGCGGGTGACAGGTGCCGCCAGATCCGGGGCCACTGCGGGATGGAGACCTCGAGGTACTGCCCGACGTCGAAGGCGCGAGCGACGTGGTCGTGGTCGTCGGCGACGAGGCGGACGACGGCGAGATCCCGGGACAGCCGGTACTTCTCGAACACCCGCGCAGACCAGGTCGGCGGGCCCGGCGCCGTCATCGCCGCACCGCGCATGACGCCGGTGACGAGGTTGGTCGCCTGCACGGTGACCGCGGCCGCGTCCTCGTCGGGCTCGATGTCGGCGACGGAGAGGAGCTGTGCCGCCAGCGCGCGCCCGAACAGGTCGTAGTGGCTGTCGGACACGCCGAACTTGCGGTGGTCGCGGCCGAGTTGGGCGAGTGTCTCGACGAGTTGTGGGTGGGTGGTGGTGTCGGGCAAGGACTCCAGCACGTGGTCGAGGATCCCGAACAGTGCGGCCCGCTGGTGGGCCAGGCTCACCGGGAAGAGGTCACGCAGGTCCGGGTCGACGGTGAACAGCCTCGTGTAGAAGTCGTCGACGAAACGATCGGGGTCCGCGCGGATCGCCTCGCGCACGGTCGCCAGTCCGTGACGTGCGTGACTCCCCATTGTGCGACCGGACCTCCTTCGCGCCGAGTACCCCGGATCGTAGAGGCCCACCGTACCCAGTCGCACTCAGCAGTTTTCCCCTCACCGCGAGCGCGATCGTCGTCGTCGCATCTCCACGACGGCCGGCGGGGGAGTGCGGTCGGGAGACGGTGGTCAGGCGGGAGGTTCCAGGTACGCGACGATCGCGTTGGTCAGTCCGCGGCGGGCGAGGTCGAGATCGTTGTAGGTGCCGAGCTGCTTCTCCGACGAGATGCCACGCATGGCACCGGGGATGAACGCGGCCACCTCGGCGAGCCTGTCGGGGTCGACGTCGAGCCCCGCGAAGGCGCGGGTGCACGTCGCCAACCAGGCGTCGCTCCACGAGGCGAACTCTGCGGCGGTGCGGGGGAACAGTCGCTCGAACTCGTCGCGGTCGCGCGGCATCGCGGCCCGCAGGGTCTCGATCGCCCGCGAATCCGTCCCGGACAGACCCTCGTACATGTTGTCGACGATCGCGGCCACCCGCTCCCGCAGGCTCGCATCCCGCGGTGCCGATGCCGGCAGATCACCCCGGCGCTCCGCCGTGTGGCGCAGCACGGCGGCCCACAGTCCGTCGATGTCCCCGAACTGATACTTGATCGCACCCCACGTCGCGCCGACCTCACGGGCGATCCGGTTGCCCGAGACGGCGCCGGGATCGCCGGACGCCAGTGCGCGGAGGGCGGCGTCGAGCATCGACCCGCGTGTGGCCTGACCACGTCTGTTCGGGCGCCGCTCCGACACTCCGGTGTCCACCATCGCACCGACTCTACGGCGCCTCGGATCGATTGACAGAACCCTCTGTCTTTTTATGACAGAGGGTTCTATGGTTGCCGCACAGGCATCGCAGGAGAGGAGCACGATGGCCAAGACGCCTCTGCCGATGCGGCCGACGGGATGGTTCCAGGTCGCCTGGTCGGCCGAGCTCACGGTCGGTGCCGTCCGCCGGATGCACTACTTCGACACCGAGATGATCGCGTGGCGGTCCGCGGCCGGGCACGTGACGGTGATGGACGCCTACTGCGAGCACCTGGGCGCGCACCTCGGTTTCGGCGGGACGGTGGACGGCGAGATCCTCCGCTGCCCCTTCCACGGCTGGGAATGGGACTCCGAGGGGCGCAACACCTGCATCCCGTATGAGAAGCGTCCGAACAGGGGCCGTCGGATCCGGACCTATCCGGTCGTCGAACACAGTGAGTCGGTCTTCATCTGGTACGACGAGCAGCGTCGTCCACCCCACTTCGAGGTGACCGACGTCCTCACCGGCTTCGACGACGGGAAGAGCGCCGCGGACTACTACCCGGCGTTCGGTCACTCGCATCTGTTCCGGCCGGGGTTGGAGATCCACCCGCAGTACGTGATGGAGAACGGGGTCGACTTCGCCCACTTCACGTACGTCCACGACACCCCGCTGGTCCCGGAGTTCACCAGACACGACTTCGACGCGCCGGTGTCCTACGTCGACTTCACCGTCGCGTTCGACGATGTGCCCGCCGACGAGATCAACAGCGGGGTCCAGGCGATCAACAGCGGGATCGGCGTGGCGGGGACGAAGAGCTGGGGGATGATCGACAACCGCACCCTGACGGCGGTGACCCCCGTCGACGACACCGTCTCCGACATCCGGTTCACGGTGTGGATCGGGCGCAAGCCCGGCGACGACAGCCCCGAGCCGACCAGCCGCGCGCTCGAGCACGCCGCGGGTGTCATCGAGCAGTTCGAGAACGACATCCACATCTGGGCGCACCAGCGTTACTCCGACCCGCCGGCCCTGTCGCCGCGGGAGTTCGCCGGGTTCACCGCGATCCGGCAGTGGGCGACCCAGTTCTACCCCGACGACTTCGATCCCGTCGCCGCAGCACGCAACCACCACGGTTCCCGCCCCTCCGCCACGAAAGGCACCCCATGAGCAGCACCCGCCCGATCCGTGTCTTCCAGGTCGCCACCGGCAACGTCGGGTCGGAGATGATCGGGCGCATCGGCGCCCATCGCGATCTGGAACTCATCGGTGTGCACTGCTATTCGCCGGACAAGGTGGGCCGCGACGTCGGCGAGCTGGTGGGCGGAGACCCGATCGGCATCACGGCGACCGGATCCGTCGACGAGATCATCGCCGCAGCACCGGATGTCGTCACCTTCCACGGTGTGTTCCCCGACGAGGACCTGTATGTCGCGGTGCTCGAGGCGGGCATCGACATCGTGACGACCGCCGACTTCATCACCGGCCACCACCGCAACGCCAACCACCGTCACCCGTCGGGGAAGCCGATCACCGAGGTCATCGAAGCGGCCTGTCGCACGGGTGGTTCGACGTTCTACGGCACCGGCATGAACCCGGGTCTCGCGCAGATCCTGAGCATCGTGCACACCGCCGACGTGGCCGAGATCGAGAACATCACCGTCACCGAATCGGTCGACGTGTCCTGTCATCACTCGGTCGAGACGTGGAAGGAGGTGGGCTACGGCACGCCCGTCGACGATCCGAGCATCCCCGGCTCGCTGTACAAGTACACCGCCGTCTTCGAGGACAGCGTGCGCTTGATGGCCGACGCGTTCGATCTCGAGCTCGACGACGTGGCCTTCTCGTACGAGCTGGGCGCGTGCACCAAGGATGTCGACCTCGGCTGGTACCAGATGCCGAAGGGCTCGTTGGGCGCCAACTACATCAAGTACCAGGGCATGGTCGACGGCGTGCCCCGCGTCGAGACCCACCTCGAATGGCAGATGACGCCGCACACCGACCCGTCATGGGACATCAAGGGCTGCTACATCACCCACATCCAGGGTGACCCGAACATCTACAGCAAGCACATGATCTTCCCGAAACCCGGTGTGCGCCTCGACGACCCCAGCGATTTCGCGTCGATCGGGATGACCGTCACCGGTCTGCCCGCCCTGAACGCGATCCGGTCCGTCGTCGACGCCCGCCCGGGCATCGTCACCAGCGCGGACCTGCCGCTGCGTGCGTTCGCCGGCCGGTTCGCCATCTGACCGCCACCGCGAGCCGCAGAGGCGCCGTCGATACCATCCCCCGATGAGCATCGACCCGTCGTGGGTGAGCATCGCCGAGCAGTTCCACGACCCCGCCGAGAGACGCTTCGCGATCGGACCGGCGCCCGACGCGTCGGCCGACGACCTGGTGATGCGGATGCCGATCGGGGACCTGCGCACCCCGTCGACCGGAACCGTGAGCGCGGGCCTGCTGGCCATGCTGATCGACTCCGCCGGAGGCACCGTCAACTTCCTGTCGTACGGCGCCGACCGGGCGACGGTCACGAGTGAACTCAGCATCGACCTCAACGTTCCGCTGCCCACCGTCGCCGACACCGCGACGTCGTCCGGCCGGACCGTGCTGCGCGACCGATCGACCGCGCTCGCACACGGCACGGTGTCGGTCGACGGGGAGATCGTCGGACACGGCAGCGTCCGGACCATGCCCGTCGGTGACGCCACCCCGCTCGACGCCGTCCCCGACGACGACCTCCCCGCCGACCGTCGATCCGACCTGCGGCTCATGCTCGGACTCGATGAGCCCTCCGACGACGGCGGGGACGTCGTCGCGGTACTGCCCGACCCCTGTCTGCAGAACGGCATCGGCATCGTCCACGGCGGGATCATCGTGGCCGCAGCCGAGACCGTCGCCGCCGCGACCATGAACCGCGGCCGGGCCACACCGTTGACGACAGGGGCCATCCGCGCGAACTACCTCCGGCCGATGGCCACCGGTGGGCAGGCCCGCTACGAGGCGACGATCGTCCGCGCCGGGCGTGGCACCGCCCTCGTCGACGTCGCCGCGATCAGCGCCGACGGGAAGACCGCCGCCGTCGTCCGCGTCACCGGATACGCCGCCACCCGGCCCTGACCGCCTCGCTCCCGGAGCGGGAGGGTCAGGTCCGGTGCGCGTAGGCCGCGCCGACGAACTCCATGTGCGCCTTCGACGGGCCTGCGAACATCGCCTGCGCCGACGGGTCGGCCTGCAGGTCGGCGTTGTCGTGCGCCACCTTGTAGAGCGACTCCTTCAGCCCGGGGTCGTTGCCGTGGAACTCCTCGAGCAGGCCCATCCACTCGACCGCCAGCGCCACCGCCCGCGGTGACGCGGGGTCGACCCCGTCGGCGATGGCCGCATCGACCTCGGCGATCAGGCTCGGCCACCTGTTCTCCACCTGCGCTATCCGCTCGTCGCCGACCGTCTCGCGCCGCTTGTTCAGCTCGCCGAGCTGGTCGGCGTCGAAGTACCGACTCATCGTCTCGTCCATCGTCATCACCTCTCTGATCACATCGAGGAGATCCGACGACGACCCACGGGCGTCCCGCACCGACGCCAACCCGATCGCGATCCGCGACCGCACGGCCTGCAACGCCGCGATCTGGTCCGCGACCGCCCGGTCGTGCTCGGCGAGCGTCGACGCCACCGACGACGCGTCGTCGAGCACGTCGGCGATCCGCTCCAGCGGCAGCCCCAGCGACCGCAGCGCGATCACCCGGTAGAGCCGCTCGACGTCGGACTCGTCGTACAGCCGGTACCCGGCAGACGTCCGACCCGAGGGCCGCACCAGTCCGAGCTCGTCGTAGTGGTGCAGCGCACGGACCGTGAGACCTGTCAGTTCGGCCAGCCGGCCCACCCGGTACGTCTCACCCGCGGTCATCTCGACATCTCCTCACCCGACGCACGGTGCGCCGGTGACATCGATCGTCGAGCCGCACGTCGCGTGAGGGTCAAGCGCGTGATCAGTAGATGAGTTTGCCGACCTCGGTCGGGCAGTAGGCGGTCACCGCGGCGCGGACGAAGCCGCGAGCCTTGGAGTCGTCGCCGTCGTACTTGTCCTTGACGTCGTTGCCGGCGTCGGCCGCGCTCTTGCCGTCCTTCAGGGACTCGCACACGTCGCGGGCCTCCGACGTCATGTCGGAGTCGCTGCCGAACTTCAGGTTCCCCACTCCGAGTGCGCCGATGAACGCGCTGTCGCGAGCTGAGGACGCAGCGTCGCCGACCGCGCCGGCCGCGCTGGAGGCGGCATCACCGATCGAGTCGGCCGCACGCGACGCCGACTGCGACGCGGAATCGGCGGAGGACGGGCTGCTGGAGTCGGAATCGGAACACCCGGCCAGGATCAGTGCCCCCGCCGCGATCGCTGCCATCACGAGCTTCTTCATGCCGCCCACTTCCTCCTTCGTCGACGCGGGTCGTCGCCGGCGTCCAGTATGACCGGTCCGGTGGTGCACCCGGGGCGACATCACGCATCGTTGATCGAGGCAAACCAGTGACGGAAGATTTTTCGTCGGCGATGTCGAGAACCGTGCGACGGTGACGTCCCAGGGGTACGAGCGACGCAGAGGGCGGCGCACGGGACGCGAGGAGACCACCATGAAGTACCTGATGCTCAAGCACTACCGCGGCGGACCCACCCCCGGCTTCCGCGGTGAACCGATGGACCGGTGGACACCGGCCGAGGTCGACGCCCACATGCAGTACATGAACGATTTCGCCGACAAGTTGAAGGAGACCGGCGAGTTCGTCGACGCCCAGGCGCTGTCGCCGGAGGGGACGTTCGTCCGCTACGACGGCCCGGGTCGGCCGCCGGTCACCGACGGCCCGTTCGCCGAGACCAAGGACCTCATCGCGGGCTGGATGGCGATCGACGTCGACTCTCACGACCGCGCACTGGAGCTCGCCGCCGAACTGTCCGCGGCGCCCGGCGCCGGCGGCGAACCGATCCACGAGTGGCTCGAACTCCGCCCGTTCCTCGAGAACCCGAGCCGCATCGACGAGTGAGACCCTCGGTGATAGGGGGCGACGCCTCGGGGGACGACGCGCTGCGCGCACTGGTGCCCGCGGTGATCGGTGTCCTCGTCCGGCGCGGTGCGGATTTCGCGTCGGCCGAGGACGCCGTCCAGGAGGCGCTGGTGAGCGCGCTCGCGTCCTGGCCCGACGACCCGCCGCGCGACCCGCGGGCGTGGTTGACCACCGTCGCGTGGCGGTCTTTCCTCGACGCGATCCGGTCGGAGTCGGCGCGGCGTCGTCGGGAGGACGTCGTCGCGGCCGAGCCCGAACCGGGTCCGGCCGCGGCCCAGGACGATTCGCTCGACCTCTACCTGCTGTGCGCCCACCCGGACCTGACGCCGGCGTCGGCGATCGCGCTCACCCTGCGCGCCGTCGGCGGGCTCACCACCCGTCAGATCGCCGAGGCGTACATGGTCCCGGAGACGACGATGGCGCAGCGGATCAGCCGAGCCAAGAGGACCGTCGCCGGCCTCGAGCTCGGTGGTGCGAGCGACCTGCGCACCGTCCTGCGGGTGCTGTACCTGGTGTTCAACGAGGGGTACGGCGGTGACGTCGACCTCGCGGCGGAGGCCATCCGGCTCACCCGCACCCTCGCGGGCATGACCGACGATCCCGAGGTCGCCGGACTGCTGGCGCTGATGCTGCTGCATCACGCCAGACGGGCGTCACGGACCGGCCCGAACGGCCGTCTCATCCCGCTGGACCGCCAGGACCGCAGCCGCTGGGACAGCACGCTGATCGCCGAGGGTGTCGCGATCCTCCAGTCGGCACTCGCTCGGGATCGCCTCGGCGAGTACCAGGCCCAGGCCGCAATAGCCGCGCTGCACGCCGACGCGCCCAGTGCCGGCGAGACCGACTGGCTGCAGATCGTCGAGTGGTACGACGAACTCGTCGCCCTGACCGACAGCCCGGTCGTGCGGCTCAACCGCGCGGTCGCCGTGGCGCAGGCCGACGGCGCACACGCCGGTTTCGCGGCCCTGGCCGATCTCGACCCGGGCCTGCCGCGGCACACCGCCGTGCGTGCGCATCTCACCGAGATGTCCGGGGACCGCGCGACCGCGGGTGATCTCTACGCGGCAGCCGCCGACGAGGCGACGTCCGTCGCCGAACGCGACCACCTGATCCGGGAGGCCGCGCGCGTGCGGTCGGAGGGTTAGTCGCCCTCGACGGCACGCACGCGGATGCGCATCGTGTGGTCGGCCTCGGCGACCACGGTCCCGCGGCCGTCGACGATCTCGACGTGGTGGACCACGTCGGTGGTGCCGTCCCGTTCGGTCGTCTCCCGCAGCGCGGCGGCCTCGTCGTGCGGCAGACGGACCGCGAGGGTGAGCGTGCCGGTGCCGGGTGCGTGGAACTCGATGGTCGCCGCCTTGGTCCACACCTCGAAACGTCTCCCGAGCTGCGCGGCGAGCATCATCCCGTAGAGGACGTCGGTGGCACTGAACAGCGCACCGCCGAACGCGGAGCCGTGTAGGTTCGCCGTCCACGGGCGGACCCGGACGGTCACCGTGCCCGCGGTCCAGTCGTCGCTGATGTGTGAGACACGCACCCCCGCTCCCAGCAACGGTGGATACAGACCGATGAGACGGCGGAAGCGCGACGGCTCGTACACCCATCGATGGAACGGTGTCTTGGTGCGACCGACCGTGGTCACCACGCGGGAGAGATCCACCGGTCCATGGAACCAGGCGTCCCGACGGGCACTCAGCTGAGGATGTTGATCGCGCGCGCCAGGACCATCGACACGGTCGCGAGGGCGATGACCGACTGCACCATCATCGCGAGCTTGGCCCATCGGGTCATCGGCATCGTGTCGGTGGGGCTGAAGGCCGTCGCGTTGGTGAACGAGACGTAGAGGTAGTCGGCGAAGCGGGGTTCCCAGTCGGGCGGGGCCATCTCCGGGGTGGCCATCTGCGGGAAGAGGAAGTCGGGGTGCTCGCGCACGCCTGCGGCGCGGGCCGCGGGTCCACCGCGATCGAGGTCCCAGAACCAGAGCCCGAACACGATGATGTTCGTCAGGTAGATCGCGGCACCCGTCCCGAGGAGTTCCGGCGCCTTCGCGTGGTGGGACGAGGAGACGATGTCGACGACGAGTCGCACGGCCGAGTACGCGTTCGCCAGGCTTGCGACCGCGATGAGACCGAGACTGACCACCCGGATCGGTCGGGAGCCCCGTTCGATGCGCAGTGGGTTGAACACCACCAGGGTCACCAGCAGCACGGCCTCGATGCCCGGCAGCAACCAGCGCGACGAGAGGTTGAGCCGTTCGGGCAGTGCGAGCTGCAGTGCGATCACCGCGACGACGGCGACCGCGGCGGCCCATCGCGGCTCACCGGTGGTGATGCGACGCCACGCGGGGAGCGCATCGTGTTCGACGCGGCGCAGGGGTGCGTCCGAGGAGGGCATGACGCTGATTGTGCCGGGAAGACGGCGCTGGACCGCGGCATCGAGGACGGCAGCTGTCCGGTATGCGAACCATGATCGGGATGTCCCGCAGAACGATTGAGGAGATCACATGACCGAGACCACGATCACCACCACCGACGACGGCCGTGCCGAGCTGCTGTCCGAACTCGCCCTGGCCCGCGCGACCCTCATCGGGACCACCGAGGGCCTCACGGACGAGCAGTTGGGACAGCGACCGACCGCCAGTTCGCTGTGTCTGGGCGGGCTGGTCAAGCACGTCGCGTCGACGGAGGCGGCGTGGGGCCGATTCGTCGTCGAGGGGACGGCGGCGATGGCGATGGAGTTGCCGGAGGGCGTCACCTGGCAGGACATCTTCGCCGGGACCGCGCGCACCTGGCCGCAGTGGGCGATCGACCGTCAGAACGACTTCCAGATGCTCGACGGCGACACGCGCGCGTCGATCGTCGAGCACTACCGGGACATCGCCGAACGAACCGACGAGATCATCGCCGGCGTGGACGACCTGTCACGGACGACGCCGCTGCCGGACGCGCCGTGGAACGAGCCGGGAGCGGCGCACAGCGTCCGCCGGGTGTTGATCCACCTCGTGGCCGAGACCTCCCAGCACGCCGGCCACGCCGAGATCATCCGCGAGAGCATCGACGGACGCACCACCATGTGATCGGGCCGGGCGTCGCCGGTCCGACGGTGCTCTCGGGTGTGCGCGAGGTGTTCGCGAACTGAACAATCCGCCCAGTTTCGGGAAGTCGAGACCGGACATCGGTGTTGCACCGCAGCGTGACCACTCAGCCCGCGACCGCAGCCACCGAGGACTACGAGCCCGATCCCAGGCGGTGGACCGCACTGTCCGTCTGCCTCGTGGTCGGGTTCATGACCCTGCTCGACGTGTCGATCGTCAACGTGGCGTTGCCGTCCATCGAGAAGGGGATCGGCGCGACGTCGGCGGACCTGTCGTGGGTGGTGTCCGGGTACGCGCTGGCGTTCGGGCTCTTCCTCGTCCCTGCGGGTCGGATCGGCGACGCCCGGGGCCGGAAGGTCACCTTCATCGTCGGGCTCGTCCTGTTCGTCGCCGCGTCGGCAGCCTGTGGGCTCGCGCTGGGGCCGTTGACCCTGGTGATCGCCCGTCTGCTGCAGGGCCTTGCCGGCGGAATCCTCAGTCCCCAGGTGTCCGGGCTGATCCAACAGCTCTTCCGCGGGGCGGAGCGCGCGAAGGCGTTCGGTCTGTTCGCCGCGACCATCGGCATCTCGACGGCGGTCGGGCCGCTGCTCGGCGGCGTGCTCATCCAGCTCGGCGGCGAGCAGCACGGGTGGCGGTACGTGTTCATGGTGAACGTGCCGATCGGCGTGGTCGCGTTCATCGCGGCGATCAAGCTGCTGCCGTCGGAGCCGAACGACGCGCGCCAGCCGCTGAAGCTGTCGTCGTTCGACCCGTTGGGCGTCGTGTTGCTGGGTGCCGGTGTCGTCGCCGTGATGTTGCCGCTGGTGCAGGAGCAGCAGTGGAAGGGCTCGGCGAAGTGGCTGTTGCTCCTCGTCGCCGCGGCCTTTCTGGGTGCCTTCTATCTGTGGGAGCGGCGTCAGGGTCAGCACGATCGGCAGCAACTTGTGGACCTGTCCCTGTTCCGTCTGCGGTCCTACTCGCTCGGCTGCATCATCGGTCTCGTCTACTTCGCCGGCTTCACGACGGTCTTCTTCATCTACACGCTCTATGTGCAACAGGGCCTGGGCTATTCGGCGCTCGCCGCAGGTCTGGCGGTGACGCCGTTCGCGGTCGGGTCCGCGGTGTCCGCTCGGATCGGTGGTGCGTTGGTCGGCCGGTTCGGACGGGCGCTGGTCGCCGTCGGACTGCTCATGGTGGTGCTCGGCATGGTCGGCGCCGTCGTGGCGTCGGTGTTCGTCCCCGGACACGGGGTCGGGTGGGCCGCCGCGTTCCCGCTGCTGATCGCCGGTCTCGGTTCGGGTTTCGTCATCTCGCCGAACATCACCCTCACCCTCGACGAGGTCCCGGTGAAGCGCGCCGGGATCGCCGGCGGTGTGTTGCAGACAGGCCAGCGCATCGGATCCGCGGCAGGGATCGCGCTCGTCGGCTCGGTGTTCTTCGCCCGCGTGGCCGCCAACCCCCGCGACTGGGCCCCGGCGTTCCAGGTTGGCCTGTCGGTGGCCGCGGCTCTCGTCACCGTCGGCCTGGTCATCGCCGTCATCGACGCAATCACGGCGCGCTCGAAGGAATCCCGCGAGACCGTCCCCGCGTGATCGGTAGCAGTTCGTGTCGCCGGACGACACGAACTGCTACGGAGGATCCGTCCACAGTTGTGCCGTAGCGGCGTTCGGCGGGCCGGTTGTCCACAGGGCCGGACGTCGGTGGCGGTTCTCTGACGGGTGTCGGCCCGACGCTGCGCACATGGGAATCCGCTATTACGCCTATCCGGTGCCGGCCGAGCTCATCGAGCAGGCACATGACGACCCGCGACTGTTCCTCTCGCACGATCCGCTGATGGATGCGTGGGGACCGGTCGACGAGCGACCGTTGATGCTCTACCTCGACAAGGCGTGGGGTCCGCTCCAGCAGCTCGTCGCCGGTCGGCGTGCCCTCGACCTCGTCGGCGGCCACGTGCGCTGGGTGGGCTACGAGTACGACCCGTACATCGCAGTGCTCGACCCCGACGAGGTGGCCGCCGTCGCCGACGACCTGCTGCTGGTGGAGGACGTCGACGAGGACACCGCCGCGAGGCTCGGCCCACACGACTGGTCGGCGGACCACATCAACCAGTACCTGACCGAGGCCCGTGCCTTCACCCGGGCCCTGTCGGACGCCGGCTGCGGCCTCGTCTACGTCATCGGATGACGGCTACGGTCGGAGGATGACGACACTCGGCCGGGGAGAGAACGTCCAGATCGACAGTCGCCGGTTCCCGGTGTCGGTGTCCGGCCCCTCGGCGGGGACCTGCGACCTGATGGTCTTCCAGGTGACCGCGGCCGGGCGGGTCCGCTCCGACGAGGACTTCGTCTTCTTCAACAACCCCGTCGCCCCCGAGGGCGGGGTGCGCCTCACCGGTCCCGACGGCGTCGACGTCGACCTCGCCGCAGTGCCCGCGGACGTCACCACGCTGCGCCTGGCCGTCGTGCTCGACGACTCGGCGTCGGGAACCCTCGCCGACGTGCGCGGACTCGCGGTGACGATCGGCGACGTGGCGATGCCCGCAACCGGGCTCACCACCGAGCGGGCGGCCGTGCTCGCCGAGATCTACCGGCGGGGCGACGCGTGGAAGGTGCGCAACGTGTCGGCGGGGTGGGACGCGGGCTTCACCGCCCTGGTGACCGAACACGGTGTGACCGTCGACGACGTGCCCCCGTCTGCACCGCCGCCACCGACCTCGCCGCCGAGCCCGGCTGTGCCGCCACCGGCCCCGATGCCCCCACCCGCCCCGGTGAACCTCGGCAAGATCACGCTGACCAAGGCGGCGCCGACCATCTCGTTGGCGAAGTCGCGGGACAAGCCCAGCGGCACCATGCGGGTGAACCTGAACTGGAGTCGGGGAGTTGCCGGCGGTGGTGGCCTGTTCCGCAAGAGGTCGTCCGGCATCGATCTCGACCTGGGGTGCCTCTATGAGCTGTCCGACGGCAGCAAAGGTGTGGTCCAGGCCCTCGGAAACAGTTTCGGCAGCCTCGGCGCACCGCCGTGGATCCTTCTCGACGGTGACGACCGCAGCGGGACGGTGTCGGGAGGCGAGAACCTCCTCATCGACCTCGCGCACCTCGACGAGTTCCGCCGGATCCTGGTGTTCGCCTTCATCTACGAGGGGACGCCGAACTGGTCGGCCGCGGACGGCGTGGTCACGCTGTTCCCACCGGGCGGTACCGAGGTGGAGGTCCGCCTCGACAGTGCCGACAACAGTGCAGTCACGTGCGCGATCGCGATGTTGGAGGTGCGTGCCGGCGATCTGAGCGTCACGCGGGAGGTGCGGTACATCAACGGCGGTCAACGACTGCTCGACGAGACCTACGGGTGGGGGATGAGGTGGGCGCGCGGCTCGAAGTGAGCCGGCTACGAGGGTGAGGGCGCGACGGAACGAACGTGCTTGCGCGGTTCGTCCGACTGACACATACTTGAGCGGAACAGACTCAACTGATACCGCGTTGAGTCTTGTGACGGGCCCCAAAACGCCCGGTACACGCCCAGACTTGTACGTCCCTCACTCAAGAAAGGTGAGCCCATGACCCAACCCACCGCCGGCGGGTTCAACCCGACCACCAAGACGCAGGCCGCGCTGTCTGCCGCGGTGCAGTCGGCGACCGCTGCCGGCAACCCGGACGTCCGCCCTGCGCACGTCCTCGTGGAACTCCTGCAGCAGCCCGACGGGATCGCCTCGCCACTGCTCAAGGCCGTCGGCGTCGACCCGCAGTCGGTGTTGACGCAGGCCCAGGCGATGGTGAAGCGGATGCCCTCGGCGTCCGGCGGTACCGCCGCGCCGCAGCTCACGCGCGAGACCATCTCCGCGATCACCGCCGCGCAGCAGTTGGCCGGCGAACTCGACGACGAGTACGTCTCGACCGAACACCTCGTCGTCGGCCTCGCCACCGGCGACTCCGATGTCGCGAAGCTCCTGCACGACGTCGGTGCGACCCCGCAGGCGCTGCGCGAGGCGTTCGTCGCCGTGCGCGGCACCGCACGCGTCACGTCGCCCGACCCGGAGTCGACCTATCAGGCGCTGGAGAAGTACTCCACCGACCTCACCGCGCAGGCCCGTGACGGCAAGCTCGACCCGGTCATCGGCCGCGACACCGAGATCCGTCGCGTCGTGCAGGTGCTGAGCCGCCGGACGAAGAACAACCCCGTGCTCATCGGTGAACCCGGCGTCGGCAAGACCGCCATCGTGGAGGGGCTCGCGCAGCGCATCGTCGCCGGCGACGTCCCGGAGTCGTTGCGCGGCAAGACCGTCGTCAGCCTCGACCTGTCGTCGATGGTCGCCGGCGCCAAGTACCGCGGTGAGTTCGAGGAGCGGTTGAAGGCCGTCCTCGAGGACATCAAGGGTTCGGCCGGTCAGGTCATCACGTTCATCGACGAGCTGCACACCATCGTCGGCGCCGGTGCCACCGGCGACTCGGCGATGGACGCGGGCAACATGATCAAGCCCATGCTCGCCCGCGGTGAGCTCCGCCTCGTCGGCGCGACCACGCTCGAGGAGTACCGCCAGTACATCGAGAAGGACGCGGCGCTCGAGCGCCGGTTCCAGCAGGTCTACGTCGGTGAACCGTCGGTGGAGGACACCGTCGGGATCCTCCGTGGACTCAAGGATCGCTACGAGGTGCACCACGGTGTGCGCATCACCGACTCCGCGCTGGTCGCCGCTGCGTCCCTCTCGGACCGGTACATCACCTCGCGCTTCCTGCCGGACAAGGCGATCGACCTCGTGGATGAGGCCGCGTCACGTCTGCGGATGGAGATCGACTCGCGACCCGTCGAGATCGACGAGGTCGAGCGCATCGTCCGTCGGCTCGAGGTCGAGGAGGTCGCTCTCGAGAAGGAGACCGACGAGGCATCCAAGCTGCGACTGGACAAGTTGCGCGGCGAACTCGCCGACCAGAAGGAGAAGCTGGCCGAGCTGACCGCCCGCTGGCAGGGCGAGAAGCAGGCGATCGACTCCGTCCGCGATCTCAAGGAGCAGCTCGAGACACTGCGCGGCGAGTCCGAGCGGGCCGAACGCGACGGCGATCTCGGCCGTGCCGCCGAGCTGCGCTACGGCCAGATCCCGGCGCTCGAGAAGCAACTCGAGGCCGCCGCGGACAAGGGCGCCATCGTGAACGAGGACGTGATGCTCAAGGAGGAGGTCGGCCCCGACGACGTCGCCGAGGTCGTCTCGGCGTGGACCGGTGTGCCCGCGGGCCGGATGTTGGAGGGTGAGACCGCCAAGCTCCTGCGGATGGAGGACGAACTGGGGCACCGGGTGATCGGCCAGAAGAAGGCCGTGACCGCCGTGTCCGACGCGGTTCGTCGCGCGCGGGCCGGTGTCGCCGACCCGAACCGCCCGCTGGGATCGTTCATGTTCCTCGGGCCGACGGGCGTCGGCAAGACCGAGCTGGCGAAGGCGTTGGCAGAGTTCCTCTTCGACGACGACCGTGCGATGGTCCGGATCGACATGAGCGAGTACGGCGAGAAGCACAGCGTCGCACGGCTCGTCGGTGCCCCTCCGGGCTACGTCGGGTACGAGGCCGGTGGTCAGCTGACCGAGGCGGTGCGGCGTCGCCCGTACACGGTGGTCCTGTTCGACGAGATCGAGAAGGCGCACCCGGATGTGTTCGACGTGCTGCTGCAGGTGCTCGACGAGGGCCGTCTCACCGACGGTCAGGGACGGACGGTGGACTTCCGCAACACCATCCTGATCCTGACGTCGAACCTCGGTGCCGGTGGTACCGAGGAGCAGGTGATGACGGCGGTGCGCTCGGCGTTCAAGCCCGAGTTCATCAACCGGCTCGACGACGTCCTCATCTTCGACGGGCTGAACCCGGAGGAGCTGACGCAGATCGTCGACATCCAGCTCGGCCAGCTCAAGGAGCGGCTCGCCCAGCGCCGGCTCGACCTCGAGGTGAGTGACAACGCCAAGAAGTGGCTCGCCGCACGAGGATTCGACCCGCTCTACGGCGCACGGCCGTTGCGTCGACTCGTCCAGCAGGCGATCGGTGATCAGCTGGCGAAGCAGCTCCTCGCGGGCACTGTCACCGACGGCGACGTGGTGCCGGTGAACGTCAGCGCCGACGGCGAGTCGCTCGTCCTGGGCTGACACCCGCACCTGTCACAAACGTCCGCCATACGTGCGTCGAGGGCAATGCTCCCTCAGTCGCCGTATGGCGGACGTTTCTGACCGCACCCCGTCAGTAGACGGGCCGGAAACCGCCGATCAGGGTCACGACGTTGCCGTCGGGGTCGGTGACGGGCGCGAGGCGGACACCTTTGTTCGCGTCGACGACGTCGCCGACCTCGACACCGCGCGCCGCCAGCGCGGTGATCTCGGCGTCCAGGTCGTCGACGGCGAGGTTCATCTGCGTCCCGCCGGCACGCTCGGGGTCGACATGCACCTGGACCCACGCCCCTGGCACCGGCTGCCATTCCACGAGAGACGGCATGGGGTTGTTGTCGGGCGCGCGACCCAGAAGGCGCGCGTACCAGTCGCGAGCTGTCGCGATGTCGCGGACGGGTACGGCTGCGAGCACATGCTGCACTGCCATCGGTCTCCACTCCTCGTCGCGGGGGTACACAGAGTCCGACCGGCTCGGGTCGCGAAACTCATCGTGGTCAGGAGAAGTCGCTGCTCGCGAGGTCTTTGTCGTCGCCGAGGAGCGCCTCGACGATGCGATCTGCGACGGCGTCGGGGTCTGCGCCGGACGGCATCTTCGGGGGGTCGCCCGCGATCGCGCGGTCGACGAGACCGGTCTCGGTGTGCGGCGGTCGGATGTCGACCACGCGGATCTTGCTCTTGCGCGCCTCCTTGGCGACTGCCGAGAACAGGGCAGCAGCAGCGGCTTTCACCGCGGAGTAGGTGGCCATGAAGGCGACCGGCTGCTCTGCCAGCACGGCACTGATGCTCGCGATGACGCCGCCCTGCTCCACGACCGGCAGCGCTGCGCGCGTGATGCGGAGCGGGCCGAGGAAGTCGATGAGGACGAGATCGTCGACGGTGTCGTCGTCGATGTCGGCGAGGGGGCCGAACGCTGCCACCCCCGCGGCGATGACCACACCGTCGATGCGTCCGTGGTGGTCGCGTGCCGCGTCGACGATCGCCTGACCGGCGTCGGGCTGACGAAGATCGGCGACGACGGTGTGCGCTCCGTCGACGTCGATCCGCCCCACCGACTCCTCCGACGAGCCGGTGAGCGTCAGCGCTACGCCCTTGTCGGACAGGCCTTTCGCGATCCTCGATCCCAGCGCACCCGTCGCGCCGACGACCACGAACACCTTCTCCTGTGCATCAGCCATGTCCCCATGGTGCCCGCCGAGAGCGGGTCCGAACCGTGTCCGGCGGATCGAACGGCGATCGTGACCGCGCCCGGCCCTCCGTGACCGTGCTGTTACCCCATCCCGTGGTGGGCGCGTGCGTTCGCCGCTTCGACGTCGGGGACGTGGGTCTCGGCCCACTCGCGGACGGCCGCGAGCGGCACCAACAGCGACCGCCCGAGCTCGGTCAGCGCGTACTCCACATGCGGTGGCTGGCCGCCGAGGTCGATGCGGTCGACGAGACCGTCGTGGTGAAGCGCCCGCAGCGTCTCGGTCAACACCTTCGGGGTGATGCCCTGGATGTGGGCCTTGAGCGCTGTGAAGCGCATCGGTCCGTCGGCCAGGGCGGTCACGACGAACACCGTCCAGCGCGCTCCGATCCGGTGCAGCACCACACGGCTGGGACATGTCGGTGCCATGACGTCATACGCGCGGGTGCTCATCGTCGCTACTCCTCGACGGTTTCGTTGTAGATACCGGTATGGAAACCATACCGTCCGGGTCGACAGCACACCGACTGCAGGAGGAAGCGACATGACACGACTCGACGGTTCGACCGTTCTGGTGATCGGAGGGGCGAAGAACCTCGGACTGGCCATAGCGCGACGGGCGGCCGACTGCGGCGCCGACGTCGTGATCGGTGCCCGCGACGGCGAGACGGCCGCCCGCGCCGCGAAGGGATCCGGCGGCACCCGGTCCGTGGGCATCGACGTCACCGACGAGGCGACCATCCGCGATACCGCGGCACAGCTCGGTGCCGTCGACCACGTCGTCGTCACGGCGGCGGCGCATCACAACGTCGCCGTGACCGACCTCGACCACGACGCGACCGTGCGTGCGTTCGAGGCCAAGGTGATCGGTCCGATGCTCGTCGCCAAGCACTTCGCGCCGTCGATGCCGGCCACCGGCTCCATCACCCTGTTCAGCGGCGTCGCGGCATGGAAGCCCGCGCGGGGACTCTCGGTCATGGGCATCACCAACGGAGCCGTGGCTCATGCCGCGAGTCACCTCGCCGCCGACCTCGCGCCGATACGGGTGAACGCCATCTCGCCCGGCATCGTCGACTCGGGCACCTGGGACGCCCGCCCCGACCGCGACGACTTCTTCTCGTCGGTCGCCGACGGTCTACCCGTCGGCCGGGTGGGCACGAGCGACGACATCGTCGACGCGGCACTCTGGGTGATGACCGCAGGCTTCGTCAGCGGCGAGACCATCCACGTCGAGGGAGGCGCACGCAGCGCATGAACACCGTCAACAGCTACGCAGTCGGCGAGAAGGTCGTGGTGGTGACCGGTGCGGGATCGGGGATCGGGCGGTCGATCGCCCGGGCCTTCCTCGCCAACGACGCGATGGTCGTCGTCACCGGTCGTCGTCGAGGACCGCTCGAGGAGACCGTCGACGGCGCCGACGAGGGCCGCGCCCTGGTGCTTCCGGGTGACGTCTCCCGCCGCGACGACGTCGACGCCATGGTCGCCGCGACCCTCGAGCGGTTCGGGCGGATCGACGTCGTCGTCTCCAACGCGGGAGTCCACGACGGCGGCGGCGACATCACCGAGCTGACCGACGAGAACTGGGCGCTGCTGCGCGGGGTCAACATCGACGGTTTCCTCCACCTCGCGCAGGCGACGTTGCCTGAACTCGTGCGTGCCGGCGGGAACCTCGTGGCCGTGTCGTCGGTGTCCGGGATCGCCGGGGACTGGGGCCAGGCAGCCTACAACGCCTCGAAGCACGCGATGACAGGGTTCGTGCGTTCTCTCGCCCTGGACTACGGAGGCCGTGGTGTCCGGATCAATGCCGTGCTGCCCGCGTTCACCCTCACCGACATGACATCGGGGATGGCCGACGACGACGAGGCGTTGGCGCCCTTCGTCAACCGGATCGCTCTCGGTCGACCCGGCGAGCCCGAGGACGTCGCGCCGGCGGTGCTGTTCCTCGCCTCCGAGGACGCGCGGTACATCACGGGCGCTCTACTTCCGATCGACGGTGGCACCTCGGCGTCGACGGGTCAGCCCCACGTCGAGTGAGGGCCTGCTGTTCGTCGCGCCATGGCGAGCAGCAGCACCAGTCCCACGGCGACGTCCCACACGATGATCGTGTAGACGCTGCCGCGTTCGACAGCACCTTCCACGCGGGTGCCGCGCCCGGCGATCACCAGCAGAGCGACGAAACACGCGAGCCCCACCACCCCGGCGACGCGACTGCCCACACAGAACCACCGCGGGCCACCGAGGTCCGCGAACAGGCCGGCGGCGACGATCATCACCGTGTTGCCGCCGACGATCGCGAGCAGCGCGCCGAACCCGTGCAGAGGTGAGGTGCCCGCGTGGAACGCGCCGACCAGGACGTTGCCGACGCCGTTCGTGACCGTCAGCGCGGGGAACACGATCCACGCCCGACCGCGCCGCCCGACGGACCGGGTCAGCAGCAGTCCGGCGATGGCGAAGAGGACGCCGTGCAGGACGAATGCGCCGGAGTTCATCAGCGTCGCCGACGGCGACCGGTCCGGGATCCCGAGTGCACTGATGTAGTCGCGGGCATAGTCGTATCCGGGACTCCGCTGCGCCGCAACGGTCTCGCAGATGATGTAGGCGACACCGGCGAGGAGCCATGCCCACCCGGCTGCCCGCACCGTCACGCGTCGTTGTCGGCGGCCGCGGCGAAGAACCACGCGACGACCAACGCGCCCGGGTCGACGACACCACGCGCCCGGTCGCCCACATAGCTCGCGCGACCTCGGGCTGCGACCAGCTCGCGGGTCGACTCCGCACCGTCGGCCGCTGCCGATGCCACGACCGAGAGCGACGATCCGGCCGCGAGGGCGTCCGCTGCCGGCGACAGCGCGTCGACGAGGGTGTTGTCACCGACCTGCGCTCCACCCAGTTCCTGGATGCGACGCAGTGCCTCGACGACCCCGGTGCGCAATGTGCCGACGAGATCGTCGGAGCCGGCCGCCGCGCGGGCGATCTCGTCGAAGAACACACCGAACAACGCACCG
Organism: Williamsia sp. SKLECPSW1; assembly: GCF_054332755.1. Lineage (NCBI taxonomy): Bacteria > Bacillati > Actinomycetota > Actinomycetes > Mycobacteriales > Nocardiaceae > Williamsia > Williamsia sp. SKLECPSW1. The sequence goes on along the minus strand of NZ_JBTGLI010000001.1, from coordinate 1,102,660 downwards.
GACGTCCCGCCGGCGCGGACGAGGAACGACGTGCTGATCGCGCGCAGCACCTCGTCGTCGTGACCGCGCAGGGGCAGGGCGAAATGCCGCAGCGCCGCAGCCATGTTCGTGCCGAAGTCGCCGTCACCGGCTTGGCGGTCGAGGTCGGTGAGGTCGTCGACGGACTCCGTCACCCGGCCGACGAACGCACTGAGCCAGTCGGATTCGTCACCGGTCGCCGCGTCGTCGTCGGGTTCGGCGAAGCGCACGTCGACAGGCCGCGACCCGCCGCGAGCGGTCACCGCGGGCCACCCCGGGGCGGCCGTGGGGGCGTCGAACAGATCCAGCATCTCGTCGTCGCAGCCCAGCACGGTGATCGAGAACCCTGCCATGTCCAACGCCGTCACGAGCGAGGCGACGAGGTTGCGACGGACGGTGTACCCGCGGTCGGTGAGCGTACGGACGACCTGGTCGAAGACGACGTTCAGCTCCAGCGGGTGCGTCGCCCCCAGCCCGTTGACCACCACGACCAGATCCGCGCCGTCGGGCGGCTGCAACGACCCGAGGATGCGGTCCAGCATGCCCGCCACCAGTTCGTCGGCGGGTTGCTGCGGGATCCGGTCGACGCCGGGCTCGCCGTGGATGCCGACCCCGAACTCCATCTCGCCGTGGGGGAGATCGAAGCTGGGACGGCGTGCGCCGGGGACGGTGCACGGGGCGAACGCGACGGAGAAACTCCGTGCGGCGGCCGACACCCGACGGCCGATGTCGGCCACAGCGGTCAGGCTGTCGCCCCGTGCCGCGGCAGCGCCGCAGATCTTCTCGACGAGGACGGTGGCACCGGTGCCGCGTCTACCCGGTCCGTCGTCCCCGCTGTCGGTCTCGGTCGCCACGTCGTCGTCGACGAGGACGTACTCGGTGTCGACCTCGTCGCGCACCATCGTCCGCGCGACGCGGAAGTTCATGACGTCGCCGGTGTAGTTCTTCACGATGTGCAAAACGCCTGCACCCCGATCGACATGGCGTGTGGCCGCGGCGACCTGCAGCGCGTTGGGTGAGGTGAACACCAGCCCGGGGCAGGCGGCGTCGAGCATGCCCCCGCCGAGGAGACCGGTATGCATCGGTTCGTGGCCGGACCCGCCACCGGAGACCAGCGCGACGCCGTCATCGGTGCGATCGGTCCGGTACAGGAATCCGGGGTCGGGTTCCCAGGCGATGTGGTCGTTCGCGGCGACCAGGCCGGCGATCGCGTCGGTGAGGAAGCGATCGGGATCGACGGTGATCCAGGTGTGGGGCGCTCGGGTGTCGTCAGACACGCGTGTCCTTCCGTGTGTCGGTGGTGGTCCTGTCCCCTGTGTACTGGCGCCACACGCCCAGCGCGATGATCACGACCGCCGAGACGACGGAGAACCCGATGGCCTGCTGCTGACTCTTGTCGAACGCCATCAGGACGAGCACCGCGACGATGAACACGATGACCGCCGAGGTGAGGTACGGGAACAGCCACATGCGGACGGGTGGCCGCTCCCCGGACGCCCGGAGGGTCCGACCGAGACGCAGCTGACTGCAGGCGATCGCGAGGTAGACGAACAGTGCGACCGCACCGCTCGTCGCCAGCAGGTATCCGAAGATCTTGTCGGGCAGGACGTAGTTGCCGACGACGGCGAGGAACCCGACGACCATAGACAACAACACCGCGACCCACGGGACGCCGCGGCTGGTCAGCGACCGCACCACCGACGGGGCGTCGCCGCGGTCACCGAGGGAGAACATCATGCGCGACGCGGTGTACAGCGCGGAGTTGAGGCACGACGCGACCGCGGTGAGGATGACGACGTCCATGATCCGGCCGGACTGCGGGATCCCGATCGCCTCGAGGACCGACTGGTACGACCCGTCCTGCAACCGGTTGTAGGGAAGCAGCGCCACGACGACGAAGATCGAGCCGAGGTAGAAGATCGAGATCCGCCAGATCACCGAGTTCACCGCGCGGGTGATCCCGGCCTTCGGATCCGGCGACTCCGCAGCCGCGATGGTGACGATCTCGGTACCCATGAACGAGAACATCGTGACCAGCAGACCTGTGATCACCGCACCGAATCCGTTGGGCATGAATCCGTTCGGCTCCCACAACCCCTTCACGCCGCTGACGTCGGAGCCGGGGAACACGCCGACGATCGCGAGTACGCCGACGACGATGAAGGCGACGATCGACACCACCTTGATCAGGGCGAACCAGAACTCGAACTCGCCGTAGTTGCCGACGCTGACCAGGTTGGTCACCGTCAGCAGCAGGGTGACGGCCAACGCCCACACCCACTGCGGCCCACCGAGCAGATTCGCGAGGATCGATGCCGCCGCGGTCGCCTCGACGGGGATGACGAGCACCCAGAACCACCAGTAGAGCCAGCCGACGGAGAAGCCCGCCCAGCGGCCGAGGGCGCGCGTCGAGTACACCGAGAACGACCCCGTGTCGGGGTTCGCGGTGGCCATCTCGCCGAGCATCCGCATCACCAGGATGACCAGGGTGCCGGCCATGAGGTACGAGAGCAGGACCGCGGGCCCGGCCTTCTCGATGGCCGTCGCGGACCCCACGAACAGGCCCGCCCCGATGACGCCCGCGATCGAGATCATCGTGATGTGCCGGGGCTTGAGACCGGCGCCGAGCTGGGTGCCGGGAGTCGACTCGGTGTCCGACGTGGTGCTCATCCGATCGATCCTCGCGCATCCGTGGCGGCCGTGTGGCGTGAGCGGCGAACCGATCGGGCTCTAGGGTCGGTGCATGACGCCAACGAGGTACGACGACGTGCAGCGCGCCCGGGCCCGCACCGCCTACGAGACGCTCGAGCCCCTCAACGTGCTCGCCTACTTCCATCCCGGTATCGGGCAGGCGCAGTCCGACACCGGCCTCGACCCCTACGCCTGGTACGTGGGTGCGCGGGGCGCGCCGCTCGGTGACTGCGTCGGGTCGGTGGTGTCGGCGGCGTTCTTCAACTTCAACCCGGCGATCGTCGAACCGGGGTGGGCGGCCGCACGCCGGGTCGGACTCGACGTGGTGCACGCCCGCCGGGAGGAGATGCTCGCCGGTGCGCTCGGCGACATCTGGGGTGAGCGCGCCGCGAGCGACGAGGTCCGGGCGCTCGCCGACCGCCTGCTCGCCGTCGGCGGTTCGGTGCCGATGGCCGGTCGGACGCTGGCGTCGGCGTGGGCGGAGGCGACCCCGCCCGACGACCCTGCTGTCCGCCTCTGGCATGCCGTGTCGGTGCTGCGGGAGTGGCGCGGTGACGGCCACGTCGCGGCCCTGACTGCCGCCGGGTTCGATCGCGTCGAGGCGGTCGTGTTCCACGAGGCGTCGCACCCCGATCCGGCCGTCCGCAAACGCGGACTCGGCAAGAAGATCTCGCAGCTCACGCGCGGATGGTCGGACGGCGACTGGGACGCCGCGTCGTCGGCTCTACTCGATCGCGGTCTGCTTCGCGAGACCGGCCCCGACGAGCGCGACGCGCTGTCCGATGCGGGCGGGGCTCTGTACGACGAACTCGAGGTCATCACCGACGACGCCGCTGCGGCCGCGTGGAAGGACGTCGACGACTTCGACGACCTCATCCGCCGGATTCGGCCCTACATCAAGGCGGTCCTCGACGCCGGCGTGCTCCCGGGCACGAAGAAGAAATAGCCGACACCGTCACGAACGTCCGAAATCCGCCCCCTGAGTGGGCTCCGTGGTCGTGGTGACCACCCAGCCCGCTCTGGGTGCGGATTTCGGACAGGATGCGACCTCGTCGCCACCGGCTCCGGGAGTCAGGCGTCCTGGATGCGGGCGAATGGGGAGTCGGCCTCGAGTTCGTAGGCGAGCTCCAGCAGCGTGGCCTCGTCGCCGTGGTCGGCGGAGAGCTGGATGCCGAGAGGCAACCCCGTCGAGGTCGACGCCACCGGGAGGGACACCGCCGGTCCGCCGGTCGCGTTGTTCAACGGGGTGAAGGCGACCCAGCGGACGAGCCGGGGGAAGAGGACGTCGAAGCTGTTCGTCGGCGACAGATGACCCAGTTCCGGTGTCGTGTGGGCGACGGTCGGAGAGAGCATCGCGTCGAGGCCGCTGTCCCGGAAGACGCCGCGGTACTTCGCCTCCGAGGCGCGCAGGCGCCACAGGGCCGCCGGTGTCCGCCAGAAGTTGCGCTGGAACCGGCGGGCCAGTCCCGTCGTCAACGACTCCAACTCCGACGCCTCGAAGTCGGGGCTCATGATGCGTCGACCGAACTTCGTCAGGGCGAAGCCCAACAGTGACCAGTAGTGGACGAAGTCGTCCTTGAACGCCACGAGATCCTTCTCGGGCAGCGGCAGCCCGACGGGCACGACCTCGTGGCCCAGGGCCTCCAACCGTGCCGCGGTGGCGGTGACCGCGGCGCGTGTCTGGTCGTCGACGGGCAGTTCGCTGATGGACCGGTCGACGAGACCGATCCGCATACGGCGATCCGACGGCCCCTCCACGAGCCCGATCGGCCTCAGCCGCGGCGCCGGCCGGTACTTCTCCACCTGCGCGGCGAACGTGGCTGTGTCGCGGACGGATCGCGTGAGGGCGCCGTTGTTGACGAGGTTGATCGGCAACTGGCGCGCGTGGTCGTCGGGCAACTCCCGACCACGCGTGAACTTCAGACCGACGAGCCCGCACGCGGCGGCGGGGATACGGATCGAGCCGCCACCGTCGTTCGCATGGGCGATGGGGACGACCCCCGCTGCGACCAGCGCCGCGGACCCACCGGAGGAGGCGCCCGCCGAGAACCGCGTGTCCCAGGGGTTGGCGGTGGCCGGGGCGTCCTCGAACTCGGTACTGGCGTTCAGGCCGAACTCCGGCATCCGCGACTTGCCGAGGCTGATCACGCCGGTCGACAGGTACTGGTCGGTGACCGGCGCGTTCCGCGTGGCCGGCCGCGCGCGCACCGCGCGCGAGCCCTGATCCGACGGCAGCCCGGAGACGTCGGTGTTGTCCTTGACCACGCTCGGGACACCGGCGAACACGCCCTTACCCGGGCTGCGGGCGAACGCGCGGGCGCGATCGAAGTCGGTCAGCGCGAACCCGTGCAGGACGGTGAGGCGCTCGGCGCGGGTGATGGCCGCCTCGACGGCCTCGGCGGCCGAGATCTCGCCGGAGGCGATGCGCGCCGCGACTGCCGTCGCATCGTCGTCACCCAGGGCGTCGTCGGTGAAGGCGTGGACCCGGACATCGGTGTCGGGTGTGGCATCCGTCATCGTCCGACCATATCGGGCGTACGACGCCGACGGCCCCGGCCACATGGCTCGGGTTGGTCGGATTGTTGACAATCTACCGTGCTGCACCGCACCATCGGAGCACTGACCGAGACGACCATGGGGAGAGCACCCTGTCGACACATCTGAACGGGTACCGCCGCGGGGCGTGCGCATGAGCGAGACCGCCTCCGGCGCGCGCCGCCGTGTGCTGGCCCCACTGGTCCAGGAGTCGACGCCGGCGATCATCGCGCGGCAGCTCCGCGCAGCCATCGCCGACGGCGATTTCCCGCCGGGATCGCAGTTGACCGAGAGCGGACTCGCCGCTGACCTGGGCGTCAGCCGCGGCCCACTTCGTGAGGCGATGCAACGGCTCACGCAGGAGGGTCTGCTCGTCAGCCACCGCAACCGCGGACTGTTCGTCATCTCCATGGACGACGACGACATCAACGACATGTACGTGGCGCGCACGGCGATCGAGCGTGCCGCGCTGGCTCAGGTGGTGGCCGGCCACGACGACGCGGACATCGCGGTGCTGCGCGCCGCGATCCACCACATGCAGCAGTTCGCGGACGACCCCAACGGACGCGAGATCGCCGACGCAGACATGGCTTTTCACGCTCAACTCGTCGAATGTGCTCGTAGCCCGCGATTGTCGCGGATGCACGAGACGGTCCTCGTCGAGACGCGAATGTGCTTGGGCGCCATGCGCGGGACGTACGCGTCGGCGCAGGCGCGGATAGACGAACACGCGGAACTGCTGCAGGCCATCGAGAACGGCGACGCGGCGGCCGCCGACAGCTTGATGATCGACCACATGCGCGACGGGCTCTCGCGCATCATGCCCGACGAATCCACGGTCACCGCCCGCACCGTGCCGCCGCCCCACCCGAGCTGACCAGCGCAGGCGTCCGGATTCGACGCACGCATGGACCAAAGGGTCTACCGTCGAACAGTCAGAAAGTCCGGATCGAGACCGCGTCCGGCGAGTCGATGCCCCCGATGGCGGCGGAGGAATGATGACAACCAAGACAGCGTCCGACGGTCCGGCGCCGGACCTACCCGACTCCGATTCTCCGGAGGGGAGGAAGCTGCTGCGGAAGGCGATCGGTGCGTCCGCCATGGGCAACGCCACCGAGTGGTACGACTACGGCGTCTACGCCGCGACGGCGACCTACCTGACCCAGGCGTTCTTCCCCGGTGAACTCGGGACGATCGGCACGATGCTCGGATTCGCGGTCTCGTTCGCGCTGCGCCCGCTCGGCGGCATGGTGTGGGGGCCGATCGGTGATCGGATCGGTCGCAAGGCCGTCCTCGCGATGACGATCCTGCTGATCTCGATCGCGACCGCCCTCATCGGTGTCCTGCCCACCCACGCGGTCGCCGGTGTCTGGGCGCCGATCCTGCTGATCGTCCTGCGCGTCGTGCAGGGCTTCTCCACCGGTGGCGAATACGGCGGCGCGGCAACGTTCATGGCGGAGTACGCACCCGACGCGAAGCGCGGCCGCTACGGCTCGTTCCTCGAGTTCGGGACGCTCGCCGGCTTCGTCATGGGAACTGCCTTCGTCCTGTTCCTGGAGCTCGGCCTGACCGACGACCAGATGCAGACCTGGGGCTGGCGCATCCCGTTCTTCTTCGCGCTGCCGCTGGGTCTCGTCGGGCTGTACCTCCGCAGCCAGATGGAGGACACCCCGGTGTTCCGCGAGATGGAACAGAAGGGCGAGGTCGAGGGGACGGCGTGGAGCCGCTTCGTCGACCTCCTCCGCGACTACCGGCGTCCGATCATCATCATGTTCGGGATGGTCATCGCGCTCAACGTCGCGAACTACACGCTGCTCGCGTACTTGCCGACCTACCTGAAGAACACCATCGGACTCGACGGCAACAACAGCACCGTCACGATGTTGATCGGCCAGCTGGTGATGATGTCGCTCATCCCGTTCTTCGGTCGACTCTCCGATCGGACGGGTCGTAAACCGATGTGGTGGGGTTCGCTCATCGGTCTGTTCGTGTTCGCCCTGCCGATGTTCTGGTTGATGGGCAAGGGGTTCGGCTGGGCCATCGTCGGATTCGTCGTGCTGGGTGTGCTCTACATCCCGCAGCTCGCGACGATCTCGGCCACGTTCCCGGCCATGTTCCCGACGCAGGTGCGCTACGCCGGGTTCGCGATCTCCTACAACGTGGCGACAGCGGCCTTCGGTGGCACGGCGCCGTTGGTGAACGACGCTGTGGTGGAGAACAACTCGGGATGGGACCTGTTCCCGGCCGGGTACCTCATGATCGCCTGTGTGATCGGTATGGTCGCGATGCTCTTCCTCCGGGAGACCGCAGGCACGTCCCTCCGCGGGACCGAGATCCCCGGCGAGGCGACCGATGCCGAGAAGGCGCTCGCCTCGGCCTGAGATCCGCGCGACCGGTAGGAAATCCGCACCGAGAGCGGGTGCCGTGGACGTGTCGTCCACGGCACCCGCTCTCGATGCGTGTCTCGGACAGTCGTGACGGTCTAGCTCGGCCGCTCGAGATCGACGGTGGAACTCGGGAGTCCCCACTCCATGCGACCGAGACGGCTGACGGCGGCGAGCTTGGCGTAGTCGGGCATGCCGTCGTCGGCGAGGATCGCGGGGTCGATGCTCAGCGCGACGACCTCACCCATCACGACGACGCTGTTGCCGACCTCGATGCTCCGGTGCAACCGGCACTCGAACGCGATGGGGGAGTCCCGGACGCGGAGGCAGTCGACGACCGTGGCCGGGGCCGACGCGATGTCGGCTTCGACGAATTCGTCGATGTGCGAGTCGAATCCGGCTGAACTCGCGTTGGCCTTCTCCATCAGCGCCTGGGTGGCGATGTTGATGACGAAGTGCCCCGTCTCGATCGCGTTGCGGGCACTGTCCTTCGCACCCCCGACCGACGTGAACTGCACGACGGGCGGCGATGTCGACGACACCGAGAAGAAGCTGTACGGCGAGAGGTTGTCGACGCCGTCTGCACTGCGGCTCGACACCCATGCGATCGGCCGCGGCACGATCGAGGACGTCATCAGCTGATAGAAGCGGCCGGGATCGACCTCGGCGGGATCGTGGACGATGCGCTCGGTGGTCATGGGACCAGTCTGCCGCAGACCGGGATCGTCACGACGGGCGCGAGCGCCCTGTGAGCGCCGTCCCGATCGCCGAGAGCCGATACAGGACCTCACGACCGTGCCGTGAGCTCTCGACCAGGCCGTTCGCCCGCAACACCCTCAGGTTCTGTGACACCGCACTGGGCGAGACGCCGAACCGCTGGGCCAGGGCCGATGTCGACGTCGGTTCGGAGAGGGCCTGCAGGATGTCCGCTTTCGCGGTTCCGAGGAGTTCGCGGAGCGCGAGGTCGGGATCGACCGCGGGGCCGCCACCGGCCAGCGTGCCCTGACCGCGTGCGGGGTACGCGATCCACGACGTCCCGGTCCGGTACGACTGCCAACTCGCTGCCGCCCGTCGTGTGAACACGCTGGGCGTCAGCACGAGTCCCTGCCCGCCGGACACTCCCTCCGCCTCGACGTAGGACGTGAGGCTCACCTCGATGAGCCCCTCGTCGAGCCACCGGACGCTGTCGGTGAGTCCGTCGAAGAGCCCGACGGCACCGCGACGCACGAACTCGCGACCGCGGTACGTCACGTCGGATTCGAGGATGCGGGCGATGTCCGACCAGAACGGTGCGATCACGGCGGCGTGGTAGTCGCGCAGCGTGTCCGCGACCGTGCGGGCGAGGCGTGTGGGGTCGTCGGCCATCGAGGCCAGGGCGGGTGCGAGCGGTTTCCCCTCCGCCAGATCGACGAGGTCGCGTCTCACCTGGATCGGATCGGCGCGCGCGATGGACTCCACCTCGTGGTCGACCGACGGATGGGCTGACGTCGGCAGCGGGGTCACGAAGTCGGGGATCCGCTTGCCGGACGGCGAGACCAGGGCATCGACGATGTCGGCGTCGTAGGAGCCGGCCACCGAACGCACGTGCGCGTACCAGTCCGCGAGATGGGTGCGTCCCTCTGTTCCCCACCGGAGCGCCCACAGGCTCATCGAGGTCTCGAACATCGGTGAGTAGGCCAGGCGTACGCGCGCGAGGTCGTCGACTCCGAGGTGGTAGGTCAGCATGACGAGGACGACGCTAGGGCGCGCGACAGATCGGCGCCAGACCGTCGCATGCGACGCAGGAGCGATGCCAGGGACGACCGTCCCGGCCGGGCTGGTGTGCGCGCTGCGGCCACCCGCGTACGACGCGCCTCGTCATGGAGGTCCGCGAGGCGCGCGTACATCGCGGCGGCAGCGGGGTCGGCGGTCAGGTGGCCATGGCCTCGGTGGGGATCCATGCGCCCAGCGAAACGTGTGGTCGCGACGCGCGGAATGGATTTAGCGCCGGGCTACATGGTCCAGCGGGAACCCTGGAACCGGAGCGTCAGCCCAGGAGGCGCAGCGCGAGGACGGCGTAGGCGCGTGCTGCCGTGACGAGATCGTCGACGACGACGGACTCGTCGGGTTGGTGAGCCTGGCCGTTGATGTCACCGGGGCCCAGGACGATGCAGTCGACGCCGAGATCGCGGCTGACGAAGCCCCCGTCGCATGCGGCCGTCCAGCCGCCGATCGAGGTCTGCGCGCCGACGGCGGTGACAGCGTCGACGGCGGTGCGGACGAACCCGTGATCGGGTGCGGTCCGGAAACCGGGCATCGACATCGTGACGGTGACGTCGACCTCGATGCCGTCGGTGTCGATGCCACGGCGGCTCACCTCGGCGCGCAGGTCCGCGGCGATGGCCTCGGCGTCCTCGTCGGGCATGAGTCGACGGTCGATGCCGATGGAGCAGTTCGGGGCGACCGCCGAGATGCCCTGCCCGCCGGTGATGGTCCCGACGTTCCAGGTGCCCGCACCGAGGAGGGGGTCGAGGTCGGTCTGCATCGCGTCGTGGTCGGCGCGGATGATGTCGACGACCTTCGCCGCCGCGTCGATCGCGTTCCGGCCGTCCGCCGGTCTCCCGGAATGCGCTGCACGGCCACGGATCTCGACCTCGATGTACGACGCGCCGCGGCACGCGACGACGGTCTCCATCGCGGTGGGTTCAGCGACGACGCAGCCCGCGTACCCGCCGTCGTGCAGCGGATAGGAGGCCGGGTCGCCGACGAGATCCCGGACGCCGACGCCGTGTTCCTCCTCGTCGACGGTGCACACGAGTTGCACCGGTCCGGAGAGGGTCTCGCCCCGCAGGGCGTCCATGGCGGCGACGATCGCGGCGAGCCCGCCCTTCATGTCGGTGGTGCCGCGTCCGACGATCCGACCGTCGTCGAGCAGCGCCGTGAACGGGTCGCCCGACCATCCCGGTCCGGGCGGCACCACGTCGGAGTGTCCGAGGAACATCAGTCCCGGACCGGTTCCCCCGGGGAGCGTCGCGACCAGGTTCGGCCGTCCGGGGGCGACGTCACGGATCTCGACGGTCGCACCGGCACGCTCGGCGGCGGCCCGCAGGACCGCCACCGTCGCGGCCTCCGTGCCACCGGGGTTGACGCTGGGCGCCTCGACGAGGTCCGTGGTGAGCGCGACGATCCGCGCCCCGTCGACCCGGTCGCACACCGACCGCTCACGGTCGGTCACGGCGACGTCGGGCGAGGTCACGGCATCGGTCACGCGACCATCTTCTCAAGGCTCACCGTGAGCCGCCGGATACCCTCCTCGATGCGTTCGGGTGTGCTGGAGGCGAAGCAGAGCCGCAGGGCGTTGCGGAACCGGCCGCCCGGCGACAGCGCCGGACCGGGGATGAAGGCGACGCCGTCGGCGAGTGCGCGCTCGAACAACTCGCGCGTGTCGATCTCCCCGAACTCGCCGGTCAGCGTGAGCCACAGGAAGAACCCGCCCTCGGGGTTCGTCGTCGTCACGCGATCACCGAGGTGCCGGGCGATCGAGTCGAGCATCGCGTCCTTGCGCTCGCGGTAGAGGCCGCGGATCTCCTCGAGGTGGGCGTCGAGACCGCCGCGGGCGATGTACTCGGCCACGATGTGCTGGTTGGGCACGTTGGTGCACGTGTCCATCGCCTGCTTGCCGTTGATGAGCAACTGCCGCAGGGACGGATCGGCGTCGACCCATCCCACACGCCACCCGGGAGCCAGGATCTTCGAGAACGTGCGCACCGAGAACAGCAGCGGGTCCTCGGGGCTCAGGGTGCGGAAGGTCGGGATGTCGGTGCCGTGGAAACGCAGGAGCCCGTACGGGTCGTCGTCGATGATCACCGAGCCCCAACGATGGGCCAACTCCAGCAACGCCTTCCGTCGTTCCAGCGACAACGTCACGCCGGAGGGGTTCTGGAAGGTCGGGATGGTGTAGATCGCCTTCGGCGGTCGGTGGTGGTGCGCGACGAGGTCTTCCATGAGGTCGACGCGCATGCCCTCGTCGTCGACGGGCACCTCCAGCAGCTGCGCCCCGTAGGACAGCGCGGTGGCACTGCCGTTGGTGTACGTGGGCGATTCCACGACGACGAGGTCACCCGGGTCGACGAAGAGCTTGCACGCCAGGTCGAGTCCCTGCATCCCGCCGGTGGTGATGACGAGACGGTCCTCGCTCGACGGGTCCGGGGTGCCGGCCAGGTACTTCACCAGCAGCTCCAGCAGACGCGGTTCACCCTCGGTGGCGCCATAGGTGAACGACGAGCTGTCGAGGATGGACCCCGCGATCTCGCGGAACTCCTCCGACGGGACGGCCTCGTCGGCCGGCGAGCCCATCGCGAACCGCACGATGTCGTGCTTCTGCGCCGCGAGCAGGGACGTCGACGAGTCGATCATCGATCCGACGAGGTCCTTGGCCCGTCCGGCCAGGGGCAGTGTCGGACCCTGCCCCGTCAGGGGCATCTCTGGTCGACCGTGCGCCAGTTCGGTAGCGGTCATGGTCGCGCCTCCTCGATCTCGTACATGGTCGTGGTCACTTGCGGATCAGCTCGCGGGGTACCGAGGTGAACGTCTCGACGCCGGAGGCGGTGACGCGCACCGACTCCGAGACCTCGAAGCCGTACCCGTCCATCCACATGCCGCCGATCACGTGGAAGCACATGTTCTCCTCGAGCACCGCCTCGTCCTCGGTGCGGATGCTGATGGTCCGCTCGCCCCAGTCGGGCGGATAGGCGATCCCGATGGAATAGCCGAGGCGGGAGGGCTTCTCGAGTCCGTACTTCGCCAGCGTCCAGTTCCACGTCGATGCGAGTTCGCGGGTCGCGACGCCGGGACGGATGGTGTCGAGGACGTTGTTCAACCCCTCGATGGCCGCGCCGGCGACGTAGTCGACGTCGGGGTTAGGGGCCCCGATGGCCACGGTCCGCGCCAGCGGACAGTGGTAGCGGTTGTGGGCACCGGACAGCTCGACGACGACCGCCTCGTCCTTCTCGAACGTCCCCTGGTTCCAGGTGAGGTGGGGCGTGTCGGCGGCGGCACCGGTCGGCATCATCGGGACGATCGCGGGGTAGTCACCCCCGAACTGCTCGGTCCCGGTGATCTGGGCCTGAGAGATGACCGCGGCCGCATCGCATTGCCGCACACCGGCGTCGATGATCTCGACCGCCGCACGCATCGCCTCCGAGCAGACCATCCCGGCCTGCCGCATCAGCTGGATCTCGGCGTCGGACTTGATCGATCGCACCCAGTTGACGATCTCGAAGCAATCCACCAGCTTCCACTCGGGGATCGCGTTGAACAGTGCGCGATAGGCCTTCGGCGGGAAGAAGTGCGAGTCCATCTCGAGCCCGACGCTGCCCTGCTTGGACGCGGGGGCGATCAGGTGCCGTTGACGCAACGCCCAGGCGACCCAGTCGAACGGGTGGACGTGCGGGCGGTGCACATAGCTCTCCGGGTACCCGACGATCTGGTCCTCGGGCAGCCACGTGGTGCGGTGGGCGCCCTTGGCGTCCATCTCCCGCAGGAAGAACACCATCTCGCCCTCGATGGGGACGAACAGCATCTGCGGTGTGTAGAACGACCACGCGTTGTAGCCGATCAGGTAGAAGATGTTCGCCGGGTCGGTGACGATGACCGCCGAGAGTCCCTGGCGTTCCATGAGCTCCCGCACGCGGAGCAGTCGCTGGGCGTACTCCGCGTCGGTGAAGAGCTGGGATCCGAGGTACACGAGGCGCCCCTACGTCCGTGGGATCGCGAGGTACTTGGTCTCGAGGAACTCCTCGATCCCGACGCGACCACCCTCGCGGCCGAGTCCCGACTCCTTGATCCCGCCGAAGGGGGCGGCCGGGTTCGACACGAGACCGGTGTTCAGTCCGACCATGCCGACCTCCAGCTTCGACGACAGCCGCAGCGCCCGGTCGATGTCCTGGGTGAACAGGTAGCCGACGAGGCCCCACGGGGTGTCGTTGGCGAGACGGATCATCTCGTCCTCGTCGTCGAACGGCACGAGAGCGGCGACGGGGCCGAAGATCTCGGTCGCCATGAGGTCCGACTCGGCGCTCACGTCGGTGAGGACCGTCGGCGGGTAGAAGAAGCCGGGCCCGTCGGGCGCCGTGCCGCCGCACATCACCGTCGCACCGCGCGCGACCGCGTCGTCGACGAGCTCGCGGACCTTGGTGAGCGCCTTCTCCTCGACGAGCGGCCCCACCTGGGTGCCGTCGACGGCACCGTCACCGACGCGCAGCGCACTCATCTTGTCGGTGAGCTTGCGTCCGAACTCCTCGACGACGCTGCGGTGCACGAAGATCCGATTGGCCGCGGTGCAGGCCTCGCCCATGTTGCGCATCTTGGCGACCATCGCGCCGTCGACGGCGCGATCGATGTCGGCGTCGGCGCAGACGACGAACGGGGCGTTGCCGCCGAGTTCCATCGACGTGCGCATGACCGTGCCGGCAGCCTGCTCCAGCAGCAGTTTCCCGACGGCGGTCGAGCCGGTGAAGCTGATCTTGCGGGCCAGCCCGCTCGTCATCCACTCGGTGACGACAGATCCTGGGTCGTTGGTGGTGACGATGTTCAGGACGCCGTTCGGCAGACCCGCCTCGGTGAGGATCCCGGCGAGTGCCAGCGACGTGAGCGGGGTCAGCTCGGCGGGCTTGAAGACCATCGTGCAGCCGGCGGCGATGGCCGGACCGATCTTGCGGGTGCCCATGGCGAGAGGGAAGTTCCACGGGGTGACGAGCACGCAGGGCCCGACCGGCTCCTTCGTGACCACGATGCGGTTCGCGCCGTCGCCGGTGGTGGTGTGATCGCCGCCGATGCGGACGGCCTCCTCGGCGAACCAGCGGAAGAACTCGGCGCCGTAGGCGACCTCGCCCTTCGCCTCCGCGAACGGCTTGCCCATCTCGGTGGTCATCACCAGCGCCAGGTCGTCGGCGCGGTCCATGATCAACCGGTGTGCGCGGTAGAGGATCTCGCTGCGCGATCGCGGGGAGGTGGCGGCCCACGACTCCTGCGCGGCGGCGGCGGTCTCGATGGCGCGCCGGGCGTCGACCGCGCCGCCGTCGGCGACGGTCGCGATCTCCTCGCCGGTGGCCGGGTTGAGCACGCTGAACGTGGCGCCGGACTCGGCGGGGGTCCACTTCCCGTCGATGAACAGTCCGGTCTCCAGACCGCGGATCAGATCGGCTGCGGATCGGCCGGTGTCGCTCACGGTGTCTCCCTCTCGGTGCTCGTCGGGCTGGCGTGGTCTTCTCGTGCTGGGTCGATCAGTTCGGCGAGATGCGTACTGGTGACGGCGTCGATCGCGGCGTCGACCCCGGCGAGGTGGTCGACCGCCATCGCGCAGCTGAAACCGTCGGTGAGGACGGGTTCGCCGGACCGCCGGGATCGCAGCGCCGGCGCCAACGCCTGCTCGCCGACGGCCATCCCGACCTCGTAGTGTCCCCGCTCGAAGCCGAAGTTGCCCGCCACACCGCAACATCCGTCGGCCGAACGGACGTCGGCGACGCCCAGTCGGCGCAGGACCGAGGCCTGCGTGGACGGCCCGAACACCGCGTACTCGTGGCAGTGGGTCTGCACGGTGACGGCCGACGGCACCGGCGGGGGAGTCCAGCCCTCGTCGAGCATGACGCCGACGTGCGTGGCGAAACTGCGGACGCGGGCGGCGACCCGACGGGCGGCGTCGGTGTGCACCAGCTCGGGCAGATCCTTGCGCAGGGCGGCCGCACAGCTCGGTTCGGGGACGACGATCGGACGATCGGTGCCGTCGTCGAGGGCGTCAGCCGTGCGGGTCAACACCTTTCGGGCGCGGTCGAGCTGGCCCGTCGAGATCCAGGTGAGACCGCAGCAGTTGTCCTTCTCGCACCCGACCTTCTCGGCACCGCCCATGACGCGGGCTGCCGCCGCCGCGACCTCCGGTCGGAAGGCGCGGGTGAACGAGTCGACGAACAGCACGACGGGGGCGTCGTCGCGACGGACCAGTGCGGCCAGTGCGTCACGAACCCGCTTGCGGCGCGCGAAGCGCGGCATCGATCGGCGCGCGTCGAGACCGGCGACGCGGGCGGCGGGGACCGCGAGGCGCGTGCCCAGGACGGCGTTGATCACGGGAGCCGTCGCCGTCGCCATCCGCAGCCAGGCCGGCATCCAGCCGAGCGAGTAGTGCGACATCGGCCTCATGCGGCCCTTGTAGTGGTGGTGGAAGAACTCGGCCTTGTAGGTGGCCATGTCGACACCGGTCGGGCAGTCGGTCGAGCAGGCCTTGCACGACAGGCACAGCTCCAGCGACTCGCGGACATCGTCCGAGCGCCAACCCGATTCGACGTCCGGCGCCGAGCGCAACATCTCCTGCAGAACCCGGGCGCGGGCACGGGTGGAGTCCTTCTCGTCGCGGGTTGCCCGATAGCTCGGGCACATCACGCCGCCGGCGTGCGAGCGGCATCGGCCGACGCCGATGCACGCCTGGGTGGCATGCACGAACGGGTCGAGATCGGTGCCGGCCGGCACGTCGGTGCCGGGCGTGTGCGCCGACCCGGGGATACCGAGGTCGAAGGAGGTCTGCCAGGTGCGTCGCGGGATGCCGGCGAGCGCGAGGTCGTCGCCGATCGGCGCCGGGTCGACGATGCTGCCCGGGTTCAGCAGTGCCTCGGGGTCCCAGATGCCCTTGAACCGCTCGAACAGCCGGATCATCTCCGGCGAGTACATGATCGGCAGCAGCTCCGAGCGTGCCCGGCCGTCCCCGTGCTCGCCCGACAGAGACCCGCCGTGGTCGACGACGAGCTGCGCGGCGTCGCGCACGAAGGCCAGCATCGTCGCGCGACCGGACTCGGTGCGCTGGTCGAACGTGACGCGCACATGCATGCACCCGGCGCCGAAGTGCCCGTACATCACGCCGGTGAGGCCGTGGTGGGCGAGGAGGTCGCGGAACCCCTCGAGGTACTCGGGCAGACGTTCCGGTGCGACCGCCGAGTCCTCCCAGCCGGGCCAGGACTCGTATCCCGCGCCCGCGTCCGGGTCGTCGAGATCGACGAGACGCGACGACAGTCCGGCGCCGTCCTCGCGCACCCGCCACAACATCGCGCGCGCTGCCGGGTCGGCCACGGTGCGGGTGTCGACCAGTCGTCCGTTCGCACGCAGCTTGTCGGCGAGGTCGTCGAGGGCGCCGGCGATGTCGTCGACGCGTCCGCCGACGCTGTGCTCGTCGAGTTCGATGTAGATCCAGGCGTTCCCGTCGGGCAGCCCGTCCACCGACTCCCGCCCGCGGCGGGCGCGCATGGTGGCGACGATCCGCTCGTCGATGCCCTCGATCGCCGACGGCGCGAAATCGAGCATGGTCGGGACGTCGCGGGCGGCGTCGACGACGTCGCGGTAGCCCACGCACAGCAGCAGGGGGTGCTTCGACACCGGCACCAGCGCGACGGTCGCGGCGACGACGATCGCGCAGGTCCCCTCACTGCCCACCAGCGCGCGTGCGACGTGGAACCCGTGCTCCGGCAGGAGATGTGCGAGGTGATAGCCCGAGACCTGCCTCGGGATGCGCTCCAACTCCACACGCAGCGGGGCGAGGTTCTCCTCGGCGAGGTCGCGCAGCGACCGCTCGATCTCGGCGGCCCGCCGCACGGCGGCGGTGTCTGCGGTGTCGGCGGCGCGCAGGCCGGTCGCGGTGGCGACGAGAAGGTGTCCCTCGGCGGTCACGACCGTGACGTCGACGACGTGATCGGTGGTACGTCCGTACCGGACGGAGTGGTTGCCGCACGCGTCGTTGCCGATCGCGCCACCGAGGCAGGCGCGCGACTGGCTCGACGGGTCGGGAGCGAACGTCAGGGCGCCGTCGCTGGCCTCGCGGACGTGCTTCTGCAGGGCGGTGAGCACGAGTCCCGCCTGGGCGGTGGCGGTGGCGGACTCGGTGTCCACGTCGAGGACTCGCGTCATGTGCCGCGACAGATCGATGACGACACCCGATCCGATGGCGTTGCCGCCCATCCCGGTGCCGCCCCCGCGGGGGATCACCGGGACGTGGTTGCGGTGGCACCACGCGACGGCCGTGGCGACCTCGGCCTGGTCGCGGGGGAACACCACGCACAGGGGACGCAGCCGGTAGTTCGATGCGTCGTAGGAGTACTCGGCGCGGCGGCGCGACGAGTCGTCGGCGTGCAGGCCCAGCTCGCGCAGGGCTCTGCCGGCGGCGGCGGCGTCCACCGTCGTCGGCCCGGAGGTGGTGACGGTCATGCGCGCGGCGTCACGCCAGCGCGTCGTCGACGGCGTCGGAGAACCGTTGCAGCCCGGTCGTCATCTCGTCCTCGGTCACGACGAGCGCCGGGATGAGACGGACCACGTTGCCGAGCGGCCCGCACGTCAGCGTGAGCAGTTCGTGACCGATCGCCGCCTGCTGCACGGCCGCTGCCGCCGCCGCATCCGCGGCCGGAACGGCACCGGGGACAGAGGGATCGACGAACTCGACACCCCCCATGAGGCCCCGCCCGCGGACGTCGCCGATGCGGGGGTTGCGGGCCGCGATCTCCCGCAGTCCGGCGAGCATCTGGTCACCGCGCACGCGAGCGTTCTCGACGAGGTTCTCGTCGCGGATGACCGCGAGGGTCTCGACGCCGGCGGCCGCGGCGACCGCATTGCCGCCGTAGGTCCCGCCCTGCGAGCCCGGCCACGCCTTGCTCATCAGCTCGGTGGACGCGGCGATCGCGGAGATGGGGAAGCCCGAGGCGATGCCCTTGGCGGTGATGAGGATGTCCGGGACGACGCCCTCGGCGAACTGGTGGCCCCAGAACTTCCCGGTCCGACCGACGCCGGCCTGCACCTCGTCGACGATGAAGACGATGCCGTGCCGGTCGGCGCGCTCGCGCAGGCCCTGCAGGAAGGCAGGCGGGGTCGGCAGGTAGCCGCCGTCGCCGAGGACCGGCTCGATCAGCATCGCGGCGGTGTCGACCGGCGCCACGCGGGAGGCGAACAGGTAGTCCAGCTCGCGCAGGGCGAACTCCACGGCCGACGCCTCGTCCATCCCGTAGCGATAGGCGTACGGGAACGGCGCCATGTGGACGCCGCTCATCAGCGGGGAGAACCCGGCGGAGAACTTCGTCCCCGCGGTGGTGAGGCTCGCGGCGGCGACGGTCCGGCCGTGGAACCCGCCCTGGAACACGACGATGTTGGGTCGACCGGTGGCCATGCGGGCCAGTCGGATCGACGCCTCGACGGCCTCGGACCCGGAGTTGGCGTAGAAGACGGAGTCGAGTCCGTCGGGGAGTACCTCGCCGAGGGCGTCGGTGAGCGCGAGCAGCGGCTGATGCATCACCGTCGTGTACTGCGCGTGGATGATCTTGCCGCACTGCTCCTGTGCCGCGGCGACGACGCGGGGGTGGCAGTGACCGGTGCTGGTGACGCCGATACCGGTGGTGAAGTCGAGGTAGTCGTGGCCGTCGGTGCCGTGGATCCACGACCCTTTCGCGTGGTCGACGACGACGGGGGTGGCCTGTTTGAGCGCCGGACTCAACGTGGCGCGCGGCCGCTGCCCCGCAGCGTTCGTCGGGGCACTTGTCGAGGTGGAGCCAGAGGCCAACGTGGACGTCATGGGCACAGGGTGACCGCCCGATGGTCGGATTGTCAACAATTGGACCATCCGCCGGGTGCGGCGTCCGATCACCGCGATCCGCGGCCCGCTCTACGGTGGGCGCATGAGTGCCCGACCGGTGCGCCTGACCGTGCTCACCCGTGACGATCTGGACCCGCCGCACAATCTCGACGCCATCGCCGACCTCGCCGACGTGCGGCTCGCCACGGCCTCCACCCTGGCCGACGACCTGCGCGGAGCCGACGTCCTGCTGCTCTGGGACTACTTCTCCGCCGCACTGCGGGACGCGTGGTCGGGGGCCGATGCCCTGCGGTGGGTGCACGTGTGTGCGGCAGGTGTCGACGCGATGATGTTCGACGAACTGCGCGCCTCCGACGTCACCGTGACCAACGCCCGCGGTGTGTTCGACGGCCCGATCGCCGAGTTCGTCCTCGCCTCGATCCTCGCCCGTGACAAGCAGCTGCACCTCAGCCGGGCGCTGCAGCGGCGACACGAGTGGACGTGGCGGGAGACCCACCGGACGGCCGGGAGCACCGCACTCGTCGTCGGCACCGGCGGCATCGGGCGCGCCACGGCTCGCCTGCTCCGGGCGGCCGGACTGCACGTCACCGGCGCCGGACGCACCGCCCGCGACGACGACCCCGACTTCGGCACGGTCGTCGCCACCGACGACCTCGTCGAGCACGTCGGCGACGTCGACGCCCTCGTGCTCATCGCTCCTCTCACCGAACAGACCGCCGGTCTGGTCGACGCACGCGTCCTCGCCGCCATGAAGCCGACCGCCCACCTCGTCAACGTGGGGCGCGGCGCGCTGGTCGTCGAGAGCGACCTCGTCGACGCCCTGCGTGACGGGGTGATCGGCGCGGCCTCCCTCGATGTGGTCGAGACCGAACCCCTGCCCGACGACAGCCCGCTGTGGGACATGGACGACGTCGCGATCTCGCCGCACATGAGCGGCGACGTCGTCGGATGGCGCGACGAGCTCGCCGACCAGTTCCTCGAGCGACTGCGGTCGTACCTCGCCGGCGAGGAGCTCACCGGCGCCGTCGACAAGGAGCGCGGTTACGTGCACTGACGCTGTCGGGCGGGCGTCCGGCGCAGTTCACAGACGCATCTCAGGCTCGGCTCCTAGCCTCGGGAACCGAGCACGCCCGACGCGAACGAGGAGGTCGACGACATGCGCACACGCCTGCGTATGAAGACCTCGACATTCCTCTGCCTCGCAGGTCTGGTCGTCGCCGGACTCGGTCTCGCCTACTGCGTCCACCTCGGCGCACAGCGCGACGACTCCGAGGACTCGGAGACGTCCGCCGCGGCCCTCGAGTACCTCACCGCCAGCCCGTCCGAGAGCGCCGCCCCGGCCGCTCCGGGAGTGCCGCTCGCCACGGCCCCGGTGGAGGTCGCGCGGTCCAAGATGTTGCTCGGGACTGTCGACTCGGTCGGCGACTCCCACATCGTCCTGCAGATGAAGGACGGTCGGGTCCACACGATCGACCTGACCGAGGCCACCCACTACGAGTCGCCCCACACCGATTCGCCGGTCCCGGTGAAGGTCGGTGACCTCGTAGTGGTGCACGTGATGGTGACCGGCGACACCATGACCGCAGACCTCGTCGTCGACGGCCGTGTCCCCACACCGACCCCCTGACGGACGTGTCGTCCGCGCTCGCAGCCACCCGACACGACCCGCCGGATAGTCTGTAGCGCGATGACTGCCGTCTACTTCGTGATCGCGGCCCTCGCCGCCATCGGAGCCGCCGCCCTGCTGTGGCTCGATCGCCGCCGCATCGCGACCACACGGCGCGAGCGCGCCGTCTGGGGCGACGGCCACGGGTTCCGCTACGTCGCCGCCGAGGGCGACGGTGGGGAGAGCGAACCGCCCGTCCGCGAGCTGCTGCACCGCGCGACGATGGACCTCCCCGCCGACGCCGAGATCCGCGACCTCACCCACGGCCGCCACTACGGGGAGACCGCCGTCGTCTTCGACGTCGTCGACGTCGGGACCGTCGTCGCCGTCCGGCGGTCCTCCGAGTCGTCCGTCGTCATCGACGTGCGGCAGGAGAAGGTCCTCGCACCCGCCGAGGACGACGTGGAACTGCTCGGCGCGATGGGACGGCGGGTGATGTTCTCCACCCACCTCGACATCGCCCGCCGCGTCTGCGATCGCCGCATGGTGGCGCTGGCCACGAACGCGCCCGACTACATCGAGGTGCTGTGGAACGAGGGCCGGTGGTCGGCGGCCTCGATGCCGCTCACCAACGACCCCGAGCGCCTGGACACCGCGCTCGAGACGGTCCGACGGTTCACCGACCTGCTGCGGGTCCTCCCGCCGAGCTCCGAACTCGGCCCCCGGCCGGACCCGCGCGACCCGACGGCGCCCAGCGGGCGTGGCCGTCGCGGCCTGGCGGAGCCGAAGACGGAGTCGATCACCCGCGACCAGCTCCAGAACTCCCGCGCCGGCGCGCCGACACGCGAGCCGGAGCCCTCCGGGCCGCGCGCCGTGGCGCCGGCCCGCGACGTCCCGCCACCCCGCGCTCCCCGTCCGGGCCGGCCTGCCGGTCCCGAATCGGGTCCGCGGCCTGTCGGTCCTGACTCGGGTCCGCGGCCTGTCGGTCCTGACTCGGGTCCGCGGCCTGTCGAGGACGGTGCCCCGCGTCGGGGTGTTCAGCCGATGCCCGTGCGTCGTCGCGTCGACCGCCGCCCCGACATCGACCGCCGGCCCGACGAGGTCGACCGCCCGCGTGGTGAATGACACCCGCCCCCACCGAGAGGAACGGATGAGTCGAGAACGCCTGGCGGAGTTGGTGACCGACCTCGCCGTCGTCCACGGACGCGTCACCCTGTCCTCCGGCAAGGAGGCCGACTACTACGTCGACCTGCGCCGCGCGACCCTGCACCACGAGGCATCCCGTCTCATCGGCACCCTGATGCGCGAGCTGACCGCCGACTGGGAGTTCGACGCAGTCGGCGGACTGACGCTCGGGGCCGACCCCGTCGCCACCGCGATCATGCACGCCGACGGGCGTCCCATCGACTCGTTCGTGGTCCGCAAGGCGGCGAAAACTCATGGCATGCAACGCCAGATCGAGGGGCCGAGCATCGTCGGACGCCGGGTCCTGATCGTCGAGGACACCACCACCACGGGCAACTCGCCGCTCACCGCGGTGCGTGCCGCCCGCGACATCGGGGCCGAGGTGGTCGGGGTCGCGACGATCGTCGACCGCGCCACCGGTGCCGAGGACGTCATCGCCGCCGAGGGTATGCCCTACCGGTCGCTGCTCGGTCTCGCCGACCTGGGGCTGGCCTGAGCGGCTCAGACCTCTCCGATGGTCCGGGCGATCCCGTCGGCCCGACCGAATGGGTCACCGGCACATCCGAACCCGTCGGGGTCGGTCCCTGGTCGGACACGCACGACGAGCCGCCGCCCGACGACGACCGACTCGACCCCGAGCTGCTCGCCGACGGTGATCGGCGCAACGTCGTCGACCGCTACCGCTACTGGCGGCGCGAGGCGATCGTCGACGACCTCGACGTGCGCCGGCACGCCTTCCACGTGGCGATCGAGAACTTCACCCACGACGCCAACATCGGCACCGTCGTGCGCACGGCCAACGCGTTCGGTGCGGCGGCCGTCCACATCGTCGGCCGTCGTCGGTGGAACCGGCGTGGCGCCATGGTCACCGACCGCTATCAGCATCTCGAGCACCATCCGGACGTGGACACGCTCATCGCCTGGGCGCGTGAACGGGGACTGGCCGTGGTCGCCGTCGACAACACCCCCGGTGCACGCCGGCTCGAGACGGCCGACCTCCCGCGGGAGTGTGTCCTGCTGTTCGGTCAGGAGGGGCCCGGCGTCAGCGACGACGCCCACGCTCATGCGGACCTGACCGTCTCGATCGCGCAGTTCGGCTCCACCCGGAGCATCAACGCGGGCGTCGCGGCCGGTATAGCCATGCACGCCTGGATCCGGCAGCACGCCGATCTCGGTCAGGCGTGGTGACCCCGCGCCGCGACTGTGACCCCGCGCTGAGTGCGTCGCCCCGCACCGTGCACGACGCGGATCCGCGTGGCAGATGGGGTTCGGGGCGACCTCAGTCGCGCGGCAGTTCCGGCTCGGCGGCTTCCGGGACGCCGGCGGCAGCCGCGTTCGCCTTCTCGGCGCGACGACGCTTGTAGTACTCCCAGAAGATCGGGATGACCGACACGAGCACGATGAGGATGAAGATCGGCTCGATCAGCTTCTGGATGATCGCGAACTGGCCCAACCAGTAGCCGAGCAGCGTGATGCCGCAGCCCCAGACGATCGCGCCGATCACGTTGTAGGCGGTGAACAGGGCGAAGTTCATCCGCGCCGCGCCGGCGACGATGGGGGCCAGGGTGCGGACGATCGGGACGAACCGCGCCAGGAAGATGGTGACGGGCCCGCGACGCTCGAAGAACTCGTGCGCCTCGGCGAGGTACCGCTCCTTGAGGAAGCGGTTGCCCGGCTTGAACATCGTCGTCCCCGCGTAGCGCCCGATCCAGTAGCCGATCTGACCGCCGATGATCGCCGCGACAGGGATGAACACCAACAGTTGCCACAGCGAGGCGAAGCGGGCGACCTCGGCCGACTCTCCGGCGGCCACCAGACCGGCGACGAACAGCAGCGAGTCACCCGGCAGGACCGGGAACAGGACACCGGACTCGATGAGGATCACGGCGAGCAGGCCCACCAGTGCCCACGTGCCGAAGTACCCGAGCAGCGTGATCGGGTCCAGGAAGCCGGGCAGCAGGGCCTGGTTCACGGTGGTCGAGGCGGCCGCGTCGGCGAGGGCGCTGGAGGTCACGGGTACACACCCTAGACGGTTCGACCTGAGGAAACCCTGTGCGCGGGGCGCGCACACCCGTGCCAGCATGGTCGTCATGCCCGGCACCAATCTGACCCGTGACGAAGCCCGCGAGCGCGCCTCCGTCGTCTCCGATCCCGTCTACCGCGTCGAGCTCGACCTCACCCTCGACGCCCCCGAGTCCGGCCCGCATCGGTTCGGCTCGGTCACGACGCTGACGTTCTCCGCGACACCGGGCGCGTCGACGTTCGTCGATCTCGTCGACGCCGAGGTGGACAGCATCGTCCTGAACGGCACCGAGATCACGACCGACGCCTACGCCGACAACCGCATCGCGCTGACCGACCTGGCCGCCGACAACGAGCTGGAGGTGACCGCCCGCTGCGCCTACTCCCACTCCGGTGAGGGCCTCCACCGGTTCGTCGACCCCTCCGACGACCGCGTGTACCTCTACACGCAGTTCGAGGTGCCCGACGCCCGCCGTGTGTACGCCACCTTCGAGCAGCCCGACCTGAAGGCGACCTTCTCGTTCACGGTGACCGCGCCTGCGCACTGGCAGGTGGTGAGCAACTCCGCGACACCTGACCCCGACGTGATCGGCAACGGCAACGCCGTGTGGCGCTTCGACGAGACCAAGCGCATGTCGACCTACATCACCGCGCTCGTCGCCGGTGAGTACCACGTCGTGCGGGACGTCTACTCCGGTGAGTACGCCGACATCCCACTGGGCGTGTTCTCTCGGCAGTCCCTCGCCGAGCACCTCGACGCCGAGGAGATCCTCGCCGTCACCAAGCAGGGGTTCACGTTCTTCGAGAACGCCTTCGCCATGGGCTACCCGTTCGGCAAGTACGACCAGCTTTTCGTGCCCGAATACAACATGGGTGCGATGGAGAACGCCGGTGCGGTGACATTCCGTGACGAGATGATCTACCGCAGTCGGCAGACCCGCGCCGCCTACGAGCAGCGCGCGAACACGATCCTGCACGAGATGGCGCACATGTGGTTCGGCGACCTCGTCACCATGAAGTGGTGGGATGACCTGTGGCTCAACGAGTCCTTCGCGGAGTGGGCCGCCCACCACGCGTCGGCCGAGGCCACCGAGTTCACCGACGCCTGGACCGGATTCACCAACAACCGCAAGAACTGGGCGTACCGGCAGGACCAGTTGCCCTCGACGCACCCGATCGCCGCGGACAACTTCGACCTCCATGCGGTGGAGGCCAACTTCGACGGCATCACCTACGCCAAGGGCGCGTCGTCGTTGAAGCAGCTCGTCGCCTGGGTCGGCATCGACGACTTCCTGACCGGCCTGCGCGCGTACTTCACCCGGCATGCCTACGGCAACACCGAGCTGTCGGATCTGTTGCGCGAGTTGGAGACCGCGTCGGGACGGGAACTGGACGGCTGGTCGGCCGAGTGGCTGCAGACGACCGGCGTCAACACGTTGCGTGCCCGCTTCGACGTCGACGACGACGGGGTGTTCACGTCGTTCGCCGTGGACCAGTCGGCGCATCCGGACCATCCGACGCTGCGCCGGCACCGGATCGCCATCGGCCTCTACGACCTGGTCGACGGCGCCGTCGTGCGCACCGACCGCATCGAGACCGACGTCGAGGGCGAGAGCACCGACATCGCCGAGCTCGTCGGCCGGAAGCAGCCGGATCTGGTGCTGCTCAACGACGACGACCTCACCTACGCGAAGATCCGGCTCGACGAGCGCTCGCTCGCGACGCTCCTCGAGCACATCCATCACATCAGCGAGTCGCTGCCGCGTGCGCTGTGCTGGAGCGCGGCGTGGGACATGACCCGTGACGCGCAGCTGCCGGCCGCGCGATTCGTGGACCTGGTGCTGGCGGGCGTCGGGTCGGAGTCGGATCTGACCGCCGTCGCCTCGCTGCTGCGGCAGGCGCAGAGCGCGGTCAGCCTGTTCACGCCGGAGGGTGACATCGACGCGCTGCAGGCGCGGTGGGCGCAGGGTGTGCACGACCTCCTCCTCGCGGCGGAGCCGGGCAGCGACCACCAGCTGGCTCTGGCGCGGGGGTTCGCGGCTGCGGCGACGGAGGCGTCGGCTGTGCGGTCGCTCCTCGACGGCGGACTCGGCGGCCTCACCGTCGACCCCGATCTGCGCTGGACGTTCGTCGGGGCCCTGGCTCGCCTCGGCGACCTCACCGACGGTGAACTCGACGACGAACTGCAGCGTGACCCGACGAACTCCGGGGCCGAACGCGCGGCCGGTGTCCGTGCGATGCGTCCGACCGCCGAGGCCAAGGCCGACGCGTGGGAGAAGGCGGCGCTGGATCCGTCAACGCCGAACGAGACCCGCCGCGCCTACGCGGGAGGGTTCCAGATGGCGGGCCAGGCCGACGTGCTCGAGCCGTACGTCGAGAAGTACCTCGACCTCGCATCGACCGTGGTGCCCACGATGGGTGTGTGGATCGGTCGGATCGTGCTGGTCAGCATGTTCCCGCTGGCGAACCCGAGCCAGACGACCCTCGACAGGGTCGACGCGTGGCTCGCCGACACCTCCGCCGACGCGACCGCCCGGCGCTACGTCAGCGAGGGTCGTGACGACCTCGCCCGCGCACTCGCCGCCCGCGCCGCGGGGTGAGTCGTCTCGGCGCCGTTGTCGCCGAGATCCGCGTCGAGGAGTGGCGTGGTGGTCACCATGACCACGCCGGGTCGTGAGGATGCGGATTCAGACCACCGGGAGGCGACGCTCGCGATGAGCCGGAACGTCGTCCTGTCGGGATGTTCGGGTGGTGGCAAGTCCACGCTCCTCGCGAGCCTCCGAGCTCGCGGGTACCCCGTCGTCGAGGAGCCGGGCCGTCGGATCGTTCGCGAGCAACTCCTGACCGGTGGAACCGCGCTCCCGTGGCTCGACGGAGCCGAGTTCGCGCGTCGATGTGTCGCCTGCGCCTCCGACGATCTGGAGTCGACGTCGGACAGCCGCTGGACATTCTTCGACCGCGGTCTCGTCGATGCGGCGAGTGCGCTACGCCATTACGGCGGTACGACGGGGTGTGCGCGGGACCTGCTGACCCGATACCACCGTCAGGTGTTCCTCGTCCCACCCTGGGAGGAGTTGTTCAGCAACGACGCGGAACGACAGCTCGACTTCCACGATGCCGTCTCCGAGTACGACCGGCTGGTCGATGAGTACACGACGCTCGGCTATCAGTGCGTTGTGCTGCCTCGAGTCGGGGTGGACGACCGGGTCCGGTCGGTACTGCGGGCGCTGAACCTGCCTGTCGATTGACCTCGAGTGTGTCGACCCCGAGTCGGCGCCGTCGTCGCCGAGATCCGCGTCGAGGAGGGGCGTGGTGGTCACCATGACCACGCCGGGTCGTGAGGATGCGGATCTCGACCGCGTGCACCGGCACTGCGGAGTGGTCGTGACCCCGGGCCTCGGTAGTTGACATACTGGTCCCGACCAGCAGTCGGGGGCGGAGACCCCCTCCCCGCTGTTCACGGAATCGCCGACCGGTTGGAGGACCGTCACATGCCCATCGCCACCCCGGAGCAGTACGCGCAGATGCTCGACAGCGCCAAGAAGGGCGGCTACGCCTTCCCGGCCATCAACTGCACGTCGTCGGAGACGATCAACGCGGCGATCAAGGGTTTCGCCGACGCCGGGAGTGACGGCATCATCCAGTTCTCCACCGGTGGCGCGGAGTTCGGCTCGGGCCTCGGCGTGAAGGACATGGTGACCGGCGCCGTCGCGCTCGCCGAGTTCGCCCACGTCGTGGCCGAGAAGTACGACGTCTTCGTCGCGCTGCACACCGACCACTGCCCCAAGGACAAGCTCGACACCTACGTCCGCCCGCTGATCGCCATCAGCCAGGAGCGCGTCGACGCCGGCAAGAACCCGCTGTTCCAGTCGCACATGTGGGACGGCAGCGCGGTCCCGCTCGACGAGAACCTCGAGATCGCCAAGGATCTGCTGGCCAAGGCCGCGGCGGCGAACATCATCCTGGAGATCGAGATCGGTGTCGTCGGCGGCGAGGAGGACGGCGTCGAGAACGAGATCAACGACAAGCTCTTCACCACCGCGGAGGACTTCGAGAAGACCGTCGACGCGCTCGGCGCCGGCGACTCGGGCAGCCGCTACCTGCTGGCCGCCACGTTCGGCAACGTCCACGGCGTCTACAAGCCGGGCAACGTCAAGCTGCGTCCCGAGGTGCTCAAGACCGGCCAGGAGGTCGCCGTCCGCAAGCTCGGTGACGGCGCCGGCGACAAGCCCTTCGACTTCGTGTTCCACGGCGGCTCCGGCTCGCTGAAGAGCGAGATCGACGAGGCGCTCGGTTACGGCGTCATCAAGATGAACGTCGACACCGACACCCAGTACGCCTTCACCCGCCCGATCGCCGGCCACATGCTCGGCAACTACGACGGCGTGCTCAAGATCGACGGCGAGGTCGGCAACAAGAAGGTCTACGACCCGCGCAGCTACCTGAAGAAGGCCGAGGCGAACATGAGCGAGCGCGTCGTCGAGGCCTGCAACGACCTCAAGTCGGCCGGGAAGTCGATCGCGAACTAGTCCCTCGTCCCGGCCGGCGGGTTCCACCCATCGGCCGGGAACGGGTCACCCGGTGGGCCGGGTCCCTGCGGTCGAGGAACACACCTTCCACGTGCCGTCCTCCGACTGGAGCCGCAGCACGACGTTCGAGGTCTTCTCCGGCGAGCCGGTCAGCGCAGCGCTCATCTCGACGAGGGCGTTCGTGGGGTCCACCACCCGCGCCGCCGTCACAGCCTTCACCTGGATGAGCTGACCCGCAGTCTTCTGTGCCTGGTACTGCGCGGCGAACTGCGTCGGGTCGGTCGTGTCGAAGAACTGTTTGCGGTTGCCGCAGGTGATGTCACGCAGCGTCGTCAGGTCACCGTTCTCGAGCGCCATCGCGTACTTCTTGGCGGTGTCGGCGGCCCGATCGGCCTGGGGTTCGGCCGGCTTCCCACGGCTGGCGAGGACCGCGACCACGACGACGGCCACGGCGATCACGATGGCCGCGATCGAACTCACCCACAACAGCACCTTGCGGCGACGCGGACCCGCCGGCGACGACGACTCCGGCGCTGTGCCGGCGGTGACCGGCGGGATGTACTGCGGCGTGGCCTTCTCCGGCTCGGTCGCCTTCGGCGGGATCGAAGCCGGTTCGGCGCGGGCCGGTGTGGGTTCCGGCTCCGGCTGTGACTCCGGCTGCGACTCCGACGTCGGCTCGGGCGTCGGCTCCGGCTCCTCGGCGGCTGCCGCCACGGTGCTCTCGTCGTCCGCGTTCTCGTCGTCGGTGGTCTCTCCCGAGTCGTCCGCCTGTGGCGTCTCTTCACCGACCTCGGGCGTCTCGGTGTCGGCAGGGGTGTCGTCTGACGCGTCGTCGTCTGCTGCGGTGTCGTCGCCGTCGCCTGCGGTGTCGCCGGTCTCGGCGGTGTCGTCGGGGACGTCCTCGGCTGCCGTCTCGTCCGGCTCGGCCTCGGCTGTCTCCGGCTCGGTCGGCTCCGGCTCGGCGGTCTCTGATTCCTCGGGAACGTCCTCGGACGCTGTCTCGTCGGCCTCCGCCGTGTCACCCAGCGACTCGGTGTCGTCCGGCGACTCGGTGTCGTCCGGCGACTCGACGTCACCCGACGAGCCCGTGTCTTCCGACGGCTCCGTGCCCTCGGTCTCGGTCTCTGTCGATGTCGACTCGGGTTCGGACGGGGTCGCATCGGCGTCCGGTGCGGCGGCGGGTTCGGACGGCTCGGGGTCGGACTCCGGTCGCTGCGGCGACGCAGAAGCGTTCGCCGCGCCCTCGTCGGACGGGCTCGGTGTCGTCCTGCGGCGCCGCAGCGAGCGCGCCACGCGTCCGAGCGCGGAATCGCCGGCGTCGTCGGGATGCGACATCGTGTCTCGCCTTCGTTCGGTGTGGTGATCCCCGGTGCGTCCCCCGGCGCCCAGCCAGACTAACGAACTCCAGCTCCGGGTCCCGACGACGTCGTCGGCGACGTGCACAATGAGGCGGTGACGTCATTCGGAGACCTGCTCGGACCCCAACCGACCCTGCTGACCGGCGACGACGAGGCCGAGTCGGAGCTGTTGAACGGCACCGCCCCCGAGACCGTCGCCGCCGCGCACCCCACCGCGTCGATCGCCTGGGCGCAGCTGGCCGAGGACGCCCTCGCCGGCGGCGCGACCATCACCGCCTACGCGTACGCGCGGACCGGCTACCACCGCGGACTCGACCAGCTCCGTCGCCACGGGTGGAAGGGTTTCGGCCCGGTGCCGTGGAGCCACGAACCGAACCGCGGCTTCCTCCGCTGCGTCGGTGTCCTCGCCCGTGCGGCGCAGGCGATCGGCGAGCAGGACGAATACCTCCGGTGCCTCGACCTGCTGAACGACAGTGATCCGGCCGCGGCCGGCGAGCTCGGACTCGCCTGAGCCGGACCCCGCGACGCACTCGGCGTCGCGGGCGTCCCGTCGTGTGGACTCCGCCGCCGACTTCGTCCGGCGCCGCCACAACGCGCTTCCCGAACCGATCCGGACGCGGACCCGGCGGGTCTGGTACTCGCTGATACCGGTGGCCCAGTGCGCCATCGCCGCCGGTGCGTCGTGGGCGGTCGCAACCGACGTCATCGGCCACAAGCAGCCGTTCTTCGCGCCGATCGCCGCGGTCATCTCCCTCGGACTCTCCCTCGGCCAGCGGTGGCGGCGCGCGGTCGAGATGGTGGTCGGGGTGACCGTCGGCATCGGTGTCGGCGACCTGATCGTCAGCCTGATCGGCTCGGGGGCGTGGCAGATCTCGGTGGTCGTGGCGCTGGCGATGACCGTCGCTGTCGCCGTCGACCGCGGGCCGCTCGTCCCGCTCCAGGCCGGCAGCTCGGCGGTCCTGGTGGCGACTCTCTTGCCGCCCGGTGGCCCGGCCGGCGTCAACCGCATGATCGACGCGCTCGTCGGTGGCGTCATCGGAGTGGTGATCGTCGCGCTCATCCCCACCCACCCCGTCCTGCGGGCCCGCCGGGACGCGGCGTCGGTGCTGCACACGATGGCGCGCGTCGTCGACGGCATCGCCGACGGACTGCGCGCCCGTGACGTGGAGATGGTCTCCGACGCCCTGAGACGCGTGCGGTCGACGCAGGGCGCCATCGACACGATGCGATCGGACATGAACGGCGGCCGCGAGATCAGCCGGATCTCCCCGCTGTACTGGAACTCGCGCCGGCGTCTGAGTCGGTTGGAGGCGACCGCCGACCCCATCGACAACGCGGTCCGCAACCTGCGGGTGCTGGCTCGGCGCGCGGTGTCGGCGATCCAGGCCGACGAACCCGTGCGCGACGAGATCATCGAAGTGGTCGCCGATCTCGTCGGTGCGCTCGACATCCTGCGGTCCGTGCTCCTCGCCGACCCGGGGGAGTCGCCCGACGGCGCCGACGCGGCCCGGGTGTTACGCACCATCGCGCGCAAGGCGAAGCCGGAGTTGGTCGCCGGGGGAGGGCTGTCGGAGACGGTCGTCCTGGCACAGGTGCGCTCGATTGTCGTCGACCTGCTCATGGTCGCCGGCCTCAAGCGGGAGTCCGCGCTGGCCACGTTGCGCTGACGGTCCGGGTCTTGCGACACATGCGCGAATGCGCATATGTTGGGCGCATGGGACTCGGACACGACCACGGGCACACCGCCCCGGCGACCGATGCCGCGCGACGTCGGCTGTGGCCCATGGCTGTCGGCATGGCCGCCATCGGCGGCTTCTTCGTCGTCGAACTCACCGTCGGGATCGCGGTGAACTCGCTGGCCCTGATCGCGGACGCGGGGCACATGCTCACCGACGTCGTAGCGATGGCGATGGGCCTGACGGCCCTGCTCCTCGCCCGGCACGGTGGTACGGCGGGGGAGAAGACGTTCGGGTGGCACCGGGCAGAGGTGTTCACCGCTGTCGCCAACGCCGTCCTGCTCATCGGCGTCGCGGTGTTCGTGCTCTACGAGGCCGTCGAACGGCTCGGCACCGACCCGCAGGTGCCCGGGCTGACCCTGATCATCGTGGCGTCGGTGGGCCTCGCCACCAATCTCGTCGTGATGCTGGTGCTCCGCGCCGACGCCGAGGGGAGCATCGCCGTCCGCGGCGCGTACATGGAGGTCCTCGCCGACGCGGTCGGCAGCATCGGCGTGCTCGTCGCGGGTGTGATCGCACTGACCACCGGGTGGGGGTACGCCGACATCGTCGTCGCCGTGGTGATCGCGCTGTGGGTCGCACCGCGGGCCATCAAGCTCGCCGCCGATGCGCTGCGCATACTGAGCCAACGTGCCCCCGCGCACGTCGATGTCGACGCGGTCCGGGCCGACCTCGCCGCACTGCCCCAGGTCCACGACGTGCACGACCTGCACATCTGGACCCTCACCACCGGAATGGACGTGGTGACGGTGCATCTCGGCAGTGACGCCGACAACGCCGACGTGCTCAGCGCCGCACGGACGGTGCTGAGCGACCACGGTCTCGAGCACGCGACCGTCCAGATCGACCCGGTCGCCATGCAGAAGGACTGCCACCGCGACCTGACATGGTGAGGCGATAAGCGGTGGCATCGCGACGGCCGATCGCGTCAGGATGTGCCGCGTGACCGCCGAACTCGACCGCCTGCACCGCAAACCCGACCGGGCCGGTGACCGTGCCCTCCTCGACGATCTGCTCGACGAGGTGACCGTCGGGACCCTGAGCACCGTCGTCGACGGTCTCCCGTGGTCGGTGCCGATGCTGTTCGCCCGCGACGGCGATCGCGTCATCCTGCACGGCTCCACCGGCGCCGGCGCGCTCCGTCATGTCGCCGACGGCGCCCCGGCAACGTTCACGGTGTTCGCGCTCGACGGGATCGTCGTGGCCGACGTCCTCTTCGACCACTCCGCCAACTACCGGTCGGCGGTGATCCGCGGGGCGCTCGAGACCGTCCGAGACGAGGCCTCGTCGACGCTGGATGTGCTGAGCGACAAACTCATCCCCGGTCGGGTGGCCGAGGTCCGCGACCATTCGCGCAAGGAGATCGCCGCGACGACGACGCTGGTCCTGCCCATCGTGGACGGGCAGTGGATCGCCAAGGCCCGTAGCGGACCTCCCGGCGAGCCGGAGGACCCGACGTTCTGGACCGGCGTGGTGCCGGTCCGGACCGTCTACGACCCGCCGGTCACCGCGACCGGCGCAACGCCGCCCGACTCGGTTCGTCGGCTCGTCTCGGGCCGTGAGACGCGGACCACCGTCGAGGATCAGCGCCAGAACACGACAAGTTGATAGCCCAGCGAGGCCAATGTCGACGGCACACCCGAGCGGTCGAAGATCCAGTAGATGACGTCGAAGAAGGCGCGGTTGACGGGCGGCAGGATCAGCAGGACGAAGACGATGAGGAAGCCGTACTGGCCGATCTGCGCCATGGACCGTCGTGTCTGCGGTGACAGATACGGCTCGACGGCGCCGTACCCGTCGAGTCCGGGCACCGGCAGCAGGTTGAGCACGGCCGCCGTGATCTGGAGGAAGGCGAGCATCCCCAGGGCGGACCACAGATTGATGGTCCCGAAGTCGATGGAGTCGATCCGTGAGCGGAGCACGGCGAGCAGTGCCACCGCGAGGAGGATGTTGGCCGCCGGGCCCGCAAGGGACACCACGGTCCGCTGCCCCTTGCTCATGGCGGCGGTGTTCACGTAGACCGCCCCGCCGGGGAACCCGATGCCCCCCAACAGGATGAGTACCAACGGCAATGTGAGCGACAGGCCCGGATGGGCGTACTTGCGGGGGTCGAGCGTCAGATAGCCCCGCAGTTCGGCGTTCGCGTCACCGAACGCGAAGGCGGTGACGGCGTGGCCGAACTCGTGCAGGCACAGCGACACCACCCAGCCGCCGACGACGAGCATCAGCGCCCCGACGATCGACGTCGCGTTGCGACCCGGGTCGGAGTGCGCGAGCACGACGCCGCCGACGACGGTCACGGCGACGACGCCGAGGAAGACCGGGCCGGGCCGCACCGAGCGGGCGATCGCCGTCGCGGTGCTCACGGGCGCACCAGCGTCCAGTCGTCGGCGTGCCGGTAGACCGTCGAGCGGGGGACGGGTCGGGGCGCACGCACGCCGTCGCGGTCGACGACGATGTCGACGCCACCGGTCTGCACGGCGCGACCGGCGATCCAGCGTGTGCGGAGACGACGCGGGATCGCGCCCTCGACGCCGGGTTCGTGCGCGGTGGGCCGGATCCGCACCTCCCGTGTGCGGCCGGAGAACAGCCGCTCGCTGTCGACGTAGGTCTCGCCGGTGAACGGACCGTCCACCCCGTGCTGCGACACCTCGCCGACGATCACCACCGCGGCGTCGTCGCGGATGAGCGGGACCGTCGTCGCCGTGCCGGTGAGCGCGAGTTCCGCGGCCGCCTCGCCGTGGGGGAGGCCGTAGACGCGGGTCGCCGGCGTCGCGACGGGCGCCACGTACGCGACCTCGAGGTCGAGGCGCTCGGCGATCATCAGCCGTGAGAGCACCCCGGAGAGCACGGCGTCGGGCCGGTCCACACCGCCCACGACGACGACACGGACGACGTCGAGCGGGGCTGCCGCCTTCGCGACGGCCGCACGCATGTCGTCGCGGGCGAGGGTGGTGCGGATGACCGGGAGGTCGGCGAGGGACGCCGGCAGATCGGCGTCGGCGGCAGCGATCACCGCCGGTCGGGCGGGGCTCGGCGCAGTCATGGCCCGATCTCCGTCTCGTTCGTCTGCGCGGCCGCCGCGAGTCAGTGTGACCGGCGACGCACCGAGCCAGTAGGGTTGTCCCACGGTTCGGGTGACACCCGTGCCGGAAGGAGCACGATGCCTGCGATCGTACTGATCGGCGCGCAGTGGGGGGACGAGGGCAAGGGCAAGGCCACCGACCTCCTCGGCGAGAAGCTGCAGTGGGTGGTCCGCTATCAGGGTGGCAACAACGCGGGCCACACCGTCGTCCTCCCGAGTGGCGACCAGTTCGCCCTGCACCTGATCCCCTCCGGGATCCTGACGCCCGGCGTGAAGAACGTCATCGGCAACGGTGTCGTCGTCGACCCGGGTGTCCTGCTCACCGAACTCGGTGGCCTCGAGGAGCGATCGGTCGACACCAGTGGTCTGCTGCTCTCGGCCGACGCCCATCTGCTGATGCCGTACCACGTCGCCATCGACAAGGTGACCGAGCGCTTCCTGGGCAACAAGAAGATCGGCACCACCGGCCGCGGCATCGGACCCTGCTACCAGGACAAGATCGCCCGCGTCGGAGTCCGCGTCGCCGACGTCCTCGACGAGAAGATCCTCAGCCAGAAGGTCGAGGCCGCGCTGGAGATCAAGAACCAGATCCTCACCAAGATCTACAACCGGCGTGCGCTGGAGTCCGATCGTGTCGTCGACGAGGTGCTCGGGCAGGCCGAGGGGTTCAAACACCGCATCGCCGACACCCGACTGCTGCTGAACCAGGCGCTCGAGCGCGGTGAGACGGTCCTGCTGGAGGGGTCGCAGGGAACGCTCCTCGACGTCGACCACGGCACCTATCCCTATGTGACGTCCTCGAATCCGACCTCCGGCGGCGCGGCCGTCGGGTCCGGCATCGGTCCGACGCGCATCACCACCGTGCTCGGCATCCTCAAGGCGTACACGACGCGCGTGGGGTCGGGCCCGTTCCCGACCGAGCTCTTCGACGAGTGGGGTGCCTACCTCGCGAAGAACGGTGGTGAGGTCGGTGTGACCACCGGTCGCGCCCGTCGGTGCGGGTGGTTCGACGCGGTGATCGCGCGCTACGCGACCCGGGTCAACGGCATCACCGACTACTTCCTCACCAAGCTCGACGTGCTCTCCAGCCTCGACACCGTGCCGATCTGCGTCGCCTACGACGTCGACGGCGAGCGTGTCGAGGACATGCCGATGACGCAGACCGGGTTCCACCACGCGACCCCGATCTACGAGGAGATGCCCGGGTGGTGGGAGGACATCTCCGGCGCACGCACATTCGCCGACCTGCCGAAGAACGCACAGGACTACGTCCTGCGTCTCGAGGAGCTCTCGGGATCGCACATCTCGTGCATCGGTGTGGGTCCGGGACGCGACCAGACCATCGTGCGGCGCGACATCCTCTGACAGTCGGGCAATACGGTCGGGGTTCGGTCACCCTCGCCGTCAGACGGCTGCGCGACCGCGCTCGCCGTGCCAGAGTGGGAGATGGCTGCCGACGCCCCAGCCCGGCGTCGTCGCAGCCGTCGACAGCACCGTGTGGTGAGCAGAGTCCACACGGACACCACCGTGACCGCCTGCCCGCACGTCGGAGGTGCGGGCCGGACGTGCGCGCCGGCCCCAGGAGCGTCCGTGCCCGACGAACCCGATCGTCCAGTCGCCGAATCTTCCGCTTCCCGAGCCGATTTCCGGCCATTGTCGCAGGACGCGGCGGCAGATCCGCCCCGCGACGTCGAGATCGTGGTCGACGGACGCGTCATCCCCGCCGTGGCCGACCGGCCCGCGATCGAGGCGCTCATCGCCGACGCCGGTGAGAAGTGGCCCCGGGTCTGCTATCACCCCGCGCTGGGCGCACTGCAGACCTGCGACACGTGCATGGTCGAGGTCGACGGACAGGTGGTGCGTGCCTGCGCGACCACCACGACCGCAGGCCTCGAGATCGGCACCGAGGGAGAGTCGGCCGCGGCCCGTGAGGAGGCGGCGCAGCGGTTGATACGCAAGCACGTCCTCTACTGCACCGTCTGCGACCACAACGACGGTGCCTGTGAACTTAAGAAGGGCGTCGAGGCGTCGGGACTCACCCACGAACGGAACCCGTTCCAGCCGAAGCCGTATGAGATCGACGACTCGCACCCGTTCTACCGCTACGACCCCGACCAGTGCATCCTGTGCGGACGCTGCGTGGAGGCCTGTCAGGACGTGCAGGTCACCGAGACACTGTCCATCGACTGGGAGTCGGACAATCCCCGCGTGCTGTGGGACGGTGGTGCGCCCGCGGGCGAGTCGTCGTGTGTGTCCTGCGGCCACTGCGTGACGGTGTGCCCGTGCAACGCACTGATGGAGAAGACGATGCTGGGCAGGCACGGCCTGTTCACCGACTGGCCGGAAGAGACCCGCGAACCGGCGATCGACATCGTCAAGGGGGTCGAGCCGACCACCGGTTACCTGCCGCTGTACGCCCTGAGCGACGCCGAGGCGACCGCGCGTCAGGCCGTGACCTCGGTGACCAAGACGGTCTGCACCTACTGCGGTGTCGGGTGCAGCTTCGACGTCGAGACCCGCGGCCGCGAGATCCTCCGCATCCAACCGCAGTTCGAGGGACCGGCGAACTCCATCTCCACCTGCGTCAAGGGCAAGTTCGGCTGGGATCACATCAACGCCCCCGACCGGCTGACCCGCCCGCTCGTCCGGCGCGGCAACCGTTTCGCCGAGGTGTCGTGGGCCGAGGCGATGGACACCATCGCCGAGCGGATGACAGCGATCATCGATCGCGACGGATCCGACGCGGTGGCCGTCATCGGGTCGTCGAAGGCGACGAACGAGGAGTCGTACCTGACGCAGAAACTCGCGCGTCAGGTCTTCGGGACCCACAACACCGACAACTGTTCGCGCTACTGCCAGGCGCCGGCGACCGAGGGGCTGTGGCGCACGGTCGGATACGGCGGTGATGCCGGGTCGATCAGTGACATGGAACGCGCTGCGCTGGTGCTGATCGTCGGGTCGAACACGTCGGATTCACACCCGGTGATCGCCGCCCGGCTCCGCCGCGCACACAAGTTCTCCGACCAGCAGCACATCGTGGCCGATCTGCGCGAGCACGGATTGGCCCAGACCGCAGACGTCTTCATCCGACCGGAACCGGGTACCGACCTGATCTGGCTGTCGGCGGTGACCAGGCACATCCTCGACGAGGGCTGGGCCGACGAGGACTTCCTCTCCGACCACGTCAACGGTCTCGACGAGTACCGGGAATCGTTGGCGCAGTTCACCATCGCCTACGCCGAAGAGCGCACCGGCATCCCGGCCGAGAAACTGCGCGACGTCGCGCATCGGGTGGCCACGGCGGACTCGGTGGTCGGGTTGTGGGCGATGGGTGTGACCCAGCACCACATGGGGTCCGACACCTCGACGGCCATCTCCAACCTGTTGCTCGTGACCGGCAACTACGGCCGACCCGGCACCGGTGGGTATCCGCTGCGGGGCCACAACAACGTGCAGGGCTGCAGCGACTTCGGCACCATCAACTCGTTCTACACCGGGTACCAGCCCCTCGGGGACGACGAGGTGCGCGCCAAGTTCGAACGTGCCTACGGGCGTGAGTTCTCCACCGAACCCGGCATGGACAACCACGAGATGGTCGACGCCGCGCACGACGGTCGGCTGAAGGCGCTCGTCGTGGTCGGCGAGGAACTCGCCCTCGTCGACGCGAACATCCACTACGTGCAGGAGGCGATGGAGAAGCTGGAGTTCTGCGTCGTGTCCGAGCTGTACTTCTCCCGCACCTGTGAGTTCGCCGACGTGGTGCTGCCCGCGGCGGCGTCACTGGAGAAGGACGGGACGTTCACCAACACCGAGCGTCGGATCCAGCGGTTGTACAAGGCGATGGAACCCGTCGGCGACGCGAAACCCGACTGGCAGATCCTGCAGGACATCGCCTCGCACATGGGCTACGAGTGGGGGTTCACGCACCCGTCGCAGATCATGGACGAGATCGCCGGGCTCACACCGTTGTTCGCCGGCGTCCGCTACGACCGACTGGAAGGGTACGACTCGCTGCAGTGGCCGGTCGCCGAGGACGGCACCGACACCCCGCTGCTCTACACCGACGGCTTCCACTTCGACGACGGCATGGCCCGCCTGCACCCGGTGGACTTCCGCGAGCCGGTGGAGAAGCCCGACGACAAGTACCCGTTGCACGTCAACAACGGTCGGGTGCTCGAGCACTTCCACGAGGGCAACCTGACCCTGCGGTCGGCCGGGCTCACCCACATCGTCCCCGACACCTACGTCGAGATGAGCAGGCGGACCGCCGAGTCGTACGGCGGCCTCGCCACCGGTGACTGGGTGCGGCTGGTCTCGCGCCATGGCGAGATCACCGCGCGGGTGCTGCTGTCGGAGCAGGTCGCCGACGGGCAGCTCTGGGTGCCGATGCAGGCCGCCGAGATCAACTCACTCACCTCCAACGAGGTGGACCCGGACTCGCACACCCCCGCCTACAAGGAGATCGCGGTGTACCTCGAACGTGCCGACGGCCCGCAGGAGGTGCGCGGTGGGTCCCGCCGCGGGGCCGACCGGGGACGCAAGGGAGCCCGTGACCTCGAGGCTCATCCCGACGGCTCACCCCTGCCGCGCCATCACCACCGCTACGGGAACCCCACGCCGCAGGTGGGTGTGGAGGTCGAGCGGAAATGGGCACGTGCCGACTACGTTCCGCCACCCGAGCCCGAACCCGACGGGGCGACGGCGTGAGGAGGGATCACTGATGGCTCGCTCACTGGGGTACACCCCGCCCACACCGCCGGACACGGCCGCATCGGACGAACTCGACGACCTCGTCGAGGCATTGCACGACAGTGGACTGCTCCGCGCGCTGGCCGGCGGTGCACGGGCCTACCCGACACTGCTGAAGACGCTGCTCGACGCGATCGACGCCGACAGCCTGCGCGCGGTGCTCGCGGTCGCGGGCGGACTGCGTGACCTCGACCCGGACGAGGCCGAGCGTCTCGCCGGGGGGATCCGCCGGGCACGGTCGGATGCGGCGGCCGCCGCGACCGCGAAGCCCGAGGGCCCCGTGGCGCTGGCGCGTCGTCTCCGCGATCCCGACACACGTCGCGGACTGTCGGCCGCACTGGCCGCGTTGGCCGCCATCGGGGGCGCCCTGCGCGACGACAAGTGCTGAGGCCGCGGGCGGTCGTCCGCGGTCGGTACAGCTAGCCGAGACCGAGGACGAGCCCGGCGACGACGAGGACGACCGCGGTCCCGCCGTGCACGCTCAGGGCGTGGCGGCGGGTGCCACCGTTGGTGACGACGATGATCGCGTCGCCGATGGGGGTGACCGCCGCTGCGAGCAGGGCCCACCCGAACACATGCGTCCCGCCCGCGGCGAGGACGACCAACGGCACGAGGCCGGAGGTGATGTCGCGGACGCCCTTGATGCTGGTGAATGCGCGGCGGCGGTCCTCGGGGACACCGAACCCGGCGGTGGCGATCGCCGGCGCCACCAGGAAGCGGCCACCGATGAACAGGATGAACAGACATCCGAGGACAGCGACTATCAGTGCGGCGATGGTCATGACGTAACCCTTCGTTCGTTGTCTAACGTCGTTCTGTAACGACGTTAGACTCAGAGGCACGTCGTTGTCTACTGCTGTTACATAACCTGGCTATGTATCATCGGGGCATGAGTCCCCGGCCCGCACCCGACCTCGACCGCCGTCGCGAACAGATCACCCGCACAGCGCGCGCGGTGGCCGACGTCGAGGGATGGGACGCCGTCACCATGCGGCGGCTCGCCGCCGACTTGGGGGTCACCCAGCCCGTCATCTACTCGGCCTTTCCGGGCGGTCGGCAGGCGCTTCTCGACGCGGTCGCGCTGAGCGGTTTCGAGGCGATCGCGGACGCACTGAGCAGCGTTCCCTCCGAGCCGCGCGCGCGGATGCAGGCGTACCTCGAGTTCGCCACCGACCGACCCCGCCTGTACGAGGCGATGTTCCTGATGCCCTCTGGGCTGACATTCGGCAGCGACACGGGCCCCGATCCGCTGCGCCGGGCGTTCGCCGCGTTTCAGGACGCATTCCCCGGCCCGGATGACACCGAGGCGGAAGTCGCGTGGGCGACCGTCCACGGCCTGGCGACGCTCGAGATCGGCAAGCGACTTCCCGCCGTCCGGTCGCGCGACCGGCTCGACCACGCCTCCCGAGTGTTGTCCGGGAACTGAGCCGTCGATGGCCACAGGTGCCGCGCCTGCCCTACCGCGGAGGCACTGTCAGGGCCACCTCCACCCGCCGAGCACTCCCGCGCACCGAGTCTCGGGACACGACCGTGACCCGCCTGCACCGGATCGATACCCCCGAGAGTGCCGCCGTGACCGGGTAGGTTGCTCACGGGTACCCGGACGTGCCGGGTGGACGAGACCGGAGTGGGTGACGTGTGCGGCTGATCCGTCGCGACTACGACTACGGCTCGATGCTCCTGGGGTCGACGAGCGAGAACCGCCGTACGCAGCGGATCCGCATCCAGATCCTCCTCACCTTCTCCATCGTCGTGTCGAACGCGATCGGCGCCGTCATGGCCGTCGTGCTGGCGAGTGTCGGGATCCCGGAGCCGAGCGTCTTCCACGCCAAGTTCTGGTGGGTGAACTTCATCGCGCTCCCGGTGTACGTCGGTGCCGCACTCGTGGTGGGGGCCGTCACCGGGACCACGATCATCGTCCGGCAGTTGCGCTGGGCCATCCGCGACCAGGTCCCCACCCCGACGGAGGCGCGTCGCGCGCGGTGGATCCCGTGGAAGCTCACCGCACTGCAGGCCGTGTTCTGGATCGCCGCGGTCATCATGTTCACGATCTGCTACGGCGTGCTCGAGCCCATCCTCATCCCGAAGATCTTCCTCGTCGTCGGACTCTCCGGCA
Source organism: Williamsia sp. SKLECPSW1 (assembly GCF_054332755.1). NCBI lineage: Bacteria > Bacillati > Actinomycetota > Actinomycetes > Mycobacteriales > Nocardiaceae > Williamsia > Williamsia sp. SKLECPSW1. The sequence continues at coordinate 1,061,053 of NZ_JBTGLI010000001.1, read as the reverse complement.
CCGTCGTCTGCGCGATCTCCTATCTCCTCAGCGAGTTCTCGCTGCGTCCGATCGCAGCGCGGATCATCGCCGCCGAGGCCGGCTCCGCCCGTCGCCGTCGGGGTGCGCTGCGCACCCGGGCGTTCATCTCGTGGTCGGTGGGCTCGGGCATCCCGATCGTCGGGATGTTCCTGGTCGTGTCGTTCTCGCTGCTGCGCGACCAGACCACGAAGACCGACGTGTTCGTGGGCATCACGGTGCTCGCGGCGACGGCCCTGTTCACCGGTGTGTTGCTGACGGTCCTCAACACCACGCACGTCATCGCCCCGGTCCGCACCGTCGCCTCGGGGATGACGAAGGTCAGCCGGGGTGACACCGACGTGTCGGTCGTCATCTTCGACGACACCGAGCTCGGCGAACTGCAGGCCGGTTTCAACGCGATGGTCGAGGGGTTGCGCGAACGCGAACGGTTGCAGGACCTGTTCGGGCGTCACGTCGGTCGCGATGTCGCCGAGGCCGCACTCTCCAGCGACCCCGAGCTCGGGGGGACCGAACGCACCGTCGCGGTGGTGTTCGTCGACGTCATCGGCTCGACGACGCTGGCCACGGAACGCGAACCCGCAGAGGTGGTGCGGATCCTCAACCGGTTCTTCGCGGTCATCGTGACCGAGGTCGAGGAACGCAAGGGTCTGGTCAACAAGTTCGAGGGCGACGCGGTCCTCGCGGTGTTCGGCGCACCGATCGACCTCGACGACTCCGCGGGTGCCGCCCTGGCCGCGGCCCGCGCCATCTCGTCGCGCCTGGCGCAGGAGGTGCCGGAGCTCTCGGCCGGGATCGGCGTCGGCTACGGGCCCGTGGTCGCCGGGAACGTCGGCGCCATCCAACGATTCGAGTACACCGTCATCGGTGACACGGTGAACGAGTCGGCCCGCCTGAGTGAGCTCGCCAAACGTGATCCCACCCATCCCCTCGCCAGCGGTGCCGCGATCGACGCCGCCCACGACGAAGGGCGGTACTGGGAGGAGCAGGAGACCATCACCCTCCGTGGGCGTACCGCGGAGACGGTCGTCCACGTCGCGCGCTGACCGACGTCAGCTCCCCGATCCGCGCGAACCGCGATCCGAGAGCCCTTCGGCGAGGTCGAGTTGGCGCAGGACCCGTCGGAGGACCTCGTCGTCGATGCGCCCGGCGTCGCGCTCACCGATGAACACCTCGCGCTGGGTCTGCAACAACTCGGTGCGCAGGCGACTGAACACCATCGACGGACTCTCGCCGATCTCGTCCTCGCCGCGGCCGAGTTCCTCCCAGGCGAGGTTCTTGCGGGACTTCAGCCAGCGCCGCAGCACCTGCACCTGGTCGTCGTTGGCCTCGCTCGGCGGCAACTCCGCGGCGAGCTCGTCGAGACGCGCGCCGGCTGCGCGCCCGGCGCGGTCCTGCGCCGCGGCCAGCGCCAACAGGTCCGATCGGCGCTCGTTGCCGGTGACCCCGAGGCGACGGATCAGCCACGGCAACGACAGGCCCTGCAGCAACAGGGTCCCGACGACCACCACGAACGTCAGGAAGATGATCTCGTCGCGGGCGGGGAACGGGTCGCCGGAATCGGTGGTCAGCGGGATCGCGAAGGCCGCGGCGAGGCTGACCACACCCCGCATCCCCGACCAGGCGAGGACGAACACCGCCGCCGGGGTCGGCGGCGACTCCCGGTCGCGGATCCGCCGCGACAGCAGTCGTGGCACGTAGGTCGCCGGGAACATCCACACGATCCGCACCAGGATGACGGCCGCGAGAACCGCGACGGCAGTCCAGACGATCGCGCCGAGGGAGTGGCCTCGTAGCCCGCGGATCACCTCGGGCAGCTGCAACCCGATGAGCAGGAAGACGAACGACTCGAGCATGACGTCGATCGAGCGCCACACCGCGTTGTCCTGCAGGCGGGTGGCGTAGCCGTCGCGGGCCGATCGCTGCCCGAGGTACAGCCCGACGACGACCACCGCGATGACCCCGGACGCCTGGAGTTCCTCGGCGACGAAATAGGTGGCGAACGGGATGACGATCCCGACCGCGGTCTCCATCGGGGGATCGGTGAGCCACAGGCGGATCCGCGAGACGACCACACCGAAGGCCAACCCGACGACGACGCCGCCCACGGCCGCGAGGGCGAACAGTCCGATGCCGCCCCAGGCCGTCGTGGTGGCGCCGACCGCGGCCCCGAGGGCCAGTCGGTAGGCGGTGAGCGCGGTCGCGTCGTTGAGGAGACTCTCGCCGCCGAGCAGGGTGGTGATCTTGCGCGGCAACCCCAGTCGCCGACCGATCGCGGTCGCCGACACCGCGTCCGGGGGCGCGACGACGGCGCCGAGCACCATCGCGGCCGCGAGCGGCAACTGCGGCAGCGACCAGTACGCCACGAACCCGACGACGACGGCACTCACCAGCGGCAGGGCGACGGCGAGCAGGCCGATGGCCCGGGCGCTGCGGCGCAGCGCGACATAGGAGCTGTCCTGCGCCGCGGAGTACAGCAGCGGCGGGAGGATGACGAAGAGGACGACGTCGGGGTCGAGCACGAGCGTCGGCAGTTGCGGGATGAAGCCGACCCCGAGGCCGACGACGACCAGGATCAGCGGCGACGCCAGCTGGTAGCGACGGGCGAGTGCCGCGACGCCGAGCGCGATGACGGCGACGGCGATCAGGGAGGCATCCACGGGGACCTCTCGGTTCGGAGCGGACGGCGGGACGAGGATATCGCCGCGCCGGACCCGTGGCGTGCCGGTGTCTAGCGGGCGGCCCCGTTCATGGCGGGCTCGTCGGAGGGCAGCTGGTCGTCGTCGTGCATGGCCACCACCAGCTGCTGGACCGCTCCGCGCAGCGCAGCGATCTCTGTCTCCGACAGTTTCGTCCGGCAGGCGACGTCCGCGGCGATGCGGCTGCCCTCGTGCCGGAGTTCGTGACCGGCATCGGTCAATCGCATGCGGTGGACGCGGCGGTCGGACGGGTCGCGGTGCCGTTCCACCAGACCGGCCTTGGCGAGGCGGTCGAGAACGGGGGCGAGGCCGTTGGCGGGCAGGTCCAGTCGGTCGGCCAGGGTGCCGACGGAGATGTCGTCGTCCTCCCAGAGCACGATCATCACCAGGAACTGCGGGTAGGTGAGCCCGATCTTCTCGAGCAACGGGCGGTACGCGCGGACGATGGTCGCCGACGCCGAGTAGAGGGCGAAGCAGAGCTGGTCGTCCAGCCGCAGGTCGGTGGTCTCGCTCATGTGTTCTCCGAAACTCCCGTCGACGGGATCGTCGGACAAATCGCCGGTTTCTCGGATCGACCTGTTCTGATCCAGACCAGCGTACGACGTGTGTACTGCGGTGGTGGTATACGGCCCACCCGCGGGGCGGGTCGACGGCCGCCGGTGGCCGGGCCGCGCGCGGATACGGGACAATGCAGTGTGCGATCGATCAGGAGATCCGTCCGCCACCGGCTCATCGGCGACCGCGAGGTCGCCGGACAGCCCGTGGACGACGGCATGTGCGCCCACCTGCGGGATGCGCCCGCGTCGGAGTCCGATCTCGACGCGGAACGGCTCTGCCAGGGATGCGCCGAGGAGGGTGAGCAGCACTGGGCCCACCTACGGCAGTGCCTGAGCTGCGGCTACATCGGCTGCTGCGACTCGAGCCCACGTCGTCACGCGACCGCCCACCACATGTCCACCCACCACCCGGTGATGCGCTCTGCGGAGCCGGGGGAGTCGTGGCGCTGGTGCTACGTCGACGCGCAGATCGGATGAGGAACCGGACATGAGCACACCCGAGGACCGTCCCACCGGCGGCGAGCCGCCACGAGTCACCGGCGGCGAGCCGCCTCGTGTGGCAGGAGGCGAGCCGCCCCGTCCGGCGCCGTCCCGCCCGTCGACCGCGGGTCGACCGGTGCCGCCGCGCGCGCCTGCGGGGCGTCCGGTTCCCCCGCGTGGACCGGTACCGCCCCCGGTCGGCGGGCCGTTCCCGGGTGTGCCGCCGCGGTCGGGTGCACCGGCCCGGCCCGGTCCGCCGCCCCGCGGTCCCCGACCCGGCCCGCCGCGACCGCCGACATCTCGACCGCCGCTCGGACGCACCACCGCCGGCCCCGCACGGATCGGGACGCCGTTGTCGCCGTCGGCGACGCGGGTGATGCTGCTCGGCGCCGGCGAACTGGGCAAGGAGGTGGTGATCGCCTTCCAGCGGCTCGGCGTCGAGGTGATCGCGGTCGACCGCTATCACAACGCGCCCGGCCATCAGGTCGCCCACCACGGGTTCGTGATGGACATGACCGACCCGGACGCACTCCTCGCCCTCATCGAGGACCAGCGGCCGCACTTCGTCGTCCCCGAGATCGAGGCCATCGCGACCGGAGCGTTGGAGGAGGCCGAGCGACGCGGGATCACCGAGGTCATCCCGACCGCCCGCGCGACGGCGCTGACGATGAACCGCGAGGGCATCCGGCGGCTCGCCGACGAGCAGTTGGGCCTGCCGACGTCGGCATACGCCTTCGCCGACTCCGTCGAGCAGCTCACCGAGGCGACCCGCCGCGTCGGGTTCCCCTGTCTGGTGAAGCCGACGATGTCGTCGTCGGGCAAGGGGCAGTCGATGCTGCGCGGGCCGCAGGACATCCAGTCCGCCTGGGACACCGCGGCATCGGGGGCGCGGGTGTCCGGTGGGCGGGTCATCGTCGAGGGGTTCGTGGACTTCGACTACGAGATCACCCTGTTGACCGTGCGCGCCGTCGACCCCGCCACGGGCCGCCTCACGACGCACTTCTGCGCGCCGATCGGGCATCGGCAGGAACGCGGCGACTACGTCGAGAGCTGGCAGCCGCAGGCGATGAGCCCGGTCGCGCACGGCGCGGCCATGTCCATCGCCGCACGCATCGTCACCGCCCTCGGTGACGGCGGGCTCGGTGGTCGCGGCGTGTTCGGGGTCGAGATGTTCGTCAAGGGTGACGACGTCTACTTCAGCGAGGTGAGTCCCCGTCCGCACGACACCGGACTGGTCACCCTCGCGACCCAGCGCCTGTCGGAGTTCGAGATGCACGCCCGCGCGATCCTGGGCCTTCCCGTCGACGTCACCCTGGCCAGTCCCGGCGCCTCGGCCGTCATCTACGGCGGCCGTGAGGAGAAGGCGATCGCGTTCGAGAACATCGGTGCCGCACTGGCGATCCCGGAGACCGACATCCGACTGTTCGGCAAGCCGGAGAGTCACATGCGACGACGGATGGGCGTCGTGGTCGCGACCGCCGACGACGTCGGCGAGGCGCGTCGACGCGCGACCGAGGCGGCGGCCGCGGTCCGCCCCGTGAGCACCGCGCCGCCGGAGCCGGGCGATCGGCCGGCGGGACCGCCGGCCGAGGTGCCCCTCGTCGACCCCGGATCACCGGACTCGACGGGTCCGAGCACCGATCGGTTCCGCGACCGCAGTGTCCGCGCCGAACCCGTCGGCGAGGACGGGTCGGCCGTGCCTGCCGACGACGCGGAGACCTCGGACGCCGATCCGCCGACGACGGCGGCATTCGACGCCGCCGCGGCGGCCCGCGACGAGGAGGCCGCGACCGCCGACGGACGGTCGGACCGTGACGAGACCGGCTCCGCCACCGACCCGGTGAGCGAGGTCGACCTCCCGCGTGGCGACGAGGGGAGCTCCGACCGGACCGACTCCGGTCGCAGTGTGACCGTGGAGAAGTAGGTGCCCGTCTGGGGCGACCTCCTGGTCGCGGTGGTGATCGCGATCGGACTGGTCGGGACGGTCGTCCCGCTGCTGCCCGGTCCCACGCTGGTGCTGGCGGGGATCGTGGTGTGGGCGATCGTGACCGGTGGCGCGGCCTGGGCCGTCGTGGCGGTCGCCGCTGTGCTCATCGTGGGAGCGATGGGCCTCAAATACGTCGTCGCCGGCCGCAGCATGCGCCGGTCCGGCATCGCCGACCGCACCATCGTCGTGGGCGGGCTCGTCGGCATCGTCGGGTTCTTCGTGGTCCCGGTGATCGGGTTGCCGATCGGATTCCTGCTGGGTGCGGCGGTATCGGAGTGGGTGACCCGTCGGGATCCGCGCGCGGCCGGTCGGGGTGCGGTGGCCGCGGCGCGGGCGGCACTCGTCGCGATCGGGATCGAGCTCACCGCATCGCTGTTCGCCGCGGGCTCCTGGACGATCGGGGCCGTCGCGCTCTAGGTGCCGCGTTCCCGCGACCGATCCTGCCGTTCGCGCGACCGTTCCCCACTCCGGCGACCGTTGCGACGGTCGCGGGTGGTGATTCCGGTCGCGGGAGCGTCAGCGCCCGAGCGGCACCACGAGCGGCCCGTCGGTCACCGGGTCGCGGATCACCATCGACCGCAGCCCGAACGCCTTCTCCAGCAACTCGGGGGTGATGACGTCGCCGGGTGTCCCCTGCGCGAGCACCGCGCCGTCGCACATCACGACGATGTGATCGCTGTAGCGCACAGCGAGATTCAGGTCGTGCAGGACGGTGACGACGGTCTTGCCGTGCTCGGCGCTCAGTGTCCGCACCAGGTCCAGGACGTCGACGGCGTGGGCGAGGTCGAGGAAGGTCGTCGGCTCGTCGAGCAGCAGGATCTCCGTCTGCTGCGCGAGGACCAGTGCGATCCACACCCGACGCCGCTGCCCACCGGACAGCGCATCGACAGGCCGGTCGGCGAGATCGGAGACACCCGTCAGGGCCATCGCCTCGGCGACCGCGACGTCGTCCTCCGGTGTCGACTGCCGGTACCAGCGCTGGTGGGGGTGTCGTCCGCGTTCGACGAGTTCGGCGACGGTGAGGCCCGACGGGGCGATCGGATCCTGCGGGAGCAGCCCGAGGATCCGTGCGAGATCGCGGGGACGGTGATCGGCGAGGTCGGTGCCGTCGAGCCGGACGACACCCGCCCGCGGGCGCAGCAGGCGTGAGATCGACCGCAGCAGTGTCGATTTCCCGCACCCGTTCGGGCCGACGATCGTCGTGACGACGTCGTCGGGGATGTTCAGGGTGAGGCCGTCGAGGACGACGCGGTCGTCGTAACCGACGGTCAGCTCCTGCGCGGTCAGTCGGCTCATCGGGATGCCTTCCGTGACACGGCGATCATGAGGTAGACGAGGAACGGGCCGCCGACCGCCGCGGTGACGACGCCGACGGCGATCCCGCCCGGCAACACGCTGCGACACAACAGGTCTGCACCCGACACCAGGACGGCTCCCAGCAGAGCGGAGAGAACCGGCGGTGGTTGCGGTGTGCGGCCGAGCCGCAGCGCGATCTGCGGCGCGAGCAGCGCGACGAACGCGACCGGCCCCGCCGCGGCGACCGTCACCGCCGAGACGACGACGGCGACGGCGAGCGCGATCACGCCGACGCGGCCCGCGCGCACGCCGAGACCCCGCGCGAGGTCGTCGCCGAGCGCCAGCAGCGACAGGCCCCGCCCGATGCACGCGACGACCAACACTCCCACCGCCAGGACCGCGGCGAGGGTGATCACCGACGACCATGTCGCCGCCGACACCGACCCGACGAGCCACCGCTGTGCCCGCGCGACGTCGTTGATCTGCGCACGGGTCAGCCCGAACGAGACGACCGCCTGGAACACCCAGGTCAGGGCGACGCCGACGAGGACGAGGCGGAACGGCTCGATCCCGCCCCGCCACGCCAGCGCGTACATCAGGACCGCGCCGACGACCCCGCCCAGCAGCGCCGCCACCGGCAGTCCGAGGTCGGCGAGCCAGGCGCCCGACCCGGACCCCAGGGCGATCGCCATGACGGCCGCGGCGCTCGCCCCCGCGGTGATGCCGAGGATGTCGGGCGTCGCCAGCGGGTTGCGGGCGACCGTCTGCGTGAGCGACCCGGCCAGCCCGAGTCCCGCACCGACGAGCACCGCGAGCAGCGCGCGGGGGAGGCCCACGTCGAAGACGACGACGTTCTCGACGCGGGTGCCGCCGCCGAACAGGATCCGGAGGACGTCGAGGGGGCCGAGTGGGAAGTCGCCGACACCGAGCCCGACGACGAGCAACACCACGGCGAGCACACCGGCGACGAACGACGCGACGACGAGTCGGGGTCGGAGGACGACGGTGATCGGCCCGACGCGCGCCACCCGTCGCCGCGGCGGGGGTGTCGGCGTCGTCGAGCGGCGGTCGGCGACCGCGGTCGCGGTCACACCGACACCAGCCGACGGGAGCGGACGAGGTGGATGAGCATCGGCGCACCCACGACGGCCAGGACGATGCCGACCTGGATCTCCCCGGGGCGGGCGACGACGCGGCCGATCACGTCGGAGGTCAGCAGCAGGATCGCGCCGATGAGTGCCGAGTAGGGGACGATCCACCGGTAGTCGGCGCCGACGACGGCGCGGGCCAGATGCGGTGCGACGAGCCCGAGGAAGACGATCGGCCCGCAGGACGCGGTCGCGGCGCCGGCCAGCAGCGTGATGGCCAGTATCCCGACGATCCGCACGACGACGATCCGCGACCCCAGGGCACGGCTCATGTCGTCGCCGAGTCCGAGGACGTTGAGGAAGAAGCCGCTCCCGACGGCCAGGACGAGCCCTGCGGCGATGAAAGGCAGTGCAGCCCAGATGACATCGGGACCACGGCCGACGATGGAGCCGACGTTCCAGAACCGCCACGCATCGAGGGACGCCGTGTCGACGAGGACGATGCCGGACGTGATCGCCAACAGCAGCGCGGACAGTCCGGTGCCCGCCAGCACGAGGGTGATCGGTGAGGCGCCGCGCGTCGCGGCCGACGCGCCGAACACCGCCATCGCGGCGACCACGGCACCGAGCAGCCCGAACCCCATGTACTGCAGGGGCGTCGTGATGCCGAGCGTGTAGACGCCGATCACGACGGCGCATGCCGCGCCCGCGTTGACGCCGAGCAGTCCCGGGTCGGCCAGCGGATTGCGGGTGTGGGCCTGGGTGAGGGCGCCCGCAGCGCCCATCGCGAGCCCGACGAGCAGCCCGAGCAGGGTTCGGGGCACGCGGAGATCGCGGACGATGCCGACGACGTCCGGTGTCCCCTGTGCCGACCAGAGTGCGTCCCAGACGGCCCCGAGGCCGAGTGCACGGGAGCCGATCGCGACGGATGCCATCGCCGCGACGGCGAGCAGTCCGACCCCGCCGACGAGGCCGAGGAGACGTCGCCGTCGTCCCCGTGGGGCGGACGTCGTGCCAGGTGGCCGGTCGGTCCGAGGCGGTGAGAGGGCGGGCGAGGTCATTGGTAGGAAAGGATACCCTTACTTCACGATTCGATGACATCCGGTAACGAACGTCCCGCAAATGCGATGAAGTGGACAGTGCGGTGATTGATCCCACACCGCATCCATCACGAGGAAGTGAGTTCGAGATGTCGAATCGTGCACAGGTACTCCGCCGCGCCGCCGCCGGCACCCTCGCGGCCGCCGCCGTCGCCACCACCGGTTTCGTCGCCGCCGCACCGGCCAATGCCGTCGCCCCGCCGAACCTGCGACTCACCGGCGTCGTGTTCTGTGACCGGACGTTCTTCGTGCCGAAGCTGGTGCGTCAGATGACCGCGACGAACACCGGCGGCATCACGATGCGAAACGTGACACTGCAGGAGATCAACGGGCAGTCGCGGTTCTCGCCGAACCTCGCCCCGGGGGCCACGCTGCAGATCCGGACCGAGCAGCCGGGTTGCTTCGCGTCGTCGATCTCGGGCTACGTGATCTCCGACAACCGCGAGGACCTGCTCGACAACTACGGCTTCTACTACACCTTCGGCACGCCCTGACGCACTCGGTGACGTCGACAGACGCTCCACCTACACGAGGACGCTCCGCCTGCAGGCGGAGCGTCCTCGGGTAAGCGGAGCGGGAACCCTGGAAGCGGAGCGAGAACCCTGCAAGCGGAGCGGGAACCCTGGAAGCGGAGCGTCACCCCTGCAAGCGGAGCGTCAGGTCAGCGCTGGACCTTGTCCGGCTCGGCGGCGGCGAGCATGTCCTCGCGCTCGACGACCTTCACGCGCTCACGGCCCTGCGCCTCACCGAGCTTCCGCTCGTGCTCGTCGAGGCGGTACCAGCCGTCCCAGGTGGTGAACGGGATCCCGCGGCTCTCCAGCAGCGCGACCGCGTCGTCCTCGCCGGGCGACGTGGGCTCGTTGAGGAGCCCGTCCTTCATGTCGGTGAGGATGCAGTCGACGGTCTCGTTCGCGTCGCCCTTGGTGTGCCCGATGAGCCCGATCGGCCCGCGCTTGACCCACCCGGTGGTGTACAGGCCGGTGAGGTGCTCGCCCTGGTCGAAGATGCGCCCGGCCTCGTTCGGGATGACACCGGCCTGGTCGTCGAACGGGATGGCGGGCAGGTTGTCCGACAGGTATCCGACGGCACGGTAGACCGCCCCGACCTCCCAGTCGGTCATCTTCCCGGTCGGCTTCACGTTGCCGGTCCCGTCGAGTTGGGTGCGCTCGGTCCGTAGTCCGACGACCTTGCCGTCGGAGCCGAGGACCTCCACCGGCGACTCGAAGAAGTGCAGGAACAGCTTGTGCGGACGGTCGCCGGGCTCACGGATCGCGTAGTTCTCGATGATGGTCGCGACCTGGTCGGTGATCTTCGACCCGCGACGGGCGACGGCGGAACCCTCGTCGTAGTCGATGTCCTCGGGGTCGACGATGACCTCGATGGTCGGCGAGTGGTCGAGCTCCTTGAGCTCGAGCGGGGTGAACTTGGCCTGCGCGGGCCCACGTCGACCGAACACGTGCACCTCGACGGCCTTGTTCGCCTTCAGGCCCTCGTACACGTTCGGCGGGATCTCCGTCGGGAGCAGCTCGTCACCGGTCTTCGCCAGCACGCGGGCGACGTCGAGCGCGACGTTGCCGACGCCGATGACGGCGACCTTCTCCGCCTCCAGCGGCCAGGTGCGGGAGAAGTCGGGGTGACCGTCGTACCAGGCGACGAACTGCGCGGCGCCGTAGGAGCCGTCGAGGTCGATGCCGGGCAGGTCCATCAACCGGTCGTCGGTGGCACCGGTGGAGAACACGACCGCGTCGTAGAGGCTGCGCAGGTCGTCGAGACCGATGTCGGTGCCGTAGTCGACGTTGCCGAGGAGGCGGACCTGCGGCTTGTCGAGCACCTTGTGCAGTGCGGTGATGATGCCCTTGATGCGCGGGTGGTCCGGCGCGACGCCGTAGCGGATCAGGCCGAACGGGGCGGGCATCCGCTCGTAGAGGTCGATGCTCACGCCGCGCTCGGAGGCGGTGTCGGACTTCATCAGCGCGTCGGCGGCGTAGATCCCGGCGGGCCCGGCACCCACGATGGCGACCCGTAGCGGGCGGTCCTGCGTACTCATGGCTCGTACACCTTCTTCTCGCGGACGACAGTGCGGTCCTGGTGATCGACCTACCACGGTAGGCGTCGCCCGTGCTGGAGGGCCAATCGCGTGTGTGGGTAACCCGAGGTCAGCGGGCGAGCTGCGGCACGAGGCGCTGCAGGACGTACGGGATGGTGAGCACGGTCGGCACCGACATCGCACTGCCGAGACCCTGGTCGACGTAGACGACGTCGCCGCGCTTGACGATGTCGAGGTTCGCGAACGCGGGGTTGGCCTTCAGCTTGTCGGTGGCGCCGGCGTAGTCGACGACGACGAGCTTGTCCAGGCTGTTCAGCATGGTCAGGTTCTCGTCGGAGATCGATCCGTAGAACCCGTCGGTGATCGCCGACTGCAGTGACGACGGGAACGTCATGCCGAGGTTGGTGAGCATCTGCCCGCGTCCGTCACCGGGGCCGTAGATGTACACGCCGCCGGCGTCGGAGCCGATGACCACCGCGCTGCTGCGGCCCACGAGCTGCGGGTTCGCAGCCTTGGCGTCGGTGAACTGTTTCTCGGTGTCGGCGATGATGCGGGCGGTCTCGGCCGGCTTGCCCACGGCCGTACCGATCTCGGTGGTGGCCGCCTGCCACGGGACCTGCCAGTTCTCGTACTGCTTCCCGCGCACGATCGTCCCGGCGACCTTGGCGAGGTTGTCGTAGACCGGGCGCGTCACCGCGTTGTTCACCGCGACGATCAGCTGCGGGTCGGAGGCGAGCACCTTGGTCACTTCGCCCGCGAGATCCGACGTGGCGTTCGTGAGCACCGTGGGCCTGGCACCCCGGAGGAGGTCCGAGTTCCACGGGGTGACCACCGAGCTGTTGGTGGGGTCGTAGAACGGCGCCATCGTCGTCGGGACGATGCCCAGCTTCAGCAGGATGTCGCTGTCACCGGGGCCCAGTGTCGCGATGCGTGCGGGTGTCGAGTCGATCGTCGTCGAGCCGTACTCGTGGTCGACGGTGACCGGGAACGCGCCGGGCTCGGCCGCGACCGAACTCGCCCCGGCCGTCGACGACTCGTCGGGTGCCGAGCACGCCCCGACGCCGACGACGAGAACGGCTGCGGCGACGGCCACGCCCAGGCGACGGTGCATGCGAGAACCTCCGTGAGTGCGATCGGGCGGATGCAGGCAAGGTTAGGCTCCGCTTAGTCGTCGAGGATGACATCAGTACCGCGAGCGCGGCAAATCCGGTCCGTCGGCGGCCGATCGCGGCCCACCTACAATCACGGCCATGGCGACCAGCAACGACACGACGGCGCAGCCCGCACCCGACCCCGACGACCCCGGGCTCCGGGCGGCGTGGCCCTTCGTGGTCGCGGTCGTGATCGTGGTGCTGGTGATCGGCGGCGTCGTCGCCTCACAGCTGCTGCGTCCGGCCGAGGATCGACTCCCGGACAACGCAGCCGTGCAGGCCGCCGTCAACGACTTCTACACCGCGAAGAACGCCGTCAACTACACCGCGTTCCGCGATGCGACGTGCAGTCGCGTCGTCGACGGGGGGTCGTTTCCGACCGCCACCGCGTTCCGGTCCGCGGCCCAGGCGTCCCGGGACGCCCACGGGAAGGTGATCGTCACCACCATCGCGGACATCGCGGTCAGCGGCACGTCGGCCACGGCGTCGATGACCTGGCGATACGAGAAGAATCCCGCTCTGACGACGCAGTCGGTTCCGTTGGTCAAGGACGCCGACACGTGGAAGGTCTGCGGCCTCAGCGCACCCTGACCGCCCACCGCGGTCACCCCGGGCGCGATGTGGGATTCTGGAAAACGTGACCTACGCAGGTGATCTGTCCGTTCAGCAGGCATGGGACATCCTCACCGAGGACCCCGACGCCGTCCTCGTCGACGTGCGCACCCAGGCCGAGTGGAACTACGTCGGTGTCCCGGACCTGTCGTCGATCGGCAAGCGCGCCCTCCTCCTCGAATGGGTGAGCTTCCCCGACGGCGCCCGCAACACACGCTTCGCCGACCAGCTCCGCGAGGCCGGCGTCTCCGACGACCAGACGGTGCTCTTCCTGTGCCGCTCGGGCCAGCGCTCGATCGGTGCGGCGGAGACGGCCACGGCGGTCGGCGTGCAGAAGGCGTACAACATCGCCGAGGGGTTCGAGGGCGGCCTCGACGCCGACGGGCACCGCGGGGCCGTCGGGTGGAAGGCCCAGGGCCTGCCCTGGCGCCAGTCGTGATCCCCACCTGGCGCGAACTCCCCGACGGTGTCGCCCCCGACACCGTCGGCGTGCGCGGTGGGTTGATGCGGTCGGGTTTCGACGAGACGTCGGAGGCGATGTTCCTCAACTCCGGCTACGTCTACGACAGTGCCGCCGCCGCGGAGCGCGCCTTCACCGGGGAGGACGAGCGATTCGTCTACTCCCGCTACGGCAATCCGACGGTCGCCATGTTCCAGGAGCGGCTGCGTCTGCTGGAGGGCTCCGAGGCGTGCTTCGCCACCGCCAGCGGTATGGCCGCGGTGTTCGTCGCGCTCGGTGCGCTTCTCGGCGCCGGCGATCGACTCGTCGCCTCCCGCAGTCTCTTCGGGTCGTGCTTCGTCGTGTGCAACGAGATCCTGCCGCGGTGGGGTGTCGAGACCGTCTTCGTCGACGGTGAGGACCTCGAACAGTGGGAGCAGGCGCTCTCGGTGCCGACCACCGCGGTGTTCTTCGAGACCCCGTCGAACCCGATGCAGTCGCTGGTCGACGTTCGCGCGGTCTCTGAGCTCGCCCACGCGGCCAGTGCAAAAGTGGTGCTGGACAACGTCTTCGCCACACCGCTCCTGCAGCGCAGCCTGGACCTCGGTGCCGACGTCGTCGTCTACTCCGGCACCAAGCACATCGACGGTCAGGGCCGCGTCATGGGCGGCGCGGTCCTCGGGTCGAAGGAGTACATCGACGAGCCGGTGCAGAAGCTGATGCGTCACACCGGCCCCGCGATGAGCCCGTTCTCGGCGTGGACCCTGCTCAAGGGTCTCGAGACCCTGCGGCTGCGCGTCGATGCCTCGGTGGCGGCGGCCCTGCGGGTCGCGCAGTTCCTCGAGGACGACTCGCGCGTCAAGTGGGTGAAGTACCCGTTCCTGCAGTCGCATCCGCAGTACGAGCTCGCGACGTCGCAGATGTCCGGCGGTGGCACCGTCGTGACGTTCGAACTCACCGACCGCGACGGGATCACCGGCAAGGAGCGCGCCTTCGAGGTCCTCGACGCGTTGCGGGTCATCGACATCTCCAACAACCTCGGCGACTCGAAGTCGCTCATCACGCACCCGGCGACCACCACGCACCGCGCGATGGGTCCCGACGGGCGCGCCGCGATCGGCCTCTCGGACAGCGTCGTCCGGCTGTCCGTCGGCCTCGAGTCGATCGACGACCTGCTCACCGATCTCGACCAGGCCCTGTAGGCCCGGCGCGCACCGCATGCGATCGACAGGTGGTGCCGCGTGCAGTCGGTGATCGACTGGTTGGTCGATGTCATCCAGACCACACCTCCATGGGTGGTCTATCTCGTGGTGTGGGCGCTGGTCTACTGCGAGTCCGCCGCGCTGCTCGGGTTGATCCTCCCCGGTGAGACCGCGCTGCTCGCAGGGGGAGTGGCCGCTGCGATCGGCGAGACCTCCGTGGGCTGGCTGATCGCGGGTGCCTGTGTGGCCGCCGTCGCGGGTGATGCGACGGGCTTCTCGCTGGGGCGGTGGTCGGGGCCGCGGATGATGCGATCCCGCCTCGGTCGCCGGATCGGTGAGGAACGATGGGACAGGGTGTCCCATGCCATCCAGACCAACGGTGTCCCCACGGTGGTCGGGGCACGGTGGATCGGCTACGTCCGCACACTCACCCCGTTCGTCGCCGGGATGTCGCGCATGCCGGTGCAGAAGTACCTGACCGCCAACATCGTCGGGGGTGTCCTCTGGGTGACCGCGGTCGGGATGATCGGCTACCTCGTCGGCGCGGCCGTCGGCGCGCGGCTGCTGCTGTACGGGGGCGTCATCGTGGGAGTCTGCGCCGTCGCGTACTTCGCGTTCTCGTGGTGGCGTTCACGACGCCGTCGGGCCGACCCCACCTGACGTCGACCGGGTCCGGTCCTCGGCCTCGAGCAGCTCCGACGCCCCGAGTGCCCGCAGTACCGTCGCGAACTTCGCTGTCGTCTCGTCGAGTTCGGCGTCGGGGTCGGAGTCGGCGACGATGCCGCCGCCGGACCATGCCCGCAACGCGCGGCGATCGGGGGCGAGTTCGGCGCATCGGATGCTGACCATCCATTCGCCGTCTCCGGCGGCGTCGCACCAACCGAGTGCCCCCGCGTAGAACCCGCGTGGCTCCTCGACCTCGCGGATGATCGCCCGGGCCGCGTCCGTGGGGGTCCCGCAGATCGCGGGTGTCGGGTGCAGCAGCATCGCGAGATGCAGTGCGGTGAGGCTGTTGTCGACGAGGGTGCCCTCGATCGGTGACGCGAGGTGCCACATCTCGCCGGTGCCGATCACCACCGGTTCGTCGGGTACCCGCAGGTCGCGGGTCACCGGTTCGAGTGCGGCGGCGATGTGTTCCACGACGAATCGGTGCTCGCGGTGGTCCTTGCCGGACGCGAGGAGCGCATCGGCGTTGCCGCGATCGACCTCGGGGTCGGGCGATCGGGGCGCCGAGCCGGCGTACGGGTGGCAGTACACCCGCGACCCGTCCCTGCGCACCAACGACTCCGGGCTCGATCCGACGAGTGCGGCGCCGTCGTGGACGCCGCCCGCCGCGGAGAGGTCGACGGCGAAGCCGTTGCCCTCGGGGCTGCCACCGACGAACGCGGCGAGGACGTCCTCGAGATCGAGAGGCTGGTCGGCGACGAGCTCGATCGCCCGTGCCAGCACCACCTTTCGTGCATCGTCGGCGGCGATCCGATCGATGACGGCGGCGATGCGCGCGCGGTGCTCGGCGGGTGACGGCACCGACCGCACCACCCGCATCCCCGGCAACGGCTGCGTCGGTGGGCCGGGAGCCGTGGTGACGGTCAGGTCGACCGGTTCGTACAGGGCGTCGGGGGCATCGGCATCGAAGGACAGCGCCCCGACGATCGGCGGTCGTGACGGGCCGGACCCGACCGCGTCCACCGCGTCGGCCGCGCGTGAGAACGACCGGGCCGCGCGGGTCGCCCGGACCGTCCGCGACGGCCGGGACAGGTGGAACAACACCCATTCACGCTACCCGCGCTGTGGTTGTCTCTGCGGCCCGCGCCTTCTCGACATCACAGCCGGCGCTCCGGTGGGTGCGCGACGGCGCCGGCGCCTTCGGCGACCATCTCGACTGCGTCGTCGTCGCTGCTCAGACGGCTGTTTGCACCGGTCTCCGGCGACCGGGCATACTTGCGACGTTCAAGCAGTTGCACGATGAAACTCATTCGAGGAAAGAATCAGTGACGAGGCTTCACCACGTCGACGATCTCCTCGCGGTGCTGTCCCGCTACGGCCGCATCCGCGAGCGGCTCGCCGTCACCAAGTTCAAGACCCCCGAGGGCATCGTCGAGACGGCGGCGTTCTCGTGCCTGTTCACCCTGAACGAGAAGCCGATGCGCTCGGGCGAACTGGCCGAGCACCTGTTCGCCGACCCGTCGACGGTCAGCAGGCACATCGCCTCACTCGTCGGACTCGGCTACGTACGGCGTGAGGCCGATCCCCGTGACGGTCGGGCGACGATCCTCGTCCTCACCGACTCCGGGCGGGCGCAGGTCACGGCCGTCCGCGAACACCGGATGAAGGCCGTCGACGCGATGCTCGACGACTTCAGCACCGAGGAGATCGCCGAGCTCGCACGACTGATGGGTCGCGTCGTGGAGGCCGCGGAGGATCTCGCCTCCCGAGTGCACGACGCCACGGCATCCGAACAGACGGGTGCAGGCGGCGCGGGAATCGACGACGACCCCGCCGTGGTTGGCTCCCCACAGAACGACGGCGGCGACGTCGCAGCACCACAGGTCACCGCCCCACGACGCGAAAAGGCATCCCGATGAGCAGCAGTACAGCAGTACCGGATTCGACAGGCGCGGCGACGCCGAGCGCGCCGCCGTCGGGCCCGTCGGTCTCCCTGACCCACCGCCAGATCCTGACGATCCTCGGCGGGCTCATGATCGGCATGTTCCTGGCGGCGCTCGACCAGACGATCGTCTCGACGTCGATCCGCACCATCGCCGACGACCTCAACGGCTACTCCGAACAGGCGTGGGTGACCACCGCGTACCTGATCACCTCGACGCTGGCGACGCCGATCTACGGCAAGTTGTCCGACATGTACGGCCGCAAGCCGTTCTTCATGGCCGCGATCTCGATCTTCGTGGTCGGGTCGCTGCTGTGCTCGACGGCGACCTCGATGTACGAGCTCGCCGGGTTGCGGGCGCTGCAGGGCATCGGTGCCGGTGGTCTCTTCTCCCTGGCGCTCACCATCATCGGTGACATCGTCGCGCCGCGGGAGCGCGCGAAATACCAGGGCTACTTCCTCGCGGTGTTCGGTACGTCGAGCGTGCTGGGCCCGGTGCTCGGCGGCCTGTTCGCCGGCCAGGACACCATCCTGTTCATCAGTGGCTGGCGCTGGGTCTTCCTCGTCAACGTCCCGATCGGTCTCGTCGCGCTGGTCGTGGTGTTCCGGGTCCTCAACTACGACCGCATCCAGGCGGTTCGTCGTCGCATCGACTGGTGGGGTGTGCTCACGCTCGCCATCGGCGTGGTGCCCGTGCTCGTGGTGGCCGAGCAGGGTCGCGACTGGGGGTGGGGGTCGGTCCGGTCCGTGCTCTGCTACGTGATCGGTGTCGTCGGCGTCGCGGCGTTCATCTGGGTCGAGAAGGCGATGGGCGAAGCCGCGATCATCCCGCTGCGCGTGTTCAAGAACCGGGTCTTCGCCCAAGGCATCGTCATCTCGGTCGTGATCGGCATGGTGATGTTCGGCGCGATCACGATCCTGCCGCAGTACTACCAGGTGCTGCGCGGCTCCAGCCCCACGGTGGCCGGCCTGCAGTTGCTGCCGATGGTGCTCGGTCTGATGAGTGGGTCGATCATGTCCGGCCAGCTGATCGCGCGGACAGGGCGCTACAAGATCTTCACCATGATCGGCGTCGTGCTGGTCAGCGCGATGACGTTCGTGCTGCACTTCGTCTCCCCGGCGACGTCGCTGTACGTGGTGATGCTGATGACGTTCGGACTCGGGTTCGGCCTGGGCAACCTGATGCAGCCGCTGACCCTGGCCATGCAGAACGTCCTCCCCGCTCGGGACATGGGCATCTCGACGAGCTCGGCCACCTTCTTCCGTCAGATCGGCGGCACCCTGGGTGTCGCGGTGTTCTTCTCGGTGTTGTTCTCCCTCATGGGGCCGAACATCGCCGACGAGTTCGAGAAGGTCGCGCCGACACAGTCGTTCCAGGAGGGCGTCCGTGAGGCCGCCTCGTCCAGCGACCCGACCGTTGCCGGCTTCGGCAAGGGCCTCATCGAGGCCGCGCAGCAGGGTGGGGGCGGCGCCACCAGTTCTGTCATGAACGACACCTCGGTCATCCAGAAGCTCCCCGAGGCGGTGGCCGCACCGATCAAGCAGGGCTTCTCGGAGTCGATGGACGCGGTGTTCCTCACCGTCTCGATCGTGTCGCTGATCGCTCTGATCGGCGTGTTCACCTGGAAGGAGCTGCCGCTCCGCAAGACCTCGGGCACGCAGGCAGCGGCCGAGGACGCGATGGGGACCGGTCCCGACCCCGATGCCGCGCCGGGGTCGGACGCCGGTCGCGACGGCACGCAAGCGCGAGTCGTCGGTGCCGCGGACGACGGCACGACGACGGGCGGACCGGACGACCCGACCGTGCACGGTCGGCACACGGCCGTCGCCGAGGAGGGCGGTCCCGTCGTCGCCGACGACCACGGCGGTCGTCACGAGGCCGCGCCCGAGGGCGACTCGCCGCACCCGGGTCGTCACGAGGCCTGACCCACCGACACAGACCGGCCCCGAGCGGAATCCGCTCGGGGCCGGTCTGGTCCGTGGGTGTCGGCGTCAGCCGCGGGAGGGGTCGTTCGCCTCGTGCGGGTGCCGGGCGAGGCGCTCGATGGCCTCCTGTGCGACCTTCTCGGCGGCCTCACGGCCGACCCAGCCGCCGGGCTGGACCTCCTTGCCGGGCTCGAGATCCTTGTAGTGCTCGAAGAAGTGGGAGATCGCGTCGAGCTCGAACTTGTCCACGTCGCCGACATCCTGGATGTGGTCCCAGCGGACGTCGCCCGCAGGGACGCACAGCAGCTTGTCGTCGCCGCCGGCCTCGTCGGTCATCGTGTACATCGCGACGATCCGGGCGGAGACGATGACACCGGGGTAGACCGACTCCGGGAGCAGGACCATGGCGTCGAGCGGGTCGCCGTCCTCGCCGAGGGTGTTGTCGATGTAGCCGTAGTCGGCGGGGTAGCCCATCGAGGTGTACAGATAGCGGTCGAGGTGGACCTTGCCCGTCTCGTGGTCGACCTCGTACTTGTTGCGCCGGCCCTTGGGGATCTCGATGGTGACGTCGAACTCCACGACTCGCATCCTCACTCTCTGTGACGGTTCGTGCGGGCAGGCCGTTGCGTCGGCCGAGCCGCGATCGGGTCGAGGATACTGTTGGGCGCCAGGACCACGGTGGGCGGAGGAGCTGAGTGAACGCACGGGCAGGCCGACGCGCGAGCGTGTGGTGGACCGTCATCCCGGTACTCGTGCTCCTCGTCGTCGCCGCGGTGGTCGCCGTCGTCGCCGTGACCGTCGACTCCGACACGTCCGACGCCGCGGCGAACGCGCCCGCCCGTCCGGCTGCGGCCTCGCTCGCCCCGGCGATCACACCGGTGGCCTCGACGGCCCCGGAACCGACCGCGGGGGGCGTCACGACGGCGTTGGCCTCGCTCAGCCGCGATCCCCGTCTGGGCACGCTGACGGGCGAGGTGTCCGACGCACTGACCGGCCAGACGCTGTGGTCGGAGAACCCGGGCGTGCCGCTGACGCCGGCGTCGACCACCAAGATCCTGACCGCGGCGGCCGTCCTGCTCACACTTCCGCTCGACGCCACCCTCACCACGAAGGTGGTCGACGCGGGCAACGGTCGGATCGTCGTCGTCGGAGCCGGTGACCCGACGCTGTCGGTGCAGCCGGACGGCACACCCACCTTCTTCACCGACGCACCCCGCGTCGCCGACCTCGCCGCCCAGATCCGCCGGTCGGGGGTACCCGTGTCGTCGATCGCCGTCGACGGCAGCCTGTTCACCGGCCCGGACTTCGCCTCCACCTGGGAGCGGGCCGACATCGCCGGTGGGAGCATCGCGCCGATCCAGGCGCTCATGACCGACTCCGGTCGCGTCGACCCGACGCAGCTCTACTCGCCGCGCAGCTCGACGCCCGCCGTCGCCGCCGCCACCGACCTCGCCCGCGACCTCGGGCTCGGGTCGGACGCAGTGTCGACGGGAACGGCGCCGCAGAATGCGCGTGTGCTCGCATCCGTGACCTCCGCCCCGCTGCGGACTCGGCTGCGCGACATGCTCGTCGACTCCGACGACGTGATGGCCGAGACCCTCGCGATCGAGGTCGCCCGCGCCCGCGGCCTGCCCGCGAGTCTTCAGGGCGCGACATCCGCGGTGACCTCGGTGCTCGGCGAGGCCGGGTTCGACATGTCCCGGGTCACCCTGCGCGACACGAACGGGCTCTCGACGGAGGACCGGATCCCGGCCGGGGTGCTGGACACCGTGCTGCGGACCGCCGCGGGCACCCAGAACCCGAAGCTGCGGCCGCTGTTGGACATGCTCCCCATCGCCGGGGCGACCGGGACGCTGAGCGATCGTTTCTCCTCGGTGTCGGGCGTCGCGAACGCGGCCGGGTGGGTGAAGGCGAAGACAGGCACCCTGGACGGGGTGAGCGGACTCGCAGGAATCGTGCAGACCCGGCAGAACCGGGTGTTGACCTTCGCGCTGCTGTCGAACGGGACGAACCCCGCCGACGCGCGCCCGGCCCTGGACGCCATCGCCGTGCGTCTACGGGAATGCGGGTGTCAGTGAGTGCCGACGGCCCGGCAGGCGACCGCGACCTGCCCGGCGCCCGCATCGACTGGTCGCTGGCGGCCGGCGTCGGCAGACGACTGACCCGGCCCGGTCCGGCCACCACCGACTACACCCGCACTGCGGCCCGCGAGGAACTCTCCGTGCTGGCCGCGCGCGCCGAGGGGCCGGTCCGCGAGACCACCGGCCTCGCCGACGGGCTGCCCGTCCCCGCCGCGTCGGTGCTCGACCGGCCCGAGTGGATCGACGCCGCCGCGCGGTCGATGTCGGCGATGCTGGGCGGCGGGACGTCGGCGTCCCCGGGTGTCGCCGGCCGTGTCGGGGGACTGCAGGCCGGCGGGCTGCTTGCGCTGCTGTCGGGAGCGATTCTCGGTCAGTACGACCCGTTCTCACCCGACCCCGCGACCGGTGCGGACGGGGTGCTGATGCTGGTGACGCCCAACATCATCGCCGTCGAACGGTCCCTGAAGGTGGTCCCCTCCGATTTCCGCTACTGGGTCTGCCTGCACGAGGTGACCCACCGGGTCCAGTTCTCCGCGACGCCGTGGCTGCGGGATCACATGCTCACCAACATCGCCACCATCAGCAGCGAGAACGACGAGACCGGTGCCGAACTCGCGGCGCGGGTCGTCGGCATCATCCGCTCGGACACGCCGCGCGAGAAGGGTGTCCTCGGTGCCATGCAGCTGCTGCAGACGCCCGAGCAGTACGAGGCGTTCAGCCGCCTGATGATGCTGGGCACCCTGCTGGAGGGTCACGCCGATCACGTCATGGATGCCGTCGGCCCCGCCCACGTACCGACCGTCGACCGGATCCGCACCGCCTTCGACGCCCGGCGCCGGCGCAGACAGAACCCCATGCAGCGGGTCCTGCGGGCGTTGATCGGCATGGACGCGAAGCTGGCGCAGTACATCCGGGGCAAGGCGTTCGTCGACGAGGTCGTCGGCACGGTCGGGATGACGCGGTTCAACGCGATCTGGTCCGGTCCGGACACGCTGCCGCGCCCCGAGGAGATCGACACCCCCCGTCTGTGGGTCGACCGGGTCCTCTGAGGTCGACGGGTCCGCTGACATGGGTTCCGCACTGGACGCGATCGGCCGTGCCGTCGGCGCTCTCGTCGAACGGCGGGGTCTCGGCGACCAGGTGTGCGTGGCCCTGTCCGGCGGGCCCGACTCGACGGCTCTGCTGGTCGGTGCGCGGCATGCCGGACTGACGGTCACGGCGCTCGTCGTCGACCACGGTCTGCAACCGGGCTCGGCGGAGGTGGCCGCCGCGGCCGCACGTGCTGCGACGGACCTGGGGGCGACGGCGACGGTTCTCCCGGTGACCGTCGACGACGTCGGCGGACCGGAGGGCGCCGCCCGACGGGCCCGTCGCGCGGCTCTCGACGGGGCGCGGGACGGGCTGCCGGTGATGCTGGGGCACACGCTCGACGATCAGGCCGAGACGGTCCTGCTGGGCCTCGCGCGGGGATCGGGGCCGAGGTCGATCGCCGGGATGGTCGCCTGGGACGACCCGTGGGCGCGGCCACTGCTCAATGTGCGCCGCGCGACGACGGTCGCCGCCTGCGCGGAGGCGGGACTGACGCCCTGGCTCGACCCACACAACGCCGACCCGCGGTTCCTGCGGTCGCGGCTGCGGTCGCAGGTGCTGCCGGTGATGGAGGAGGTGCTCGGGGACGCGGTGGCCCCCGCGCTGGCCCGCACCGCCGATCTGCTGCGAGACGACCTCGAGGCCCTCGATCTCCTGGCCGCCCAGGCGATGGCGGCGGCGGTCGAGCACGGTGCGCTGCGTCGCGCACAGGTGACCGGCCTGCCGCGGGCGCTCCGCAGGCGCGTCGTCCGACGGTGGCTGCTCGACGGGGGTGCGACCGAACCGACCGCTCGCGTCATCGCTGCGGTCGACGGGCTTCTCGACGACGACGCCCACGGCACGGTGGCCGTGGGCGGCGATATGGACACGCGTGTGAACGCGGTGTCCGACGGGGTGATGCTGCGCCTGCGCGCGGATCCGCGGTGACGCCTCGTCGCCGAGGCGTCACCGCGATCGCGTCAGGACTTCGGGGGGACGAACGGCGAGTTGATCGTGTTGAAGTAGTTGATCACGTTGCCGATCAGCGTCGGTCCGCCGGCGATGATGGTGCCGCCGAGCGCACCGATGCTGCCGCCGGTCACGCAGCCCGTGAGGATCGGCACCGGGGGCAGGGTCGAGAGCAGGATGCAGCCGACGGCCGCACCGATGATCGTCCCGACCAGGCCGCCGATGGCGGTCGCGGTGCTGATGTTGCTGCCCAGCTGGTTCAGCGCCTGCTGATCGCGCTCCTGCCGGGTCGCGGGGGCGTCCACGAGGACCTTGCCCGGCAGCTGCGGCGTCAGGGTCGCGGAGCGCCCGTTCGCCGAGGCCTGGATCGGCAGCGCGACGTTGTTGAACTTGTAGGTCAGCGGGTACGCGACGGCCACGTGGCCGGACGAGTCGACGACCTGCAGCTGGTTGTTCGCGGTCCGCAGCGAGCCGGCGGTCGTCGAGAAGATGATCGACTGACCCTGCACCTGGGCGGAGTAGCCGATCTTCTCGGCGGGGGCTGCGTTCGCGGGTGCGCCGGTGACGACGCCCGCCACGCAGGCGAGCGACACGCCTGCGGAGACGAGTGCGGTTCTGAACTTCATCGGTCGATCCATTTCCTGTGGTTGGTGCTGTCCCGAGACCAGCGCCCGCCCCCCACATGTCGGCTGAACAGCCGACCCTGAACCCTGGGCGAATGTGTATGGCGCACGAGCACATTCGCTGGAATTCCGTGCATGCGTCCGGGTGTGGACAACTCGATGTTAACGTCACCAAATCCATAAATGGAAACGAACGACGAAAAGAAGTCGTGATCTGCACGAAATCGTCGCGTGACCGGCCCTCCACCCGGGGAATCCCGCGTCGGGGCGGCATGACAAGGTTGTCCTCGCAGGCGTGGTGGTCGGCGAAAGGCGAGACAGGTGGCCGTGGCGGCAGATCCCTACGGCGACGACATCGAAGCGGTCGTCGTCTCCGAGGAACAGATCGAGAGACGGACGGCGGAGCTGGCGCAGGCGATCGCCGCGCGGTACGCCGACATCCCCGACGACCTCGTGCTCATCGGCGTCCTCAAGGGCGCGATCATGTTCATGACGGACTTCGCCCGGGCGCTGCCGATCCCGTCGCAGATGGAGTTCATGGCGGTCAGCTCGTACGGATCGTCGACGTCGTCGTCCGGCGTCGTGCGGATCCTCAAAGACCTCGACCGCGACATCGCCGGCCGTGACGTGCTGATCGTCGAGGACATCGTCGACTCCGGTCTCACGCTGTCCTGGCTGCTCAAGAACCTGCGCTCACGCCAGCCGCGATCGCTCGCGGTGTGCACGTTGCTGCGCAAGCCCGACGCCGTCCGCCGTGACGTGGACATCGCCGAGGTCGGATTCGACATCCCCAACGAGTTCGTCGTCGGCTACGGACTCGACTACGCCGAGCGCTACCGCGACCTGCCCTACATCGGACGGCTGAACCCGCAGGTCTACGAACAGTGACCGAGACCGCGGTCGAGATCGCCGCCGACGTCGCCGCCGGCCGGCGGACCCCGCGCGAGGTCGTCGACGCGGCGCTCGCGCGCATCGCCGACCGTGACGGACAGGTCAACGCCTTCGTCCGGGTGCGTGCGGACGCTGCCCGCGCCGAGGCCGATGCGCTCGCCGGTCGGGACCTCACCGGTCTGCCGCTCGCGGGCGTGCCGATCGCGGTCAAGGACAACGTCCCGGTCGCCGGCGAACCGCAGCGCATCGGGTCGCAGGCCACCAGCGACCGCCCGTCGGAGCAGGACCACGCGCTCGTCGCACGTCTGCGCGCGGCGGGTGCGGTCGTCGTCGGTCTCACGGCGGTGCCCGAACTGTGTCTGTGGGGCGCCACCGACAGTCCCGGCCGCATCACCCGCAACCCGTGGAACCCGGAGCTGACGCCCGGCGGGTCGTCGGGCGGATCCGCCGCGTCGGTCGCGAGCGGTCAGGTCGTCCTCGCCCACGGCAACGACGGCCTCGGCTCCATCCGCATCCCCTCCGCCGACTGCGGACTGTTCGGGATCAAGCCCGGGTCCGGCGTGGTGCCCCCACAGACCGGCGGCAACGGCTGGTACGGGATGGCCGAGAACGGTCCACTCGCGACCACCGTCGCCGACGCCGCCGTGATGCTGGGTGTCATGGCCGACGCCCCCACGCTCGCGGCGGCCGGTCGGGACACCGGGCACGCCCCGGTCGGCGTCGTCGTCGCCGACAACTTCCCGCTCGCCGTCGGGTCGACCGACCGCCACTGGGCCGGCGCCCTCTCCGACGCCGCGGGCGCGCTCACCGAGATCGGCCACCGCGTGACCGCGTCCCCGCTGCCCTATCCGACGAACCCCGCGCCGCTGCTGTTGCGGTGGGTCGGCGGTGCCGCCGCCGACGCCGACGAGATCGCCACAGAGGGAGGCGATCTCGGTCGTCTCCAGTCGCGGACACGTCGCCACACCGCGCTCGGACGCCTGGTGAACCGCCGCGGTCTGGTCCGCGACGGACAGCGCACCGCGATCGTCGCGCGCGTCGAGGAGTATCTCGACCGCACGGGCAGCGACCTCGTGATGACGCCGATGCTCGCGCGCCCCCCGATCCGCGCGCAGGAGTGGAACCGTCGCGGCTGGTTGTCGAACATGTACGCCAACATCGGCTACGCGCCGTTCGCCGGACTGGTGAACCTGCTGCACTGGCCGGCGATGTCGGTCCCGATGGGTGTGCACCCGGAGTCGAGGACGCCGATGGCGGTGCACCTCTTCGGTCGCCCGGGATCGGAGGCGACGCTGCTGGCCGTCGCCGCCCAGCTGGAGCAGGCGCGGCCCTGGCAGCGCGTCGCCCCCGCCTACACGTGACCGGGCCGTGTGACCCGTTCGCCGACGCCGAGCGGGCCGGGGTCTATCGCGCCATCGAGAATCGGCGCGACACACGTCATTTCGCCGGGGGAGAGGTCCCCGAGGATGTCCTGGCGCGGCTGCTCGCGGCGGCGCACCACGCACCCAGCGTCGGGTTGATGCAACCGTGGCGGTTCCTGCGGATCGTCGACCCGGCTGTACGCGTGTCGATCCGCGACGTCGTCGAGGCCGAACGCGTACGGACCGCAGCCGCCCTCGGCAGTCGGGCCGAGGAGTTCGGGCGACTCAAGGTCGAGGGCATCACAGAATGCGCCGAGGTGATCGTCGTGGCGCTCGGGACGGGCCGCGACGCGCACGTCTTCGGGCGGCGCACGATGCCGCAGATGGATCTCGCGTCGGTCGCCTGTGCCATCCAGAACATGTGGCTCGCCGCACGCGCCGAGGGATACGGGATGGGCTGGGTGTCGATGTTCGATCCCGTGGAACTGGCTGCGCTGCTGGGTATCCCCGAGGCCGCGCAACCCGTCGCGGTGCTCTGCCTGGGGCCTGTCGATGCCTTCTACGAGCGGCCGATGCTCGTGGAGACCGGCTGGGCGGTGGAGCGCCCGCTGTCCGAACTCTGCGCGACGGACCGCTGGCCCGCCACCTGAGCGGCCCCTCCGTCGAGCGTGCGGTCAGACCCTTGGGATCGACTGCAGCGCAGCGATGTAGCGATCGGCGGACCGTTGGACGGCGTGCCAGGCGTCGTCGACCTGCTGATCCCAGAACGCGCTGTGCAGGACGTCGAACTCCAGGCCGGCGAGGACGTCGGCGATGCGTCGGACCTCGATCGCGGGTAGCGGCACCATGTTCGGGTAACTCCACATGAACGACACCCACCGACGATCGGCCGCCGCGAGCGGGAGGTCTCCGGAGAGCAGCGCGGCCCGACGATCGTCGGCCGCCGGGACGTGCAGTGCCGCCGCACCCGGGAAGTGGCCGCCGAGTCGATGCACCGACAGGCCGTGGTCGAGCTCGAGGACGTCGCCGTCCCAGAAGCGGATCGCGGGGTCGGGACGCATGACCCACCGCTCGTCGACGCGGGGTAGGTGGATCGGGCAGTCGAACCGACGGGCCCACTCGACCATCGTCGACCAGTAGTGCGGATGGGAGATGGCGATCCCGGCGAGACCGCCACGGTCCTCGATCGTCTCGGCGACGTCGTCGTCGAGCAGGGCGACGCAATCCCACAGGAGATTGCTGTCGCCGTAGGGGACCAGAAGAGCGCGCTGGCCGATGCCGACCTTCGGCTCGGCGCCGACACCGAGGAAGTCGCCTTGCATCCGTGTCACGGAGTGGTGGTCGCGGCGGATCTCGCTCGATGACGTCCATCGTTGGCCGCCCTCGCCCACGTACTGCCGCGGGTCGACGCAGATCGGGCACTCGACGGGCGGGTCGTCGACGGGTGCCGCGAACTGCACCGCGCACGTCACGCAGACCGCGAGATCACTCATCCGGTGTGACCCTCACGTCCGTAACCGCCCACTCGACGTCTGGAAGCGCCCACTCGACGTCTGGAAGCGCCCACTCGACGTCTGGAAGCGCCCACTCGACGTCTGGAGCCGCCCACTCGACGTCGGTGTCAGCTGCCCTGCGCGTCGAGCTTGTCGGCGACGTCCCGGGGGAAGCCGCCGGTCGCGATCGGACCCCAACGGGTGGGGGTGACGCGGATCAGCGACTTGTCCTGTGTGGCCATGGCGGCCCGGTACTCGTCCCAGTCGGGGTGCTCGCCGGAGATGGACCGGAAGTACTCGACGAGGCCGTCGGTCGACTCGGGCTGGTGCAGCACCTCCGCGGTCCCGTCCACCTGCACCCACGCGCCGTCGAAGTCGTCGGAGAGCACGCACACCGACACCTCCGGGCGACTCTCGGCGTTCTTCGTCTTCGCCCGCCCGGGATAGGTCGAGATGACGATTCGCCCCTCGCCGTCGACCCCGCCGGTCACCGGTGAGACCTGCGGCGATCCGTCCGCTCGGGTGGTCACGAGGATCAGGTGGTGTCGGCTTCGTACGAATTCGAGCAGCTCGTCGAGCTCCACGCGGTCGGTGGTCGCGATGTTCCTCGCCATGTCCCCAGCGTAAGCGGTGTCACCACCCGCCCCGGGCTCATCGGGAACGCCCGACCGCCCCCCGGCGTTGACAGGTAGCCTGACTGGTCAGGTGTACCTACTGCGAAGGGACGCGCCGGCGCCGCCCGGGGCATGTGATGAATCGAAAGACTGTTTTCCGCAACCTCGCCATCGTTGCTGTCATCGTGCTCGCCATCTGGGGATGGACGGTGCTGCGTGACGGCAACCGCGAGTACAAGAGTGTGGACACGTCCGTCGCGCTGACGCAGCTGAACACGAAGAACGTGAGCAGCGTCCAGATCGACGACCGCGAGCAGCAGCTCCGCATGGAGCTGAAGAACGAGGTCGACGGCACCACCAAGATCTCGGCCAAGTACCCGGCCCGGGCCTCGGAGTTCGTCTTCACCTCGGTCCGCGACTCGGGCGCGAAGTACCAGACCAACGTCACCCAGGAATCCGTCATCTGGCAGATCCTGATCTTCGTCCTCCCGATGCTGATCCTGTTCGGCCTCTTCTTCTTCGTGATGAGCCGGATGCAGGGCGGCGGCAAGGGCGGGGTCATGGGCTTCGGCAAGTCCAAGGCCAAGCAGCTGTCCAAGGATCACCCGAAGACCACCTTCGCCGACGTCGCCGGCTCCGACGAGGCGGTCGAGGAGCTCTACGAGATCAAGGACTTCCTGCAGAACCCGTCGCGCTACCAGGCGCTGGGTGCGAAGATCCCGCGCGGCGTCCTGCTCTACGGCCCCCCGGGCACCGGCAAGACCCTGCTGGCCCGTGCCGTGGCCGGCGAGGCGGGCGTGCCGTTCTTCACCATCTCCGGATCGGACTTCGTCGAGATGTTCGTCGGCGTCGGTGCATCCCGTGTCCGTGACCTGTTCGAGCAGGCCAAGAACAACAGCCCCTGCATCATCTTCGTCGACGAGATCGACGCCGTCGGCCGCCAGCGCGGCGCCGGTCTCGGCGGCGGCCACGACGAGCGCGAGCAGACCCTCAACCAGCTCCTCGTCGAGATGGACGGCTTCGGCGAGCGTTCCGGCGTCATCCTGATCGCGGCGACCAACCGCCCCGACATCCTCGACCCGGCGCTGCTGCGTCCCGGCCGCTTCGACCGCCAGATCCCCGTCGGCAACCCCGACATCGCGGGCCGCAAGGCGATCCTCAAGGTGCACGCCGCGGGCAAGCCGATCGACCCCGACGCCGATCTGGACGGCCTGGCGAAGCGGACCCCCGGGATGTCCGGTGCCGACCTCGCCAACGTCATCAACGAGTCGGCGCTGCTGGCCGCGCGCGAGAACCGCACGACGATCACCGCCGAACTCCTCGAGGAGTCGGTCGACCGCGTCGTCGGCGGACCGCGTCGCAAGAGCCGCATCATCAGCGAGCAGGAGAAGAAGATCGTGGCCTACCACGAGGGTGGGCACACCCTCGCCGCGTGGGCGATGCCCGATCTCGACCCGATCTACAAGGTCACCATCCTCGCCCGCGGGCGGACCGGCGGTCACGC
This sequence comes from Williamsia sp. SKLECPSW1, assembly GCF_054332755.1. Classification (NCBI taxonomy): domain Bacteria; kingdom Bacillati; phylum Actinomycetota; class Actinomycetes; order Mycobacteriales; family Nocardiaceae; genus Williamsia; species Williamsia sp. SKLECPSW1. Next base: position 1,031,239 of record NZ_JBTGLI010000001.1, on the reverse strand, counting down.
GCTGGCCGTGCCGGAGCAGGACAAGGACCTGATGACGCGCTCGGAGATGATCGCGCGCCTGGTGATGGCCATGGGTGGACGTGCGGCGGAGGAGCTCGTGTTCCACGAGCCGACCACCGGCGCGTCCTCCGACATCGACCAGGCGACGAAGATCGCCCGCGCGATGGTCACCGAGTACGGCATGAGCGCCAAGCTCGGTGCCGTCCGCTACGGCCAGGAGCAGGGCGACCCCTTCCTCGGCCGGTCGATGGGTGCCCAGAGCGACTACTCGTCCGAGGTGGCCGCCGAGATCGACGACGAGGTCCGTCGTCTCATCGAGGCCGCGCACACCGAGGCGTGGGCCATCCTGAACGAGTACCGCGACGTCCTCGACGATCTGGCGACCCAGCTGCTCGAGCGCGAGACGCTGACCCGCAAGGACCTCGAGGTCATCTTCTCGAACGTCGAGAAGCGTCCGCGGATCACCACGTTCAACGAGTTCGGTGACCGCACGCCCAGCGACAAGCCGCCGGTGAAGACCCCGGGCGAGCTCGCCATCGAACGCGGCGAGCCGTGGCCCCCGGTGCCGGCCCCGGACCTCCGCAAGGAGCCGGTCGGTGCGCCCGGCTACGGCCAGAACGGTCACGGACAGAACGGCCAGGGTCAGAACGGCCAGGGTCAGAACGGCTACGGCGGGCCCGGCCCGAACGGGTACGGACAGAACGGCTACGGCCAGGGTCAGAACGGCTACGGCGGCCAGGGCGGTTACGGCCCCCCGAACGGCGGTCAGAACGGCCACGGCGACACCGGGTACGGCCAGAACGGCTACGGCCAGGGCGGCCCGACGCACGGTCAGCCGAACCCACCCGGCCGCGGTGACGACTACCCCGGGTACCCGCAGGGCTACCCGGCACCCGGATACGGCGGTCCCGGCTACGGGAACCCCGGACACCAGCCGCGGCCGCAACCCGTCCCGCACGAGCAGGACCCGTCGCAGGGCAACCGCCCGACCGGACCGGACTACGGCCAACCCGACGGATGGTCGGCGCCGGGGTGGCCGCCCCGCGACAACGATCCGCGCCCGCCGAACGGCACCCCGCCGTCGCGCTGGTGACCCCTCGCCGACCCCTGGCCGGGGTCGGCGTCACTTCCGCCGCTCTCGAGAAATGGGTAGGCACCTCGACGATGACCGACATCACCGACGCCCCGATCGCCGGGGAGATGACCGAGTTCGACCAGCCGCGGGCGGAGGCGGCGGTCCGTGAACTGTTGCTGGCGATGGGGGAGGACCCCGACCGCGACGGTCTGAAGGACACCCCGGCGCGGGTGGCGCGCGCCTACAAGGAGATGTTCGCCGGGCTCTGGGTCGATCCCGACGAGGTCCTCGCGACCACGTTCGACGTCGGCCACGACGAGCTGGTGCTGGTGAAGGACATCCCGATGTACTCCACCTGTGAGCACCACCTGGTGTCGTTCCACGGGGTGGCCCACGTCGGGTACATCCCCGGCGCGACGGGTCAGGTGACCGGCCTGTCGAAGTTGGCGCGCGTGGTGGACCTGTACGCCAAGCGCCCCCAGGTGCAGGAACGGTTGACCACACAGATCGCCGACGCCCTGGTGCGCAAGCTCGATCCGCGCGGGGTGATCGTCGTCATCGAGGCCGAGCACCTGTGCATGGCCATGCGGGGGATCCGCAAGCCCGGTGCCAGCACCACCACGTCGGCGGTGCGCGGCATCTTCAAGACCAACGCGATCAGCCGCGGTGAGGCTCTCGAGCTCATCGCGCGACGGACCTGACACCCGTTCTCACGCCGCCCACGCCTACCGTGGACGGCGTGTCCACCCCGGTCGACCTGACACCCGGCACCCGCACACGGGTGCTGGGTGTGCTGAACGTGACGGCCGACTCCTTCTCCGACGGTGGCCGCTACCTCGATCCCGAACTCGCCGTCGAGCACGGCCTGATGCTCGCTGCGCATGGCGCCGACCTCGTCGACGTCGGCGGTGAGTCGACGCGCCCCGGCGCGTCGCGTGTCGATCCCGACGTCGAACGCGACCGCGTCGTGCCGGTCATCCGCCGGCTGGCCGCCGAGGGGGTCGCGGTCTCCGTCGACACCATGCGCGCATCGGTCGCGGCGGCGGCCGTGGAGGCCGGCGCCGTCGTCGTCAACGACGTGTCGGGTGGACGAGCCGACCCCGACATGGCGACGGTGGCCGCCGAGACCGGTGTCCCGTGGATCCTCATGCACTGGCGCCCCACCGTCGACACCTCCGGTGCCCCGCGCTTCGCCCACCGCGTCGACGACATCGGCGGATACCGCGACGTCGTCGCCCAGGTGAGTGCCGAACTGCTCGCCCAGGTCGACGCCGCGGTCGCCGCCGGGGTCAGCCCCGATCGGCTCGTGCTGGACCCGGGTCTCGGGTTCGCCAAGGCCGCCGAACACAACTGGGCGCTGCTGCATGCGCTGCCCACACTCGTCGGGCTCGGGTACCCGATCCTCGTCGGGGCGTCGCGCAAACGGTTCCTCGGCGCCCTGCTCGGCGGTGACGGCGACCCCCGACCACCCGACGGACGTGAGGTCGCCACCGCCGCGGTCAGCGCGCTCGCCGCCGCGCACGGGGCGTGGGGTGTGCGGGTGCACGACGTCGTCGCCGGTCGCGACGCCGTCGCGGTCGCGACGGCATGGACATCCGGCGGGAGAAGGGGATCGGTCGATGACTGACCGCATCGAACTGCGCGGCCTGGTGGTCCGCGGCAACCACGGCGTCTTCGACCACGAGAAGCGCGACGGACAGGGCTTCGTCGTCGACCTGATCCTCTGGCTCGATCTCAGCGGAGCCGCGGCGTCCGACGACCTCGCCGACACCGTCGACTACGGCGGGCTCGCGCAGCGTGCCCACGACATCGTCGCCGGTCCGTCGCGCGACCTCATCGAGACGGTCGGGGCCGAGATCGCCGACGATGTCATGACCGACGACCGGGTCGCCGCGTGCGAGGTGACCGTGCACAAGCCGTCGGCACCCATCCCGCTGACCTTCGCCGACGTGGCCGTCGTGACGCGCAGGTCGCGCAAGCCGGGCCGGACGTCGTGAGTCGGACATCGTGAGCCGGGCCGTCCTGTCGATCGGCGCGAACATCGGTGACACCGTCACGACGCTGCTCGGTGTCCGCGAGCACTTCGCCGACCGGGTCGTCGCGGCGTCCGCGATCCATGCGACGCCGCCGTGGGGCCCGGTCGCGCAGGACGACTTCGACAACGCCGTGCTCGTCGTCGAGGATCCCGCCGCATCGCCCCGCGACTGGCTCGAGGAGGGATTCGCGTGCGAGCGTGCGGCCGATCGGCGCCGTGAGGTGCGCTGGGGTCCACGAACTCTCGACGTCGACGTCGTGTCGGTGAGTGTCGACGGGCGCGTCGTCGTGGACGACGATCCCGAACTGACCCTTCCGCACCCGCGCGCCGCCGTCCGCGCGTTCGTCCTGATCCCGTGGCTCGACGCCGACCCGGCCGCCGTGCTGTGGACATCCGCCGGCGAGCGTCGGGTCGACGACCTGGTTGCGGCACTCCCCGCCGACGAGCGCTCCGGTGTCCGCCGACGTGACGTCGCGGGATGGACCGTCCTCCCGGAGGCCCTCCGATGACCACCGGTGACCCGCGTCGGCGTCCGCCCGACGATCCCGATCAGCCGGGCCTCAAGCCCACCCGGATCCGGGATCTGTTCGGCGTCGCCGTGGTGACCGGCGTCGTGGTCTGGCTGTTGGTGCGCGTCAGCTACGGCCAGCTCCCCCCGCTCCCGCTGCTCGCCGGACTCGTCCTCTACGTCCTCGCTCTCCTCGAGGCCGTCATCGCGGTGATCGTGCGCTCGCGGGTGTCGAGCTCACAGGTGGGTCGGGCATCGGGTCAGCTGCACCCGCTGACCGCGGCGCGGGTCCTCGCGTTGGCGAAGGCGTCGGCGTTGCTGGGTGCTCTCGCGGTCGGGGTCTGGGCCGGGATGGGTCTGTACCTGCTGTCGCTGTCGGAGTCCTCGGCAGCCGACCACGACCGGCCCGCCGCGATCGTCGGCCTCATCGGCGGCGTGCTCCTCGCCGCGGCCGCGGTGTGGCTCGAATATTGCTGTCGCACACCGGACGACCCCGAGGACGCCGCGAACGCGTCGCCGTCGGGGACGTGACCGGTCCCGCGACGCCGCGTCACCACGGCCCGACACCACCCGCGGGCTCGCACGTACCGGGCCCCGACGCCAGTAGGGTGGCCCGCATGACAGGGACGGGCGGTCGCTCCGCAGGCGCGCGCGGCTCGCGGCGCAGTCCCGCCCAGTGGCTCCTCGGCCTGCTGCTCCTGCTGGCCATCGGTGCGTCCATCGCCATGATCTTCTCCACCGATCGCAGCGTCGTCGCGTCCCTCGCGGTGATCGCCGCGCTGTGGGCCGCGGTCATCGGTGCCATCCTCGTCACCAAGTTCCGCCGCCAGGCCGACTCCGCCGAGGCCAAGACCCGCGACCTGCGGGTGGTCTACGAGCTGCAGCTCGAGCGGGAGATCGCCGCGCGCAGACAGTACGAACTCGGTGTCGAGGCGCAGATCCGTCGCGAGGTGCGTGCCGAGTCGTCCGAGGAGCTGCGGGCACTGCAGGAGCAGGTCGCGTCGCTGCGTGCCAGCGTCGAGGCCCTCGTGGGCGAACTGCCCGACCCGCGCACCGCGCTGGAGGCCGAGCGGCGTCACGCGCTGGGCCCCGTCGACGATTCGGCGCTCTCGGACGGCGCGGCCGCCGAACGCGATTTCGCGCGCACCGCACCGGAACCCGACGCGGTGCCCACCGCGCCGCCGCACGCCCGGACCGAGGTCATCGGTGTCGTCGACGACGCCGACGACCGGCCGCAGTTCGTCGACGAGACACCCACCGACGAGTGGGCGACCACCCCCGCCCAGGAGCCTGCCGCCGCGTCCACGTCGTCGGCTCCACCCGCCACCGCCGCCGCGGAGCCGACCGATGTTCCGGACGCCGGCCGGCCGCAGACCGAGCCCGCACAGGGTGGAGGACGCCACGGGCGCCCCGCCACGACGCAGCCCGCCGAGCCCGCCGTCACCCAGGCCTCGGCCGAGTCCGCGGCCTCGTCGGCGCAGACCGAGCCCGCCGAGGACGAGGCGATCGACGACGCGACCCCGGCGTGGACGACGTCGGTCGACGCACCCGCCCGGCGGGACCGTCACCGTGCCCGCGAGGCCGACAGCGGCGCACACAGCAACGGACGCTCCGTCGCCGAACTCATGGACTCCCTCCGCACCGCCGGCGGAGGACGCCGGCGTCGTCGCGAGGACTGACCCGCGGTCGCTCACCCGGTGGTCTCCCGGGTGAACCCGGTCACTCCCCGTTCCACCGAGTCGATCGCAGCGCCTATCCTCGACTGCAGAACACGTCCGGTACCCGCCACGCGGGACCGGAACGCTGCATGGGAGGACATCGGTGACCTCATCGGGCATCTCGAACTGGCCCGCGCCTGCTCGTCTGACGGTCGGCGTGGTCTCTGCCGGTCGGGTGGGATCCACGGTGGGGGCCGCCCTCGAGGCCGCGGGACATGTCGTCGGAGGCGTGGTGGCGCGCTCGGACCACTCGCGTGCGCGTGCCGCACGACTCCTGCCGGACTCGCAGATCCTCGATCTCCCCGACGTGGTGTCCCGCAGTGAACTGCTCGTCATCGCGGTCCCGGACGCGGAACTCCAGCAGGTCGTCGCCGACATCGCCGCCTCCGGCACCCTGAAGCCGGGGACGCTCGTCGCCCACACGGCCGGAGCCCACGGGATCGGCATCCTGCACCCGCTCGCCGCCCTGGGGGCCACGACGCTGGCGATGCACCCCGCGATGACCTTCGTCGACTCCGACGACGACGTCCGACGTCTGCACACCGCGTGCTTCGGCGTCACCGCCGCCGACGAGATCGGGTACGCGGTCGCGTCCGCGCTGGTCCTCGAGATGGGCGGGGAGCCGGTACGGGTCCGCGAGGAGGCCCGCACCCTCTACCACGCATCCCTGGCACACGGGGCCAATCACCTCGTCGCGCTGATCTCCGACGCCCTCGAGGGTCTGCGCATCGCCCTGGCGGGACAGGAACTCCCTGGGCAGGATCTCGTCGACGCCCGCCCGGGTGGTCTGCCCGCCCGGGTGCTGGGTCCGCTCGTCACCGCGGCCCTGCAGAACACGCTCGAACTCGGGCCTGCCGCACTCACCGGACCCGTCGCGCGCGGTGACGCCGACGCCGTCGCCCGCCACCTCGCAGCGCTCGACGAGGCCGACCCCGACCTCGCCGGCGCCTATCGCGCGATGGCTGCCCGCGCCGCCCACCATGCCGACGCCCCGGCCGCGGTGCGTGCGGTCCTCGACACCGATCACCTCGGAGGCTCACGATGACCGCGCCCGCGCGCCCCTACACACCGGGATCGCTGACGGTGCACCGCGATCCGGCGACGCTGGCGCAGGTGTCGCGCGCGCTGCGGGCGACCGGCAAGCGCGTCGTGCTGGTCCCGACGATGGGTGCGCTGCACGCCGGGCACCGCGAACTGATCCGAGCGTCCCGCGCCCAGGGGCCGACGGTCGTCATCGTGTCGATCTTCGTCAACCCGTTGCAGTTCGGCGCGAACGAGGATCTCGACGCCTACCCGCGCACCCTCGACGCCGACCGCGCGATCTGCGAGGAGGCCGGCGTCGAGCTGCTCTTCACGCCCACCGTCGCCGACATGTACCCGGCCGGGCGGCGGACCACCGTCCATCCCGGGCCGCTGGGCGACGAGCTCGAAGGTGCTTCACGGCCAGGGCATTTCGCGGGGATGCTGACCGTGGTGGCGAAGTTGCTCACCATCGCGGGCCCGCACGCCGCGTTCTTCGGGGAGAAGGACTACCAGCAGCTCGTGCTGGTGCGCCAGATGGTCACCGACCTGAACCTCGGCGTCGACATCGTGGGCGTGCCGACGGTGCGCGAGCCCGACGGTCTCGCGCTCTCCAGCCGCAACACCTATCTGAGCCCGGCGCAGCGTGATTCGGCGACGGTGCTCTCGGCCGCCCTCGTCGCCGGTGCCCACGCCGCGGCCGGCGGCGCCGACGTCATCGTCGACACCGCCCGGCAGGTGCTCGCCACCCACCCGGAGATGGAGGTCGACTACCTCGAGGTCCGCGGGCCCGATCTCGGGCCACCGCCGCAGCAGGGCGACGGCCGACTCCTCGTCGCCGCCCGCGTGGGCTCCACCCGCCTGATCGACAACGTGGGTGTCGCCGTCGGTACCGGCTTCCTCGCCCGCGGCACCACCCCGGACCCCGTCTCCTGACCGCCTCCCCGATCCGAGAGGACACCCCATGCTCCGCACCATGATGACGTCGAAGATCCACCGCGCCACGGTCACCCAGGCCGACCTGCACTACGTCGGCTCGGTCACCGTCGACGCCGATCTGCTCGACGCGGCGGGCCTGCTCGAGGGCGAGCAGGTGACCATCGTCGACATCGACAACGGCGCCCGCCTCGTCACCTACGCCATCGCCGGCCCGCGCGGCAGCGGTGTCATCGGCATCAACGGTGCCGCAGCCCATCTCGTACATCCCGGTGATCTGGTGATCATCATCGCCTACGGGGTGCTCAGCCCCGAGGAGGTCGCCGAGTACGCACCGAAGGTGGTCTTCGTCGACGCCGCCAACCGCGTCGTCGACCTCGGGTCCGACGCCGCGCACGTGCCGGACGGGTCGGACTTGCTCGACCCGAGGGTGCTGGACCACTCGCTGCTCACCGACGCCACCCGCTGAGATGCTGCTGGTCCTCGACGTCGGCAACACCAACATCCACCTCGGGGTGTTCGCCGGCCGGGGCGACCACGCGACCCTGGTGCGCGACTGGCGGATCCGGACCGAACCGCGGATGACCGCCGACGAGCTCGCCCTCACACTCGAGGGTCTGCTCGGCGACGACACCGACCGCATCGTGTCCGTGGCCGCGCTCTCGACGGTGCCGTCACTGTTGCGGGAGATGCGCGTGATGATCCCGAAGTACTTCGGCGCGGGCCCGCACGTGCTCTTCGAACCGGGTCTGCGGACCGGTGTCCCGCTGCTCGTCGACAACCCGCGTGAGGTCGGCACCGACCGCGTCGCCAACGCCCTCGCCGCACGCGAGACCTACGGGACCGCCTGCATCGTGGTCGATTTCGGTACCACGACGCTCGTCGACGTCGTGTCGGCCAAGGGTGAGTTCCTGGGTGGGGCGATCGCACCGGGAATCGACATCGCCGTCGACGCGCTCGCCCAGCGGACCGTGACGCTGCGGACCGTCGAACTGCTGCCCCCGCGCAGTGTCGTCGGGAAGAACACGGTCGAGGCCCTGCAGTCCGGCATCCTCTACGGATTCGCCGGGCAGGTCGACGGACTGGTGACCCGTGTCCGTCGCGAGGTGCCCGGGTTCGCCGACTCCGACGACGTCACCGTCGTCGCCACCGGCTTCCTCGCCCCGCTGGTGTTCGACGAGTGCCGCACCCTCGACATCGCCCACCCGTACCTCACGCTGGAAGGTCTGCGGCTGGTGTTCGAACGCCAGCAGGAGGTGCGGAGGAAGCGGGAGAACGCCGATGGCGTGCGCCGGGCGGCTGTGTCAGACTGAGCGGCGTGACGATGCGCTGTCGTGAGTGTTGCCGGGCCTGACGGCCCCACCTCACCCTGCCCGCATCACCTCTCGAGGACTCCTCCCATGCCCGACGTGGCTCTGCGTTCCCGCTCCCTGTCGACCTCCCTGCGCACACACCCGCTCACCCCTGGGCGTACGCACCCGATCACCTCGGCGCGCCGCATCCGGCTCGGTCTCGCCGTCGCCGACCTCGATGCCGCCCTCGCCGACGGCCACCGTCTCGTCGACGTCCGTGACCAGCGTGATCGCGACCTCGACGGCGTCGTCTCGGGGGCCGTCGCCCTCGACCCCGCGGTCGCCGTCGCCCGCCTGACCCCCGGCACGTCGGACTCGCTGCGGTTCGCGCAGGCGACGTCGCGGTGGGTGCTCGTCGGCACCGACGGTCACGACGCGGAGTGGCTCACCTGGCATCTCCACGCCGCGGGCGTCGTCGGGGCGCGCTTCCTCCTCGGTGGTGCGCGCACGCTGCGGTCCCGGACGGTGCTGCCCGTCACCGAGTCGCAGCGGCGTGAGGTGGCCGCGATCGTCGCGCACTGAGCGCGACGATCGTCCGCACGGCGCGACGACCGGGGCCGACCGGCGGGGACGATAGGGTCGTCCGGTGAGCGAGACCGCCCCGACCCCCGAGACCGACCACCTGCCCGAACAGCTGCGCATCCGTCGGGAGAAGCGTGCACGGATCATCGCCGAGGGCGGTCAGGCCTACCCCGTCGCCGTCGACCGCACCCACACCCTCGCCGCCGTCCGCGCCGCCTACACCGACCTGGAGACCGACACCGCGACCGGCGATCACGTCGGCGTCGCGGGACGGGTCATCTTCCTGCGCAACAAGGGCAAGCTCTGCTTCTCGACGATCCAGGAGGGCGACGGGACACAACTGCAGGTGATGATCAGCCTCAACGGTGTCGGCGAGGACCGCCTCGCCGCGTGGAAGGCAGACGTCGACCTCGGTGACTTCGTGTTCGTCCACGGCGAGGTGATCACCTCGCGTACCGGGGAGCTGAGCGTCATGGCCGACGCGTGGCAGATGGCGTCGAAGTCGCTGCGCCCGCTGCCTGTCGCGCACAAGGACCTCAGCGAGGAGACGCGCGTCCGGCAGCGTTACGTCGACCTGGTGCTCAACCCGGCCGCCCGCGAGACCGCCCGCACCCGCATCGCCGTCGTCCGCGCGGTCCGCGACATCCTCACCGAGCAGGACTTCGTCGAGGTGGAGACGCCGATGCTGCAGACGCAGCACGGCGGGGCGGCCGCGCGGCCGTTCGTGACCCACTCGAACGCGCTCGACATCGACCTCTATCTGCGGATCGCGCCGGAACTGTTCCTCAAGCGCGCCGTCGTCGGTGGCATCGACCGGGTCTTCGAGATCAACCGCAACTTCCGCAACGAGGGCATCGACTCCACCCACTCGCCGGAGTTCGCGATGCTCGAGACCTACCAGGCCTACGGCACCTACGACGACTCCGCCCGCATGACCCGCGAACTCGTGCAGGAGGTGTCGCGGCGCGCGCTGGGCACGCTCACCCCGACCTTGGCCGACGGCACCACCTACGACCTGTCGGGGGAGTGGCGGAGCATCTCGATGTACCCGTCGCTGTCGGAGGCCGCGGGTGCGGAGATCACCCCGCAGACCTCCGTCGAGGACCTCCGACGTCTCGCCGACCGCGTCGACCTGTCGGTGCCCACCGACAAGGGGTACGGCCACGGGAAACTCGTCGAGGAACTCTGGGAACACCTCGTGGGTTCGCACATCGTCGAACCGTTCTTCGTGCGTGATTTCCCGGTCGAGACATCGCCGTTGACCCGTGATCACCGGTCCATTCCGGGTGTGGTCGAGAAATGGGACCTCTATGTCCGCGGATTCGAACTCGCGACGGGATATTCGGAGTTGATCGACCCGGTCGTCCAACGCGAGCGATTCGTCGACCAAGCGCGTCTCGCCCGCGCCGGCGACGACGAGGCGATGGTGCTCGACGAGGAATTCCTCACCGCCATGGAACACGGCATGCCCCCGACCACGGGAACCGGCATGGGGGTGGATCGGCTGCTCATGGCGCTGACGGGTCTCGGGATCCGGGACACGATTCTCTTCCCGTTCGTCAAACCGTCCGACTGATCGGACGAGAGATCATGAATTCTCCGCAAGAATTGTCGACGAAGTCGGTTCTGGTTACCATCTGAATTCGATCGGGGGGTCGGTGGGGGCTCCGCATTCGAATCCCCGACTTCATCGGTTCGGGATGTCAGTGGGGAATTCGGGATGGCGAAAAAGGTGACGGTCACACTCGTCGACGATGTCGACACGAGCAGGTCGGCGGACGAGACGGTCTCCTTCGCGATCGACGGGGTCACCTACGAGATAGACCTGTCCCGCTCCAACGCCGAACGACTCCGCTCGGAGCTGCAGACCTGGGTGGAGCATGCCCGCCAGGTCGAGGGCGTACCCCGGGTCGCCGGGGCGGCGCGCGCCGATCCGGGTACCGCCGCCGCCATCCGTGACTGGGCCCGTCGGAACGGGATCGGGGTGTCCAGCCGCGGTCGCGTGGCCGGTGAGGTCGTCGACCTCTACAACGCCGCCCACTGAGCCGTCCCGCCGGTGTCGGGGAGACGCCGGCGATCAGCCCAGCTCGCGTTTGAGGATCTTGCCGGAGGCGTTGCGGGGGAACGAGTCCACCACGACGACCGATCGCGGGACCTTGAAGTTCGCGAGGTTCGCCCGGCAGAACGCGACGACGGAGTCGACGTCGAGCTCGGTTCCCGGGCGCAGCGTGAGGAACGCTCTGCCGACCTCACCGAGCCGTTCGTCGGGGACGCCGATCACGGCGGCCTCGGTGACCTCCGGGATCCGGGCGAGGGTCTGCTCGATCTCCGCGGGGTACACGTTGAACCCGCCGCAGATGTACATGTCCTTGAGTCGGTCGGTGATCCGCAGGTTCCCGGCGTCGTCGACGGTCCCGATGTCGCCCGTGTGCAGCCAGCCGTCGGGGTCGATGGTCTCGGCGGTCGCCGTCGGGTCGTCGAGGTAACCCCGCATCACCATCGCGCCGCGGGCGAGCACCTCACCTGCCTCCGACAGCGCGATCTCCATCCCCGCGAACGCCCGACCGCACGTGGTGGCGACGGTGACGTCGTCGTCGTCGGGGGTGCACGTCGACACGAACCCGCTGCACTCGGTGAGCCCGTAGGCCGTGATCACGGTGTCCACGCCGAGGTCACGCTGGATCCGTTCGACGAGCACCACCGGGACGATCGACGCGCCGGTCACCACCAGGCGCAGCGACGACAGGTCCCGACCGGCGCGGCCGGGATCGTCGAGGATCGTCTGGAAGACGGTCGGCGCGCCCGGGAAGACGGTCAGCCGGTACCGCTCGACCATGTCCATCGCGGCGGTCGTGTCGTAGACGGCGAGCGGGTACATCGTGGTCCCGGACAGCAGGCACGGCAGGATCCCGGCCTTGTAGCCGAAGGTGTGGAAATACGGGTTGACCATCAGATAGCGATCGGTGGGCGAGAGGCGCCCGTTGGCACCCCACGCCCGTGAGCCGGCGAGAGTCTGCCGGTGCTCGGCCATCACGCCCTTGCTGCGGCCCGTCGTCCCCGAGGTGAACAGGATGTCCGAGAGGTCGTCCGGCGCGACTGCCTCGGCGCGACGATCGGCCTCGGCCCGGCCGTCCTCCGTCCCCGACGCCGCGAGGTCGTCCCAGTCGACGGCGTCGTCACGCACCTCGTCGTGGGGGTCGAGTCGGATCCGCACCGCGACCGGCCGTCGCGGCAACCGGCTCCACCCGTCGAGGGCGACGAGGTCGGCGAGGCGGTCGGTGCCGAGGAACTCACCCGAGACGACGAGCACCCGGGCGTCGACGCGCTCGAGCACGTCGAGCACCTCGGGTGCGGTGTAGCGGGTGTTCAGCGGGACCAGGACCGCTCCCACCCAGTGGGTGGCCAGTGCCGCGATCGGCCACTGCACGCAGTTGGGGGCCCAGATGGCGACGCGGTCGCCGACACCGACGCCGTGGGCGACCAGCGCCGCGGCCGTCGTCCGCACGGCGTCGAGCAGGGCGGACCAGGTCAGTTCGACCGGCGTCGCCCACTGGTCGTCGACGATCGCCACCCCGTCGGGCCAGCGCGTCGCGGCGCGGCGGAGGGCGGCCGGCGTGGTGTGGACCGTCTCCACTTCCGCGGTCTCCGTGGTCACCGGACACTCCTCCCGATCGGGCAAAACCTAGCAAACGCTTGGTAGGTTATCCTAGGCCGCATGACCGTCATCGATCTCGCCGATCGTGCCGTCGACCTCGGCCGCGCGGAGGTCTCCGACGACGATTTCGCGCTGTCGGTCCGGTCGTGGCTGGAGTCGAACCTGACCGGTGAGTTCGCCCATCTCCGCGGCCGCGGGGGGCCGGGCAGTGAACACGAGTTCTTCGCCGAGCGACTCGCATGGGACCGTCACCTCGCAGCGTCGGGGTGGACGTGCCTGGGCTGGCCGACGGAGTACGGCGGTCGCAACGCGACCATCGCACAGCGCATCGCGTTCCACACCGAATACGCGCGCGCCCAGGCGCCGGCGCGGGTGAACCACCTCGGCGAGGAACTGCTCGGGCCGACGTTGATCGCGTTCGGGACCGACGCCCAGCGCGCGCGCTTCCTCCCGGGTATCGCCGACGTCACCGAACTGTGGTCGCAGGGCTACTCCGAGCCCGGTGCCGGCTCGGATCTCGCGAACGTCGCGACCACCGCACGTCTCGAGGACGGTCGGTGGGTCATCTCCGGCCAGAAGATCTGGACGTCGCTGGCGCACGTCGCGCAGTGGGCGTTCGTCCTGTGCCGGGTGGAGCGGGGGTCGGCCCGACACAAGGGCCTCGGCTTCCTCCTGGTCCCCCTCGACCAGCCCGGCGTGACCGTCCGCCCGATCCAGCAGCTCACCGGCACATCGGAGTTCAACGAGGTCTTCTTCGACGACGCCGTCACCGACGGCGACCTCATCGTCGGCGAACCCGGCGACGGGTGGCGGGTCGCGATGGGGCTCCTGGAGTTCGAGCGCGGGGTCTCGACCCTGGGGCAGCAGGTCGGATTCGCGCGCGAACTCGAGCGCGTCGTCGCGATGGCCCGTGCGAACGGCACGGCGACCGACCCGCGCATCCGGGAACGGATCGTCCGTGCGCGGATCGGGTTGCGCGCCATGCGCGCCCACGCCCGTCGCACCCTGGCCGAGGTCGACACCGGCGGCGCCGGTGGGCAGGCATCGGTGTCGAAATTGTTGTGGGCCAACTGGCATCGCGATCTCGGTGAGCTCGCGATGGCCGTGCAGGGTGCGCCGGGACTGGTCGCCCCGGAGGCCACGACCGAGGACGCACCCAACGACATCACCGCTCCCGACCGCGTCGAGCTGGGGGAGTGGCAACGACTGTTCCTGTTCTCTCGCGCCGACACGATCTACGGCGGGTCGAACGAGGTGCAGCGCACCATCATCGCCGAGCGCGTGCTCGGCCTGCCGAGAGAGGCCCGCCCGTGAGCGACCCGCGCCCCCTGTCGACCCCGCCCGAGGAGATCCCCGGACACGGCCTGCTGACGGGCAAGAAGGTGGTCGTCACCGCGGCCGCCGGCACCGGGATCGGTTTCGCGACGGCCCGTCGGGCCCTGCTCGAGGGTGCCGACGTCGTCGTCAGCGACTACCACGAGCGGCGCCTGGGCGAGACCGCAGAGAAGCTGGCCGCCGAGTTCGGCGGGCAGCAGGTCGAGGCGGTCACCTGCGACGTGTCCAGCACGGCGCAGGTCGACGCGCTGATCGACTCCGCCGCAGCGGCTCTCGGCCGCATCGACGTCGTCGTCAACAACGCCGGGCTCGGCGGTGAGACCCCGGTCGTCGAGATGACCGACGAGCAGTGGGACCGCGTCCTCGACATCACGCTCACCAGCACCTTCCGGTCCACGCGTGCGACCCTGCGGTACTTCGCCGGTGTCGACCACGGCGGGGTGATCGTCAACAACGCGTCGGTCCTCGGCTGGCGTGCCCAGCACGGGCAGGCGCACTATGCCGCGGCGAAGGCCGGGGTGATGGCCCTGACGCGCTGCTCGGCGATCGAGGCCGTCGAGCACGGCGTCCGCATCAACGCCGTGGCGCCCTCGATCGCCCGACATCCGTTCCTGGCCAAGGTCACCAGCGACGAACTCCTCGACGACCTCGCCTCGCGCGAGGCATACGGCCGCGCCGCCGAGGTGTGGGAGATCGCGGCGACCATCGCCATGCTCGCCGGCGACTACACCACCTATCTCACGGGAGAGACCGTCTCCATCTCGAGCCAGCGCGCCTGAGCATCACTCCAGGCGCAGACGGACAAGGAATCCAGTCATGACACAACCCCAGGCATACATCGTCGACGCGGTGCGGACCCCCGTCGGCAAGCGCAACGGGTCGCTGGCGAAGGTCAACCCGATCGACCTCGGCGCCCATGTCATCAACGCGGTCCTGGAGCGCACAGGGATCGACCCGAACGCCGTCGACGACGTCGTGTTCGGGTGCGTCGACACGATCGGCCCGCAGGCGGGCAACGTGGCGCGGTCGGCGTGGCTCGCGGCCGGCCGGCCGCTCGCGGTCCCCGGCACCACCGTCGACCGTCAGTGCGGATCGTCGCAGCAGGCGATCCATTTCGCGGCGCAGGCGGTGATGAGCGGGACCCAGGACGTGGTGCTCGCCGGTGGTCTGCAGAACATGAGCGCCATCCCGATCTCCGCCGCCATGATCGCCGGCGCGCAGTACGGGTTCGACAACCCGTTCCACGACTCGGTCGGGTGGCGGGAACGGTTCGGCGACGCCGAGATCTCGCAGTTCCACGGCGCGGACATGATGGCGCGCAGGTGGGACATCAACCGCGAGGATATGGAACGGTGGGCTCTGCAGAGTCACGAACGTGCCCGCGCCGCCATCGCCGACGGTCGCTTCGACGCCGAGACGGTGCCGCTGGGCGACTGCGTCGTCGACGAGTGCCCGCGCGAGACGTCGTTGGAGAAGATGGCCGGTCTGCCCGTCCTCGCCGAGGGGTCGTCGCTGACCGCGGCGGTCGCCTCGCAGATCTGCGACGGGTCGTCGGCCACGCTCGTGGTGTCGGAGGCGGCACTGAAGGAGCACGGGCTCACCCCGCGGGCGCGCATCCACCACATGAGTGTGCGCGGTGACGACCCGATCATGATGCTGTCCGCGCCCATACCCGCGACGAAGCACGCGCTGGAGAAGACGGGTCTGAGCATCGACGACATCGACGTCGTCGAGATCAACGAGGCGTTCGCGCCGGTCGTGCTCGCGTGGCTGAAGGAGACGGGTGCGGATCCGTCGCGGGTCAACCCGAACGGTGGCGGCATCGCGCTGGGGCACCCACTGGGTGCGACCGGGGCGAAGCTGTTCGCGACGCTGCTCAACGAACTCGAGCGTCGTGGTGGTCGCTACGGCCTGCAGACGATGTGCGAGGGCGGCGGCACCGCCAACGTCACCATCATCGAACGCCTCGGCTGAGGCCCCGCGCGATTCCGCGTGGCACCGAGCGACTCCCCCCCCGTCGGTTGGGCGTTACCGGACGTCGGTTGGGCGGTTCCGGACGTCCGTTGGGCAGTAGGAACCGTTCGTTGGGCAGTAGGAACCGCTTGTTGGGCAGTTGGAGCACGCCGAGTGTCCCAGCCGCCCAACGAACGGCTCCGGCCGCCCAACGAACGGTCGCAAGTGCCCAACCGACGTCGGTAACCGCCCAACCGACGTCGGCAACCGCCCAGTGGACGTCGGTAACCGCCCAACCGACGTCGGTAACCGCCCAGTCGACGGGTCAGTGGGCGAGGGTCTGGGCGATCGCCACGACGACGAGACCCAGCGACAGGCAGACGAAGGACACGCCCGACACCGCCTTGAAGAACATGTTCTGCTGGATCTCGGCGCGGAACGCCAGCGGCGCGAACAGGACGGGGTTCACCAGTCCGCCGATCGCGACGAGCACCAGCGACCAGTCGGGTGAGTCGTCCGCGACGGCCCCGACGGCGACCATCAGCACGCCCATGATCACCCAGTCGAGGTGCAGTTGGAGCACGCGGCGGGGGTGGCGGATGCCGATGGCGGCGAGCGCGTCGGGCTTCTCGACCATCAGCGTCACCGCGAATCCCGACACCGCGCCCACAGCCGCCGACCACAACCCGATGAGCACGAGGATGTCCGCCACGAGGCCCGAGCCTAGAGCCCCCTGGCGCGGTGGGTGTGACGTGGCGCATACTGTCAAAGCGACACATCGAAGATTTTGTTTCATTGCACGGTCGAAGGAGATCGCCCCATGACCGAACCGGCCACCCGCCCACACGCCGACTCCGCCGCCCCACGGTCCGACGCGACCGACCGGAGTGGCACGGTCGCGTCGATCCGCCCGCGCTCGGCCACCGGCATGTCGCTGAAGGAGATCCTCGACACCCAGCGCGCGGCGTTCCTCCGCGACGGGATCCCTGACGCGCGGACCCGCATCGACCGCATCAACCGGTTGTCGTCGCTGCTGCTCGACAACGCCGACGAGATCGCTGAGGCGCTGAGCGCCGACTTCGGTTCGCGTCCCCGAGAGCTGTCGATCGCCGCCGACGTCGCCGGCTGCATGATCGACCTCGCCGATCAACGTCGTCACGTGCGCAGGTGGATGGCGACGGACAAGGTCGCGAAACCCGCGGCGCTGATGGGCTTCTCGCAGCGGATCCGCCACGATCCGCTCGGTGTCGTCGGCATCATCGGACCGTGGAACTTCCCGTTGCAGCTCACCGTCGTCCCCGCCGGCGCGGCGTTCGCCGCCGGGAACCGCGTCATGATGCGCCCGTCGTCGGCCACCGCGCGGACCACCGCGGTGCTCGCAGCGCACGCGCCCGACTACTTCTCGGTCGAGGAACTCGCTGTCCTCACCCCCGAGCACGGCGGTGGGTCGGACTTCGCGAAGCTGCAGGTCGACCACATGTTCTTCACCGGCTCTCCCGAGGTGGGCCGGTCGGTCGCCGCGGAGGCGGGTAAGAACCTCGTCCCGGTCACGCTCGAACTCGGGGGCAAGAACCCCGTGGTGGTCGACGTCGACGCCGACATCCCCGCCGCCGCCGAGCGCATCGCCGACGCCAAGTTGGTCAACTCCGGCCAGGTCTGCCTCTGTCCCGACTACGCGTTCGTCCCCGCGTCACGGGTCGACGAGTTCGTCGACACCGTGGTCGCACGGTGGCGCACCGCCAACCCGACGATCGCCGACAACGAGCAGTACACGTCGACGATCAACGAGAAGAACTACACGCGCATCGTCGATCTCATCGACGACGCGGTCGCCCGTGGTGCGCAGAAGCGTCAGGTCGTCCCGCCGGGTGAGTCGCTGCCCGACAGCGTGACCCGCAAGATCCCGCCGACTGTCCTCACGAACGTCCGCCCGGGCAGCGACATCGAGGGCGACGAGGTGTTCGGGCCGGTGCTGACGGTCTACCCGTACCGGGACCTGTCGGAGGCGATCGAGTACATCACCGCCCATCCGCATCCGCTGACGATGTACTGGTACGGCCCGGACAACGACCGGTACGAGCAGTTGCAGGCGTCGACGCGGTCGGGGTCGGTGAACGGCAACGACTTCGCGCTCAACCTGCTCAGCGGCGCCATGCCGTTCGGCGGTGTCGGGACCAGCGGGATGGGCAGCTATCACGGACATTTCGGGTTCGCGACGTTCTCCCATGCTCGCGCGGTCACGCATTCGCGGATGCCGATCAGCTTCGGCCGCATGATGTCCGCGCCGTTCACGGCGTCGGATCGCCGCACCACCAACGTCCAGCTGGCGATGTGGAAGACCATCACCAAGCGGGCGACCGCGAAGAACAAGCGCCGCTGACCCGCAGGAGACGCCGGCGTCGGCCTATCCTGGCCGGATGTCCGACGGCATCCGCAGCTTCGACGACCGCCGACGGGCCGAGTCCTTCGGATCCGCGGCCGCCGCCTACGACAGGTGGCGGCCGCGGTATCCCGAGGCCCTGATCGATGCCCTCGACGTCGGCCCCGGTTCGCGGGTGCTGGACGTCGGGGCGGGAACGGGGATCGCGTCCACGCAGCTGGCCGCGACAGGGGCCGAGGTGCTCGCCGTCGAACCCGACGAGCAGATGGCGGAGATCGCGCGGTCGACGGGCCTCGCCGTCGAGGTCGCACCGTTCGAACGATGGGACCCCGCGGGCCGCACGTTCGACGTCGTGACCTTCGCACAGTCGTTCCACTGGGTCGATCCGGTCCCGTCGCTGGCGACGATCGCCGACATCCTCACGCCGCGTGGTCGACTCGGGCTGTTGTGGAACCGCATTCGTCCCGTCGAGCCGTCGCTGGAGGAGCTCGATGCGGTCCACGCCGAGCTGCGTGGTCCGGACACGGCGGCGGTCGTCGGTGGGACCTCGCAGGACCAGCTACTCGAGATGTTGTCGCAGAGCGGCTTCGACGTCGAGGAGCGTCGCGCCCCGGTCGAGATGCGCTACGACGCAGAGTCCTACGTCGAGATGCTGTTCACCTACTCCCGGCAGCTGATCCTCGACGCCGACACGCGTGCACGGCTCCGAGCACGCCTGACGGCGATCATCGGGAGCGCGGGTGTGACCGCGGTCAACGACGCGATCGCCCTGATCTGCACGCGCAGGATGTGAGACGACTCGCGGCCACCCAAGCGCTTGCTAGGGTGACAGACGTGCCGTCCAACGCCCCGACCCGCTCGACGCGGCGTGAGGAACTGTTGACGCTCGCCGGCCGGATGTTCGCCGAGCAGGGGCTGCGTACGACCACGGTCCGCGACATCGCCGACGCCGCGGGGATCCTGTCCGGGAGTCTGTACCACCACTTCGACTCCAAGGAGTCGATGGTCGACGAGATCCTGCGGGGCTTCCTCGATCGCCTCTTCGCGCGCTACCACGACATCGTCGACGCCGGTCGCCCTGCGGACGTGACGTTGACCGAACTCGTCGTCGCGTCGTTCGAGACCATCGACCGCGACCACAACGCCGTCGCGATCTACCAGGACGAGGCGAAACGCCTGTCGGTGCAGGATCGGTTCGCCTACATCGGCGAGCGCAACCGCGAGTTCCGTGGTCTGTGGGAGACGGTGCTGCGCACCGGCGTCGAGGACGGCACGTTCCGCGCCGACCTCGACATCGAACTCGTCTACCGGTTCCTCCGCGACACCGTGTGGGTGGCGGTGCGGTGGTACCGCCCGGGCGGATCGCTCGACGCCCACCGTGTCGCCGAGGAGTACCTCGGTGTCGTCCTGAGGGGTCTCACACCCCGCTGACTGTCGGGGTCAGTACGACTTCAGCGGGTGGATCGCGACATTGTCGATCGCCTCACCCTGGGTGGCGAACGCGTCGGCCACATGCGGGGCAGCCATGTGCGCGTCGAGTGCCTCCTGGCTCTCCCACTTCTCGACGGTGATGAAAGTGCCCGGGGTGCTGGCGGATTCGTACACCTCGTAGGCGATGCACCCGGCGTCCCCGCGGGATGCCTCGGCGAGCTTCTTCAGCGCGGCACCGAGGCCGTCGGCGGTGCCCTCCTTGGCCGAGATCGTCGCCACCACGTGCAAGTCCGCCATCGGATCCTCCGTCGCATCCGGTCCGGCGTTGTCGCCGGACGCTGGGTCCAAACCTACCCGCGGGCGGTGCCGAGGAGTATGCATTCCACCGCCTCGACGATGGAGTCGGCGAGCGGCCCCGCGTCGGTCTCGGTGATCTCGCCGTCCGAGCGCAGCCCGATCACCGACTCCACCAGCCGGAACGGCAGTCCACAGCGCGGGTCGTCGACGTCGGCCCCGAGCACCTCCGCAGCGAGATCGCGGTAGAGGTCGCGCAGGGCGAGCCGGTCGGCGCGGAACGCGTCGAAGGCGGCCGTGCGGATCTCCGGCAGCAGGTACAACACACCGAGATTCCATCGGGACGTGAGGAGTTGGGTCACGTCGAATCGGATGATCTCGACGAGGCGCTGAACCGCCGGTCGCAACGGATCCTGCGATCGCGCGACGTCGAGTGTCGGCACCACCGTCTGCCGGAGCAGCGCGATGAGGATGTCCTCCTTGGTGGAGAAGTGGTGGTAGAGCGACGCCTGCCGCAGACCCACCGCCTCGGCGATCGCGCGCGTCGAGGTGCCCGCATAGCCCTGCTCGGTGAACAGTTCGCCGGCGGCGTCGAGGATCTCGTCCTGCGGTGTGCCGCCGACACGACGACGCGGCATCAGTCGGGGACGTCCCCTGGCCGGCGTCTGTGGGGAGTTCATCGCCGCTCACGCTACCCAGCGCACGACGCCCGGTGCGCGGTGATCGGTCGTCGACCGTCGTGAGCACTCGTTGACACAGCGTTCACAGAGCGGAAACCCGTCGGGACCACGCTCTCACTACCTTTTCGATCACTCGACAGAAAACCGCCCCGAGGACGCGGCGGAGTCCGATCCCCCGTGTTCGTCAGGAGAGTCCCATGACCGCAGTCGACAGCCCCGCGGGTCCCCCGCACGGCGCGCCGCCCCCGCGCTCACCTCAGCCCGTCTCGTCCCACGCCGATGCCGACGCGCTGGCCGAGCTGGGATACACCCAGCAGCTCCACCGGGGGATCGGCGCGTACGCCGCCTTCGCCGCCGGGTTCTCGTTCGTGTCGATCCTGACGACGGTGTTCGCGCTGTTCGCCCTGGGATTCGGTCTCGGTGGCCCGGCGTTCTTCTTCACCTGGCCGATCGTGTTCGTCTGCCAGTTCTGCGTCTGCCTCGTGTTCGCCGAGCTGTCGGGCAAGTTCCCGGTCGCGGGGGCGGTCTACCAGTGGTCACGCCGCCTGGCCGGTGAGACCGTCGGCTGGTTCGCGGGATGGTTCATGCTCGTCGGCTACATCGTCTCGGTGGCCGCTCTGGCCATCGCGATGCAGAGCGTCCTGCCCTCCATCTGGTCCGGTTTCCAGCTCGTGGGCTCCGACACCGGTCTCGCGACCGTGTCGGGGGCGACCAACGCGATCATCCTGGGCACCATCACGATCGCGCTGTGCACGCTGATCAGCGCGATCGGTGTCTCCTTCATGGGCAAGGTGACCGTGATCGGCGTCAGCATCGAGATCGTCGGCGTGGTCCTCCTCGTCGGGCTGATGTTCGCCCACGCCGAACGCACTCCCGTCGCCGCGGTCACCGACACCGGCGGTCACGGCTCCGGCCTCGGATACGTCCCGGCGTTCCTCGCCTCGATGCTCATGGCCGCCTACGTCATGTACGGATTCGACTCCGCTGCAGAGCTGTCGGAGGAGACCACCGATCCCCGACGAACCGCGCCGAAGGCGATCATCACCGCGCTGCTGGTCTCGGCGGTCGGCGGCGGGTTGATGATCCTGGCGACCCTGATGGCTGCGCCGTCGCTCGGTGCGCCCGAGCTCTCCGCCGACGGCATCGCCTACGTCATCACCAGCCAGCTCGACACGTGGATGGGTCGCACGCTGCTGACGATCGTCGCGATCGCCATCTTCTCCGCCACCCTCGCCATCCAGGCGTCGGCATCGCGCGTCATGTTCTCGATGGCCCGTGACGGCCGACTCCCGTTCTCCGACTTCCTCGCCCGCGTGCACCCGCGCACCGGGACCCCGATCAACACCGGTGTGGTGGTCAGTGCGCTCGCCATCGTGGTGCTGCTGGTGAACCTCGGTCAGGCAGGTGTGTTCGCGGCCATCACCAGTGTGTCCGTCGTCATCGTCTACATCGCCTACCTGATGGTGACGGTGCCTGCTCTGGTGCACCGGATGCGTGGTCGCAGTCTGGCGTTCGGGCCAGGGGTGTTCGATCTCGGTCGCTGGGGGATCCTCGTCAACGCCATCGCCGTGGTCATGGGTGCGGCATTGATGGTGAACATCGCGTGGCCTCGTCAGGAGGTCTACGACCCCGACGGCACGTCGTGGTTCCTGCACTACTTCGCGATCATCTTCACCGCGGGCACGCTGGTGGTCGGCGCGCTGGCACACCTCCGGGTCCGGCGCACCGCCCCGACGGCGACGGCGGTGACCCGATGAGCATCACCCACGACGAACAGACCGCCTCCACCGCCGGCGCGCGTGCCCATGCCCGCGCGCAGGCCGCGGCCGCCGACGGGCCGATGCCCGTGGTCCCCGCGTCGGACTGGCCGACCCCGCCCGAGGGCGTCGATGCAGCGCGTCTCACCTGGGCCGAGACCGTGCCGGGTGGGCGCTACACGGCGAAGGTCCTCGGCCGTGGGACGCGTCTACGCCTCACCGATCTCGACGGGACGGCCTGCGCGCACATCCTGCTGTGGCGCGCCGACGCCCCGTGGGAGCGACTGAGCGTCGCCGACACGGTGAAGGTCCCGTGGCAGGCGTATCTGGGTGCCGGCCACCCTCTCCTCAGTGACCAGGGCCGCGTGCTCGCCACCATCGCCGAGGACACCTCCGGACACCACGACGCGCTCTGCGGCACCAGCACCCTCGCGTCGACCACCGAACGCCACGGCGACGGCGCACCGCAGTCGGCGACGCCGGCCGGTCGGGAGCTGTTCGTGCTCGCCGCCGCCAAGCACGGCATGGGGCCCGCCGACGTCCCGCCGAGCCTGTCGTTCTTCCACGGTGTGCGGGTCGACGACACCGGGTCGCTCGTCGAGACCGGGTCCGCGGGACCGGGCACGCATGTCGACCTGGTGCTGCATCTGCCGTGTGTGGTGGCCGTCGTCGACACCGCGCATCCGCTCGACGACGCGCCGGTCGTGGGGCCGGTGGAGGTGCTGGCCTGGTCCGCACACGACGATCTCGCCGGACTGATCGCCGGCGCGTCCGATGCGGACCCCGAATACGCACGTGCGGTGGCGAACTCGGAAGACGTGCACGCCGCCGCCCACCCCTGATCGACAGAGTCACGGAGACACCATGAACACCGCCATCGCATCCGACGTCCTCATCGACACCGAGATCGGCCCTCGCGCAGCGTGGTCCGGGATCGTGCCCGCCGGGGCGACCCTGGAACTGATCGACCTGCACGGCAACCAGGCCGTCGACACGCTGTTCTACGGCGCCCACGACCACGGCGTCCGCTACTCGGCCCAGGCGACCATCGCCGCACAGCGGTCGATCTTCCTCACCACGGGAACGGTCATCCGCGACCAGGAGTCGCGGCCGCTGATGACGATCGTCGCCGACGAGGTCGGCAACCACGACACCCTCGGGGGTGCCTGCTCGCAGGAGTCGAACACGCTGCGGTACGGCCACCACACGAAGCACCAGCACGCGTGCGTGGAGAACTTCCTCGCCGAGGGCGCACGACACGGGCTGGGCAAGGCCGACATCGTCGGCAACGTCAACTTCTTCATGAACGTGCCCGTCGACCCCGACGGCACACTCGGGATCGTCGACGGTCTGTCGGCGCCGGGGAAGTCGGTGACGCTGCGGGCCGAGGTCGACACCCTGGTGCTGATCTCGAACTGCCCGCAGATCAACAACCCCTGCAACGGTTTCGACCCCACCGCGGTACGCGTCGTGGTGCGCGGGGCGACGTCATGACCGTCGAGGTGCTGCGCGCCGGCCCCATGACGACCATCCAGGACTGGCCGGGTCGCGTCGGGTACTGGAGCGTGGGTGTGCCGCCGTCGGGTCCGATGGACGACCTGTCGTTCCGGCTCGCCAACGTGGCGGTCGGCAACCCGGAGGGTGCACCCGCCCTGGAGGCCACCCTTCTCGGTCCGCGCCTGCGCTTCGCCGCGCCGACGGTGGTCGCGATCACCGGTGCCCCGGTCGCGGTGAGCGTGACGACGGCCGGCGGTGGCGATCGCGCTGTGGCGCAGGGGGTACCGCTGTCGGTGGAGGCCGGCGACGTCGTCGACGTCGGGCCGGTCGGTGCCCTCGGGATGCGGGTGTACGTCGCGATCCGTGGTGGGCTCCTCGCGCAGGAGTACCTCGGCAGCACGGCGACGTTCGGCCTCGGGCGGTTCGGCGGCCTCGACGGACGTGCGCTGGCCGACGGCGACGACCTCGCCCTGAGGGCATCGGTCACCACCGAGCCACGCAGGCTGCAGCTCGACGAGTACCCGGCCATCGGGAACTCCTGGCAACTCGCGGTGACGATGGGCCCGCACGGCGCGCCGGAGTTCTTCACCGACGACGACATCGCCACCGTCCTCGGCACCGACTACGAGGTGCACTTCAACTCCGATCGCACCGGCGTGCGGCTCGTCGGACCGAAACCCACCTGGGCGCGCGACGACGGGGGAGAGGCCGGACTGCACCCGTCGAACATCCACGACACGGCCTATTCGGTGGGCGCACTGGACTTCACGGGCGACACCCCGATCCTGCTCGGGCCCGACGGCCCCAGCCTCGGCGGCTTCGTCTGCCCGGTCACCGTCACCACCGCCGATCGGTGGAAGCTCGGTCAGCTCAAGCCCGGCGACACCGTGCGCTTCGTGCCGGTCCGCGCCGACGACGCCGCCAGCCCGTCGGCTCTCGGCGCGGCCCGTCGCGCCCAGTTCACACCGGTCGTCTCCGCCGGATACGACACGGACAACGGCATCCTCGCGATCGATGCGACCGCCGACGGCGAGAGTTCGGTGACGTATCGCCGCAGCGGCGACGACAACATTCTCGTCGAGTACGGCGACATGTCTCTCGATCTGGAGCTGCGGGCACGCGTCCACGCCCTCGCCGCGCACATCGAGGACCATCGGCCTCGCGGCCTGGTCGACCTGACCCCGGGGATCCGGTCGCTGCAGGTCAAGGTCGACCCCACCGTGTGGTCTCCCACGCGCGTCCTGGAGTGGCTGCGTGAGGTCGAGGCGGCGCTCCCCGCGGCCGACGACCTCGTCGTGGACAGTCGTGAGGTTCACCTGCCGCTGTCGTGGGACGACCCCTCCACCCGAGAGGCCATCGAGCGCTACATGTTCGGTGTGCGGTCCGACGCCCCGTGGTGCCCGTGGAACATCGAGTTCATTCGGCGGATGAACGGACTCGACTCGGTCGACGAGGTGCACCGGATCGTCTTCGACGCCGAGTACCTCGTGCTCGGGCTGGGCGACGTGTATCTCGGTGCGCCGGTGGCCACCCCGATGGACCCGCGTCACCGCCTGGTCACCACGAAGTACAACCCGGCGCGGACGTGGACGCCGGAGAACGCCGTCGGGATCGGTGGCGCCTACCTGTGCGTCTACGGCATGGAGGGGCCGGGTGGATACCAGTTCGTGGGGCGGACGACCCAGGTGTGGAACCATCGACATCCGTTGCGGGCGGCCGGTTTCGATCCCGAGAACCCCTGGCTGCTCCGTCATTTCGACCGGATCCACTGGTACCCCGTCAGTGCCGACGAACTCCTCGACCTCCGCGCCGACGTCGCGGCCGGACGCGGCGACGTGACCATCGAGGCCGGCTCGTTCGCGCTGTCGGAGCACCGTGCCTATCTGGCGCGCAACGCCACCGACATCGCTGCCGTACGTGGGCGCATGGAGGAGGCGCGGGCGGAGGAGCGTCGGCGGTGGGCCGCGGACGGCGAGTTCGCGGTCGCGACGAAGGCCACCGCGTGACCGGGGTCCTCGACCGTTCGACGTCGGCGGTGGACGACCTCTTCGCCCGGCTGGAGGCGGTGGACCGGCCGGAGATCTTCCTGCACCTGCGGTCGCGCGAGGACGTCCGTCGCGATCACGCGGCCTCCCTCGCGGCCGGAGGGCCGCTGGCGGGTCTGATCCTGGTGGTGAAGAACAACGTCGACGTCGCCGGGTTCCCGACGACCGCCGCGTGCCCCGGTTTCGGCGTGGTGGCGCACGCGGATGCGCCGGTGGTGGCGGCGTTGCGTGCGGCCGGCGCGGTGCTCCTGGGGACGACGAACCTCGACCAGTTCGCCACCGGTCTGGTCGGGACACGCAGCCCCCACGGCGCGGTTCGCGACAGCCGTCGGCCCGAGTTCATCTCCGGAGGGTCGAGCTCCGGGTCCGCGGTGGCGGTCGCGCTGGGTGTCGCCGACATCGCGATCGGGACGGACACCGCCGGTTCGGGTCGTGTGCCCGCAGCGTTGCAGGGGATCGTCGGGATCAAACCCACCGTCGGGGTGGTGTCCACCGAGGGCGTCGTCCCCGCGTGTGCGAGCTACGACTGCGTGACCGTCTTCGCCCGCGACCTGGGCACCGCCGATGCGGCGATGGGGGTGATGGCCGGTGCGGCGGGGCCACGCCCGTTCCCGCTCGACGTGCGTCTCGCGGCTCCGCCGGTCCCGACGATCGCCGTCCCCGACACGCTGACCGCGATGAGCGAGACCTGGAGCGCCGCGTTCGCCGACGCGGTCGCGAGATGCCGCCGGCATGGGTGGGAGATCCGCGAGGTGCCGTTCGACGACTTCCTCGGCGCGGCCGCACTTCTCTACGACGGCGCCCTCGTCGCCGAACGGTACGACGCGGTCGGGGAGTTCGTCGCCACCGCCGACGGCGCCGTCGAGCTCGACCCGACGGTCGCCGGGATCATCGGTGCGGCAGGCGAGATCCGCGCCGTCGAGCTCCTGGCCGACCGTCGGCGCGTCGACGAGTTGCGCCGACGCGCGATGCGCTCGATCGCGGGCTGCGACGCGCTGATGGTGCCGACGGCCCCGTTCCACCCGTCGCTCGCCGCTGTCGCCGACGAGCCTGTCGGGACCAACGCACGGATGGGCACCTACACCAACTTCTGCAACCTGTTCGATCTGTGTGGGATCGCGATCCCGGCCGGTGAGATCGACGAGGGAGTCGACGGCACAGCACAGTTCGGCGTCACCGTGCTCGCCCCCGCGTACCACGACGCCGTCGTGGTCGACCTCGCCCGACGGTTCCGGGAGGAACCCACCGATCGGCCGTCGTGGCCGGAATCGGTGGCGAGCGTCGTCGAGCTGATCGTGGTCGGTGCGCACCTGCGAGGTCAGCCGCTCGAGCATCAGCTCACGTCGCGGGGTGCACGGTGGTCCGGCGAGGTGCGGACCGCCCCGGGCTATCGACTGGTGGAGTTGGCGACGCAGCCGGCCAAGCCGGGGCTGGTGGCCGACAGCACCACGACGCGATCCGTGCGCGGGGAGCGGTGGACGCTGTCGCCCGCGGCCCTGGGGTCGTTCCTGGCCGACCTGCCGCAGCCGATGTCGCTGGGCGCCATCACCCTCGACGACGGGACGTCGGCCATCGGATTCTCGTGTGCGCACGACGCGCTGGACTCCGCGCGGCCCCTCGACGTGGACCACTGGCTCGACCGCTGACCCACCCTCGCCGAGGGTGCCGAAACCACGCGCCCAACGTGCGGAAACCACTCGCCGAGTGGGCCGACAACCGCCGCCGAGCGTGTGGTCAGCGCATCCGGTGGGCGATGACCGCGCGCGGGGTGCCCTCGACGGTGACCGGTCCAGGCCCGATGGCGTCGGCGAGATCCCGGCGGAGTCGCGCCTTCTGGTCGGGGTCGAGCACGAGGAACCGTGAGTAGGTGAACATCGCGTCGAGCCACTCGTCGACGTCGACCACGGTGGTCGTCGGGAACTCCTCGACGTGCACGTCGAATCCGGCGTCGGTGAAGAGCCCGACGGTGCGGTCGTCGGTGGGGCGTCGGCGGGGCGTGTCGTCGCGTCGCACGTACTTCTCGACCACCGACTTCACCGGCTCGTGCGCGAACAGCGACCAGCTCGCCTCGTGGGTGAGCAGTGCGACGTGCCCGCCGGGAACGACGATCCGCACCAGCTTCTCGATGGCGGACTGCGGATCGACCCAGTGCCACGAGCGCGCGAAGGTGACGAGGTCGAAGACCCGCCCTCGTGGAGCCCACTCCTCGAACGTGCCGGGCTCGACGACGACGTGTTTGCGGCGGGCGATCGTCGCCATGTGCACGTCGGGTTCGACGGCGAGGACCGAGCAGCCGCGGTCGAGCAGGGCGCGCGCGGCCTTGCCCGTCCCGGCACCGACGTCGAGCACTCGGTGTCCCAGCCGGGCGACGACGTCCATCATCTCCGGTGGGAAGTCGGGTCGGTGCTCGTCGTACGACTCCGCCTCCGATCCGAAGCTGAGCGCGAGCGCCCGGTCACCGTGTAGCGGGGTGTCGGTCATGGCACCGTCCTCTCGTGTCCTCTGCCCGGTCGACGTCACTTGTGCCCACTCGGCGGGCAGTTTGT
The DNA here is from genome assembly GCF_054332755.1 of Williamsia sp. SKLECPSW1. Taxonomy (NCBI): domain Bacteria; kingdom Bacillati; phylum Actinomycetota; class Actinomycetes; order Mycobacteriales; family Nocardiaceae; genus Williamsia; species Williamsia sp. SKLECPSW1. The sequence continues at coordinate 1,002,500 of NZ_JBTGLI010000001.1, read as the reverse complement.
GCCCGCTCGGCGGGTCGTTTGTGCCCGCTCGGGGGGTGGTTTCGGCACGCTCGGCGGTCATGACGGGCGGGCGTCGATCCAGTAGGTGATCGCGGTGACGGTGAGGCCGTCCGGGCCGATCGCGATCGCCAACCGTTCGCGCAACTCGTCTGCGGCAGCGGCGTCCATGACGATGTGGTTCGAGAAGGTGAACGCCGTGTCCAACCAGTCGTCGGTGCGCAGGTGCAGTTCGGTGTTCGCGGTGTGGTCGGTGAACGTCCATCCGGCAGTGGTCAGTCGATCCCCGATCGACGGGGTGGCGGAGGGTCCGACGACACCGGACATGCCCGACTCCGCGTACGCGGAGTCGATCCGCTCGGTAACCGGGCCGCTGGGTGCGGTCACGTGCCAGAGCAGGACGAGATGTCCATCGGGGGTGAGGATCTCACGCAGGGTCGGCAGGACCGTGTCGACGTCGACCCAGTGCCAGGAGTTCCCGAACGCGATCAGCGAGAACTGTCGGCCTGCGGGCAGCCAGGTCTCGGCGGTCGCCTCCTCGACGGTGATCCCCTTGGCGCGGGCGACCGCAGCCATCTCCGGGTCCGGCTCGACGGCGAGCACGTCGAGACCGCGGTGCACCAGGGGCTCGGCGAGCATGCCGGTCCCGGCGCCCACGTCGAGCACGCGACCCCCGGCGGCCAGTGCGGCGATCTCGTCCACGACGGCCGCGGGGTAGCGAGGTCGGTATCGGTCGTAGGCGGCGGCGACGGAGCCGAAGGAACCCGCTCGGTCCCGCTGGGCGTGCAGGGGCGCTGCGCCCCGAGACTGTCGGCCGGTCACCCGGCCGATGGTACGACCGCTTCCTGCAGATGCCGCACGAGCGCGGACAGATCGGACGAATCCGGCTCGTAGTGCGGGAAATAACAGCACATCTCGGACGCGAACCCGCCGAAACGGTCGACGATCTCGTCGGCGCACTCGCGGGGTGTGCCGACGATCGCGAAGCGTCGGACGTCGTCCTCGGTGACCAGCGCCCGCATCTCGGCGTACCGGCCCTGCTTGGACAGGGCGTTCAGTTCCGGCTGCAGCTCGCCGCGACCCTCGGCGTCGAGAACAGGCCGGTAGGCCGGTGTGGAGGCGTAGAAGGCGATGAGCATCGCGACGGCGTCGATCGCCGTGCGGATGGAGGCGTCATCGGAGCCGACGGCGACCATCGCCTGTCCGACGACGGTGAAGACACCATCGTGGGCGCGCTGCGCCAACCCCCGGTCGACGGCGGGCAGTGTGCGCTCCACGAGGTGCCGACGGCTGTGGAACGGCATCACCAGTAGACCGTCGGCGACCTCGGCCGCGGTCCGTGTCATCACCGGGCCGAGCGCGCCCATCAGGATCGGGGGTCGACCGAACCCGGTCGCCGGTGGCACGAAGTTCGGCGGCATCAGGGTGTGCGTGGTGAACTCACCCCGGAAGTCCAAGGGGGCGCCGGACTCCCACGTGTCGAAGATCGCCCCGATCGCGCGGACGGTCTCGCCGAGACGTGCGGCGGGCCGACCCCACGTGGCTCCGTACCGCTTCTCGATGTGCGGTCGGATCTGCGACCCGAGGCCGAGTCGGAAGCGACCACCGCTGTAGGCCTGCAGATCCCACGCCTGGTGTGCGAGGTGCAGCGGACTGCGCGGACCGGCGATGGCGACGTTGGTCATCAGGTCGAGCCCGCGCGTCTCGTCGACGGCGGTCGCACGCACGAGCGGTGCGAAGACGTCGTGCGGACCCTCGAAGGTGAAGACGCCGTCGACCCCGAGGCGGGTCAGGGCGGTCACGTCGTCGACGACTGCGCCGGGATCGCCGGTCAGTTGCAGGTGGACGCGCATCGTCCTGCTCGCCGAGTTCAGCCGAGCGTGCCGAGGTGGCGGATACGCTCGCGCGCCCCGGCGACGATCGACTGGACCAGATCCCCGCAGCTGGGAAGGTCGTCGATCATCCCGACGACCTGGCCCGACGCGAGGACGCCCGCGTCGGTGTTCCCCTCCACCAGGCCGGCTTTCAGCAGCATCGGAGTGTTGCCCGCCATGATGATCTGCTGCCACGTGCGGTCCCCGGAGCGCCGCATCGATCGTCCGTCGCGGAGCATCGTCGTCCACCTCATGCCGGTCATCTGCTTGAACTCGTTGGCGTTCCTGGCCGCCGCGGCGAGCGCGGCCACGGGGTTCCCGCCCTCCAGCTTCGTCACGAGCGACGTCCGCAGGACCCGGTGGGGCATGCCGTCGACCTTGGTGGACACGACCGTGTCGGTGAGGCTGCGCTCCAGGTACTCCTGCTTCACCGAGTCCGGGACGGTGGAGTCCGACGTCAGCAGGAAACGCGTGCCCATCGCGACCCCGTCGGCGCCGTAGGCCAGGGCAGCGGCCAGTCCGCGGCCGTCGAAGAACCCGCCCGCGGCGACGACGGGGATGCTCGGCCGGCCGTCCTCGCCGGCGAGCGCGTCGAGCACGGACGGCAGGAGCAGGGTGGTCGCGACCGGGCCGGTGTGACCGCCGCCCTCCCCGCCCTGCACGATCACGGCGTCGGCGCCCCAGGAGGCGACCTTCACCGCGTGCTTCGCGGCGCCGATCGACGGGATCACGACGACGCCGTTGTCCTTCAACTTTCCGATGAGGTCCTTCTTCGGCGCCAGCGCGAAGGACGCGACCCGCACCCCCTCGCGGATGAGCAAATCGATGCGATCCTCGGCGTCGGTGGCGTCGGCGCGGATGTTGACGCCGAACGGCTTGTCGGTCAACGACTTCGTGCGCGCGACCGCCTTCTCCAGCTCCTCGAACGTCATCGTCGCCGACGCGAGGATCCCGAGGCCGCCGGCGTTCGACGTGGCCGAGGTCAGCGACGCACCGGACACCCAGCCCATCCCGGTCTGCACGACGGGGTAGTCGACACCGACGAGTTCGCTGAAGCGGGTCCGCATCGGCGCCTGACGGGTCACCGCGCCGCTCCTGCGTCTGCCGGCTTGACCTCTTTGTCCCGCAGGTTCGTCGGATCGAGCGTGTCGCGGATGAGCGACAGCTCCTCGTCGGTCGGGGTACGCGTCTCGCCGGCGTCGTCGAGTCCGTCGACCTCGAACCCGGTGTTCTCGACGACCTCGTCGGCGGTGACGCCGGGATGCAAGGACAGCGCGCGGAACGCGTGGTCCGGGCCGCCGAAGTCGAACACTCCGAGATTGGTGACCACCCGGTGGATGTGGTGGAAGCGACAGGCCGGGTTGTGCGGATCCAGCTGGTCGTACCCGACGCCGGAGATGATGTCGACGGTCTCGGTGAAGACCCGCGACGAGTGCCGGGCCACCCAGTAGCTGGTGGGGTGGTTGATGGTGTTGCCGGGAGCGCCACGGACACCGAACATCTGGCGCGTCGGGTGCTGCAGCGGCCCGAACGCCGAGAGGTTCTGGTTCCCGTACCGGTCGATCTGGTTGGCGCCCATCACCACATGGCGGCGGCCCGACGCGACCACGTCGAACACCTTGCGGAACGGCATCCACCCCTCGATGGGTGCCGACTTCCCGACCGCGGGGGTGTCGGCGAAGATCAGCGCCTCACCGTCGGTGATGAGCAGGTCGGGTTCTGTGGTGAGTCGGGCGAGTCGGGCTCCGATCAGCGGGGTCGTCGCCATGGGTGACGCCATGATCTCGCCGGCGCCGGTGAAGATCTCGGCGCAGGCGATCACGCAGATCTCGGCGCGGGTCACGTCGCTCATGCGGGTGCTCCCTCCTTCTGTGCGGTCGCCTTCTGAGCAGTCGCCTTCTGCGCGGCGCGCTCACGCGTCCACTCGACCACCCGTTCCTGGTAGGTCTCCTCGTCGACGGACAGGAAGTGGTCGCGGAACTCCGCCCACGACTCGGGATCGGCTGCGGCCTGGGCGTAGTGGCGCTGGAACGCCTCGTCGCGGCGGTAGTCGCCGGCGAAGGTGAAGTGCGCGCCGTTGGGCGCGTGGATCACACGGTCGACGTTCATGCGGTTGAGCAGCAGTCGTTGCATTTCGACGGAGTCGACGAGTTCCGCGGTGTCGACGACACGGTCGGCCTCGACGAACCGTCGACGTGCGGCGCCGCAGAACAGGTCGTCGAAGTACGGGTCGACGCCGGTGTAGGCGGCGTTGCCGTGGACGTCGGCGATGTCGAGATGCACCAGCGCCACGTCGAGATCGAGTGCGGGCATGGCGACCAGGGTCTCGGTGCGGCCGTCGGCGTCGGGGTAGGGGGAGTCGACGGTGCGCAGCTCGTTGCCCCAGAACTCCCGGACCGCGGAGCCGAGACCGGCGCGGATGGGCAGGAACGGCAGGCGCGCGGCGGCGGCCTCGAGACCGCACTTCACCATCCCCTCGTCCATCTCCCGGACCTCGATGGACCCGCTGGTACGCGCGGCGGCGAACCACGGGTCGTAGAACGGCGGCGAGTCGAGCGAGACGAACCCGTAGTAGGCCTTGCGGACCTTCCCGGCGGCACAGAGCAGTCCGAGGTCGGGACCGCCGTAGGTGACGACGGTGAGGTCGGTGACCGCCGACCGGGCGAGCGCGCGGACGAGCGCCATCGGCTTGCGCCGCGACCCCCACCCTCCGATGCCGATGGTCATGCCGTCACGGATCTCGGCGACGGCCTCGTCGAGGGTCGACGTCTTGTCGGTCTGGGCGCGCCGGGTGCCGTTCTGCGTGGTGCTGCTCATCGGCCACCTGCCTTGCTGGTGCCCGCGAAGGCGTCCCGGTGCTCGTCGGCGACGCCGGCGAGGTTCAACTCGAAGGTGTATCCCTGCTCGAGGCGATAGCTGGTCTTGACGTCGACGGGGTCGATGCCGTTGATCGCCTCCTTGGCGGCGCGGATCACGCGGGTGTCCTTCGCGGCGATCATCCGGGCGACGTCGAGGGCCGCGTCGAGCAGTTCCTCGCGGGAGACGACGCGGTAGACCGACCCGAAGTGGTGCAGTTGCTGCGCGGTCACGTTCTGCGCCGTGAAGTACAGGGTCCGCATCATGTGCTGGGGGACCAGTCGGGCGAGATGCGTTGCCGCGCCGAGAGCGCCGCGGTCGACCTCGGGGAGTCCGAACACGGCGTCGTCGGAGGCGACGATCACGTCGGCGTTGCCGACGAGACCGATCCCGCCGCCCACGCAGAACCCGTTGACCGCGACGATCACCGGCACCTTGCAGTCGTAGACGGCGCCGAACGCGTGTGCGCAGCCGCGGTTGGCGCCGATGAGGGCGTCGAAGCCGTCGGTGTTCTGCATCTCCTTGATGTCGACGCCGGCGTTGAACCCGCGGCCCTCGGCGCGCAGGACCACCACCGAGGTGGCGGGGTCGGCGCCGGCGGCCAGGATCGCGTCGCCGAGGTCGAACCACGCCGCCGACGGCAGCGCGTTGACCGGGGGGAAGTCGACGGTGACGGTCACGATCCCCGGCTCGATCGTCGATGTGGTGATGGGCACGGGCGTCCCTCTCGCTATGGTTACCAACCAAACACTTGCTTGGTAGCGTAGCAGGCAGCCGGAACCCGGAAGGGGGCACGATGGCCGATCTGGGCCTGTCGGACAGGGTGGTGCTGGTCACCGGAGGCGCGCGCGGGGTCGGCGCCGGGATCTGCACCGTGCTCGCCGATCTCGGTGCGATCCCGATCGCGTGCGCCCGTCGTCCCCCCGACGACGAGGGGACGTTGCCGACGGGGGTCGAGTTCGTGTCCTGTGACATCCGCGACGCGGACGCGGTCGAGGCGATGGTCACCGGCGTGGCCGACCGCCACGGTCGGCTCGACGGACTCGTCAACAACGCGGGCGGATCACCGTTCACCCTCGCATCCGCCGCGTCGCCGGGGTTCCACCGCAAGATCGTGGAGCTCAATCTCCTCGCGCCGCTGCTGGTCTCACAGGTCGCGCGTCCGCTGTTGGCCGAGTCCGACGGCGGCAGCATCGTCAACGTCTCCAGCGTCAGCGGGCACCGGCCGTCGCCGGGAACGGCCGGATACGGCGCCGCCAAGGCGGGCCTCGACAACCTCACCGGGACGCTCGCGGTCGAGTGGGCGCCGACGGTCCGCGTCAACAGCGTGGTCGGCGGACCCGTCGAGACCGAGCTGTCGGAGATGCACTACGGCGACGCCGAGGGTGTCGCCGCGGTGGGACGCACCATCCCGATGGGGCGGATGGCACGCCCGACCGACATCGGCCACGCGGTGGCCTTCCTGCTCTCCCCGCTGGCCGCCTACATCACCGGCGCGGCCCTCACCGTCCACGGGGGCGGCGAGAAGCCGGCGTTCCTCGACGCCGGCACCACAGACAACCGATTGGAGACGAAGACACCGTGAGCGGCATCAACGAGGGACGGGTCGTCGTGGTCACCGGCGCCGGTCGTGGCATCGGCCGTGAGCACGCGCTCGCGTTCGCGGCGTCGGGCGCGAAGGTCGTCGTCAACGACATCGGCGCGGGACTCGACGGCAGCGCGACAGGCGAGTCGCCGGGCGAACAGGTCGTCGCGGAGATCGTCGACGCCGGCGGCGAGGCCGTCGTCAACGGCGCCGACGTCGCCGACTGGGAGGGCGCGAAGAGCCTCGTCACGACCGCGGTCGACACCTTCGGCGGCCTCGACGTCCTGGTGAACAACGCCGGGTTCCTGCGCGACAGGATGTTGGTGTCGATGAGCGAGTCCGACTGGGACGACGTGGTCCGTGTCCATCTCAAGGGACACTTCGCGACGTTGCGCCACGCGGCCGAGTACTGGCGTGCCGAGTCGAAGGCGGGTCGGCAACGACAGGCCCGTGTGGTCAACACCTCGTCGGGTGCAGGTCTGTACGGGTCGGTGGGACAGGGGAACTACTCCGCGGCGAAGGCCGCGATCGCCGAGCTCACGATCCAGGCCGCGGCGGAGATGAAGGGCTACGGCATCACCGTGAACGCCATCGCCCCGTCTGCGCGCACCCGCATGACGACCAGCGCCGGCGACGCGATGGCGGCACAGATGGCCGCACCCGACGACGGCTCGTTCGACGCGATGGATCCCGCGAACGTCTCCCCGCTGGTGGTGTGGCTGGGGTCGCCGGGTTCCGGCGACGTCACCGGCCGTGTCTTCGAGGTGGAGGGCGGCAAGGTCTCGGTCTCCGACGGCTGGCAGCGCAGCGCGCAGCGGGACAAGGGCGCGCGGTGGGATCCGGCCGAACTCGGCCCCGTCGTCGCCGAGATCCTGGCCGAGGCGCCCACGCCGTTCCCGGTGTACGGCGCGCGTTGACGGTCCGTCGGCGATGATGGTGCGGTGACCGCCACCGCCGAGACCGTCGCCGCCGCCCGCGCCTACATCGAGGCCCTCGCGAGCCACGACGTCTCCGCCGTGCGCCTCGCCGAGGGGTGTCGCCGGGTGGAGAACGGGGTGCCGACGGGATCGAGTGGGCCCGCGATCATCCGGGATCTGGACCGCGGACGGAAGTATCGCGTGATACGTCGGGTGGAGATCACGAGCATCGGCATCGAGGGGGTCTCCGTCGACGCGGAGTTCCTCGTCCACGTCGTGTTCGGACTCTCCGCACGGGTCCGGGAGCGCTTCGACGCCGACGAGTCCGGTGCGATCGACCGCATCACCGCCCGCATCGGACTGCCTCGACGGCGCTGAGCGTCGCCGGGGCGATCGACGGCTCCGGCAGGCGATCTCAGCCGAACAGTGCGACCGTGTGGACCTTCTCGCGATAGTCGGCGAGACCCTCCGACTGGGCGGCGTGCAGGTGTGCCGGAAGCGGTGCGTCGGTCTCCGTGGGGATCACCGTCTTCTCGAGTGTGTCCATCAGCGGGGTACGGGGTCGCGAGCCGTGTGCCAGGTTGTCGATCTCCATCCGGCCGTGTGCGGTCGACAGGTCGTAGTGCTCGTACTCGATCTCCTGATGCCGGTCGATCTCGATGGTGTCGGGGCGCCAGTGCGCGTACATCGCGACCTTCTCGGTCTGCGTGCGGACGGCGGTGACGTGCGCGGGGGCGTCGTGCTGGAACGCCACCGCGCCCTCCTCGATGGCGTGCTCGTCGGTGACATGGGCGATCCACGGCCGTCCCGGCGCATCCGGGTCGGCGAGGATCGAGGCGATGTCGCCGCGGCCCGCGATGTGCGCCCACTGCGGATCCCGACGCCAGCGGGAGCCGCCGGACGCGACGGTCAGCAGGTAGGGGGCGAGGTCGACGCTCGACACCAACTGCGAGCGCTGCGCCGGTGTCGTCTGACCGGGTGCAGCGATGTACAGCGGGACGCGGATCGCCTCGTCGTAGGCGCCACCGCCCTTGCCGTGCAGACCGTGGGAGCCCGCGTAGTCACCGTGGTCGGCGGTGAAGACGACGATGGTGTTCGCCGCGACCTCCGGGGCGCTCTCGAGCTCGTCGAGGACGCGACCGATCTGTCGGTCCACCTGCTGCTGCAGCCAGAGGTACAGGTCGAGGAGGCCGGCGAACGCCCGGTCGCCTGCGGCGCCGAGGGTGGGCGGGACGCCGAACGCGATCTCCGCCACCTCGCGGAGTGCGGACTGCAGACGCGGCTTGTTCGCCGAGAGTGCCTGCGGGGTCTCGTAGTTGGGGGCGGCGTGTGCGAACACGCGGGGGATCTTCTCCTGCAGTTCGAGCAGCCGGGTCCACCGCGGCCACCACTGGACGTCGTGCGGGTTCACCAGGGACACGGTGGTGAACCACGGGCCGGCCGCGGACGACGAGGAGAACCAGGCCCGGAACTGGTCGACGATCCCGGGGTCGGAGTGCAGGCCCTGGTTCGGTGCGCCGTTCGGGGACGGGTAGGTGCCGCCGTCGAACCCGTAGGGCTCGAGGCCGCCCACCGTCGTGTCCGGGGTGTGCCCGAGATGCCACTTCCCGTACCACGAGCTCCGATACCCGTTGGCGCGCATCATCGTCCCCCACGTGGGGAACCGCGGTGACAGGGTCGACTGGTTGGTGAGCATGCACCCGGTCTGATGCGGGTAGAGCCCCGTCAGCAGCGCACCGCGCGACGGTGTGCACATGTTCGCCGCGGTGTAGTACTCCGTGAACTCGGTGGCGCGACGACGGATCCGCGCGATGTTCGGCAGCAGTGTGTCCATCCGGGCCTGATCGGGGAACCACTGATGTGCGCGCATCTCGTCGACCATGATGACCAGCACGTTCGGGTGGCGGGGGTCGAGGTCGGCCCGGGGTCGGGCCTCCGCGACCGGCGCCTGCGCCCATGTCGTGCCGGCAGCGGCAGCGGCGCCGACGGTGCCGCTTGCGAGAAAACCTCGACGAGTCATCCGGACCATGACTGAATGATTCAACAAATCGTTCAGCGGCGCAAGCGGGAGACGCGTCGGCGCCGCTCGCTAGTGTCGGGTGGTGGGAACCTCTGCAGATCACGGTCGCGCCGCGGCCACCCGGACCCGACTCCTCGACGAGGCGGCCCGGTCGTTCGCCGAGCACGGGTTCCGGTCGACGTCGATCTCCGCGGTCGCACGCAGCGTGGGGGTGAGTCCGTCCACCGCGTACTTCCATTTCAGCGACAAGAACGCGCTCTTCGTCGCGGCGTTCGATCGGGAGGCGGATGCTCTGTGCGACAGGGTGATCGGTGATCCCGAGGCGGTCGGTGAGGGATACTGGCAGACCGTGCTGGTGCGCATCGCGGCCGAGATCGGTGAGTTCCCCCTGATCCATCGCGTGGTGTCCGGGCTCGAACCCGGACTGCTGCGCAGACTGTTCGAGGGGAGCTTCTCGCGCCGTGTCCGCGAGGCCATCGCGACGTCGGTCCGCCTCGGTCGGGACGAGGGTGTCATCCGCGCGGACGTCGACCCCGAGGTCGCCGCACTCGGGCTGGAGACGGTGTTCGTCTCGCTGGTGCTCAGCGCCGTCCAGGTCGGCGCGCCCGGCGACGGGGAGCGCGCGGCCGCCGTGCGCTACGTGTTGGGGTCGGCACTGGCGTCGTCCGCCGGCTGAGTCCGGCGTCGAGGCGGAGGGGCGACCTCCGGTCGTTGCCGGGTCGACACCCTCGGCCACAGCATCGCAACTCTCCTCGCCCGCGCGCCGCGATGTGCGTATGAATGGAAGGGAGACCCAGACCCGGTCGCCGGTGGTCTGGTCCGTGCAGCCCACCGTTCGACGAGAGGTCCCGCCATGACCACCTATTCCGAGTACTCCGAAGTCCTCGAGGGCGCATGCCCGTTCGGGGGCAACACGATCGGCGGGGCGGAGACCTCACCTCCCACGCTGTCCGACTGGTATCCGGACCGTCTGCGTGTGGAGCAGCTCCACACCGACGGTCCGGCGGCGAACCCGTTGCGCGACTTCGACTACGAGGCGGCCTTCTCCGCCATCGATCTCGACGCGCTCAAGGACGAGATCAAGCAGTTCCTCACCACGTCGGTGTCGTGGTGGCCGTCGGACTACGGCAACTACGGGCCGCAGATGATCCGGATGGCGTGGCACGCCGCCGGCACGTACCGCATCGCCGACGGACGTGGTGGCGCCGGTCAGGCGCTGCAACGCTTCGCGCCGATCAACAGCTGGTGGGACAACGGCAACACCGACAAATCACGTCGCCTGCTGTGGCCGATCAAGAAGAAGTACGGGAACGCCTTGTCGTGGGCCGATCTGATGATCCTCGCCGGCAACTGCTCGCTGGAGATCATGGGCTTCCCGACCTACGGTTTCGGCGGCGGCCGTCGCGATGCGTGGGAGGCGGACGACGCGACGTACTGGGGTGCCGAGTGGATCGAGAACAGCAACCCCGAGTCGTACGACGCGATGGTGATGCGGAGCAAGCGGTGGACCGGGCAGCCCGGTGACGCCGACTACGAACTCGAGCAACCGCTCGCGGCGTCGCACCAGGCCCTGATCTATGTCAACCCCGAGGGGTCGAACGCCGACGGCGACCCCGCCGCCTCGGCCATCGACATCCGGATCACGTTCGGCCGCATGGCGATGAACGACGAGGAGACCGTCGCGCTCATCGCGGGCGGCCACGCCTTCGGCAAGAGCCACGGGAAGGTCGCCGCCGACAAGGTCGGCCCGCCGCCGGAGATCGCACCGATCGAGGCGATGGGCCTGGGCTGGCACAACCCGGAGGGGCCCGGGTTCGCGGAGTACACGATGACCAACGGCATCGAGGGATCGTGGACGCCGAACCCGACCCGGTGGGACAACTCCTACCTGGAGAACCTCTTCGCGTTCGAGTGGGAGAAGACGCAGAGTCCCGCGGGGGCGTTGCAGTGGACCCCGACCGACCCGACCGCACCGCAGACCCCGGACGCCCACATCGAGGGCCGGACCGAGCCGCTGATGATGATGACGAGCGACATCGCGCTCAAGGTCGACCCGGTCTATCGCGAGATCTGCCAACGCTTCCTGGCCGACTTCGACCACTTCACCGAGCAGTTCTCGAAGGCATGGTTCAAGCTGACCCACCGGGACATGGGCCCCAAGTCGCGGTACCTCGGTCCGGAGGTGCCCGCCGAGGACTTCTCGTGGCAGGACCCGCTGCCGGCCGCGGAGGGACCGACTGTCGGCGACGACGACATCGCCGGCCTCAAGCAGGCCATCACCGACTCGGGCATCTCCGTGTCCGACCTCGCCTACACCGCGTTCTCGTCGGCGGTCACCTTCCGCATCTCCGACAAACGCGGCGGCGCGAACGGCGCGCGGATCGCGCTCGCACCGCAGAAGGACTGGTCGGTCAACGCACGCACCGTCGACGTCGTCGCGGCCCTGCGCGGCATCGCCGAGTCGAGCGGTACCTCGGTGAGCCTCGCCGACGTCATCGTCCTCGGCGGCTGCGTCGCCGTCGAGAAGGCCGCTGCCGCCGCAGGGGTCCCGGTGACCGTCCCGTTCACCCCGGGGCGGGTCGACGCCTCCCAGGAGCAGACCGATCCCGAGCAGTTCGCCTGGCTCGCACCGGTCGTCGACGGGTTCCGCAACTACGTCCTGCCCGACTACCACTCGGTGTCCTCGATCGCACCCGAGCGGATGTTCCTCGACCGCGCCGCCCTGCTGGGGCTGTCGGCGCCGCAGTGGGTCGCGCTCACCGGCGGCCTCCGGGTGCTGGGATGCAACCACGACGGCTCGGCGACGGGCGTCTTCACCGATCGCGTCGGCACGCTCAGCACCGACTTCTTCGACGTCGTCACGACCATGGATCTGGAATGGACCAAGGCCGACGACGCGGGCACCGCGTTCACCCTCGACGACCGCGAGACCGGGGAGACCCGGTTCCACGCCTCACGCAACGATCTGTTGTTCGGCTCGAACCAGCAGTTGCGTGCGGTCGCCGAGGTCTATGCCGGCAGTGACGGCCTCGAGCGGTTCGTGCACGACTTCGTCGAGGTGTGGGACAAGGTCATGATGGCCGACCGCTATGACGTCGTGACGGGCTGAGAGGGGTCTACAGGACCGCGAACAGCACCAGCGCGACGACGGCGAAGGTTGCCTGCGACGCGGCTGCGCGCAGGTACGACAGGCCCGTCGTGAGGAGCACCGCGGCCGCGGCGACGATGCAGGCGCAGCAGAACACCACCAACGCCGTGCCCGCATCGCCGCCGATCGCGATGCCGACGACGATCCCGACGGCCAGGAAGAGGTTGTAGAACCCCTGGTTGTACGCCATCGAGCGCGTGGCCTCCGCCTCGGCGGTGGAGGCGAGTCCGAACCGGCGGAACACCGCGGGCCGCGTCCACAGGATCGACTCCATCGCGAAGATGGCGACGTGCAGGAGCGCGGCGAGCCCTGCGAAGACCGTTGCGAGAACGGGCATCGGGGACGTCAGGCAGGTGCGCCGGGAGCGCGGACGACCATCGGCACGCCCGGGAACGCCGACGCCATCTCCGACCGCGACTTCCGCAGTGCGGCGGTGCCGTAGCCCTTCTTGCGGTGATCGGGGTGGATCCAGATGCGGACGTTGACCTCGCCGTCGACGAGTTCGCCGAACACCAGACCGACCTTCTGCGTGCCGTCGGCGGTCAGCTCCTCGGCGACGTACCAGGCGGCCTCCTCGACGCGGACCCGCTCGATGGCCAGGGCGATCTCCTCGTCGAGGCCGGCGGCAGGGTTGCCCGAACCGTCACCGGCGGCACCGATCTCCTCGGTGCGGGCACCGAAGATGTCGCTGTCGGTGGTGCCGTGGAACGCCCGCAGCGCGAGTGACTCACCGGTGCTGCCCGGGCGGTCGGCGAGGGTGAACGTGAGCTGTTGGTCGAGGTCGTCGAGTTCGGCCTGGTTCGCCCGGCGCTCGTCGACGGTGAGCTGCTGCAGGGACATGCCCATCACCGCCTCGGCGCCGAGGGTCGATGCGTCGAGCAGTCGGGTCAGTGCGCGCACCGCACCGTCCCGGTCGGGGGCGTCGACGATGGCGTCGAGCACCTCGTGGCGCTTGTCGAAGGCGGTGAGGAGGGCGTTGGTGATCTCCCGGCGCGCTGCTGCACGGTCGTGATCGGTCATGGCGTCATCGTAGGACAGCGGCGCACCGACGTGTCCGGGTCTCAGGCGATGGACGCCTTCTCGAGATCGGTGAGCGCGTCCTCGAGATGGTGGATCATGCGTTGCAGACTGGGCAGTGTCTGACGACATCCGACGATCCCGAAGTCCAGCGAGTCGTCGTTGCTGGTGAACGTGATGTTCATGGCCTGTCCGTCCAGCACGATCGACGCCGGGTAGACGCCGTCGAGGCGAGAGCCGTTCCAGTACAACGGCTTCGTCGGCCCCGGGACGTTGGAGATGATCACGTTGAACGGCGGTCGGGTCAGCGAGACGTACCCCGGGATGGGTGACAGCGCCAACGCCGACATGTTGACCGCGCTGAGCAGGAGGATCTGCAGCGGCGTGAGCTCGCGCATCAGTCGCTTCGACGCCTGGGCCGACTCGCGGATGGTCCGCAGACGTGCCAGCGGATCGTCGAGATCGGTTGCCAGCGAGCAGATCACGGCGCCCACGGCGTTTCCGCCGGAGCTGTCGGCGTCCGAGCGCAGCGACACGGGGACCATCGCCGTCAGCGACTTGTCGGGCAGCGCGTCGAGCTCGGTCAGGTAGGCCTTCAACGCGCCGCTGCACATGGCGAGGACGACGTCGTTGAGGGTCGCGTCGGCCGCTTCCGCGACGCCCCGGACACGGTCGATCTCCCACGACTGGGCGACGAACCGCCGCGCACCGCCGATGGGCCCGTTGAGGATGCTGCGCGGCGCCTCGAACGGTGTGGTGAAGCTGTGGTCGCGCACGGCCTGCCCCAGCACCTTCAGCGATGCGGGTACGAGGCCGGCCGCCGTCGTCCCCAGCGAGACGCCCTTGCCGACGAGCGAGAGCGGCAGCGCGAGCGGGCCGCCGCCCGACGACCGCGTCGTGGCCTTGCCGGGCCGCGGATCCCAGGGGACACGGACGTCGGTCTCGTCGGGGTCGTCGGTGAGGGTCTCCTGCAGCATGCGCAGTGCCGACACACCGTCGACGAGGGAGTGGTGCACCTTGGTGTAGACGGCGAATCGCCCGTCCTCGAGGCCCTCCACGAGATGGGTCTCCCACATGGGGCGGTGGCGGTCGAGCAGGGTTCCGTGCCACCGGGAGGTGAGCTGGAACAGCTCACGGATGCGCCCCGGGCGGGGGACCGCCGAGTGGCGGATGTGGTAGTCGAGGTCGACGTCGGATTCCGTGGCCCACCACAGGTTGCCGACCGAGCTGACGGGGTCCGCCGGACGTCTGTTGAACCGAGAGTTGATGTCGGTGTGCGATCGGAGTTCGGCGACCATCGTCCGGACGTAGTCCGGGTCGGCACCGTCGGGTGGGGTGAACAGCTGGAGCCCACCGACGTGCATGGGGTGCTCGCGCGATTCGGCGAACAGGAACATCGCGTCGGTCGGGGGCATGTACGTCACGGGGTCAGTGTTCTCCCCGGATGCCCTGCGTGGTGACGGTTTGGCGGACCGTTTGGTCATCCGTGACCCGGGTCACGGAGAGGTCACCGACACCCGCGTCAGTCCGAGGGGACGCAGACCACCAGCGGGATGGTTCGGTCGGCCCAGTGCTGGTACTGGTCGACGTCGGCGTAGAGCTCGGCCATCTTCGGCCAGAGGCGCTCACGCTCGTCGTCGTCGGCGGGGTGTGCGCGATACGGACGGGTGGTCTTGCCGATCTGGATGGTGACCGCCGGGTCGGCGACGAGGTTCAGATACCAGAGCGGGTGGTTCTTGCGCCCACCCTGTGAGGCGACGAGGACGACGTCCTCCCCGTCGCGTAGGCACAGCAGCGGCACGGTCCGCGGCTCGCCGGACTTGCGGCCGGTCGTGGTGAGCAGGCAGACGGGCACAGGCTTGTGGAAGCCGGCGCCGATGCGCCAGCGTCCGCCGATGCGACCACCGGTGGCCTTGTACAGCGCGGTGTTGGCCTTCGACCCCCACTTGAGGATCGTCCCGACCGCGGCCGAGTCCAGCGCGTCGGGCTTCTCACGGTGCTGCTTGTCCGTCGTCATTGGAACATCTTCTCAGATTCGTTCCAATATGGTCCCGGTGGACAGGGCGCCGCCCGCGCACATGGTGATGAGCGCGGTCGAGGTGTCGCTGCGCTCGAGTTCGTGCAGGGCTGTCGTGATGAGCCGGGACCCCGTGCTGCCGACCGGGTGGCCGAGCGCGATGGCACCCCCGTTGACGTTGACCTTGTCCATGTCGGGCTCGTGCACCGACGCCCAGCTGAGCAGGACGGACGCGAACGCCTCGTTGACCTCGAAGCGGTCGATGTCCGACATCGACATGCCCGCCTTGGCCAGGACGCGCTCGGTGGCCTGGACCGGTCCGTCGAGGTGGTAGTACGGCTCGGCGCCGACGAGCACCTGGGCCCGCAGGCGTGCCCGCGGGGTGAGGCCGAGTTCGCGCGCCCGGTCCTCGTCCATCAACAGGACGGCCGCGGCGCCGTCGGACACCTGCGACGACGTCCCCGCGGTGTGGATGCCGTCGTCGAGGATGGGCGTGAGGCGGCCCAGCGACTCGAGGGTGGTGTCGCGCAGACCCTGATCGCGGGTGACGTCGAGCATCTCGCCGGTCAGCTCACCGTCCTTGGTGCGCTCGGGAGCCTTCATCGACAGCACCTCGCGGTCGAACCGGCCCTCGTCCCACGCCTGCTTGGCCAGGCGCTGACTGCGCTCGCCGAGGGCGTCGGTGTCCGCGCGGGTGATCCCGCGGCGCTGCGCGATCCGCTCGGCGGCGTCGAATTGGGTGGGCATGTCGATGTCCCACGATTCGGGTCGACGGGGTCCCGCGCCCTCGAGCATCACGTTCGCCCCGAGGGGGACCATGCTCATCGCCTCGACACCGCAGGCGATGCCGACGTCGATGGCGCCGGTCGCGATGAGACCCGCGACGAGGTGGTTGGCCTGCTGCGCGGACCCGCACTGGCAGTCGACGGTGGTCGCACCGGTCTGCCACGGGAGGCCCTCGTTCAACCAGGCCGTTCGCGTGATGTTGTTGCCCTGCGCGCCGACCTGCATGACGCAGCCGCCGATGACCTGCTCGACGAGCGCGGGGTCGATACCGGTGCGCTCGACGACTCCCCGCTGGACCGCGCCCAGGAGCTCGACCGGGTGCAGGCCCGAGAGCCACCCCGCCCGCTTGCCGATCGGCGACCGTACTGCTTCCACGATGACAGGAACACCCATGGGTCAAAACTAGAACACGTTCTCGCGGGAGTCCACATCGGACGGCGAAAGTGCTGTACGACCGGCACGGACGGGTCCACACTGGGAAGTGGAACAGGTTCACCTCCCGTGAAGGAAAATCGATCATGTCCGACACCCCGACCCACTCTGCCGCATGTCCGGTGTTCTCCGACCCCGTGCTGCGGGACGGCACGGACCTCACGAGTCCGTCGCTGTTGCAGGACGGGATCCCGCATGCGACCTTCGCCGAGCTCCGGCAGACCGCACCGGTGCACTGGATCGACCAGCCCGCGGGCAGCGGCGGCGGATTCCACGACGGCGGGTACTGGGCGGTCACCCGGCACGAGGACATCCGGGCGATCTCGAAGAACAACGAGCTGTGGTCGGCCAACGCGAACGGCGTCATCGTCCGGTTCGACGACGACATGGAGCCCGAACAGCTCGAGGTGACCAAGGCGCTCGTCATCAACCACGACCCGCCCGAGCACACGCGGCTGCGCAAACTGGTCGCGAAGACGTTCACGCCGCGCTCGGTGCATGCACTCGAGGAGGGGTTGGCGCAGCGGGCGCGACAGATCGTGGAGAAGGCGGCGACCCAGGAGGGGCCGGCCGACTTCGTGCACGACGTCGCGGTCGAGCTGCCGCTGCAGGCCATCGCCGACCTGCTCGGCGTACCGCAGGACGATCGTCAGAAGCTGTTCGCCTGGTCCAACGCGATGATGAACTACGACGACCCCGACTTCACCGACGATCCGCAGCTGGCCTCCGCGCAGATGCTCGGCTACGCCTACGAGATGGCCGAGGACCGCAAGAAGTGTCCGGTGGGGGACATCGTCACCGAACTCGTCCACGCCGACATCGACGGCCACGCACTCGACGAGCTCGAGTTCGGCTACTTCTTCATCATGCTGAGCGTCGCGGGCAACGAGACGACCCGCAACGCGATCACGCGCGGCATGAACGCATTCCTCGACAACCCCGACCAGTGGGACCTCTTCAAGCGGGAACGGCCTGCCACCGCCGCCGACGAGATCGTGCGCTGGGCGACGCCCGTGAACTGTTTCCAACGGACGGCGAAGGCCGACGTCGAACTCGGTGGCGCGCAGATCAAGCAGGGGCAGCGGGTCGGGATGTTCTACGGATCGGCCAACTACGACACCACGGTGTTCGACGACCCGTTCACCTTCGACATCACACGAGACCCCAACCCGCACCTCGGATTCGGCGGTCACGGCGCGCACTACTGCGTCGGCGCGAACCTGGCGCGGATGGAGATCGACCTCATCTTCTCGGCGATCGCCGACCACATGCCGGACATCGCCAAGATCGACGAACCGCGCTACCTCCGCCACGGGTGGATCAACGGCATCAAGGAGCTGTCGGTCCGCTATCGGTGACGGTCAGTCTCCGAAGACGTCCCAGCAGATCGCGTCCCGACGGATCTGGTCCTCGACGACGAGGTCACGCAGGCGGTCGGGGACGAGTGCGCGCTGCCGATCCCGGGTCCTCAGACGCACGGTCTCCCGGCGACCCGGTTCCGCGGCCGCGACCGCTGCCCTGATCGCGTAGGCCGCCGCGCCCAGATCGTGCTCGGGGACGTGGGCGACGCAGGCGGCCTGACCGGCCGAGTAGGCCGCCCACCGCGGCGCACCGGACAGTGGCCGGGCCGCGCCCATCGCATGCCCGCCCGCGGCGCGACAGGCCGTCATCCGCATCGCGCCGTCGGCCCACGCCCGCGTGGCGGCGATCGCCTCGCGGGGGCGGGTGTCGTCGGCGACATGTGACTCGACGAGGGCGAGAACGGATTCCGCGCACTCGGCAGCCCACAGGGCGAGCAGTCGGTGATCCTCGTCGGTCAGCGTGCCGCCTCGTCGCACGGTCACCAGACGCGGGTCGCGGACGGTCGGCAGGATCACGAGGGGCGATGCTACGGCCGGTCGAGCACGACTGCTTCCCGGCAGGGCACACTGTTCGCCATGCGTACAGTCCGATCGATCGTCGTGGCGCTCCTCGTCCCCGCCGCCCTCGCGGCCGGGCTCACCGCCGCTCCCGCACACGCGTCGCCGACCGTCGACGCCCAGATCCGATCGCTCTCCTCCGCATCTCGACTCGACCTCGGGGTGTGGGCCCGCGACCTCACGACGGGGCGTGTGATCGCGTCGACCGGATCGGATCACAGGTTCCCGGTCCTCTCGATGTCGAAGGTGTACCTCGCGGCGGCCGTGCTGGACGCCGCTCGCCACGGCCGGCTCCGCCTCGACAGCCCGGTACCCGTCCGGCGCGAGGACATCGTCACCCATTCACCGGTCACGCAGACCCGGGTCGGTCGCACCATGACCTACGCCGAGATCGCCACCGCCGCCCTGCAGCAGAGCGACAACACCGCGGCCAACCTGATGTTCGCGGCGATCGGCGGACCCCCGGGGGTGACGGCCTTCGCGCGCAGCGCCCACGACCCCGCGACGGTGATGGTGCGGCAGGAGACGGCGCTGAACTCCGCGATCCCCGGCGACCACCGCGACACCACCGTGCCGCAGGCGTTCGCGGCCGGCCTGCGGGCGGTCATGGTCGGCACCCGACTCGATCCCCGCGACCGGGCGACACTCGTCGGGTGGATGCGCGGGACCCGCACGTCGGACGAGCGGTTCCGTGCGGACCTGCCGGCGGGCTGGACGTCGGCGGACAAGACCGGCTCGGGCGACTACGGCACCGCGAACGACGGAGGTCTGCTCATCGGGCCTCGTGGACAGCGCATCCTGCTGGTGGTGCAGACCCGTCGCAGCAGTGTCGACCCCGACGCGACCGCCGATCAGGTCGTGATCGGGCGGGTGGCGGCGCTGGTGGCGCGCTCGGTCTGACCTGTCAGGCCTTCCGCATCGACTCCATGGTCTTCTGGACCTCCCAGAAGGCACGGAGGGCGACGAGCTTCCCGGCGTCGTCGGCGCGATAGGTGAACACCCCGCGCGAGGTGGTGACGTGCCCGCCGATGTGGGTGACGATGCGCCCGATGTAGGCGACCTCGTTCCCGCAGATGATCTCCTCGTCGAACTCGAAGTCGAGCCGCTCGGTGGTCGCGATCGTCATGTCCCAGAAGGCGGAGATGGCGTCCCGTCCGCGGTGGCCGACACCCTGCTCGTCGAACATCGAGGGGCCCACGGGATCCTCGACGATCGCGTCGTCGGCGAAGTTGTCGAGCCATCCCTGCTTGTCGCGGGCGGCGACCATCTCGCGCGAGACACGACCGGCGACGACGGCCGGGTTGTTCTCGCGGTCGATGTCGAGGTAGGCGGGTGTGTCGCTCACGGCTTGTCCGCGCCGAGCAGCCACATCGAGAAGTACTGCGACCCACCGCCGTAGGCGTGTCCCATCGCGGTGCGGGCCCCGTCGACCTGGTGGTCGCCGGCCTTCCCCTGCACCTGACGGGCGGCCTCCGCGCAGCGGATCATCCCGGACGCGCCGATCGGGTTCGACGAGAGCACACCGCCCGACGGGTTGACCGGCATCCGACCGCCGAAGTCGGTCTCACCGGCCTCGGTGAGCTTCCACCCCTCGTTGATCGCGGCGAAACCGAGGTTCTCCAGCCACATCGGCTCGAACCACGAGAACGGGACGTAGATCTCGGCGACGTCGACCTCGTCGAGCGGGTCGGTCACGCCGGCATCGCGCCAGAGCGCCGCCGACGCGTCGCGTCCCGCCTGCGGGCTGACCACGTTGCGGTGGGCGTAGGCGAGCGGCTCGGTACGCATGGCGGTCGCGCGGATCCACGCCACCGGGGTGCCGGATGCGACCGCGTCGTCGGCGGACTTCTCGTCGCCGATGACCACGGCGCAGGCGCCGTCGGACGACGGGCAGGTCTCGTCGTAGCGGATGGGGTCCCAGAGCATCTGCGACGCCATGACGCTCTCGACGGTGATGTCGGGCTGATGGAGGTGGGCGAGCGGGTTCTTCGCGCCGTTGCGACGGTCCTTCGCCGCGACGATGGCGCCGATGTGCTCGGGTGCGCCCGACTGGCGGATGTAGGCGCGCACGTGCGGCGCGAAGAAGCCGCCCGCGCCGGCGCCCACCGGCATGGTGAACGGGACGGGGATCGACAACGCCCACATGGCGTTCGACTCCGACTGCTTCTCCCAGGCGACCGCCAGCACCCGCTTGTGGATGCCCGACTTCACCAGCGACGACGCCACCACGGCGGTCGACGCGCCGACCGATCCGGCGGTGTGCACGCGGATCAGCCGCTTGCCGACCGCACCGAGCGAGGCCGCCATCGACAGCTCCGGCATCATCGACCCCTCGAAGAGGTCGGGGGCCTTGCCGACGACGACGGCGTCGATGTCGTCCATCGTGTAGCCGGAATCGGCGAGGGCGGCGTCGATCGCCTCCCGGCACATGCCCGCCATCGTCACGTCGTGACGCTTGGCGACGTACTTGGTCTGCCCGGTCCCGATGACCGCGGCGCGGTTGGCACCCATGCTCATTCCCCGCTTCCGGCGGCACCGGAGAGGGCCACCACCATGTTCTGCTGCAGCAACGGTCCGCTGGTCGCGTGTGCGAGCGCGGTCGAGGCCTCCCCGGCCAGGATCGCCGTCGCCGCGAAGCCGATGCGTTCGAGGCCGGCGGCGAACATCGGGTTGGCGGCGAGTGCTCCGCCCGACGGGTTGATCTGTACCGAATCGGGCAGCCGCAGTTCGTTTCTCAGGATGATCTCCTGGTGGGTGAACGGCGCGTACAGCTCGGCGACGTCGACGGAGCGGTCGTCGCCGAGTGCGGCGTCGCCGGCCAACCGGGTCGACGGTGACGCGGTCAGATCCCGCGCGCCGAAGTTCGGTGTGTCGATGCGGTGGTCCCAACCGGTGACCCAGGCGGGGTTGGCGACGAGCTGCTTCGCCCGCTCCTCACTCGCCAGGATGACGGCGGCGGCGCCGTCGGTGTACCGCGAGCTGTCGTGTGCGCGCAGGGGTGCGGCGGTCACGGGCTCGGCGAGGAGCTCGTCGACGTCGCGTCCGAGCGTGCGGGCGGCGACCTCGGCCATCTGACGTTCCGTCCACGCCCCGGACTCGAGACCCAGTCGCGCCTGCATGCCGGCCAGGGAGACGGCGTCCGGCCACAGCGGTGACACGGTGTAGGGGTCGGTCTGCAGCGCCAGGGTGAGGTCCATCGTGCCCGCCGACGTCTTGCCGAACCCGTAGGCGAGGGCCAGGTCGACCTCGCCGGTGGCGATCTTGACGTACGCCTCGTAGGCGGCCCATGCGGCGTCCATCTCGACGTGCGACTCGTTGATCGGCGGCACCGCGCCGATCGAGTCGATCGCGGAGATGAACGAGAAGGCCCGGCCGGCCAGGTAGTCCGAGGACCCGCTGCACCAGAACTCGATGTCGGTGCGGCTGATGCCGAGTTCGGCGTAGAGCTTCGCGAAGCACGGCATGAGCATCTCGACGCCGTTGGTGGTGCCGAAGCTCGCGTCGACATGGGGGCTGTGGGCGAATCCGACAATCGCCACGCGCGGTGCGTTCACAGGTGACTCCGGTAGGTCTCGTAGTCGGCGTCGGGCTCGCCGGACGGCTTGAAGTGGCTGATGTTGCGCAGCGTGTGGTCCCACTCGGACTCGTCACGCCACACGGCCTTCACGCGCATGCCCATCCGGACCTCGTGGGCCTCGCACTCGAGGATGAGGTGCAGGAACCCGATGTCGGCGCCGTCGAGCACGACGTAGGCGGCGACGTAGGGCGGCTTGATCTGCTGGCCCAGGAACGGGACGTTGACGATGCAGAAGGTGGTGACGATGCCGGTGTCGGGCAGTTCCACCCGCTCGGTGGTGGGGTCGCCGTTCGCCGGGCTGGAGACGCGCGGTGGGAAGTAGACACCGTCGCTGGCGCGGCCACCGATCAGCTTGCCCTCCTTGAGGCCCTCGAGGTACCAGGTCTCGACAACCGTTGCCGCGTGGTCGATCTCGAGACCGATGGGGTAGGTGACCACCCCGGGGGTCTCCTGCTCCGCGGTCGAGTCCGGCGCGTCCTGCGCGCTGTCGCCGAGGGCGAAGTGGGTGATGTCGGTGATGCGTCCGGTGCGGTCCGTACCCCACACGGGCACCACCCGGGAACCGGTCGACAGCGCGTCGGGGGAGTCGACCGCGACGGCGTGGAGCAGATCGGTGTCCGCACCGTCGAGACGGATGAGCGCCCAGGCGAACGGTCGGTCGAGCGGCTGACCCGGCAGGGGTGTGGGTTGCCAGGACCAGGTCGTGACGGTGCCGACCGGTCCGACGTCGACGAAATCGGTGGTGGGTGCGCCGGTCTCGGGATCGAACTCGCTCGGCGGCACCATCACGGTCCCCGCCGCGGTCCGCCCCGCGACGATCCGCCCCTCGCGGATGCCGTCCGCGAACCGGCCCAACACCGGTCCCAGCGAGCGGGTGTAGTCGAAGCTGTTGCGCAACGGTGCGGTCAGCACCGGCGTCTCTGGTTCGGGTACGTCGGCCTCTGCCGACGCCAACACGGCGGCCAGTCCGGGCCCGGTCTCGCTGATGGTCACCCAGCGAGTAGAACAGGTTCTAGTATTGCTCCGCAAGGAACCGTCGCCAGGAGGCTCGCGTGAAGCTGGGACTGCAGTTGGGCTATTGGGCCGCGGGGCCCATCGACGACGCCCCGGAACTGATCGCCGCAGCGGAGGAATCAGGCTTCGACGCGGTGTTCACCGCCGAGTCGTGGGGGTCGGATGCCTTCACGCCACTCGCGTGGTGGGGTAGTGCGACGACCCGTGTCCGGCTGGGCACCGCCGTCGCCCAGATCTCGGCGCGTCCACCGACGTCGCTGGCGATGCACGCCCTCACGATCGACCACCTCTCGGGCGGCCGCCACGTCCTCGGCATCGGCGTCTCCGGGCCGCAGGTCGTCGAGGGGTGGTACGGGCAACCGTTCGCCAGGCCGCTGGCGCGGACGCGCGAATACGTGCAGGTCATCCGGGATGTACTCGATCGGAAGGGTCCGGTGACCAACGACGGCCACCACTACCCGCTGCCCTACCCCTCCGATGCGCCCGGCGCGACCGGTCTGGGCAAGTCGCTGAAGCCGATCACGCATCCGCTGCGCTCGGATCTGCCCATCTGGCTGGGTGCCGAGGGGCCCAAGAACATCGCCCTCGCCGGCGAGATCGCCGACGGCTGGCTCGCGATCTACTACACCCCCCGCCTGGCCGATCGCTACGAGGAGTGGCTCGCCGAGGGCATGAGCCGGCCGGGCGCGCGGCGGACCCGCGACGAGTTCGAGGTGGCGGCGACGGTGCAGGTCGAGATCACCGACGACGTCGCCGCGACCGTCGCGTCGTACAAGCCCATCACCGCGTTCTACCTGGGCGGGATGGGGGCCAAGGGCCTCAACTTCCATGCCGAGGTCTACCGCCGGATGGGGTACGCCGAGGCCGTCGACGAGATCAGCGCGCTGTTCGCCGAGGGTCGTCGTGACGATGCGATCGCCGCGGTCCCCGACGAGCTGGTGCGCGAGACCATGATCGTCGGCGACGAGGAGGCGGTCCGCCGCGACATCGAACGATGGGAGGCCGCGGGCGTCTCGATGCTCATGGTGACCGCTCGATCGGCCGACCTTGTCCGCCGACTGGGGAAGCTGGTCTAATGAGCGGTCGAGCCAACTAGAACATGTTCTAGAAATCGCGGCATCCCGCCGCTCTGCGAGGAGGCACCCGTGTCCGACACCGACGCGCCCATCGGCCTGTGGAACATAGCCCGCGAGACCCCCGAGAAGATCGCCCTCGTCGACCCCGACGGCGTCGAACACACCTACGGCGAGATCGCCTCCCGGGCCAACCGGCTGTCCAACGGGCTGCGTGCCCACGGATTCGTCACCGGTGACACGCTCGTCATCGCGACCCCGAATTGCGTGGAGACGGTCTGCCTCCAGTTCGCGGCGCTGCAGATCGGCCTCTACCTCGCGCCGGTGAACTGGCACCTGACCGGTCCGGAGATCGCGTACATCCTCGGCGACAGCGAGGCGAAGGTCTTCATCGCGCACGAACGCTTCGCCGACACCGCCCGGATCGCGGCGCGCGAGGCGGGTTTCGCTCCCGAGGACCTCTTCGCCGTCGGATCCGTCGACGGCTTCCGTCCGCTCGACGACCTCGTCGCCGACGTCGACGACAGCCTGCCGTCGGACCGTACGACCGGCGCTCCGATGCTGTACACGTCGGGCACCACCGGGAAACCCAAGGGCGTCCGGCGTCCGCTGACCGGGGCCGCCCCGGAACAGGCCGCGCTCGGCGGGATCGGGTTCTTCGGGGTGATGGGGTTGGTCCCGCACGACGACCACGTCCACATCTGCGGGTCGCCGCTCTACCACACGGCCGTCGTCAACTTCGTGATGATCTCGATGCAGTTGGGCCACAAGGTCGTTCTCATGGACAAGTGGGATCCCGAGCGGATGCTCGCCCTCATCGAGAAGCACAAGGTGACCCAGAGTCACATGGTCCCGACGCAGTTCCACCGTCTGCTCGCGCTGCCGGAGGAGGTGCGTGCGAAGTACGACGTGTCGTCGCTGCGCAACATGATCCACGGCGCCGCACCGTGTCCCCGGGAGATCAAGCAGCAGATGCTCGAGTGGTGGGGACCGGTCGTGACCGAGTACTACGCAGCCACCGAGGGCGGCGGGACGACGATCTTCGGCGACGAGTGGCTCACCCATCCGGGATCCGTCGGCAAGGCGTGGTCGTACTCGGTCGTCAAGGTCCTCGACGACAGCGGGGAGGAGGTCCCGCGCGGCGAGAGCGGTCAGGTGTACATGGAGATGAAGGGCTCCTCGTTCGAGTACTACAAAGACAAGGAGAAGACCCAGAAGGCCCGCGTCGGGAACATGTTCACCACCGGCGACATCGGCTACATGGACGACGAGGGCTATCTGTACCTGCTCGACCGCAAGAACGACATGATCATCTCCGGCGGGGTCAACATCTACCCGGCCGAGATCGAGGGTGAACTCGCCGTGCACCCGAAGGTCGCCGACGTCGCCGTGTTCGGTGTGCCCCATGCGGATTGGGGCGAGGAGATCAAGGCCGTCGTGCAGCCGGCGCCGGGTGTCGTCGGGGACGAGGCGCTGACCGACGAGCTGATGACGTATGCCAAGGAGCGGCTCGCCAAGTTCAAGCTGCCCCGCTCGATCGACTACATCGACGAGATGCCCCGCGCCGACAACGGCAAGCTCTACAAGCGTCGTCTGCGGGATCCGTACTGGGAGAAGGCCGAACGCGCCATCTGACCCCACCCGTCGACTGGGCGTTTCCGGACGTCGACTGGGCGTTTCCGGACACTACGACGTCTGGTACCGCCCACTGGACGTCTGGTACCGCCCACTCGACGTCTGGTACCGCCCACTCGACGGGTCAGGCGGTGGGCACCACCGCGTGCGTGCGGGGACGCAGGGTGAGCTCGAACCCCTCGGGCAGCATCGTCAGACGCTCGGTGACCGTGAGGTCGTAGCCGGGGTCGCCGGCGAACTCGTAGCGGTGGATCAACGTCGCGAGGACGAGGACCGCCTCGTGGATGGCGAACTGACGCCCGATGCATGCGCGCAGACCCGCCCCGAACGGCTTGTAGCTGTGCGGGGGCCGCTTCTTGACGTTCACGGGGAGGAACCGGTCGGGCTCGAAGCGGTCGGGGTCCTCCCACACCGCGGGATCCTTGTGGACGGCCCCGAGACTGACGACCACGTAGTCGTCGGTGTCCATGCGGTACTCGTCCGCCAGGGTGGTCGCCTCGCGGGGGCCGCGCGCGAACCCGGGCACCGTCGGCCAGATGCGCAGCGACTCGTCCAGCACCCGTCGGACGTACCGGAACTTGGCGACCTGCTCGAACTCCGGCATGGCGTGAGGATCGGGGCCGAGGAGCTCGTCGACCTCCTCCCGGGCCCGGGCCAGGCACTCGGGGTTGCGCGCGAGGTAGTACAGCGCGAACGACAGTGCACCCGAGGTCGTCTCGTGTCCGGCGACGAGGAACGTGAGGATCTGGTGACGGATGTTCACCGGGGACAGCTTCTCCCCGGTCTCGGGGTGCGCCACGTTCAGCATGATGCCCAGCAGGTCGTGGCTGTCGTCGACGGCCGATCGGGCGCTGATGAGCTCGTCGAGCATCGAGTCGAGGTATCCCTGGTGCCGTGCGTACCGCCGGTCCAGCAACCAGCCCAGGGCGTTGCCCCCGGGCAGTGTCCGCAGCATGCCCTTGCGACGGCCGGTCTCCAGTGCGGTCACCATCGCCGCGACGAACGGGTGCGGCTTCTCCGACCGGAACGACCCGAAGTCCTGACTGAACGCCGTGCGCGTGAGCGTCTCCATGGTCAGCTTCGTCATGTCGCGGGACACGTCGACGGGGCCGTCGTCCATCCGGCTGTCCCAGTAGCCGAACAGCTCGCCGGCGGTCTCCACCATGATCGGGTGATACGACCGCATCGCCGGCTTCGTGAACGCCGGGACCAGGAGTTCGTGCGCCAGTTGCCAGTTCGGCTCGTCGTTGTACGCGGTGAACAGTCCGTCACCCGCATAGTCGCGCAGGGCGGCGACGGCAGGCGGCAGGGCCTTGCAGAAGCGGGTCTCGTCGCACAGCTCGGCGGTCAGCGCCGCGGTCGTCGCGAAGACCAGTCGCGTCCGCAACACCTGCAGCTCGTACAGGGGCCCGAGCCCGACGGCCGCCTCCGTCATGCTCTGGATGGGACGTCGTCGGTCGACGCTCAGCAGGTCGCCGATCACGGGTCGGCGGCGTCCCGGGTGGGGGAACCGTCGGCCGAACCAGTCGTTGGGTGTCCGTCTCGCCACGACCCGACTGTCCACCGCTACTGAACCCGTGTCAAGTAGTGGCGTCCGCGAGTAGCGTGAGCGCGGTGAACCGACGTACCCGGATGAGCCCCGAGCGGCGCCGGGATCAGTTGCTCGACCTCGGGGTCGAACTGTTCGCCACGCACCCGTACGACGAGGTGCACATCGAGCGGGTCGCCGAGATGGCCGGTGTCTCCCGCGGCCTGCTGTACCACTACTTCCCGGGCAAACGGGAGTTCTTCGTGGCCATGCTGACCCGCGAGAACGACCGACTGATGGAGGAGACCGCGCCCGACCCGACACTGCCGGCCACGGCGCAGTTGGAGAACGGGATCCGGGCGTTCGTCGATCACTGCCGTCTCCACGAACACGGGGTGCGTGCCGTCTTCCGGGGCGGTGTCAGCTCGGACCCCGAGGTCGTGTCGATGGTGTCGGGATCGATCGACGTGCAGGTGTCACGGATCCTGGCCGCGACCGGCGCCGACGACGACCCGGCGCCGATCCTCGCGCTCGCCATCCGCAGTTGGATCGGTCTCCTGCGCGCCGCCTGCTACGAGATGCTCACCGACAAGAGGATCGACCCCGACGAGGTCGTCGGGATGTGTGGTGCCGCGTTCTTCGGGACGATGGCCGGACTTCCCCCGGCGGTGCTCCCGCCGGTGGTGGCGGAGATCCTCGCCGACGGCGTGCCGCGAACGGACTCCGTCACCGCCCCGTGAACACCGGCTTCTCCTTGTTCGCGAACGCCTTCGGGCCGATCTTGGCGTCGTCGCTGGAGAAGACCTTCTTTCCCAACGCCGTCTCGACCGGGAACGCGTCGAGCTCGTGCATCCCCTCGGTGTCGCGGATGGTCCGCAGGATGTTCTGCACCGCCACAGGTCCGTTGGCGGCGATGCGTTCGGCGATCTCGAGCGCCTTGTCCAGTGCCGTGCCGTCGGGGACCACGTATCCGATCAGCCCGTAGGACAGCGCCTCCGGGGCCGTCACCTGGCGGCCGGTGAGCAGCATGTCCGCGGCGATCGTGTACGGGATCTGCCGCACCAGGCGGACCGCGCTGCCCCCGATCGGGAACAGACCCCACCGGGCCTCGGCGACGCCGAACCGGGCGCTCTCGCCCGCGACGCGGATGTCGGTGCCCTGCAGGATCTCGGTACCGCCCGCGATCGCGGGACCCTCCACCGCGGCGATCAGCGGCTTGCTCAACCGGCGACCCTTCAGCAGTGCCGGCAGGTGGGTGGGGTCGAACTCGCCGGAGTCGAAGCTGTCACCCGGGGCCCTGCTGTTCATCGACTTGAGGTCGGCGCCGGCGCAGAAGTACCCACCCGCACCGGTGAGGACGGCGACGCGGATCTCGTCGTCGGTGTCGACGCGGTCCCACGCCTCCTCCATGGTCCGCATCATCTCGGTCGACAGGGCGTTGCGCGCCTGGGGTCGGTTGAGCGTGACGACGAGGACGTGGCCGCGTTGCTCGACGAGGCACTCGGGTTCGCGGGTGGCGGGGTTGTCGGACACGCGGCGACTCGCTCTCGATCGGGCAGGTGTTCTGCGGTTTTCTTGCCCAAAACGGTAACACGTTCTAGTTTTGACCCCATGGCCTTCACCATCGCCGACCTCATCGAGCACGCCGTCGACCTCATGCCCGATCGCGTCGCCCTCGAGACCGACGGCGCCGCGCGCACCTACGCCGAACTCGAGGCGCGCAGCAACGCCCTCGCGCACCAACTCCGCGCCCTCGGCGTGCAGCCCGGGGACACCGTCGGGCTCTACAGCCGCAACACCCTCGAGTGCGTCGAGGCGATGGTCGCGATCTTCAAGGCGCGAGCGGTGATGGTCAACGTCAACTTCCGCTACGTCGAGGCCGAGCTCGAACACATCTTCACCGACTCGCAGATGTCGGTGCTGATCTACGAACGCCAGTACACCCAGAAGGTCTCGAAGGTGCTGGCGAAGGCGCCCGACCTGAAGCATCTGATCGTGATCGAGGACGGGACCGGCAAGGACGTCGCCGACGCCCTCAACCACGGGCACCTCACCGCCGACGCGATCGAGTTCGACGCCGCCGTGGCGGACAACTCCACCGACCGCGACTTCGAGGAGCGGTCCGACGACGACCTGTACATCCTCTACACCGGCGGGACGACGGGGAAGCCGAAGGGCGTCGTCTGGCGCCAGTACGACGTCTTCCGTGTACTCGGCGGTGGAACAGACTGGTATACAGGGGAACCCGTCACCGACGAGTGGAAGTTCGCGAACGAGGGTGCGGCCGGCGGACAGCTGGTGCGGTTCCCGATCCCACCGTTCATCCACGGCGGCTCGCAGTGGGCGGTGTTCCAGGCGCTCTTCGGTGGGCAGAAGGCGATCATCTACCCCGAGTTCGGCGCCCACCAGACGTGGGAGATCGTCGAGCGGCACAAGGCGAACGTCGTCTTCATCACCGGTGATGCCATGGGACGCCCCATGATCGAGGCGCTGCTGGAGAAGGACTACGACACGTCGTCGGTCGTCTCGATCGCGTCGTCCGCGGCGATCTTCTCCCAGAGCGTCAAGGACCAGTACGTCGACCGCTTCCCCAACGCGGTCATCGTCGACGCGATCGGCTCGTCGGAGACGGGGTTCGGTGGCATGACCGCCGTCGAGAAGGGGCAGGCGCACGCCGGCGGTCCGCGGGTGAAGGCCGACCCCAACACCGTCCTGCTCCGTGAGGACGGCACCGTGATCCCCGTCGGGTCCGACGAGGTCGGCCTGATGGCCCGGACCGGCAACATCCCGCTGCGGTATCACAACGACCCGGAGAAGTCGGAGAAGACGTTCAAGACCTTCGACGGTGTCCGGTATTCGATGCCCGGCGACTTCGCCCGCTATGAGCCCGACGGGACCATCACCATGCTCGGCCGCGGGTCGGTGTCGATCAACTCCGGTGGCGAGAAGATCTTCCCGGAGGAGGTGGAGCAGGCGCTCAAGGCGCACCCCGACGTGTTCGACGTCGTCGTCGTCGGTGTACCCGACGAGCGGTACGGCAGCAGGGTCGCCGCGGTCGTCGCGGCACGCGACGGGCACCGTCCCGCGCTGGCCGACCTCAACACGGTCGCCCGCGACCAGATCGCGGGGTACAAGTGTCCGCGCAGCGTGTGGTTCGTCGACGAGATCAAGCGGTCGCCCGCGGGGAAGCCGAATTACCGCTGGGGACATGAGATCACCGACTCCCGACCGGCCGACGAGTCGCTCGAGGTCACCTCCACCCGTTCCTGACACGCACCCATCCGCACACAGACAGGGCCACCATGCGCACCGCACTCGCCGACCGGTTCGGCATCGAGTACCCCATCTTCGGGTTCACACCGTCCGAGCACGTCGCCGCGGCCATCAGCCGGGCCGGCGGTCTCGGTGTGCTCGGGTGCGTCCGCTTCAACGAGGCCGACGAGCTCGACCGGGTGCTGACGTGGATGCACGAGAACACCGACGGCAAGCCGTTCGGCGTCGACATCGTGATGCCCGCGACGATCCCGACCGAGGGCACGAAGGTCGACCTCGACTCGCTGATCCCGCCGGAGCACCGTGCGTTCGTCGAGCGGACACTCGACGAGCTCGGCGTGCCCGCGCTCGACGGCGAGGAACGGGTGAACGCGGGTGTGTTGGGCTGGCTGCACTCGGTCGCGCGGTCGCACGTCGACGTCGCGATGGACCATGCCGACCGGCACGGCCAGATCACGCTCATCGCCAACGCACTGGGATCGCCGCCCGCGGACGTCATCTCGACCTCCCACGCGCACGGTGTCCAGGTGGCGGCGTTGGCCGGCGCGCGTTCGCACGCGCTGCACCACGTCGACGCCGGCGTCGACATCGTCATCGCCCAGGGCTACGAGGCCGGTGGGCACACCGGTGAGATCGCGTCGGTCGTGTTGTGGCCCGAGGTCGTCGACGCCGTGGAGGGTCGGGCATCGGTGTTGGCCGCCGGTGGCGTCGGCAGCGGCCGCCAGATCGCCGCGGCCCTGGCCTCCGGCGCCGACGGGGTGTGGATGGGCTCGTACTGGTTGACCGCGGCCGAGTACCGGCTCGGGGCGACCGGCGACGGGCCGACCACCATCCAGCAGGCGCTGCTGGCGGCCACCTCCCACGACACCGTGCGCCGTCGCATCTACTCCGGCAAGCCCGCGCGGCTGCTCAAGACGAAGTGGACCGACGCGTGGGACGCGCCGGATGCTCCTGCGCCGCTGCCGATGCCGCTGCAGAACCTGCTCGTCGCCGAGGCGCACTCGAGGATCTCCGCCGCGGACGACCCGCAGGTCGTCGCCATGCCGGCCGGGCAGATCGTCGGCCGGATGAACGCGATCACGCCGGTCGCCGAGCTGATCGACGGCCTCGTCGACGAGTACACCCGGACCGTCGAACGCCTCGCCGCGACGCTTCCCCACGCCGCGCCGGCCTGACGCTCCACCCGTGGTGCCCTGTGGTGCCGTGATGCTGGCGCTCCACTTCTGGTGGTGACGCTCCACTTGCAGGGCGGTCTCCGCGTGAACGCTCCACTTGTTCGAGGACGCTCCGCCTGCAAACGGAGCGTCCTCGAACAAGTGGAGCGCGAACCCTGGAACCGGAGCGGGAACCCTGGAACCGGAGCGCGAAGCCTGGAAGTGGAGCGGGAAGCCTGGAAGTGGAGCGCGGAGCCTGGAAGTGGAGCGTCAGAGATAGGTGCGGGTCACGGGGTCCAGCGACCACGTCGGGTCGGGTGCCGACGACGCGATCTCGCGGCGGAGCACCTTGAACGTCGCGGTCGTCGGGAGCTCGTCGACGAGGCAGATGTGGGACGGCCACTGCTTGGGTCCCAGATCCGACTGCGCCGCGAGGAACTCCGACAGGCCGTCGGCGGTGAGACCGTCGGCGACCAGCGACGCCACGATCTCGTCGCCGACCCGTCCACCGATCCCGTACACCGTGGCGAGGCGGATCGACGGGTGGCGCAGCAGGATCCGCTCGATCGGACCGGTCCCGATGTTCTCGCCGTCCACCCGCACCCAGTCACCGATCCGGCCCGCGAAGTGGACGAAGCCCGCACGGTCGACGTAGGCGAGATCGCCGGAGTGGTAGATCCCGCCGCGCATCCGCTCGGCGTCGGCGGCGGTGTCGCCGTAGTAGCCGGTGAAGGCGCCCCCGCCCGAGGTGTTGACGATCTCGCCGACGGCCACGTCGGCGTTCAGCAGTCGGCCGTCGTCGTCGAACTCCGCAGGTGGACAGGGGAGTCCGGTACCGGGGTCGACGACGGCGACGGGTGCCACCAGCGGACCGAGCGCCTCCGGCGGTGTCTCTGCGGTGCGTCCGATCGCGATGCCGCCTTCGGTGGACCCGTACCCGTCGACGACGCGAACACCGAAACGTCGACCGAACGCCACGATGTCACCGGCGGACGCCTCGTTGCCGTAGACGATCCGGAGCGGGTTGTCGGCGTCGTCGGCCCTCTCCGGCGTGGCCAGGACGTAGCTCAACGGCTTGCCCACGTAGTTGGCGTAGGTGGCGCCGTAGCGGCGGACGTCGTCGAGGAACCCCGAGGCCGAGAACCGCGGCCGCAGAGCGACGGACGCACCGGCCGCGATCGCGACACCCCATCCGGCGATGATCGCGTTCGAGTGGAACATCGGCATCGACAGGTAGACGACGTCGTCGGCACCCAGACCGAATCGGTCGGCGAGCATCACGCCGGCACCGGTGACCTTCGCGTGGTCGCACCGCACCGCCTTCGGGTCCCCGCTCGTCCCCGAGGTGAAGATCAGCATGAACAGGTCGTCGGGTCGCGGGGTGCGCGACCGGGCGACGGGGGCGGTCGTCACCTCGTCGGACCAGGAGGGCGCGGTGACGTCGACGACGTGCGCGTCGCCGAGATCGACCCCGTCGAGCAGCGCGATGGTCGTCGGTTCGACGAGGACGACCTGGCAGTCGGCGACCGCGATGTCGCGGGACAGCGCGGCGCCACGTCGCGTCGTGTTCAGCCCGACGACGACGAGTCCGTCGAGCGCGGCCGCCGACAGCACCGTCGCGAACTCGGTGGTGTTGTCGAGCAGGACCGCGACGTGCGGTGGCCGATCGGGGTCGAGGCGGGCGCGCAGCGCTCCCGCCCAGCGGCGAGCGGTGTCGAGGTGATCGCGCCACGAGAGGACGACGTCCCCGCACCGGACACCCCGGTCGTCGACCTCGGAGAGGCGATCGAGGAGGTCGGCGAGTGCGACCGTCCCGGCCGCCACTCCGGGACTCACACCGGCTCGGCCGCCAACGCCGCACCGATCCGACGCAGCGCGGTCGTCGCCGACCCCGATGCGAACTCGTTCTGCTTGGCGCGCAGGAAGTACCGGTGCAGCGGGTGGCTGGTGTCGATGCCGACGCCGCCGTGCACGTGGACCGCGGTGTGCGCGACGCGGTGCCCGGCCTCGGCGGCCCAGAACTTGGCGGTGGCCAGTTCGGTGCCGGCGTTCTCGCCGGCACCGACGCAGTAGGCGGCCTGCAGCGTGGTCAGCGTCGCGGCCCGCACGTCGATGTACCCGTCGGCCAGACGTTGCGCGACAGCCTGGAACGAGCCGANTTTTGTGCCTTTTTTCTCTCCCCCCCCGACGCAGTAGGCGGCCTGCAGCGTGGTCAGCGTCGCGGCCCGCACGTCGATGTACCCGTCGGCCAGACGTTGCGCGACAGCCTGGAACGAGCCGATCGGTCGGGAGAACTGTTCCCGTTCACGGGCATACGTGGCGGTGTGGTCCAGTGCCCCGGTCACCACACCGACCTGGTCGGCGCACTGGGCGAGTGTCAGGCGGTCGACGACGAACGCGACGGCATCGGCGCGGCCCAGGACGTCGTCGGCACCGACCCGCACACCTGTCAGCTCGAGATGAGCCGCGGGGACCTGGCCGGTGGTCCGCGCGTCCTCCCGGCCGACGCCCTCGGCGTCGGTCGCCACGAGCGCGGCGAGCGTCCCGTCGGGTGCGGTCGCCGTGACGACGACCGCTGCCGCGGACGCACCGAACGGCACCGCCAGCACCGTCCCGTCGAGCACCCATCCGTCGCCGTCGGGGCGGGCGGAGACCGTCGGGGCCAGCGGGTCCTCCGACAGCTCGCCGTCGACGGCGACGGTGACGACCGACGACCCGTCGGTGACCCGCGGGAGCCAGGTCGCACGCAGACGTCCGCCACCAAGTCCTGCGATCAGCGGCACGGCGACCATCGCGTGGGGCCCGAACGGCACGCGGGCCAGGACCTTGCCGAGTTCGGTGGCCACCGCGACGTTCTCGGCGACACCGAGTCCGGCACCCCCGTCGGCCTCTTCCGCCTCCAGGGCGAGCAGACCCGCGTCGGCCAGTGCCGACCACATCTCGGTGTCGATCGGGTCGCCCGCGGTCTCCGCGGCGGCGATCCGCTCGTCGGTCGCGAACCGGGCGGCGATGTCGCGCGCGAGTCCGGCGACGTCGCCCGACTCCTCGGAAGGACGGAAGTCCATGGTGTGCCTCTCGTCAGCGCCTGGGGGGGGGGGGGGGGGGGTCGACGCTCGTGTACCGGACGTCTGCTGTGTCAATGCTTCTGGGTCAACGCTTCTGCGATCAAAGCTTCTGGATCAACGCTTCTGGGCGGGCTGGCCCAGGGCGAGCATCGCGATGATGTCGCGCTGGATCTCGTTGGTGCCGCCGCCGAAGGTGAGGATCAGCGAGGACCGGTGGAAACGCTCGATCCGACCGGCCAGCTGCGCGCCGGGGGAGGTGCGGCGCAGTGTCGCCGCCGGTCCCAGGACCTCCATGAGCAACCGGTATGCCTCGGTCGCGAACTCGGTGCCGAACACCTTCGTCGCGGAGGCGTCCGCCGGCGACGGCGACCCGCCCTGTGTCGCCGTCGACGCGATGTTCCAGTTGATCAGCTTCAGGAACTCGACCTTGGCGTGCACGCGCGCGAGGTTCAGCTGCACCCACTCGGCGTCGATCACCCGGTCGCCGTCGGCGCGCTTGGTGTTCTGCGCCCACTCGACGGTCTCGCGCAGCGCCTGCTGGATCGGCGCCGCCGAACACAGTGCGACACGCTCGTGGTTGAGCTGATTGGTCACCAGCGGCCACCCGCCACCGAGCTCGCCGACGAGCGCCGAGCGGGGGACCCGGACGTCGGAGTAGTAGGTGGCGCTCGTGTCGACACCGGCCATCGTGTGGACCGGCGTGTAGCTGAACCCCTCGGCGTCGGTCGGCACGATGAGCATCGAGATGCCCTTGTGCTTCTTGCCGCCCGGTTCCATCGACGCCGGGTCGGTGCGGCAGGCCAGCCAGATGTAGTCGGCGTACTGGATCAGGCTCGTCCACATCTTCTGGCCGTTGATCACGAACTCGTCGCCGTCGAGGCGGGCGGTGGTCCGCAGCGACGCGAGATCGGTGCCGGCGCCGGGCTCGGAGTAGCCGATGGAGAAGTGCAGTTCGCCGGCCGCGATCTTCGGCAGGAAGAACGCCTTCTGCTCGTCGGTGCCGTAGTGCATGATCGTCGGCGCCACCGAGTTGATCGTCAGGAACGGCACCGGCACACCGGCGATCGCGGCCTCGTCGGTGAAGATCAGCTGATCCATCATCGGGCGGTTCTGTCCGCCGAACTCCGTCGGCCATCCCAGCGCCAACCAGCCGTCGGCGCCCATCTGCGCGACGACCTCCCGGTAGACGTTGCCGGCCCCGACCTCACCCGAGTCCGACGCGAGCGCGGCACGACGCTCGGGCGTCATCAGTTGCGCGAAGTAGGACCGGAGCTCGCGACGGAGCTCCTCGTGAGCCTCTGTATAGGCGATGCGCATCGGGGACTCCGTGAGAGTATCGGTGACGGAACGTTCGGTCGGTGGACTGACCGATGGTCAGATTCTAGAACACGTTCTAACGTGAATCGATGGAGTGCGTCAACCGACGTGCCCGGGGAACGGAAGGCCACGACATGCGCATCAAGGCAGATTTCGACCTCTGTGAGTCCAACGCCGTCTGCGTCGGCATGGCTCCGGATGTGTTCGACCTCGACGACAACGACTACCTGGTGATCCTCCAGGAGGAGGTCCCCGACGACCGCCTCGAGGAGATGCGTCAGGTCGTCGCGAACTGCCCCAAGGCGGCTCTGTCGATCGAATGACACCCGATGTCGGGCGCGGGTGCGCCCGACATCGCCGCGCCCCTTGACATCGCAGCAGAATTAGAACAGGTTCTAGCTGTGCAATCACTCGAAGGGCGCGTCGCCGTCGTGACCGGGGCGGCTGCGGGCCTCGGTCGCGCCGAGGCCATCGGACTGGGCGCGCTCGGCGCGACCGTCGTCGTCAACGACCTCGCCGCGGCACTCGACGACAGTGACGTCGTCGACGCGATCTCCGCCGCGGGCGGAAAGGGCGTCGTCGTCGCCGGTGACATCGGCGACTCCGCGACGGCCACCGAGATCATGCGCACCGCGGTCGACGACCACGGGTCGCTCGACGTCCTCATGTGCAACGCGGGCGTCGTGCGCGATCGCATGCTGTTCAACATGAGCGACGACGAGTGGGACCTCGTCGTTCGCGTACACCTGCGGGGCCACTTCCTGCTCAACCGCAACGCCGCGGCGCACTGGCGTGCTGCGTCCAAGGCGGCCGAGGCACCCGTGTACGGGCGCATCATCAACACCTCGTCGGAGGCCGGGCTCCTCGGGCCCGAGGGGCAGGCGAACTACGGAGCCGCGAAGGCCGGGATCACCGCGCTCACCCTCTCCGCGTCACGCATCCTGGGTCGCTACGGCGTGACCGCGAACGCCATCTGCCCGCGGGCGCGCACCGCCATGACCGCCGCGGTGTTCGGCGAGCCGCCGGCCGACGGCGTCGACCCCCTCTCGACCGACCACGTCGTCTCCCTCGTGCAGTTCCTCGCCGGGCCGGACTCGGCGGCGGTCAGTGGCCAGGTGTTCGTCGTCTACGGCCCGAAGGTGACGCTGATGGCGGCACCCACCGTCGAGGAGACGTTCGCCGCCGACGGCGATGCGTGGGATCCCGCGGACCTCTCCAGCCGTCTGAGCAGCTATTTCGCAGATCGTGACCCGTCGCGGACGTTCTCCGCGGCGAACGCGTTGGCGCAGTGACGACAACTCTCTGTGTATTCCTCGAATCATCCATGGCAACCAATTGGACGCATGCTAAGTTGCCTTCGACCACGCGCCGCCGACGGTGCGAATTCCGTTGTCTCATCGAGTCGAGAGGTGGCGACGGGTGCGGGTCTCAGTGATCGGACGTCGTGGGTTCGCCTCCCGGGCCGGGGCCGAACGGGTCGGGCTCCACGACGTGGCTGGGTGTGAGGAGAGTCGGTGAGGACACGACTGGCGGCCCCGTTCGCAGGCGTCGGCGACTTCGTCGGCCTCGCCGTCGCCGCCGCACGTGAGCTGCCGCGGCGGCCCTTCCAGGCCCGCGAGACCGTCGAGCAGTCCTGGGCGATCGCCCGCGTCTCGATGGTCCCCACGCTGCTGGTCGCGATCCCCTTCACCGTCCTGGTCAGCTTCACCCTGAACATCCTGTTGCGCGAGATCGGTGCCCAGGACCTCTCCGGCGCCGGCGCCGCCCTGGGCACCATCACCCAGATCGGTCCGATCGTCAC
Source organism: Williamsia sp. SKLECPSW1 (assembly GCF_054332755.1). Taxonomy (NCBI): domain Bacteria; kingdom Bacillati; phylum Actinomycetota; class Actinomycetes; order Mycobacteriales; family Nocardiaceae; genus Williamsia; species Williamsia sp. SKLECPSW1. The sequence goes on along the minus strand of NZ_JBTGLI010000001.1, from coordinate 964,495 downwards.
GGTCCTCATCGTCGCCGGGGCGGGCGCGACCGCCATCTGTGCCGACCTCGGTGCGCGCACCATCCGCGAGGAGATCGACGCCCTCCGCGTGCTCGGCATCGACCCGATCCACCGTCTCGTCGTCCCCCGCGTCATCGCGTCGACCATCGTCGCTCTGCTGTTGAACAGCCTCGTCTGCACCATCGGGCTCGGCGGCGGGTTCGTGTTCTCGGTCTACCTCCAGGACGTCAACCCGGGTGCGTTCATCGCGAACCTCACGCTGCTGACGGGCCTCGGCGAACTCATCATCTCGATGGTCAAGGCGGCGCTGTTCGGACTGTTCGCCGGGTTGGTCGGCTGCTACCGCGGTCTCACCGTCAAGGGTGGCGCGAAGGGCGTCGGCGACGCGGTCAACGAGACGGTCGTCTACTCGTTCATGGCCCTGTTCGTGGTGAACGTCGTCGTCACCGCGGTCGGACTGAAGGCGACGGGAGGGTAGTCATGGCCTTGCCGCACAGCCTCGCGTTCCGCGGGTCCCGACTCGCGCGCCGCTCGACGGGGGAGTGGGACGCCCTCGGCGACCAGGCGATGTTCTACTTCGACAGCCTCGTCGCCATCCCGCGCGCCCTGCGTCAGTACAAGAAGGAGACGCTGCGGCTGATCGCCGAGATCAGCATGGGCACCGGTGCGCTCGCGCTCATCGGTGGCACGGTCGTGGTCGTCGGGTTCCTCACCCTGTTCACCGGCGGCACCATCGCCGTCCAGGGGTACAGCTCGCTGGCGAACATCGGCGTCGAGACCCTCACCGGCTTCTTCTCCGCCTTCATCAACGTGCGGATCGCGGTCCCCGTGATCGCGGGCATCGCCCTCGCCGCGACGATCGGGGCCGGCGCCACGGCACAGCTGGGCGCGATGCGGGTCAGCGAGGAGATCGACGCACTGGAGTCGATGGCCATCGCGTCGGTCCCCTACCTCGTCAGCACGCGGATCATCGCCGGACTGATCGCGATCATCCCGCTGTACGCGCTGGCCTCGGTCGCATCGTTCCTGGCCGCGCGGTTCGCCACGGTCGTGTTCTACGGGCAGTCGTCGGGCGTGTACGACCACTACTTCTCGACGTTCCTCATACCGTCGAACATCCTGTGGTCCTTCGTGCAGGCCATCGCGATGGCGGTCGCGGTCATGATGATCCACACCTACTACGGCTACAACGCCTCCGGCGGCCCGGTCGGCGTGGGCATCGCGGTCGGCAACGCCGTGCGCGCCTCGCTGATCGTCGTCGTCGTCATCACCCTGCTCCTGTCCCTCGCCATCTATGGCTCCGACGGCGACTTCAACCTGGCGGGCTGAACGATGGCGACCGGTCACTCCACGTTCAGCCGACGTCTCGCCGCGGTGGTGCTCGTCGCGGCGATCGTCGGTGCGGTGACCCTGTCGGTGATGCAGTTCTTCGACGCGTTCCGCTCGACCGTCCCGGTCACGCTCACCGCGGACCGCGCCGGACTGGTGATGAACCCCGACGCGAAGGTGCGCCTGCGCGGGGTGACCATCGGACGCGTCACCACGATCCGCCCCGACGGCGACAAGGTGGTCCTGCACCTCGACGTCGACTCCGGACAGCTGTCCCGTGTCCCGGCCGACGTGACCGCGCAGATCCGCTCCAACACCATCTTCGGCGCCAAATCGGTCGATCTGAGCGCCCCGCCCGACTCGTCGGGGCCGCACCTGCGCGCGGGGGCCACGATCTCCTCCGACCGCGTCCAGGTCGAACTGAACACCGTCTTCGGACGGCTCGTCGACGTGCTCGCGCAACTGCAACCGGAGAAGCTCAACGCGACGCTCGGCGCCGTCGACACCGCGCTGCACGGGCGCGGCGCGCAGATCGGGCAGGGTCTGGCCGACCTGTCGGAGACCGTCGGGGCCATCAACCCGTCGCTGGACGCGCTCAACGCAGACTTCCGGGACACCGCGACGGTGACGAACGTCTACGCCGACTCCTTCGCCTCGATCGCCCGCGCATTGGACAACACGACCACCGTGGGGAACACGTTGCTGGACAACGCTTCCGCGCTCGACGCCCTCCTGGTGAACACCACCGGGCTGGCGAGCACGGTCGACTCGATCGTGGGTCCGAAGAAGCAGACCCTCATCGGTGCGCTGACCAACCTCGACCCGGTGTCGGAGTTGCTGGGCTACCAGTCGCCGGGCCTCGCGTGTTTCCTGCGCACCGCCGCCGGCGTACTCCCGAAGGCGCTGCCCATCTTCGGTGACAAGACGGGGTACATCTCGCTGAACGCGGGCGCCCTGCCGGGCAAGGAGCCGTACCGGTACCCCCAGGATCTGCCCAGGGTGAACGCGCAGGGGCCGCCGACGTGCGCGTACGGGTTGTCGAACGTGTCCGACCCCCGGCACCCGCCGTTCTACGTCACCGACAACGCCCCCCAGCCCTACCAGCCGCGGTTCACCGCGAAGTTCGACCCGTCCAAGCTGTTCGAGATCATGTTCGGACCGGCGCCCCGTGGCTGATCCCCTCAAGCAGCGGCACATCGAGTTCCGTCGCACCGCGATCAAGCTGGGTGCGTTCGCGGTGGCGATGGTGCTCGTCTTCGTCGGCCTCGTCGTCGTCTTCAGTCAGTACCGCAGCGGGTCCACCAGCGACTACACCGCCACGTTCAGCAACGCGTCGCAGCTGAAGTCCGGCTCGAAGGTGCGCATCGCGGGTGTCGAGGTGGGCAAGGTCGGCAGCGTCTCACTCGACCACGACAACACCGCGTCGGTCGACTTCTCCGTCGACCAGCAGTACCGCCTGCCGCGGTCGGTGCACGCGAACGTGCGGTACGAGAACCTCACCGGGGACCGGTATCTGGAGCTCACCGAGGGCTCCGGCGACCCGACGGCCCTGCTGCCCGCCGGTGGTCACATCCCCGTCGCGCAGACGTCGCCGGCACTCGACCTCGACAAGCTGCTGGGCGGGTTCAAGCCGCTGTTCAACACCCTCTCGCCCGACGAGGTCAACAAGCTCTCGAACTCGCTGATCCAGGTCTTCCAGGGCCAGGGCGCGGGGCTGACCGAGCTCCTGCGCACCACGGCGTCGTTCACGAACTCCATCGCCGACCGTGACCGACTCATCGGCAGCGTCATCGACAACCTCAACCGGACGCTGGGCACCCTGGATGCGGACCGGTCCGGACTCGACTCCAGCCTGGACCGGTTGCAGCAGCTGGTGTCCGGGCTCGCGTCGGACCGGGGGACCATCGGTCGCGCGGTCACCGACATCTCGCAGGCGACGAACGGGCTGGCCGACCTCCTCGACACCAACCGGCCGAACCTGAAGCAGGTGGTCAGCAGCACCGGCGCGGTGGCCGGAGCCATCGACGCCGACGGGCCGTACCTGCGTGGTCTCCTCAGCCGGTTGCCCGAGGACTTCAAGAAGCTGACCAACCTCGGCAGCTACGGTGCGTGGCTGCAGATCTGGCTCTGCCGCGTCGACATCTACATCACCGGGCCGAACCACCAGGAGATCGTGTACCGGTCGGTCAACGATGCGAGCCCCACCACCAACCCCGGCGGGAGGTGTGCGACGCCGAAATGACGTTCTCCTTCACACCCCGACGCGGCAACGGGCGCGTCCGGATCGGCATCATCGGCGTGGTCGTGACCGCGCTGATCGTGATCACCGCGCTGCAGATGGACAAGCTGCCCTACCTGACCACCGGGAGCGTCTACACCGCCTACTTCGCCGACGCCGGAGGTCTGCGCCCCGGCGACGTCGTCGTGGTGTCCGGGGTCGACGTCGGGAAGGTCAACGCGATCTCGTTGGCGCACACCGACGACGGCACGCCGCGCGGACGTACCGCCGCGAAGGTGTCGTTCACCATGGCCGACGGGACGATCGTCGGCGCGGACAGCCAGGCGTCGATCAAGACCGAGACGGTGCTCGGACGCCGCAACCTCACCGTCGAACCGCACGGCAGCGGGCGGCTGCAACCGGGTCAGTCCATACCCTTCCGCAACACACTCGCCCCGTACTCGCTCACCGACGCACTCGACGACACCACGTCGACCCTCGAGCAGACCGACACCGGCACGCTGAACCGGGCGCTGAACACCCTGTCCGACACCTTCTCCGACACGCCGCCGCAGGTGCGCGGCGCGGTCGACGGTGTCGCGCGGTTGTCGAAGTCGATCGCCGACCGCGACGACGCGCTGCGATCGCTGCTCGGTCGGGCGAAGTCGGTGACCGACGTCGTCGCGAAACGCAGCTCGCAGATCAACACCCTCCTCGTCGACGCGAACTCCCTCCTCGGGGAACTCCAGGCCCGGCGGATGGCGTTGGGCGAGTTGATCGTCGGTGTGAAGAACGTGTCGGCGCAGATCAGCGGGTTCATCGCCGACAACAACGCCCAACTGCAGCCCGTGCTGACGAACCTGAACAAGGCGCTGACGATCTTCGAGGACAACCGGCAGAACCTGAACGTCACCCTCGACCGACTCGGCCCCTACGCGAACGTGCTCGGCGAGGCCGTCTCCAGTGGGCCGTACTTCTCGTCGTACGTGGGCATCCCGACGTTCGGCGACTACACGAACACCTTCCTGAAACTGCTCGAGCAGAAGTACCCGGAGGCGTACAAGGCGTTCACCTACAGCGGCAACCCGTTGTTCCCGTCGAACTACTTCACCCGCCCCGACGCCGAGACCGATCCGAACAAGTCGATCCCCATCCCGGGGACGCCGCGCGACAGGGGACAGGGATGAGCTTCAGCGTCCAGAACCTCAGTCCCGCCAACCTCGGCCGCCGCTTCTGGATCGGCCTGATCGCGACGCTCGTGATCATCGCCGTGGTGATCGCGGGCTACATGGCCTACCAGCGGGTGACCTACAAGACCTACACCGCCTACTTCACCGAGGTGAACGGTCTCTACCCGGGTGACCCGGTGAAGGTGATCGGCGTCGACGTCGGTTCCGTCGCGTCCATCACGCCGCGCTCCGACGACGTGAAGGTCGAGTTCCACGTCGACCGCGACGTGCGGGTGCCCGCGAACGCGTCCGCGGTGATCGTCGCGCAGAGCCTGGTGTCGGGTCGTTTCATCCAGCTCAACCCCGTCTACGACACCGGCCCCACGATGAAGGCCGGCGCAGCGATCCCGATGGACCGCACCGCGGTCCCCGTCGAGTGGGATCAGATCAAGGCCCAGCTGGCGAAACTGTCGGAAGCCGTGGGCCCCGACGGTGCGGACCCGGGGTCGGTGGCACGGCTGGTCGACACCGCCGACAAGAACCTCGACGGGAACGGGAAGGCGATCGGCGCCTCGATCCAGGAGCTCTCCGCACTCACGAAGACCCTGTCGGACAACCGCGGTGACCTGTTCTCGACCATCCGCAACCTGCAGTCGCTCACCGACGCCCTGGCGCAGAGCCACGAGGAGATCGTCCAGTTCAACGGCCGGATCGCCTCGGTGAGCCAGGTTCTGGCCGACAACACACGCAACCTCGACGGGGCGCTCACCAACCTCGACGGCGCCCTGGGTGATCTGAAGACGTTCATCGACAGCAACGGGCGCCGACTCACCGAGTCCGTCGCCCGCCTGGCCGACACGACCGACATCCTGGCGCGGAAGGACGAGCAGATCCGCGGGCTGTTGCACTCCGCACCGACGCAGCTGTCGAACTTCTACAACATCTACAACCCGATGACCGCGTCACTCAGCGGTATCTTCGGCCTCGGTCAGTTCGGCAACCTGGTGAACCTGTTGTGCGGCACCATCGCCGGCAACGACCGGCCCGGGAGCACACCGGCCGACGCGGAGAAGTGCGTCGACGTGCTCGGCCCGCTGATCTCGACGATCTCGGTCAACTATCCACCGGCACTGGTGAACCCGGTGACGGGCCGCAACGCCCTGCCGGGACAGGTGACCTACCAGAACGCGTCCGTGGAGGCGCGTGCCAAGCAGGGGATCATCGACCAGGACGCGAAGACGCGTCGGGCCTACGGCGGCAACGTCGGACTGGCGGGCCTGCTGGTCCCGTTCGGAGGACAGGGATGAGCGCCCGCCGGATCCGTGCCGCGGCGATCGGGGCGACGTGCGCCGCGGTGCTCGCCACGTCGGCCTGCTCGTTCTCGGGCCTGAACTCGCTGCCCGTCCCCGGCGCCCAGGGAACCGGCGACGGCTCCTACGAACTGACGGCGCTGCTCCCCAACGCGGCGAACCTCGTCGAGAACGCCCCGGTGCTGATGAACGACGCCACCGTGGGCAGCGTCGGCCCCACCACCGTCGAGGACTGGAAGGCCCGTATCACCGTCCGCCTGGACAAGGGGACACGCGTGCCCGTGGGGTCGTACGCGATCGTCGGCCTCACCAGCGTGCTGGGGTCGCTCAACCTGCAGATCGTGCAGCCGCAGAACCCGACCGGCGGGATCCTGCCGCCCGGTGGCCGGCTCTCGACGGCGAACTGCCCGGAGCAGCCCGAGGTCCCGACACCCGACAACCGGCCCGCGATCGCCGACGTCACCGAGGCGCAGCAGGTCGCGCAGTGCACCTACCCGACGGTCGAGCAGGTTCTCAGCTCGCTGTCGGTGGTGCTCAACGGCGGCGGCCTGTCGCAGATCGGTGACATCGTCCACGAACTGTCGAGCGCGCTCAACGGTCGCGAGAGCACCATCCGCGCGCTGATCCCGCGCCTGACGACCCTCGTCGGTGACCTCGACGATCAACGCGACAACATCATCGACGCCATCTCCGGCATCGATCGGCTCGCGGCGAGCGTCAACGCCCAGCAGCCTGCCGTCGACCGGGCGCTGACGCAGCTGCCGGCCTCCCTCAAACTCCTCGTCGACCAGCGGTCGAACCTCACCGAGACGTTGGGGTCGACCGGCAGGTTGAGCCGGACCGTCGACGACATCCTCGATGCCAGCGGTGACGACATCACCACCATCGTCAGCAACCTGAAACCCGTGCTCGCGCAACTACAGGAGAGCGGGCAGTCGCTGACACGGTCGCTCGGGGTGCTGGTGACGTTCCCCTTCGCGGAGTCGGTGATCCCGAAGATCGTCAAGGGCGACTTCGTCAACGGTGTCATCAACCTCGACCTCACCGACGGGCGGCTCAGCCGCGGTGCCTTCGCGAGTCTCGGCGCGGCAACCCCGTCGTTGATCTACGGGCCCGAGGCGGCGCTCGGCACACCCGCGGGCGCGGCGAAGCGCAACGTCAACCCGTTCCTCGCGCCCCTGCAGGACACCGCACCCACCCCCGCCCCCGCCCCGCGGACACCCGCCCCGACGACGGGAGGCCGTCCGTGACCATCTCCCGGTTCGTCCGCATCCAGTTGGCGATCTTCGCGTTGGTGTCCGTCGTGTCGCTCGTCGTCGTCGGCGTCTACTACATCCAGGTGCCCGCGATGCTCGGGATCGGCCGCTACACCGTGCATCTCGACCTGCCCAGCACGGGCGGTCTGTACGCGAACGCCAACGTCACCTATCGGGGTGTGACGGTCGGCCGGGTCGACGCGGTCCGTCTGACGTCGACCGGGGTCCGCGCCGACCTCTCCATCGACAGCGACCGCAAGATCCCCGCGTCGTCGGCCGCGTCGGTGCAGAGCGTCTCGGCCGTGGGCGAGCAGTACGTCCAGTTCACCCCGCGCCCCGACGCCGGTGATGCGCTGCTGCGCAACGGGTCGGTGATCCGCAACGGGTCGGTGCCCACCGAGATCTCGACCCTCGTGAACCGCACGAACGCGCTGCTGCAGTCGGTGCAGAGCAGCAAGTTGCGCCGCGTGCTCGACGAGACCTTCGACGCGTTCAACGGCAACGCCGAGGACCTCCAACGACTGCTGGACTCGCTGACGTTGTTCGCCGGTGAGGCGAACCGCAACTCGGCCGTGACACGCACGCTGATCGAGCAGGCCGAGCCGCTGTTGGCGACGCAGACCGCCACGGTCGGCGACATCCGTCGGTGGACGGCCAACGTCGCCGCGGTGACCGACCAACTGCGCGAGAACGATCCGGAGATCCGCGGGATCCTCGCGAAGGGCCCCGGGACGGTGTCGCAGGCGCGGGACCTGTTCACCTCCTTCAACCAGACGCTGCCGCTGCTCATCGACAACATCGCCACCGCGGGTAAGACGCTCGCGGTCTATCTCCCCAACCTGCGCCAGGTACTCGTGCTCTACCCGCGCGTGTTGCAGGCGCTGGTCTCGGCGGTCAACAACGAGGATCCGCGCAAGGGCGCCAACGTCGACTTCGCACTCGGGTTCCAGGATCCGGGCACCTGCACGGTCGGGTTCCTGCCCGCGTCGGAGCGACGGTCGCCGGCGATCCAGACGCCGCAGGATCTCCCGCCCGGACTGCTCTGCCGGGTGCCGCAGGACTCCAACGTCGCCGTGCGCGGCTCCCGCAACTTCCCGTGTGCGGAGTTCCCGGGCCGTCGTGCCCCGACCCCCGCGGAATGCCGCAGCGGGTACAAGCCGCTCGCCGAGAACGTGCCCTTCCCCCAAGGCCTCCCGGGCGTCAGTGGCCTGCCCGACGGCAAGCTCACACCGGCGACGCCGTCCGCCTACGACGGCAAGCCCTCGGTGTACGCCGGCGCGTACGATCCGGGGTCGGGCACCGCCATCGGACCCGACGGCAAGACCTACGCCGTCGCCGCGCCCGATCCGACGGCCGCCGGCCAGGGCGGTGCCGGAGGAGGAAACACCACATGGCAGGGCCTGATCACCGGGACGGTGACGGGATGAGCACGACGGCCGACGACCGCGTCGAGCGCGAGGGCCGACGCACCCGTCGCCGGGTCCGACGACCCGCGGGACCGCCCGGAGCCGACACGACGTCGACGACAGCACCGACCGCCCCGTCCGCCGGTGCCCCGTCCGCGTCGCCGCGGCCCGTCCGACGCTCGGCACCCATCACGGGGCTGCGCCGCAGCACGCGCGCAGGCGACCCCGGTGCGCACGCCGGTCCGGACACCGACGCGGTGACCCCTGCGGACACGGCGCCTGCGGATACGACGCCTGCGGACACGGCCCCTGCCGAGACATCCCCCGCCGACGCCGTTCGAGACGGCAGCACGGCCGACGAGGCCCGCATCGGCACCGCCACCACCGAGCCGTCGACGGAGGCCGCCCCCGACCGGTCCGGCGCGACTCTGAGCTACCGCGAACGGCGGCGTGGCGCCCCGACCGTCGCGAAGCGAGCACCGGTGCGGCGGTCCCGGCTCGGTCTGTACCTCGCGGGCACGCTCGCCGTACTCGTCGTCGCGGCGCTGGCCGCGGTGTCGGTCTTCTTCGCCGTCGGGACGCACCGCATCGACGACCGCGCCGCGCAACGCGCGGAGTACGTCGCCTTCGCGCGGCAGATGGTGGTCAACCTGACGTCGCTGAGTCCCTCGACCGTCGACGCGACCCTCGCCGAGTTCCGCAAGGACGCGAGCGGCAAGGCGCTCGAGGACACGCAGCAGACGCTGCAGCAGACCGTCGACCTCATCAAGTCGCAGAACGTCACGACGAAGGGCACGATCCTCGCCGACGCGGTGGAGTCCAGCGACTCCGAGCAGGCGACGGTCCTCATCGTGTCGGGCTGGACGATGGACAACCCGCAGCCGGTGGTGCAGACGTTCCGGTGGAAGGTGACCGTGAGTCGGATCGACGGTGCGTTGAAGCTGACCGGATACGAGTGGGTGACATGACGATCGACACCCCGGTCTCCGAGACCGACCCGACGCCCCCGCCACCGGTGAGCCCGTGGAAGTCGACCCGGGTCCGCATCGTCGCGGCGGTGCTCGCGCTGCTCGTCGTCGCGGGGGCGGTCACGGCCACCGTGCTCGGCATGCGGTGGTCGTCGGCGAACGACCGCGAGGATGCCCGCGGTGCCGCGGTCGCCGCCGGGGAACGCTACGCACGCGTCATGTTCGGCTTCGACCCGGCCACCGTCGACGGCAACGTCGCGACGGCCAAGGGGGCGCTCGTCGGCAAGGCGCGGACCACCTACGACGACATCATGCAGTCGAGTGATCTGTCGGCCCAGGTGAAGAAGCAGAAGGTCACCTCGTCGGTGACCATCCAGGAGGCCGGTGTCTCCTCGGCGAGTGCCGACCGGGCGACCGTCCTCATATTCATGAACCAGTCGGTGTCCAAGGGCGACAACCAGTTGGTGCGCGTGGAGCCGAGCCGCGTCGAGTACTCGATGGTGAAACGCGGCAGCCGGTGGCTCATCGACGACATCACCGTGATCACCGACGACTCGCTGCGCTCCAAGCTGAAGCTGGACCCGTCGAGCGCGCCGTCGGCGAGCGGTGCGGTCACCCCGCCCGGGTCGTCGTCACCCGCGCCGCCTCCCGCGTCGTCACCCGCTCCCGCGGGCTGACCGCGACCCGCTCAGCTGATGCCGACCAGGTCCACCACGAAGACGAGGGTCGACCCGGCCGGCAGGCCCGGCTGCGACTGGTCGCCGTAGCCGAGCGCCGGCGGGATCACGATCTCGCGGCGGCCGCCGACCTTCATCCCCTCGATGCCCTGTGCGAACCCCTCGACGACACCCGAGAGCGGGAAGTCGACGGGAGTGCTGCCCGCCTTCCAGCTCGCGTCGAAGACGGAGCCGTCGGAGTAGAGGGCGCCGACGTAGCGGACGGACACGGTGTCCGCGGCCGTCGCGACGCGGCCGTTGCCGGGCACGAGGTCGGCGATGCGCAGATCGCTGGGCGGGGTCCCGGAACCGGCGGCGATGGTGGGTTCCTTGCCGGTGTCGGTCGCGTTCGCGGTGATCCGCGGGATCCCGTCGGAGCCCGGTGTGCCCGAGCGCACCGTCGCGGTGTCGGCCGGCGCCGCCGGAGTGGTGTCGGTGGTGCCTGCGTCGGCGCTCGGGGTGTCGGCGGTCGTGGTGGTGCTCGACGCGGACGAACTCGGCGAGTCGGAGTCGCTGCATGCCGCGCCCACGAGGGAGACGGCGACGGCGAGGGACACGGCGGCGGTGGCGGTCTTGAGGTCTCGGCGCATGTCCAGACCGTAGCCTGCGCGACCGCGCACGCCGCCGACCCCGACGGTCAGGCGGTCGGCTCGTACCCCATCGGGAGGATGATCGACTTCGTCTCGAGGTAGCTCTCCACGCCCTCGCGGCCGTTCTCCCGGCCGACACCGGAGTTCTTGTAGCCGCCGAACGGGGAGCCGGGATCGATGGCGTACCAGTTGATCCCGAGCGTGCCGGTCCGGATCCGCCCCGCGATCTCGATGCCGCGCTCGACGTCGGCGGTGTAGATGGCGCCGGCGAGTCCGTACTCGGAGTCGTTCGCGATGTCGACGGCCTCGTCGACGGTGTCGTAGTCGATGATCGACAGGACCGGCCCGAAGATCTCCTCCTGCGCGATCTGCATGTCGTTGGTGACGTCGGCGAACACGGTCGGGGCGAGGTAGTAGCCGGCGTCCATGCCCTCCGGGCGACCGCCCTCCACGACGGCGGTCGCGCCGGCCTCCTTGCCCAGGCGGATGTAGTCCTCGATCTTGTCGCGCTGCTTCTCGGTGATGATCGGGCCGAGGACGAGTCCCGGCGCCATCGCCTCGGCGGCCGCGGCGACGGCCGCGACGATCTCGTCGTGGCGGGCGCGCGGGATGAGGATGCGGGTCTGGGCCACACACGCCTGGCCGGTGTTGAACAGTCCGTAGAACGCCAGCATGCCGGCGATCTCGTCGATCGCTGCGTCCTCCAGCACGATCGCGGCGGACTTGCCGCCGAGCTCGAGCTGGCAGCTCTTGAGCTGCTCGCCGCAGGCTGCGCCGATCTGCTTGCCCGCCCGGGTGGAGCCGGTGAAGGTGATCTTGTCGACACCGGGGTGGTCGACGAGTGCCTTGCCGGTGTCGACGCCGCCGGTGACCACCGAGAGCACGCCCTCGGGCAGGCCGGCCTCGGCGAAGATCTCCGCGACGACGAACGCGCTCAGCGGCGTCTCGGGTGCGGGCTTGAGCACCACCGAACAGCCGGCGGCGAGCGACGGGCCGAGCTTGTTGCACGTGAGGAACAGCGGCACGTTCCACGCGGTGATCGCGCCGACGACGCCGACCGGTTCGCGCTCCACACGCGTCGTGCCGAACAGGCCGGTCCGGTGCTCGACCCAGGCGACCTCGTTCTCGATCGCGTCGGCATAGGCACGCAGCACACCGGTTCCGGGCAGCTGCTGCAGTGTGGCGATGTCGCCCTCGCTGGCGCCCATCTCACCCGACACCAGCGCGGCGATCGGCGAGATGCGCTCCTCGATCAGGTCGGCCACGCGTCGCAGCACGGCGGCGCGGTCGGCGGGGGAGGTGCGGCTCCACACCCCCGACTCGAACGAGGCGCGGGCGGCCTGCACCGCGGCGTCGATGTCCTGGGCGTCGCCGTCGGGCGCGCTGCCGACGTGCTCGCCGGTGGCGGGCGACCGCACCTCGAGCCGGTCGGTGGAATGCGGCGTCACCCAGCGTCCCCCGATGTAGAGCTTGTCGTGATCGTGCGATCCCGTCGTCGCTGCTGTGGGGGTGTCGATGGTGTCGGTCATGAGGGTGCGCGCTCCAGTCCGCCGAGGTGTGATGCTCGACACCGATACTAGAACACGTTCCAGTTTTGCGGAACGTCGTGTGGTGGCCGGTCAGTCCATCAGCTGGAAACGGATGGCCGCCGTCACCGACTCCACCGCGTCGGCCAGCTCCTCGATGCGTTCCAACGGCGAGGGCGCAGCGAGGATCGCGTAGCGGTCCGCCTGCCCGATGGGCAGTTGTCCGGCCCAGCGGAAGGCCCGGTCGATCTCGTCGAGATCGTCGACGTCCGAGGTGTCGTCGAACTCGGCCTCGGTACGGCCCGCCTGACGGACGAGCTCGAACAGCTCGCGGATGCTGTCCGCGACCGCGCGGTACTGCGAGTCCAGCGACTCGGTGCCGAACGAGACGATCGGCTCGTCGGGGTACTCCTCGACCAGGGCACGCGGATACGGGTCGTCCGGGAGCCAGTCGACGACGCGGAGCCGATCGGTGCCGACGCAGCGGACCAGGGCGCGGCCGTCGACGTTGACGTGATGCTCGACGATCGACGCGCGGGTGGCGACCATGTGCCGCTCGTCGCTGCCGCCGACCTCGGCTCCACGGGCGATGAGGACCACACCGAAGTGCGGGTCCTCGGACTCCAGGCAGGCCGCCAGCATCTCGCGGTAGCGGGGCTCGAAGATCTGCAGGGGCAACAGCTCCCCGGGGAGCAGCGCCATCCCCAGCGGGAACATCGCCATCTGCTGCACCGGGGGAGCGGCCATGACCCACGGTAGCTCGCGCGCTCGCCTGCGCGCCGCCGTCAGGAGGACCTGTGCGTGACCCTCACGACGATCGCAAGCGGCCCGTCACGACGACGGACGTGCGACTGTCACGACGACGGACGTGCGACTGTCACGACGATGGACGTGCGACTGTCACGACGATGGACGTGCGTCCAGGACAACCTCGAACTCGAGCAGATCCGCGCCGCTGGACACCGGGTTCGCCCGCTCGCCGGCGTGCGCTTCCCGGGCCGGGCCCTGCGCCCAGGCGGCGAACGCCTCGTCGGACTCCCACTGGGTGACGACGAAGTAGCGGTCGTCGCCCTTCACCGGTCGCAGCAACTGGAAACCGAGGAAACCCGGCGTCCCGTCGACGGAGTGGGCGCGGTTGGCGAAGCGCTTCTCGAGCTCGGGGCCGGCGCCCTCGGGGACCGAGATCGCATTGATCTTCACGACTGCCATGACCGCTATCGTATCGGCCGTGTCAGCCGAGGCAGGATTGCGTGATCACGGGGCCGCCGTCGGCGGAGGAGACCACGAGGCCGGGGCCGACGAGGACGCCGCTCCGATCCTGTTGCTGCACGGGCTGATGGGTCGCGGTCGGACGTGGCGGCGGCAGATCCCGTGGCTGCGGAGGTACGGACGGGTGTTCACCGTCGACGCCGCCTTCCACACCGGGGCCGGTCGGCACGCCGGGCTCGACGATCTCGCCGCAGACGAGGTCGCGACCGAGCGGTTCGTGGCCGACATCGCCGAGATCCTCGTGTGGATCGATCGGGGCCCGGCCGTGCTCGTCGGGCACTCGATGGGCGGGCTGCACGCCTTCTGCACCGCGGCCGCCTACCCCGAGTTGGTGTCGGCCGTGGTGGTGGAGGACATGGCGCCGGACTTCCGCGGGCGGACGACCGCCGAGTGGTCCGACGTGTTCGCGCAGTGGCCCCGGCGGCTGGACTCGCCCGAGCACGCCGAGGAGGTGTTCGGTGCGGTCGCCGGCCGCTACTTCTTCGAGGCATTCGACGACGGGGCGATGCACGGTGATCTCGACATCTGGCAGGCGATCGCCGACGAGTGGGGTCGCCGTTCGTTCTGGGACGACTGGGCGGCGGTGTCCTGTCCGGCGTTGCTGATCGAGGCGGGCAACGGGGTGACACCGCCGGGCCAGATGGCTCGGATGGCCGAGATGAACCCTGAGGCAACCCATCTCGCTGTCACCGGGGCCGGGCACCTCGTCCATGACGACCGGCCGGAGACCTACCGGGGTGCGGTCGAGGCGTTCCTGTCGGCGACGCTGCCCTGATCGGCGGGCACCGCCGCGCTCTCGCCGGCGAGCCAGAACAGCGATCCGTCGGTGGTCTCCACCAGCCCGTCGGCGAGCAGGGAGTCGAGGGCCCGCTCGCGCTGTCCCGGGTCACGGGTCCACACCGTGTCGAGCCGTCCGCGCTCGACGGGGCCGGTGGCGGAGCGGAACTCGTCGAGGATCAGCCCCCGGACCTGCCGGTCGGTGCCGGCGAACTTCTGGACCTTCTTCGCGGTGGTCACCTCGGGTCGCCCGGCCTGCACCCAGGCGCAGTCCGGGAGCGGACAGACGGCACACGACGGGGTGCGCGCGGTGCACACCAGTGCGCCGAGTTCCATCAGCGCCGCGGAGAAGCGTGGCGCGAGGTCGACGCGGGTCGGCAGCAACGCCTGTGCGTCGGCGAGATCGGTCCGAGCGGGCGATCCGGCGTCGCCGCGGCCGTGGATCGCCCGGGCGATCACGCGGCGCACGTTGATGTCGACGACGGGAACCGGTGCGGAGTAGGCGAAGCAGGCGACCGCCCGAGCGGTGTAGTCACCGACACCCGGCAGGCTCAACAGCGTCTCGACGTCGCGGGGGACCTCGTCGTCGAAGCGGTCCGCGAGGACGGTCGCGCATTCGTGCAGGCGCATCGCGCGACGCGGATAGCCGAGTTTCCCCCAGGCGCGGACCACCTCGCCGACGCCGTCGCGAGCCATCGCCGACGGGACCGGCCAGCGGTCCACCCACTCCAGCCACTTCGGGATCACGCGGGCCACCGGTGTCTGCTGGAGCATGATCTCGCTGATCAGGATCTGCCACGCGGTGACGCCCTCGGCACGCCAGGGCAGGTCGCGTTCGTGGTCGTCGAACCAGGTCAGCAGGCTGTCGTGGAATGTCACAGAGGCGTCCTGTCCGGTTTTCGGCACAATGTCATGCATGGCAGACATCACTCCCGCACAGGCATGGCGCGATCTGCGCGACGGCAACGACCGGTTCGTCTCGGGGACACCCGCTCATCCGAGTCAGGGTATCGAGGACCGCACGCGCCTCACCGAGGGGCAGCATCCCAAGGCGATCCTGTTCGGGTGCTCGGACTCCCGCGTGGCCGCCGAGATCATCTTCGACCAGGGTCTCGGTGATCTCTTCGTCGTCCGTACGGCCGGCCAGGCGATCGACTCCGCGGTGCTGGGGTCGATCGACTTCGCGGTGGCGGTGCTGCAGGTGCCGTTGATCGTGGTCCTCGGTCACGACAGCTGCGGGGCGGTCGGCGCCACCATCAAGGCGCTCGACACCAACGAACTCCCCGGCGGTCACATCCGCGACGTCGTCGAGAAGGTCACCCCCAGCATCCTGCTCGGTCGCAGCGAGGGGCTCTCCACCACAGCCGATTTCGAGGCCAAGCACGTCTCGGAGACCGCGGCCCGTCTGCTCGAGCGCAGTTCGATCGTGTCCGACAAGGTCGAGTCGGGCGAGCTGGGCATCGTCGGACTCACCTACAGCCTGGCCGAGGGCAAGACGTACCTGCGCCAGGCGATCGGTGCCGTCGACGACGCTCCGGATGCGGCGCACGCGATGGCGGCGTCGTCGTAGGACGGAGCCGGTCCCGTCGTCGTCGACGACGGGCGAACCGCTGAATCGTCAGTAGTGCCCGTCACTTTGTGACGACACGCCGTTGGAGGTCGGGCCGCATGTGTGGCCCGACCTCTAGCGTTTGGTCTGTGTTGGAACCGCAGGGGCCGCTGCCACCGGAGATCTACTGGCGCCGTCGTGCGCTGGCGATCGCTGTCGTGGTGGTGGTCGTCGCGGTGATCGTCGGGCTGATCGTGTGGGCGTCGGGCGGTTCGGACTCCCCGCGCAACACGAGTGCGTCGGCGAGTTCGTCGTCGCAGACGTTCCCGTCGCTGTCGCCCTACGCGTCGGACAGCGCCGTCCCCGGCAGCGGGTCGGGGGGCTCGGGCGGATCCGGCGGTGGCGGTGGCGCTCCCGGCCAGTCACCGGCGTCGTCGGACGTCCCCGGCGGCGCCGTCCCGGGGACCACGTCGTCGACGGCCCCGACCGCGGTTCCCGCGTCCGGCCTCTGCCCGGATCAGAACATCTCGGTGGTCCTCTACACCGACAAGCCGACCTACACGGTCGGCGACAAGCCGGTGTTCACCATCGTCGTGACCAATGCCGGTCTCGCGGACTGCACCCGCGACGTCGGCAAGGACATGCAGAACGTGACCGTGCGCAGCCTCGACGGCACCCGGTACATCTGGTCGGCCACGGACTGCTCGCCGATCGCGTCGGTGAACAACCAGACGCTCAAGCCCGCCCAGCAATTCAAGGACACCATCGTGTGGTCGGGGACGACGAGCAGCCCGGGATGCAAGACCCCGCGTGTGGTGGCGCCCGCCGGTCCCTACCAGGCGGTCGGCAACCTCGGCACCAAGGTCAGTGCCCCCATCACCTTCAACTTCACCGATCCGCCCAGTCGCTGAGTCCCCGCCCCGTCTGTCGGGCGGTCGGGACCGTTTGTCGGGCGGCCGGGTTCAGTCGAAGCGTTCGATCGTGGTCTCGGCGAGGCGGGACAGGCCTTCGCGGATGTGGCGGGCCCAGATCTCGCCGATCCCGTCCACGGCCTGCAGGTCCGCCGCGCTGGTGGCGAGGAGCGCCTGCAGCGTCCCGTAGTTCCGCACGAGCCGGTCGACGTGGGCGAACTGCAGGCCCGGGATCCGGGACAGCAACCGGTAGCCCCGCGGATTCATCGTCGTGTCCTGGGCGTCGAGGGTGGTCGGGTAGCCGAAGGCGCCGGCGAGCAGGGTCGAGTCCAGCAGGTCGGTGTCGTTCAGCGTCTCGATCGCCTCGAGGGCGAGCCGCACCTCCTCGGTGGTGGCCGGCTCGGGGCTCGAGTAGTAGTCGCGGACGACGAGCTCGCGGACGGTGTCGTTGTCGCCTTCGAGCTCCTCGAGTTGCAGGCTCAACTGGCGGCCGTTGCTGCCGAGTTCGAGGACGTACTGGCGGATCTCGACCGACACGCGACGGACCATCTCCATGCGCTGCACGGCGGTCATCGCCTCGCGCAGGGAGACGTAGTCCTCGATCTCGGCGCGGGACAGTCCGGCGCTGACCTCGTCGAGCCGTGTCTTGTACCGCTGCAGGGTCGCGACGGCGAGGTTCGCGCGGGACAGGATCGGGTCCGAGCCCTCGACGACGTGCCGGACGCCGTCGACGTAGGCGGAGACGATCGACATCGAGGCGCTCACCGAGATCACGGGGTGGCCGGTCTGTACCGCGGTGCGCTCGGCCGCACGGTGGCGGGTGCCGGACTCCTCGGTCGGGATCGACGGGTCGGGCACGAGCTGCACGTTGGCGCGCAGGATCTTGCTGCCGTCGGTGGACAGGACGACAGCCCCGTCCATCTTCGACAGCTCCCGCAGGCGCGTCGGCGCGAACTCGACGTCGAGGTGGAACCCGCCGTCGCAGATGCGTTCCACGGCGTCGTCGTAACCGAGCACGATGAGAGCGCCGGTGCGTCCCCGGAGGATGCGTTCGAGCCCGTCCCGGAGGCCGGTGCCCGGGGCCACCCGTGCGATCGTCGCCCGCAGCAGGTCGCCGTGCGCCACGTCCACCATCGAGAAATCCCTTGTCGTCGGGGCCGCGGCAGGGGTCGCGACCGGGACAAGCGTAACGACGACTAGATTCGCGCTGCGTGAAGACCACCTTCGTCGTCCCCGCCGACCTCGAGCCGGTCCAGCGCGATCCGGCTGCCCCGGCGGTGGGTGAGGTGATCCCGCCGCACAACCGCCGGTGCCACGGGTGCGGACCCGACGCCGAGAACGGGCTGCACCTCCGCGCGATCGTCGGTGAGGATCTCACCGCCACAGCGATTTTCGAGGTGACGAGCCGGTTCGAGGGCGGGCCCGGTGTCATCCACGGCGGCGTGGTCGCCACGGTCTTCGACGAGATGATGGGACTGGCGAACATGCAGCTCGGCAGTACGGCCGTCACCGTCGTCCTCGATGTCGACTACGCGCTCCCGATCCCGATCGGGACGACGCTGCGGCTCACCGCGCGCGTCCTGGGCCGTCAGCGCCGGAAAGTGTTCAGCGCCGTGGAGGCGTTCGACGCCGCCGGTCCGGCCGACAGCCCTCCGCTCGCTGCCGGTCACGGGATCTTCGTGATCGTCGATCCGCGCGCGCACTTCGGCGCCGCACGGCCCTGAGGGATTTCCTGCCGGCGCACTCGTCGATCAGCCGTCTGTCCGCCGGCGCCGGCGTGGTTCGCACGCTGGACGCGCTCTCGCATTCTCGGGGGCCGTTCGCATGGTTCCGGCGGCATGCGAACGACCTGCGGCCGTGCGAACGACGGGCAACCGCTCCAACCGCCCACTGAACGGCTCCGGCCGCCCACCGAACGGCTCCGGCCGCCCAACAGACGGCGGGTCAGAACGAGAAGGCGTCGACCGAGGTGACGAGGGCGGCGCGGACGGCCTCGTGGAGGTCGGCGACCTGGGTGATCCTGATGCCCGACGGGAGGTCGTCGGATCCGGCGGGGACGATCGCGTGCCGGAAGCCGAGGCGTTTGGCCTCGGCGACGCGACGTCCGATGGCGCTGACCCGACGCACCTCGCCGGCGAGACCCACCTCGCCGATGGCGACGGTGGACCGGGGGAGGGCCTTCATGCGGCGGATCGACCCGACGGCCAGTGCGATCGCGAGATCGGCCGCGGGTTCGGTGATCTTCATCCCGCCGACGGTCGCGACGTACACCTCGACGTCGGACACCTTCACCGCGATGCGCCCCTCGAGCACCGCGAGGATCATCGCGACCCGCGACGAGTCGAGGCCGCTGACGGCGCGACGGGGCGACGCCATGTGGGTGTCGGTGACGAGCGCCTGGACCTCGGCGACCATGGGCCGTCGGCCGTCCATCGCGACGGTGATGGCGGTGCCGGGGACGTCGTCGTCGCGGTGGTGCAGGAACAGTCCTGTCGGGTCGGGCACTTCATGGATACCGTCGCCCCGCTGCTCGAAACACCCCACCTCGTCGGACGCCCCGAAGCGGTTCTTGATCCCGCGCACCATCCGCAGCGCGGAGTGCTTGTCGCCCTCGAACGCCAGCACGACGTCGACCATGTGCTCCAGGGTCCGGGGTCCGGCGACGGCGCCCTCCTTCGTCACGTGTCCGACGAGGACCACCGAGATCCCGGTGTTCTTGGCCAGCGAGGTGAGAGCGGTGGTGACGGAACGGATCTGGGTGACGCCGCCGTTCACGCCGTCGGCGCCGCCGGCGATCATCGTCTGCACCGAGTCGACGATCATCAGCGTCGGCGCGACCTGCTCGGCGTGCCCGAGGACGGTGTCGAGGTCGGTCTCGGCGGCGAGGAACACCTCGGCGTGGACGGCGCCGGTGCGTTCGGCGCGCAGCCGCACCTGCGCGGCCGACTCCTCGCCGGTGACGTAGAGCGCGCGGCGACCCTGTTCGGCCCAGCGCTTCACCGTCTCCAACAGCAGCGTCGACTTGCCGACACCGGGCTCACCGGCGAGCAGCACCACCGATCCCGGTACGACTCCGCCCCCGAGGACGCGGTCGAGTTCACCGATCCCGGACGGCAACGCGCCGGCCGACGTCGCGTCGATCTCGGTGATGCGGCGGGCCGGGGACGCGGGTGCCGAGCTGGTGGAACCGGGGCGACCCGTGGCGACCGTGGGTGCCTCGTCGACCGTGCCCCACTCCCCGCACTCGGGGCATCGGCCCACCCATTTCGCGGCGCGCGCGCCGCAGGCGGTGCATCGATAGCTCGGACGGGGTTTGGCCACGGCGTGACCCTATCGGCGGGGGCCGACAGTGCGGGCGGGCGTCAGCCCGTGGTGCCGCCGGACCCGTTGTTCGGCTTGTTCGAGCCGTAGTTGCCGAGGCCGGACTCGGCCTCGCTGCCGGCGTTGGTCCGCTCGTTCTGCTCGGTGGCCTCGGCGTTCTCGCGGTTGAGGAACTGCGAGTCGCGGCGGCCGTTCTCGGAACCGGCGTCGACGGGGACCCGGACGGTGATCTTCCCGGCGCGCTGGAAGGTGAACTCGAGCGGGACGGTGAGGCCCGGGCGGACCTTGGTGCCCATGCCGGTGAGGGTGACGGTGATGCGGTTCTCGCTCGGGTCTGCGGAGTTCCCGGCCGACCCCTCCGCGGATTCGGCGACCGACGCCGCGGGAGCCGCGGTGAGCAGCTGCGACGGCTGGCCGGCGCGCAGGGACTTGGTGGCCGGGAGTGCGCGGCTGCCGGTGATGGTGGCGCTGCCGCCGCCGGGCACGCTGATCGACTCCAGGGTGTCGTCCTGGTAGGCGCTGTTGTTCGAGATCAGGAACGCCATCTCGAACGGTCCGCCGTTGACGAAGGCGTCGTCGGCGTTGACCTTCGGGTAGACGATGTGGACGTCGCGCAGGGCGAGCTGCCCGACACCGGCGGCGTTGCCGTTGACGGCGGCCTCCTGACCGGCGGTCTGCGAGATCTGGCCGGCGCCACAGGCGCCGACGCCGAACACGACAGCCGATCCGATGGCGGCCGCGGCGACGGCGCGTGCGACGCCGTGGGGCGAGGTCAGACGGGCGACGACCCGCTGTGAGCGGGCGACCTGGGCGGGGGACTGCTCTGCCACCGGGATTCCTCTTCAGCCTGAAGGACCCGTGCGGGTCACGCCGACGATGCACTACGGAGCGTAGTGGCTGCGGGCCGTCGCCGGTGCCGCGGGTGCGCAAACAGGTTGTCGCCCGGTGCCGCCCGGGCCGCTGCGGGGTGTCCGACGGCGTGTCCGTGACGCCCGTGTGGGCTCCCCCCGGGGGCTCTCCGTGTGGCGATCGCTGCTGGTAGGCCCCTGACCTGCACCGTTGTGTGATGCACGGAACACCCCCGTGCTAGACTGGCCCCATCGAAAGGGGCTAGTGAACAGTGAATTTCAAAGTCGGTGACACCGTCGTATACCCCCACCACGGAGCTGCGAAGGTCGAAGACATCGTGGTCCGCACCATCAAGGGTGAGCAGGTGGAGTACCTCGTCCTCAAGATCGCCGATGGTGACATGACCGTCCAGATCCCGTCCACCAAGCTCGAGTACGTCGGAGTCCGCGACGTCGTGGGCGAGGAGGGTCTCGGCAAGGTGTTCGACGTCCTGCGTGCCCCGCACACCGAGGAGCCCACCAACTGGGCCCGTCGCTTCAAGGCCAACCAGGAGAAGCTCATCTCCGGCGACATCATCAAGGTGTCGGAGATCGTCCGCGACCTGTGGCGTCGTGAGCAGGATCGTGGTCTGTCCGCCGGTGAGAAGCGGATGCTGACCCGTGCCCGTCGCGTCCTCGTCGACGAGCTGTCGCTCGCCCAGGGCACCGACGAGGCCAAGGCGTCGACCATGCTCGACGAGGTTCTCGCCGCCGCGTCCTGACGGACAGCGAGACCATGACGTCCGCCGCCTCGACGGTGGCGTTGATCCCTGCTGCCGGGTCGGGGACCCGACTCGGCGCGGGGATGCCCAAAGCATTCGTCGACCTCGGCGGCCGCACCATCCTCCGGCGTTGCGTCGACGGTGTGCTCGCCGCCGGGGTCGACCAGGTCGTGGTCGCCGTCCCGGCCGATCTCGTCGACGTCACCCGTTCCGATCTGCCCGACGCCCACGTGGTGGTCGGTGGATCGGTGCGCAGTGACTCAGTCCGCGCGTGCCTCGCCGCGACCGTCGGCTCCGGTGCCGCCGAACCCGACGTCGTCCTCGTCCACGACGCCGCCCGTGCCCTGACACCGCCTGCGGTGTTCGCACGGGTCGTCGACGCCGTTCTCGCCGGCCACGACGTCGTCATCCCCGTCGTCCCGGTCACCGACACCCTCAAGCAGGTCGACGGCGACGGCACCGTCGTCGCGACGGTCGACCGAGGCCCGCTGCGCGCCGTCCAGACCCCCCAGGGTTTCCGGCCCGAGGCCCTGGTCCGCGCCCATGCGTCGAGCGGCGACGCCACCGACGACGCCGGCCTCGCCGAGGCGCTCGGGACCCCGGTCCACGTGGTCGACGGCGACCTGATGGCCTTCAAGATCACCACCGAGTGGGACCTCCGACTGGCCCGCATGCTCTGCGCGCAGGGCGCGGCCGCGGCGTCGACATGACCGGCATGCGGGTCGGCATCGGCACCGACGTCCATCCCGTCCAGCCGGGCAAACCCTGCTGGATGGTGGGACTGCACTTCCCCGACGACGACGGCTGCGAGGGCCATTCCGACGGCGACGTCGGCATCCACGCGCTGTGCGACGCACTCCTCTCGGCCGCGGGTCTCGGTGACCTGGGCGCGGTGTTCGGCACCGGGCGACCCGAGTGGGACGGGGTCGACGGCGCCACCATGCTCACCCACGTCCGTGGCCTCGTCACCGACGCCGGCTGGGACGTGGGGAACGCCGCGGTGCAGGTCATCGGCAACCGCCCGAAGATCGGACCCCGGCGCCACGAGGCGCAGACACTGCTCACCGACCTCCTCGGCGGGCCGGTGTCGGTGTCGGCGACCACCACCGACGGCCTGGGCCTCACCGGACGGGGTGAGGGCATCGCCGCCGTCGCGACCGCACTGCTCGTCGCCCGCGGGGCCTGAGCGACCGCCACGACCACAGGCATCTCTCCAGTAGGATCGCCGCACGTGACCCTTCGCCTGTACGACTTCGCCGCGCGCGAGCTGCGTGACTTCGAGCCGCTGCGTGCGGGCGAGGCGTCGGTCTACCTGTGCGGCGCGACGGTCCAGGGCGTCCCGCACATCGGACACGTCCGCAGCGGCATCGCGTTCGACATCCTCCGCCGCTGGCTCGCGCACTCGGGTCTCGACGTGCGGTTCGTCCGGAACGTCACCGACATCGACGACAAGATCCTCACCAAGGCCGCCGACGCGGGCCGGCCGTGGTGGGAGTGGGCGGCGACGCACGAACGGGAGTTCTCGTCGGCCTACGACGCCCTCGGGGTGCTGCCGCCGTCCGCGGAACCGCGGGCGACGGGCTTCATCACGCAGATGGTCACCTACATCGAGCGCCTGATCGACCGCGGGCATGCCTACGCCTCCGACGGCAACGTCTACTTCGACGTGCGGAGCCTGCCGGAGTACGGGGCGCTGTCCGGGCATCGCCTCGACGACGTGCATCAGGGCGAGAGCGCGGGCACCGGCAAGCGTGACGAGCGGGACTTCACCCTGTGGAAGGCCGCCAAGCCGGGTGAGCCGTCGTGGCCGACGCCGTGGGGACCCGGCCGACCGGGCTGGCATCTCGAGTGCTCGGCGATGGCGACGTCGCTGCTCGGTGCCGAGTTCGACATCCACTGCGGCGGGATGGATCTGATCTTCCCGCACCACGAGAACGAGATCGCCCAGTCCCACGGCGCCGGAGACGGTTTCGCGCGGTACTGGCTGCACAACGGCTGGGTCACCATGGGCGGCGAGAAGATGAGCAAGTCGCTCGGCAACGTCGTGTCGACCCCGGCGATGATCCAGCGTGTGCGACCGGTCGAACTCCGCTACTACCTCGGGAGTGCGCACTACCGCTCGATGCTGGAGTACTCCGACGGCGCGCTGACCGAGGCCGCCGCGGGATACCGCCGGATCGAGAGCTTCGTCCACCGGGTGCGGTCGCGGTTCGGTGACGTTCAGATCGGCGGCGTGACAGACGGATTCGCGGCCGCGCTCGACGACGACCTCGGGGTGCCTGCCGCGCTCGCTGAGATCCACGCGTCGGTCCGACAGGGGAACTCGGCCGCCGAATCGGGCGACGCCGCAGGAGCTCTCGAGGTCGCGGCAGCGGTGCGGGCGATGACCGCGATCCTTGGTGTCGACCCGCTCGACCCGCGATGGGAGAGCGCCGGCGACGACTCGCAGGCGATGTCCGCGCTCGACGTGCTGGTGCGGGCGGAGCTCGAGCGACGGACCGCCGCACGGGCCGAGAAGGACTACGCGACCGCCGATGCCGTGCGGGACCGGTTGGCCGCCGCCGGTGTCGAGGTGACCGACACCCCCGACGGCCCGCAGTGGAACCTGAAGGGGCAGTGATGGCCGGCAACTCGCAACGCAAGGGCGCGGTCCGCAAGACCGGGTCGAAGAAGGGGCAGGTCGCAGGGTCGGGCGGCAATCGTCGTCGCGGCCTGGAGGGCCGTGGCGCCACGCCGAAGGCCGAGGACCGGCCGTACCACGCCGCCCACAAGCGGGCCAAGGCCGCGTCGAAGGCCGCACCCGCCGGCCGGGGTGGCCGGTCCACCACCCGTCGTCGTGACGAGGACGGTCCCGAGTACGTGGTCGGGCGCAACCCGGTCGTGGAGTGCCTGCGCGCGGGCGTGCCCGCGACCGCGCTGTACGTCCAGGTGGGTGGCAACCCCGACGAGCGCTTGTCCGAGGCGGTCGCGATCGCCGGCGATAAGGGGATCGCGATCCTCGAGGCGAGCCGCGCCGAGCTGGATCGGTTCAGCGCCAACGGCCTTCACCAGGGTGTCGGGCTGCAGGTGCCTGCCTACACCTACGCCCACCCCGACGACGTCATGCGCGCCGCCGTCGACAGCGGCACGCCGCCGCTGCTGGTCGCGCTCGACAACATCACCGACCCCCGCAACCTCGGTGCGGTGATCCGGTCCGTGGCCGCGTTCGGCGGGCACGGCGTGGTGATCCCGCAACGTCGCAGTGCCAGCGTCACCGCGGTCGCGTGGCGGACCAGTGCCGGCGCCGCAGCGCGGCTCCCGGTGGCCCAGGCGCCGAATCTCACCCGCACGCTGAAGGACTGGGCTGCCGACGGTGCGCAGCTCGTCGGACTCGACGCGGACGGTGACGTCACCCTCGACGAGTACGACGGCACCGGCCCGACCGTCGTCGTCGTCGGGTCCGAGGGCAAGGGGCTCTCGCGGCTGGTGCGCGAGTCGTGCGACTCGATCCTGTCGATACCGATGTCGGGTCCCGTCGAGAGCCTCAACGCCTCCGTCGCCGCGGGCGTCGTCCTCGCCGAGTTCGCCCGCCAGCGTCGGGGCGGTTCAGGGTCCACTCGGGCATGATCAGCAGGACGGCGCACGTCCCTCGTGTCAGGGTGCGCCTCTGGCGGCAAGCCAGTCCGCAGCCACCGGCGAGAGAGCGCCGAGGCCTCGCATGAACGAGGCCATCACCGGGATCACCTCCGCGCCGCGCCGCGAGGCCGCGTGAACGATCCAGTCGGCGGCTGCCTCGGGAGTTATCGCCGGGGCCTCAGCGTAGTCGGCGGTGGGCGCGATCATCGCGGTCCGGACCAGAGGGAAGTAGACGAGGGTCACCGCCACCCCGGTTCCACGCAGGTCGGAGGCAACTGCCCTGCTGAATGCCGTCAAGGCCCCCTTTGAACCCGCATATGCCGAGAACATCGGCATGGCGCCTATAGGAATCCCGCAGGTCGACACGTTGATGAAGTGTCCGCGGCCCCGTTCCTTCATCGCCGGAAGGAATCCGAGTGTCAACTGAACGGGTGCGAGATAGTTCAGCGCCAGCGTGCGATCGAAGTCGTGGAGACGGTCGGTCGACTCGAGCACATGTCGACGAATGGACCGGCCCGCGTTGTTGACGACGATGTCGGGGCACCCGTGTTTGTCGAGCACGTCCCCGATCATCCGTTCCGTGGCGACACGATCGGACAAGTCGACCGGCCAGGCGGATGCACTTCCTCCGTCGCGATGTATGCGTGCGACGACATCGTCCAACTCGCTGGTGCGTCTCGAAGCCACGAGCACGTGCGCGCCGCGCCGCGCAAGACTCGCAGCCGTCGCGGCGCCGATACCTGACGAGGCGCCGGTCACCAACACGGATTGTCCGTTCAGGTCGTCTGCTCGAGATCGCCAGCGCGACAACGGATAAGTCCGCGGAACCGCCATGCGGGGTCTGTCGATCACCAGCTGCAGCACGGGGTTGGGAACACGCCGATGGGCCTTCATGCGCCATGACGGTAGCCGACGACGACGAAGCACCTTCGCAGACTGATGTCGCCGACTCCGGTACCGGCTCGTCGAAACGCGGCGACCGCGAGACCGATCTGTGAGAACGTAGGTAATACGCCAAGTACCTGATACTGTGCTGAACGCATTCCAGGGTGACCTGGTCCATTATCGTGACGACGGGAGACGGTGATCACCACACGGATCAGTGACCGCGCGGTCGACGGTGCGGCGACGTTCGGCAGCACCATCGGCCTCGCCGGGCAAGCACTTCGATGGGCGATCGGCGACATCGTCGCCGCGCGCTTCCCCTTCAGGGAGTTCGTGACCCAGACGTGGTTCGTGATCACCGTCACCACGCTCCCGGCCATCCTGGTGGCGGTTCCCTTCGGCGTGATCGTGTCGGTCCAGGTCGGCAGTCTCACCCAGCAGGTCGGCGCGACGTCCATCGCGGGTGCCGCCGGCGGCCTGGGGATCATCCAGCAGGGAGCGCCGATCGTCACCGCGCTCCTCCTCGGCGGAGCGGCCGGTTCGGCGATCGCCTCCGATCTGGGCGCACGCACGATCAGGGAGGAGATCGCGGCGATGGAAACGATCGGGCTGAACCCGATCCGCCGCGTCGTGGCTCCGCGATTCGCCTCGGTGCTGTTCGTCGCTCCGCTGCTGTGCATGCTGATCGTGTTCACCGGACTCCTGGCCGGGTACCTCATCAGCGTCAACGTCCAGGGCATCACGGCCGGTAGCTACGTCGCGTCTTTCGCGTCGTTCGCGTCGGTCACCGACGTCGTCGTGGCACTCGTGAAGTCCTTGATCTTCGGTCTCGTGGTGGTCTCCATCGCGTGTCACCGCGGTTTGTCGACGAAGGGCGGACCGAAGGGGGTGGCCACCTCGGTCAACGCGACCGTGGTGCTCGGTGTGGTCGCATGTTTCGTCATCAACGTGTTCGTCACCCAGCTCACCACCATGTTCATCCCGCAGACCATCGGATGAGGACCATCGCGTGACCACCGTTCCATCCAACAAATTCCCGACGCTGACACAGATTGCCGGAAAGACGCTCGGTCCATTCGCCGACGTGCCTGAGCAACTGGGACACGTGAGCACATTCGTGATCGAGACGGCAGGCGGTATCAGGCACGTTGCGACTTCCTATCGCCGTCAGACGATGCTCTACATCCAGGAGTTCGCGTGGGGACGGGGTGCGATCCTCGTCGGAGGTGGCACCGCCATCGTGCTCGCCATTCTCGGCATCGCGGTCGGCGCGTCGATCGGCATCCAGGGATACGCATCGCTGGACCTCGTCGGGATGGGGTCGCTGACAGGCTTCCTCTCGTCCTATGCAAACACTCGCGAACTCGCACCCATCATCGCCGGTATAGGGTTCGCGGCGCAGGCTGGGTGCCGGCTCACCGCGGAGATCGGGTCGATGCGCATCGCCGAGGAGATCGACGCATTGGAGTCGATGGCCGTCCGGCCGATCCCGTTCGTGGTGAGCACCCGTGTCGTCGCAGCAATAACGACAGTCATCCCGCTCTACATCGTGACCCTCATCCTCGGCTTCTTCGCAGCCAAGCTGGTCGTCACCCAGGTCCACGGTCAGTCCGGGGGCACTTACGACTTCTACTTCAACGAGTTCCTCAAACCGCAGGACCTGGTCTTCTCGCTCATCAAGGTCCTCGTGTTCGTGGTCTCCGTGGTCATCGTGCACAGCTACCAGGGTTACTACGCGACCGGTGGGGCCGAGGGCGTCGGCAGAGCGTCGGGGCGGGCGATCCGCAGCAGTCTCATCATCATCGTCGTGGAGGACATGATCTTGACTCTCCTGATGTGGGGATTCGACTCCGGCGTGCGGATCTCGGGATAGGCGGCGATCAGGTGGCAGTGTTCCAAGACCCGTCTGGCCGCGCTCCGTCGCGCCGGAACCTGATCGTTCGCGGCCTCATCCTCATCGTCGTCGGCGTGACCGCGGCGTACTTCCTCATCGGGAACGCGAACGGCGACTACACCAACACGTCGACGCTGACGATAAACACGGACACGATCGGCGACGGCCTGAAGAGCGGTTCGGAGGTGAAGTACCTCGGATACACCGTGGGAAAGGTCTCCGATGTCGTGGTCCGCGATCGCGGAGCCACACTCACGGTGGACTTCACGGGCTCGCGCGACGACTTGCAGTTACGACAAGGGTTGAGCGTGAACTACACGTCCGCCAACGCGCTGGGGCCCACCGCGCTGGAGATCCTCGATCCGGGCCACGGACCGCGCGTGCGCAACGGCGGCACGGTGTACGTGAACCGACAGCAATCTGAACAGACGTCGGTCTCGACCCTGATCCGCAAGATCTCCACCCTTGTCGAGGCGCTTGATCAGCCGTCGTTCAACGCCGTGGTGAAGTTCGTGGTCGACGACTCACAGACGCTCGCGGACACCGGCAAGCTCGTGTTCGAGATCGCGCAGCTGACACGAGAGGTTCAACGGCGGCCGGTGGGCGCCGACCTCGCCATCGCTGCCGACCTGTCCAACGGTGTCGCCGACTTCATGACGCCATTTGTACCTGGCGTGCTGAAGAACGTGGACATCGCAGACTTCTTCGCCTCACAGCAGAACATCGCCCGCACGAAGAGCAACCTGAACGACACCGGAAAAGTCTTGTTCGGTGCGCTGGGCGGCCTGCTGACCAAGAATTACCCGGCACTGAGCTCGCTGCTCGACGTCGGACTCGACCTCGCCAGGCCGGTCGCTCGCTCGGCCTCGGGGTTGGTGCGAACCATTTACACCATCCCGCAGATCCTCGACAGCATCGACAAGGCGACGCCGATGGTGGGTGGGCGCGCTCAGCTGCAGCTTGCGCTGGTCGTCCAGACCTCGCCGGCACTGCAGAGTGCGCTGGGGATGGGAGGGCCCACGCGATGACACTTCGATCCATCACACCGACGATTCTCAAGATCGTCGCCTTTGTCGCGGTGATCGGCGTCCTGTCGTACACGATCGTCGCGCTGCTCCAACCGTCGGGCGACGGGTCGATGCGTCAGCGCTCGGCGGTCTTCTCCGACGCTTCGGGACTGAAGCCACGCGACGGTGTGCGCCTGGCAGGTGTCAAGGTCGGATATGTCACCGACGTCGAGCTGAGAGGCTCGACTGCACTCGTCCGGTTCGACCTGGACGACAACGTGTCCATCACACCGCAGACCACCGCGGCAGTCCGTTACCAGAATCTTCTCGGCCAGCGGTATGTCGAACTCATCGGAGCTGCGCAGGGCTCGTCGGCGAACTCGATCGCCCAGGTGGCTCTGGACAAGACGATCCCCTCGTTCGATGTGTCGACGCTCTTCAACGGCTTCAAACCGGTGTTCGACACGCTCAACGCGAACGAGATCAACGAATTGCAATCCAACCTGCTGCGTGTCGCCCAGGGGGATGGACGCGGTATCGCACCGGTGATGCGGCAGATCGCGAACATCACCGCCTACGGGACGCAGAGAACGTCGATCATCACCAACATCGTCACGAGTCTCGGTCAGGTGTCCGACCAGCTGAAGGGTCGCTCCGCCCAACTCGTCGAGTTGATCGACAAACTGGGGTCGATCGTCGACGCTTTCAGCCGGGTGAGCGACCGCCTCCGTGCGTCGCTCCGGGAGGTGAACCGCTCGTTGTCGAAGACGGTGCTCAGCGGTGAGCAGCTGGAGTCGACCTACGACGCGAGTTTCGATGCCATCTACGGCCGACTGTCCCGAGAGCCCGGTGACTCCGAGGCGCTGCTGAACGGCGCGGTGCTGCTCAAGCCGGTTCTCGAGGCTCTTTCCGCGGCGTCGAACGCCCCACCCGCAGCAGCCGGCGCAGGGTGTTCTCGAGGAACCATGACCTTGCCGAGGACGGCGCAGGTCGCGTTGATGGGACAGCGATTGGTGGTCTGCCAGTGAAGTCGTGGTTTCGGACCCGCCCGCACCATCGCCCGCAACGACGGCGAGATCTCATCGTCGCCGGTGTGGTGACGGTGGTCATCGTGGTCGGGTTGGTGATCGCGGGCGTCGTGTACGTTGCGCCGCCGGGCCAGCGCACGTATTCCGCCCAGCTGGTCAACACCGGTGGGTTGAAGCCGGGTGATCAGGTTCGTATTGCCGGCATACGCGAGGGCAAGGTATCGACCGTCGAGTTGACCGGCACATTCATCACGGTGACGTTCCGGCTGGCCACTTCTGTGGCCTTGCGTTCGGATGCAACTGCAAACGTGCGTCTCATCACCCCCATCGGCGGGCGAGTTCTGGACCTCGACCCGGGGCGCGGTCCAGCGAACCTGGACCGAGCGATCCCGCTCACCCAGACGGGGAGCACCTACGACATCTCCAGCACCCTGGAAACGACGACACCGGTGTTCCGAGATGTGCGTGGTGTCGATCTGCGCAGGACTGCATCGCTGCTCCAGGGCGCGTTCTCCAACGGGAACACCGACATCCCCGACGCGCTGCGAAACTCGAGCGCTCTGATGGACCTGCTCGAACGCCAGTACGGGCAACTGGACAAGACGGTGGCGCTCTCCGACGAGTACGTGGCGGCTCTGGCCGACCGGAAGCAGGTCCTCGTCGACTTCCTCCGGCAACTCAGCTTCCTCGCCCGCACCCTGGGGCCCGACATACAGAACGTCCGCGACGGGTTCGACTACCTACGACGCCTGTTCAAGCTGCTGACCCGGCCCATCGTCGCGTACCGGGACGGGATCGAGCCGTCGGTGCAGGAGTTCAAGGGACTGTTGACCAAAGTGTCCGATCAGATGCCCGGCTACGCAAATGCTCTGTCGCAGGTGGATCAGATATCCCGGCGACTGAGCGTCCTGTTGGACGCTCCGGTCGGGGGCCCCGCCGCCGAACCCGCGGTGCGGCTGTGTATCCCGAGTGGTGATGTGAGGTGCTGACAGACATGCAGCGACGGCTTCTGCTTCCTCTGGCCGCGGTCCTCGTGCTCGTGGTGGTGATCGTCGGCGTGGTGGTGGCGCGGACGTCGGCTGCCGACGACACACGGGCGCTGTGCGCCGACTTCGGCGACGCGTCGGGGTTATATCCGGGAAACGCGGTCGCGATGCTCGGCAAAAAGGTCGGAAGCGTCACGGGTATCCACCAGAACGGCGATCAGCCGGGCGTGCGAGTCGACATGAAGATCGACAAGAACGTTCCGCTGCCCTCGGATGTGGGCGCGACGTTGGTGTCACTGTCGATCGTCACCGAGAGGCAGATCGAGTTCTCGAAACCGTTCGCCGGCGGGGCGCGATACGACTCGAACGAGTGCATCCCGCTGTCGCGCACCAGGACTCCGCTGGGTGTCAGTCAGACACTGGACTCGATCAGCAACCTGTCCGACGACCTCGTGCGGGACAACGGCCGCAACACCGACGCTGTCATGCAGTCACTCAAGCTCGTCTCCGCGAACCTGCAGGGAACCGCAGGTGACGTCTCCGGCATCATCAAGGACTCGGCGGCCCTCATCGACGACCCCGCCAAGCGGGACGGCCAGATCCGCCGCATCGTGTCTAATCTCGCCACCCTGACCGGGGTCGCGACGGAGAACAGTACCGAGGTGACACAGCTGTTCGACAACTTCGTCGGTGCGATCGAGGTGATCATCGCGTTCGGTCAGACATTCGGCGCCGCGACCGAATACGCGGGCACCTTCGTCCCGATCCTGTCGCGCCTCGCCTCGGATTTCGGTCCGCCGATCTTCGCGATAGGTGACGCCGCTGTCCCGCTCATCGCGAACGCCGCCAAGCAGCCGAACGTGGTGGCGACAGTCGCGGCACGCACAGCCAAGCTCATCGTCGATCATCCTGACTCGGAGTCGATTCTGAAGGCCTTCGCGACGTCGGTGCCTCTCGCTCGAGTCGCCGGGGCGTGCGGGTCTCCGGCCGCACGAGGGGTATGCCAGACAGCGGCATCGGGTGCAACCATCGCCGGATTGATCGGCGGTCGATCTCGATGATCAGAACAGTCAACGCATCACGGCGCGTAGCCGGTGCTGTAGTCGTCTTTGTCACTCTCGCAGTACTGGTGGCGTCATGCGGTATCAGCGCGGACAACCCGCCGACCCTGGGGGGCTCCGGCGAAGGTGGCTACGACGTTCGCATCGAGTTCACGAGTGCACTGAACCTGCCTGCGCGGGCCAAGGTGCTTTCCGAGGGCGCCGAGGTGGGGGCGGTCGACAGCGTCGACTACGACCGCGGCCACGCGGTGGTGACCGCACGGATCAAAGACAAGGCTGTGTTGCCGGCGGATTCTCGAGCCGAACTCCGCCAGGACACCCTTCTCGGCGAGATCTACGTCGCGCTCCTGCCGCCGTCGCAGCCGTCCACCACCCAGACATTGCACTCGGGCTCGGTGATCCCGTTGTCCCGAACCGCTCCGGCCGCGAATGTCGAGGACGTGATGCGCGGGATGGCCAACGTCCTCGGGGGTGGCGAACTGGGCAAGATCCACACTGCCATCGCGACGCTGAACACGACATTCCCGTCCGACGCCGCCCAGTTCGACGCGTTGTACCGCACCACTCTGCAGACGGTGTCCCAGGTGTCGGCGAACACGGACAAGCTCGACGTCGTCCTGCAATCGGCCGATCGCACGCTCAAAGTCA
This sequence comes from Williamsia sp. SKLECPSW1, assembly GCF_054332755.1. Classification (NCBI taxonomy): domain Bacteria; kingdom Bacillati; phylum Actinomycetota; class Actinomycetes; order Mycobacteriales; family Nocardiaceae; genus Williamsia; species Williamsia sp. SKLECPSW1. The sequence goes on along the minus strand of NZ_JBTGLI010000001.1, from coordinate 931,447 downwards.
TCCTGGCCGACCCGACCGGCACCGATCGGATGCTCACCAAAGGCGGCACCAATTTCTACGGACTGGGCTATTCACTGATCGACGTGGCGCTGCTGATCGCGAACCTGCGCGACTTCGCGGTCGCGGCGGGCAGGATCGTCGACCCGGAGTACACGAGGATCAAGGAGTCGGTCGGAGCCATCGCGCCGGTGATCGCGTCGATCGCCAACTCCGACCTGTACAGCAAGGCCGTCACGGACAAGGCGACCCGCGTCATCCGCGACAAGCTCATCCCGTTCGTGGGCCGGCCGGACGTCAACGTGTCGGATGTCTCCATCGACGGCCGCGACCTCGCGCGACGTGACGCCGGGTCGTTCGTCGCCGTCCTCAGATCGATCGGAATGATGCCGTGAGCCGTAGCACTCTCGCGTCGCTTGTAGCGCTCGCCGTCGTCCTGGTCATAGGTACGGCGTACCTGGTCGTCGACGTCGCACGGGTCGATCCGACCCGCTCGTCGTACACCATCTCCGCAAGGATCGACAGCTCGGGTGGATTGCTCGACACCTCGCCGGTGATGTGGGAGGGCGTCCCGGTCGGAAAGGTGACGTCGATCCATGTCGACGGAGCGCAGCTGGTGGTCGACATGTCGATCGACTCGACGCACGAGATCCCCAGGGACACCGTCATGTCGATCCAGAACCTGTCGGTGGCTGGTGAGCAGTACGTGAACTTCGTCCCCTCGAACACGACGACGGCAGGTGGTTATCTCCGGGGAGGCGACGTCATCCCCGCGAGCGCAGTCCACGTCTCAACCTCGGTACCCGAGGTGCTCCCGAAGATGTCCGCGGTCGCCGACGCGCTCGACCCGGCGTCGATCGCATCGATCGATTCGACGATCGCGGCGGCTGTCGACGGTCGATCGCGAGACCTCGACACCATCGGTGACATGATGCGCCGTCTGGTCGACTTCGTCGGCAAGGACGGGGCGGTCCGTGTCACCGCCGACAACGCCGAGTTCCTCCTCGGCCTCATGTCGAACGTCGGTGGCGTCCTCAGCAGAGCGTCGGTACGCACGCCTGCAGCGGTCGACGGGCTGGCGAGGATCCAGCGGGCGTTCATCGTGTTCACCTCCACGTCTTATGACAAGTGGCCACCCATCTTGAAGCTCGTCGAGAAGTTGAGCGGCTACATCCAGATACTGCAACCCGACCTGCTGACCATCACCCGGGCGGTGAAGCCGGCCACCGCGACCATCGCCGACACGTACGTAGACTTCGGGTCGATCGGAGACCTGCTGGCTCGGACCTTCCCCGCGTCGCGGCCGGGACGGGCAGAGGTCCCCGTCGCCGTCCAGGCGGCGCCACGATGACTCGATGCCGAGCACAATCCTTGCAAGCGCGAAGAGGAAGCCGATCATGACAAAGCACGTCGATGTGAGAGAGTCCCCGACCAGTGGCGGCGCTGAACCGGCGGAACAGGTGACAGCGGCCGACACCGCAGACGAATCGGGTGTCCCACCCGATGCCACCAAGTCCGTCGGGCGTAACGGGTGGTGGCGATCAGCACGTACGCGTGCGACGTGTGCGGGCGCCCTGATCGCGGTCCTCGCGGCGCTGGTAGGGGTGTTCGCGTTCCTCTACTCCGACGCCGACGAGGCGAAATCGTCGATGGAGGATGCGGCCGCTCAGCACGCTGCTGCCGGCAAGGTGGCAGCGGATTACACGACCAGATCGCTGACCTACAGCTATCAGAACACCGATGCATTCTTCACGGCGGTGAAACAGGACGCCGGTGATGCATTGGTCAAGCGCTACGACGACGTGAGACCGACGTTGACGCAGATCATGCAGCAGGCGCAGGTGCAGGCCTCCGGCCGCGTGCTGGGGACGAGCGTCAGCGGCGCTGACGGAAAGTACACGGTTCTCGTGTTCGCGAGCCAGAAGACGCAGAACGTCCAGAACCCGCAACCCAGCGAGCTCCCGACCTTGCTGAAGGTCGTTGTGTCCAACACCGGTCGCGGCTGGCAGATCGAGGACTACGGTCCTGCTCAGTGACGCGGCAGACGCCGCAGAAGGGTTCTGACGATGAAGAGCACGATGCAGGACATGTCGCTGACGGTTGCGTCGATACTGCGACATGTGACCACCAACCACGCCACGCGCCGGGTGATCACCTACATGGGAGACGGGCCCGCCCGGACCGCCTCCTACGGTGAGATGGAGGAGCGGTGCGCGCGGCTGGCGAATGCGCTGCGACGGGTGGGTGTGACCGACGACGATCGCGTCGCGACCATGCTCTGGAACAACCAGGAGCACCTCGAGGCCTATGCCGCCATCCCCTCGATGGGCGCGATCCTGCACACTTTGAACATTCGCCTTTCCCCGGCGCAGTTGCAGTTCGTCGCGAACCACGCCGAGGACAAGGTCGTCATACTCGACAGTTCCCTGATCCCGTTGCTCGCTCCGGTACTGCCCGGCCTCACCACGGTCCGGGTGGTCCTGGTCACGGGCGACGGCGACATCTCCTCGCTCGAAGGCGGCGACGTCACGGTGCTCCGTTACGAGGAAGCGCTGGCAGCCGAGTCGTCGGTGTTCTCGTGGGTCGACCCGGACGAGAGGTCGGCCGCGGGGATGTGTTACACGAGCGGTACCACCGGGGATCCGAAAGGTGTCGTGTACAGCCACCGTTCGGTGTTCCTGCATTCGATGGCAGCGTGCACGGGCAACGCTCTTGCGTTGGAGGAAGCCGATCGCGTGCTGCCCATCGTGCCCATGTTCCACGCCAGCGCCTGGGGCCTTCCCTACGCGTCGTTGATGGCGGGTGCGGAGTTGCTCATGCCCGACCGGTACCTGCAGGCCGCTCCCCTGGCTGACATGATCCAGACACACCGCCCGACGAAAGCGGGTGCGGTGCCGACGATCTGGAACGACGTGCTCCAGTACGGCGCCGCGAACCCGGATGTCGATCTGTCGTCGATCGACCTTGTCGCCTGTGGCGGCGCCCCGGTGCCGCAGTCGCTGATCCAGGGCTTCCGGGATCGCTTCGACGTCCAGATCATGCAGGCATGGGGTATGACCGAGACGTCGCCACTCGCGACCAGCGGGCGCCCGCCCGCGGGGACGAGCCTGGAGGACGAGATGTCGTTCCGCAAACGACAAGGCCGGTCCATCTGCGGTGTCGAGATGCGGCTCGTGGATGACGACGGCCTGCTCGTTCCGCGCGACGACAAGTCGGTGGGGGAGCTCGAGGTCCGCGGGCCGTGGGTCACCGGCAGTTACTACCGCCTCGACGACGCCGACAAGTTTCGCGACGGTTGGCTGCGCACCGGCGATGTGGGGCACATCAGCCCGGACGGGTTCCTCACCCTCACCGATCGGACGAAGGACGTGATCAAGTCCGGCGGAGAGTGGATCTCGTCGGTCGAACTCGAGAACCTCATCATGGCCAATCCGGACGTGTCCGAGGCCGCCGTCGTCGCGATGCCGGATCCCCGCTGGCAGGAGACCGCGCTTGCCGTGGTGGTTCCCGCCCCCGGGCGCGAGGTGACGGCCGATCAGCTCCGCACGTGGTTCGCGGAGAACTGCCCGCAGGAGATCCCACGGTGGTGGATCCCGAGGAACTGGGCGTTCGTGCACCAGGTTCCCCGCACCAGCGTCGGCAAGTTCGACAAGAAGGTCTTGCGCGCTCAACACGAACGCGGTGAGCTGACCGTCGTCGTGTCCGACTGACTGACGACACGACTGACCGACGACACGACTGACTGACGATACGACTGTGCCCGTCGGACCCGCCGACGGGCACAGTCGCCTCTCATGGCACTGCGTCAGGACGTGAAGCCGGGAACCGGGTCACGACCGTTCAAGAAGTACTGCCCGACGTCGGCGATCTTGTAGGACACCGGGTCGTGCAGGCTGTGCGTCCGAATGTTGCGCCAGAACCGGTCCAGTCCGAAGCGCGGGTGGGTACCGCGTGCCCCGATCACCTCGAAGATCCGGCTGCCGATCGACAGCCCCGCCTCGGTGGCCAGCACCTTCACCCCGGATACCTGGACCATCAGTGAGGCGCGGTCGGCGGGCGTCAGAGCGGCACCCTTTTCCCACACCCGCTGCACACTGTGCGCGGCGTCGCGGGCCGCCGCGTCCGCGCCCTGCAGCGCGATCGCGAGCTCGCCGAAGGTCCGGACGACGTAGGGATCCTGGGTCGCTTCGGTGACACCCGCGGGGGTCCACGGTCGAGCATGCGCGAGTGTGTAATCACGCGCCGACTCCAGCGCGCCGGTCGCGATCCCCACGTACACGTTCGAGAAGATCAGCTGTACGAGCGGACCGAAGAGGCTGGCTCGTCCGAAGGTGAAGAACTCGGTGATGACGCTGTTCGGTGCTCCGAGAACCTCGTGCGGGAGCACCTCGACCTGGTGGAAATCGGTCGTCCCGCTGTCGGTCCGCCGCATGCCGAGGGCGTTCCAGTCGTTGTTGGGTCGCACACCCTCGCGATCGGTCGGTATGACGGCGGTGATGATCCCCGACCGCTCGGGTGCATCGTCGTCCTGCGCGACGCCGAACACCAGGAGCAGATCGGACCCCAGCGCTCCACTGCAGAAGTGCTTGGTCCCGTCGAGCACATAGCCCCCGTCCTCCCGGGGCGTGGCGCGGACCTTCCAGTCCAGGATGTGGCTGTTGTTCTCACTGGACGCGTTGCCTGTCCACGATCCCTCCACCACCCGCCGGTAGGTTGCGTCGCGCTGATCCGGTGAGCCGAGCAGTTCGACGAACGCGGCGCACACCAGGTGGTACCCGTAGAGGTGGCCGAGCGACCCGTCGACCTTCGCGATCTCACGGATGACCGCGAAGACGGTCGGCCAGTCGGCACCCCAGCCGCCGTACTCTTCCGGCACGGCGAGGGAGAGCAGACCGCTGCGCCGCAGATCCTCCTTCTCGCGGGACGCCGGCCCGCCGTCCCGATCGCGCTCCACGAGTCCCTCCCGCCACCCTGCGGCGAGTCTGCGGGCGACGGCGACGGGATCGCCCCGGTGCGTGCTGATGTTCGACGTCGTGTCGTCGGTGAGTGTCATTCGATCTCTCCGTTCGCTGTTGAGCGCAGACTCGTCTCGAGGAATTCCGGCGCCGCCCAGCGCTCGAGGTCGATCTCGCGATCGACGAGGTTGTTCTCGACGAGATACCGCTGGGTGTTCGCAAGCGCGGCGAGCGCGTCGTCGCCGAGGGTCGGGACCAGGTGGTCGACGAAGTCGGCCCCGAACCCTCGGAGGACGGCAGGCTCGGTCACACCGAGGTTCCGGGCATGGATGCCGATGGTCTCCGCACGGTGCTCCCGAGCCCACGTGCCCGCCTGCACCACCGTGTCCACCAACCGCGCGACGAGTTCGGGGTCCTCGTCGACGAGCTGTGCACTGACGGTCCAGACACTGGCGTAGTGATTCGCTGCGTCGGCTTCGAGGTCCACCAGCGGCGCAACGCCGGCGAGGTCCTCGAGCTCTGCAGCCCAGGGAAGCCAGCTGAACAACGCGTCCACCTCGCCACCGGCGAGGATCTTCGCCTGATGCGCCCCGACGGCGGGAAAGAGGTCGGCGCCGTTGACACTCGCCGACGCCGCCAGCCGGTCCGGCGGGAGGTCCACACCGGCCACCTCGATGGGAACCAGCTCGACCTGGTCGAGCGTGACACCTGACCCCCGCAGCGTGTTCTGCAACGCCCGCGCCTCCCACGTGCCCAGCGCCACGAGGGTCTGACGCCACGGATCCAGCGCGCGGTAATCACCGAGCACGCCACGCAGGATGCGGATGGCCGACGCGGACACCCCAACCCGCCTCCCGGCGAGGTCAGCCGGCGAGGACACCGCGGGGTCGGACGAATAGAAGCCCTGCCGACCACGGAAGACCGTTGCGCCCAGGAGCCTGGTACGCCCCGGTGCTCGCAGTCCCTCGCTCACCAGTGGTGGTATCTCTCCGCCGAACCGCGTGTACGCAGGGTGGTCATAGGTGAAGTGCAGAGTGCCCTGCGCCCCACCCAGGACTGCGAGGTCGATCCCGACACAGGAGAGCAGCTGCGACTCTCGGGCCACCAAGAGACCGTTGGGCACCGGGCAATTGCTGTACGCGAGTGTGTCGGTGCGGGTCGATGCGCCGGTCATCACGTGTTCACCGCGCTCGGCAGTTCGAGCCCGAGGTGGTCGCGCAGGGTTGCGCCCTCGTACTCGTCGCGGAACACCCCCCGCTCTTGGAGCAGCGGCACCACCTGGTCCACGAAGTCCTCGTACACACCGGGGAGGTACGCGGCGGAGATGATGAACCCGTCGGCCGCGCCTGCGTCGAAGTGCTCCACCAGTGCGTCGGCGATCTGGGTGGGCGTTCCAGCCCACTGGGGTACGAATCCGACGTTGGTGCCGTATCGGCGGCCCAGATCGGCCACCGTGAGGTCCTCGCCGCCTCCGGCGACGGTCGAGAACATCCGGAGCATCGTCGGGATGTGCGCGTCGCCGAGGCTGGCGACGATGTCGGAGTATTTCGTGTCGAGGGGAAATGCCGACAGATCGATACCGCTGTGGCTCGACAACGTGGACAGGCCCACCTCGGGATGGACCAGGCTGTTGATGTATTCCAGGCGTTCGCGCGCGATGGCCTCCGTCTCACCGAGAACCGGCATGACCGCGGTGAACACCTTGGTCGCGTCCGGGTTGCGGCCCGCCGCAGTGACCTGAGCCTTGATGTCGCGATAGGTGTGCTGCATCGTCTGCAGCGTCGGGGAGATGCTGAAGACCGCGTCGGCCCACCGACCCGCGAATTGACGGCCGCGGGGGGACAACCCCGCCTGCAGGAGTACCGGCTCGCCTTGACGCGACGGCGGGATCTGCAGAGGGCCGCGGACGTCGAACCACTTTCCCCGATGGTCGACGTAGCGAACTTTCTTGGGATCGGCGAAGCGTCCACCGACCTTGTCGAGCAGCAGCGCGTCGTCGTCCCACGAGTTCCACAGCTTCCGAACGACTTCCACGAATTCGTCCGCGCGGTCGTACCGGGTGTCGTGCTCGAGATGTGTGTCGATGCCGAAGTTCTGCGCCTCGGAGTCGTTCAACGAGGTGACGATGTTCCAGGAGACCCGTCCGTCCGACAGATTGTCCAGAGTGGCGAGTATCCGTGCGACGTGGAAGGGGGGGTAATACGTCGTCGAGATGGTCGCCCCGAGTCCGAGGCGGTTCGTCGCCCCCGCCATCGTCGCCACCACGGTGGCAGGTTCGAGGGCCACCGCGCCCTGTCCGCCCAGGCCGACCCCCGTCTGGAGATCGTGGCCATAACTGTCCTCGACCGCGAGCGCGTCCGGCAGGAAGAGCAGGTCGAACTTGCCGCGCTCCAGGGTCTGCGCAATCTTCTTGTAATAGGCGCCGGAGAGGAACTCGTTCGTGGCCGCCAGGTGGCGCCACGCGCCGTGCGCATGGGTGACGTTGCCCGCCGAGAAGAACCCGGCGAGGTGAAGGTGACGGTCTCGGACCGTGGCCATGGTGAAGCCTCCTGTGGAAGTTGGTCGGCCACCAGGTTCGGCCCGTGCGAGACGTCCGGCAACGATTGCGTTCAGGGCGAACGCAACCCGGACGCGCCACACGAACGAGTCCGGCGCGGCACCCGTGGACGGGTACCGCGCCGGGGAGTCGGCTTCGATCAGGTTGTCAGCGGCCGACGCTCGTGAGATCGGCCTCGGGCACCGTCCAGTCGGTCTCGTTGTCCGGGACGCGTCGGAATCGGTCGAGGTTTCCAGGCCACCAGCTCGCATTGCCCAGCAGCGCAGCGAGAGCGGGCACGACGAGGGTACGCACGAGGAAGGTGTCGACCAGCAATCCGACACCGATGATGAAACCGATCTGCACCATCACGTCGATCGAACCGACCATCAGTCCGAACATGCTCGCTGCGAAGATCAGGCCGGCCGAGGTGATCACCGACCCGGTGTGCGCCACCGTACGAAGTACACCGAGTCTGATGCTTCCGGTCGTCTCCTCCCTCAGTCGGGACACGAGCAACATGTTGTAGTCGGCGCCCACCGCCACCAGCACGATGAACGACACCAGCGGGACAGGCCAGGCGATCCCCTGCCCGAAGACGTGCTGAAGCACCAGCACGCCGATGCCGAGAGCTGCCGCGTAGTTGAGCACGACGGTGGCCAACAGGTAGAGCGGTGCGACGACAGCGCGTAGCAGCATCATCAGGATCAGCCCGACGATCAGCAGGGTCGCGATGCCGAGGAGCTTGAAGTCATGCGCCAACAGGCGCTGCACATCGGCGTTGATCGCGGGAAAACCGGCGACCGATGCGCGCGACCCCTCGAGCGTGGTGTTGGGCATGGCATCCTCGGCGACTCGTGACAGCTTGTTGGCCAATGTCATCGCGTCCGCCGTATAGGGGTCGTACGAGGTCTGGACGGCGTACCGAACGGTCTTGCCGTCCGGTGAGATGAACTGTCGGGCGATCTCGCTGAACTGCTTGTCCTTGAAGGCGTCTGCGGGGAGGTAGAACCCGGTGGCGGAGTCGGAGTCGCCGACCTCGCGCGCGGGTGCCCGAAGCTGCGCGGCGACCTGTGACAGTCCACCCAGCAGCTGAATGTTGCTGTCGACGAGTGCGCCTACCCCACCGGAGAGCTGTCGCGCACCGTCGGCGAGAGCGCCCACACCGGTCTCGAGCTGGGACAGCCTGCTTCCAAGGTCCTGGCCGTTGATGGTCTGTAGCGCAGAGTCGAGCGTGGTCAGCGAACCCTGCAGCGCCGCGAGGTCCGACGCACCGGGTGTGTTCACCGCGCCCAGCTGGGTGGCGAAGTCTGCCAACTTCCCCAGCGACTGGCTCGTCGCGACCTCCCGGAGGTCGGCGGTCTGTGTGCGCAGAGCTGAGCACTGCGGGATCTGCCGGCACCACGGCGCGTCGAGCGCAGACAACGCGGGCGCCACGGTGTCGGCGGCTGATTGCGCCTGACGCGCAAGTCGGGACAGCTCAGGCGCCTGTTGCGAGAACTGCTCGAGGGCAGGAGCCGCATCGGCGAGCTGGTTCACCAGCGGGCGGTACTGATCGAGTTGCTCCCCGGCGGAGGACGCCTGACCCAACAGTCCCGACAGTGGGGCCAGATTCGTTGCGATCTGTGAGTTCAGCAAGGCCAGGCCGCCGGCGAGCTGCGACGAGCCTGATTTGAGAAGTTGCAAGTCCCCCTTTCTGGCGTCGGCACCGCTGGTCTGTTCGGTGATCTTGCTGCCGATCTGATCGTTTTGCCACGACAGCTGTGCTTGCTGCAACTTCTGCCCGGTGGGACGAGTGACGCCGATCACGCGGGTGACGCCTGGGGTCTGTGCGATGCGTGATGCCATCTGATCCAGGTCGGCGAGCCCTTGAGCCGTTCGAAGGTCCTTGGGTGACTCCACGACAAGGAACTCCGAGATGATGATGTCCTTGGGGAAGTGGCTGTTCAACAGCGCGTAGCCCTCGTTGCTCGGTGTGTCGGAGGGTTGCCCCTCGCGGTCGTCGTACGTGATCCGCATCGAGAGCGAGATGAGAGCCAGGCCGATCAGCGCCACCACGCTGACCGCCAGCAGGGGTACGGGACGCCGGATGACCATCGTCCCGACGCGGTGCCAGTACTTCCGCGTGAGGTCACGACGCGGGAGCCCGGCGCCTCGCTTCGCAGCGAATGAGAGTACGGGTGGCAGCAGGGTGACTGTCGCCAAGAATCCGAAGGCGATCGATATCGCGCAGGCCGGTCCGAGGGTGTTGAAGACACTGAGCTTCGCGAATGCCATCGCGAGGAAGGCGAGCGCCACGGTGGCCGCCGAGGCGAGCACGACGCGACCGATGGTCGCCGTCGCGTGTGCTATCGCGACATCCGGGGCATGACCTGAACGAATGCCCTCGTGATACCGACTGATGAGGAAGACCGAGTAGTCCACTCCCGCACCGAAGATGATGACGGTCATGAACATCGACGTGAACTGCGACACGGGCATGCCGATCTCGCCGAGACCGGAGAGGACGCCGCGACCCACGGCAAGGCTCATCCCTACCACCAACAACGGCATGAGAGCTGTGAACACGGAGCGGTAGACGATCAGCAGGATCGCTGCGATGAGTGCCACCGTTGCGACGGTGATGAGGATGAGGTCCGACTCGCCGACGGCGAGTTGGTCGCTGAACGTCGCCGGCGGACCAGTGACGCGAACTGTCGTGTTCGTTCCCGCGAAGATGCGATTCGTGGTGTCGCGCACTGCTTTCACCGCGTCGGCGGCGTCGGGGCCCCCAAGTGTGCCGGTGACTCCCAGCGGCAGATACCAGGCCTGTCTGTCCTTGCTCAACGCCTGGCTCTCGGTGAGTGGGTCACCGAGGAGATCGCGCACCGCGAGGACGTGAGTGGTGTCTGCTCGCAGGGCGGAAACGAGCTCGCTGTACCGGGCGCGCGTGGTGTCGGAGAGGCCGTTCTTGTTCTCCATCGCGACGAACACCGTTGTCTTGGCGCCGCGCTCGTCGAACGCGTCACCCATGCGGTCGAGCGTCTGGAACGACGGGACCCCGGCAGGGATCGGATCGACCGATTGCTGGCGGATGACCGATTCCAGTTGGGGGAACAGAACGGCGAGGCCCACCGCGACGACGATCCATGCAAGCGCCACGACGCCCTTGCGACGCAACGTGAACCATGCGACCCGCTCGAGGAGGACGCTGTATTCGCCCGCCTTGTCGGGTGTCCCGCTCGGACGTGAGCGGGTGGGGGACGAACTCGCCACGGGGCGCTTCCTCTCGGTCAAACGGTTGCGAACGACGTCGGGCCCGTTCCGCGCCGTCGGTCCGGCGCGACGGGCTCACCCGACACAGGAACTCAGTCGTGGTGCTCGGACTGCGCGATGGCCTCCACTTCTTCGAGGCTGCTCGGCACGTGGTACGGCGGCCGGCTCTTCCCCGAGATCCGATAGCGACCCCAGAAGTCGGGATCCCCGATCACGCACTCGGCCCGTCCTTCCGAGGTGGAGAACACCGCCACGGTGCGATTTCCGCCGAGCGCCGCGTCGAGTTGATCGTTCTTCTGAATTCGGCCGTACCAGGTGTAAAGCCCGCTCAAGGGCTGGAAGTACCCCTTGATCTTCGCCTGCACCGGGATCTCCGTCCCACGGCAGATCACGGTGCCGTGTCCGGAGAAGTCGAGGTCGTGGTCGTCGGTCACTTCGTAGTCCAATCTTCTTCACATCGAACATTGACAAAGAACGGGGTTCGTGGGGACACTATCAGTATCGGATACCCAGAGTAACGGGTATGAAGTCGAGGTCACTCGGCCCGTACGATCCACGGAGGATGTGAACCATGACCGTTCAAGACGTGCAGACCAAGCCTGACTTCTCCACTGAGGGACTGGCCCGAGTCAACGGACGCAAGCCAGTCGACATGGAGCGGTCCGCGGGCCGCCTGCTCCGCTCGTCGGCGGAGAAGTTCTACGACGCTGAGATCGACATCGACTGGGATGCACCGTGGGAGTCCGACAAGCGCTATCTCCCCGAGCATCGGGTATCGCTCTACGGCACGAAGCTATGGGAAAAGATGAGCGAAGAGCAGCGCATCGAGCTCGGACGCCACGAGATCGTCAGCATCCTCAGCTTCGGCATCTACGCCGAGAACCTGCTGAGCCAGGCGTTGCTGAGGATGACGGCCAAGGGTGGCCTCACCGACCAGAAGTCCCTCTACTCTCTCACGGAGATCGGCGACGAGTCGCGCCACTCGACGATGTTCGCTCGCCTGATCAACAAGACCGGGCTGCCCCCGTACAAGCTGCCCAAGGGATTTCTGAGCGTCGCCAAGATCCTGCACTTCGTTCCGATCGGTCCGTCGGTCTCCGGTGCCACGCTCCTCATCGAGGAGATCCTCGACCGTGCTCAGCGGGAAGCGATGAACGACCCGGGGATGCAGCCGCAGCTGCGTCAGCTCATGAAGATCCATGTGCTGGAGGAAGCGCGCCACATCACCTTCGCCCGCCTGGAGATGGTGCAGGGGATGCAGCGACGCGGAAAGCTTGCAAGGGCCTGGCACCGCGGTGTCCTGGCAGTGATTGCGAATCTCGCCTACCCGCTGCTCATCAATCCCAAGGTCTACCCAGCGGTCGGCATCAGCAGGCTGCGTGGTGTCTGGGCTCAGCAGACCAGCCCGAACTATCGGGTCAACCTCCAGTTCATGTCCGAGCCGATGATCCGGTTCTTCCACGAGGCGGGGATGATGGAAGGAAAGTTCACGATGGCGATGTGGCGCGCCACTCGGAGCCTGCCCGACGACCTTCGCTGAACCCCGAATCAGTTGTGCGACCGATAGATTCCCGCCCGGGAGTCCGGGCGGGAATCTGTTCTGCGGCGGTCCCGGGACGACCGGCACAGTCGCGGTCCGACCCAATCACCTCGTGAGGAGAAGACATACATGACCCCTTCAACAACCGCAACGACGCCAAGTGCGTCCGATACAGCCGCCCCGTCTGCGAGCGAGCCGATCAGGACGAAAGTTCTCATCGTCGGCAGCGGCTTCTCCGGCCTCGGGATGGCGGTGCAATTGCGTCGCCGCGGTTACAGCGACTTCATCGTTCTCGAAAAGGCCCAATCCGTCGGTGGTACTTGGCGCGACAACACCTACCCGGGATGCGCCTGCGATGTCCCGTCGCTGATGTATTCCTACTCCTTCGAGACCCGGGGGAGTTGGTCGAAGGTCTGGTCGTCTCAGCCGGAGATCGAGGAATACCTCAAAGAGATCTCGGACAAGCGCGGCGTCACTCAGAAGGTCCACTTCGGACAGAAGCTCGTCTCCGGTCACTGGAGCGAGTCGGAGTCGCGATGGCACCTGCAGACCGAGTCGGGGCGTGAGTACATCGCACAATATGTTGTGTCCGGCGTCGGCGCTCTGCACATCCCGAATTACCCCGAGATCGAGGGCATCGAGGACTTCGCAGGTGAAGCCTTCCACTCCGCCGAGTGGGACCATTCGGTGGACATCGAGGGCAAGCGGGTAGCGGTGATCGGGACGGGTGCAAGTGCCATCCAGTTCGTACCGTTCGTGCAGAAGGACGCCGGGACCCTCACCTTGTTCCAGCGAACGCCCGCGTGGGTGTTGCCGCGCAAGAACTTCACGGTGCCTGCCGCCGTCCGGACCGTCCTGAGCAAGATCTCGGTGTCCCGTCGCCTCGCTCGGTGGTCGGTCTACTGGGGTGCGGAGAGTCTGGCATTCGGCCTGAACGGCCACTCGAACCTCATGCGCCCGATCGAGAAGGTCGCCAAGTGGAACATCGCGCGATCCATTTCCGATCCCGAGCTCCGGAAGAAGCTGACGCCGTCCTATCGGATCGGCTGCAAGCGGATCCTGGGTTCCAATGACTACTACCCGGCGCTCGCGGCCCCGAACACCCAGGTCGTGACCGACGCGATCGAGAAGGTGACGGCTGATTCCGTCGTCACCTCCGACGGTGTCGCCCATCCGGTGGACGTGATCATCTACGCAACAGGCTTTCACGTCACCGACGGATTCGATCAGTTGGCGCTCAAGGGATCTCGCGGTGAGGATCTCCCCTCGCACTGGCACCAGACCGGTATCAACACTCACCTGGGCATCACCACGGAAGGATTTCCCAACCTGTTCTTCCTGCTCGGCCCGAACACAGGTCTCGGCCACAACTCGGTCGTCTTCATGATCGAACAGCAGATCAAGTACATCTTGAAGGCCATCGACGCTGTCGAGAGCAGGGGCGCGCAGAGCGTGGATGTGCGTCCGGCTGTCCAGGAACGGTTCAACACCGACATCCAGGACAAGCTCGCCAACGGTGTCTGGACCAACGGCGGATGCACGAGTTGGTACCTCGACTCCCACGGGGTCAACCGGACGGTCTGGCCGGGATTCACTTGGCAGTACTGGCGGGCCACGAAAGATTTCGAACCTTCAGACTACGAGATCGTCTGACGACGACCTGATGCCAAACGGACAGCCTACGAAGATGGTGAGACACGACAGTGAGTGACGTTCAGCGGCGCGATTACCACGGCAAGGTGGCCGTGGTCACCGGCGCAGCATCGGGAATCGGCCGGTCCCTGGCGGTTCAGTTGGCGGCGCGGGGTGCGACCTTGGCGCTCTCGGACATCGACGACGTTCGGTTGAAGGAGACCGCGGACCTCTGTCGTGTCGATCACGGATCCACGGTGTCGACCTCGGTCCTCGACGTGGCCGATCGTGCGGCGTTCCAGCAGTATGCCGACGATGTCCAGGCCGAGGCCGGCAAGGTGAACATGGTGTTCAACAATGCCGGTGTCGCTCTGGGCGCCGACGTTGTCGACATGTCCTGGGAGGACTTCGACTGGCTCATGGGCATCAACTTCGGTGGCGTGGTGAACGGTTCGAAAGCCTTTCTGCCGCATCTGATCGCTTCCGGTGACGGGCATCTGGTGAACACGTCCAGCGTGTTCGGATTGATCGGTATCCCGAGCCAGAGTGCTTACAACGCGGCGAAATTCGGCGTTCGCGGATTCACCGAGGCACTTCGCCAAGAGATGAAGATCAGCCGATACCCGGTGTCGGTCACATGCGTCCACCCGGGTGGTGTCAAGACGAACATCGTGCACAATGCGCGCGGTGTCTCCGAGATGGGAGACTCCGCCACCATCGCATCGATGTTCGACAAGATCGCTCGGAGCACTCCCGACAAAGCGGCGTCGACGATTCTGAAGGGCATGGACAAGAAGAAGCCTCGCGTGCTCATCGGTGCCGACGCCCGGGGATTCGATCTCGTGGCCAGGGTGGTCGGCCCCCGTTACCAAGACGTCGCAGCGCCGCTCACGCGAGCGGGATACGCCATCGCTCGCCGGCGGGGAGTCATCAGATGACAGTGGACACCGACGCACCTGTTGCGCCTCCGGCGCGGTCGCGGACACTCTCGGTCGCCGAAGTCGTGGCCGAGACGAAGGATTCGGTCACCATCTCCTTCGAGATCCCCGACAGCATGGTCGAGGACTTCAAGCACGTCCCCGGACAATTCATCACGATGAAGATCCCGTCGGACAAGACCGGGCACGTGGCGCGCTGTTACTCGCTGAGCAGTTCGCCGCACGTCGACGACTTCCGTCTTCAGATCGGCGTCAAGAGAACCGTCGGTGGTTACGCGTCGAACTGGCTGTGCGACAACGCGACTGAGGGTATGGAACTAACAATCCTCCCGCCCTCTGGTCATTTCACGGCCAAGAATCTCGACGTGGACTTCCTCTTCTTCGCCGGTGGAAGCGGGATCACGCCGGTGTTGGCGCTGATCAAGTCCGCCCTCGTCGTCGGCGGGGGTGCCGTGTCGCTGTACTACGCGAACCGCGACGCGGAGTCGATCATGTACGAATCCCAATTGGCGCAGATCGCCGACGAGTTCCCCGAGCGCTTCACTCTCGTCCACTGGTTGGAGTCCGAGATGGGGATCCCGTCGGCTGCTGTCGTCGAATCCGCTGTCGACGCGCACAAGGGGTCGCAGATCTACACCTGTGGCCCAGGGGCGTTCATGGACCTGGTTGAGAAGTCGGCCGAGTCACGCGGTGTCGACCACTCCGCGGTGCACCGTGAGGTCTTCCAGTCGTTGACCGGTGATCCGTTCGACACCGCCACACTCCGCCGGCTCGGCGATGACGACGGCGTGGCGACCGCCACGGTCTACTTGGACGGCGAATGCATCACCATGGAGTGGCCACGCAACACTCCGTTGCTCGACGTGCTGCTGTCGAAGGGGCACAACGCCCCGTACTCCTGCCGGGAAGGCGCATGCAGCGCGTGCGTCTGCAAGTTGGTCGAGGGCGATGTGGACATGGTGCAGAACAACATCCTCGTCGAGGATGACATCGCGGACGGTGAGCGGCTCGCATGTCAGGCCCTTCCTCTGACCGATGCTGTGACGGTGAGCTTCGATGACCTCTGAGGTCGCCGGGCTCGCTCCGGTGTCGCGGGATCGTGAGATCGCTTCGTTCGACGGCACGAAGCTGTTCGTGCAAGAGTACGGGCCGGAGGATGCTCCGTTGCTGGTGTTCAGCCACGGATGGGCCTGCCAGGGGCGGTTCTGGCGCCCGCAGATCGAGCATTTCGCACCCAACCACCGCGTGGTCGTCTATGACCAGCGCGGACACGGTTGGAGCGATCGCGGTCGGGTTCCGTTCTCGGCGAGCCTCCTCGCCGATGACCTGGAGTCGGTCGTCCGCGCGGTGGCGACTCCGAGCCAGAAGGCGATCGTCGTCGGCCACAGCATGGGTGGGATGTCCGTGATGAGTTGGGCTGGTGAACATCCGGACTCGGTGTCGGAGTTGGCGCGAGGCGCGATGCTGGCCAGTACCGGGCCGGCAGACCTCGTGAGCCGCTCCACTCTGGTGAAAGCGCCTCGTCGCCTTCGAGTTCGGGCAGAAAGAGCCTTCGCCGCGGGATTGTCCGTCGTGGGTCCCGAGATGCCCGACACACGGTTGTCTCGTGTACTCATCCGTTACGGGACCCTCGGACCGCGGGCGAGCGCCGCTGTGGTCGACGAGTGCGCAGATATCGTGCTGCGTTGTCCGCCGCAGGTGCGCGGTATGTGGGGCGGTGTGCTGGCGACGATCGACGTCAGTCGGGGGGTCGACGCATTGTCCGTCCCGGTCACCGTCATCGTGGGCGGCTCCGACAGGCTGACACCGACGGGTCATTCGGTGGACCTCGCTCTGCGCCTCGCGACCCGCGGCCTTTTGCATGAAATTGTGCGCGTCGAGGGAGCCGGGCACATGGTCAATCTGGAGTGCACCCAAGAGTTCAACAACGCACTGGACAGATTGGGTACTGCAGTCTGACGGGCGTCGTTCATCCCGCGTGCCTTTGATACGATGTGACGAACATGTCTGTTGTTCGTCGTATCTCGGCAGCCCCCGTAGAGGTCCAGCGTCGGGTTCGTGATGCTCGCAGCACGCGCTGGGATTCTCACCGGACCGTGGTCAAAGCCGAACTGGTCGACGCCGCGATCCGTGCGATCGAGAAGTGTGGCGACGGCGTCAGCATGGATGACATCGCGGCGGAGGCAGGCGCCTCGAAGCCGAAGCTGTACCGACACTTCGGGGACCGAGCGGGCCTGTACTCCGCCATCGCCGCTCGGCTTGGATCAATGATCTGGGATTCGGCGCAATCGACGCTGTTCGCCGACACGGAGGGAAGCTCCGTAGACGATTTGTTCCAGTCGTCGATCGCAGCGTATGTGGGACTGGTCGATGACCACCCCGTCCTGTTTCGCTTTCTCATGACGAACCATATGTTCGACGGTGCGCAGTCAGCCGACGGGAACGCTGCGGAGCAGCTGCGCTCCGTGATGGACATCGTGTCCGGCGAGTTCGCACGGAGTCTGCGGTGCGTGGGTGCGGACGAGTCTCTCGTGACCCTCACCGTCGCATCCATCCTGGGAGCGGGCGTCTCCGCCACAAGATGGTGGATCGATCAGGGTCGATCCGGATCAGTGAGCCGGTCACTCTTCGCCACCCACATCCTCGAGACCTCTTGGGGTATCATCGACGGGGCGGCTGCGTCGGTGGGTGTTCGTTTCCGTCGCGACGTCCCATTCGGGCATCCGGAATTCGCGAGTCCGCTAGCTGTTCCGTGATGTGTTCGGCTCACCTGCTTTGTCTGCAAGGCTCGCTGCGGCCATCTGTAGCGAATCTCTCAGAGTCTGTTCCGCTCCGGGCAGAGCCGCCGCATGGGTGATCACGGATCGAAGTCGCTCAGACGCATGCAAATCCCTGTTTACCGCCGCGCGCGCGACCGCAGTCCATGATGACGCCGCTCGATGGGCGTCGGACGCGAGGTCGGCGGTTGCCTGATCCCCTGTCAGGCGTGCGATCTCATCGCATCCTTCCGCCAGCAGTCGGCGGAACAAACCGCCGCCGGTACCTGCCTTCTCGATGAACGCGCCGAGGCTGAACAGGTGCATCTCGAGTTCGTCGCCGGACAGGGTCTCCCAGCTGAGGACGTCAACGGCGAGAGCGCCGGCCGCGTCGAGGCCGTGCGAGCCCTGCTCTGCGGGGCCTGCGATCGTCGACCCGCTCGGAGTGCTCAAGCTTTCGGCGGATTGTGCGAACGCCTGTGCCGCCACCTCGTGAATCGAAGGAGGCGTCTGCGGCCAATCGATGTGAAACAGCGTGTGTCGGGTCGGCTCAGGGAAGGAGGTCGAGCGGCGCGCGCGTGCGAGTGCGTCCAGTGGGATGCGTTGAAGGTCTTGACGATCGTTGTCGGCGATGTATGCGACGCCTTGTGCCCGATCGTAGCCGACCACCACGATGTCGTGGCGGCTCATGCGCAACTGGACCCGCAGATAGGGGAGTTCAGCGATCTCCGCCCAGACCAGTGCAGGGCGGCCTTGATCGATCTCGCCACGAAGGTTCTCCCAACCCTCGGCCGGGTCGTCGGTGGCGAGCACCTCTACGGTGCCGCCCAGACGGCGGGGGAGGTCGACCTCGAAACCAGGTCCTCGTCCGACCAAGTACACGGGTGGCATCAGCGCGTTTGATCGAATGTAGGTGAGGGAGAGGGCTCCGCCGAGGGCAAAGACGAGGCCCTCGTCGGGTGGTCCGTCGTAGCCGAGCCCGGTCCACTCCATCAGGTCTCGCATCGCACCGGACCCGCAGTGGCCACCCATGCGGTGCGGGTAGGGGTCGATCAACGAGGGGCCGGACATCGTCACGAGTCTCCTGTGTTGGGGCGTGAATGAAATGCATCCTTCGGCAGTGCACGCCTCGCGAGTATCAGAGGGCCGTAGGCTTCTGTGAGGGCCGCAAGGATGTCGTCGAGAGGCAGGTCGTCGAACACACCTCTCTCGCGGACGTACTCCATGTGTGTGGAGCCGTCCGCGGAGTGAGCGTGGAGCAACGCGTCGCTGTCGCCGGTGAAGTCGATCGGGGCAACTCCGAACCGTGCGCACAGCTCCGAATTGAACGCGGGTGTCGCCTTGAGCCACCGGCCGTCGATGTAGACGTGGCTGTACCCGTGATAAACGAAGACGTCGGTTCCCATCAGCTCACGCAGTGTGCCCGTTTGTAGGTGGTTGCGGACGTCGGCGAAGCCGAGCCGCGCTGGGATACGCGCGGCGCGGAATGCGGCGGTGAGCACGACGGCCTTGGGGACGCAGTATCCACGTCCGGATTCGATGATGTGGCTCGCCCGGTAGTGCTCCGGGTCGTCGGAGACGCTGTACGGGTCGTAGCGGATCTCGTCGCGCACCGCGGCGAACAGTCGGCGGGCCTTGTCCCGGTCGGTGTCCGCGGTGCCCACAGCCTCGCGAGTGAAGGTCCGAACGGTGGCGTGGTCTATGTCGAGAAAGCGCGAGCGCGCCAACGCCGCTGCCGGCCTGTTCGCGGTCATGGGGGAGGTGTTCACGAGGTGGCTCCGATCAGTTCGGCCCTGTCGATCGACGAGCGCTGCGCGATCGCGCGCTTGGCAGTCATGAAGTCCTGGGGCCGGTTGATGCAGTCAGCCGCGATCAGTTCGCGGTCGCGGAAGTAGTAACAGGTGAAGCCGCGGTCGTGGGCGGGATCACCGCTGAGAAGTACCTCGTCGTACCCGGTGTTCAGCCCGGCGATCTGCAGCTTCAAGTCGTACTGGTCGGACCAGAACCACGGCAGTGACGAGAGAGCCGAGTCGTTGCCGCAGATGGTGGCGGCCGCGACCTTGGCCTGCTCGGTGGCGGCTGCCACACATTCGAGACGGGCGCGACGGCCGTACCGCTCGATTGGGTGGCTGACGCAGTCGCCGGCCGCGAGGATGTCGGGGTCGCTGCTACGAGCGCGGTCGTCGACGAGGATGCCGTTGTCGACGTCGATGCCCGCAGCTGCTGCGAGCTCCGTGTTCGGAATGACGCCGACGCCGACGATGACCAGTTCAGCGGCCAGCGTCTCTCCGCCGGCGAGGACAACGCCGGCGACGCGTTCGTCGCCGCAGAACCCTTCGACGATTGTGTCGGTCCGTACCTCAACACCTTTCTCGCGATGAATTCGCTCAAAGAATTCCGACACGACGGGCGCCGTGACACGTTCGAGTACGCGTCCTGCCGCCTCCAGGACGGTGACCTCGACACCCAGTGTTCGAAGCGAGGCCGCTGTCTCCAGGCCGATGTACCCGCCGCCGACGATGACGACCCGCGAACCCGGGACCGCGGCGGCGCGGATGGCCTCGACGTCGGTAGCGGTGCGCAGATAGTGCACGCCCGGCAGGTCGGCACCGGGGACCGGCAGTGCGCGAGCTCGAGCGCCGGTGCACAGGGCCAACTTGGAGTAGGGCACCGCGTTGTTGTTGCCGAGAGTGACGGTTCGTTCTGCACGGTCGATCGAGGTCACGGTTGCGTCGACGAGTTGGATCCGTTGCTTGTCGTAGAACTGGTGGCTGCGGATCGCGACGTCGTCGAGATGGCAACCGCCAGCCAGGTATGCCTTGGACAGCGGTGGCCGCTGATACGGCAGGCGGCCCTCGTCGCCGATCAGCAGGATGTCCCCAGCCCACTTCTCTTTGCGCAGATTGGCCGCCAGCTGTGCGCCGGCGTGGCTGGCGCCGACGATCACGACCCGATCAGCGGTCACTTCTCCTGCTTGGGGGTCAGACGGACCATCATCTTGCTGATCCCGCGAACGAAGTTGGACTGCACGTACTCTGGATCACCGACCACCTCGATGTCGTCGAAGCGCTCGAGGAGTTCTTCCCAGAGAATGCGTAACTGCAATTCGGCCAGTCGGTTTCCCATGCAACGGTGCACGCCGAAACCGAACGCGATGTGGTTGCGTGCGTTGGATCGATCGATGATGAGCTCGTCCGGGCGGTCAAACACCCGCTCGTCGCGGTTGCCGGAGGCGTACCACATGACGACTTTGTCGCCTGCGCGGATGAACTGACCGTTGAGCATCACGTCCTTCTTGGCGACCCGGCGCATGTATGCCAGCGGGGTTTGCCACCGGATGATCTCCGACACGGCATTGGGGATCAGATCCGGGTTGGCTTTGAGTTTCTCGAACTGCTCGGGAAACTCGTTGAGAGCCAGCACTCCGCCGCTCATCGAGTTGCGGGTGGTGTCGTTGCCGCCGACGATCAGCAGCACGAGGTTCCCGAGGAACTCCATGGGGCTGTCGTCGAGAAGGTTGTTGGTGTCATCGTTGCTCTGCAGCATGGTGATGAGGTCGAAACCGGGCTCTTCGCCTGCCGCGGTCCGAGCGGCCTTGTCTCGCCACAACGCACTCAAGCCCTGTGCCATCGCGACCATCTCGCGAAAAACCTTGTCGTTGTCCGATGGTCCGCCGTTGGCCTGCTCCATCGACGTGGCCAGATCCGACCACTGGACGAGTTTGTGGCGCTGCTCGTAGGGGTAGTCGAGCAACGTCGCGAGCATCCGCGCGGTCAGTTCAACCGACACGGTCTGGACCCAGTCGAACGGTTCGTCGAGCGGTAGCTCGTCGAGGACCTCCCGGACGCGGGAGCGGATGAGGCCCTCCATCTCGCGCAGGTTCTTCGGTGCGACGACTCCCTGGACGGCGGCGCGCTGCTTGTCGTGCCGCGGCGGGTCCATGGCGATGAACATTGCGATGTCCATGAATCGGGGCGGCCGACCGATGATGATGAACGGTTCGGCGGAGAACGCGTCGTGGTTCTTGTCGACAGCGATGATGTCGGCATGTCGAGTGACCGACCAGAACGGTCCGAAGGGACTGCGGGGCTGGAAGTGAACGGGCGCCTCATTGCGCACCCGCTCGAAGTAGGACCGCCACATGCCCTGTCGGTAGAGAAATGGGTTGCTCAGATCGATGTCGGTGAGTTCGACGTCCTCGACCGGCGGGATGGGGGTCTCGGTGAAGATCTTCTTGCCGTCGGTTCGAGTGACGATCCGGCGGGTCTTGTCATAGACGTGGGCGCCACGGATCTGTAGATCGATCGGGATCATGGACTGCGCTTTGTCGGCGAGGGCAGTTGCGATGCTCATAGACGTTGCTCTTTCGCTCTAGCCGTTCACAACTGGAACTCGGGAAGGCGAACGGTCAGACCGTCCCACTCGTTGCTGGCGGTCATCTGACAGGCCAGTCGCGAATTGGCTTCACGCTCGGGATGCATGCTCAACATGCCTTCTTCGACGTCTGTGCTGTGGCCGACGGTGTCGATCCACGCGCTGTCGACGACGACGTGGCACGTTCCGCATGCCGCCTCACCGCCGCAGTCGCCATCGATGCCCGGTATCGCCTCGTCGACTGCGATCTGCATCAGTGACCTGCCGGGGGTCACCGGCGCGGGGTAGTCCTCGCCGTCGTGGGTCACGTAAGTGATCGTGGCCATGGCCACCTCCTGATTCGTGGGTCGTGGAAGTGAGTGTGCGCGCGGCGGATGTGCCTGATCCAGGCTCGGACGTCGCGATGTCTTGTTAATTTGGCTCATGTGAGCCTTGTCGAGTTGGGGATGCCGCCGCTGGCGTTCGCGCAGCTCGTCGACAGCGGTGCCCTGGGCGCGGCGGAGACGCGGGCGTTCGGACGCATCATGGCCCGCGAGGGCGTCGATCTCGCGGCCGTCATTGCGCGACAGGGCCAGGTACCTGTCCGGTGGTTTCACGAGGTGTATCCGGCGATGGACGCTCAGCAGGGGTTCCGGTTGGGTGTGGCGTTCGCCGAGCACGCCCAGCTGACCTCGTTCGGTCCCCTGAGTTTGCCGCTGGTCAGTGCGGGTTCCGTCGTCGAAGTTGTTCAACTGCTTCAGTTCTTGCCCCTGATATCGACCGCGTTGAGCACCGAGTTCCAGCACGGAGAGTCTGGACTGACGATCGCTCTGGCCGGGCGCACCGACAGCGCCGGCACCGATTGTTTCGCCGTTACCTACGGTGGTCTGGCTGTCCTGCGGTTGGTGGACATGCTCGCCGGTGCCGTCCCTTCCGTGGAGCTTCATCTGACGTGCCAGGCGCCGTCTGACCCGATCGTCGTGGGTGAGGTCGGCCATCGGATCGTTTTCGACGCGCCTGCGGCGTTCGTGCACATACCGGCTGCTGTGCTCCACGACGTGTGCCGTTTCTCCGACCCTGTGGCCTACCGGATCGGTATCGCCGAGCTTCGACGCGTCTACGAACAGCGCAGGCCCAGTTCCTACACGCAGCTGGTCCGCGCACAATTCGACGCCGATCCTGCGCGCGCTGACGGCACTCGTATCGCGGCGGAGCTCTCGACATCGGTGAGCACACTCAAGCGGCGCCTGCACGCCGAGGGCACCACCCTGCGCCGCCTGCGGCAGCAGTTTGTTCAAGAACGAGCGACAGCGCGACTGCTGGATCCTGGCATCGGTGTGGGCGAGATAGCCGCAGAACTGGGGTACTCCGACGTCGCCAGTTTCTCTCATGCGTTTACACGGTGGGTCGGGTGCTCCCCGACTCAGTTCCGCCGCGCACCGGGGAATCAGCAGGCAGCGCCGGGCACCTGAGCAGGTCAGTCCGCGCGGAGGAAATTAACGAAAAAGGTGTCCACCGTGGAGGTGTCGGCGTAGCGCGCGAAGTGCGTGAGGTCGACTTTCACGAACTCGCCGGTGGCGGAGAAGTAGGTCTCGCCCTCCACGGTCCCGCTCGCCCCGATGTGCAGGATGTGATCGACGTCCTCGTCGATCCACGCCGTGAGGCGTACTGGCAGGTGCAGGGGCACCGGTCGGCGGTACTTGACGGTCAACGTGCGCGTGACGGCCGGGGTGCCGGCGATCCACAGCGTGAATCCCATGATGTCGTCGCACGCGGCCGAGATGGCCCCTCCGTGCGCCAGGCCGGGTCCACCAGCATGCTTTTCGGTGAAGGAGTGATCGGCGAAAACTCGGTCCTCGTCGCGGTAGACCTCGAGCTGCAGGCCGCTGGCATTGTCCGGCCCGCAGCCCATGCACGATGGGGAGTGCGCGGGCAGTCTGGCGGGTGCTGACATCACAGTCCTCGAATCGATGCTCGTGCCGGTAGCGGACCGCTACCGACGGTATCGTTGGCAGAATGCCACATCTGTGGTGGACCAACAGCGAGGAGAGCGCGGGTGGCGGTGAGCATCGATGGCCTCGACGACGTCGATCCGCGGCGGGTTCGGTCCCGAAACCGGCTACTCGACGCCACGGCGGTGTTGCTGCGCAGCGGGGGAGTGGAGGCTGTGACCGTCGAGGCGGTCACCAGCGTGTCGCGGGTTGCCCGCACAACCCTCTATCGGCACTTCGGCAGTACCACCGATCTGGTGGCCGCCGCCTTCGAGCGTTTGCTGCCCCAGGCCGATGGCCACGAACTGTCGGGCTCGGTGCGCGAGGACCTGATCCGGTTGATGGACCGTCAGGCGGCCGTGATCGAACAGGCACCGCTACAGGTCACCACGGTCGCGTGGTTGGCGATGGTGCCTGAACGGGCCGGCGAGCAGAGCAACGCCCTTGCCCCACTGCGTGCGCGGGTGGTCGATCACTACCGCGAACCGTTCGACCGAGTACTCACCAGCGCCAGTGCCGTCGACGAACTCGACGATTTCGACCTCACTCTGGCCATCACCCAGCTCGTCGGGCCACTGATCTTCGCCAAACTCACCGGGATCCGGGCCGTCGACGCCGATGACCGCCGCCGCATCGTCGACGACTTCCTGACGGCGCATCGCCGCCTGCCCTGACCGCTCGAACAATCCACGCCCAGTCCGAAGACGAGCGATCGCCGCACGGTTTTCGCTACATCCTGTAGCGTACCGATCCAGCTAGTTCCGTTTCCGGCAGGAGTGGTGTTGATGGTGGTGCACCACCCTTTACGGCGATCGGCCGGCGCGCGGTCGGAACGCGCGGAATACAGCGCCACGCTTGCGCGGGTGGCTCGGTACGCGCTGGCGCACAAGGTTGTCGTCGTCGGTGCGTGGCTCGCGGTGGGTGTGGTGTTGGCGCTGGCGTTCCCGCAGCTGGAGACGGTCGTGCGCCAGCAGTCGGTCGACCCGATCCCTGCAGGGGTGCCGTCGTTTCAGGCATTCGACCGGATGGGCACGGCGTTCGGTGAGAAAGGCGCCAAGACAACGGTGTTCATCGCCATGGAGAACCGTGGCGGCCTCACCCCGACGGTGCGCGCACGCTACGACGAGCTTGTTCGGGAACTTCGTGGCGCCACCGCCGATGTCTCTTCCGTCCGCGACCTGGTGGGGGATCCGACGACGGCGTCACAGGCGGTGAGCCGCGACGGGACGGCCTGGTACCTGCCAGTGGGGCTGACCGGGACGCTGGGCGGCCCTGCCGCCACTCGCGCCCTGGAATCCGTGCGCGACCTCGCCGATCGTTCCTTCTCCGGCACCGGCACCACCGTGCACGTCACCGGGCCCACGGCCACCTTCAGCGATCAGATCGTCACGGCCGAGAAAGACCTCGTGGTGATCACCGTGGCCACGGTTCTGCTGATCGCGTTCATCCTGCTGGTGGTCTACCGGTCGCTGTTCACCGCACTCGTACCCCTGCTGGTGATCGGGATCAGTCTCGGCGTTGGGCGCGGTGTGGTGTCAGCGCTGGGCGAGCTCGGAATGCCCGTCTCACAGTTCACCGTCGCGTTCATGACGGTGATCCTGCTCGGTGCCGGCGTGGACTACACGGTCTTCTTCATCAGCCGCTACCACGAGCGACTACGGTCGGGCGCCGAGCACGCACCGGCACTCATCGACGCCACCGCCACGATCGGGCGCGTCATCCTCGCCTCCGCCGCAACCGTCGCCCTGGCGTTTCTGGCAATGGTGTTCGGGAAACTGAGCGTCTTCTCGACTCTCGGACCGGCATGTGCGATCGCGATCGTCATCGGATTCCTCGCAACGGTCACCCTGCTACCGCCGGTCCTGCACGCCGCCTCCCACCTCGGGTGGGGTGCACCACGCGCGGACCTGACACGGCGCTACTGGAACCGCATCGCGGTCCTCGTCGTGCGGCGCCCCGCCTCGCTGCTGGCAATGACACTGGTCGCACTACTCGCCCTCGGCGCAGTGGCGTTGGGCATCACCATCACCTACGACGACCGCAGCGGACAACCCGCCACCACCGACAGCAACGAGGGCTACGCGCTGCTCGACCGGCACTTCCCGACCAACACCACCGTCCCGGAATTCCTCGTGATCCAGTCCCCGACCGACATGCGTACCGCGAAAGGGTTGGCTGACCTCGACGACCTGGCATCACGAGTCGCGCAGGTCCCGGGAGTGACCCGGGTCGTCGGCGTCACCCGACCCACCGGCAGCCGCCTCGAGCAAGCCCAGCTGTCCTGGCAGAACGGACAGATCGGTGACCGACTCGCCACGGCAGTCAGTGACGGCCGATCACGCACCGGCGACCTGTTCCAACTCCGCGACGGCGCCGACCAACTCGCAACCGGACTTGCCACG
Source organism: Williamsia sp. SKLECPSW1 (assembly GCF_054332755.1). Taxonomy (NCBI): domain Bacteria; kingdom Bacillati; phylum Actinomycetota; class Actinomycetes; order Mycobacteriales; family Nocardiaceae; genus Williamsia; species Williamsia sp. SKLECPSW1. The sequence goes on along the minus strand of NZ_JBTGLI010000001.1, from coordinate 905,092 downwards.
CTCGACAGCCAGATCCGCGCCAACCTCACACCGCTGTCAGGGATTCTCGACCAGGCCACGACCGCAGGACAACAGATCCAGCAGTACCGGCCACTGCTCGGCCAACTCCGCACAACCGCACCCGCACTGGACCAACTCACCGCGCAGGCACCGCAACTGGCCACCGCAGCACGGCAGGCATCCGACGCTCTGAGTCTCGTGAGCGCCGCGCGGCCCTTACTCGACAACGCTCCCTGGTGCGCTCCGATCCCGCAGTGCGCCGCCGTCCAGCAGCAGCTCCGGACCCTGAGCACACTGCGGGACTCCGACTTCCTCCCCCAAATCGGCGCACTCTCCGGTCAACTGAGCAACCTGGGCACACCCATCACCACCATCACCACGCAACTCACCACCGCAGTCGACACTCTCGACACCACGCTGGGTGCTGTCACCGCCCGCGACCTCCCCGCTCAGCTCGCCCAGCTCCAGGATGGGGTGAGTCAACTCGCCGCCGGCTCCCGCGCCATCGCCGGGGGAGTGGCCGCACTCGTCGACAGCAACCTGCAACAGCTCGCCGGGATGGCCACGCTCGCCGCGCAACTGCAGACCACCGCCCGCGAAACCCGCGGCTCGGACGCCGCCACAGGCTTCTACCTACCGCCCGACGCGTTCGCCAACCAGAAATTCTCCGACGTCGCCGCGCAATTCGTCTCCCCAGACGGACGCACAGTGCGCTACGCCATCCAGAGCGACGCCGATCCATACAGCAGCCACGCGATCGAACTCACCAACACCATCACCACCGCGGCCCAGACAGCGAAACCCAACACCGCCCTACAGAACGCATCGGTGTCGCTCGCGGGATTCCCCGCCATCAACGCCGACCTGCAACGCCTACTCAGCCACGACTTCCGACTCCTGGCCCTGGCCACCCTCATCATCGTCGGCGTCATCCTGATCGCACTCCTCCGAGCACTCATCGCACCGCTGTACCTGCTGGGAACCGTCATCCTCAACTATGGCGCCGCACTCGGCATCGGGGTGCTGATCTTCCAACACATCCTTCACACCGAGATCGCATGGCCAGTACCGCTTCTCGCGTTCATCGTGCTCGTCGCCGTCGGCGCCGACTACAACATGCTGCTGATCTCCAGGCTGCGCGAGGAATCCCACCGCAGCATCCGCATCGGAGTCCTACGAACCGTCACCAACACCGGCTCCGTCATCACCTCCGCCGGCCTCATCTTCGCGGCCAGCATGTTCGGACTCATGGTCGGCTCGATCGCCATCATGACCCAAGTAGGCCTCATCATCGGTGTCGGACTACTCCTCGACACCTTCATCGTCCGAACCATCGTCGTACCCGCAATCGCCACCCTCGCCGGACCTGCGAGCTGGTGGCCAGGCAAACACGGCGTGACCTGACTCGGGTATGCCATCGGGAGGCTTGGCCGGAGACGTCGACTTTGCGCGCCCATCGGAAGGAAGTGTGCGTCAGACAGAGTCGCGCCCGTCGTCGAGCTTCCTTGATGTCCAGAACGGTGATGCGATGACCACATCGCCATGCTGGAGAATGTAATAAAGTTGTGCCGCAACGCGTTTGATGTGCCGCCGCAGCGTGCGGCACACTGATTGAGCAACCCCTTCGAACAAAGGATTCTGATGTCCACTTCTCGTCGTATCGCGACCACCGGAGCGTTCACCCTGCTCGCCGGTGCCGGCATCGCCTTCGCCGCCGCCCCGGCGTCCGCCGCGCCGCTCGCCTGCCCCGCCCTGCCGAACCAGACGTCGGTCACCGACAACTGCTCGGCCACGTCGTCACCAACCGGCACCTCGGCCGGCATCGGTGACACGAAGGGTGCCGCGTCGGCCGACGCCAAGGCCAATGGCCTGTCGCTGGCGATCGGTCTCGGTGGTGGCAGGGCCACCTCGCAGGCTCAGAACTTCGCCGCACCGGCGGCGATCGCCTCGGGTCGGGGCGCGATCGTGAACCTGACAGGAGTGAAGCCGGGCCTCGCGATCGGCATCGCCGGCCCCGGCGCGACCGTCACCGTCACCGGCACCTCGGCCGCCACCTGCACCGGCGGTCAGGGCTTCGCCGGCGACTTCCAGACGTTCTCGGGTTGCATCAACCTGGGTAATGGTTCGATCCCGCTCGGCAACCGCTGAACGCGCAGCCGTACACATGCTCCGTGACACGGGATGCGGCGTGACCACCCACACTGTGTGACGGGGTGCGCTTCGGTGACAGACGCCGAGCGGTCATCTCACCAAGATCGCGGCGGGGGAAGATGCCGACGATGAGCGTTCTGCAGTCGGTCGGACCGACGATGTCAATAATTGCGTTCTGATGTCGTCGGTTCGGCCGTCCGGCGTCGGGCGCGTGCGCAGCGCATCCCCGACATGTGACCTTCCGGAAGGGTAGAGCCGCCCCCTCTTCGGTCGTGCTCAGCCCGGCAAGACGAGAGAGCGCTATCGTCCCGTCGTGGCGGTCAGCGGCGGCTATCGATGCGCCGGAGACGGTGTGTCTCCACGTGAGTTGGTCTGAGATATCACGGCAGGAACGATCTGAGCCGGACACCGGCGTCGGCCAGCGCCGAGGCGACGGCGCGGGCGTGCTCGATCGCGCCCGGGGTGTCACCGTGCAGGCAGATGGAGTCGACGTCGACCGACACGACCGTCCCGTCGACGGCGACCACCTCGCAGGCGGTCACCATACGGACTGTGCGCGAACAGATCTCGGCGGTGTCGGTGAGCACCGCTCCCTCGGTGCCGCGCGGGGCGAGTGACCCGTCGGACCGATAACCACGATCGGCGAAGCCCTCGGCGATCACGCGGAGTCCGGCCTCGCGCGCGAACCGCGCTGCGACCGAGCCCGGCAGCGTCACCAGCGGCAGGGTCGCGTCGACCGCAGCGACCGCCGCGACGACGGCCCGCGCCTGGTCTTCCTTGTGGACGATCGTGTTGTACAGCGCGCCATGCGGTTTGACGTAGTCGACCCGACCGCCCACCGACCGGGCGATGCCGTCGAGCGCGCCGATCTGGTAGATCACGTCGGCGGCGAGGTCGTCCGGCGCTGCGTCGACGAAACGTCGCCCGAACCCGACGCGGTCGGGGTAGGAGACCTGCGCCCCGATCCGCACCCCGGCGGCGACCGCCGCGGCGCAGGTCCGTCGGAGTCCCGCGGGGTCACCGGCGTGGAAGCCGCAGGCGACGTTCGCCGACGTCACCACCGACAGCAGCGCCTCGTCGTCGCCGAGGCGCCACACCCCGTACCCCTCGCCGAGATCGGCGTTGAGATCGGTCCGCGGAGTGGCCATGAGCACAGGCTAGTGTCGATCCATGGGACACGCTGACACGCTCGTGACCACCGAGAACGGTGTCGTCGACGGGGTCGCGCACGACGGACTGCACTCCTGGCGCGGGATCCCCTACGCCGCACCGCCGATCGGGGAGCGGCGCTTCCGGGCGCCGCAACCCCCGGTCGGCTGGCGGGGCGTCCGTCGCTGCGTCAGCTTCCGCAACGCGGCACCGCAGGCACGTCGCTACACGACGACCGGCATCAACAAGCACCAGCCCGTCAGCGAGGACTGCCTCACCCTCAACATCATCGCGCCGGCGCGCCGCAGCGGTCCGCTGCCGGTCATGGTCTTCATCCACGGCGGCGCCTACATCCTCGGCTCGTCACAGACCTACCGTGGCGACTCGCTGGTCCGGGCGACCGGCGTCGTCTACGTGTCCATCAACTACCGCCTCGGCGCGCTGGGCTACCTGGACCTCACCGGGTTCTCCACCGAACAGCGACCGTTCGACGGCAACCTCGGCCTGCGGGACCAGCTCGCCGCGCTGCAGTGGGTGCAACGCAACATCGCCGGGTTCGGCGGCGACCCCGACAACGTCACCGTCTTCGGGGAGAGCGCCGGCGGCAACGCCGTGACCACCCTGCTCGCGACGCCGTCGGCGGAGGGACTCTTCGCCCGCGCGATCGCGCAGAGCTCGGCACCCGCGCTCACACTCCCGCAGGAGTGGGCGACGACGTTCGCCGAGACCTACGTCGACATCCTGGGCGAGACCCACGACGACCCGGTCGCCGCCCTGCACACCGCGACACCGGGTGAACTCGGTCGCGCCGGAGATCGTCTCGCGCGCAAGGCAGGCAAGCTCGTCCCGGGCGCGCAGCCGTTCGGCCCGACGATCGACGGCGTGCTCCTGCCACAGGACCCCATCGACGCCGCGGCCGACGGGCGCACCCACCCGGTCCCGCTGATCATCGGGACGAACCGCGTCGAGGCCAACCTCTTCGCCAAGGTGTTCCCGGTGTTGCCGACGTCGCCCGGCGCGGTACGCCGGTCGCTGGAGGGGGCCCGTCCCGAGGTCCGGGATGCGATCCTCGCCGCCTATCCCGGCTTCCCGGAACCCGCCGCGTGCCGGAAGATCATGGGCGACATGATCTTCTGGGCGCCCTCGGTGGCGATCGCGGACGGTCACAGCCGACACGCGCCGACGTACATGTACCGCTACGACTACTCGACCCGCATCCTCGACTGGGCCGGCTTCGGGCCGACCCACGCGATGGAGCTGATGGCCGTGTTCGGTCTCCTCACCTCACCGTGGGGGAGGCTGTTCACCGCGGCCGGTGACAAGCACGGTGCGCGACGCGTCACCGAGGCCGTGCAGGCCGACTGGGGATCGTTCGCGGCGACGGGTGCGCCGCGGTCCGGCTGGCCGCGCTACGACACGCAGACGCGGGCGGTACGGATCATCGACGACCCGCTGCGCGTCGAGTTCGATCCGAAGGCGCAGCGTCGCGAGGCGTGGGCCGGGTACCGCTCGTACTCAGAGGTCCCACTCGGCGGGGGGATCTCCGGCGAGGAAGGACAGCATCAGCGGGTTGAAGACGTCGGGTGACTCCAGCGGCAGCAGGTGCGTACCCGGCAACACCGCTGCCCGCGCGTCGCCCAGCGCGTCGACCACGTCGAGCGTGTGCGCGACGGTGACCTCGTCGCGATCACCCTGGATCACCAGCGTCGGCGTCTCGACCTCGGCGAGCGTGGTGAGGTCGATCTCGGGTTCCGACGTGATCATCTCCATGGTCTTGCGATGGATCTCGGGGAAGTGGTCCGGACCGTCGGGGCTCACCGCGTCGTACTCGGCCGACAGGAACCGCATCGTCTCCGAACCGACGAGCAGCGAGTCGGTGATCCCGTCGGCGACCTTGCCGTCGCTGTTGAAGTACTGACCGACGAGCACCATCCGGTCGACCAGGTCGGGGCGTCGCCGAGCGACGAGCAGCGCGACGACCGCGCCGTCGCTCCAGCCGACCAGTCGTGACGGTGCGCCGAGCACGGTGTCGAGGTAGGTGATGGTGTCGTCGGCCATGCGTGAGTAGTGGAACGGTCGCGCGTCGTCGGGGGAGTGGGCGTGCCCGGCGCGTTCCGGAGCCAGCACCCGCCACCCGGACTTCAGCAGTTCGGGGATCTGCGCACCGAACGACGACGCCCCGGCGAACGCGCCGTGGAGCAGGACGACGGGGCTGCCGTCGCCGGAGTCGAAGTGCCAGATCGGGTGGCCCCCGACGTCGACGTAGCAACCACCGTCGACACAGTCGCCGGGCCGGACGGTGCGGCCGTCGTCCTCGGGGGCGGCGGGACCAGGCTGCGTATGGTCGACGGCAGGCCGAGTGGGCATGGCGAACATGCTGGCAGATCCCGGGGAGAGGCGCGGACATCGACATCCGATCGACACCTTGCTCGCGACGGGCGTCGGCGTCTGCGGTCGGGGCCCTCGTGCTGATCGCGGTGTCCGCGTGCGGTTCGCCGGGCGCAGGCGAGACCGCGTCCGCACCGTCCTCGTCGTCTGGTCCGCCGGCCGTCGTCACGTCGTCGCTGTCGCCTGCCGCGCCGCCGTACATCGATCGCGTCGTCTGGGTGGACACCCCGTCGGGCCGCAGCCTGCAGGTGTACCCGACGTCGTCGGGCCGACGCGCCCAGGGCGACGGCGACGCGGCAGAGGCCTGGCGGGAGGTCCTCGCCGACGACCCGACCGCGGGGACGCCCGGCATGCAGGCGCAGTTCGACTGTCACTGGACCTTCGCCCGGCTCGTCGAGCCGGACAAGCCCAGCTGGAACCTCGAACCCTGGCGGCCGGTCGTCGACCAGCAGCAGATGATCGCGGCGCGCTGCAATCCCGGCGGCCCGGAGGTCTGATCCGTCGGCGGTACGGGGACCGTTCGCTACTATCTGCGTATGCATGCAGATAAGAAGGTCTGCCGCCGAACCCTCGCCGACGACCAGGTCGCCCTGATCGTCGAGGTCTTCCGGATGCTCTCCGACGCCACTCGCGTCCAGGTGCTGTGGGCCCTCGTCGACCGCGAGTGTTCGGTCACCGAGCTCGCCGAGAAGGTGGGCAAACCGGCGCCGTCGGTGAGCCAACACCTCGCGAAGCTGCGGATGGCGCGGCTGGTCCGCACCCGCAAGGAGGGCACGACCGTCTTCTACCGACTGGAGAACGATCACGTGCAGCAGATGGTCGTCGACGCGGTCTTCAACGCCGAGCATGCCGGGCCCGGTGTCCCCGGACATCACCGTGCCGACGCGCACGCCGAGCTGCCCGGGGTCGTCGAGCCGATCCGGGACGTGTCGGGGCGATGAGCGACCACGCGCACGACCATCACCATGCGCACGACGACCACGACCATCACCATGCGCACGACGGGTACGACCATCACCGCGCGCAGGGGGTGTGGCGGTTCGTCCCGCACGCGCTGACCCCACACAGCCACGACGCCGCCGACCGCATCGACGACGCCGTCGAGGGAAGTGTGCGAGGCATCAGGGCCGTCGGGATCAGCTTCGCCGTCCTGTTCGCGACCGCGCTGGTTCAGCTGGTCGTGACCCTGCTGTCGGGATCGGTGGCGCTGCTGGCCGACACGATCCACAACTTCTCGGACGCGTTCACCGCGATCCCGCTCGCGCTGGCGTTCCTCGTCGGCCGCCGCTCACCGACCCGTCGCTACACCTACGGTTTCGGACGCGCGGAGGACCTCGCCGGTCTGGTGGTGATCGTCATGATCGCGGCCAGCGCCGTGCTCGCCGGGTACGAGGCCGTCCGGCGCCTCGTCGACCCCCTGTCGCCGACGCACCTGCCGTGGGTCGCCGCGGCCGGGGCGATCGGGTTCGTCGGCAACGAGCTCGTCGCGCAGTACCGGATCCGGGTTGGTCGGGCGATCGGCTCGGCCGCGCTCGTCGCCGACGGTCAGCATGCGCGCACCGACGGGTTCACGTCGCTGGCGGTGCTCGGCGGGGCGGCGGGCACGGCGCTCGGTGCGCCGATCGTGGACCCGATCGTCGGGTTGGTCATCACCGTCGCGATCGCCGGTGTGCTGTGGACGGCCGGTCGGGACGTGCTGCGGCGGCTGATGGACGCGGTCGATCCCGCGGTGGTCGGTGAGGCCGAGCGGGTCGTCGGTGCGGTGCCGGGCGTGCTCGGGGTGGCCGGCGTGCGCATGCGCTGGATCGGCCACCGGATGCACGCCGAGATCGAGGTCGACGTCGACGAGTCGGCACCGCTGAAGGACGCCCACGCCACCGCGCACCGCGCCGAACGCGAACTCGTCGACCACGTCCCCGGGGTCTCGTCGGCGCTCGTGCACGCCTATCCAGGACATCGCGTCGCCTGACGCTCCGCTTCTGGTGGCGTCGCCCGGCGAACGCTCCACTCGTAGGGTCCCCGCTCCACATACAGGGAGTCGCCGGGCCAGACGCTCCACATGTTCGAGGACGCTCCGGATACTTCCGGAGCGTCCTCGAACACGTGGAGCGGGAACCCTGTAGGTGGAGCGCGAACCCTGGAAGTGGAGCGTCAGCTCGCTGGGGCGGTCGTGGCGGCCGGGGCCTCGACGAGCGCGCGTCCCGACGCGCGGCGCCGTCGACTGCCGACGACGCGGCAGACGACGTAGATCAGGAACGAGATCGACGTGATGACCGCCGACGACGGCACGTTCGGGGACAGCGAGAGGATGAACCCGCCCAGTGCGGAGATCTCGGCGAAGACCACCGACAGCACCACGACCCGCGCCGGTGACGCCGTGAGACGCACCGCGGCGGCGGCGGGGGTGATGACGAGCGACATCACCAGCAGCGCCCCGATGATCTGCACGCACTGCGCGACCGCCGCGCCGAGCAGGACCGCGAACACCACCGACAGGGTCCGTGTCGGCAGTCCCAGCGACTCGGCCACGACGGGGTCGGTGCTCGCGAAGAGCAGTGGCCGCCAGATGATCGCCATTACGGCGAGGACGATGGCGGTCGTGACGGCCACGGCGATCAAGCCCTGTGACCCTACGGCGACAACCTGACCGGCCAACAGCGCGAACGCGGTACCGACCTTGCCGTACAGCGACACGAAGAGGATCCCGAGTCCGAGCCCGAAGGCCATGACGACCCCGATCACGGAGTCGCGCTCCTTGGCGCGGTAGCCGAGCAGCCCGAACACGACGGCGGCGACGATCGAGCCGAGGATGCCGCCGACGTTGACGCTGAACCCGGCGAGCAACGCGGCGGCAGCGCCGGTGAAGGACAGTTCGGCGGTGCCGTGCACGGCGAACGCCATCTGCCGCGATACGACGATCGGACCCAGGACCCCACCGAGGATGCCGAGGAAGAACAGTGCGGCCAGGCTCTGCTGGACGAACTCCTTGGTCAGCAGGAAGCCGATGAGCGACGGGTCGAAGACGCTGGCGTTCACCGGCCGGTCTCCGGAACGACCTCGTTGGTGCCCGGCACCTGGCCGGCGTCGACCTGCCCGTGACAGGACGCGTCGTCGGCCCCCACCACGACCAGTCGACCGGCGACCCGGAGCACCTCGACGGGGCTGCGATACAGCTCGGTGAGTGTCTCGGAGGTCATCACGTCGGCGGTCCGTCCGATCCGGAACCGGCCGTCGACGAGGTACACGACGCGGTCGACGAAGGGCAGGATCGGCGTGATCTCGTGGGTCACGAACACCACGGCGGTCGACGCGGCGCGACGGCGGCGGTCGATGAGCTGGGCGACGCGGGCCTGGTTCTTGGGGTCGAGAGACAGCAGCGGCTCGTCGCAGAGCAGGACCGCGGGGTCGGAGGCGAGTGCCTGCGCCACCCGCAGGCGCTGTTGTTCACCGCCTGACAGCAACCCCAGTGGCGCGTCGGCGAATGCGCGGGCGTCGACCTGGTCGATCGCGGCGTCCACCGCTGACCGACGAGCCGCGCGGCGGCGGAACCCGACACCCCATCGCGCGCCGTCGACGCCGAGCCCCACGAGGTCGCGACCGCGCAGGGGGACGTCCTCGTCGTGGGGGCGCTGCTGCGGGACGTAGCCGACGGACCCGGCGACGCGCACCTCACCCGCGTCGAGGCGGTATTGGCCGAGCAGGGTGCGCAGCAGCGACGTCTTCCCCGAGCCGTTCGGGCCGAGGACGGCGATGAACTCTCCGGGCGCGATCGTCAGGTCGAAGTCGCTCCACAGCACACGGTGCCCGAAACTCAGTCGTGCGCCGCGGATCTCGACGGCGGGCGCGGTCACCGGGACCGCGGTGGAGTCGGTTCCGCGCTCACTTCGCGACCGCGGAGGCGATGGCGTCGACGTTCGTCGTCTGCCACGCGACGTAGCTCGACACGCCCTCGGGCAGTGTCTCGGAGATCTTCACGACCGGCAGGCCGTTCGACCCGGCGACCGACAGCAGCCGCTTGGTGGTCTCGTCGACCGCCTGCACGTTGTAGAGCAGGGCGGCGACCTCCTTCTTGCCGATGAGGTCCTCGGTGGTCGCGATCGCCGCGGCGGGCGGATCGTTGCCCGCCTCCACGGCGTCGGTGAACGCCGACGGCGTCGCGTCGACGAGACCCGCCTCGGCGAGGAGGTACGCGGCCAGTGGTTCGGTCTGCGCGACCTTGACGCCCGAGTGGGCCGCCTTGATCTGCGCGGCCTTGCCCTCGAGCTCGTCGATCTGCCGGCCGAACGATTCTGCGTTGGCCCGGTAGGCGTCGCGGTTCGGCGGATCCTTTTCGGCCATGGCGTTCGCGAGATCCGACGCGACGGCCTTCACGACCGCGAAGTCGTAGAAGAAGTGCTCGTTGACCTGTCCCTCGCCGGTCGGGGCGTTCGGGTTCGCCTTCTTGTAGGCGTCGAAGGCACTGATGACGGGGGTGTCGGGGTTCTTCTGCGCCTTGTCCATGTAGGCGTCGTAGTCGGCGCCGTTCTCGACGATGACGTCGGCGCCGCTGATGGTGGCGGTGTCCTGCGCGGTCGGCTCGAACTCGTGGGGGTCGCCGTCGGGGGAGGTGTAGATCGACCGCACGCCGGCCTTGTCGCCCGCGACCGCACTGGCGACCGCACCCCACACGTCGGTCGACGCGATCACGTTCAACGTGCCGGGTACCGCGGGGCCGGTGTTGCCCGAGCATCCCGACGCGGTGACCACCACCGCGGTGGCCACGGCCACCGCCGCGACACCCGCCCGCACACGTCCTGCCCTGTCGCGCAGCCTCATCATCTGGACTCCTTCGCCGTCTCGGTCGGAAATGGTAACCGTTGTCAAGAAGGCCTGCCCGCCCGGGACCCGGTTGCCGGCGCACCCCTCGTCGCGTCGGCCACCGGGTGTGCCGCTACACCGCGACCGTCACGCCGGTCGCGGTGACGTCCATGACGCGTGCGGTCGGGATGTCGAAGAACATCCCGGCGACGAGCACCCGTCCGTCGGCGATCGCCCGACCCACCAGCGGATGTCGCTGCAGTGTCTGCATCTGGACGGCGACGTTGACGATCGCGAGCTGGTCGATCTCGCCGAACCCGGCGTCGGCGGCGCTGCGGGCGGCGGGGTGCCCGCTGCGGAACGCCGCCAGGCTGCCCCGGGCGTTGCGCAGCCACGCGCCGACCGCCCCGACGGGCTCGTCGTCGGCGAGCAGCCCGGTCATCGCTCCACACGACGAGTGGCCGCACACGACGATCGAGCTGACGCCGAGGTGCTCGACCGCGAACTCCAGCGCCGCCTCGACCGACGGGTCGGTGTGGGGCTCGGTGGGCACGAGGTTGCCGACGTTGCGGACGGTGAACAGGTCGCCGGGACCGCTCGAGGTGATGACGTTCGGCACGAGCCGCGAGTCGGCGCACGTGAGGAACAGCGTGTCGGGGTCCTGACGGTCGACGAGGCCCGCCATCAGCTCTCGCATGTGGTCGACGTCGTCGCGGTGATAGCGGTCGACGCCGGTGCGGATGGGACGCAAGGCCGGGCTCTGGCCGTCCGGCGTGAGCACCCGCGAGCGCCACGGCGTCATGCCGAGGACGCGGCGTCGGACCTGGTGGCGACGCGGCGGGGCGGTGGAGGCGTCGGCGAGCAGGGCCATCCCCGTCTCCTCGACGACGACGGTGCCGCCGCCGGCCTCGTGCGCCCAGGTCCAGTCGCCGATCAGCTCCGACGCGGCGTGGTCGAGGAAGTCGGCGTCAATCGAGATGGTGACGTGCGCGCCGGCCGGGACCTCGGCCAGTGCCCGGTTCAACCGGGGGAGTGACAGGAAGCTGAGCGACCCGCGGATCGCGACCTCCCACTGTCGGGAACCGGGCGTGCCGAACGGCTGCGACGTGATCGAGGCGCGGACCACGCGCCACACCACGATCCCCACGGCGAGTGCCAGGCCGATGCCGACGCCCTCGAGCAGGTTGAGGAACACGACGCTGAGGATGGTGATCACGTAGACGACGAGGTCGCCGGTGCGCAGGGCGGTGCGCATGTGGGCGAGCTTCACCAGCTGCACACCGATGACCACGAGCAGGCCGGCCAGCGCGGCCATCGGGATCTGTTCGACGACGGCGGTGAGCATCACCGCGAACACGAGCACCCACACGCCGTGCAGGATCGCCGAGGCGCGCGTGCGCGCACCGGACGCGACGTTGGCGGTGCTGCGGACGATGACGCCGGTGATGGGCAGTCCGCCCGCCATGCCGGAGACGATGTTGCCGGTGCCCTGCCCGAGCATCTCGCGGTTGAAGTCGGTCCGCGGACCGGTGTGCATCTTGTCCACCGCGACCGCCGACAGGAGTGACTCGACGCTCGCGATCAGGGCGACGGTGATGATGCCGAGGACCACCGCACCCCAGTTCCCGGATGGCAGTTCGGGCAGGGCCAGCGCCTGGAAGAAATTGCCGTCGAGCGAGATCCGGTCGACCGAGAGTCCGGCGGCGAGGGAGACCGCGGTGGCGGCGACGATGGCCACCAGCGGGCCGGGCACCTTGCGCACCGATGCCGGCAGCGACGGCCACCCCAGCATGACGACCACGACGATGCCGCCGACGAGCAGTTCGGGCCACGAGACGTCGGCGATCGATCCGGGGAGTGCGGCGACGTTCTCCCACGCCGAGCTCTGCGTGGTGCCGCCGAGCAGCACGTGGATCTGCTGCAGGGCGATGGTGACGCCGATGCCCGCGAGCATCGCGTGCACCACCACGGGCGCGATGGCCAGCGCGGCCGACGCGATCCGGCTGAGCCCGAACAGGATCTGCAGGACACCCGCGCCGACGGTGATGAAGGTGGTGACCTTCCAGCCGAACGTGGCGACGAGTTCGGCGACGACGACGGTGAGGCCGGCGGCGGGACCGCTCACCTGCAGGGGAGCGCCGCCGAGGGCGCCCGCGACGATGCCGCCGACGACGGCGGCGATGAGGCCGGCCATCACGGGCGCGTCGGAGGCGATGGCGATGCCGAGCGAAAGAGGAAGTGCGACAAGGAAGACGACGAGCGACGACGGCACGTCGTAGCGGAGGACATCGCGGAGGGACGCCGGCGACAGGGCGGCTGGTCGGTGCATGACCGCAACGTACGGGCGAATTGTTAAAGCGATCTTAAATCGTTTACCAAGAGACATAAATGACTCGGAAGTCTGGAGCGAGCCCGATCGGGACCCCGGCGGGACTGTGGGACGTCACAGGGCCCGGGTGTGACCCCGGCCCTGCGACGGCTCGTCAGATGACGACGGTCACCGCACCGAGCGGTGCGGCATCAGCGCATCGGCGGGGATCACGCCGAACCGCCCTGCGTTGAAGTCCTCGATCGCGTCGACGACCTCCTGCTTGGTGGTCATCACGAACGGCCCGTAGGCGACGACCGGTTCGCGGATCGGGCGGCCGCCGAGCAGCAGCACCTCCATGGCGGGACGGTTCGAGTCCTGGGTGCCCGACGCCGAGACCGTGATGCGGTCCCCGGGTCCCAGCACCGCGAGCTGTCCGCCCGCGATCGGGTGACCGAGCGGGCCGACGGTGCCCTCGCCGGAGAGGACGTAGACGAGCGCGTTGTGGTCCCGCTGCCACGGCACGTTCAGCTGCGCACCCGGCTCGACGGTGGCGTGGGCCAGCGTGATCGGCGTCCGCGTCGACCCCGGTCCGCGGTGGGTGCCGATGGAGCCGGCGATGATGCGGACCAGCGACCCGCCGTCGGGCGACGAGATCAGGCGGGTCTGCTCGCCCTCGATCGACTGGTACGCGGGCGTGGAGAACTTCTCCGACCGCGGCAGGTTGACCCAGAGCTGGATGCCGTGGAAGACGCCGCCGCTCTCGACCAGTTCGGCCGGCGGGGTCTCGATGTGCAGGATGCCGGCGCCCGCGGTCATCCACTGCGTGGCGCCGTCGGCGATGAGTCCGCCGCCGCCGTGGCTGTCCTGGTGGGCGAACTTGCCGTCGATGATGTAGGTGACGGTCTCGAAGCCGCGGTGCGGGTGCCAGCTGGTCCCCTTGGGCTCACCGGGCTCGTAGTCGACCTCGCCCATCTGGTCCATGTGGATGAACGGGTCGAGGTCGGCCTTGCTGACGCCCGCGAAGGCGCGGACGACGGGGAAGCCCTCGCCCTCGTAGCCCCGGGGGCCGGTGGTGACGGAACGGACCGGACGCTCGGTGTCGGTGGGGGCGGGGCCCTCGACACGGTCGAGCGTCAACGTGTCTGCGGTGACTGCGGGCATGGTGGTCCTCCTCGCGGCGCGGTCTGGCGCGCGTCGGTGACGATCGTTGCCGATCGCGTCCCGGTGGGCGGGACACCCGATGTAACCGGACCGCGGTCCGTATTGTTCCCCGGCGTGATGTCGGTCGCGGCCGACCGTGACCGCCCGTGCCGGGTGCCTACTGTGGAGACATGTCCAGCGTGCAGCCCACGACCGCGGGCGGAGCGGCGTCGACAGCCGCAGGGGGTCCGGTGACGGCCGCGGTGCGGTCGGTGACCGGCCCCGACGGTGTCGCCGTCGCCTACCGCGTGTGGGGCGACGCCGCCGACCGCCCGACGCTGCTGCTGATCCACGGGTGGGCGCAGAACGGCGGCAGCTGGGGCGCCGATCTCCTGGCCGACCTCGCGACACGGCACCGGGTGATCGCCGTGGACCTGCGCGGCCACGGCGCCTCCGGGATGCCCGTCACCTCCGACGACCCCGGCGACGGGTTCTCCGCCGACCTCCTCGTCGGTGACGTCGAGGCCGTGCTCGCGGCCGAGGCGGGCGACGACGGGGTCGTCGCCGTGGGGTGGAGTTACGGCGGCCTGGTGATCTGCGATCTCCTGGCCTCGCGCGCCGCGGGCGTGACCGACGGTCCGCCGATCGCGGGTGTCGGTCTCGTCGGGGCCATCACGTCGCTGGGGCGCGGCGAGCGCGGTGGTCGGGTCGGGACCGCGATGCGCGCGGCGCTGCCCGACGCCTACTCCGAGGACCCGCGCACCGCGATCCGCGCGCTGTCGTCGTTCGGGGCGGCGCTCGTCCCGGCCGACCGCCCCGACCTCGGAACGATCTCGCAGTACTTCTTCGGTGCCTCGCTCTCGACCCGTCCCGCCGCCCGCGCCGGACTGTTCGCCCGCACCGCCTCCCACGACGACATGCTCCCGACGCTGGCGATGCCGGTGCTCGTCCTGCACGGCACCGACGACACCGTCGTCGACGTGAGTGCCGCCCACCACGCCGCGGGCCTGCTGTCCGGCGACGTCGACGTCGACCTCTGGGAGGGTGCGGGGCACGCGCCGTTCGTCGAGGACCCCGCGCGGTTCGCCGCCGCGCTGGACCGGCTCGTCGAGCGGGCGGTGTCGGTCGCGTCGGCCGCGGGAGGCGCGCGATGACCCTGCGTCGCGTCGCCGTCCTGTCGGTGCACACCTCACCGCTCGCCCAGCCCGGTACAGGTGACGCCGGTGGCATGAACGTCTACGTCTGGCAGACCGCCCGCGAACTGGCGCGCCGGGGCGTCGAGGTCGAGATCTTCACCCGCGCGACGTCGTCGGCGGACGAGCCCGTGGTCGACGCGGCCGACGGCATCACGGTGCGCCACGTGGTGGCCGGGCCGTTCGAGGGGCTCGACAAGCGCGACCTCCCGACGCAGCTGTGCGCGTTCGCCGCGGGGGTGCTGCGGGCCGAGGCATTGCACCCGCCGGGCCACTACGACCTCGTGCACTCGCACTACTGGTTGTCGGGGCAGGTCGGCTGGCTCGCCCGCGACCGCTGGCGGGTGCCGCTGGTGCACACCGCGCACACCCTGGCCGCGGTGAAGAACGCCTCGCTCGCCGCCGGCGACGAACCGGAACCGATGCTGCGGCAGATCGGTGAACAGCAGGTCGTCGACGAGGCCGACCGCCTCGTCGCCAACACCGACGCCGAGGCGCGTCAACTCATCTCGATCCACCACGCCGACCCCGCCCGCGTCGACGTCGCGACCCCCGGGGTCGACCTCGACGTCTATCGGCCCGGGTCGCGGCAGCGGGCCCGCGCCGAACTGCGCTCGCTCGGCGTCGATCTCGCCGACGACGAGACCGTCGTGACGTTCGTCGGCCGCATCCAGCCGCTCAAGGCACCGGACGTGTTGCTGCGCGCTGTCGCGCCGCTCATCCGCGACAGACGGCGACGCATGCGGCTGCTCGTCGTCGGTGGACCGTCGGGATCCGGGTTGGCCCGGCCCACCGCCCTTATCGACCTCGCCCGCGAGCTCGGCGTGGCCGAGTCCGTCACCTTCCTGCCGCCGCAACCGCCGCGGGACCTCGCGCGGGTGTACCGCGCCTCGGATCTCGTGGGCGTCCCCAGCTATTCGGAGAGCTTCGGTCTCGTCGCCGTCGAGGCGCAGGCGTCGGGCGTGCCCGTCGTCGCCGCGAACGTCGGAGGTCTCGGCATCGCCGTCGACGACGGCGTCAGCGGCACGCTGGTCGACGGCCACGAGATCGACCGGTGGACCGCTGCCGTCGACGCGACCCTCGCCTCGCCGGAAGCGCTGGGGCGCATGGGAGATGCCGCAGCGCGTCATGCCCGCCGCTTCTCCTGGGCGTCGACGGCGGACCACCTCCTCGACAGTTACCACCGTGCCGTCGACGACTACGCCGCCGCCCAACGCCGGGACGACGCGGACCGCGCGGCACGCAGCACCCCGGCCGCGCCTGCGCGCGCCCGACGGTGGGCCCGCCGCCGCACCGGGATCCGCGCCTGACCCACGTCGCCGGTCCCGACGACCACCACCTCGATGATCAACACGGAGGAGCACGAGATGACCCGGTCGGTCGACCCGCAACTGCACGGCACGCGACGTCCCCCACGCATCGTCGAACAGTCCGATGCGATCCAGAAGGCGTTGCGCGAGCGGGAGATCGAGTTCTCCCTGAAGCAGACCGGTGGCTCGGACACCGAGCACATCGTCATCGAGCTGCCCGGCGAGCGGAAGCTGAAGACCACCGTCCTGCTCACCGTCGGCAAACCCGGTGTGCGGGTGGAGGCGTTCGTGTGTCGTCGCCCCGACGAGAACCACGAGGGTGTCTACCGCTATCTGCTCAAGCGCAACCGCCGGCTCTACGGCGTCGCGTACACCATCGACAACATCGGTGACATCTACCTCGTCGGGCGGATGTCGGCGGAGTCGGTGAGCCCCGGCGAGCTCGACCGTGTGCTCGGGCAGGTCCTCGAGGCCGCCGACGGTGACTTCAACACCCTGCTCGAGATCGGCTTCTACACGTCCATCCAGCGGGAGTGGGCGTGGCGGGTGTCGCGCGGGGAGTCGCTGCGCAACCTGCTGGCGTTCGAGCACCTCATCGACAAGGAGAACCTGCCGACGATCGGGCCCGCCGACGACGCGCCGGAGCAGTCGGTGACCGAGCTGGCGCAGGGCGGACCGCCCGAGGCGGGACGTGTCGCGGATCCGGACGAAACGGACAGCTGAGGGTCGGGGCGAACGCCTCCGTCCGGCACGCGCGCGTTGTTAGTGTTTGCCCCATGACCTTCGCCAGTCCGCATCCTGACGTCACGATTCCCGAGTCCAGCGTCTACGACTACCTCTTCGGTGGCATCGACGACGCCGACCTCGACCGGCCCGCACTGGTCGACACCAAGCCCGAGGTCGCGACGACGTCGTATCGCGAGCTGATCGGCCGGATCGACGCCTTCGCCGGGGCACTCGCCGCCCGGGGCATCGCCGTCGGCGACGTCGTCGGGCTGCTGTCGCCGAACTCGTCGGCGTTCGCGATCGCGTTCCACGGCATCCTGCGGGCCGGCGCCACGGCCACCACGATCAACGCGCTGTTCACCCCGAACGACATCGCCAAGCAGCTCACCGACGCGAAGGCCACCATGCTGGTGACCGTGAGCGTGCTCGCCGAGGGGGCGAAGGCCGCCGCCGAGCAGCTCGGGCTGGCCGCAGACCACGTGATCGTCCTCGACGGTGAGGGGGAGGCGGCGACCGGACACCCGAACGCCGCGGATCTCCTGGGCGCGAACGCCCCGGCTCCCGACGTCTCGTTCGACCCGGCGACGCACATCGCGGTGCTGCCGTACAGCTCGGGCACCACGGCGAATCCCAAGGGTGTCATGCTGACCCACCGCAACCTGGTGGCGAACGTCTGTCAGATCCGGCCGCTGCAGGGGATGGCCGCGGACGACAAGATCCTCGCGGTGCTGCCGTTCTTCCACATCTACGGGATGACCGTGCTGCTGAACGCCGCGCTGCACGCCCGCGCGAGCCTCGTCATCATGCCGCGGTTCGACCTGCCGGAGTTCCTCGACAACATCGCCACCCAGAAGTGCACCTACGGGTTCATCGCCCCGCCGGTCGCCGTCGCGCTGGCCAAGCACCCGCTCGTCGAGAAGTACGACCTGTCGTCGCTGCACACGGTGATGTCCGGTGCCGCACCCCTCGACGCCGAGCTCGGGCACGCCGTCGAGAAGCGCATCGGCTGCCGGATGGTGCAGGGCTACGGCATGAGCGAACTGAGCCCGGTCAGCCACGTCATCCCCTTCGACGGCGGCTCGGCCATCGCCGGCCACGACGCCGAGCTGAGCTCGTCGGGCTGGACGGTCCCGAACGCGGTCAGCAAGCTGGTCGATCCCGCGACCGGTGAGGAGATCGAACTGCCGACCGAGGGTCTCAGCGAGACCGGCGAACTGTGGTTCAAGGGTCCCAACGTCATGAAGGGCTACCTGAACAACGACGCGGCGACCGCGGAGACCATCGACGCCGACGGGTTCCTCCACACCGGCGACCTCGCACAGGTCGACCCGACGGGCTGCGTCTACATCGTCGACCGGCTCAAGGAGCTCATCAAGTACAAGGGCTACCAGGTGCCGCCGGCCGAACTGGAGGCGCTGCTCCTCAGCAACCCCGACATCGCCGATGCCGCGGTGATCGGTGTGACCGACGCCGAGTCGGGCGAGGAGGTGCCGAAGGCGTTCGTCGTACGGCAGGGCGATTCGCAGATCACCGCGGACGAGGTCATGGCCTTCGTCGCCGACAAGGTGGCCCCGTACAAGAAGGTCCGTCAGGTCGAGTTCATCGACGCGGTGCCGAAGTCGACCGCCGGGAAGATCCTCCGCAAGGACCTACGCGCCTCGTCGTGACCCGCACGGGCGGGTGTCGGCCCGCTCGGCGGTGAGTTTTGGCCCGCTCGGCGGTGAGTTTTGGCCCGCTCGGCGGTGAGTTTTGGCCCGCTCGGCGGTGATCTTCTGCCCGCTCGGCGGCGTGTCGGGCTGACCCCGCCGAGTGGGCGGAAACACCACGCCGAGTGGGCGGAAACACCCCGCCGAGTGGGCGGAACACCTCCGTCAGCGGCGGCCGACGGGTGCGCGGGCGGGGGTCCCGTCGACGCGGAGTTCGCCCTCGAGGATCTCCTCGGCCACCGACTCGTCGGGGCGGTCCTTGTTCTCGGGCAGGTCGACCGGCTGACGTCCCGGAAGGTTCTTCGTGGCGTCGCCCGGGATGAGCAGGATCAGCGCGGCGGCGACGAGCGTCGCGATCGCGCCGACGATGAACACCATCTGGAACGCCGACCGGTCGGGGACCGTCGCCGAGCCGATGTTGATGGTCGAACTGGCCAGGATCGTCGCGAGCAGTGCCGACGCGATCGCGGTGCCGACGGACCGCATGAGTGAGTTCAGTCCGTTCGCCGACGCCGTCTCGGACAGCGGCACCGCGGACATGATCAGCGACGGCATCGCGGAGTAGGCGATCCCGACCCCGGAGCTGGTGACGATGACCGCCATCGCGACCTCCCACGGGGCGGCGGCGAACACGATGGCGAGCGCGTACCCGAGGCCGATGACGACGGTCCCGATGAGCAACGTGAACTTCGGGCCGATGGTGACGTTCAGGCGCGCCGAGACCGGCGACAGGAACATCATCATCAGTCCGCCGGGGGCCATCCACAGGCCGGCCTCGATGATGCTGCGGCCCATGCCGTAGTCGAGGACGCCGGGGATGTGGGGGAGCTGCAGCAGCTGCGGAGCCGCGAGGCTGATGCCCATCAGGGCGAAACCGATGACGACGGAGACGATGTTCGTCAGCGCCACCCGCGGGATGATCGAGGTCCGGATGTTGACCATCGGCGAGCTGGTGCGCAGCTCGTAGACCACCCAGGCGGCCAGGACGACGAGCCCGGCCACCACCAGGCCGAGCGTGAGCCCGCTGGTCCAGCCCCACGACCGCCCCTTGCTCAGCGCCAGCAGCAGGCAGACCAGTCCGATGGTGAGCCCGACCGCGCCGACGCCGTCGAACGTCCCGCCCGACCGGGCGGGCGACTCCCGCACCATCGTCAGGACCAGGAGGAAGACGACGGCACCGAGCGCCGCCGACGTCCAGAACAGGACGTGCCAGCTGAAGTTCTGCGAGATCCACGCCGCGATGGGCAGCCCGATCGCACCACCGACGCCGAGGGTCGCGCTCATCGTCGCGATGGCGCCGGCGATCCGGTTCGGCGGCAGCTCGTCGCGCAGCAGGCTGATGCCGACGGGGATGACGCCCATCGCCATGCCCTGCAGGCCGCGGCCGACGATGACCGGGATGAGCGAGTCGAACGTCGCGCTGACGACCGACCCGATCACCATCAGCCCGATGCTCGCCAGGATCACCGACCGCTTGCCGAACATGTCGGCGATGCGTCCCGCGATCGGCATGACGACCGCGGCCGCCAGCAGCGTGGCGGTGATGACCCACGACGCGTTGTCGGCCGAGGTGTGCAGATAGCTCGGCAGCAGCCCGACGATCGGGACCACCAACGTCTGCATGTACGAGGCGAGCAGGCCGCCGAAGCACAGCACCGCGATGAGAACGCTCGGTGACGGTGACGTGGTGGGCTGGAGCCGGATGGTACTCATTACTTGCATGATGCACGTAATGGCGCAATGCAAGCAATTCGGACGTACGTGACGTGTGAAACACTGTCTCGCATGGCAACCGGCACGTTGATCCTCATGCGCCACGGCGAGAGCGAGTGGAACGAGTCCAATCAGTTCACCGGTTGGGTGGACGTCGCGTTGACCGACAAGGGTCGGGCGGAGGCGAAGCGGGCCGGCGAGCTCCTCGTCGAACACGACCTTCTGCCCGACGTCCTGTACACCTCGCTGCTGCGGCGCGCGATCGCGACCGCGCAGATCGCGCTCGACGTCGCCGATCGCCACTGGATCCCGGTGACCCGCGACTGGCGCATCAACGAACGCCACTACGGCGCGCTGCAGGGCCTCGACAAGGCGGCCACCAAGGAGAAGTTCGGCGACGAGCAGTTCATGCTGTGGCGTCGCAGCTACGACACCCCGCCGCCCCCCATCGAGAAGGACGCCGAGTACAGCCAGGTCGGCGACCCGCGCTACGCCGACCTCGACGCGGTCCCGCTGACCGAGTGCCTCAAGGACGTCGTCGCGCGGATGATCCCGTACTTCACCGACGTCATCGCCGCGGACCTGCGGGCGGGCAAGACCGTGCTGATCGCCGCCCACGGCAACTCGCTGCGCGCGTTGGTCAAGTACCTCGAGGAGATATCCGACGACGACATCGCCGGGCTGAACATCCCCACGGGCAACCCGCTGCGCTACGACCTCGACGAGAACCTGAAGCCGCTCCGCAAGGGCGAGTACCTCGATCCCGAGGCCGCCGCCGCCGGGGCCGCGGCCGTCGCCGCGCAGGGGTCCGCGCCGAACCCGTCCGCAGCGGCCGAGTAGCCCCCTCGACTCCCTGTCGCGACCGGGGGAGCGGCGCTATCCTGGTGTATGGCCGATGTCACAGCTATTGCACGCGTGGTTCATTCGCTCTCACAGGAGAGATACGAGGCGTTCCTCGACGATGAACTGGTCGGCTTCCTGGACTATCAACCCCGTGACGACCAGGTGGTGATCACCCACACCGTGGTCTTCGATCGCCATGCGCACCACGGGATCGGGGCCCAGCTGGTCCGGCACGTCCTCGACGACGTCGCGCAGAGTGGCCGCAAAGTTGTGCCGGTGTGTTCGTTCGTGCAGCGTTTCATCGCGGACAACCCCGCCTACGCGGCGATGGTGGTCGACGCCTGAGGCCCGTATCCGCGCCGCAAGGGTGCGGCGGACGAAATCCGGGTGAACAGCGTCCCAACTGGGCACACCCGGCTTGTTACGGATGACCCGACTCGTCCATCCTGTCGGGGTGTCCGCTCGTCCCACCCATTCCGCCGATGCCGTCGCGTGGACCCCGTGAGCACCGCCCTCGCGGTCGTCGTCCCGGTCGCGGTGCTGCTGATCGGGGCGGCCGCGATCGTCGGGTGGACCCTCGGGCGGCGTCGGTCCTCGGCGGACTCGCGACGGGCCGCGGCCCTGCGGGCGGCCTCGAATCTCGGACCCGCGGCCCCGCGTCCCGATGACGTCGACGGGCCCGCGTCGGCGCATGCCTCCTCCGCCCGACCGGAGGTCCTGCTGGTCCGTGGCACCGAGACCGTCGACGGTCGGATGTCGAAGGCCGCCCTGCTCGCGCTGATCGTGCAGAGCGCCGACATCGGTGTCGCCGTCGTCGACGAGCACCGTGACGTGGTCCTGTTCAACAAGCGGGCGTCGGCGTTGGGGCTGGTCGCGTCCGGACTCCTCGACGACGAGGTCTGGCGCGCGGCGTCGGGGGTCCTGGCCTCCGGCGAGGACTGCGACGTCGAGTTGGTGCCGTCCCCGCCGGTCAACGGCTTCGTCTCCACCGCGCGCGCGATCGTGCCCCCGGTCGCGGTGCGCTGCCTCATCCGACTCGTCACCGACGGAACCGAGCGGTACGCCGTCGTCTACGGCACCGACGACTCCGACAACATGCGCCTCGAGGCCACTCGCCGCGACTTCGTCGCGAACGTCTCCCACGAGCTCAAGACGCCGGTCGGGGCGATCGGGCTGCTCACCGAGGCGCTGTTGGAGTCGCAGGACGACCCGGAGGCCGTCCGGCACTTCGGTGAGCGGGTCATCACCGAGTCGGTCCGCATGGGCAACATGGTCAACGAGCTGATCGCGTTGTCCCGGCTGCAGGGCGCGGAGAAATTGCACGACATCGACGACGTCTCCGTCGACGAACTGATCGACGAGGCCGTGCACCGCGCGCAGGTCGGCGCCGAGGCCGCCGGCATCACGCTCGACTCCGATCCCGCGAGCGGCCTGTTCGTCCGCGGCGACCGCACACTGTTGCTGACCGCGCTCAACAACCTCATCGCCAACGCGATCGCCTACTCGCCGCCGAACACCCGCGTCTCGGTGAGCCGCCGCGTCATCACCGACCGGCCCGTCGTGCCGGCCGTCCCGGATGCGACCACCGCGCCCACCGACCGACCGATGGTCGCGATCGCCGTCACCGACCGCGGCATCGGCATCGCACCACGGGATCAGCAGCGGGTGTTCGAGCGCTTCTTCCGCGTCGACAAGGCGCGTTCGCGGGCGACCGGCGGCACCGGGCTGGGGTTGGCGATCGTCAAGCACGTCGCCGCCAACCACGACGGCGCCATCACCCTGTGGAGTCGACCGGGCACCGGGTCGACGTTCACCCTGGCGATCCCGCAGTCGCGCGTCGTCGCCGACACCGACGGCCGGAGCGCCCCGCCCGCCGGGCGCGGGCACCGATCCACCCCCGCACGCACCACCCACACGCCCCGGACGAACCCGGATCCCCGGGTTCTCGAGACGAAGGAAATCAACCGGTGACGCACGTCCTGATCGTCGAAGACGAGGAATCCCTCGCCGACCCGCTGGCCTTCCTCCTCCGCAAGGAGGGGTTCGAGACCACCGTCGTCAACGACGGCACCCGCGCGCTGAGCGAGTTCGACCGCGTCGCACCCGACATCGTCCTGCTCGACCTGATGTTGCCCGGCGCGTCGGGCACCGAGGTGTGCAAGGCGCTGCGGACGAAGTCGAGCGTGCCGGTCATCATGGTGACCGCCCGCGACAGCGAGATCGACAAGGTCGTCGGGCTCGAGCTCGGCGCCGACGACTACGTCACGAAGCCGTACTCCGCGCGCGAGCTCATCGCGCGCATCCGCGCGGTGCTGCGGCGCGGGATCGACACCGCCGACGAGGTGCTCGACGACGGCGGCATGCTCGAGGCCGGTCCGGTGTCGATGGACGTCGACCGGCACACCGTGTCGGTGCGGGGAGCGTCGGTGACGTTGCCGCTCAAGGAGTTCGACCTCCTCGAGTACTTGCTGCGCAACGCCGGTCGCGTGCTCACCCGCGGCCAGCTGATCGACCGGGTGTGGGGCGCCGACTACGTCGGTGACACCAAGACCCTCGACGTCCACGTCAAGCGCCTGCGATCGAAGATCGAGGAGGACCCGGGCAACCCGAAGCACCTCGTCACCGTGCGCGGCCTGGGCTACAAGCTGGAGTTCTGAGCCTCGGGACTCGGGCACAGCCGGTGCAGTTCTTCCCGCTCAGCGGGAAGAACTGCATCGGATGACGTCTACTCCGGCGCGAGTTCGGAGTACTTGATGTCGGTCTCCCGGCGGCCGGTCGCAGCGGCGGTCGCGGGGTGGACCGCGACGATGCCCAGTCCGGCGCGGCGTCGGCAGATGCGGGCGAGTTCCTCGTAGGCGTCGGCACCGATCAGCTCGGTGAGCTCGGGGGCGTACGACTTCCACACCGGCTCGGCGCCGACGTGCGCCTCCGGCGACCCCGAGCAGTACCACTTCAGGTCGTGACCGCCCTCGCCCCACCCTCGGCGGTCGTACTCGGTGATCGTCGTCTTCAGGATCTGGGTGCCGTCGGGACGGTCTACCCAGTCCTGCTCGCGACGGACCGGCAGCTGCCAACACACGTCGGGCTTCACGGTCAGCGGCTCGAGGCCCTTCCGGAGCGCCATCCCGTGCAACGCGCAGCCGACGCCGCCGGCGAACCCGGGCCGGTTGAGGAAGATGCACGCGCCCTTGTGGACCCGGGTCTTGAGGGCAGGCTCGTCCTCGAGTTCACCCTCCTCGAGGTATCCGCGCTTGCCCAACGGGTCCTTGCCCGAGCCCTTGGCGTGGAACTGCCAGTCCTCGGCGGTCAGCATCGACATCCCGCGTTCGAGCCGCTCGCGGTCGTCGGCGTCGGACAGATAGGCCCCGTGGTTGCAGCACCCGTCGTCGGGGCGGCCCTCGATGATCCCGTGGCACGCCGGCGTGCCGAACACACACGTCCAGTGCGACAGGAGCCACGTCAGGTCCGCGCTGACGAGGTGTTCGGGGTCTGCGGGATCGAAGAACTCGACCCACTCCCGCGGGAAGTCGAGCGGGACCTCGGGCACGGGGTCCGGTCGTTCATCACGTGCCTGCACCCGGGCAACGCTAGTCGCCACGGGCGGGGTCGGCGTCGCCCTGCCCGCGACGGGAAGTGCGACGCAGTAGGTTGTCCCCGTGCGACTGGGAGTTCTCGACGTGGGCAGCAACACCGTCCACCTGCTGGTGGTCGATGCTCATCGTGGTGGACACCCCACGCCGATGAGCTCGACCAAGTCGACGCTGCGTCTGGCCGAACAGATCGGCGCGTCGGGTGAGCTTTCGTCGTCCGGGGCGGCCGCGCTCACCGAGGCCGTCGAGGAGTTCACCACCATCGCCCGCAGCAGTGGCTGTGAGCAGGTCATGGCGTTCGCGACGTCGGCGGTGCGCGACGCGACCAACTGTGACGCGGTCCTCGACGCCGTCGCCGACAGCACCGGTGTCCGCGTCCAGGTGCTCTCGGGTACCGACGAGGCCCGGCTGACCTCGCTCGCCGTGCGCCGCTGGTATGGCTGGAGCGCCGGGCGGATCCTCGCCCTCGACATCGGCGGCGGGTCGCTGGAGCTGAGCAACGGGGTCGACGAGGATCCCGACGTCGCGGTGTCGCTCCCGCTGGGTGCCGGACGGTTGACCCGCGAGTGGCTGTCGGAGGACCCGCCGGGCAAGCGACGGGTGGCCGTGCTGCGCGACTGGCTCGACGCCGAACTCGCCGACACCGCCAAGGCAATGGCCGACGTCGGCAGCCCCGACCTCGCGGTCGGTACGTCCAAGACGTTCCGGTCGTTGGCCCGCCTCACCGGCGCGGCCCCGTCGAGCGCCGGACCGCGCGTGAAGCGCACGCTGACCAGCAGTGGGCTGCGTCAGCTCATCGCGTTCATCTCGCGGATGTCGACCCCCGACCGCGCCGAGCTCGAAGGGGTCAGCGAGGACCGCGCCGGCCAGCTCGTCGCGGGTGCCCTGGTGGCCGAGGCGTCGATGCGGGCGATGGGTGTCGATACCCTGGAGATCTGTCCGTGGGCCCTGCGGGAGGGTGTCATCCTGCGACGGCTCGACGCCGAGCCCACCGCGACCGACGCGCTGCTGGCGCCGCGGCCGTCGGTGCCCAGCCGGGGCTAGCGACACCGGCGGGCACGAGCGAACCGGCGACGCCGGCGTGCACACGAATCACCCGACGAGAGGACACCGATGGCGAGAGAACCCGACCCGGAATCGCGGCCGATCTCGGTCGCGGAGATCCTCGCGCGCCGAGCGGCCGAGGATGCCGCCGGTGATCCACCGTCTGCGGGTGACGCCTCTGCGAACTCCGCGCCGACGGGTCGTCGTCGGCGCGGGTCGGAGGGGTCGGTGTCGGTGGCCGAGCTGACCGGTGAGATCCCGCGCATCCGGGGCGGTGCCCATTCCGGGTCGTTCCGCGCCATCGACCGCGACGAGGTCGAGGCCCCCGCCCCGGCCCCGGAGGAGGCGCGCGTCGGCCGCAGGCGCCGGGCCGAGCCCGTCGAGGACGAGGCACCTGCCGACGTCCGCCCCGTCGGCGTCGGTGACGAGCTGAGCGATGCCGCGCCGTCCACCGACCACCTCGCCGCCGCGTCCGCGTTCGTCCCGGATGAGCCCCACGTCCCGGAGCCGCCCGCCCGCTCGCCGTTCCCGCGGTCCGATCGGCCGACGGCGCCCGGCCACGACGGCCACTTCCCGCGGTCGGGGGAGCCACGGCCGACCTGGGGTGACGACGCCGGCGCATGGTCGCGCCCGGCCGGTCCGGATACCCCACCGGCGACGCGCGACCTGAACAGCGCCGACGTCCGCGACCGGTTCACGCGGTCGCGCCCCGAGGTGTCGGACGACGCCGACACCACCGGCGACGAGCGCGCCGACGAGGTCACCGGCATCATCCCGCGGTTCGGTGCGCCGCATGATCCCGACGGTCACGACCCCGACGACCTCGCGGGCATGACGCAGGAGGAGCGCGACCGCGCGTTCGAGAGCTACCGGAACTTCGACGACGTCGACGTCGACGAGGAGACGCCGCGGCGTCGGCGTGGACTGTTCGGCGCGCTGCGTCGTCCGCGCCCGGACAGCGACACCGAGGCGACGGCCGTGCCCGACGACGACGTCACCATGGCTCACACAAACCTGCTCGCGGGGGGCGCCGACGACCGGCTCGAGGCCCCTGACGACACCCCCACCGAGCTGACCGACGTCGCGCAGCCGGAGTGGGGAGCGCGCGCCTGGTCCGACACCGCGGACGTCGACGACGAGCCCGAGCGCGCCTCCGAGGCGCCGTGGACGACCCGGTTCGCCGCGGACCCAACCCCCGACACCGGTGTCGTCGACCTCGACAAGGCACAGGGCGACGTCCGCCCGGCCTGGCGTGGCGCGGACAGCCCGCGTGCCGACGACGACGCCACCCCGGACACCGACCGCGACACCGACCACGACACCGCCGAGCCCTCGGCCGGCCGCCAGTGGGCGATGCTCGGCCTGCAGATCGTGCTCGGACTCCTCGTCGGTGTCGGGCTGTTCCTCGGCTTCACCGAGCTGTGGCGGTGGAACGTCTACTTCGCGCTGGTCCTGGCGATCGTCGTGGTCTTCGGGCTTGTGACGTTCGTGCACGTCGTCCGGCGGAGTTCGGATCTCCTGTCGACGCTGATCGCGCTGGCCGTGGGACTGATCGTCACCCTCGGGCCGCTGGCGCTGCTCGCGTCGGGCAGCTGACGTGCGCATCGGGGGAGTCCGCCGATGAGGGTCGACATCCCTGTCGGCCTGTCCACCGCATCGGTCTACCCGCAGAACACCGAGGCGGCGTTCCAGTACGCGAACGAACTCGGCTTCGACGGCGTCGAGCTGATGGTGTGGGGTGAGGCGGTCAGCCAGGACATCGACCACGTCGCCTACCTGTCGGACCGGTACGCCGTCCCGGTGCTCAGCGTCCACGCCCCGTGCCTGCTGATCTCGCAGCGCGTCTGGGGGCGTGACCCGATCGCGAAGCTCGCCCGGTCGGTCGACGCCGCCGCGCAGCTCGGTGCGGCCACCGTCGTCGTGCACCCGCCGTTCCGGTGGCAGCGGCGCTACGTGAAGGCGTTCGCGGAGACGGTCGCCGAACTCGAGGAGAGCGGCGTGGCCGTCGCGGTGGAGAACATGTTCCCCATGCGCGCCGACCGCGTGTTCG
Source organism: Williamsia sp. SKLECPSW1 (assembly GCF_054332755.1). Classification (NCBI taxonomy): domain Bacteria; kingdom Bacillati; phylum Actinomycetota; class Actinomycetes; order Mycobacteriales; family Nocardiaceae; genus Williamsia; species Williamsia sp. SKLECPSW1. The sequence goes on along the minus strand of NZ_JBTGLI010000001.1, from coordinate 876,981 downwards.
GCAAGTACACCGAGGCGGCCGAACGCATGTCCCGTCGCGGCGGTCCGGGGCCGGCGGTGTCGGCGTTCGGCACGTCCATCGACCCCACCGACGACGGGTTCCGGCACTACACGCTGGACCTGTCGCACACGGCGACCGCCGGGCACGACGCGCTGGCGATGCTGGAGCGGATGGGCTCGGGACTGAACCACCTGCACCTCACCGACGGTGTCGGCGCGGCGGTCGACGAACACCTGGTGCCCGGCGACGGGACCCAGCCGTGTGTGGAGGTCTGCCGACGCCTCGCCGAGAGCGACTTCGACGGCGCCGTCGTCCTGGAGGTCTCCACCGGGTCGGCACGCACCAAACCCGAGCGGGCGGAGATCCTCGCCCGCTCCCTGGCCTTCGCCCGCGAGCACCTGGCCCGCGAACACCTCGCCCGCGACCCCGCGCCGACCGGAAGGGACCGCCCGTGACCGTCTCCGTGGCCGACCTCGGCCGACTGGACCGGCACCCCGACGGCGGATCGGCCGACATCGTGCGGTTCTCCACCACCGTCGACCCCGTCTTCACCATCGGCCCGAAGGTGCACGGCGGTGCGCTGCAGGCCGTCTCCGCCCACGCCGCCGTCGCGGCGTGCGGTCGCGACGACCTGATCCCGGTCGCCATCTCGAGCGACTACCTGCGGGCGCCCGAACCGCGCGACGTCGACGTCGTCGCGACCGTCGTCAAACGCGGCCGACGGGTGTCGCTGGTCGACGTGGTGGTCGGCCAGGACGGACGCGACGCCGTGCGGTCCGTCATCACCCTCGCGGCGCCCGATCACGGCACGCCCCGGCACTCCGAGGTGCCCGACGTCCTCGCGTCGATGCCCGTCGACCCGCCCGCCGACGGCGCACCGGTCCAGGGCTCCCCGGTGGCCGACATCGTGCACCTCGCCGCGGCGATCGACATGATCTACGACCGCTCGTCGGTACCGGTGATGAGCGGCGCGACCGGCGCCCCCGAGACCCGGTTCTGGGCACGGCCGATCGGTGGCGAGACCGACGGGTTCTTCGCCGTCCTGTGCGGCGACCTGTCGATGCCGGTCGTGATGAACCTCGGCATCTTCGGCTGGGCGCCCACCCTGCAGATGACGACGTACCTGCGTCGTCGGCCCGCACCGGGATGGTTGCGGGGGCGGGTCACCTCCGCCGAGATCGGTCAGGGATGGTTCGAGGAGGACCACCTCGTCATCGACAGCACCGGCGCGGTGGTCGCCCAGTCGCGACAACTCGCCCTCGTGCCGGAGGCGCCTGGGGAAGGCGCGCCGGCGGCACCTCGGAAAGGACACGCATGACCACACGGGTCGCCATCATCGGCGGCGGCAAGATCGGTGAGGCACTGCTCTCGGGACTGGTCCGGTCGGGCCGACCGACGCGGGACCTCGTCGTCGCCGAGAAGAACGCCGGGCGGGCGAGCGAGCTGACGGAGGACTACGGCGTCCGCGTCACCGACATCGCCGACGCCGTCGAGGGCGCGGCGATCGTGGTCCTCGCGATCAAGCCCGCCGACGTCGACGGCGTGCTGGGGATCATCTCCGGCGTCGAGGACAGCGGTGAGACGGAACGGCTGACCGTGAGCCTCGTCGCCGGGTTGCCGACGCGGCACTACGAGGACGCCCTGCCCGCGGGTGCGCCCGTGGTGCGGGTCATGCCGAACACGCCGATGCTCGTGGGTGAGGCGATGTCCGCGATCACCGGCGGTCGCTACGCCACCGACGAACACGTCGGGACGGTCGCGTCGCTGCTCGAGTCGGTCGGCAAGGTCATCGTCGTCGCCGAGAAGCAGATGGACGCCATCACCGCCGTGTCCGGTTCCGGACCCGCCTACGCGTTCCTGATGGCCGAGGCGATGATCGACGCCGGCGTCGGACTGGGACTGACCCGGGCGACGGCGACGCTGCTCGCCGCGCAGACCATCCGCGGCGCGGGTGTGCTGCTCACCGACTCGGGGTTGTCGCCGGTGGACCTGCGGGCCGCGGTGACCTCACCGGCGGGGACGACCGCCGAGGCCATCCGCGAGCTGGAGTCGCACGGGTTCCGACACGCCTTCTACGACGCGTTGCGCGCGAACGCGGCGGCGAGCGCCGCCCTGCGGATGCCCGCCCCGAACGGCGACAACGAGGGCTGACCAGCCGCGGAGCCCGGGTGGACGGCTCCCGCGTCACAGATATCGGCCAGATGACCGAGAAATATCGAAAAGGTCACCCACTCACGTCGCAACTTTCCCATGCGCCACGCTAAGCTGCCCTGAGCACGTGCGTGTCTGGTGTCCGCGGGAGGGGAAGCCCGCGGCCGCGACGCGTGCACCGGAGGTCGAAAATTCAATGGCGCCTGCAAACACGCCTGGCGACCGACCCAGCGCCCCCGGCGCAGGGCCGTCGAACAGTGCCGGTTCGGGTACGCAGTTCCTCACGGTCGCGGAGGTCGCGGCCCTCATGCGCGTGTCGAAGATGACCGTGTATCGCCTGGTGCACAACGGTGAGCTCCCTGCCGTGCGGGTGGGCCGGTCGTTCCGGGTCCACGCCAAGGCCGTCCACGACTACCTGGAGAACTCCTACTTCGACGTGGGGTGATCGTCCCCCTCGGACGGGACCACCGCGTCCCGGGCGACCTGCGGCGACACCCGGCCCCACCATGGGCTGATTTCGTCCGTCCCACGCCCCCGGAGTACCCTGGACCCCTGTTGCGCTCGCCGGTCCGGCGCGCGCCCGCCCGGGTTCGGGTGGGCCGCATGCCGACGCCGTGAGTCCGACGAGCCGAGTACCACCAATCGCCCGGTAGAGAACGTGAGGTGCCCCATGGGGTCAGTGATCAAAAAGCGCCGCAAGCGCATGTCGAAGAAGAAGCACCGCAAGCTTCTCCGCCGCACCCGCGTGCAGCGTCGCAAGCTCGGCAAGTGATGCATGTGTCGGCGGGCCCGCCCGACCGGCACACTCCACGACCACCCTCCGACCCGTCGCATGCGCGGCGGGTCGGAGTGCGTTGCGGCTAGCCTGACGCCATGAGCGACGCTCCCGCCTCACCCTCGGTCGTGCTCGTCACCGGGGCCTCGACGTTCCTGGGCGGGTATCTGACCACCCGACTGGCGCAGAACCCCGCCATCGAGCGGGTCATCACCGTCGACTCCCGCGTCCCCAGCAAGGACATGATGCGACGGATGGGCCGCGCCGAGTTCGTCCGCGCCGACATCCGTCGCCCCACCATCGGACGCATCATCGACGCCGCCGGCGTCGACACCGTCGTGCACGCGGCGACCTCGGTGATGGACACCGTCGGCCACACGCCGGCCATCAAGGAACTCACGGTGATCGGCGCGATGCAGGTGTGCGCCGCCTGCCAGCGGGCGCCGTCGGTCAAACGGGTCATCGTGCGGTCGTCGGGCATGGTCTACGGCGCCAGCGCGGCGGATCCCGCGCACTTCTCCGAACAGACCCGCGCCCGGGAGGAGCCGACCACCGGCTACGCCCGCGATCTCCTCGACGTGGAGTCGTACGCACGCGGCCTGTCGCGGCGACGGCAGGACATCGCGGTGACGATCCTGCGGCCCACCGCCATCCTCGGTCCGCAGATCTCGACGCGGATGAGCAACTACTTCTCGTCGCCGATCATCCCGGTGGTGCTCGGCTACCAGCCGCGCCTGCAGTTCCTGCACGAGGAGGACGCACTCGCGGCGATCGAGCACGCGACGCTGCTCGGTCGGGCGGGCACGTTCAACCTCGCCGCGGACGGCGTCGTCACCCTCGCCCAGGCCATCCGCCGGGCGGGACGCATCGAGCTGCCCGTCCCCGCGAACCTCATGGGCACGGTGGCCGGTGTGTTCCGCAACATGGGCATCAACACCCTGCACGGCGACCAGGCCGGCTACCTGACCTACGGACGTGTCCTCGACACCACACGCATGCGCGCCGAGCTGGGGTTCGCGCCCCGGCGGACGAGTCTGGAGACCCTCGACGACTTCATCGCGCGCAAGCCGCTCGAGCCCGTCGTCTCCGCGGCCGCGTGGCATCGCCTCGAGCAGCGCATCGTCGACACCGCCCGGGCGTTGGCCTGAGGTGACGGTGGGCGCGCGTGATTGAGCACGACGCGGCTTTACCTCCTACACTGAACGCGCACGTGTACGGGGGCGGAGAACGGCGGGGGACGATGGTGTCGGCAGGGGTGTGACCGTGGCAAAGAGCAACAACGCACCGGACTCACGCACCGCGAAGGTCATCCAGCTCTACGCGTCGCCGCCGGCCTCGCCGACGGATGCGGGGCGCCGTCGGCATCCCTCGCAGCAACGCTCGGCACCTGCCCCCTCGCGACGCACCACCCCGCGGCCCGTGACGCCGTCGGAGGGTTCTCTCGGGCATCCGAACACCGACGGCTTCGGCGACGCCGACGTCACCCCCATCAGCGCCGACGTCGTCCCCCGGATCGACGAGTCGGGCCTCCCCGTCCAGCGGACGGGCAGCCCGCTGTTCAGTCTCGGCGGCATCCGGTCGGCCGTCGCCGACTCCGTCGTCTCGAGCGCCGGGTATCTCCGCGAGCGGCTCACCGGCGACTACGAGATCGACGACTTCGGCTTCGACCGCCACTTCACCGAGAACGTCTTCCTGCCCGCCATGCGGGTGCTGTTCGACAAGTGGTTCCGCGTCGAGGTCACCGGTGTGGAGAACCTCCCCGACGACGGCGGTGCGCTGCTCGTCGCCAACCATGCGGGGACCGTTCCCGTCGACGCGCTCATGCTGTCGGTCGCCGTGCACGACCACCATCCGCGGGAGCGGTTCCTGCGGATGCTCGCCGCGGACCTCGCGCTGGAGTCGCCGTTCGTCGGGGCGCTCGCGCGTCGCACCGGGTCGACGCTGGCGTGCACCGCCGACGCCGAGCGGCTGCTGCGGTCGGGTGAGATGACCGCCGTCTGGCCCGAGGGGTTCAAGGGTGTCGGCAAGCTGTACCGCGATCGCTACAAGCTGCAGCGGTTCGGACGCGGCGGGTTCGTCACCACCGCCCTGCGCACCGCGGTGCCGATCGTGCCGGTCTCGATCGTCGGGTCGGAGGAGATCTACCCGATGCTCAGCGACCTCAAGCCGCTGGCCCGGGTCCTGGGGTTGCCCTACCTGCCCGTCACCCCGACCTTCCCGCTCCTCGGTCCGCTCGGACTGGTCCCGCTGCCCGCGAAGTGGCACATCCACTTCGGCAAGCCCATCGAGACCAACCGCTACGACGAGCAGGCCGCCGACGACCCCATGGTCGTCTTCGACCTCACCGACCACGTGCGCGAGGAGATCCAACAGACCCTCTACCGCATGCTCAGCCGCCGCGGTTCGGTCTATTTCGGCTGATCGGTCCACAACCGACGCGAATACGGTCCGCCGTGTGCACTGTGCACGCGGCAGACCTCATCCGTGCTGGTTGCGGCGTGGCCATCGGTGACGACGCGCCCGCACCATCTCCACGATGAGTTCCTCGGTCCGCTCCCACCTGTCGACGACGTCGGCGTAGGTGAGGCGCAAGGTGATGTACCCCAGACGGGCGGCCTCGCGATCACGTCTCCGATCCTCGGTGAACCTCTCGATCCCGGAGTGATAGCGCTCGCCGTCGGTCTCGATGATCAGTCTGTCCCCCACGACGAGGTCGACACATCCGACGTCGCGTATGACGACCTGGGTCCGGACCGGGATGTTCCGGGCGCGGAGACGTAGGCGCACCATCGTCTCCGTCCCGGATTGTGACGCACCGTCGCATCGGTCGAGCAGCGATCGGACGCGTACGGGCGCATCGCGCAGGATCGCCCGGAGGTCGTCGACGGTGAAGTGTCCCCGTTCCACGATCGAGTCGCACACGACGATCAACCCTTCGCCATCGAGACAGCGCGCCGCGTGCCGGAGCGCGATCGGGATCTCGTCGACCGGGCCGATCACCGATTCGGGTCTGCCGTGCTGTGAGCAGAACACTCCGGTGCGATCGCGGCTCACGCCCGCCCGGGCGTGGACGTCGTCAGAGCGACCCGGCACCCAGATCCCCCTGAAGCGCAGAGCCGACACACAACTCAGCACGCCGCCCCGGCGCACTGCCTCGACGACACGCTGGTCGGCAGCAGGCGTGGCGTACCACCCCCGACGGAGCCGGATCAGGGTTCCCGCCGCCACCGCTCGCCGCACGCCGGCCTGAGTTTCTCCCCGGCCCACCAACGTCTTCCATGTGTGCACCCCCACGTCCTGCATGTGGGACAGCGTGGGATCGAGTCGCGACGAATCGGCTGTGCCGGACGGAGTTGTCCACAGAGGTCACCGATCAGCGTCGACCTGTGCACAAAGCACGTGCCGAGGGCTGGCGGTGGGGGCTGTGGACGCCGCCGTGATGTATCGCCCGGATCAGTCGCGGAAACGACGGGCCGCGGCGACGGCGCCGCCACCGGCGGCGCCGAGGAGGACGGCGGTGGGGAGGCCGATCTTGGCGGCCTTGCGGGCCGTGCGGTAGTCACGGATCTCCCAGCCGCGGACCCGGGCGACGTCGCGCAGGTCGGCGTCGGGGTTGATCGCGACGGCGGTCCCGCACAGCGACAGCATCGGCACGTCGTTGTGGGAGTCGGAGTATGCGGTGCACCGCTTGAGGTTCAGCCCCTCACGGATCGCGAGGCTGCGGACGGCGTGGGCCTTGCCGAGGCCGTGCAGGATGTCGCCGACGAGTCGCCCGGTGAACTTGCCGTCGACGCTCTCGGCGACGGTCCCGAGGGCACCGGTGAGACCGAGGCGGTCGGCGATGGTCTGCGCGAGTTCGACGGGCGTGGCGGTGACCAGCCAGACCTGCTGGCCGGCGTCGAGGTGCATCTGCGCGAGAGTCCGTGTGCCGGGCCAGATCTTGTCCGCGATGACCTCGTCGAAGATCTCCTCGCCCAGGCGGACGAGTTCCTCGGTCGAGCGACCGGCGATGAAGCTCAGGGCCTTCTCCCGGCCCGACGCGACGTCGTCGGCGTTCTCGCGGCCGGTGATGCGGAACTTGGCCTGGGCCCAGATGAACTCCGCCATGTCGCGGTAGGAGAAGTAGTCGCGGGCGGCCAGACCGCGGGCGAAGTGCACGATCGACGCGCCCTGGACCAGGGTGTTGTCGACGTCGAAGAAGGCCGCGGCGGTGAGGTCGGGCGGGACGTCGGTGGGGGTGCCGGGCTCGTCGTCGAGGTGGTCGCCGTCGGCGCGGCCCCGGCGCTGCAGGGTGTTGTACGCGGCCTGGGCGCTGGCCTCACCGGCCAACGAGTGGCGCAGTTCGGCGGCGGACTGACGGAAGCGGCCGACGCGTCCCGACTGGGCGGCCCGGACAGCGCGTGAGGACACCCAGTTGCTGACGGTTCCGCCGGCGTCACGGTCGTCGTCGGGGGCCGTGGGGCCCTGTGTCGACGACCGCTCCGGATCGTTCTCGCCGGGCGTGTCGCTCACCGGATCGCCTCCTGCTGGTGCGGGTCTCCCAGAGTAGTCGTCGGGCCGGACGCGCCCCGAGCGCCGCCCCGGGGCGGTGGGAGGATCGTCGACGTGGCCGTCACCCTGCTCACCCGCGCCGGCTGTCCGGCCTGCGCACGCGCCCTCGATGACCTGCGACCGCTGTGTGCGGAGTTCGCGGCGGACCTGTCCGTCGTCGACGTCGACGAGGCCGCCGCCGACGACCCCGAACTGCGCGCGGAATTCGGCGACCGACTCCCCGTGGTTCTGCTCGACGGCGTCGAACACAGCTACGGCGAGGTCGACGCACCCCGACTGCGCGCCGACCTCCGGTCCAGGTGAGAGCCGCTTTGTGAACACGTTCACAAGCGGTATACCCTCGGATGCCGAATGCCCTCACCCGGCACACCGTGTGTCCGGGTCGACGCCGGAGGTGACAATGACGCGAGGTCCGCAGTCGTCGTCCCCCGATCCCGACATCGGCGGGCACATCCCGGCCGCGTCCGTCGCGCGGCTCGCCGCGTATTTGCACGTGCTGCGCACGCTGAGCGAGAACGGTGTCGTGGTGACCTCCAGCGGTCAGCTCGCGATCGCCGCCGGCGTGAATCCCGCGATCCTGCGCAAGGACCTGTCCCACATCGGCGCCAACGGCGTCCGCGGCGTCGGATACGACGTCGCGCGCCTCACCGCCCGCATCTCGCGCGCGCTGCGCACGTCGGACACGCACAACGTCGCGCTCGCCGGGGCCGGTCTGCTCGGGCGCGCACTGATCGCCCACACCGGTTTCGGCCGCGGGTTCCGCGTGGTTGCGATGTTCGACACGGATCCGGCCGTCGTGGGTACGGGATTCCGGTCGGAGGCCGTTGACATCACCGTGGCACCGATGTCGGATCTGGCGCGACAGTGCGTCGAACGCGAGGTGGACGTGGCCGTGATCGCCACGCCCGACCCTCTCGCGCAGTCGACCTGCGACGCGTTCGTCCACGCCGGCATCCGCCAGATCCTCAACGTCAGCACCGTGACCCTGCGCACGCCGCCGAGCGTGCACGTGCGCCCGGTCGACCTGGCGCTGGAGCTGCAGGTGCTCTCGTTCAACGCCTCCCGCGACGCGGTCGACCCGCCGTCGCCCGGGGGCCGGATCGATTCCCGCGACGGCTGCGGGGAGAAGGTGAGCGTGTGAGCGTCTTCCTGTTCGGCGTGTCCCACCGCAGTGCACCGGTGCCGGTGCTCGAGCGGTTGGCCGTCTCCGACGGTGACCGGCCCAAGCTGGTCGACCGGCTGCTGCGTGTCCCGCAGATCTCCGAGGCGATGGTGGTCTCCACCTGCAACCGCGTCGAGGTGTACGCCGTCGTCGACGCGTTCCACCCCGCTCTCGAGGCGGTCGGTGACGTCCTCGGTGAGCACTCGGGCATGAGCGTCACGGAGATGACCCGCCACGCGTACGTCCGCTACTCCGAGGCCGCCGTCGAGCACCTGTTCACGGTGGCCGCGGGCCTCGACTCGCTCGTCGTCGGCGAGCAGCAGATCCTCGGGCAGATCAGGGCCGCCTACGCCAGCGCCGACGAGCACTCCTCGGCCGGCCGCGTCCTGCACGAGCTCGCCCAGCAGGCGCTGCGCGTCGGCAAGCGGGTGCACAGCGAGACCGGCATCGACCGCGCCGGCGCGTCGGTGGTGTCCGTCGCCGTCGACCGTGCGCGCGGTCTGCTGTCGGCCGACGGGGGCACCACCCTCGACACGGCGGTCGTCCTCGGCGCCGGCGCGATGGGCGGCCTCGCAGCGGCCCACCTGGCCCGCGAGGGCGTCACCGACCTCGCCGTCGTGAACCGCACCGCCGAGAAGGCGCAGCACCTCGCCGAGTCGGTGCAGGCGCACCAGGGTGTCGCCGCCCGCGCCGTCGACATGGCCGATCTCGCCGACGCCGTCGCCGACGCCGACCTGCTCGTCAGCTGCACCGGTGCCGTCGGCGCGGTGGTCAGCGTGGGGGAGATCCACTCCGCGCTCGCGCGTCGCACCCGGTCGACGCCGCTGGTCATCTGCGACCTCGGACTGCCCCGCAACGTCGACCCGGCCGCGGCCCGACTCCCCGGCGTCCACGTCGTCGACATCGAGAGCCTGCGCGGCACGCCCGCCACCCAGGCCGCCACCGACGACGCCGCCGCGGCGCGCGACATCGTCGCCGGCGAACTCGCCGACTACCTGGCCCACCAGCGGCAGGCCGAGGTCACCCCGACGGTCACCGCCCTGCGACAGCGCGCCGCGGAGATGGTCGAGGCCGAGATCCTGCGCCTGGAGACCCGCCTGCCCGGGCTCGACGAGCCGCAACGGGACGAGGTGGCCAAGGCCGTGCGCCGCGTCGTCGACAAGCTGCTCCACGCCCCGACGGTGCGCGTGAAGCAGCTCGCCTCGACCCCGAACGGCGACCACTACGCGGAAGCGCTGCGCGAGCTGTTCGAGCTGACCCCCGGTGCGGCCGAGTCGGTCTCGGCTCCCGAGACGGGACTCGCCGTCGACGACGCACCCGCCGCACGGGGAGCCCGGTGACGGGTCGGGGGACCATCCGGATCGGCACACGCGGGTCGCTGCTGGCACGCACGCAGTCCGGGGACGTCCGGGACGCGCTGATCGAGGCCGGGCACGACGCGGAGCTCGTCGTCATCACGACGGCCGGCGACCTCTCGGCCGAGCCGGTGGAGAAGATCGGCGTCGGTGTCTTCACCACGGCGATCCGCGCCGCCCTGCACAACGACGAGATCGACGTCGCCGTGCACAGCTACAAGGACCTCCCGACCGCGCCCGAGGAGGGTCTGACCATCGCGGCCGTGCCGCCGCGGGCGGACTCGCGGGACGCGCTGGTCGCCGCGGGTGGACGGGTGCTCGGCGAGCTGCCTCCCGGCTCGACGGTCGGGACGTCGGCGCCGCGGAGGGTCGCGCAGCTTAACGCACTGGGTCTGGGTTTGGAAATCCGCCCCCTACGAGGCAACCTGGACACTCGGTTGGGCAAAGTCGCCGGCGGCGAACTCGACGCAGTGGTGGTGGCCCGAGCCGGGTTGGTCCGCATCGGTCGCGAAGACGAGGTGACCGAGGCATTCGACCCGGTCGTGCTGCTCCCGGCGCCCGCACAGGGCGCACTCGCGGTGGAGTGCCGCTCCGATGATGCCGAACTGGTGAGCATTCTCGCCGAGCTCGACGACGCCCCATCCCGGGCCACGGTCGACGCGGAACGGTCGGTGCTGGCGGCCCTCGAGGCCGGGTGCACCGCGCCGGTCGGCGCGATCGCGGAGGTGGTGGAGTCGCTCGACGACGACGGGCGCGTCGTCGACGAGCTGTCGCTGCGGGCGGGTGTGGCCGCGCTGGACGGATCCGACGAGATCCGCGCCTCCGTGGTCGGACCGGTCGCACGCGCGGTCGAACTCGGTCGGGAACTCGCCGCAGAACTGCTGGAGCGTGGGGCCGCCGAGGTCATGCGCGACTAGCAGCCACCTCGGACGACCCCAGGAGGGGTCAGGAGAGTGCACCGCATGAGCCGCACGAAGAAGGCAAGCCCCGGTCGGATCCTGTTCGTCGGGTCGGGCCCCGGGAACCCCGCTCTGCTCACCGTCCGCGCGCGTGACGCGCTCGCCGGCGCGACCACCGTCTTCGTCGACCCCGACGTCCCCGCGGGCGTGCTCGAGCTGGTCGGCGCCGACGCCCCCGTCGTCGAGCCGACCGAGACCGACGGCGACGACACCGCCCGTGTGCGTCCCGCGCTGGGTGATCCGAGTGAGGTCGCCAAGACCCTGGTCGCCGCCGCGAAGGCCGGCGACGACGTCGTCCGCCTCGTCGCGGGCGACCCGCTGACCACCGACTCCGTCCTCACCGAGGTGTCCGCGATCGCGCGGACGTCGGTGCCGTTCGAGGTCATCCCCGGTCTGCCCGCAGCCGCCGCGGTCCCGAGCTACGCCGGGATGCCGCTGGGCTCCGGCCACACCGAGGCCGACGTCCGCGGCGAGGTCGACTGGGCCGCCCTGGCCGCCGCCCCCGGACCGCTGGTGCTGCACGCGACCGCCGCCCACCTCGCCGAGGCCGCGAGCGCGTTGACCGAACACGGCCTGGCCGCGCAGACCCCGGTCGCGGTGACGGTCAACGGCACGACGTGCCAGCAGCGCACCGTCGAGGCCACGCTGGCCACCCTCAACGACTCGGCCGCCGGCCTGCAGGGTCCGCTGATCGTCACCGTCGGCAAGGTGGTGAGCCAGCGCGGCAAGCTCAACTGGTGGGAGTCGCGGGCGCTCTACGGCTGGACCGTCCTGGTGCCGCGTACCAAGGACCAGGCCGGCGAGATGAGCGATCGTCTCGTGACCCACGGCGCGGTCCCGATGGAGGTCCCGACCATCGCCGTCGAGCCGCCGCGCAGCCCCGCGCAGATGGAGCGTGCGGTGAAGGGTCTGGTCGACGGTCGCTACCAGTGGGTGGTGTTCACCTCCACCAACGCGGTGCGTGCGGTGTGGGACAAGTTCGCCGAGTTCGGTCTCGACGCCCGCGCGTTCAGCGGTGTGAAGATCGCCTGCGTCGGTGAGGCCACCGCGGCGAAGGTCCGCACGTTCGGCATCGAGCCCGAGCTGATCCCGTCCGGCGAGCAGTCGTCGCTGGGTCTGCTCGACGACTTCCCGCCCTACGACGACGTCTTCGACCCGGTGAACCGGATCCTGTTGCCGCGCGCCGACATCGCGACCGAGACCCTGTCCGAGGGTCTGCGGGATCGCGGCTGGGAGATCGACGACGTCACCGCGTACCGCACCGTCCGCGCGGCCCCGCCGCCGGCGACGACGCGCGAGATGATCAAGACCGGCGGCTTCGACGCGGTCTGCTTCACCTCGAGCTCGACGGTCCGCAACCTCGTCGGCATCGCCGGCAAGCCGCACGCCCGGACCATCGTCGCGTGCATCGGGCCGAAGACCGCAGAGACGGCAGCGGAGTTCGGTCTCCGCGTCGACGTCCAGCCGGAGAACGCGTCCGTGCCCGATCTCGTCGACGCGCTGGCCGAGCACGCCGCACGCCTGCGGGCCGAGGGTGCGCTGCCCCCGCCGCGCAAGAAGGCCCGCCGGACCTCACGGTCGTCCTGATCCCGGTGTCGGACAGCCCGATCCGTCCAGTCGGCGACATCCGGCCGCGTCGTCTGCGCACCTCGTCGGCGATGCGGCGGTTGGTCGCGGAGACTTCGGTCGAGCCGCGGCACCTCGTGCTGCCGGTATTCGTCGCCGACGGCATCGATGCGCCGCAGCCGATCTCCTCGATGCCGGGCGTCGTGCAGCACACGATCGATTCCCTGCGCGCCGCCGCCGACGAGGCGGTCGCGGCCGGTGTCGGTGGCCTCATGCTGTTCGGTGTCCCGAAGGCCGAGGACAAGGACGGAACAGGGTCCGGCGCCGACGATCCCGACGGCATCCTCAACCGCGCGCTGCGGGCCCTGCGCGACGACCTCGGCGACGCGACGGTCCTCATGGCCGACACCTGTCTCGACGAGTTCACCGATCACGGGCACTGCGGCGTCCTCGACGACCACGGTCGCGTCGACAACGACGCGTCGGTGGAGCGTTACGTGTCCATGGCCGTCGCCCAGGCGCAGGCCGGCGCCCACCTCCTGGGACCCAGCGGGATGATGGACGGCCAGGTCGGCGCGATCCGCGCGGGCCTCGACGACGCCGGGTTCCTCGACACCGGCATCCTCGCCTACACCGCCAAGTACGCCTCGGCGTTCTACGGGCCGTTCCGCGAGGCGGTCGCGAGCACGCTGCAAGGCGATCGCCGGACCTACCAGCAGGACACCGCCAATCGGGGCGAGGCGATGCGCGAGCTGGAGCTCGACCTCGCCGAGGGCGCCGACATCGTCATGGTGAAGCCGGCGATGAGTTACCTCGACATCGTCCGCGACGTGGCGAACGTCGTCGACGTGCCCGTCGCGGCGTACCAGATCTCGGGGGAGTACGCGATGATCACCGCCGCCGCCGAGCGCGGCTGGATCGATCTCGACGCCGCGATCGTCGAGTCGGTGACCTCCATCCGTCGTGCCGGCGCGTCGATCGTCCTCACATACTGGGCGACCGACCTCGCGACCCGGTTGCTCTGACCCGGTCGCTCCGACCCGACGGTTACCCTGGCGGCCATGTCAGACCGGTTCAGCCCACCGCCGACCGGGCCCGCCCCGGAGCCCGGCGCGAAGCCGACGCTGCCGTCGCCGATGGCGATCGCGACCGAGCTGTGGCTCGTCGTGGTGATCGGTCAGGCCGTCGCCTTCGCCGGCCAGTACTCCACCGCCGCCGACTCGGTCCGGGAGGCGGCGCGCAACGCCGCATCGGGCGCCTCGGCCGACGAGGTCCGCATGCTCACCTCGACGGGCACGATCGTCGGCGTGTACGTCGCCGTCGGCGTGGTGCTGTCGCTGGTGTCGCTGCTGATGGTGTGGCTCGCGCGGACCGGACACAACTGGGCGCGGCTCGTGCTCGTCTTCTTCAGCGCGTTCATCGTCGTGCAGACCGTGCTCGGGCTGTTCGGTGACGCGGCGTCGTCGTGGACGACGATCCCGTCGGTCCTCAGCGGTGTGGCCGCGTTGGGTGCCTCCTATCTGCTCGTCCAGCGGGACAGCGAGGCCTACTGCCGGGCGATGGCCGACCACCGACGCAGCGGCGGTCGGATCGGTGGGTCCGGGCCGGCCGGACCGCAGCCTCCCCACCCACCCGGTCCGCACCAGCAGGGTCCGTACCAGGGAGGCCCCCACCAGCAGGGGCCACATCAGCACGGGTCTCAGCAGTACGGCTCGCAGCAGCCGACGTACCCGTCGTATCGGCCGCCGGAGTCCGGGCCCCGATACGACCCGCACGCGTATCACCCGCCGCAGCAGCAGCAGCCGCCGTCCTGGTCCGGGCCGGACACGAGGTCCTACGGCGCACCGCCGCCGCTGTACCCGTCGACGCCGTATCCCTCGCCGCCCTATCCGTCGTCGCCGCCCCCGTCGTCGCCGCAGTCCGAGGACCGTCGACCGAGCGAGCAGTGGGAGCCGGCGCGCGGCGAGAACGTCCGCGAGCGTGAGCCGGATCGCCCCGACGACACCGATGAGGACGGTCCGGGGACCGACGGTCCGCGGCACCGGGGAGAATGACGCGCGTGACGGACAAAGAACGCGCTGAGCAGGTGCCGACGCCGAAGCAGGCGAAGTGGGCGGCCAGGTTGTGGATCGCCTCCGGGGTGTTGCTCGGACTGACGGCCGTCTACGCGCTGATCGTCGGGATCCTCGCGGTGCGCGCGTTCCCGATCGGCCTCGCGGTGATCTGCGCGGGTGTGGGGATCGCGACCGTCGTCCTGGGCCGGCGAGCCGGTGCCGGTGATCCGCGGTGGCGGTCGTCGGTCGCGGTGCTGACCCTCGTGGTCACCGTCTTGGGGATGCTGATGGCGGTGCTGTACGGCCTGCCGTTCATCCTGCTGGCGGGCCTCGTCGGCCTCGTCGGGTCGATGTTGTCCTACCGGCCGGGGGCGGAGCCGTGGTTCGCGGGACCCGCGCGTGGCTGATCCGGCCGACCGCGAGGACCCGACCGATCCGGACGATCTCGAGGATCTCGACGACCTCGAGGATCCCGACGACCCCGCGGATCCCGACGACCTCGACGGGGACACCCGGCCTGCATCTCCGAAGGCGGTGTTGCCGCCGCCGTCCGAGCGCGGCGACGTGCTGTTCCGTGAGTCCGGCGGCAGCTGGTGGGTGGTCCTCCTCGGGCCCGCGCTGATCGCCGCTGTCGTCGCCGTCGAGGCGAGCGGTCCGGGCCGTGTCCACTGGCCGGTGCTCTCGATCTTCTTCGTCGTGCTGACGGGGTTCTCGGCGTTGCAGGTCTATGCGGCCAGGCGGCACGTGAGTGTCGAGTTGACCGAGGCGACCCTCCGCCAGGGTGAGCGGACCATCGTGCTGTCCGAGGTCGCCACCATCCACCCGGAGAACACCGGCGGGGACGCGCAGGAATGGGAGAGTGCGCCGGCGCTCGGCGAGTTGTCGGGGGTGCCGCGCCGACGCAAGGGTGTGGGGCTCACGCTCACGTCGGGCGCGCTGGTCCAGGCGTGGGCGCGGGACCACCAGCGGTTCCGTCAGGAACTCACCGAGGCGGTCATGGCCGTGCAGATGGGGTTGGGTCCCCGGCATTCCCGGGGAGACGACGCGTCATGAGGTCTCTTCGCGCTCGAGCAGTGCTGGCCCTGGTGGTGGGGCTCGTGCTCGTCGGCGTCACCGTGTGGCTGGCATTGTCCGCGGTGCAGACCGCCGACTATCCGCCGTTGCAGATCGGTGACCGCACGGTCGCCGGGTCCTACCGCCTGACCGAGGTCCACGGCGACCTGGTCGGGGCGGCGACGGTCTGCGCGATCGCCGCCGTCGCCGCCCTCGCCTGGTGTGTGTCCTCGTTCAGGCGTGACTCGTCGCTCAGGGCTGCATCGCGACGGTGAGCAACGCCGGCGGCACACCGAACGCGTCGACGAGCGTCTGGGCGTGTGGCCGCAACTGGGCACACAGCTCGTTGACGCCGCGGCGGACGGCCTTCGCCCGCTCCACCGAGATGTGCCGGTGCATGAGGAACCACCCCATGTCCGCCTCGATGGTCGAGTAGACGTACAGGTCGCACACCTTCCACAGCAGGTCCTTGGCGGCCTTGGAGTCGCACGACTCGATCGCGGAGATGAACGCCTCCAACACGATTCGCTCGATGTGCACCTGCCCGACCTTGAGGATGTGGTCCTGGGCGTCGTTGAAGACCTCGAACTCGTCGGCGTCGTCGGACAGTGCGCGCCGCATGCGGTTCGCGGCCGTGCGGAGCAGGTGGTCCTCCCGGTTGCGGAACAGACGGATCTGCGTGCCGCGGTTGGTGAGATCGGACTGTTCGGGGTCCTCGTCGGAGGAGTCCATCAGCGTCTGCACGACCTGACGGGCTGCCGACTTCTCCAGGAAGACGTCGCGCGCCATGCCGGCGATGAAGCGGGCCCAGCCACGGGTGTCGTAGCCCTGGACCTCGTCGGCGTAGGCGGAGAGCAGCTCCTTGGCGACGAGCTGGGTGAGCACGGTGTTGTCACCCTCGAACGTGGTGAAGACGTCGATGTCGCCGCGCATGATCGGCAGCTGGTTCTCCGAGAGGTACCCGGCGCCGCCGCATGCCTCCCGGCACACGTTGATGGTGTGCGACGCGTGCCACGTGGTGGCCGCCTTGAGGCCGGCAGCGGTGCTCTCGAGCTCCCGCTGACGGCCCGCCATCGAGTCGTCGCCCTCGGTGTTCTCCGGGTTCGCGGTCTGCACCTCGTGCAGTTCCTCGATCATCTCGTTGGTCGCGAACTGCAGCGCGTAGGACTTGGCGACGAGGGGGAGCAGCTTGCGCTGGTGTGCGCGGTAGTCGAGCACGGGGATCTCGTCGTCACCGGACGGTGCGTCGAACTGACGACGCTGCGTGCCGTAGTCGACGGCGATCGCGAGCGCCTTGCGGCCGGCGGCGCCCGCGGTGGCACCGACGCTCGCGCGACCGCGGATCAGGGTGCCGAGCATCGTGAAGAAGCGACGGTTGTCGCTCTCGATCGGTGAGGTGTACGTGCCGTCGGACTCGACGTCGGCGTACTTGTTGAGCAGGTTCTCCCGCGGGATGCGGACCTCGTCGAACCGCAGGGTGCCGTTGTCGACACCGGCGAGACCACCCTTGGGTCCGTCGTCGCCGATGGTCACACCGGGCAGCGCGTTGCCGTCCTCGTCGCGGATGGGCACGACGAAGCAGTGCACGCCGCGGCTGACGGGTTCCTCGCCGGGGCCGGCGGTGACGAGTTGGGCGAACACGGTCGCCAGGCGGGCGTGCTTCGCGGCGCCGCCGATGTAGTCCTTCGTCGCCGACGGGGTCGACGACTGCACGACGAACTCGTCGGAGTCCTTGTCGTAGGTGGCGATGGTCTCCAGCGCCTGCACGTTGGACCCGTGCCCCTTCTCGGTCATGGCGAAGCAGCCGAGCAGGTCGAGGTTGATGAGGTCGGTGACGTACTTGTCGTGGTGGCGCTGGGTGCCGAGGTTCTCGATGGCACCACCGAAGAGTCCCCACTGCACGCCGGCCTTCACCATGAGCGACAGGTCCGCGTACCCGAGCATCTCGATGGCTGTCACCGAGGCGCCGACGTCGCCCGTGCCGCCGTGCTCCTCGCGGAAGCCGTACGCCGCGAACTTGAGTTCCGACAGCTGCTTCATCTTCTCGAACGTGGCGTCGCGCGCCTCGTCCATCGTGAGCGTCGGGTCGGGGAGGAGGTCGGCGCGGTTCATGTGCTCGCGGGTGTACTCGCGCAGACCACGCCACCGGCCGTCGAGCGTGTACCTGAGGTTGTCGACGAGCAGGCGACGTTCGGCCTCCGCGCTGTCGGGCACCGTGGCGTCTGCTGCGGAGTCCGTGGACGGGTTCTCGGATGCTGGTGCGACGGTCATGACTCCACGGTAGGCGGAGACCACCGACCCTGGTCCGCTTCATTGGTCACAGTTGCCGCCCATTTCGTCCGACCTCACCCGAGCGGGTAACAGGGAGATCACGGGCACGTCCGTCGTGGTACCGGTGATCACCCGAAGGTGCTGTCCCGGTGACGAACTGGGCCGGAATCGAGTGGTGACAGACTCTGGCACTCGACGGCATCGAGTGCTAAATTCGGTGGTGCATCAGCGACCGGCCCCGTACGGGCGGGGCCGGATGTCACGAACAGAACACAGGAGGTGTTGTGGCCATGCTGCGCTTCGATCCCTTCACGGAACTCGACACCATCACCCGCGGACTGCTCAACGGAGCTCAGGCGGGGTCGGCCCGGGTCCCGCGGTTCATGCCGATGGACCTGTGCAAGGTCGACGACCACTACCTGCTCACGGCCGATCTCCCCGGTGTCGATCCGGGCTCGATCGACGTCGACGTCGACAACGGGACACTCACGCTGTCGGCGCAGCGCACGGCCCGCTCCGACGACTCGGTGCAGTGGCTGAGCGGGGAGCGGTTCTTCGGCACCTACCGTCGCCAGCTGAGCCTGGGCGACAACATCGACGCCTCCGGCATCACCGCGTCGTACGAGAACGGCGTGCTGACCGTGACGATCCCGGTCGCCGAGCGCGCGAGGCCGCGCAAGATCGAGGTCGCCCACAGCGACAGCCCACGCTCGATCGAGGCCGAGTCCGTCACCTGATCCCACCGCCGGCGACGGTCGTGTGACACGACGCCCGCGGATCCGCACGGACCCGCGGGCGTCGTCGTCTCGAGCGTCGCCCGTTCGAGTTCTGGACTCCGGTCTGGTTGTCCCACGTCGTCGGGCCGAAAGTGCGACGGTGAGTGCTCGCGAATTCGTTTGTTGGACAGAAAAGTTCGACCGTGAGGATACTTGTGGACCGCTAAAAGCTGAATGTCGACACCGCGAGTTGGGCGCCCCTCGGTGGGGAGGAGGACCAGGCCGGCGGAGCGAACGTCTCACGGGACCACCCCGGGGCTCTGCGACTGCGACGACCGGTGTTCGCGGAAGGCATCCCGGTCCGACGCACCCCGCTGTCCCCCGCACGACCGACCGACTCGTGCCCGACAGGCCGCCGGGGCGAGACTGGTGGACGGAGACCGGTGGGCGGGACTCCGCGGAGAGGACACACACATGGACCTGGGGCTGACGGGCAAGCGCACCATCGTGACCGGTGGCAGCCGGGGGATCGGGCGTGCGATCGCCCGCGCCCTGGCGGCGGAGGGGGCCGAGGTCGTGGTCGCCTCGCGCGGCGAGGAGGCACTGCGCGCGACCGCCGACGAGCTCAGTCGTGAGACGTCGGGCCGTGTCGTGGCGATCCCGGTCGACACCGGTGACCAGGCCTCGGTGGATCGGCTCGTCGAGCAGACGGTGGCGCGGCTCGGCGGAGTCGACATCCTCGTCAACTCCGCGGCCACCCCGTGGAGCGCCGGGCGACCCACCGACTTCGCCGGCACCAGCGACGACGTCGTGCGCGAGGAGGTCGAGATCAAGGTGCTCGGCTATCTCCGTACCGCACGTGCCGTCGCGCCCCACCTCACCGATCAGGGGTGGGGTCGCATCATCAACATCAGCGGACTCGGTGCGCGACAGGCGAAGTCGATCGCACAGACCATCCGCAACGTGAGCGTCTCCGCGCTGACCAAGAACCTCGCCGACGAACTCGGGCCGATGGGCGTGACGGTCACCGTCGTCCATCCGGGCCTCACCCGCACCGAACGGTTCGTCGCGCGCCTCGAGAAGCGAAGCGCCGCAGAGGGAACGGCGATCGCTGATCTGGAGGAGGAACTGGCGACCAACTCGATCCGCAGGGTCGTCGACGCCTCCGAGGTCGCCGACGTCGTCGCGTTCCTCGCCTCACCGCGTAGCGGGGCGATCACCGGTGACGCGATCGCCGTGGGTGGCGGGATCCCCGGTGCCGTGTACTACTGACCGGACTGCCCGGCGGGCACCGGTGCGGCGCGCGGCGCGAGCCTGCGCATGATGCAGGCCGCGACCTCCCGCACGATCGCCCTGTCGTGGGTGAAACACCATGCGTACCGCCGATCCCCGAGCGGGGCGTGATCGCCGAGATCCTTCGCGACGACGGCGCAGGCGTATCCGTCGATCAGGATGGCCAGCGAGAACTCGCCGGGGAAGCCGGCGTCGGCGTCCACGGGACCCCGCACCCCGGGGACGGCGAAGTCGCCGGCACCGATGACCCCGACCAGGGTGTGCTTGCGCGCGAACTCCTCGTACCGGTCACCGAAGCGTGCCGCGAACTCACCCGGCTCCTGCACCGAGACGAGCAGCATCCCGGGCCAGGACAGCGACGACCCGAGCAGGCTCAGCTCGTCGAAGACGCGGGCGATCAACTCGTACCGCGCGACCTGACGCGGCAACCGTTCGAGGACGTCGGACGGTCGGGAGATCGGCGTCGGCACGCTGCGGAAGAGGCGGAGCGGCTCGGAAGGGAACGGCGGTGGCACCGGGGCGGGGGCCGCCGCACCGAACAGGTACCCCTGCCCCAGACTCGCCGACGCGAGCGTGGCGAGGTGTGCGTCGTGCTCGGTCTCGATCCCCTCGGCGATGACGCGTGCCCCGGTCGACACCGCGTAGTCGGCGACGAACGACGTCGTCTCGTCGTGGGATCGGGTGCCCGGGTTCATGACGACGCTGCGGTCGAGCTTCACCACGTCGGGGAGGGCGACGGGCAGCACCACCAGCGACTCGGGATTCACGCCGACGTCGTCGATGGCGATGCCGCAGCCGAAGTGGCGCGCCCAGTCGATGGCGGTCATCACCGCGCCGGGGTCGGCGAGCAGCTCCCGCTCGGTGAACTCGACGACGATCTGCATCTCCGACGACGCGATCTCGTGGAACCGTTCGAACGGGAACTTCCAGCGCGGCATGGGTCCGAGGGCGAGGGGTTCGACGTTCACGAACAGCGTCAACGGGCGGACGAGGCCGGCGTCGAGACCTCCCTCCACGGCGGCGCGGCGACACATCCAGTCGAGATCGGTGAGGGTGCCGGCCGCGGTGGCGGCGGCGAACACCTCGTCCGGGGTGGCGTCCGGGACCTCCGGCCACCGCGCGAGCGCCTCGTAGCCGACGACGGATCGGTCCACGAGATCCACGATGGGTTGGAACTGGGGGACCACACGGGTGGCGAGGGCGCGATCGGCCCTCCGATGCCGCTCCATCGGCTCCGACCTCCCCACCCCCCGGACGAGACGTCACCCCGCGTGCCCGTTCGGGCGACGATTCTCACGAGGTGGTTCGAGATATGCAACCATCTCCCGGCCGATTCGCCCGAACAACACGGATCTCCATCCCATCGGCGCAGGTCAGCGGGGTGTGGGCCCGGCCACTGTCGATCGTTTGGAACACTGGGCCCGTGACTGTCACGACCACCCGATCGGCCGAGCTGTTCCAGCGGGCGACGCAGGCCATCCCCGGCGGCGTGAACTCGCCGGTCCGTGCGTTCTCCGCCGTCGGCGGGACCCCGCGGTTCATCACGTCCGCCCAGGGGTGCCGGATGACCGACGCCGACGGCGCCACCTACGTCGACCTGATCAGCTCGTGGGGTCCGATGATCCTGGGCCACGCCCACCCTCAGGTCGTCGAGGCCGTGACCCGGGCCGCGGCCACGGGCCTGTCGTTCGGCGCCCCGACCGAGGCCGAGATCGCCCTCGCGGAGGAGATCATCGGCCGCGTCGCGCCCGTCGAGCGCGTGCGGCTGGTCAACTCCGGCACCGAGGCGACGATGTCGGCTGTCCGACTCGCCCGCGGCTTCACCGGACGGACGAAGATCGTCAAGTTCTCCGGCTGCTATCACGGCCACGTCGACGCGCTGCTCGCCGACGCGGGGTCCGGCGTCGCGACGCTCGGGTTGCCCACGACGCCCGGTGTGACCGGGGCGCAGGCCGCAGACACCCTGGTGCTGCCCTACAACGACCTCGCCGCCGTCGAGGAGGCGTTCACCCGGTACCCCGGCGAGATCGCGTGTGTCATCACCGAGGCGGCCGCGGGGAACATGGGTGCGATCGCACCCGTGGAGGGTTTCAACGAGGGCCTCAAGGCGATCACCGCCCGCGACGGCGCACTGCTGGTCGTCGACGAGGTGATGACGGGCTTCCGCGTGAGCGCGGCGGGCTGGTTCGGGATCGACGGCGTCGCCGGCGACCTCTACACGTTCGGCAAGGTGATGAGCGGTGGCCTGCCCGCCGCCGCGTTCGGCGGCAGGGCCGACATCATGGCCCACCTCGCACCGACCGGCCCCGTCTACCAGGCCGGCACCCTCTCGGGGAACCCCGTCGCCGTCGCCGCCGGTCTGGCCACGCTGCGCCTCGCCGACGCCGACGTCTACCGCACGCTCGACGCCAACGCGACGCGCCTGGGGGCCCTGATCACCGATGCGCTGACCGCCGAGGGCGTGGCGCATCGCGTGCAGTTCGCCGGGTCGATGCTCAGTGTGTTCTTCACGACCGAGCCGGACCGGCCCGTCGTCGACTACGCCGGGGTGAAGGCCACGCAGACCTGGCGGTTCGCCCCGTTCTTCCATGCGCTGCTCGAACGCGGGGTCTACCCCCCGCCCAGCGCGTTCGAGGCGTGGTTTGTGTCCGCGGCGCTCGACGAGGATGCTTTCGGTGTCCTGGCCGACGCCCTGCCGGCAGCCGCACGCGCGGCCGCGGCCGCGCAGAGCCCGTCATGAGGTGCGACAGACCCGTCGACACATGCGGGTGCGACACCGAGGAGCTCCACTGATGCAGCGCACCATCGTGCACATGATGCGGCACGGCGAGGTCCACAACCCCGAGGGCATCCTGTACGGACGCCTGCCGAACTTCCGTCTCTCGCAGACCGGATCGGGGCAGGCGCGTCGGGTCGCCGACGAGTTCGCCGACCACGACATCACCGCGGTCTTCGCATCGCCGCTGCAGCGTGCGCAGGAGACCGCGACGCCGATCGCGGCCGCGCACGGGCTCGACATCATCACCGAGGACGGGCTCATCGAGGCCGAGAACGTCTTCGAGGGTCTGCGGGTCTCGGTCGGGGACGGCGCGTTGCGCCGGCCGCGGCACTGGATGAAACTGCGCGACCCGTTCACCCCGTCATGGGGTGAGCCCTACATCCAGTTGGCCCATCGCATGCTCGGCGTCGCGACGAAGGCCCGCGAGACCGCCCGCGGTCACGAGGCCGTCTGCGTCAGTCACCAGCTGCCCGTCTACATCCTGCGACGGTTCCTCGAAGGGCAACGCCTCTGGCACGACCCGCGCCGTCGCCAGTGCTCGCTGGCCTCGGTCACCAGCCTCCTCTACGACGGGGACACCCTCGTCGACATCGTCTACTCCGAGCCCGCCGGCGCATCCGACCCGCTCGCCACAGGGGCGTGAGCGACGACCGTGTCGAGGATGTCCGTGTCTGAGGGTCTCGGGTCCAGGCTGCTGTGGATCCCGGTGGTGGTCGCTGCGCTCGTCGTGGCCCTCGCCGGATGCGCCACCGGCAAGGACGCGGTCAGTCAGGGCGACACCTTCGAGTTCGTGTCACCCGGCGGCAAGACGGAGATCACCTACGACCCGCCGTCGTCGCGCAAACGCGTCCGCGACCTGTCGGGCGAGAACGTGATGACGAACGCCCCGCTCGCCCTGTCCGACTTCGACGGCAAGGTCGTCGTCATCAACGTGTGGGGCCAGTGGTGTGCCCCGTGCCGCGCGGAGGTCGGTGACCTGGAGCAGGTCTACACCGACACCGCGCCGCTGGGTGTGGCGTTCCTCGGCATCGACTTCCGCGACAACCGGCAGGAAGCCCAGGACTACATCCGCAACAACGACGTCACCTACCCGTCGATCTACGACTACCCGGGCCGCACCCTGGTCCGGCTGACCACCCCGACGTCGGTGGTGCCCACCACCGTCGTGCTCGACCGATACCACCGTGCGGCCGCGGTGTTCCTGCGCACCATCAGCGCCGAGGAGCTCGACCCGCTGGTGCGACGCCTGGCAGCCGAGCCGTACAGCCCGCCGCCCACACCCGCGGGCACGGGGACGTCGGTGGTCCGCGGGGAGCCGTCGTGATCCTGGCGTCGGTGGGCAGCGAGTTCGCGTCGACCGCGGCGTCCGGACCGATCGTCCTGGCGCTCGTCGCCTGCGCGGCCGCCGGCCTCATCTCGTTCGCGTCACCGTGCGTGGTGCCACTGGTCCCGGGGTACCTGTCGTATCTCGCGGGGCTCGTCGGCGCCGAGGCCCCGCCGGTGCGCGCGGGGGAGAAGCCGTCGAGCGGCCGCGGCCGTGTGGCCGGTGCCGCGCTGCTGTTCGTCCTCGGGTTCACCGTCGTGTTCGTCCTCGCCACGGCGACGGTGTTCGGACTGACGTCGTCGGTCCTGGTGAACCGGGAACTGCTGCAGCGCATCGGTGGCGTGGTCACCATCCTGATGGGCATGGTCTTCATCGGTCTCGTGCCGATGCTGCAGCGCGAGGCCCGATTCCACCCCCGCCTGGTGTCCAACCTGGTGGGGGCGCCGCTGCTCGGCGCGGTGTTCGCGCTCGGCTGGACGCCGTGTCTCGGTCCGACGCTGGCGGCCGTCGTCGCGACCGCATCCGGCACCGAGGGATCGACGGCCGCGCGGGGCGTCGCCCTGATTGTCGCCTACTGCCTAGGACTGGGCCTGCCGTTCGTGCTGCTCGCGTTCGGGTCGGCCACGGCCCTGCGGGCGGTCGGGTGGATGCGCACCCACGCCCGCGCCATCCAGGTCGTCGGGGGCGTCCTGCTCATCCTGGTGGGCATCGCACTGGTGACCGGACTGTGGGACGGCTTCGTCACCTGGGTCCGCGACGCCTTCATCACCGACACGGAACTGCCGATATGACCGACACCCAGACCCGCCCCGCCGCCGCGACACCGCCGCCGCCCACCCCGTCGGTGCTGCGCCGCCGTGTGCTGTGGCCCGCGCGCAACCTGTGGCGGTCGCTGACGTCGATGCGCACCGCGCTCGCATTGTTGTTCCTCCTCGCACTCGCCGCGGTACCGGGCGCGCTGCTGCCGCAGCGGGAACTGAACTCGCAGAAGACCCAGGCCTACATCGACTCCCACGGGTTCGTGGGGCGTCTGCTGGACCGGCTCCAGTTCTTCGAGGTCTTCTCGTCGGTCTGGTTCACCGCGATCTACGTGCTGCTGTTCATCTCGCTGGTCGGGTGCCTGACCCCGCGCATGATCGAACACGCCAAGTCGTTGCGCGCGCAGCCGGTGGCCACACCGCGCGTGCTGTCACGTATGCCGCGGCACGAGCTGCGTGAGGTCGCCGGTGATCCCGAGCAGGTCGCCGCCCGGATCAGCGGCAACCTGCGTGGCTGGCGTCGTCGGACCACCGTCCGCGACGACGGCGTCGTCGAGGTGTCCGCGGAGAAGGGCTACCTGCGGGAGTTCGGCAACCTCGTCTTCCACTTCGCGCTGCTGGCGCTGCTCGTCTCGATCGCCGCGGGGAAGATGTGGGGATACGAGGGCACTCGCATCCTCGTCGCCGACGGTCAGCAGGGTCTGTGCAACTCGTCGACCGCCGTCTACGACTCCTTCCGCGGCGGCAACCTCGTCGACGGCACCGACCTCACCCCGTTCTGCATCCGGATCGACAGCTTCTCGGCGAAGTACCTGCAGAACGGCCAGCCCGACATGTACTCGGCGAAGCTGGACTACCAGACCGGCTCCGAGCTCGACAGCGGGCAGTCGAAGTCGACGACGGTGAAGGTCAACGACCCGCTGCGCATCGCCGGCGACCGCATCTACCTGCTCGGACACGGATACGCCCCGACGTTCACGGTGCGCTTCACCGACGGTGAGACCCGCACGCAGACGGTGCCGTTCACACCGAACGAGTCGGCGACGCTGCTCTCCTCGGGTGCCGCGCGATTCGACACCCCGGCCGGGATGTACCCGAACCCCGACGACCGACGGAAGAACCAGATCGCGCTCGAGGGGATCTTCGCCCCGACCGCGGCGTTCAGCGGGACGAACAACACCCTGCTGTCGTCGTCGTTCCCCGCTGCCCGGGACCCGTACGTCGCCATCCGCATCTACGAGGGCGACACCGGCCTGGACACCGGGCGGCCGCAGAACGTCTACTCGCTCGACCAGAACCTCATCAACCAGGGCCGTCTGCGGCAGCAGGTCACCACCGGCGGTTCCCGCCTGGGCACCAATCTGGGCGTCGGCCAGTCCACCCGACTGCCCGACGGCACGACGGTCAGCTTCGACGGCTACAAGCAGTGGGCATCACTGCAGGTCAGCCATGACCCGACGCAGCAGTACGTCCTCATCTCGGCGATCATGATGCTGGCCGGCCTGCTGGTGTCGCTGCTGGTGAAGCGTCGGCGGGTGTGGGCCCGGGTGTCGCCGGCGCCCGCGGGCACGGCGTCGAAGGAATCGTCCACAGCCGGGCAACGACTTACAGTAGTAGAGATGGCCGGCCTGGCCCGTACGGATCAGGCCGGTTGGGGCGAGGGTTTCTCCGACCTCGTCGACAAGGTCACGACCGAGAGGGCCGGGACCGACGGGGCCGCCTCCGACGGGGCCACCACGACCGAGAGGTGAACCAGGTGCAGATCGACGAGAACCTGTCGCGGTACTCCGACCTCCTGTTCGGCACCACGCTGACGGTGTACGTGCTGGCGATGATCATGTTCCTCGCCGCGCTCGCGTCGGCGCGGGGCCGTGTGGAGTCGGCCGCCGAGGAGCGTGTGCTCGTGAAGGCCGGGGCCGGCGGCGGGTCGACCGGTTCCGACATGCCGGTACGCACACCGGGCCGCGTCGTGGAGAAGGAGCGTCGTCCCTGGGGCGATCGTCTCGCGCGGATGGCCTTCCCCGTCGTCATCGTCGGCGCGCTCGCGCACATCGGGTCCGTGGTGCTGCGTGGTCTCGCGACCCACCGCATGCCCTGGGGCAACATGTACGAGTTCATCAGCCTGTCGTGCATGGCCGGTGTGGTCGCCGGGATCATCGTCCTGCGGCGCCCCGAGCACCGTCCGCTGCTCTCGTTCGTCCTCGTGCCCGTGAGCCTGCTGATGTTCGTCGCCGGCAAGTGGCTCTACACCCAGGCCGCGCCGGTGGTGCCCGCGCTGAAGTCCTACTGGCTGGCCATCCACGTGTCGATCGTCTCGGTCGGATCCGGGGTGTTCCTCGTGTCGGGTGTCGCGAGCGCCCTCTACCTGATCAAGCTGCGCTGGCCCGACGCCGGATCGTCCGTCGGCGGACGCATCCTCGATCGCCTGCCCAGCCCGGAGGCGCTCGACCGCGTCGCCTACAAGACCGTCGTCTTCGCGTTCCCGCTGTTCGGCCTCGGCGTCATCTGCGGCGCCATCTGGGCCGAGTCGGCCTGGGGACGTTTCTGGGGTTGGGATCCCAAGGAGACGGTGTCGTTCATCGCCTGGATCATCTACGCCGCCTACCTGCACGCACGCGCGACCGCGGGCTGGCGCAACACCAACGCGGCATGGATCAACATCGCCGGTTTCGTGGCGATGCTGTTCAACCTGTTCATCATCAACCTCGTCGTCTCGGGGCTGCACTCCTACGCCGGTCTGTGACGGCGGTCGGGCGCAGCACCCGAGGACGGGGGACGACTACGACGTCGCGGCCTGGTTCCCGGCGGCGGCCTGCTTCTTGACGACCTTCAGCAGCTCGATGACGGTGTCGATCGTCGAGGGGGAGAGGTCGCCGTGGCGGAACGCCGCGATGTGGGCGCCGGTCTCGGCGGCCAGGGCGACGTACTCGCGCTGCTGCTCGACACGCTTGAGGTCTTCCTCGGGATCGGTGAGGAAGTACGTCACGCTGATCTCGAAGGCGCGCGAGATGGCCTCGACGGTGCGGAACGACGGCGTCTTCGCCTTCCCGGTGCGCAGCTGCGAGATGTAGGCGTCCGACAGCGTGTACCCGAGGCGGTTGGCCTTCAACGCGATCTTCTTCCCCGTGTAGGGGATGCCGTTCTCGTCCCGCACCGTGTCGAACAGCTCGTTGAGGCTGTCGGCGAACGGTTTCGTGGTCCGGACGTCGTCTGAGATGGTCATGTGCGTGCTCTCCCGAATCCATCCGAGAGGCCGCATCCGCCGGATCCCCACGACCCTGGACTGCGCTGCGGGCTTCCCGTCTGGTTTGTAGTCACGCACGGCGGAGCACGCCGTGCATGTTTGACGAATGCTACCGCTCGCCGCGGATTTAGCGGAGCCGCGTCACAGAGTGGGATCGGCGTCTCACGGCCAGGGGCGGACGTTCGGAAGCGAAACGAAAAGACTCTGCGGGAGAGAGGATCTCAGGTCGGCGTCGGGGACTGGGGGTCGTCGTCCTGGTCCACATCGGATCGACCCGTCCGACGACGCTCGGCGCCGAGGTCGAGAAGGAAGTCCGGGTCGTCGTCGGGCCCGATCGGCCCGCGGCGTGAGGACGTGACGTCCTGCTCGGGCTTGAACGCACGCCACACGAGGTAGGCAACGCCGACTGCCACCACGAACGCGATCACAAAGACCACCAGACACCTCCACTACCCGTCATTCCAGGGTACGCGAGGAACGTCCACGGCAAGCGGACCTCCGACGACGGACGGGCCCGCGATCACTGCGGATCGGGGCCCGGCCGGGAAGCGGTGAGATCAGTCGGTGCGACGGTTGAGCAGCGCGACGACGTCGGCCTCACGGAACCGGCGGTGGCCACCGGGGGTGCGGATGGCGCCCAGGAGGCCCGAGCTGGCCCAGCGGGCGACGGTCTTGGGGTTGACGTTGAACATCGCGGCGACCTGACCGGGCGTCAGCGTGTGCTGGCTCGCCAGGCGGGGGGTGATCATCGACGGTGTC
This sequence comes from Williamsia sp. SKLECPSW1, assembly GCF_054332755.1. Classification (NCBI taxonomy): domain Bacteria; kingdom Bacillati; phylum Actinomycetota; class Actinomycetes; order Mycobacteriales; family Nocardiaceae; genus Williamsia; species Williamsia sp. SKLECPSW1. The sequence continues at coordinate 848,211 of NZ_JBTGLI010000001.1, read as the reverse complement.
CCGGTGATGTGAGCTGCGGTCATGGTGCCTCCTGATACGAGGTCGAACGAGTGGGTTCGTGGTCCGACGTCGTCATGGATACACCCGAATTGCCAGGTGTTCGAACCGTCAGCGGCTGGTAAACCAGTGGTAAAAATCGGACATCGCGGGCGTGGGAGGCCCCGTCGTAGGCTGACCGGGTGAGCACCACCCCTGATCCAGTCCCCTCCGACGACCCCGCGCAGCCCGCGCCCCGACCGGGCGCCGGCGGCCGCCTCGCGTCCGCACTGGCGCTGTACACGCTGGTCCGGCTGGCCCTCGTCGTCGTGATCGCCGCGATCATCTACGGCGTCGGACGCGTCGCCGGGATCGACGTGCCGATCCTCGTCGCCGCCATCTTCGCCGTCATCATCGCGCTACCGCTGGGCATGATCGCGTTCAAGTCGCTGCGGTTGCGGGTGAACGCCGCCATCGCCGAGGTCGACGAGGACCGGCGCCTCAAGCGCGACGCGCTGCAGGCCCGTCTCCGGGGCGAGTCGGGCGGGGCGTGACGCGGTGACCGCGGGTCTCTCCGATGTCGGGAGCTGGACCGACCACCGGGCCGATCGGTCCTGGACGCAGAACGCGATCCGCCTGATCGAGGCCGACGCCACCCGCAGCGCCGACACCCACCTGCTGCGGTTCCCGCTGCCCGCCTGGAGCGGGGCGTCGGGCGGGATCGACCTCTACCTCAAGGACGAGAGCACCCACATCACGGGTTCCCTCAAGCACCGGCTCGCGCGGTCGCTGTTCCTGTACGCCCTGTGCAACGGATGGATCCGTCAGGGCGCGCCGGTCGTCGAGGCGTCGTCGGGGTCCACGGCGGTCTCCGAGGCGTACTTCGCCGCGCTGATCGACGTGCCGTTCGTGGCCGTGATGCCCCGCACCACGTCGGCGAGCAAGGTCGCTCTCATCGAGCGTCAGGGCGGGCAGTGCCATTTCGTCGACTCCGCCGGAGAGGTGTACGTCGCCGCCGCAGACCTGGCCCGGCGTACGGGCGGGCACTTCATCGACCAGTTCACGATGGCCGAGCGCGCCACCGACTGGCGCGGCAACAACAACATCGCCGAGTCGATCTTCGGTCAGCTCGCCGACGAACGACACCCCGTCCCGACGTGGATCGTCGTGGGCGCCGGCACCGGCGGCACGTCGGCCACCATCGGCCGCTACATCCGCTATCGCCGGCATCCCACGTGGCTGGCCGTCGTCGACCCCGAGAACTCGGTGTTCGCGCCGGCGTACGCCAGCGGGGATCCGTCGGTGTCGTCACAGGTGGGTTCCCGTATCGAGGGGATCGGCCGGCCCCGGGTCGAACCGTCGTTCGTCTCGCAGGTCATCGACGCGATGGTCACCGTCCCTGACGCCGCGTCCGTCGCGACGGCCCGGCTGGTCAGCGACGTGCTCGGCCGTCGGGTCGGCGGGTCCACCGGCACCAACATGTGGGGTGTGTTCGGGCTGATCGCGCAGATGGTCGCCGCCGGCCGATCGGGCAGCGTCGTCACGCTGCTCTGCGACGCGGGAGACCGATACGGCGACACCTACTTCGACGACGACTGGGTCGCGGTGCAGGGGATGTCGCTCGACAGGCCGCGGGCGATCCTCGACGCCTTCTGGCGCGACGGGTCCTGGCCGAGGTGAGCCGTCCGGGGGGATCGGCGATCGAGGCCACCGACCTCGTCCGCGAGTACCGCATGGGGGATCAGACGGTGCGCGCCCTCGACGGGTTGACGCTCACACTCGATCCCGGACAGTTCGTCTCGGTGGTCGGGCCGTCGGGCGCGGGCAAGTCGACGCTCCTGCACGTGATGGGCGCGCTCGACGTCCCCGACTCGGGCCGGATCCTGGTGGACGGGAGCGACATCACCGCGATGGACGACGACGAGCTGTCGACGTTCCGGCGGCGTCGCGTCGGGTTCGTGTTCCAGTTCTTCAACCTCGTGCCGACGCTGTCGGCGTGGGAGAACGTCGCCCTGCCGCGCCTGCTCGACGGCACCCCGTTGCGCCGCAGCCGATCCGACGCGCAGGAGCTGTTGGACCGGGTCGGGCTCGGGCACCGCGCGTCACATCGCCCGGGTGAACTCTCCGGTGGTCAGATGCAGCGCGTCGCGATCGCGCGGTCGCTGATCATGGGGCCGCGGATCGTGCTCGCCGACGAGCCGACCGGCAACCTCGACTCCCAGACCGGCGCGGCCATCCTCGAGCTGCTCGGCGAGGTCGCCCGCGACGGTGCCGGGCGGCTGGTCGTCATGGTCACCCACGACGTCGCGGCCGCGTCGGTCGCCGACCGCACGGTGACCGTGCGGGACGGCCGCATCGCGTCGTGAGCCCCACACCCCTCGGGCGGGTCGTCGCCGCCGCCGGACGCCTGCGGGTGCTCAACCTGCGGGAGACCCGCACGCACCGTCTGCGGCTGCTCACCTCGCTGCTCGTCATCGCGGTGTCGTCGTTGCTGCTGGTGGCGGTGCTCAGCACCTACGGGTCCATCACCAGTTCGGTGTCACGGCTGTCGGCGACGATCGCCGGCGACGCCGACCTCGACGTCGGCGCGATCGGGGACGCGGGCATCGACCAGGCCCTCGTCGGCGAGATCCGTCGCGGGGTCCCGCAGGCGCAGACGGTCGCGCCGATCGTGCGGTCGTCGGCGACGCTCGGCTCCGACGACAGACGCGTCGCCGTTCTCGGTGCGGACGCATCCGTCCTCGGTCTCGGTGGCGCGCTGCGGTCGGTGCTCGCCTCCGGAGGGCAGGCAGGGTCGTCGTCGCCGCGGTTCGACCCGGCGACGTCGGTGGCCGTAGGGCCCGGGCTCGGACTGTCGGTGGGCCAGACGATCCGCGTCGGCGGTGTCCCGGTGACGGTGGCGGAGATCGTGCGGTCCGCGGCCGCACGGCCGATCGCATCCGGACGGTTCGTCGCGGCGTTCCTGCCGCTCGCGCAACGCATCACCGGCCAGTCGGGCCGCGTCGACTCCATCCTCGTCGCGGCACGTCCGGGTGTCGCGACCGACGACCTGCGGGCTCGCGTCGAGGCGGTCGTCGAGGGGCGCGCGGTCGTCAACGACCCCGACTTCCGCGCCGCGCAGGTGGCGACAGCCAGTGCGGTGACCCGTGATTCGACTCTGCTCGTCGCGTTGATCTCCGTGGTCATCGCGGCGTTCCTGGTGTTCAACACGATGACGATGGCCGTGGCGTCGCGGCGACCCGTGCTCGCGATGGTCCGCGCGATCGGCGGCCGACGGGGGCCGCTCGTGCGTGACCTCGTCGCCGAGGCCGCGGTGATCGGCGCCGTCGGCGGTGTCATCGGCGTGCCGCTCGGGATGCTCGCCGGGCGGTGGATCATCGGCCGGTTGCCGTCGGCGAACATCGACAGCGTCTCGGCCACCGTGACCTACTCGCTCGCCTGGTATGCACCCGTCGTCGCGCTGGTGGCGTGTGTGCTCGCCTGCGCCGCGGCCAGTCTGCTCGCCGCGCGATCGGTGCTGCGTCTCTCGCCGGTGGAGGCGATGTCCCCGGCCCAGTCCGACGAACAGTCGCGCGGATCGGTGCGACTCGAGATCGCCTCGGGTGTCGCCGGTCTCGCCGCGATCGGTCTCGGCTGGGTCATCGCCTACACGGTCACCGATCGGGCGGTGTTCTCGGGCGCGGTGCTCTCCAGCATCGGGGGACTGCTGGTGTTCTTCGCCCTCACACGGCCGATCGTGGGTGCGATCACCGGGCTCGTCCGTCGGCTGGGCGGTCCGGGGCAACTCGCGGCCGTCACCGCCGAACGCACGCCGCGGCGGGTGTGGACGACGGCGATGACCGTCGCGGTCGCGGTGTCGGTCGGCATCGGGACGTCGGGGGCGATGAACGATCTGATCGGGTCGGTGTCCGGCGCGCTCGACGGCATCGGCGACCCCGACCTGTACGTCTCCACGCAGCCGGTGACCGACATCCCCGCGGGCCCCGTCCTCGATCCCGCCGTGCGCGAGGCGGTCTCGTCCGTCCCCGGGGTGTCACGCGTTGTCGGCGGACAGTGGGCGTATCTGAACCTGGGCGCCGCGCGGGTCGTCGTGCAGGGGCTGACGCAGGGGGTGCAGTCACCGTTCGTGAAGCGTGCCTCGCCGGAGGTGGTGCGGCAGACCATCGCCGGCGACGGGATCGTGCTGTCGAAGGTGCTGGCGTCGACCGTCGGCAAGGGCGTCGGCGACGAGGTGCGGCTCGCCACGCCCGTCGGCTACCGCACGCTGCGTGTGCTGCAGGTCGTGGACTACCCCGCGATCGAGTCGGGGACGGCGGCGATGTCGTTCGACCTGCTGCAGACGTGGTTCCAGCGACCGGGCGACACGTTCCTCCAGGTGACCGTCGCGCCCGGGGCCGATGCGACCGCGGTGCGTGCGGCGGTCACCCGCGCCGCGCAGGACGCCGTCGTCGGGAAGGCCGGGGCGGTGAGGCCGTATGTCTACTCGGGGCCGGAGACGCTCGACGCGACACGGTCGTCCGTCGAGCAGTCGGGTCAGTTCACCATCGCCATCCAGTGGATCGTGGCGCTGGTCGCTGCGGTGGCGCTGCTCAACACGCTGCTGCTGTCGGTGATCGAGCGTCGACGCGAGATCGGGGTGCTGCGCGCGATGGGTGCATCACGGCGGTTCGCGTCGAGGATGGTGGTCGCCGAGGCCGTCGGGATCGCTGGTGTCGGCGCGGTGCTCGGTGTCGCGAGCGGTGAGCTCCTGCACGGCATCAGCAACCAGGTCCTCGGGGTGACGACGGCGGTCTCCATCGACTACCACCTGCACCTGTTCACCGTCGTCTACGTGGTGGCCGCGTTCGTGTTGTGCGTCGTCGGCGCGGTGATCCCCGCCCAGCGCGCCGGCCGGCTCACCATCGTCGACGCCATCGCCGACGAGTAGAGACCCCACCCACCCCTCAGGCGTCGAGTGGGCAGTTCCAGACGTCGACTGGGCGGCTCCGGACACCGACTGGGCGGTTGGGACACGACCCCGCGTCCCAACCGCCCAACGAACGGTTCCGACCGCCCAACAGACGGTAGTCAAGAAAGGTTGACATCGCCGACGGTGTCAACATAACCTGACAGCCATGCACGGCGACAACGACGACATCACGACAGCGGCCGCCAGCACGGACCCCGCACAGGGGCTCGCTGCGGTCCGCGCGCTCCGGACGCTCGCCGACCGCCTCGAGGAGGTCCAGGTCGGCAACGCGCGCGAGCAGGGATGGAGTTGGCAGGCGATCGCCGAGATCCTCGGCATCAGCCGCCAGGCCGTGCATCAGAAACACTCGACCCCGAAGGGACACTGACATGTTCGACCACATGAACCGCGAGAACAGGCACATCCTGTCCTTCGCCATGGAAGAGGCCGCCGACCTCGGGCACGCCCAACTCGGCACCGATCACCTGATCCTGGGCATGCTCTGCAATGCCCGCAGCGACGTGTACACCCTGCTCACCGAGCAGGGGTTCACCCTGACCGCCGCCCGCGAGACCGTTCGCGAGATCCACGGCGACGACGACGGCTCCGAGAGCGCCGCCGCCGAGACCGACGCCGAGCAGGTCGACGAGGACCGTGAGGCCCTGAAGTCCGTCGGCATCGACCTCGACAAGGTCGCCGACGCGATCAAGCGGGCGTTCGGCACCGACATCACCGACGGCTGGTCCAAGCGTGGGCCGGACCGTCGTGGCCGGGGCGGACCGCACCACCACGAGCGCGGCGGTCGCGACCACGATCACCGTCGCGGGCGCGGCGGCCCCTGGGACGGCCCCGACCACGGTCCGGGCGGACGACGGGGCCCGGGCGGACCCGGCGGGTGGGGCGACCCCGAGTCGTGGGAGGCCGGTCCGTGGCAGCACGGACGGGGACGACGCGGCCCACGCGGTCGCGGCGGGCCCTGGGGCCGTCCGCGGTTCTCCGCCTCGGCACGTGCGGCGCTCGGCGAGGCCGTGCGCATCTGCCGCGAGTCCGACAGCGACGAGCGCGGCGGCAGGCTCCGCGCCGAGCACGTGTTGCTCGGGATCCTGGCCGTCGGCGACGAGAGGTCGCGCCGACTGATCGAGTCGGTCACCACCGTCGAACGGCTCCGCGAGGCACTCACCGCCACCGTCTGACACCCCGATGATGTGTAGTTCTCGTGGCCGTCACCTGCGGGGATGGTCGCGAGAACTACACACTTCCGGCGATGAGACCGACGGTCGTCGCCACCGACCACGCCACCATCGCCAGCCCGGTCTGGGCCAGGGCGGGGATCAACGCCATGCCCTGCGCCCCCGATCGGACCGGGGCGTTGGCCCGAACGGCCAGCGGGACGGCGAGGAGCCCGAGCAGCGCCCACGGTGTCGCGGCGACGAGGACGAGCGTCGCCACCGTGGGCACCGCGAGGAGGGCGAGATGCGCGGTCCGCGTGCGGGTGTCACCGAGACGCACCGCGAGGGTGGTCTTCCCGGTCACCGAATCACTGGGGATGTCACGCAGGTTGTTGGCCACCAGCACCGCGCTGGAGTAGCTGCCGACGGCGATCGCGGCGACCGCACCCACCCAGTCGATCCGTTCGGCCTGGACGAACTCGGTGCCGAGCACCGCGACGAGCCCGAAGAACACGAACACGGCGACCTCGCCGAATCCCGCGTAGCCATAGGGTTTCGAGCCGCCGGTGTAGAACCAGGCGCCCGCGATGCAGACCGCGCCGACGACGATGAGCCACCACGCGGATGTCAGCGCGAGCACCACGCCGGCCACAGCCGCGATCCCGAACGCCGCGAACGCCGCGGTCTTCACCGCCGACGCCGGCGCCGCACCCGACCCGACGAGCCGCATCGGCCCGACGCGGTCGTCGTCGGTGCCACGGATGCCGTCGGAGTAGTCGTTGGCGTAGTTGACGCCGACGATCAGCGCGACGGACACGACGAGCGCCAGCACCGCCTTCCACCAGACCGCGCCGTCGAGCCATGCCGCGGCACCGGTTCCCGCGATCACCGGCGCGATCGCGTTGGGGAACGTGCGCGGGCGAGCACCCTCGACCCACTCCTTCGGACTTGCCATGCCGCGATTGTCCCACCCCGCGGCTTACCCTCGATGAACGGACCGACCCGTCCCTGAGGCGCCGGTCCGCCGAGCCCGATCCCGCCGACGACGAGGAACCCATGACGACCGTGATCATCGGACTGCTCGGTCCGGTCGCGGTCGACACCGGCGGCGGGATGCAGAACGTCCCGGGCGCCCGCGCGCGCCGACTGCTCGCAGCGCTCGCCGTCGAACCGGGCACCCTGCGGTCCTCCCGTGCCCTCATCGAGGACGTGTGGGACGACGCCCCGCCGCAGTCGCCGCAGGCGGCGCTGCACACCCAGGTCTCCCGCCTCCGACAGGCGCTTCCCGACGGGGTCCTGCTCGCCGAACCCTCCGGGTACCGGTTGCTCGTCGACGCGGTCACGACGGACATCGACCGCGCCGACGCTCTCCTCGACGCCGGGACCCCCGGGTCGCTCGACGAGGCGATCGGGCTGTGGCGCGGCACGCCCGGCGACGATCTCGTCGGGCCGCTCGCCGACAGCGTCCGCTCGCGCGCCGACGAGCTGCGACGGCGCATCGACTTCCGACGCGCGGAGGTCGCGCTCGAGGCCGGCGATGCCGAGATCGCCCGCCGGCTGGCCGCGGCCCTGTGCGCCGCGGACCCGCTCGACGAGACCGCTCATCTGCTCCACATGCGCGCTCTCGCCGACGCCGGCCGCACGGGCGACGCGCTCGCCGTGTTCGCCCGCATCCGACGCACCCTGTCGGCGGAACTCGGCGTCGAACCCTGTGCCGAACTCGACGACTTCCACCGCTCCCTGCTCCGGTCGACCGGCCCGGCCGCCGCGCCGACACCACCGTCGATCCGGCAGGCCCGTGCCGTCGGTCTGCGCGCCGAGCCGAATCCGCTCCTCGGTCGCGACGACGAGATCGACGACCTGGTCACCGCTCTCGAGGCCAATCGCGTGGTGACGGTGACGGGACCGGGTGGTGCCGGCAAGACCCGCGTGGCGCAGGCGGTCGCGCGGACCGTCCACGCCTCCGGGCGGGACGTCTTCGTCGTCGAACTCGCGTCGGTGCGGTCGGACGAGGACGTCGTCGCCGCGATCGCCGGCGGTGTGGGGGTGGGGGAGAACGACGTCGTCGCCACCAACCGCGGACGCCTGCCCGTCGGCGACCTCGCGGTGCGTGTGGCCGACGCGCTCGCCGGTCGGTCGGTGCTGCTCGTCCTCGACAACTGCGAACAGATCGTCGACGGCGCGGCGCGTGCGGTCGCCGATCTCATCGCCGCGGCCGCGGACGTGACGGTCCTCGCCACCTCACGGTCACCTCTCATGATCGCCGGCGAGGTGACACATCGGTTGCGCCCGTTGGCGATCGAGGAGACCGCCGCGGCCTCGTCGCCCGCCGTCGACCTGTTCGTCGCCCGTGCCACCGCCGTCCGTCCCGACGTCACCATCGACCGTGCGCGGATCGCGGACCTGTGCGCACGCCTCGACGGGCTGCCGCTGGCCATCGAACTGGCCGCGGCGCGGGCGCGCAGCATGTCCGTCGCCGACATCGCCGACCTGCTCACGCGGCGCCTCGCGACCGGTCGGCTCGCGGTGTTCCGGACCGGGGATCGCACTGCGCCGCAACGCCACCGGACGTTGGAGGCGGTGATCGGGTGGAGCTGGGACCTGCTCGACGACGACGCCCGCTCGCTGATGCGCACGATGTGCCGGTTCCCGTCGGGGTTCACCGCGGCCGCGGCGCACAGTGTCATGGGGGACGTCACCGGCGCCGACCCGATCGTGGTCGACGACGCGCTCGAGTCGCTGGTGGCGCAGTCGCTGGTCGGGGTGGACGAGGCGGACGGGCAGACCCGCTACCGCATGCTGGAGATGGTGCGCGAGTTCGGCGACGAGCGCCTGGCCGAGATCGGCGACGCCCACCGCGTCGACACCGCGATGGTGCGGTGGGCCGCGGGGTTCACCGAGGCGGCCCGCGATCTGTTCGACGGTGGCGAGAACCGCGCCGCCGCCGCGGCAGTCGCCATGGAGAGCGGCAACCTCGTGTGGATCCTGCGACGCTGCGTCGACGACGACCCGGATGCGCGGCCCGGTGGAGCCGTCGACGGCGTGCTCGCGATCTTCCCCGTGGTCGCGGCGAGTTGGGTGGCGCGCGGACTGCACGCGGAGGTGCGGGCGTTCGCGCCGCGGGTGGTGGGAACCCCCGTCCCGGATCGGCTCGACGACGAACGGATCCGGGAGAAGTGGCTCGCCGCGCTGCTCATGGCGACCGGGCACCTCATGATGATCCGTCCCGACCTCCGTGCCGTGGCCCGGGGGATGACCGCGTTGCGCGCCGCCCACCGGCCGTCCGACTCCCTCACCCGCCCCGCCGATTTCGCCGCCGCGCTGATGCTCAGCCGACGGCGCTACGCGGGACTGCGCCTCATCACACGTGGCGTGCGGGCCGACGATCCCGAGGTACGGACGATCGCGTTGTCGCTGCGGTCCAACGTCGCCGAGAACCTGGCCGACCTGGATCGAGCCCTGCAGGACTCCCTCGCCGCGCAGGCGCTCGCCGCAACCCGGGGGAACAGCTGGATGCTCGCGATGGGGTCGACGGAGATCGCCGGGATCCACGGTCAGGCAGGCAATTACGCCGAGGCCGCCACGGTCTACCGCGCGTCCGTCGCCGGACTCGAGGACCTCGGTGCGCTCGACGAGTCCCGGCAGGTCCGCTGCTACCTCGTCGCGACGCTGGCCGGCCTGGGGCGCGTCGACGAGGCGTCCGCCGAGTTCGACACGGTGTCCGGCGGGTGGAAGCCCGGCGATCCGATCCCCGCCGGATCGCCGGAGACGGTCGGTCTGATGCTCGTCGTCGCGGCCGAACTGGCCTGGCAGCGCGGGGAGATCGAGGCGACGGCCGAACTCGGGCTCGCCGTCGCTCGGTTCGTCGTCGGCGAACACCTGCTCAGCGCGGACCCGTCGTATCTGTTGACGCTCAGCGCGGCCATCGCTCTGGCCGCGACGTGCGGCCGTCCCGACGAGGCACTGGCCTTCGCCGGGGTGCTGGCGGGGATGGTCGGCGGACACCACCCCGGAGGTGTCGCGGACCTGCCCCAGTACGGCGCCGCCGCGATCGCGGTCGGCGCCGCGCGGTGCGCCCGGCAGGCCGGCGACCTCACCGGGCGACGACTTCTGGCCGCCGGTGTCCGCATCGGTGGGCGCCGGGACCACCCCGTCCTGCTCCGCATCGTCGACGACCCCGCGACGATCGCCGGGGTGGATGCCTCGACGTGGGACGCGACACTGGCCGACGCACAGAGGATGCCCCGCCGCGACATCGGGCAGGGCATCCTCGAGTTGTTGCAGGCGAGGTGATCAGGCGTTGCGCATGTAGGCACGCACGGTCAGCGGCGCGAAGATCGCGGTGATGATGGCCGCGCCGAGCAGCGACCACAGGACGTGGATGCCGACGTGGCCGTTGTTGGTGAGCTCCCGCACCGCGGTCACCAGGTGCGAGACCGGGTTGACCTTGACGAAGGCCTGCAGCCACCCGGGCATGGTGTCGACGTTGACGAACGCGTTGGACAGGAACGTCAGCGGGAACAGCAGCATCAGCGAGAAGCCCTGCACCGCAGAGGCGCTCTTGACCAGCATGCCCATCAGCGCCCAGATCCACGACACCGCGAAGCTGCACACCAACACCAGCAGTGCGGCCCCGATCAGGCCCAGGGCGTCGGGACGCCAGCCGATCGCGATGCCGACGACGAACGTGATGATCGTCGCGATGAGGTAGCGCAGGACGTCGGCCAACAATGCGCCGGCGAGCGGGCTCACCCGTGCGATCGGCAGTGCCCGAAAGCGGTCGAACACACCCTTGTTCATGTCCTCCCGCAGCTGCGTGCCGGTGACGACCGACGTCGTGATGACGGTCTGCACGAGGATGCCCGGGATGATCACCGGCAGGTACGCCGAGACGCTGCCGGCGAGCGCGCCGCCGAAGATGTAGGTGAACATCAGCGTGAAGATGATGGGCTGCAACACCACGTCGAACAGCTGCTCGGGGTTGTGCCGGATCTTCAGCAGGCCGCGATAGCCCATGGTGAACGACTGCGCGACGGTCGCGGCGAGGCCGACGGTGCGCGGGGGATCGGTGAGGCGGCCGGCGGGCACGGGCCGGTCGAGGGTGGTGGCGCTCATGCTGCACTCTCCTGGGTGATGTCGGTGGTGTCGGAGTCGGGGGAGGGCTTGCCGGTGATGGTCATGAAGACCTCGTCGAGGCTGGGCTTGGCGACGGTGAGTTCGCTGACGGAGATCTCGGCCGCCACCAGTGCGGCCATCACCTCGCTGACCTGCTCGGCGCGGGGGAGAGGGATGGACACGCGGCCCGCCTCGGGCGACAGCGTCGCGTTCTCGCCGAGGGCGCGTTCGACGACGGTCATCGTCGCCACCGCGTCGGCGCGATCGGTGGGTCGCACGACGAGGGTGTTCGCCCCGACGGAGTCCTTGAGTTCGTCGGCGGTGCCGTCGGCGATCTTGCGACCGCGGTCGATCACGGCGATGCGGTCCGCGAGCTGATCGGCCTCGTCGAGGTACTGCGTGGTGAGCAGCACCGTCGACCCCTGCGCGACGAGACGGCGGATCGTCTCCCACATCTGTGCGCGCGTGCGCGGATCGAGGCCGGTGGTCGGCTCGTCGAGGAACAGCAGGGGCGGGGTGGAGATGAGGCTCGCGGCGAGGTCGAGACGACGACGCATGCCGCCGGAGAACTCGTTGAGGGGCCGGGTGGCCGCCTCCGCGAGTCCGAATTCCTCGAGCAGGTCGGCGGCGGTGGTGCGCGCCTGCGACCGTGACAGGCCGAGAAGCCGCGCGAAGACGATGAGGTTCTCGCGGGCGGAGAGGGTCTCGTCGACCGAGGCGTACTGGCCGGTGACCCCGATGAGGGAGCGGACCGCGACGGGTTCGGCGACGACGTCGTGGCCGAAGACCTTCGCCGAGCCGCCGTCGGGGCGCAGGAGGGTCGCCAGCATGCGGACGGTGGTGGTCTTGCCGGCGCCGTTGGGCCCGAGGACGCCGTAGACGGAACCGGTGGGGACGACGAGGTCGACCCCGTCGACCGCGCGGGTCGACCCGAACTTCTTGACGAGGCCGCGGGCGTCGATCGCCGGCGGCTCGGTGGAGCTGTGGTGTGTGGTCATGCCGAGAACTCTGGCCGGGCGTCCTGTCATGACGCTGTCGTCGTCTGTCGTGTGCCTGACAGGTCCTGACACGCCCTGACAGGCCGACCCGCCGACCGCTCCCGTCCCGCCCCGTCTGTTGGGCGCCAGGAACCGTCTGTTGGGCGCCAGGAACCGTCTCTTGGGCGCCAGGAACCACCTGTCGGGCAGTCGGGACCCGGGTGAGGTGTCCCAAACGCCCGACGAACGGTTCCGACCGCGGGTGCTCTGGCCGAAAAGCGTTGTACGCACCGCTTTTCCGATTCGTCCGGGTCGGTGGTGCTCTCAGTGGGTTCTCAGCGACACCTGCATACAGTGACCGGCGATGCCGCAGACCCCGCCCCCGCCTCGCCGGCCCACAGCCGGCGAGTTGCTGCGCGCCCGACAGGCCGACGACGGCTCTGTCCCCGACCTGGCGGCGGGCTACCGGTCGATTCCCGAGGCCACGAAGTCCCGACGTTCACCCACCCCGCACAAGCGACGAGCCCGGTCGACCCGGCACCGATCACCCCTGGCGATACCGCGGGGTGTGGCGGCGGTCCTGTCGTGCGCGGTGCTCGTCGCGTGCGGGGTCGGATGGGCCGGTGCCCGACAGGTCGTCGGGGGCTTCCACACGTCCAACGCCCTCGCCGATGCGCCGCGATCGCACGACGGGGCCGAGAACATCCTGCTGATGGGTCTCGACACCCGCAACGACCGCGACGGCAACCCCCTACCGCCCGACATCCTCGCGCAGCTCCACGCCGGCGACGGGTCCGAGGGCGGCTACAACACGAACACCCTCATCCTCATCCACATCCCCTCCGACGGGAAGAAGATCGTCGCCTTCTCCATCCCGCGCGACGACTACGTGACGATGGTCAACCCCGACGGCAGCACCGGCATCGACGGCACCGAGAAGGCGAAGATCAAGGAGGCGTACGGGCGTCGCAAGGCCGAGGCCGAGAACGAGCTCGCCGCACAGGGGATGACGGACCCCGTCGAGCTGGAGACGCGGGGCCGCGACGCCGGCCGCGCGGAGACCCTCGCGACGGTGCGCGCGCTGACCGGCGTCCCCATCGACAAGTTCGCCGAGGTGAGCCTGGTCGGTTTCTACGACATCGCCAAGGCGTTGGGGGGTGTCACCGTCTGTCTGAACCACGCTGTCTCCGACAGCTACTCGGGTGCGCACTTCTCCGCCGGCGTGCACAAGCTCAACGCAGCGCAGGCACTGGCCTTCGTCCGGCAGCGCCACGGACTCGACAACGGCGACCTCGACCGCACCCACCGTCAGCAGGCGTTCCTGCTGTCGGTGGAGCACGAACTGCAGTCGTCGGGTGTCTTCTCCGACCTGGGCAAGCTCAGTGCTCTCGTCGACGTGGCCCAGCGCGACGTCGTGTTGTCGTCGGGGTGGAACCTCGTCGACGACGCCCACGAACTCGGCGACATCGCCGGCCAGTCGGTGACGTTCACGACGCTGCCGGTGGTGCGGTACGACACCGTGGACGGGCAGGACGTCAACATCGTCGATCCCGCGGCGATCAAACAGCAGGTGCAGACGGCATTCGGGATGATCCCGCCTGTAGCCACCACCCCGTCGTCGTCGGCGACCGACGAGGCGGCGCAGACGGTGTCGACCAGTCAGGACCAGGCGTCGTCCGACACCGGTGACGGCGACACCGACAGCACCCCCGACCAGGGGAAGCCGGTCACGACGACCGCGTCCGGTGTCCCCTGCGTCAACTGACGCGGGACCGGATCTGCCGGGCGGGTCTCAGAGCTGGTCGAGGTCGACGATGCCGTCCTGCAGCGCGCGTGCCAGCAGTGCCGCCTTCGTCGACGCAGGGCGGCCGACGGCCTCGTACTTGGTGCGGATCCGCGAGATGTGGGTGTTCACGGTCGACTCGGCGATGAAGAGTCGCTGACCGACCTCTTCCTTCGACTCCGACAGCACCCACGCACGCAGGACCTCACGCTCGCGCATGCTGAGTCCGGGGTCGGGGATGTCGGTGCTCGGGGGTTCCGTCACGACGGTCATGTATCTCCTCCAGCGCTGCCGACGCTGAGTGCGCTCGGCGATGAGAGGGACAGTAACGGTCCAGTCGGACAATTTTCCAGACGCCGACACGGGTGACCCCCGACCGGGTATCACCGTTAGCCACAACAACCTTCGCCGGCGTCAGGCGGTTGCGCGTCGCATCTTCTGCCCCGTCTCGTCGAGGTCCAGACGTCGCCCTCCGGCCTCGTCGCGGACCGTCACGGATGCGATCGCCGCACGTCCGGATGGGAGCAGACGTACACGTACGTCGCCGGAACCCGCCCCGTCCAGTGTCTCGACGACGATGCCGACGACGCGTTCCCACACGGCAGGGTCCAGCGCATCGGGGCCGCGGGAGTCGTCGAGCAGTACCACCTCGACGCCGCGTGCCCGAGCCGCGCGGGCGGCGTCGGCGACCGCGGGGACGTCCAGGCCCGGGGCGCGCAGACGATCACGCAGTTGTGCCTCGAGAAGCCGACACACGGTGCGGTCGTCGTCATCGAGCACATCCCCCGCGGCGATGCGATCCAGCATCGGGCGCACCAACCGGTCGAGCTCGCCCAGTTGCGCATCGCGTTCGAGGCCGGTCGCCTCGGCTGCCGCGAGTTCCGCGCTGCGTCGCTCGCCGGCATCGCGCAGGTCGAAGACCAGCTTCGCGCCAGGGCGCAGTGTCAGGCTGAAGACGGTGGCCATCGCGAGCGGGCCGAGATCGACGAGCACGTTGTCGATGTGATCCAGCGGGGCGAGTCCGACGAGCGTCGATCGTGCGATGTAGACGCCGACCATCAGCGCCATCCCGATCCACGCGCTCCCGGTCCTGCCGCGGACGCACATGAACGCCAACACCATCGTGCCGATCCCGTGGGACCATCCGGACACCGGCGACGGCAGGTCGCGTCCGCACCCGGCCAGGATGACGGCGCAGGACACGCCAGGCGCGGACGCCATGGCGGTGGCCGCGAGCCGAGGGAGGGGGTCGCCGGGGACGGCGAGCAGGGCCACGGTGGCACTGCCGACGACGAACAGGCCGACGACCATCGCGGAGGTCGCCATGAGCGTCTTCGGAACGACCCACAGCAACGCGAACACGATGCACGTCAGATAGATCCCGACGACGATCCGCGCCGCCGGGGTGTGCATCCCGATGAGTGCGCGGGCGTCCCGAGGGGTCTCGTCGTCGATCAGCAACATGCGGCTACCGCCGCCACGTGATGGTCACGTCGGTCCCGCGCCCGGGAGTCGACACGACCCGGGCGTCGCCGCCGTCGATCTGGCGCATCCGGCCGACGATGCTGACCGCGATGCCCAGCCGGTGCGGTGCCACGGACCGTGTGTCGAATCCGCGCCCGTCGTCGGCCACGGACACCTCGATCGAATCGTCGCCGAGTGTCGCGGTGACCTCGTGCGACACTGCCGCGGCGTGGCGGATGCTGTTGCGCAGTGCCTCGCCCATCGCCGCGCCGATGGTCTGCACGACGCCGATCGGGTACACGACGTCGTCCGGAACGGCGGGTAGGACGATCTGGGGGCGCACGGTGTCGTCGACGTCGGTGAGGGCGGCGCGCAGTTGTCGTGCTGCGGAGATCGCGGGTATGTGGTCGACTCCGGCAGGGGGAGCGGCGATCTCGGCGAGATCGTCGAGTGTCCGGCGGGCGAGGGCCTTGACGTCCTCGGTGGCCCCCATACGAGCGGCACCCAGCAAGGTTGCCATCACACCGTCGTGGGTCAGCGCGTCGAACCGCGCTCTCTCGACGCTTCGCGCCTGCGCCGCAGCCGTTTCCGCCGCGATCCGGTACGTCTCGTCGCGCGTGCGGTCGAGAAGTCGGGCCGTCCGGACACCGATGATCGTCGCGCAGACGTAGGGCATCGAGTAGGCGAATGCGAACGCGATGTCCGCAGGGCGGCCGACGGCGTTCGCGTCCACCTTCACCGGGGAGTTGCAGATGATGACGGCCCCCGAGACGACGGCGAGGTAGATGATCGGCCGCAGGCCGGGCTGCAGACCGAGCGCGACTGCGACGAGGCCGGGAAACGTCGCGTACCAGAGTCCGGCCCCGTTGGTGGTGTGCGCGCCGGTCCACGCGATGTCGGTGAGCAGTACGGCGCCGAGGAACATCACGGCCGCGGCCGTCGTGGTCAGACGGATGCCTCGCGCTGATCCGGTCGCGCCGGCCACCCCGATCGCCAGCCCGCTGCCGAACACCACGATCGGCGCGCCGAGTGCCCACCACGACGCCATGAAATCGAACGAGTCGACGATGTTGGCGAGGTTGATCAGCAGGTAGGCGAGGTATCCGGCGCCGACGAAGAGTGCGAACTGACGCGTGATCCGCTGCTCCGCGTCACCGGCGCGTGTCCCGTCGACGGGCCGCGCCTCGGCGCCCGCGGGCGGGCGTGCGAGTTCTGCCGGCGCGGTGACCATGTCAGCCGATCGAGTCACGCCGTGGCATCGGGAGGAACCCGTCCTCGACGGCGCGTTTGTAGAGGTCGGTCTTGGTCCTCGCGGGTCGGCCGGCGTTGGCGTACTTGAGTCGGATGCGGTCGAGATGCATGTTGACCGTGTCGGCGGCGAGGTCGGTGAGCTCGGCGACACGCGCGGTGGACTCGCCGGACGCGTACAGCTCCAGCACTTCTCGCTGTCTGGGTGAGAGTTCGACGACGAACACGTCGTCGGCGTCGATGGCCGCGGCCCAGTCCATCGTCGGCACCGGATGGCCGGCCGCAGCGGTGCGGATCGCGTCCAGGACGACCGCTGCCGGGCTCGACTTGCGGACCACACCCAGGACGTCCGCCGACGCCGCCGAGCGGACCAGGAACGGGTCCTCGGCTGCGGTGTAGACGAGGGTCTGGATCCCGTGGGTGTGCAACGCCTCGACGTTCGCGCGGGGCGAGCTGCCGTCGAGCAATCGCAGATCCAGGACGGCGAGTGTCACGCCGTCGGTGGTCTCGAGGAGTTCGTCGACGGTGGGGGCACCGCCGGCGAACTCGAGATCGTCGGCGGTGCTCAGCATGTGTTCCACGCCGAGGATGGAGATCTCGTGATCATCGATGACTCCGATGCGAGGGGGCCGGTCCGCCGACTCTGCCACTGATGGGTGTCCCGTCTCGTCCGTTGTTCTGACCACAGTTCAGCGACATCGTGACCGATGAGGGCTCGTCAGGCACGCGTGCGCGGGCGACTCGTCTCGTTTTGTGGTTCGAACGTACGACTGTGTCGTACTCGTGTGCGGCACCGATCGGCCACGATGGACCCATGAGCACACTCGACCTGACCCCCGATGACCTGTTGACGACGACGCGCACCGTCCGCAAGCGCCTCGACCTCGATCGACCGGTCGAGATGGCGATCGTCCGGGAATGCCTCGAGATCGCGCTGCAGGCGCCGTCGGGCTCGAACCGGCAGGGGTGGCAGTGGGTGGTGGTGACGGACGCGGAGCAGCGTCGGCTGGTCGGCGACATCTACCGCGAGGAGACCGAGCGCTACCTCGAGTCGTCGTATGCGGCGGACAAGCTCTTCGCCGACGACGCAGGCCGCTCGCAGGTGCAGAAGCGCGTCGGATCCAGCGTCCGACACCTCGGGGAGACGATGGGCCGGGTGCCGGTCCTGCTGGTGCCCTGCATCAAGGCGGGCCGCGAGCTACCGGCCGGGAATCAGGCCGGGTTGTGGGGATCGTTGCTGCCGGCGGTCTGGAGCTACGCCCTCGCCGCCCGTGCCCGCGGGCTCGGCACCGCGTGGACGACGCTGCACCTCGACCGCCGGGAGCGCGACGTCGCCGAGATCCTCGGCATCCCTGAGGGGTACCACCAGGGCGCGCTCATCCCGACCGCGTACTTCACGGGCGAGACGTTCAAGCCCGCCCCGCGTGCTCCGCTCGACGAGGTCCTGCACGTCGACCGGTGGTGAGCTCGGAGCCCAGCCTGTTGCGCGAACTGCGTCGACCTCAGTCGTCGGCGTCGTCGGAGGATCCCGACGGCGGCGCGGTGTAGCCCTGTGCGTTCTCGTCGGGAGTCGCCGGGGCCGCGGTCTCGTCGAGTCCGTCGGTGGGGGCGGTGTAGCCGGTGGCGTTCTCGTCGGGGGTGGCGGGATCGGTGTCGGGCACGGGGTCTCCTGAGCGTCGGCGGTGGTGGTCGGAGATGTACCCGAACCCCGCCGTCCGAAACGTCAGCTGTAGCGCGCCCGCAGGGCGGACCGGTCGACCTTGCCCGGACCCCGCGACGGCAACTCCTCGACGACGATCACCTCGCGGGGGACCGCCGCGCGGTCGAGGCGGTCGCGGACGACGGACTGCACCGCCTCGGCGCGGACGACGGCGTCGCGCGCGGCCACGACGACGGCGACCACCTTCTCGCCGAGGCGGTCGTCGGGCAGGCCGACCACCGCGCACTCGGCGACGGTCGGGTCGGCGAGCACCGCGGCCTCCACCACCTGCGGGACGACGGTGAGCCCGCCGGTGGTGATCGCCTCGTCGGCGCGTCCGACGATGCCCAGCACCCCGTCGTCGACGCGACCGAGGTCGTCGGTGAGGAACTCGCCCGGGGTCGCGAACGCGGGGTGGTCGGGCCGGTTGCGGTAGCCCAGCGCCACCATCGGTCCCGACAACGCGACTCGACCGACCCCGTCGACCGGGGATTCGAGACGAATCCGTACCCCGGGCAACGGGATCCCGTCGTAGACGCAGCCACCGCCGGTTTCGCTCATGCCGTAGGTGCGCACGATGGGCAGCCCCGCGTCGACGGCACGCGCCTGTAGCGGGGCGGGTGTGGCGGCGCCGCCGACGAGGATCGCGTCGACCTCGCGAAGGGCGGCGACGGCCTCCGGGTCGTCGAGGACCTTCACGAGTTGGGTCGGCACCAGCGAGGTGTACCGACGCGGGCCGTCGACGCGGTCGAGCGCGCGCACCAGGTCCGTCGGTGCGAATCCCGCCCCGACGTCGACGACGACCGGCGTGAAGCCCGCACGCAGGCACCGCAGCAGGACCTGCATGCCCGCGATGTGGTGCGCGGGGAGCGCCAGCACCCATCCGCCGGGGCCGCCGAGTCGATCCTCGGTGGCGGCGGCCGAGGCGGCGAGGGTCGCGGCGGTGTGCATCGCACCCTTGGGGACGCCGGTGCTCCCGGAGGTGGCGACGACGAGCGCGACGTCGTCGTCGATGGGTCCTCCCGCGGCGAGAGCCGTTGTGAGGCGGTCGGTCTCGCGCGGATCGTCGGCGGGGACGGGCAGCGCGGCGGTCCGTCCGGCGATGATGTCGCGGAGACGATCCGTCGCGTCGAGGACTGCCGGTCCCGAGCGCAGGGGCAGGGGCTCGAGGATGCGGCTCAGCTCGGGTCCGCCTTCGGCGAGTCGATGTCGCAGGTCCAGCCGGCGCCTTCGAGTACCGATCGCACACGGTCGATGTCGGCGTCGGCGGGCATCTCGTCGGTCACCTTCGTGATGAGCACGGCGACGTCGACGCGGGTGATCGGCTCGAAGTCGGGGTCGGTCGCGGCCTCCGTGGCCAGGTGGTCGGCGATCTGGCCCACCTCGTCGTCGGTGAGTTGCCGACGCAGCAGCGCCACCAACGGGATGTAGTCACCGACAGGCACGCCGTGGGGATATCCGGCACGCAGCCAACCGACGATCGAGCGGAGCAGGTGGGAACGGTCCACGACGCCCTCCTCGGTCACGACAGCGACGGCGCTGTCTTCTCAGCGCCCGGGTTCGGGCTCCCAGGATAGTCCGTCGACGCTGGTGGCGACGGGTGCGAGCCGCTAGTCGACGGGCTGGGCGAGCGGCCAGCCGACCGCTGCGAGCCGGGAGGCGACCTGGTTGATCTCCTCCGGGTTCGGCTCGGTCTCGATCACCTTCTGGATGGCGAGCCGGATCTGCTCCTCGGTGACCGGCTCCTCGGTGCCGTGTTCCTTGAACACGGTGAGGATCGCGAGGGTGACCTGCTCCTCGTCGAGGGTCCGCTTGAGCAGTGCCAGCAGCGGGAAGTAGTCCTTCGGCGGGACGCCTTCCGGGTAGCCCTTGCGCAGCCACCCCAGGACCGCGTCGAACGTGCTCGCGTCGGCCATCACTTCACCGGCGCGAACGGGAAGAGGTTGACACCGAAGTGGTAGTTGATCGTCGTGCGGGTGATCCACAGGATGCCCACGAGGATCACCACGCCGATCAGCGTGAACAGGGCGATCCCGGCCGCCTTCAGCGCCGGGTTGCCCGGCGCGGTGGTGGCGCCGTCGGTGCCGGTGTCACCGGAGCCGGCCGCGAACAGTCGCAGCCCGACGGCGAACAGCGCGGGCAGTCCGGCGCCGAGCACCAGGCCCACCACCAGGACCTTGAAGATGGCCTCGAATTCGTGCATGTCGTCCTCGTTCGATTCGTCTGGAGGAGGGGCAGGTCAGCGTGAGCCGGCGGTGGCCGCCGGGCGGGTCTCGACGACCTCGGCCGGGATCACCGAGTTCGACGTGTCGTCCCAGTCGGCGTTGACGTTGTTGTGGTCGACCTTCTGCTGCTGTGCGCGCCAGTACATGAAGCCCGACAGGGTGGCGAGGATCAGGAAGATCACGATCGCGCCCACCGCGCCGCCGATCGCGTTCGCGATGAAGTAGGTCGCGGCGCCGACCAGTCCGGCCAGCGGGAGGGTGGTGACCCAGGCGACGACCATGCGGCCGGCGACGCTCCAGCGGACGGCCGCGCCGGGCTTGCCGACCCCGGTGCCGAGGATCGACCCGGTGGCGACGTGCGTGGTCGACAGCGCCATGCCCGCGGCGCTCGAGGTGAGGATGATCGCGGCCGACGACGCCTCGGCGGCGAGTCCCTGCGGAGCCTTGATCTCGACGAGGCCCTTGCCCAGGGTGCGGATGATGCGCCATCCGCCGAGGTAGGTGCCGAGCGCGATGGCCAGGGCGCAGGACAGCACGATCCAGATCGGGAGTCCCTCGCTGACCGAACCGGCCGAGAGGTGGCCGGTGGCGATGAGCGCGAGCGCGATGACGCCCATCGTCTTCTGCGCGTCGCCGGTGCCGTGGGCCAGGGAGACCAGCGACGCCGTCGCGATCTGGCCGGCGCGGAAGCCGCCCTCCTTGCGGGACTCGGCGATCGACGCGGTGATCTTGTAGATCATCCAGGTGCCGGCCGCGGCGACGACCAGCGCGATGACCGGTGCCAGCAGGGCGGGGATGACGACCTTGTCGACGATGCCCTCCCAGTTGACGCCGCCGGTCCCGATGGCGGCGATGCCCGAGCCGATCAGGCCGCCGAACAGCGCGTGCGACGAGCTCGACGGGAGGCCGAAGAGCCAGGTGAAGAGGTTCCAGAGGATGCCGCCGATGAGGCCGGCGAAGATGATGATCAGCGCCTTCTGCGCGTCGAGCCCGGGGAGGAGGTCACCGGCGTCCGCGCCCTTGGTCTGCTGGATCTTCAGGACGTCCTTGGTGATCGTCGCCGCGACCTGCACCGAGAGGAACGCGCCGACGAGGTTGAGGATCGCGGCGAGTCCGACGGCGATCTTCGGCTTGAGAGCGCCGGTGGCGATGGATGTCGCCATGGCGTTGCCGGTGTCGTGGAAGCCGTTCGTGAAATCGAAACCGAGGGCTGTGATCACCAGCAGAACCAGGATCAGCATCTCTGCGCTCATGCCCGAAATCTTCCGCTGCGCGGACCGGGAAATCCAAATGAGACAGGACGATTACCTGTTTCTGACCTGCAGGTTTGTGGGACCTACAGTCGCCGTTTGCCAACTGTTCATCTCGGGGTGGCACGCGTGCCGCGTACTACCGGTCGTCGTTGCGGGTGTCGCGTCGCAGCGGATGGTCCGACGGGACCTCGACGACGATCAGCGTGCGCCCGTCGGGGTCGTGGATGTGCATCTCCCTCAGCCCCCACGGTTCGGTTCGCGCCTCCCGGTCGATGGTGACGCCCGCCTCGCGGAGCGAGGTCTGGGTGGCCTCGATGTCGCGCACCTGCAGCCACAGGGAGGTCGACGCGGAGTCGGCGTCGGTGGTGAGGTGTGCAGCCACCTCGACGAGCGTCGACCCCGCGAAGAACACCGTCCCGCCGGGGTACTCCCGGGCGATCGCGAGACCGAGTGCGTCGCGGTAGAAGGCCGTGGTCGCGGCCGGATCGCGCGGTCGCAGGAGGACACGGGCGCTGAGGATCTCCACGGGTCCTTCCTACCGGGTTGGAGCGCTCCACTTCAGGGTTGCTGCTCCGGCTCTGGCGTTCGCGCTCCACTTCCAGGGCTCTCGTCGATTGACGCTCCGGTTCCAGGGGTCGTGGTCGGTGGACGCTCCACTTGTTCGAGGACGCTCCGCCTGCAGGCGGAGCGTCCTCACAGAAGTGGAGCGCACACCCTGGAACCGGAGCGTCAACCCTGCAGGTGGAGCGCACACCCTGGAACCGGAGCGTCAACCCTGCAGGTGGAGCGCACACCCTGGAACCGGAGCGGAAAGGGGACTGCAGAGGCTCATCCCGTCCGCGACGAGGTCTCAGCTGCTGAGGACGTCCTGCATCCCGGGCGCGAGGACGTCGGAGAGGTCCGACCAGGGGACGGTGATGGAGATGAGGCCGTCGGCGTAGGCGCCGACCTGGTAGTCCCCGAAGTGGATCTGCATGCCGTCCGGGGACGCGGTCCAGTTGGCGAAGTTCTTCTCCGCCGGGGTGATCCCGCTGCGCTCGAAGCGCGCGCCCGCCCTCGTCGTCGGCAGGATCCGCGCCGCCTCCCGCGACAGCCGCCGAAGCCCGGCGTTCAGGTTGCCGAACACGTCGGAGAGAGTGATCGGCTTCGCGGTGTCCGCGTCGATGGTGACGGTCGCGAGCAGCGAATCACCGTGCGCGCCGGGCGGGTCGGCGATCCAGTAGCTGATCAGCTCGGCACTGACGACCCGCGAACCGATGTGGAACGGGCCCTGACGGGAACCGTCGGAGAGCGTGAAGGACATGCCCGAGTAGTCGTGGTCGATCTGGTCCTGCAGCGCGGCGCGCATCGACTGGTTGAACTCGGCGGTCACGGCCTGCTTTCCGCCGGCGAGTTGGGGGATGACGACGTCGTAGCGCGCGCGATCGGTCGAGCCGGTGACCCGCACGCTGCTCTTCGTGTACGCCGCCGCGGGCGCGCTCGACGACGTGGTGGTGGTCGGTGCCGTCGACGACGATCGCGTGACCGTGACCAGCGTCGTGACGGTGCTCGGGCCGGGGTCGCCCCCCGACGAGCACGCGCTCAGAGCCGAGGTCGCCACGACCAGTGCCGCGGATGCCAGTGCTGCACGTCTCATGCGTCAGGCTTAGCGGCCGGAGACCCGTACGACAAGCACCGACCCACCCCGACGACCATGGGGGAAGTTATGGTGAGGCCGATCCCGGTGGCCTGTCGCGGTCGGGCATCATCGACGACGACGAGGTCGGGACGAGAGGCGGTTCGCGTGAAGATCGGTATGGCCATCAACTATGCGGGGGACTTCACCGAGACGATCGACCACCTGCTGGAGTTCGAGGCCGCCGGCCTGGACCGTGTGACCGTCCCCGAGGCCTACAGCTTCGACGCGGTCAGCCAGCTCGGGTTCATCGCCGCGAAGACGACCACCCTCGAGCTCGCCACGGGCATCCTGCCGATGTTCTCGCGCACGCCGACGAACATCGCGATGACCGCCGCCGGCCTGGACTACATCTCCGACGGTCGCGCCGTGCTGGGCATCGGCGCGTCCGGCCCGCAGGTGATCGAGGGCTTCCACGGGGTGAAGTACGACGCCCCGCTCGGCCGTGCCCGCGAGTACGCCGACATCTGCCGGATGGTGTGGCGTCGCGACCGCGTCGAGTACAAGGGCAAGTACTACACGCTGCCGCTGACGGCCGAGGACGGCGGAACCGGACTGGGCAAGGCCCTCAAGCTCATCAACCACCCTGTGCGCGAACGTATCCCGATGGCCCTGGCCGCGATCGGCCCGAAGAACGTCGCGCTCGCCGCGGAGAAGTTCGAGGAATGGCAGCCGATCTTCTTCCACCCCGAGCACGTCGACGTCGCGTTCGGTGAGCCGCTGGCGAAGGGCAAGGCGAAGCGGGAGGCCGAACTCGGCGACCTGAACATCTCCGTCACCACCGCGCTGCTCATCACCGACGACGCCGAGAAGGCTGCGGCCGCACGGGAGATGGTCTCGCACCAGGTGGCGCTGTACGTGGGCGGGATGGGTGCGCGCGGCAAGAACTTCTACAACGATCTCGCCGTCCGGTACGGCTACGTCGACGAGGCCAAGACGATCCAGGATCTCTACCTCGACGGCAAGAAAGACGAGGCGGCACAGGCGGTCCCGGACGACCTGGTCCGGCAGATCTCGCTGATCGGATCGCGTGACGAGGTGACCGATCGCGTCGCCGCGTTCCGCGACGGTGGGGTGACGATGGCACTCGCGACCCCGATGGCGGGCAACCACGCCGACGACGTCGCTCAGGTGCGCACCCTGAAGGAGATCGTCAGCTGATCGGTGCGCCCGGCGTCATGCCGGGCGACGGGTGAACGCTCAGTGCGCCTCGTGGTAGGCGTCGACGATCACCTTCGGGACGCGACCGCGTTCGCTGATGTCCCATCCGTTCTCGACGGCCCAGGCCCGGATGTCGGCGACGGACACCGCGGCACGGGCGGTGTCGGAACGACGCGTCGTCCTCCTCCGGGACACCTCGACGTACTTCTGCAGAAGAGAGCGCAGTTCTTCTGCGCTCTCGTGGGACGTCTCGAGTTGATACTCGGATCCGTCGATACCGAACCGGACGGTCTCCGGGTCGGACAAGATCTTCCCGCTCAGATCGTCGACTACTTCAACAACCGTAATTCGTGCCATTTGGTAATGGTAACGCTTATTTGCAGTTCATGACAGTTAATTTTTGTGACGATCCACAACTATTGGCCCGCAAGTCGCACAAGAAGTCCTGAATCGGGCTTCAACAGTTGTGCTGTGTCCCGCTTGTGCATTGCTGGTGAGAGCCCCGAATTTCCGGCGAAAGTGCATGTCGGAGGGGATCGGTTGTCTGTACAGTCGTCATGGGTAGTGTCTGCGGGACCGGGGGGAGCGCCGATGCGCGACGGGGTTGCGCCGATCCTCCGTCGTTGGTGGTCCGACGATTTCGATCGCGTGTGGTCGTTCCAGCATCTGCAATCCAGCGGATTGTTGCGGTCACAGAAGCTGATCATCGGTGCGGGAAGTCTGTTGTTCGGGATCTCGGCGTTGTTGTCGCTGCCCGCCGTGAACACCTGGGTGCACACCGGCACCTTCGTGACCGCGGTGCTGGTCGCCATCACCCTGAGCTCGATTGTCATCGCCATGCTCTGGTGGTTCCGTCCGTGGCCGGGCCCGGTCGCCTCCTTCGTGTTCATCGTCTACGCCGACATCTGCGTCATCGCCGTGATGTCGACCTATCGCGACGTCTTCGAGTCGATGCCCGGGTTGACCCTGCTCGCGGCGGTCACGGTCTACACGGTGATCCACCACGGCCCGCGGGCGGTGATCGTGCAGACCGTCGCGGTGCTGGTGGTGACCTGCGTGTTCGCCGTGTGGTCGGGCGTCGACCGATCCGCACCCGCCGAGATCATCGCCATCCGGTCTCTCGTCGTGGTCCCGGTGACCGTGTGCATCCCCCTACTCCTGGTTCCGTTGGTGGCGGTGCTGCGGCGTGATGCGAGCGGTTCCTACCGCGACGACATGACCGATCTGCACAACCGGCGCGGCATGCAGATCCGCACTGCGGAGTTGATCGACCGCGGGGTCGAGTTCTCGTTGTTGCTCATCGACATCGATCAGTTCAAGACCATCAACGACGAGTACGGGCACGCCGCCGGCGACGACGCTCTGGTGCACGTGGCGTCGATGATGCGGTACCTCTCACCGGTGGGTGCCGTCGTGGCCCGGATCGGCGGCGACGAGTTCGCGATCGTGCTGCAGGGTGATCATCCGGCGGCCGAGCGACTCGCTGCGGATCTCCACGCCGCGATCGCCCGTGAGACCGCCACCGGCGCGGCCCCGCCGATGACCGTCAGCATCGGGATCGCGACCGTCCCCGGTGACGACTCGGGCGAGGGTCTCTTCGACCTCGAACAGGTGCTGCTGCGCGCGGACCGCGCGATGTACGCCGCGAAGAACGACGGGGGAGCGCGCACCGTCCAGGCGTGAGGCGCCGACCGGACACGGTCGCGCCGATTGTGAACGCGCATCAATCGCAGCCCGATAATTAGGGTATCTAAGTGAATTCCCACCGCGGGTTCCCTCAGTGTGTTGCACTCTGCGGCAAGCGTTGGTGAACGAATGAATGAAAGGGTGGTCGCCACATGGGTTCCGTCGACACGCTGATCAGCATCGCGCAGCTCCTCAAGCTGCTCCAGTCGCTCGGACTGCTGGGCTAGCACATCGAAAGTCTCTGCTGTGCAGGTCGCTTCGCGTTCAGGAGACTCGTGGTCGGTCAGTCGACGTCGGCCCGCTCCCGCGACGGTGTGACGCGTGCGATGGCCGTCGTGCGAGCGGCGGTCAGCGGTGGCCCCAGGGCTCCGCGGATCCGGGCGACCGGCCACATGGCGACGACGGCGACCACCGCGACGATCTGCGCGAGCAGGGTGGTCTGGTCGTCGCCGATCACGTACGGCAGCGCGATGCCCAGCGCACACAGCGTGACGAAGCACGCCAGGCTGCGTGACCCGATCGTCGCGACGGGACCGACCAGCCGCGGCCGGGTCACCATCAGCCGTCGCGCGAGGTGGTACAGCAGCAGGAACACCGCCCACGCCATGACGATCCGACCGGGCGCGCAGAAGGACTTGCCGAAGAGCGGGTCGTAGACGCCGAAGGCGCCGGCCGTGACCTGGGCGATGAAGAGGGTCACCGCGACGACCGTCGCGACGACGCGTGCTCGGCGCGACTGCACCACCGCCGCCACCCGATCCCAGTGCCACCCGACCATCAATCCGCTGCAGTACAGCGCCTGCCACGACGCCCACGCGAAGTAGGTGTGCGGATTCGGCTGGTCGGGGAGTCGACCCCATTCGAGGACGGTGTTGACCACGTAGAGGGCCACCGACGAGATGGCCACCGCGTGCCACCAGCCGCGCGCCAGGAGCGGGATCCACAGCAGCGTCAGCCCCATGAGGATGACGTACAGCGAGAGGATGTCGATGTTCTCGGGGTTGATCTGCAGGGTCAGCAGCCACCCGGTGATGCGTGCCGCGGAGAACGACTCGAGATCGGGCAGGGACTCGCGGGGTGCGAAAATCCCCGCGATCACTGCAGTCCCGGCCAGCGAGATGTGCGCGACGTAGAGCAGCAGGAGTCGTCGTCCGACGCGGCGCTCGGCCACCGCGACCGACCGACGCGCGCGACGTGAACTGACCATCCCGAGCACGACGCCGGCGAGCAGGATGAAGCCCGACGCCCCGTCGACCCCGGGCACGATGTGGACGAGCCACCACAGCGGTGACCCGAGGCTCAGGTGGCCGATCACCATGCTGGCGATGCAGACACCGCGGACCACGTCGAGTGCTGTGTCCCTCTGACCGGCCATCGCGTGACCGTAACCCGACCTCACGAATCCGGCATCTCCCGCTGTCGGTCCATCGATCTCGCCCCCGCCTGCGCGGCGACGCACGACGGGCCATGATGAGCGGAAGGCCGCGACGTTCGGCGGCCCGATCCGCCTGGAGGTGGCATGCCCTCGCCGTTCGACCCGGAGTTGCGTTCCTATGACGAGGACCGCGCGATCCACGGCAGCTTTCCCCGGCACCTGCAGGCGGTGATGGCTGCGAAGACCGTCGTGAAGAAGGCGATCGCGACGGGGACACCTGCGCCCCCGGTCGACAAGCCGTATCGCGTCGTCGCCGTGCTCGGGCAGTCCAACGCCAGCGGCGCGGGCAACGAGGAACCCGGGGTGACACCGCCCCCGGTCCATCCGCTGGTGCACCAGTGGCCCGGGTGCGGCCGCTACCGGGGTCGTCGCATCCTTTTGGCGAAAGACCCACTGCTGCACGAGGTGCCGGGTGCCGGTGTGGGTTTCGCGACGATGTTCGGATCGCTGCTGGCGGAGACGACCGGCGACCCGGTGCTGCTGGTGCCCTGCGCACGCGGCGACACGTCGTTCTATCCCAAGAACGGGTACTCGTGGGATCGCGACAACCACGATGTGCGCGTCAACCTCTACGACTACTCGATCAAGCAGATCGACTCGGCTCTCGCGAAGACCGGGCAGAAGCTCGACTGCATCCTGTGGCACCAGGGGGAGTCCGACGGCCCGCTGTCGGAACACGACGTCTTCCAGCGCCAGTTCGACCGGCTGATCGGCGGACTACGCGAGCGCTACGGGCCGGTGCCGTTCATCCTCGGTCAGCTCAGCCCCGACTACATGCACTTCGGCCCGCCGAAGCTGGCCGGGATCGACGCCGTCCACCAGGACACCCCGAACCGATGGGACCACGCCCGCTTCGTCCCGTCCCCGGCCGGGATGCTCAACGGAGCACCCGGCAGCGGCCTGCCCGAGGACCCGCACTTCACCGCCGAGGCAGGCCGCATCATCGGCCGTCGGATGTTCGAGGCGTACCAGGGATTCGCGGCGACCTGAGTCGTCACAAACGTCCGCTACAGGTGAGCCGAGGGCAATGCTCCCTCTGCGCGCGCCCAGCGGACGTTTGTGACGTATCCGGGGCGACTGCGGACCGCGGATTGCACGGTGAGCTGCGGTTTCACCGCGGAGCTCGTCATCCGGCATCATCGAGGGGTGCGGAGGAGGAATCGGTGGTGGGCGGCGACGGTGGTCGGGCTCTCCGCGATCGGCCTCCTGGCCGTCCCCGCGCCCGCCGTCGCGCAGGGATCGTCGTGCGCTCCGGTCGTGGTGATACCGATCCGGGGCAGCGGTGACGGCAGCGTCGGGCCCAAGCGGTACGGCGACATGGTCACGAAGGGCTGGGAGGGCGCGACGCTCAGCACGCTGCTGACCGCCACGTATGCAGACCAGCCGGCGATCCGCGCCGTGCCGGTGCTGTCGGTGGGTGCGGGATACGCGGCCGTCGGCACCGAGGACGGGATCCGGCATCGCAGTTTCGGCCGGTCGATCGCCTCGGGTGTGTCGACGGCGGTGGATGCCTACGACTCCGCGCGGGCGAAGGGGAGTCCGGGATGCGCGCCGATGGTGGTGCTCGTCGGGTTCTCGCAAGGCGCGGCCGTCGCGCGCGGTGTGGCCGTCGAACTGGCGAAGCGGTCGGTGGTCGCCGCCGCGGTGTTGATGGGCGACCCGCTGCAGAAGCCCGGGGCCGACGGGGTGATGGGCACCGGCAACCGCGGCGAGGGGATCTGGCGTAGCCCGGTGGGCGCCTTCGTCAGCGGTGTCGACGACCGCGGCGCCGACGCGTACTACTCGTTGCCGCGAGTCCGGCGGATGTCGGTCTGTCACGTCGGTGATCCGGTGTGCGACTTCCGGGTGGGTACCGACCTCTCGGGACATCCCCACACCACCTACCTCGCCGAATCGACGATGTTCCAGACGTCCGGGTCCGCACCCCCTCTCGGCCCGAGCGAACTCTCCGTCCTCGCCGCCACCCTCCGTGGCGACATCCTGTGGGCGGCCGAGCAGTTCCGGCCGGCGTCGAGTCGTAGTCGGGACGTCATCTGAGCGGTCGACCGCACACGGGTCGACACACGCGATCGTGTTCCACGGTGCATGCTTGTCCGATGACGGTGAGGCGGTGGGGGACCCGCGCCGGAGCGACGATCGTGATCGTCGTCGCGTGTACGGCAGCGATGGTGTCGGCGGGAGCCGCGAGTGCGAGAACGCCGGCGGCGCACGATGTGTGTCCGGCGGCAGTGGTGATCCCCGCTCGGGGGAGTGGCGATCCAGCGGTCGGTCCTCAGCGGTACGGGAACAGTCGCAGTGATGGGTACGAAGGTCCTCTGCTGCGGACGCTGCTCACCGCGACGTACCGGGGCGACCGGTCCGTGGCGTCGATCCCGGTGGTGACAACGGGTCCCGCGTACCGCGCGGTGTCGGTGGTGGAAGGTGCCCCGACCCGCTCATTCGGGTCGTCGATCGCCTCGGGTGTCGCTGCCGTGGTCTCCCGCTACGATGCGGTGTCCGCCGCGGGCGGCCAGGGATGCCGACCCGGGGCGGTGCTCATCGGTTACTCCCAGGGCGCTGCAGTGGCCCGGGAAGCGTCGATCGCACTGGCACCACGTCACGTGGTCAGCGCGGTCATGCTGTTCGGGGATCCACAGCAGATCCCGTCCGCGCCCGGTGCGGCCGGGACGGGGTCGACGGGCACCGGCATCTGGCGCACTGACGCCACCGCGGCGTTCTCCGGGGTGTCGACGGTGGGGGTCGACGACTACTACCGCCTTCCCGGGTTGCAGCGATGGGCACTGTGTCACGCGGGGGATGCGGTGTGCGACTTCGGTCCTGGCGTCGACATCCTCGTCGACCAACATCAGACCTACCTCCAACCCGGACGACGGTTCATCCCCTCCGCGGGACGTCCGCCGTCGACGCGCACCGAGCTGCAGGTCGCGGTCGCCACCCTCCGCGGGTTCATCCGCGACGCCGCCCATCGCTGACCGCTCCTGCGGGAACACGGGTACCCGCGCACCGCGAGTAGTTCATCTGTACGGTGTCTCCCGGCATGTGACGTGGGAGGGACGACATGGGTGATCTGCCGGGCCACTTCTGGATCGACCAGGAGCGTGATGTGGTCGCGCAACTCGCGGACCACACCGCGGTCCTGTCGGGTGAGGCGCAGGAGATGTTCGCCGAGCGGTACGGGCACGCGGCGTGGGATGCCTCCCTCGGAGACCCCGTCTCGTTCGTGTTCCACACCGACCCGCCGACGTTCTTCGCCCCGTGCTTTCTCGGTTCTCGCGCGGAGGACGGTTCGTGGATGTGGGGGTGGAACAACATCAACGGATTCGCCGATCCCGTTGTCGCGATCGCCCATTCGGTCTACCAGTGCGGTGACCATCTGTCCGTCGACGAGTTCCGGATCCCGCTGCAGCACACCGATCCCAGGCTCCGTGAGGCCGACGGGCTCCCCGTGCGCGCAGACTGTGAGACCACGTTCCTGCTCGCCGCGCAGGCGCTGTCTCTGGATCCCGCTCCCGCCTACTTCCGGGTGATGGGAGACAGCGACGAGTCACGCTCGTACCTGTTGCTGCGCAACGACGACGAGTTCGCGCTGCCACCGGCGACGGCGATGTCGGTGCAGCATGCCCTCACCGCGGCGCTCGCAGCCGGCACCATGACCGACCACGCGCTGGCGGTGTTCGCCTACGCCGACCGTCGCGCGGGAGTGACCATCGACGATCCCGGCGACCAGCACTACACCCTGCACACCGCCGACGGGTCGGTGACGGTGTCCTTCGACGGTCAGGGGCGGATCGCACGGATCGAGTCCCGAAGCGGCGGTTGAGCCGCCGGGGCACCGGGGATGCTCAGTCCCGTGTCCAGCTGCAGGCGGCGCAGGTGCACTCGGGATCACGGTGACGGCGGCGTCCGACGAGCCGCGTGATCGCGGCTACGAGGGCGGCTACGCCGATCAGTCTCACCCCGTCGAGAGTACGCATCGGTGTCGTCCGAACAGCCGAACAGCGAAGAACATGCACATGTCGATTCACTGAGGTGCCCCACATGAGGTGCCGGTCACGACGCTGCGCAAGTCGCCGGTGAGGGCCTGATCCTGGAGATCGACGGGGACATCCGACCGCTTCTCGGTCACCTCGAACCGGACGGTGACCGGAGTCTGGGGAGGCAATGTCACCACAGCGAACGTCACCAGGTGACCCAGCTCGACGCCCGTGCCGAACCCGACCGGCTCACCGTTGACGAGCACACGGAGGATCGCCGAGTCCCAGGACGAGTAGAGGTACACGGCGACTCGGTTGGTTCCTTTCGGCAGGCCGCCCGAGCCCGGCAGATAGGTGCCGAGCACCTCGGGGGAGAGGGTCGGTATCGCCGCGACGGGGACAGCGTTCGTGAGGGTCGCGTCGACGCGCACCAGTTGGCGATCCGCTGAGCACAGCCCGTACCGATAGTCGACGTCACGCTCGAGGTAGTAGTCCAGTTTGCTCCCGTAGGCGTTGTTCACGACCACCTCGGCGTACGGGGCCGGGGAGTACGGGATCTGGTGGGCCAGTGTGGTCGTCGAGAGCTCGGCTTCCTCCGCCGCTCGCGCGCTCCACACCGAGATCCGCCCCTGCGTGACGGCGGCCTCGGAACTCCGCCCCAACGTGCCGAGGTCGAAGCGACCCGCGGTGAGGCGGTCGACGGCGGCGGCTGCGATCTGGCCCAGGTAGTCCTTGCGGGCGCTCCGGCGGTCGTCGAACCGTCGGTACGCGGTCGACTCGGTGATCTGGACGATGTTCTCGCTCGTCACGGTCGTCCCGTCGTCGAGTCGGACCGGACCGATCGCGCCGAGGATCCCGGCGAGCACGGTCGGATCGATCCCGACGACGATGTCGGGTGTGAGCCCGGTCTGTTGGCGCGTGAGACTGCGCCAGATCTGGGCCGCGTACGGAAAATGTGGGCTCAGGTTCGAGTTCTGCCACAGGGTGGTGGGATCTGCCTCGCCGTAGAGCTTCTCGTAGTCGGAGCCGAGATCGATCGCGCGGCCCGGCGGGACGGCGAGATCGGACACCGTTCGACGCTGCTGGACACGACCGTCGTCGGCGGTGAGGACGAACAGCGCCCCGGGCAATCCGCCGGTGGCACGCGCCTCGGCGGGGTTCTGGACGACGACCGCGATGGTGCGGGGCCCGTCGCTCCCGAGCATCGTGGGGAGCAGACGCGTTGCGCGATCGGCCGAGGTCAGTTGTCCTCGTAGATCATTCAACTTCGCGCGGAACTCCCGGACGGCCGAGTTCACCTCCGACGACCAGGTGTCGGAGCCGATGGACTGCACCTCTCGGCGCACGGTGGTGACCGCATCGAGTGCAGCGGTCACCGATGGCCGCGCGGAGTTCAGAGCGGACAGGTCGACGCGACCGCGGTCCACGAGTGGCTCTGCGAACACCGCTTGCGCGGCCGTGCTCGCCTGGGGAAGCGCGGTCGCGGCGAGCCGATCGGCCGCGCCGGAGAGCTGCCGGACGGAGTCGACCGGTGCTCCGACCCACGGCACGGCCGCGGCGACCCTCAGCGGGAGGCGATTGGAGGCGTCCTCGGCATCGTGCGCGGCGCGTGCCGTCGCGCTCACGGCCCGATCGACGGAGCCACGGTCGCCTGTTCTGACGGCCACCTCGAGGCTCGTGATGGAGTTCTGGGCTGCGGCCAGGTGATCGCGCACGGTCATGAGTTCGACGACGATCCAGACCGCGACGGCGATGGCTGCGAGCAGCAGCGCCAGGAGGATCCACCGGACGGCATCCACCATCGCGTGGCGGCGGGTGCGGGGCACGGTGGGGGTCATGAGACGGCCGAGCCTCCTGTCCCTGATCGCGGTCGAGACCAGGATGCCGCAGGTCGCCGCGGTTCTGTGGCGTGTTGCGGTAACGTATTAAGACTCGCAGAGATTGAATTCATGGTAGTGAATCGCAGTAAGGATCCGACGATGCCGCAGCGGCTGCACACCCGGGGCAGGGCCCGTGTCTTCGCAGCTGCGGCGGGGCCGGTGATCGCGATGGGGATCCTGGCGGCACCTGCCTCGGCTGCGCCCTATCCGCCGGTCCCGGTCACCAGTTCTCCACAGGGGCCCGCGGTGGGTGCGGCGAGCCCGGTGAACCCCGGATCCGCCGGGATCGCTCCAGGGCTGCGGACCCCCGGCGCCGCCGGACTCGCACCGGGAGCGTTCCCTGTGCAGGCGCAGACCGGAGCGCCGCCCGCCGAGTCGGGGTCCGAGGCGGCGCCACTCGTCTGGTCGGTGTCCGGGGGAGCCCTCGTCTTGCTCTGTGCCGCCGCCGCCATCGTCTGGCGACGCAGAATCCACTGACATGTCGCACGGGCGGTCACGCTCCGCGGGGTCTGTGATCGCGCTGTGTGCCGCGCTCGTGATCGTGGCCGGCTGCGACGACGCGTCCACCACTGCTGTCCGGCCCTACCCCGAAGGGAACCCGGTCGCGGCGTCGAGGCCGTTGAGTCCGTCGGCGGCCGTCGTGGTCCCGACGGCGCGTCGGCCGCTGGTCCCCGGTCATCTGGTCATCCCCGCGATCTCGGTGAACGCGCGCGTCGTCGGTCTCGGGACCACCGTCGCACCGGATCCCTTTCTCGGCGGCAAGCAGGTCACGAGCTTCGAGGTCCCGGCCGACCTCTCGACGGTCGGATGGTGGCGGGACGGCGCTCGGCTCGGCGATCGCGGAATGGCGGTCCTGTTGGGGCACAGTCAGGTCGGTGGTGGGTACGCCGTCTTCAACGACCTGTCCCGCCTGGCGGCGAGCGATTCGATCATCGTCGAGACCGCCGACGGGCGGGAACGTGCACAGTTGCGGGTGACACGCGTGGTCGCCGGGATCCCCAAGGACGACGAGGCGGCACTGCAGACCGCGTTGTCGTCCAACGCGCAGACGTCCGACCTGGCATTGATCACCTGCAGTGGCCCCTTCGACATATCTAGTTCGGAAAGCGAAGAGAACACAGCGGTTTTCGCTCGTCTGTCCTGACCGCTGAGCAGACGCGAACCCGTATTTGAGATCGCAAGGTCGCAATACGTCACCGCAAAGACCGTGGTATAACTGTGGCCTGGGTCACCTATTTGACCGACACGCCAGGGAGCTCACGTGACGCACCGGACAGCCTTCGCGCTCCCGCATGGGGATCCGATCTTCGTCGCCGGCCATCGAGGTCTCGTCGGCTCGGCGATCATGCGTCGTCTGCGGGAAGCCGGACATCGAAACCTGGTGACCCGCGCAAGGACTCGGCTCGATCTGCGCGATCGCGGTGCCGTGATGGAGTTCTTCGACGAGACACGTCCGGCGGTCGTCGTCCTCGCAGCCGCGAAGGTCGGCGGCATCGCAGCGAACAGTGCGGCGCCGCACGACTTCCTCTCCGAGAACCTGCAGATCCAGGTCAACGTTCTCGACGCCGCGCTGCGGGTGGAGACACCGCGCGTCCTTTTTCTCGGGTCGTCGTGCATCTATCCGAAGTTCGCCGACCAGCCCATCCGCGAGGACTCGCTGCTGACCGGTGCGCTCGAGCCGACGAATGATGCGTACGCGGTCGCGAAGATCGCGGGGATCATGCACGTGCAGGCCGTCCGTCGGCAGTACGGTCTGCCGTGGATCTCGGCCATGCCGACCAATCTCTACGGCCCCGGGGACAACTTCGCACCGGAGACGTCGCATGTCCTGCCCGCCCTGATCCGTCGATATGACGCTGCGGTCCGCGAGGGTGCGGACTCGGTCGTCAACTGGGGTTCCGGCACTCCGCGACGCGAACTCCTCCACGTCGACGACATGGCCGACGCCTGCCTCCATCTCCTCCGCCATCACGACGGCGCGACCCAGGTGAACGTCGGCACGGGCGAGGACGCGACGATCGCCGAGATCGCAGGACTGGTCGCCGACGCCACCGGTTACACGGGCCGGACCGACTGGGACACATCGAAACCCGACGGGACACCGCGCAAGGTGCTCGACGTCAGCACACTCACCGCCACCGGCTGGAAGCCGTCGATCCGTCTCGACGACGGGATCCGCTCCACCGTGCAGTGGTACCGCCGGGAGCCGGCCCCGGCATGACACAGACCCCCACCACGCCGCCCACCCGAAGGAGCTCATGATGCGTCGGGCGCTGATCACCGGGATCACCGGTCAGGATGGTTCGTACATGGCCGAACTCCTCCTGCTCAAAGGCTATGAGGTGCACGGACTCGTCCGCCGCTCCTCCACTCTCTACAAGCCACGTATCGAACACCTCTACGTGGAGCCGCAGAACAAGAGTCGGTTCCACCTCCACTACGGCGACATCACCGACACGGCGCGCCTGATGACGTTGATCGCGACCATCCAGCCGGACGAGGTCTACAACTTCGCCGCGCAATCGCACGTCCGCGTCAGCTTCGACGAGCCCGAGCACACCAGTGAGGCGACCGGGATCGGCGTCACCCGGATCCTCGAGGCGATTCGACTCACCGGCGGCAACTGTCGCTTCTATCAGGCGTCGAGTTCGGAGATGTTCGGGTCGACGCCACCCCCGCAGGACGAGACCACACCGTTCCACCCGCGCTCGCCCTATGGCGCGTCGA
This sequence comes from Williamsia sp. SKLECPSW1, assembly GCF_054332755.1. Taxonomy (NCBI): domain Bacteria; kingdom Bacillati; phylum Actinomycetota; class Actinomycetes; order Mycobacteriales; family Nocardiaceae; genus Williamsia; species Williamsia sp. SKLECPSW1. The sequence goes on along the minus strand of NZ_JBTGLI010000001.1, from coordinate 811,816 downwards.
AGCTCTACGGCTACTGGATCACCCGGAACTACCGCGAGGCATACGGGATGTTCGCCGTCAACGGCATCCTCTTCAACCACGAATCACCCCGTCGTGGAGAGACGTTCGTGACCCGCAAGGTGACACGGGCGGTCGCTGAGATCCGCGCAGGACTCCGCGATCATCTGTATCTCGGCAATCTCGACGCCATCCGCGACTGGGGCTACGCACCGGAGTACGTGGAAGGGGCCTGGCGGATGATGCAGGCCGACACGCCGGACGACTACGTCCTGGCCACCGGGATACCCTGCACGGTCGAGAGATTCGTCGAGGTCGCCTTCGCTCATGCCGGACTGGAGTGGCGGGACCACGTGCGCTTCGACGAGCGGTACCTCCGGCCGACGGAGGTCGATGCACTGATCGGCGACTACAGCAAGGCGCTGGACGAACTCGGATGGGATCCGACCGTGGACGCGGAGATGCTCGCCCGCATCATGGTCGACGCCGACATCGCCACCCTGGGGACACAGCAGCTCACCGCGGCCGACAAGGTTGCCGTGCCGTCGTGGAACTCCATCGTCAGTGTCGAGACACGACCACACCTCCGTCCGGTGTCAGGACATTGACCGGAGTCGCTGCACGACGGGTTTGGGTGTCCAGTCGAAGCGGTACAAGCCGAAGTTGAGCTCGGCCTCCGCCGGGTTCGGTGACCAGTCCTTGCTGGTGTACAGGAAGACCGGTCCGATCCCCGGCTGGGATCGGAGGAAACGCAACCCGTCCACCAGGATGGATGCCTGTCGGTCGTCGGTGACCGCCGTCGCGCCGCTACCGGTCGGCTGACCCCATTCGCTGATCCAGATCGTCGTGTCCGCGTGCCCTGTCCGGGTGAGGAATGCCCGCAGGTCCGTGATGGTCCGCGAGGCTCGGGACCCCCGAAGCGGGTGGGGATACGAGTACGGATGGAGACCGACAGCCGTGAGGGCGGCCCCACCGCCCGCGGCGTAGATGCCCCGGATGAAGTCGACGGCCCCGATTCCTCCCGGGGCAGTGGACAACCCGCCGGTCACCACCGTGGCATCGGGCTGCACCGAGGTGATGGCGCGGTGCGCGGCCGTGAGTGTCGCGACATAACCGTCCGGTGACGGATTCGACCAGAACTGGGGGAGGTTGGGTTCGTTCCATACCTCCCAGTGCGAGACGCTGCCGGCGTAGCGCTGGGCTGCCGCGCGGGCGAAGTCGCCGAACCGTGCGGGGTCGGCGGGCGGCGCGGCCGCCTGGTTCGCGCCGAGGAAGTTCTCCCACGCCGGGGCGGGCCCGCTGAGCAGGGCGAGCACCGACAGCCCGTGCGACCGTGCGCTGGTCACCGCGCCGTCGATGCGACCCCAGTCGTAGACGTCCCGCACCGGCTCGATCTCGTTCCAGTTCATGACGATCCGGATCCACGTCGCCCCCACCCGGCGGATCGCGTCGTTCTCTGTGTCGTATCCCTGGCTGGTGCGGTCGGTGAGCGTCGCGATACTCGCGACGCCGAGAACGCGAGGGGCGTCTGCCCGGACCGGGGCACATGCGGACACCGCGGACACCAGCAGGCAGAGGAGAGCAGCTGCGATGTCGGTCTTGCGACGGCGTGTCATACGAGGGCCTTTCGTCGATGCCGCGCCGTCGAGGGCTCTCGGGAGCCGGCGAACCCCACCAGCATGACCAGGGTGATGATCTGGGTGACGACAGGCGCGACCCACAGCCAGTCGCCGTTCAGCCACACACCGGACACGACCAACAGGCCGAGCCCGACCGTCGCACCGGCCACGATGGCCACCGCCGACAGTCCCGCTCCGCCGACTGCCAGCAGCACGGAGTTGGCCGCCTGCCCGAAGGCGGCGATCCCCGCCGCGACGATCATCGCGAACACCAGCACGGCCGCGTCACGGTACTTCGGACCGGCGAGAGCCACCACCGCGAGTGCGCCGGGCCATGCGGCGACCATGACGATCAGCAGGTAGACCCCCGACAGCCTCGTCGAGAACCGGTACAGGGTGCGGAACGCGATGACGTCGTCGAGGCGGCGCGCGAGCTCGGGTACGAGGACCGCGGACAGCGATGCGGTGAGCAGGGTGATGGGCCCGATCACCCGGGTGGCCAACGAGTACTCACCGACCAGCTGCGGTACCACCACGAGCGCCAGCAGGGGGATCTGCAGTTGTGGGATCACCGCGGCCAGGGAGTACACCCAGTAGCCGCCGGATCCGCGCAGGGCCTCCCGCCATGCACGCGTCGCACCGATGGAGACGTCGGACATCGGCGCGAGGACGCCGATCGCGATCGGGATGAGGTAGACCGCGGCGAGCACCGCGAAGTCGACCCGTGCGGTGAGAGCGAGGGAGCAGATGACCGCCACCAGCGGTATCAGGCGGTGGGAGACGACGACGATGTTCGCCAGCACCTGGCGGTCCCGCGCCGTCAGATGCGCCTGCGCGTAGTTCTGCACGGTGTCGCCCACCGCGAACAGCACACCGGCGACGGTGACGGTCGCGACGCCGACGCCGGCCAGGGCGGTGAGGCCGACGACGACCGCGATCGTGACGGCGACGGTGTGGGTGGAGAACAGCGTGCCCGCCAGGGTGGTCTTCTCCACACCCGCCCGCAGGATCCGGGTGGGTGCGCCGAAACCCACTGCGAGACCGACGATCAGGCCGACGGTGTATGCGGTCATGAAGTGGCCGAAGTCGGCGACGGAGGTCCCGCGGGCGATGAGCAGAAGCGACATGCCCAGCGCGATCGAGCTGACGGCGCGAGAGCCGACACGGGCCACGGCGAGCGAGGCGACCCGTCGGTTCCCGACCGCCGTGACGCTCACCGGATGGACACGATCCGTCGGCGGAGTCTGCGGTATCCGTCGGTGAGTTGGATACGGAACGTCACTCCGTACAGGACGTGCATCCCCGTCAGGCCCACCGAGATCGCCCGCGTCGGCAGGGAGTGAGCGTGCGCCATCCGCACACGGTGGCTCTCGCGGACGAACTGTGGCCAGAGCGTCGCCGACTTGGAGGTGTCGTGGAAGCGCAGCGCACCGATCGGTGCGTCGACGACGACCTGGCGCGGCGTCCTCTCGGCGAGGCGGAGCTGCAGCTCGAGATCCATCACGGTGTTCAAGCTCGCGTCGAATCCCCCGGCGTCCCAGAGGAACTCGGTCCGCATGGCGATCGAGCCGGAGAACGCGACGGGGCCACGTCGCAGGATCCCGTCCACGTCGAGGCGGCGGCCGGGATAGTGGTCGATCACCGTCCCGTCCTCGCGCAGCATCTGGTGTGCCCCCACCACGAGGTCGACGGTCGGATCGGCGGCGAGTGCGGTTCGGATGGCGTCGACACCACCGTCGACGATGATGTCGTCGGCGTTGAGCCACAGGACGACACCGTTCGCCGCCCTGCGCAGCGCACGGTTCAGCGCGTCGGATTGGCCGTCGTCGCGTTCGGAGACCACGCGCAGTCGCGGGTCGGCGGCGGCCATGCGCGCGAGCACATCGGTGGTGCCGTCTGTGGAACAGGCGTCCTGGACGACGATCTCGTCGGCGGGCCCGAGCTGTGCGAGCGCGCTCGTCAGCGCCGTCTCGAGGTGTCGTCCGGGGTTGTAGGACGGCACGATGACGCTGAGACCCTCGCCCCGCGACGACGGGCTCATGACGGTGCGGTCTCGTCCCGCCGGCGGTCGTCGCGTCCGCCGTTCGGGGACAGGGGGTCCGGGCTGTCGCCGAACTGCCACGCGCCGCTCTCGCGGCGGTGTCGCCGCCGTGGTGCGGGGGTCGTCGCGGATGACGCGAAGGGGGACACCCATCCGCGCGGGTCGGTGGTCGCCTCCCAGCCGTTGGTCTCCGGATTCGGGCGGTGGCCGTTCCCGTTGTGGCCGATCTCGCGGGATGCGACGGGCCCGACAGGGGGTGCCGCAGGCGCCCGCCCCGCCGGCGTGCGATCCACCGCTGCCCGTTCCGTCGGCGCTCGTTCCGCGGGCGCCCGGTGGGTCTCTGCGCGTTCCACCGGGTGCGGAACGTCCAGGGACGTCTGCAGGGAACGATCGGCGACGGGCGCGGTCGCCGCGGGGGCGGTTCTCGTGTCCTGCGCCGGGGATGCGGCATCGGTCTCGTCGGCCGGCGTCGACGTCGTCGTGCCATCGGCCTTGCGTCGGTTGACCAGCCGGAACCGCCCGGGGATCAGGATCGCGATCACCGCACCGAGCACCAGTCCACCGACGCCGTAGGCGGCGAGCAGGGTCGGTTGCAGCACCGGGACCTTCGTGACACCGGCGTCGGCGGGTTGCAGGATCAACAGACCGAGGGAGGGACTGCCACCGCGGAGCGGGCGCTCTGCCTGCGACACCAACGACACCAGCTGCTGGGCCACCGCGTCGGACAGGGCTGCGGCCTCCTGCGCGTCACCCGCGGTCGCGGCGATGTCGAGCAGAACGGTGTCCGGTGGAGTCGACACCGAGATCCGCTTCGCGAGTTCGCTTCCGGTGATGCCGACGCCGGAGCTCTGCGCCGCCCGGGCGAGGAGTTCGGGACCGACCGCCATCAGGCCATAGGTCCGGACGCGGGACTGCGCCGCCAGGTTGCCCTGGTTTGCGGCGGTGACGTCCTGGGCAGAGGTGCCCACGAACAGGCGGGACGTGGCGCGGTAGGAGTCGGGCGACGCGGTCGCCAGCGCGGCCGGGACCGCCACCGCGACGATGCCGCAGAGGACGATGAAGACCAGTCGCCGTCGGACGAGCTCGAGTATCTCGCTCATGACGCTCCTTCTGTCTCGAGCCGGGCAGGCTCGGGTGCGGGGTGTCGCCGTCGTGGCAGTCCGATGCGGCGGGGGACGAGGAGGCGACCGGGGCCGATCATCAGCAGCAGAACCGGCACGCACGGCAGGATGCCGAGGAAGTAGGGGGTCATCAGGCTCTCGAGCGTCGAGATCCCCAGCAGGCCGCAGACGGCGACGATGAAGACGGATCGTTCCTCGCCCTCGAGGAGGAACGCCTTGAGCGCCATCGCACCGACGATCACGATCACGCCGGCGACTCCCACCGACAGCGTCGTGTCCAGCCATGCGTTGTGGGGCGAGTAGTTCGCGTCGTAGACCGATGTCGTCCCGAGCCGTTCCCAGAAGGCGGGTCCGGCGCCGAGGACGAGGTGTCGCCCGATGAGCAATTTCGCCTCGTTCCACAGCGTGCCGCGGAAGCTGAACGCCTCGTCGCCATAGGACAGCAGGACGGGTAGCAGCGACAGGCCGAGGGATGCCAGCAGACCGATGAGGTGGATCGCACGGTGCGCGCTCGACGTGCGGAGGGCGACGGTCATCAGGGTGACGATCCCGACGCCGATCAACGCCGTTCGGCTGCCCGCCAGTTCGCCGAGGGCGACCACCGCGACGAGGAGGGCGATGACGTGCGGCCACCGTCGCCCGACGAGCGCGAACGGCAGCAGCAGGGCGACGGCGAGGCCGAGCACGTTCCCGTTCCCGGCGAACGCGGACGTCAGTGCCTCGCCTGCCGATCCGCACTTGTCGGTGCGACAGGAGCCGACCGCGCCGGGCACGACGGTGACGGCGACGAGGACGGTGATCGCGATGACGAGCAGGCTGGCCCGTGCGGCCCAGGCCAGCGCGGCCAGCGTGACGCGCTCGCGTTTGAGCAGAGGGATGGTGAGGAGGACCCCACCGAGAACCCACCGTTGGATCTCGCTGAACGTGCCCCCGTCGAGCAGCAGCGGGAACAGCGCGAGCACGGAGACGCCGGCGATCATCGCGACCGGCAGATCGATCCGGAAGCCCGGTGAGTCGAATGCTCTGCGCAGCAGCAGTACTGCGATCACCGCCGACGGCAGGTACCACAGTGCCGGGAACAGCGACGACGCAGGCGTCGACACGATCACCGGTCCGAACACGAACGTCCAGGCCATCGGCCAGGCTGTGACCAGGACGACGGCGACCGCCGCCCAGCGGTCCTCGTCGCCCAGAGCGGTGAACTCGCCTCGTCGCACCGTCACCACGAGGACGGCGATGACCGCGACGAGGGCATAGACGATGACGGTCATCGGAGGGTCTCCGTCGTCGGCAGGTCGACGGGCGTGTGGACCGCGATCCTGTCGAACCAGGCCCACCCCGAGATGTCCTTCTTCGGCTGGGCCGGTGTGCCCGCGTAGAGCTGCCGGGTGGGATCCCCGGGGGCCGTGGCGGTCCGGGTGGACCCGGCGGCGAGGATCGACCGGTCGGGCAGGTACGAGTTCTGCAGCATCTGCACGCCCGTCGCGGTGAAACACCGCGCGCCCACCACGATGTCACCCGCGCGGGCCACGTTCTGGGCGAGATCCAACTCATGTGTCTGGAACACCGATCGGATGCCGGCGATCATGGACATGTCCCCGACGAGGAACCTCCCGGAGCAGTCGACGTGGTGCCGGTTGGTGAACCCCGCGCCGCGGCCGAGGCGGAGGAGACCGAGTTCCGGGTCGACCGCGCGGTGGTCCGGTGCGGCGGTGAACTGGTTGAAGTTGCCGATGTAGGCGTCCGCGTCGAGGTGGACCAGCCGCAGCGACCGGAAGACGTTGAGAGTTCCCAGGGAGGTGTTGTCGCCGAGGGTGAATCGGACATCCCCGAGGACGACGGTGGGCCCGATCCGCACCCCGTGGCCGAGGGTGACCCCGATCCGACGCAGCAGCATGTTCTTCACCGGAGAGGGGGGCAGCAACCACAGCAGGAGGCGGACGACGGTCATGCCGGCACCTCCGATGCCCGGCGGGTGGTGAGCAGCGACAGCGCGAAGGCGCCGATCAGACCGAGGATCCCGTACATGGCGATGACCTCGGCCGGACGTTTGCCGTCCGGCGCCGACGGTGCCATCGCGGAATCGACCACGGTCACCCGTACCGGCAGGAGGTTCTCCCGTTCGGGGATGACCTGTGCCAGCACGCCCGCGGTGGCGTTTGTGAACGTCACGGCGGCCTCGGGCGTGGTCGCACGAACGCTCACCTCGATGAGTGCGGTCTTCTTCGGTGCCGTCACCGACAGGTTGTCCCCGAGCTGATCTCGACTCAGCGGCAGCTTGTCGGTGGAGATCACACGGTCGAGGAACGAGTCGGTGGTCCCGAACGCCGCGTACTCGGGGACGCGCGACTGGATGAACACCGACTGCGCGAAGCCGCCCGGATCCGACGAGCCGCCGCCGACGGCGGGAAGGACTGTGGCGGTGGCGGTGTAGTACCGCGTCGAGTCGTGTGAGACGTACCAGCCGAGCGAGGCGCCCACGACGATGCCGGCGAGCAGGAGGACCGCCCGGGTGAGCAGCAGGTGACGCAGGTCGCCGATCGTCATGCGACCCCCTCCCGTCGACGTGGTGACGCCGCGCGGTAGATCTCCTCGAGGTCGTCGACGACCGCGGACACCGAGAACTGTTCCGCCACAGCAGCACGTCCCCGAGCGCCCGCCGCGGCGGCGGCGTCACGGTCGTCGAGCATGGTGCGGATGGCCGCAGCGAGCGCGTCGTCGCCGTGGTCGACGACGGCTCCGCAGCGGGCACGCGTGACGGCGGGGGCGAGTCCACAGGTCTCGGTGACGATCACCGGTACACCCACCGACATCGCCTCGAGGACGGTCATCGGAAAGGGTTCGTGAACGGATGGCAGGACGTAGACCGCGCTCTGCGCCATCCGGCGCGGGACGTCGTCGGAGTGGATCGGTCCCGTTCGCACGATCCGGTCGGTGTGGCCGCTCCGCGCGATCTCGGCGTCGACCGCTGCCGCCTGCCCGCCGTCCGGTCCGACGAGGGTGAACCGCGCCTGCACACCCGCATCGAGCAGGGCCGCAGCGGCGCGGACGAAGAGCGCAGGTCGTTTCCGCTCGTCGAGGCGGGCGAGGAACAGCACCTCGGTCGAGTCGCCGGTGCGCTGGATCGAGCCGTCGACCGGCACGCCGTTGACGATGCGGCGGAACGGCAGACGCCCCGCGACGTCGCGGAGACCGCCCTCCTCCGTCGGGGTGAGTGTCAGCACCTCGCGCGCGGCCTGCAGGGCGGGGATCGTCGCCGCACGGTCCAGCGGTCGGGCGAGCGTTCGCGACGACGGGTCGATCATCCCGTGGCACTGGACGACGTAGGGGACCGCGGACCGTCGCACGGCCATCGCTGCCGGCAGCGTCACGAGGTCCCGCGCGAGGTGGATGTGGACGACGTCGTGATGACGTGCGCTGTCCGCGACGAACGCGCGCGCACCGGGGGCGCGGAGCCCCGCGACGCCGAGACCCGGCACCGATCGGCGCTGGGGGAAGAAGCGGCACCGGACACCGGGGAACGCGTCGCCGGGATCGGACTCCCATCCGCGTGCGGCTCCGGTCAGCGTCACCTCGTGCCCCCGTCGGGCGAGTTCGACGGCCTGGTGGCCGGCCACGCGGGTGGGCCCACCGAACTGGCCGTCGGGGGTGAACAGAGTCGCGATGTGGAGGATCTTCACGGGCACGCGTCCGTCACCGGACGCCCGGCGAACCGGTCGACCACCCATCGCAGATCCGAGTCGTCGAGGAGGGTGTCCCCGTGCCCCTTCCCGGGGACGGCCCGTGGGGACACCTGGCTGCCCTCGGCGCACGCCTGTGCGATCGGAGTGGTCACCCAGTCGGGTGGGATCAGCTGATCGGCCAACCCGTAGACGACGCGGATCGGGACGGTCGACCGTCTCTGCGGCAGTGCATCTCGTTGCAGTGCGGTGGTGTACGCGCCCACGGCGTCGGGTGCCGGGGCGAAGCCGTCGGGGCCGATGCTCTGCAGGGCGCGGGTTCTGGTGGCCGCGTCGCATCCGACGAGATCGCCCACCGTCGCGGCGGGGATCGCGGGGAGGACCTGCGCGACGGTGAGCCGGCCGTCGGACGCTCTCGCTGCGCCCAGTGCCACCATGGCCGCGATGGTGCGTTGTTGCATGGAGAGGTCTCCGTCGGCCGCCAGCTGCGCCAGAGCGGTCACGTTCGCGGCGGGCTTGGTGGCCAACGCACCGACCATCGTGAGACCGGCGCCGTAGTCGCCCTGTTGCTCTGCTGCCGCCCAGACCGCCTGTCCGCCCTGCGAATCGCCGTAGGCGAGCCATCGGGTGGACGTGGTGGGTGCCAGGCGGTGCAGCGCGCGGGCGGCGTCGATGACGTCGAAGGCGGCGGTGAGCGGATCGAGATAGAGGTGGACCCCGTCGGGCCCGAGGCCGCGATAGTCCGTGGCGGCCACGGCGTACCCCGCGGTGAGCAATCCGACGACGGTGCCGGCGTACCCGCGCAGGTCGGGTGACTGGGACAGACCGCACCCGTTCGATGTGCCGGTGGTGCCGTGGGCGAACGAGATGACCGGCCACCCGCCGGTGGGCGGTGCGGTGCGGGGGAGGAAGAACGCGCCGGTGACGCGGACCTCGGCCGCCGTGCGGGGGTCGGTGGAGACGTAGGTGGCGCGCACGGCCTGCGAGGCCGCCTGGGCGAGGGCGGGTGTCGCATCGGTGAGGGGGGTCGCCGTGACGATCGTCCCACGATCGGCCGGCGCCGGCGGGAGCGACGGTGTGACGGGGATCGGTGACCGTACGGCGGTCGTCGGCGCGGGGTCGTCGGAACACGCGACGGACGTGAGGGCCGTGGCCGCACAGAGGGCGAGGGCGATCATCGCGCGCCTCACACCGCACCGACCGGATTCGCGAGGGCCTCGCGGAGTGCGGAGCCGACGACGTCCGGATCCTGTGCGCCGTCGAGGAACCGTGCGGTGACGAACACGGTGTCCTCGACGCGGCTGTAGACGAGGTTGAGTTCGTCGCTGCGGGTGCAGACGGTTGCGACCCCGAAGATCCGCGGCGACGCGGACGTGGTGCTCCAGCGGGCCGCGGCGATCGCCGGGCTGGCCGACAGGTCGGACACGATGAGCCTGGTGGGTGCGCCGGCGACCCATCGCCGGATGTGCGGATCACGCAGCCCCGCGGGTCGCACCGCGCCGAGCGCGTCGGAGAGTGCTTGGCGCACCACGAGATCGGCACCACCGGCCACGGTGCGGACGGTGGTGCTCATCTCGGGGGGTGAGGTCGACGGCGCGGTGATGGCACCGATGAAGTTCGACGTCGACACCGATCCGGGTGGCAGGTATCGCCGGAGGTTCACCATCAGGGTGATGTCGTCGGCCAGGGCGACGCCGGCGGCGCGCAGTCGCCGGTCGATCAACCAGGTCATCGTGGTGGTGGCGCTGGCATCGGGATGGTCGCGGTCACGCAGCGCGCGTAGACGGTCGGGGAATCCCGGGTCACTGGCGACGAAGACGCTGCGTGTGGTCGCGTCGGGTGCGGTTCTCGATGCCTCGCCCGTCGCGGTGCCGCGTCCGCGCAGGACCCTCCGCGTCGCGTCGACGACTGCTCCCGGATGGTGTCGCACCGCCGAGGCGAGTGCGAGCGCGGAGGGACGACGCACCGCCGACGCGCCGTCGACGAGGAAGCTGGGGAACGTCGGCGTCGACGACTGGGTGAGAGCGGCAAGCAGTTCCGTGATGTACACGCCGTCGCCGATGCCGTGGTCGCAGGTCGCGAAGAGGTGGTCGCCGCTGACGCGGATGTCGAGTGCCGCGGTGGACATCTCCGCGGCCCGCTGCATCGACCCCCCGATGTCGTCGACGTCGAGATCGGCCGCGGTCACCGAGGTCCCACGCCGGATGTCGTGGTCCCACCGAGCGGAGTCGAGGGTCGGCACGAGACCTACGCGGGTGTGCGCCCCCTGTGCGGCGATCGCGGCGAGCCGGTCGCGGATCCCCTGGATGCCGCCGGTGAACTCCACCGGGCCGATCGCGGCGGTGTACCGGGCGGTGGCGAACTTCCGGTCGCTGACCGTCTGACGCAGCGCGGTCATGCCGCACCCCGCGCCAGGTCGCGACACCAGTCGGCGTAGGCGTCCAGGGCCTGACCGGCGTCGAGGACGTCACCGGCGTAGCGGCCCCCGTTGTCGGCGAGCTGCCGGATCGCGTCATCGTCCCGTCCCAGTGCGAGGACCGCGTCCAGCAGTGCCTCGGGATCGGCCGGCGGGACGGTGACCCCGGCACGCGATCGGGCGATCTCGTCGGCGGTGACACCCGCCGGGTCGACCGCGGCGATGACGGGTCGACCGCTGGCGAAGTAGCTCGTGAGTTTGCTGGGAGCCGCCATGTCGGCCACGCCGGGACGCTCGTTGACCAGGAGCACGTCGGCTGCGCCGAGTGCGGCCATGTAGTCGTCCTCGGGGAGGGGGTCGAGGAAGGAGATGGTCTCCACTCCCGCGGCGACGGCCTCGATGTGGGCGCGTTGGTTGCCGTCGCCGATCAGCACGAACCGGACCGGTGCACCTCGCTGTGCGGCGAGACGGGCTGTCTCGACGACGTTCTCGAGGCCCTGCTTCACACCCATGTTGCCGCTGTGCACCGCGACGAGTTCGGCTGCGCCCCAGCCCAGGCGGTCCCGCGTCGATGCACGGTCCGACGGGTCGGAGCGGACGACGTGCGTCCAGTTGCGGATGGTGACCATGCGCGGCTGGTGGATGCCGAGGGCGCCGATCGACCGGGCGAACCGGTCGTGGATCACGACCACCGATGACGCCCAGTGCACGCACCACGATTCGATGCGGGTGATGAGTTCGCTGGTCCGGCCTCGAGCCAGACCGGTCTCGATGGCGCCCAGGCTGTACAGGTCTTGGACGACGAGCCCGACGGGGATGTGGCGCAGGCGTCCGTAGAGCGTGATGATCGTCGCAGCGATGAGCGGGGGGCTGATCACGACGATGGCGTCGGGTGTCCCGATCCCCGCCGCGATCGACCGCATCGCGAAGCTGAGCTCCATCCGTGCGCGACCCCGGGCGGTGACGATCGGCGGTACGTGGTGGTCGACGCGTTTGACGACGAGTGACCCGCCCGACGGCGTCACGGTGGCGGCCACCGCGGGCGGGGCATCCCATTTGCGCCACTGCGGATAGTGAGGGATGCCGGTGTGCACCGACACCGTGAAGCCGCGCTCGCTGAGTCCGCGTGCGAGCCCGAACGTGTACGGGCCGATGCCGGTGACCTCAGGTGCGAAATTGATGCCGACGATGGCGACGGACACCGGGCGTCGAGCAGCCGGCAGTGCGCTCTCGCTGCCTGCTCGGTCCGATGTCATCGGGGACGCCACCTCGGTGTTTGCTGCTGTCGGGCCCCCGGGTGTGCGGTAGATCACCCACACAAGTGCATCGTAGATTCAAATCGGTACATGCGTCGCGTAGACGCGACACGACTATCGACCGTCCACGACGAATTCTCCGGGGGCGACCGAGCGCGCCACGACGCTGCCGGCACCGATCACCGCGTTGTCCCCGATGGTGACCCCGCGCAGCACGGTCGCCCGTGCGGCCACCCACACCCCGTCGCCGATGGCGATGGGTGCGTTGTCGAACTCGAAGGTGGGGGAGTGGCGGTCGTGGCTGCCCGTGCAGAGCAGCGCCTCCTGCGAGATCACCGTGTCGGCGCCGATCCGGATCGGCTCGAGATTGAGCAGCCAGGCACCCTCACCGATCCACGAGTGGTCGCCGACGCTCAGCTTCCACGGCCAGTGCACGCGTACCCGATGGCGGATGAGAACTCCCTGGCCGATGTCGGCACCGAACCCGCGGAGGAGGGCCGATCGGAGGCGTGCCGGGCACCACCACTTCACGAAGACGACGTTCAGACACACGAACCAGGCGACCTGGACCGCCAGCGGTCGCCCCTTGTCGTAGCCGGCCCCGGTGAACCCGGCCAACTGCCACCCACGTGTCGGTCTCGGCGTCACAGGACACCCGGCCGCATGTAGACAGCGTCGACCTGCAGCATCCGGCCGCTGGTGAGATCGGTGAATCCCGGGAAGATGCTGACCGTCTCGAAGCCGGCCGCCGCGGCGAACGCCGCCCCGTCCTCGAGCGACATCCCCTCGGAGTACATCGGGACGAGGGACAGCTCGAGCTGGACGCCCACGCACCGGTCGCGGATGAAGTCCGCGGCCCCGTCGAGGACGTGCCGCTCGAATCCCTGGGTGTCGACTTTGAGTAAGCACCGATCGGCTGCGGGCACGAGGTCCGCCGCGACCGCGTCGAGACGGCGGACCTGGACTTCTTCCTCGCCGACGTATCCGATGTCCGGCGCCGCCTGCTTGTGGCCGTCCAGCATCTCGAGGAGCGAACTGCTCTCGCCGGCGTTGCTGGCGATGTGCATCCGCGCGGACTGGTCGCGATCACCCAGACCCATCTGGTGCGCGGTCCACTGCGAGTCCTTGGCCGACGCGGCCTGGAGCCGCGAAAAGGGTTCGGACAGTGGCTCGAAGGACACGATCGCGCCCGCCCATCCGGCCTCGCGGACCTCCTGCCCGTACCGGCCGCCGTTCGCTCCCACGTCGACGACGCAGTCGACCGACGCAGTCGTGAGCATCCGCGCCAGCATGACCGTCGGACCCAGGCCGGGATAGCGCACGAGATCGACACCGACCCGACGGAGACCTGCACGTACGGAGCGTGTGAGCGCCATGAGTCACCCTAGGCTGCCGGATCGCCAACATCCGAGCGTTTGCCGCGCACCGCCGATCGGAACGCGCCCGTAACGCGCTCGTGCCCTCCTGGGGATCCCTTGCCGCAGTTTCGCCAGGTGACGTGACTGTTCCCCGTAGGTGCCTCGGCCCGAATCGACCTCACCACCGCCGGCAACCGCGGACAGGTACCCCTCAGTGGCCCAGCAGGAGTTTTGCGAGGCGGGTGATTGAGCTCGTGGAGGAATGGCATGCGGACAATGACTGGGCGGTAGACATGCCCGGTCAAGTACAGGCGGACTTCATCGCCCGTATCCAGAGCAGCGTCGATGAGGACATTTCGAAAGGATGGTTGAAATGACGCGGTGGCGTGCGGCGGGGCTCGGCGTGGTGCTACTCGGTGCGATAGTCGCGGTGGCGGCCTGCGGGTCAGGCGACACTCCCGCGTCTGAGCCCACAGCCTCCTCGACGACTGTCTCCGCTCCTGCGACACCGGTACGGCCTGCAGATCTGACGGGGTCTGCTTTATGCGGGCTCTTGGGAACAGGGGACCTCGCGCCGCTCGTCTACGGCGATACCGCCGGCGGCCCTGCTGCCGAGTCGTCGGGGGGACTTGCTGGGTGCCGCTGGCCGGTGTCCGGATCCCGCAAGGACTTCGCGATCTTCGTCGACAGAGAGTCTGGCGGGAACATGCGCGAGAACTTCGGCGAGTTCGCTCAGGTGACGATGAAGGTCGACGGCCAGCAGTTGGTCCGGACAACCACGGGCGCAACGACCTGCGACGCTGTGGTCTACGGTCCGCAGGTCCCGGCGACTTATTATCTGCGTATCAAGTACGAGGCCGACAAGTCGATCCTCAAGGGCCAGGATCCGTGTAAACCAACACTTTCAGCTGTCGATGTGGTCCTGACGAAGCTTGGGTGGGTACCGCGGTGAGGTTGCTTGCGTGGCAGCTGTCAAGCTGGTAGGCAGGGGCCGCTTTCGCGTTCACTCAAAACCCTGAGCTTGGGGCCAGGCACCTTCACTGTCACTGAATTGTTCGACCGCCGGACGGCGTCGTCGAGAATCGGTGGTTATGAACGCCCCTGTAATGTCCGGCGGCTTCAGGCTGCGCGCGGGGTCAGTTGGTCGCTAGACATGCCCGACAGATCGCACGGCCGTCGGAACAAAATGCCTACTGGGGCTCAGTTGCAGATAAGACCAAGTCGGTCGCTGACCTCGCCACCCCTTACGCCGCGCGGCCAAGCCGCGTCGCGTAGGTCAGGAAATGGGCACGTCATCGCGACAGCACAACGACCGAGTTGCGAATGCCTTGGCGAATTATCGGGCGATCAACGCCGTACGCGAGCTGGTGGTCGGGTGTTCTAGCACGGGCGCGGCGGATCGACTCTGTGGCTGCACGATCTGTGTGCCAGCATCGTCGCTGTTCAGGAGGATCCAGAGTTCGTTTGGAACGAAGCCGCGCTGATCGCAGCATCGGAGGCGTAAGCCGTGTCCCAAAATCGCTGTGGGCGGGTGGACCGGTCGGTCGACATGCCGGAACCGCACCCGTGTCCGATAATCAGCCGGTGACCGTGACCGATCCTCGCGCTGACGTCGACGACGAGCTGGGCGCTGAACGGTCGCCACTGTTCGCGCCCATCGCGCTCGTGTTAGCGCTCTCGGCGCTGTCAGTGGGTGGTGCGCTGACGTCGCCCAAGTTCGCTGCCGTCGCCGCAGCCGGAATCCTCTTCGTCGCCGTGTACTTCGCTCCGCGAGAGCGGGTGTGGGGTCTGCTCGCGGTCGGCTTCGTCGCATCACTCACGCTGTTCCCCGTGCTCGCGATGAAGGGCGTCAGCCTGTCGATCATCGGCGCGGCCGTCGTGGTCATGCTGATACGGGCGGGGGTCGGCGAACGTCGCTGTGTCACGGCCCCCGCGAGCACCTTCGCGTTCTGGGTTGCCCTGGCGGCGGTCGGGATGTGCACGGGGCTGAACCCCGAGTCGTCAGCACGAGCATGGTTCTTCTTTGCCCTGGTGGTATTCGTGCTCGTGCCGACCGTGGCCGCGGCCAGCCGCGAAGACATGACAACGATGTACGCCGGCGGGGTGACGCTGGTCGCGGTCGAGTTGGCCCTGTCTCTCTACGAGGAGTTCGTCACCCGCACACCGCTGTACGTCATCGGTTCCCTGCGTGATCCGCTCGACCCCGAGGCGGTGCCCGCGTTCCTGCAATCGACCTTGTTCGAGGACGCGGTCCGCGTGACTGGCACCCTCGGACACCCTCTACCCCTGTCGTTCCTGATGGTCGTCATGTTCGCCATCACCGTTGCCTTCGCCGACCGCATCCCCGTGGCGGTGCGGAGGTCGATGTACGTGGCGTGCCTCGGCGCGCTACTCCTCGCGAGCGCCCGCAGCGCGCTTATCGCCGTCGTGCTCGTCGCGGTCATCGCCGGCTTGGCCCGCCGCACCGTCCCGACGCTGATCGCCGCCGTGTTCGGCGTCGTCGCCTACGTGCTGATCGGCGGCGAAACAATCGCAGGCTGGCTCGGCGTCGACGCGCTCGAAGCGTCTGGGTCGTTCACCCACCGATCGGGCGTGCTGTCTGCGCTGCCCGCCCTACTCGACCGCGACCTCGGGCCGCTAATTGTCGGGACCGGGTACGACCAGCAGAAGGGCGTCATCGAGACGTTCGTCGGCACGAGCTTTTCCGCGGTCGACAACCAGTTCGTCGGCTACCTCATCACCGGCGGACTGGTCGCGTTCGTGGCGCTGATAGTGGCCCTGCTCGTCGCCGCTGTTCAGTCGCAAAGGATGCGGCTGCCGCTGCTCGCGGTCGTCGTCATGTTCTTCTCGTTCGACGCGCTGTCCTGGCTCGCACCGCTGTCACTGGTCGCGGTCATCATCGGACTCGCCGCCAATCCCGCCACCGACGACGAGGTCTACGTTGAGGATCCCGTCTGACATCAAGCGCGCACTCGATGTCATCTCAGTGCTGGTGACCTTGTACTTCCTCTACACGTACGTGCGGCCCGAGCAGGGGATGTCAGCAGTTGCGTTCTTTCTGATCTGGCCGTTCCTTGGCTGGCTCGGGATTCGCCTTATGCGCTGGCACGACGATCGCAAATCGCCCACCAGTTCGCGCCGTCCCACTGATAGCGACCGACCGCGAGAGCGCTGAGTGAGGCGCTCGCCTGTCCGTCGATCGTGCCGGTGGTTGGCGGCACGGTCACGGTGGAGCCGCTGGTGATGTTCTTGAGTCGGTAGATCCGGCCCGCCGCAGCGGGTGTCGGCAGGGTGATCGTGATGACACCGTTGGCGAGGATTGTTCCGTCGGTGTCGAGCGCGGTGTAGTTCGCCGTCTTCGTGGTGACGGGTGACGACAGCGCTCCGGACACCGAGGTCCCGACGAGCACCTAGCCTGTTGCCGCGTCGTACCGCCGGAAGTTGGCGGTGGCGCGCTAGGGCAGTACGAGTGTCGGTCCCCATCCGCGTAGGTTCAGGTCGGTCGTGCTGTCAGCGCCGGCGTTGGACAGGATGATCGGCCTGCCGAACGCCATCAGGGTGATGTCCTGCCCGGCCATCGGGTGATAGCTGGCGTCGATCGCGACGATGGCGGTGGCGTTGACGAAGAAGGTGGTCGACCGTTTGAACGGGGTGATCTTGCCGTCGGCGTCGACGCCGAACTGCTTGCTGAACCCGTTCGACGACACGACACGGCCCAACGGCCAGCGGACCGTGCCTACTTCGGAGATCGACGAGAACGAGTCCCTGATCAGGCCGGCGGAGAAGTTGCCCGTCGCGGAGCCGCCTCTGATGTCGACGAACGACTGGTTGCTCACGGACACGAGCACGGGGATGTAAACCTTCCCCGCCGGGCGGGCCTTCGCGGCGTCGATGGCAGCCTGGATCGCGGCCGAGTGGGTGTCCGCCGTCGCGGCGAGGTTGACCTTGGCGTGGTACATACCGGTCAGCGGATGGACCACCGCGGCGACCGGCGGTTGAATGACGGAGTCGGCCTTCGCTCCCTGCGCAGTCGAGGCATATGACGAGGAATGAGCGCCAGGTGGCAGTCACCTCAGCAGTGCTGAATCCCGCTCCGAGATTTAGAGACGTAGAGCCTGTCAGCTAATGCGAATCTGCCCGGTGCTGCGCGGCGTCTGAGGCAAGCGCGGTCTCGACCACTGCCTGACTTCGTGGACGCTTGCCCGGTCCGAGCCGCTGGCCGTAGTAGGTGTAGCGGGCAGAGCGAACGTCTGCCTCGGTCAAGACCGTCCCGATTACCGGAGTCTGGGCAACCCCGAGTTGTTCAATCGCGGATTGGAGGTCGCGCACCTTCGTCGCGCGAGCGCGTGCGACGAGCAAGACAGCATCGACATAACCTGACAGAATTGCCGCATCGGTGACCGGTAGAACCGGCGGGCTGTCGACAATCACCAAATCAAAACTATCGGCCAGACGCTTCAAGGCATTCCGCGCGCGCTCAGTCGCCAGCAACTCTGCTGGATTCGGAGGCTGCGGACCGCTGGCAAGCATCCACAGGTTCGCCATCTTCGACTCCTGAACCAAATCCTCCAAATCTGCATCTCCACGGAGGAAATTAGTAAGACCGACACCGCCAATGAGGCCGCTTCGTCGGTCTACCTGTGGCCGACGCAGATCGGAGTCGACTAGGACCACTTTATGACCAACCTCGGCGAGGGCTGCGGCAAGGTTCATTGCTGTGGTCGTTTTGCCTTCAACAGCCATAGGGCTGGTGACGAGAATGATGGACGCTGGCTTGTCGACGCTAGTGAAAGAGAGATTCGTCCGGAGCTTTCGGTATGCCTCTGCCGCTGGCGTTGCGCCTGAGGCGAAATCGATGAGTCCCTGCTTGCGGAGCGAGCTATCGGTGGGAACGACGCCGAGGACCGGCGATTCGGACACGGTCGCGAGATCCTCTTCCGATCGGACACGATTATTGAACCGTGACCTGGCCAAAACCCAGATTGCGCCCATGGCTGCCCCAACAAACAAGCCGAGCAAAACGTTGCGGGTGGTCTTCGGACTTACCGGTGTTGAACTTGCGACTGCCGGCGTAACGAGGGTCAGCTTTGCAAGCGGCTGTCCCCCTCCCGCGGGAGTCTCGAGTCTCTGGATGTAGGCAGTCATCGACCTGGCAACAGCATTAGCGAGATCAGAAGCCGAGGATCGGCTCGACTCTGTCGCTGTGATCGACAACAGGACAGTCGACGTTGAGGATGACGAAGACAAAGCCTTACGCGCATCTGACGTCGAAATTTGTAGCTTCGCTGAACTGAGCGCCTGATCGAGCACCGCGTCGGAGTTCACAAGTTTCGTATAAGACGCGACTCGCTGCTGCGCGGCCTGTCCGCCGACATACGCAGCGTTGCTGTTGTCATCGCTCCCGGATGTGACATAAAGCGTCGCCGTCGCGGCGTACATCGGCGTTTGCGCGAGGCTGAAGGCGAGTGCTGCCGCCCCGACGATGACACCGACGATGAGCACCACGAGCCACCCGCGCCGCAGTGCGGACAGTGCCTCATGCACGCCGTCTCTGGGGTCCGCCCTCTGACGTTGGCCATTTGTCATCGTAAATCCAATCTCATACCCAGAACGGTCATGATGACGGTCGCTGCTGATGATCGCTTGACTGTGGTCGAGGCGAAAACCGTTTCTTCTGTTGAGCTTCGAGTTTCGATACGCGGTCGAACCAAAATCTCAGAGCGTCCTGCGACGGTCGTCTCACGTGGAGCGTAGACGCTTAACACGGGCTCAGCATGACATGTGTAGAGGCACGGCGAGTACAAGCGGACTGTCCATAGTAGAAGGAGCCAGCTAGCGGTATCTAGCGACAGCATCGGTCGCCAGACGGGCGCGTCTTTGCCAGACTTCATCGTTGCTTATGAGGCCCAGCTCAAGAACCAGGCGCCGAACTTGAAGCAACTTCTCAGCCGAACAGAGCCGCCTTTTTCTGGGTTGCATTGAGAAAAATTTATTCGCGATTGTGGTTGCCGTCGATTCCTCGAACCATCGATGCGCCGTAGAAGTTCGGCGTGCGCGACTGCGACGAGCGTGGTTCAATCTCCGCAATGCATGGTGGCAAAGTGCCCAGATATCACCGAAAAGGCGGCGCCGAACGTGGCAGGTTCTGGATCTCCTGATCGTGCGCACCCTCAAGAAGGCGATGTGTCCCCCACAGTGAGTATCGCGATTGTGACCTACAACAGTGGCCACGTCATTTGCGATTGCTTATCCAGTATTGCGGCAATCTTAGACCGCGGGGGCGAGATCATCGTGGTCGATAACGACTCCACCGACGATACTTGCGACCTAATCGAAGGGCGGTTCCCGGGTGTGACCCTGGTCCGCAACTCCTCGAACGACGGTTTCGCGAGCGCCGTGAACGTCGTCGCCCTCCAGGCTGCAGGGGATGTGGTCGTGCTCCTCAATCCCGACGTTCGAGCCAGCCTGGATGTTCTCGTTCAACTGTCGAAACTTGCTGTGGACAACGAGTCAGTGGTCGGACCAGTCGTGCGGGCGACCGACGCAGCCGTCGCAACGGTCGGTGGTGGGATGTTCCCAACGCTCTGGCGGACAGTCCTTCATTGCTCCGGGCTGGCAGCTTTCGCACCGGGGAGTATCTCGTGGCTACGTGGCTGGTACATCTACGGCTCCAAGCTTCACGACCTCGAATCGCTTCAACCAGTGGATTGGGTCACGGGCGGGTGCATGGTGGTGCCTCTCCCTCTCTGGCGAGAGCTCGGTGGGCTCTCTGAACGATGGTTTATGTACGCCGAGGACGTCGAATTCTGCTATAGGGTTCGCAATGCGGGGCACGATGTTCTACTTGTAACTGACCTTGAGGTGCATCACGCGATCGGGGGAAGTTCTGCGGGCGTCGACGGACGGGCCGGCACCGCGTGGTTAGTCAACCTCTACGATTTCTACGAGTGGAGAATCAGCAGTTCGCGGTTCTGCCGCATGTTGTGGCGTGCGACGGTGCGCGCAGGTTACGCTGCGCGCCTTGCCGCCGCGAAGGTGGCGGAGAAGCGCGACGGGCAGCGTTACGGAGGTAGGACGCGTCAGTTCGAAGCCTATTCCGCGGCAGCTGCAGCACTTCGCGAAAGGCAATCGGAAAAAGCTAATGTCTGAGTCCTTATTGAAATACTATCCTGTTGCACGAACGGCACACGTCGAGAGAATATTACTCAATCCCTCGGCGTATCTCTATTTCAAGCGAACGCGGCTCGATTTCGACGCAGGGGTCCAAAAAAGTGCTGGTGATCGCCTGCGCCAGGGCGGAGTTTGGGACTTTCTCGTTGCCATCATTCGACTTCGCCCGAGGTGGGTGGAAGTGCCAGAACCGCTCGCCGTTCGGTGCTGGCCGCAAACCCTTCCAATTCTGATTTTTATTCGATTTGCTTTCCCGCTTATCATGCTCTTTCGAGTCGAGCGTCCCGTGTCCGTGAGTTACTGTATCGAGAACTGTAGCCAGGGCCCGAAGTTGTCCGAAACGCTGCGACTTCCTCGGCGACTCGGTAATTTGCTGGTGCACTTGGTGACCACTCTCGCGATGAACTTGCTTGACCGTGTTGCGTTCGGGACCCATGGAGCGCTAGATAACTATCGACGGTCCATGTTCTGGTACGACAAGGTTCGCGCTGAGTGCCGAGTCATACTAGCGCTTCCAGATGCGCAAATCGACGAGTCGCCGGCGCCTCGTCCGAGAGGACCGCACCTCGTCTTCCTGGGTACTTTTGAGCGTCGAAAGGGAATACTCGAATTACTCGCCGCGTGGGATCAGGTTCGGTCTCAGGTGCAGAATGCTGAACTGACCATTATCGGGTCGGGTGAGCACCAGTCCGCGGTAGAAGTGTTCGTCAGAGAAAGAGCGGAGTGCTCGCTCGTCATATCGCCGGCACGCGACGAAATATTTGCCCTTCTTAAGCAAGCGAAAGCTTTGGCGCTGCTGTCGCAGCGCGAGGTTGGATGGCGAGAGCAAGTTGGACTCCCGATCGTAGAAGCACTGTCCGTAGGCTGTGAGATCATCACAACCGAGGAGACGGGAATCGCGGACTGGCTGATCGCCAACGGTCATCAGGTACTGTCGACCGACGCAACTACCACCGAGATCGCGGCGTCTCTCATGGCTTCGCTGCTCTCTGGCCGAACGCCCTTTGATGTCCTGGGCTCACTTCCGTTGAATGACGGACGTATGGAAGCAGAATCGTGGCTGCTCGATGCGTCGCGGTAGCGATCTATGAGTCTGGCGATCGATAGTCCAAATCGATTTCATCGCATTTTTTATTTCGGTTTCCCCACCCTGATCGCCGGATTTTCTCAGGGCCTTGGTCTGTTGCAAATATTTCTGCTGCTCTACCCTTCCGGTGGAGGCATAGCATCCGACTTTTTCTTCTACACAGGGACGCTTGCCGCATTTCCGAGTCAGGTTTTGGTTCTCGGCGTACTCTTCGCGCTTTACACGCGTCGCTGGGTTCCGGCCGCTCGGACCATTCGGACCATCGAGATTGCACTTTCTCTGGCAAGCATTCTCCTGGTCGCGGCGGCGTTTTGGTTTTATAGCGCCCAGAATCGATCGTTTTCAACGATGATCCCCTGTGCGCTTCTGATCTGCGTCAATTCCCTACTGCAGAACGCTTTTCAGATGTTTGCTTACCGTAGGGCCGCCTATGGTGACGCGCGATTCATCGCAGGGGCGACGCTACTTCCCAGTATTTTTTCGTGTTCTTCACTGCCGTTCGCAATCTATTCGAGTTTGAATTTCAAGGTGTTGGTTTTGGCTGCGGCTACTATGATAGGATCGGTTTTCGCGGTAGGTTTCGTGATTTATATCCGGCGAGCTGAACGACGAATGGCGGAGGGGTATTCGGGGGACGCGCAGCTTGGCCACGTCTACCCAGGTGCAGAACTCCGCCGCGACACCCTGTGGTTTGGGACGAAGGCTGTGACCGGCTATGGCGCCGGCGTCGCATTGCAGTCGGTCGCCAGCCTTCTCCCCGCGTCAAGCGTCACGATTATCGGAATACTCTCAAGGCTTGTGTCGGGGTTCTCGACGACCGTTACCAACGCTCTATTGCCACGACTAGTCAACGCAAGGTCTAGCGGCAAGTCTGCCGCGCAGAATTACTGTTACGTGGTTTTGCTGTTTACGACGTTGGTGAACGCAGCGCTCATGATCCCCGTCGTGTTGGGCGTGGGTTTTAGCGTTGGCCAAGTTTCCTTGGCGATTATCGCCGTTACATGGATCGGTGGTAGTTCTGCGAGCGCAGTAATTCAACGCCTCGCGATAAGATTCCATTCTTCTGTCGCCTCGTGGGTCAGCATCGTCGTGTCAATTGCTGTCCCTGCTTCCCTCGGGATCATCCTCGTCACCGGGAATCTGAACCTGCTTGTGGTCGTCGTAGGATTTGTGTTGTTAGACGTCGCAGTAGGATTAGGGACCGCTCTTTTGTTAAAAGAATTTCAACTGTCGGTCGCTGTTGCTTCTGCGGCCGCGTTTGGCCTATCTGTAGCGATTGGTATCCAATGACAGCTTTGTCTCTGCCGGAATCGACTAATTCGCGCCCAATATCGATCGTGGTCGATGCGTATTGGTGGCATTCGGGACCGGCCGCCCTGCGTCGAACCGTCATATCGATAGTGGAGCGATGGGCAGTGTCCTATCCCGAAGATCGGCTTGCAGTCGTAATTAGACGGGGTGCGGTGAAGCCACGGGTGCCCGGAAATGTGCTCGTTGTCGAGAGCCGTGTGTGGCCACAGGCGCTGAACGCGTGGCTTATTCTTCCGATAGTGAGACGCCGCTACAGAGCCGACTTGATCTTGTCGCAGAATTTTTCACCACTTGGTGGAGCGTCGGCGGTATTTATTCATGACTTAATGTTCGTTGAGCATCCGGAGTGGTTCGGCTTCCTGGAGCGGTTGTATTTTCGACTCATGCGTCGAATGAGGAATAATGTGAGACTTGTTCTAACCAGCTCGGAAACTGAGGTGGATAGGATTTCCTCCGTTCTTAGGGGGCGTGTTCCGGCCGCCGCGGTCGGGCTTGGTGTCGAAACTTTTACAGAAATCGCCAGTAGGCCGATACCCGGACTTGATCGTGGGAAATTTCTACTCACCGTAGGCCGCTTAAATGTCAGAAAAAATTTAGCAGGAACTATTCGTGCGGCTCAACTTTCCGGGCGGATCAAGCCGACATTTCCTCTGGTGGTGATAGGAAACCCGGATGGGATCCCTCCGCAATCTGTGGACGGACTCTCCAGCTTCGTGAGCGAAAGCGTACGATTCCTGAACGGAATTGGTGACGACCAGCTGAAGTGGGCTTACGAAAACTGCGCTGCTTTCGTGTTTTTGTCGTTAGATGAAGGGTTTGGGCTTCCTCCGCTCGAAGCTGCTGTTTTAGGCGCACCTGTTGTAGTCAGCGACATTCCTATTTTTCGAGAGACTCTTCGGGGGACGGTCGCCTGTAGCTGGGTTCCCCCAACGGATCCTGCAGCTGGCGCCGCGGCGATACGCGCTGCGCTCGATGGGCGCAAATCGGATGTTGCCACTGCACGTCAGCGCGAGAACTATGGGACAATTACTGCGCGCTATTCGTGGGCTGGCGTCGTGGAGTCGACCCGCCTTGAGATCCAAAAACGTATCTGAACCTTCACTGCGCAGGGAGTCCGAGATTGACCAGCTTTGCTCAAGGACAATCGTCGGAGTCTGCCGAGAGCCGTATTGGTGACCGCAAATTGCGAATCGCAGTCATCGGAAGCCGCGGCTATCCGAGTTACTACGGTGGTTTCGAGACGTTGGTCCGACGCCTCGCGCCTTACTTGGTCGATTGCGGTCACGGCGTCGTGGTTTTCGGTCGCCCAGGCGCCACGGAGGCGAGTAATGCGGAGCGTGACTCGAGAGTCGTGAGCAGGACTACGGCGGGTATCGAGCGCCGTTCGTTGAGTACGATGACCTACGGCTTGACTGCCGCAGTGGACCGTGAGGTTCGAGGCGTGGACGTCGCATTCGTTATGAATGTCGCGAACGGGTTTTGGCTTCCCATCCTGCGCCTCCGTGGGGTGCGGACAGTGGTTAACGTTGATGGACTCGAATGGCAGAGGGCAAAGTGGGGGCCCCTTGCCCGTTTTGTTTTTCGCTCTGGTGCCATACTGACCGCTCGATATGCTGATGAGTTGGTTTTCGATGCGCAGGCAATAGCTGACTATTGGCAAGAGAAATTTTCACGCACCGGTACCGTCATTCCGTACGGGGGTGACGTTGATTTCGATACTGTCAGCCCGTCGCCTTTCGCTCCCCGCTCGTACGTCCTTGTGGTCGCCCGTTTCGTCCCCGAGAACACGATTCCGGAGTTCCTTGACTCGGTAGAGGCGATTGCGGAACACGCGCACATCGTGATGGTTGGCTCGTCGGGATACGGAGGTCCACTCGAAGAACGCGTTCGGCTGCTGGATCGTGACAACAAAAATTTTACGTGGATGGGCCATGTGAAGGATGACCGACTCCTCTTCACGCTTTGGCAGCAATGTGGCGCCTACTTCCATGGGCACAGCGTCGGAGGAACCAACCCCGCACTGGTTCAGGCGATGGCGTGCGGCGCTCCAATCGTCGCGCGCGACACACCCTTCAATAGGGAGGTTCTCGGACACGCCGGCGTATTCGTGGCACCCAGCTCCTCGGAGATCGCAAATGGCGTGCGCAGCGTCGTAAGTTCCGAAACCCGGCGCGACGTTCTGTCCCGCGAAGCCCGGGCACGAGCTGCGACGCATTACTCATGGGTGGGCGTCTGCGATTCCTATCGAAAGTTGTTGACGTCTGCCGGTGAAGGCGAACGCGCGTGGAGGTTTAGGTCGGTAAGCGGACTTCGTGGCGGTTGGCGTCGCTCTATTTCGCGGGGCGCTACCGCCCGCAAGTGAAGGTCTTTTCTGGCGACTCGTTGCTCGGCATCTTGGTCAACAGACCTAAGGGATCGATTGGACGTCGCGAAAACTGTACGGGCACCTGCGGTGTAGTTGTTGGTCCGCCTAATCAGAAGGCCTCACCACGCAGAGGACGCGGTGCAATGCTCGGCTACGTGCGTGCTCCCTTTCCACATCGGTACGAAGGAGGTTCGAGTAGGTCAGATGTTTCACTTGAAGACCACCTTGCAGCAGACCCAGGGACGCGCCGGTTGACGTCCAACGGTGAGCGGAAGTCATGATGAGCATCACGTCGATGACTCAAGCCCAGCGCGCCCTTTGGGATTTGCATACGGCTTCGTCGGGAGCACCCGTAACCGTCGGCTACTACCTTTCCATGAATGGGCCGCTCGACACTGGGCTCCTCGGCCAGGTCGGGCGAAACTTCGTCGCTCGTCGGGCGACCCTGTTTCTGCGCTTCGAGGTGGGCATTGAGGGTGTCGTGATGGTGCACGACCCGTCACTTGACGATTCGAACATCACCTTGGACTTCCGCGGTGAGGCGGACCCGTTGGACGCCGCGCGGGAGTGGATGGCCGCGGATGCTGCGCGGCCTCTCGACCCGACGCGAGACCGGACAGCACTGTTCGGGCTATTGCGCATCGCCGAGGACCAGCGCCTCATTTACATGCGCGGTCACCACCTGGTAGCGGACGGCGTCGCTGCACTGCAGCTGCTTGACGAGTGGGGTCGTCTCTACACCGACGCGGTCGAGGGTCGGGAGCCGTCGTATCCGCCGGTGGAGGATTTCGGGCCGGCGCTCGAGGCCGACGCTGCGTACCTGACGTCGGCGCGGCGAGAGCGCGACCGGGCGTACTGGCGTGAGCAGCTCACCGGGGTACCGCCACCGCCGGACCTGAGTCGGCGCGCGGGACCGATCTCCGCGCGCACCCACCACATCAGCGGACTCGTGCCCCCGGCCACGTCGGAGGTGATTCGCCGTGTGGAGACCACCCACACAACGACGCTGCCTGCGATCGTCGGCACCGCGCTGACCATCTACCTGGCGCGGATTACCGGGGAACGAGACGTTCAGTTCGCGCTGCCCGTTGCAGCGCGAACTGTTGCAGCTCTGAAGAACACCCCGCTGCCGGTGTCGAACGTCGTCCCGATCCGCACGCAACTCACCGACGCGACCACCACCGGCGAGGTTTTGCGGGCAACGCAGGCGTCCATGCTCGGCGCCCTGCGTCATCAGCGCTACCGCTACGAAGACATCCGCGCCGACCTGGCTGCCGCCGGGACACCGGTACCCGCAACCCCCGGCGTGGCCGGCCCCGTCCTCAACCTCATGCTGATCAAGCCCACGGTCCGCTTCGGCGAGGCCACCGGCACCGTGCAGATCGTCAGCACCGGCCCCATCGACGACATCTCGCTCACCATCTACCCCCGCGCCGCCGTCGACGGCACCCTCGACACCCAGATCGACCTCGACGCGAACCCGAACCGCTACACCGAGGACGAGGCTCGGGCCCACCACGCCCGATTCCTCCGCGTCCTCGACGAGGTGTGCCACGCACTGCTCGACGCCCCCGACACCCTCGTCCTCGACCTGCCACTGCTCGACGAGACCGAGCGCCAGACGGTTGCAACCGTTGCCGGGCCCACGGCGCCGGAACCGACATCACTTGCGACGCTGACCCCCGAGGTCCCCGAGGCGACCGACCTCCGACGCGTCGGGGGAGTGGTCACCATCGAGCAGGGTCGTGGGGACGCGCAGACACGCGGCATCTGGGCCGCGACGCAACGGCCCGAGCCTCTGCTGATCCTCGATCCCGACCTCCCGACGGAGCGACGCCGACGCATCCTCCAACTCGTCGAGCAGGCCGCGCTGCCCATCTCGCCCGGCGTCGACCATCCCGACCTACCCGAGTACCTCGTCTTCACCTCCGGCACCACGGGGGAGCCGAAGGGGGTCGTCGTCCCGCGGCGGGGGATCGGGGCGCTCGTCGAGGAGCTGCGGTCACGCTTCCCCGTGACCGGAACCGTGCGCGTCGCGCAGCTCGCAGCGCCGGCGTTCGACGCGACGATCTTCGAGCACGTGCTTGCCGCGGCGCTCCGCGGAACGCTGGTGCCGGCACCGCCCGGGACGCTGGTGGGCCCGGCGCTCGCCCGATTCCTCAACGAGCAGCACATCACCCACGCCGTCATCACGCCGACCGTCCTCGCGACCATCGCCCCCGACGACCTGCAGCCCGGAATCGTCGCCACGCTCATGACCGCCGGCGAGGCACTGCCGGCGGGGCTCGCCGCGACATGGGCTCGCGGCCGCGACCTCCACAACCTCTACGGCCCCGCCGAGACCACCATCATGGCGACCGCCGCGCGCATCGCTCCGAACGACGACGGCGTCGTCGAGCCGACCATCGGGCGGCCGATCGTCGGGGCCAGCGTGCACGTCCTCGACGCGCGGTTGCGCCCCGTCCCACCCGGCGCGCCCGGTGAGCTGTACGTCGCCGGCCCGTCGCTCGCCCTCGGCTACCTCGGTGACACCGCCGACACCGCAGCACGATTCGTCGCCGATCCGTTCCTTCCTGAACAGCGGATGTACCGGACCGGCGACCTCGTCGCGTGGGACCACGACCTCACCGGACTCGCCTACCTCGGTCGTGCCGACAGTCAGGTGCAGATCCGGGGTGTCCGCGTCGAACTCGCCGAGATCGAGTCGAATGCAACGCTCCACCCCGACGTCGACGCGGCGGCGGCCACCGTCGTCGACGACACCGTGGTCCTCTACGTCGTCACCCGATCGCCGACGACGGTCCGTCCCGGTCTCCGCCGCCTCTTCGCCGACCGCCTCTCGCCGGCGATGTGGCCGTCGCAGATCCTCGTGGTCGACCACCTGCCCGTCACCGGAACCGGCAAAATCGACCGCGACGCGCTCGCCGGTCTCAGCCCTCTCGACGTGGAGCCGCCGCACCTCCCGCCCGCCACTGCCACCGAGCGGGACGTCGTCGCCGCGGTCTCCGAGGTGCTCGGTGTCACCGCACCGTCGGTCGCGGCCGACATCGTCGACCTCGGCGCCACCTCGCTCAACGCCACCGAGATCGCGACCGCCCTGGCGCGGCGAACCGGAAAGTCCATCACCGTCCGCGACGTCCTCGCCGCGGTATCGTTGCAGGAGTTGGCCACTCACATCGACGGCGCCGCGTCGGCCGACGTGCCGCACCGGCCGGACCGACCGCCGGCGTCTCCGCAACAGACCGCGATGGTGGTCTCGGCACGTCTGTCCCCCGAGTCGACGGCCGAGGTGCTCGTCGGATCGGTCACCCTGCGCGGCGACGCGACCGACGCCGTAGCAGTACGCGCCGCGGTCGCCGATGTCGTCGCACGCCACGAGATCCTGCGAACCGTCGTCCGGGTCGGCGCCTCGGGGGAGCTGTGGCAGGACGTCGTGTCGACCGACGAAGCGATCGCGGCAGTCCTCGTCGATGACGCCCCCGACGCACGCGCGGTGACGGATCCCACCATGTCCGTGCCCGTGCGGGTCTCGATCCACGAGCACGATGACTCCCTCGTCATCGCCGTTGCTGCGCACCACGCGCTCGTCGACGACGTGTCCCTCGACGTCCTCGCCGCAGACCTGGCAGCCGCGTACGCCGCGCGGCGGGCAGGGACGGCTCCGGAGTGGGGCGACCACCCGCTGCAGTACGCCGACGCAACCGCGATGCTGGCCACTGCACTGGGTGACCCGTCCGATCCCTCGTCGCACTACTCCCGTCACCGCGTTTGGTGGGCCGAGACTCTCGCCGACCTTCCGGCCCGCCCACGCCTCCCGGCACCGACAGGTCCTGTCGGGACTGGGGCGAGCCAGGTGTCGACGACGGTGCCCGCAGCGCTGCTCCCCGACGACACCTATCCCGCTGTCCACGCCGCTGTCGCCGCGGTCATCGCGCGGTTCACCGGCAGCCTCGACCTCACGCTCACGACGGTCCACTCCGGTCGCGACCTGCTGCCGGCGCGACCCGCGATCGGGATGTTCGTCAACCCCGTCGCGGTGCGCACGCGCCTGAACCCCGCGATCACTCACCGCGCGATGGTCGCCGAGGTGTCCGCAGCCGTCCGCGAAGCGCGATTGCACGGCGACATCCCCGTCGCTGACGTCGCGCGTGCCGTCGAACCGACCCGCGCACCTACGACGGCGCCGCTGTCGGACGTGCTCATCAGCTACCGCGGCGTCGACCGGATCGCTTCCGCTGCCAGACGGTTCGGGCTCGAGATCGAGGTCCACGAGGAACCGGCCCGCGACCCCCGGGTCCCGCTGCAGTGGAACCTCGATCGTCACGCCGACAACCTGCACGTCACGCTCACCTACGACACCGCTGTGCTCGACGCACCGACCGCCGCGGCGATGGTCGACGCCGTTGGGTATGCGATGACGGTGGCCGCGTCTGCCCCGGATGCCCTACTGCACGAGCTGGTCCCGGGAACGTCGTGGGAGTCGTCGGTCGCGGTGACTCCGGAGCGGAACGTTGTCGATGTGGTGCTCGCGACGGCGTCGACCACCCCGGATGCCATCGCACTGTCCGATGGCGAGGTGCGCTATCGCTACGCCGATGTGGTCGACGCCGCACGGGCCATCGGATCCGGCCTGGCGGCACTGGGGGTCGGCCCGGGCGATCGGGTGGCCGTCGCACTACCTCGGAGCGGGCATGCGGTCCTCGCACAGCTCGGCGTCCAGATGACCGGCGCCGCCTACGTTCCCGTCGACGTCACGCTCCCGCCTGCGCGTATCGCCGCCATCCTCGACGACGCCGCTCCCGCGGTGGTGCTGGGCGCTGTCGACGGTCACCGGTCGGTGGGCCTCGACGATCTCGTGGGCGATCCGGACTGGCAGCCGGTGCCCGTACCCGCCGCGGCCGAGGCGTATGTCATCTTCACCTCCGGCTCGACAGGTCGCCCCAAGGGCGTGTCGGTAAGCCACCGCGCCGTCGTCGCCATGCTCGACGGCGTCGCCGAGACCTATGGCCCCGACGACGTGTTCAGCTGCGTCCACTCGCTGTCCTTCGACTTCTCCGTCTTCGAGATCCTCGCCCCCTGGCGCGTCGGCGGTTCCGTTGTCCTCGCCGACACCGAGACCGCGCGCGATCCCGCCGCGCTGTGGCGATTCGTGCAGGACAACCGGATCACGGTGCTCTCGCAGACTCCGGCGGCGTTCGAGGCGCTCGCTGCGTACGCGTCGACGCAGCAGGAGGTCTTCGGTCCGCGGCACATCGTGTTCGGAGGTTCGGCGCTCTTTCCTGACCGGCTCAAGCGATTCGATTCCACCGCCGGGACCGGTCCGTCGTTCGTCAACATGTGGGGCATCACCGAGGGCGCGGTGCACGTGACGTCGACGCCGGTGGACGTCGCCGACAGCCGGTCACTCATTGGGGAACCACTGCCCGCGATGGCGATCGCGATCCTCGACGCGACGCTGCAGCCTGTGCCCGTCGGGGTGTGGGGCGAGCTGTACATCTCCGGCGCGCAGCTCGCCGACGGGTATGTCGGGCCGACCGCGCGTTCCGCGGAACGGTTCGTCGCAGCACCCGGCGGAATGCGCATGTATCGCACCGGTGACGTCGTGCGGCGCACCCACGACGGGAACGTCGAATACCTCGGGCGCTCGGATGACCAGGTGCAGCTCCGCGGCTTCCGCGTCGAACTGGCCGAGGTGGAGGCGGCGCTTCGTGCGGTGCCCGGCGTCGTCGATGCTGTTGCGTCCGTGTCGGGGGCGGATCGGTCCGACGGAGGCGTGCTGGTCGCGCATGTGATCGCTGACGAGGTCAGCCCGACGGAGATTCTTGCCTCTGCCGCTGGGCAACTCCCGTCGTACGCCGTGCCATCCCGAGTCGTCCTCGTCGACTCCTGGCCGCTGACCTCGTCGGGGAAGATCGACCGCGCGGCGCTCCCGATGCCCGTCTCCGGTCCGGTGGTGCCACTGAGCGACGACGGGTCGGAGCATCTGTCGGCCGTGCGTGCGGTGGTCGGCGGGGTACTGGGACTCGAGCCGTCGGCGATCGATCCCGCGGCCTCGCTGCTCGACCTCGGGGCACAGTCGTTGTCGTACATGCACATCGCGGTCGGCCTCGCGTCCGCGACGGGGAAGCAACCGGCGGTTCGGGATCTCGTCACCGCGCCCACAGTGGGCGCGCTCGCCGAGGTGGTCGCGGCTGCGCCGGCGGTCGTCGACCCGATCGGTGGTGCACCGCGCGAATACATGCCGACGTCGCAGCAACGGGGACTGTGGTTCCTGCACCGCGTCGTACCGGATTCGACCGTCTATCACCTTCCCGTCCGCATCGATCTGGACCCCGCCGTCGGTCTGGACGTGATCCGTTCGGCCGCGCTCGACGTGGCGGCCCGCCACGAGATCCTGCGGACCGTCCTTCTCGACCGCGACGGAGCACCGAGCGCGCGGGTTCTCCCACTGTCCGACGCGGCAGCCCACGTCGACGCCGCCGTGGCGGGCAGGCAGACCGTCGGGCCCGACCTCGTCGAGACCGCCGTCGACGACGCTGTCCGCGCGCCGTTCGACCTGGGTGCGGCGCCGGGATGGCGAATTCATCTGTGGGACATCGAGGACGACGGTGTGGTCACGGCGCGGGTGCTCGTCGTCGTCGCACACCACGCGGTCGTCGACGGGTGGTCGGTGCAGATCCTCGGCCGCGACGTCCTGACCGCACTGACCGCGCGCGTTGACGGACGCGCCCCCGACTGGCCGGATGCGGCGCCGCCCTACAGCGCGTTCGCCGAGCGTGCGGCGCAGCATGGTTCGGTGTCATCGGAGGTTCTGGACCACTGGCGGGCCACGCTGGACGGCGCACTGACACACCTGTCGTTGCCGCGCCCGTCGACGGCAGCCGGGCCGGGGCCCGAGCCCTCCGAACATCTCGAGGCGACCCTGGCTTCGGATGTGCGTGACCGGGTGATCGCACTCGCCGACGCCTGCGGCGCGACACCGTTCCACCTGGTGCACGTCGCGTTGACTCGCGTGCTCGCCGGGATCGTCGGTGAGAGCGACATCGTCGTCGGCGTCCCGACCGCCGGACGGGACAGCGCCGCCGATCTCGGCGCCGTCGGGATGTTCGTGCGGATGGCGGTGCTGCGCACCCGTCTCGACGCCGACACGTCGGTGCGACAGGCGGTCTCGTCGAGCGCGTCGACATTGGGGACCGCGACGGGTCCGCTGGCGATCGACTACGAGGACCTCGTCACCGGGCTCGCACCCACGCTCGGCAGCGGTCGGCAGCCTTACCTCGACGTGATCGTCGCCTACGCGGAGAACACCGTGGACGCGACCGTCGCACTCGAGGGGCCGGTCCGATCGGTCAGCCCGCTGCGCGTACCGCATGCGCGGGTGCCCCTCGAGTTCACGATCACCGACGCCACTGACGGGCTCGAGGTGGTCCTGACCGTCGGCCTGTCGAGCGTCGATGTGAGCGCGGCGCAGCGCATCCTCGACGACATCGTCGCGACACTCGGGGCGCTCGCCGAAGCCGGGCCGGATACGAACGTCGACTCTCTTGTCCCTCGCGGAGACGACGGGCGGTTGAGTGGGCCGCCTGTCGGTACCGTTCTCGATCCGATCGCCGTGTTCCGCGAGCACGCGCAGAGGTCGCCGTCGTCGGTGGCGGTGATCGACGGGGACCGTCGCGTCGAGTACGGCGAACTGGCCGCGTCGGTCGACGAGTTCGTCGAGTCGTTTCGGCGGTACGGGGTCGGACCGGGGTCGCGGGTGGTAGTCACCGGTACGCGGTCGGCCGCGATGCTCGCCGTCATGCTCGCGGTCCACGAGGTGGGCGGTACCTGGGTCCCGATCGATGCGTCGTACCCGGCGCAGCGACAGGCGGAGATCACCGACGCGGTGTGGCCCGCGCTGCCCATCGTGATCAGTCCCGATCCCGACGGTGCGGTGTTCGGGGCGCAGGTGCGGATGTACACGCCGATGGGCGTGGTGCCGACGTCGCCCCGGCCGATCTCCGACGCGCTGCCCGCCTACATCATCCACACGTCCGGGTCGACGGGGACACCCAAAGGTGTTGTGGTCACACGGTCCAACCTCGCGTCGATGTTGTCGGCGACGCTGCCGCTGGTTGACGGGTCGCCGTCGGATGTGTGGACGTGGACGCACTCACCGGCCTTCGACTTCTCGGTGTGGGAGACGTGGGGTGCGCTGACGACGGGCGGGTTAGTCGTCGTCGCGGACGGGGAAGCGGTGCGTGACCCGGCGGTGTTGTCGCGGCTGATCGACGACCACGGCGTCACCGTGCTGAGTCAGACGCCGACGGCGTTCGCCGGCCTGGCCGATCGCGGTGAGGAGCTGTCGTCGCTGCGGTGTGTGGTGTTCGGTGGTGAGGCGCTCGCGCCGTCGACGCTGGCGAAGTGGACCGCCCGACATCCGGATGTCCGGCTGCTCAACCTGTATGGGATCACCGAGACCACAGTGCATCTCACCCAGCAGGTGGTCGACACCGAGGACGTCCGCAGCGTGATCGGGTCACCGCTGCCCGGGATGGCGGTCCTGGTGCTGGATGCGCGTCTGCGGCCGGTGCCCGTCGGGGGACGGGGCGAGCTGTACGTCGTCGGGCCGCAGGTCGCCGACGGGTATCTCGGCGAGCCCGGGCGGACGGCCGAGCGGTTCGTCGCCGGACCCGACGGGCAGCGGATGTACCGGGCCGGTGACCACGTCCGACGCATCGACGTCAACCGCCTGGAATACCTCGGACGCACCGACGACCAGGTCCAGATCCGTGGATTCCGTGTCGAACTGGGGGAGGTGACCGCCGCACTCCGATCGGCCGCGGACGTCACCGACGCGCGGGCTGTGGTGCGGCCCGGGCCGCGTGCGGGCGACGAGACCCTGGTCGGGTTCGTCGTCGGGGCGGTCGACACCGAGGAGGTCCGGACGCACGTCGCACAGGTGGTGCCGGCGCAGGCCGTGCCGGCGCTGGTGGTCGCCGTTCCGTCCTGGCCGCTGACGCCGACCGGCAAGGTCGACACCGAGGCGCTGCTGCGCGCGGCCGCGGCGTCGATGCCGTCGACCCGCCCGCTGACCCCGCAGGAACAGGTCGTCGCGGCCGTCGTCGCCGATCTCACCGGGGCAGACCTCGACGGACTCGGCCCGGGCAGCAGCTTTTTCGCGCTGGGCGGGTCGTCGCTGACCGCGGCGCGGCTGGCGGCGGCGCTGTCGGAGGTGGCGGGGACGACGGTGAGCGTGCGATCGGTGTTCGACCACCCCACCGTCGCGGCGCTGGCCGGGCTGATCGACGCCGGGCAGGACGTCGGTGTGGTGCCGGTCCCCGGGCCGGTGCCCATGCCGCGACCCGATCGGCTGCCGCTGACGCCGCAGCAGGAGGAGATCTGGCTGCAGTGGACCCTGCATCCCGACGACACCGGGTATCACCTCGTCGCCGCGGTCCCGGTGGACGACACCGTGGCCGCGATGCTGCGCGACGAGGAGTCCCGCGCTGCCGTCGTCGAGCGGGTGCGTGCGCTGCTCGCGCGGCATGACGCGCTGCGGACGCGGTATCCCGTCGACGACCTCGGGCCGCGGCAGGAACTGGTCGACGTCGACGACGTCGTCGTCGATCTGACACCGCGGCGGGGTGACGACGTCGTCGGCGTGGTCGCCGAGGTGCTCGCCCCGTTCGACCTCGCGGCGTATCCCCCGTGGCGTGTGCGCGTCGCCGACACCGGGAACGGGATGGTGATCGGTGCGGCGATCCACCACATCGCCGCCGACGGGCACGCGATCGCCGTTCTCGAGCGGGAGATCGTCGCGCTGACGTCGTCGGACGACCTGCCCTCGGGCTCTGTCGATTTCGCGTCGTACACGCAGTGGTACCGATCGATGCTGACCGCGCGCGCCGACGACCTGCACCGCTTCTGGGGTCACGTGTTCGCCGAGCCGATCCAACCCATCCGGCTGCCGGGGGTCGCGTCGAGCGTGGGTGAGCGGTCCGGAGAGCCGAGTGCGATCGCGGTCGCGGTGCTTTCTGAGGTGCAGGAGTTGCGCGAGTGGGCGATCCGGCACCGGACGACCGTGTTCATCGCCGTCCACGCAGCGCTCGCATCGGTGATCGCGCGGCGGAGTGCCTCGCGCGACGTGGTCATCGGGACGGCGACGTCGGGCCGGGTCGACGCGGCGATCGCCGACACCGTCGGGATGGTCGCGCGTACCGTCCCACTGCGCACCGAGATCGACGTCGACCGGCCGTTCGTCGAGGTTGTCGGGGACGTCACCGCGACCGATCTCGACGCCTTCGCGCATGCGGATCTGCCGGCCGCGGATATCGCCGCCATCGCCGACCCCGACCGCTCGACGGCCGGTCGCGCCCTGACCTCCATCGTCCTGTCCGACCTGATGGCCGATCGGGAGCGGAGCCTCGCGCTCTCGACCGACGTCGAGGCACTCGCCCGCACCGGCCTGCTGCGCACCGTGTTCGGCCTCGACTTCTCGGTCGCGACCACCGACGCGGGCCTGCGGATCGCACTGGTCCACCGCCCGTCGACCGTCGACGAGACCGTCGCGCAGGGCCTCGTCGACGACGTCGTCGCGGTCCTCTCCTCCGCGCTCTCGCACCCCGATGTGCCTGTCGGGGAGATCCTCGTCGCCCCAACCGCCCAACGAACGTCCGTAACCGCCCAACGAACGTCCGTAACCGCCCAACCGACGTCTGGAAGCGCCCAACGGACGTCCGGAAGCGCCCAACCGACGTCTGGAAGCGCCCAACCGACGGGGGTGGGTGTGCAGGTCGGCGAGGGGACAATGGGTGGGATCCTCGCCGCCTCGGCCGCTGTACACCCCGACGCTGTCGCACTGGTCGACGGCGACTGGGTCCTCACCTACGCGGAGGTCGACGCCCGGGCGCGGGCGATCGCCGGTGCCCTGCGAGTGCGTGGCATCGGTCGTGGGGACGTCGTCGCGTTCCACGCGCCGCGGTCGATATGGTCGGTGCTCGCTCTGTGGGGGATCAGCTACGCCGGGGCGGGGTTCCTCGCCCTCAACCCCGCCGACCCCGCGGCCCGCCGCACCCGGATCCTCGCCGACGCAGCGCCACCCGTCGTCCTCACCGCGCCCGGTCACCCCGCCGACGATCTCGTGGGTGTGCTCGACGACGCCATCGTCCTCACGCTCGACCAGGCCGTCGACCACCCGTCGCCGATCGCCGAGCCGGTGCCGGTCGGGCCGGACGACCTCGCCTACGTCATCTTCACCTCCGGATCCACCGGCGC
Source organism: Williamsia sp. SKLECPSW1 (assembly GCF_054332755.1). Taxonomy (NCBI): domain Bacteria; kingdom Bacillati; phylum Actinomycetota; class Actinomycetes; order Mycobacteriales; family Nocardiaceae; genus Williamsia; species Williamsia sp. SKLECPSW1. The sequence continues at coordinate 775,139 of NZ_JBTGLI010000001.1, read as the reverse complement.
CCCGAAGGGTGTCGTCGTGTCCCATCGCGGCATCGGTCCGCTGGTCGCGACGATGCTCGCCGGGACCGGCATCGGACCCGACGCCGTACAACTCCTCACCTACGCACCGTCGTTCGACGCGCACATCGTCGAGCTGCTGACCGGTGTCGCCGGCGGCGGACGCATGGTGATCTGCCCGCACGACGTCATCGGCGGCGACGCGATGGACGACCTCATCGTGTCCGCCGGCGTGACCGTCGTGTACTCGACGCCGGCCGTCCTGGGAACCCTCGATCCGCAACGGCTGCACACGGTCACCCTGATGGCGATCGGCGGCGAGGCCATCCCGCAGCGGATCGCCGAGGTGTGGGCGCCGGGCCGCCGGCTGGTCAACCTCTACGGCCCCACCGAGACCACCGTCGTCGTCACCGCCGACATGGACATGGAGGCGGGACCGGTCGACATCGGGACGCCGGTGCTCGGATCCGACGTCGTCGTCCTCGACACCAGGCTCCGCCCCGTCCCCGACTTCACCGTCGGCGAGCTCTACGTCCGCGGGGAGGCGCTCGCGCGCGGATACCTCGGTCGGCCCGACCTGACCGCCGAGCGGTTCGTCGCCGACCCACGGCACCCCGGGGCGCGCATGTACCGCACCGGCGATCTCGCCCACCGACGCGCCGACGGCACCCTCGTCACCCATGGCCGCACCGACGCCCAGCTAGCGGTCCGAGGCCTCCGCGTCGAGCCGGCGGAGATCGACGCCGCGCTGGTCGCCGTCCCGGGCGTCCGCGACGCGGTCTCCGACCTGCACCGGCCGGCGTCGGGCGGAGATGTGCTGGCCGCGTGGGTGGTTCCCGACGACCCGGACGACCCCCCGGCGGCCGACGAGATCCGCCGGGAGCTGCGGGAGATGCTCCCGCGGGGGATGGTGCCGGCGCTGATCACGATCGTCGATGACCTGCCGCGCACCGCGAACGGGAAACTCGACCGCCGAGCGCTGCCCGTGCCGGCGGTACCCCGTGGACGCGTCGCGCGGACCCCGACCGAGCTGGCGATCGTCGCCGTGTGGTCGGAGGTCATCGGTGTCGACGCCGAGACCATCGACACCGGAACGGATTTCTTCGCGCTCGGCGGGTCGTCGTTCACGGCCACCCGGGTGGTGGGCCGACTGCGGGAGGCGACGGGACGTGACGTCACCATCCGACAGATGTTCGACGCCCGCACCGTCGCCGATCTCGCCGCCGACCTCGACGCGATGCCCGCCGCCGACGCGCGGGGTGTCCGCCCGGTCCACCTGCCGACCCCGGCGAGCACGCCGCTCGCTTACCCGCAGCGGCGGATGTGGTTCCTCAACCGACTCGACCCGGACTCGACCGCCTACACGGTCCCGCTCGTCGCGCGGATCGTCGGAACCGTCGACGTCGAGCGCATCCGGCGGGCGGTCCGGCGCGTCGTGGTGCGGCACGAGAGTCTGCGCACCGTCTACCCCGACACCCCGGACGGGCCCCGGCAGGTGGTGCTGGCAGCCGACGATGTCGACCTGCCGGTGGTGCTGCACGCCGACTCCGATGACGTGATCACCCAGTTCGTCACCGCGCCGGTCGATCTCATCAGCGCGACCGCGTTCCGGGCCGCACTCGTCGAGCGGGACGGCGCGTGGCTCCTGGTGGTGGTCATGCACCACGTCGCCGTCGACGGATGGTCGCTCCGCACGCTGCTCGCCGACCTGGCCACCGCCTACACCACCGACAGTGATCTGCCCGCACCGGAACTCACCTACATCGACGTGACCCGCTGGCAGCTAGGGCGTCTCGGCGACCCGGACGACCCCGACTCCGACTACGCACGGCAGCTGGAGTTCTGGCGACGCAGTCTGGCCGGTGCGGGCGAGCCGCTGAGGCTGCCCGGACACGACGACGCGCGGACCGGTGACGGCGGGCGGGTCACCGTCGCTCTTCCCGACGACGTCACCGCCGCGCTCACCACCCTCACCCAAGAGGTCGGCGCGACCGTCTTCCATGCGGTGCACGCCGCGGTGGCCACGGTTCTCGGACGGTGGAGGGACGGGACGGACGTGTCCGTCGGAGCCCCGGTGCTCGGCCGTCCGGATCCGGCGATGGAGCCGGTGGTCGGCATGTTCGTCAACACGGTGGTGCTGCGGACGGCACTGGACCCGGCGGCGTCGGTGCGCGACACCCTGGCAGCAGTGCGCGATACCGACCTCGCCGCGATGGCCCACGACGGCGTGCCGTATGACGCCGTCGCCCGTGCGGTTCGGCCGGATCACCGTGGCCGCCACGATCCGCTCGTGTCGGTGCTCGTGGTCCAGCAGGAGGCCCGGGCTGTCGTGGACCCGGCGCTGGTCAGCGAGGGGATCACGCTGGGGGACAGTCGGGTCGAGCCGATCGGCGACATCGACACCCTGGTGGCGTCGAAGTTCGACGTCGAGGTGGTGCTCGCGCCACAGCCCGACGGTGGACTCCAGCTGATCGTCCTCCACACCGCGGCGGTTCCCGCATCGACGGCACAGACGCTTGCCGACCACGTCGTCACGCTGCTCACCGCCGCCGTTGAGACGCCGGGTGAGCCGTTCCCGCTGACCGACGACGGACTGACCGCACTGGCGCCGTCCGTTGCTGTCGCGGAGGTGTCACCGTCGGACTCCGGCGGTGCAGGCGTCGACACCGACATCGTGCGTGCGGTGTTCGCCGAGGTGCTCGACGTCGAGGCGGTCGGCCCCGACGACGACTTCTTCGCGCTCGGCGGGACGTCGTTGGCGACGACGCAGGTGGTCGCGGCGCTGGCCCGTCGGACCGGTCGTCGGGTGCCGGTGTCGGAGGTGTTCGCGCATCCGACGGCCGCGGGGCTTGCGTCGGCGCTCACGACGACGCCGTCGTCCGACGCGGGTGCGGTCGCAGTGGCATTGGAGCGGGTGCTCGCAGCTGGACCCGTACGGGGACTGATCCCACTCAGCACGGTGCAACGTCGGATCTGGTTCGCGGACCGACTGCTTCGCGAGCAGGCGGCCACCGCGGTGTACGCCGTGCCTGTCGCGGTTCCGGTGCCGGCCGGTGTGGGCGAGCTCGAGGTGGCGGCCGCGGTGCGGGCCGTCGTCGACCGACACGCCCCTCTGCGGACCGTCTACCGCCTCGACGGTGATCGCCCGTATCAGGCTGTCGTGCCGTCGTTCACGCCGTCGGTGCCGACCGTCGACCTGGGTGTCCGGACCTGGCGGGAGGCGATCGCCGACCCTCCCGCGGACCTGATGGCGCATCTCGCGGCGCCGTTCGACATCGCCGCCGCGCCCCCGGTACGTGCAGCGCTGGTCGTCGCCGGTGACGACCGCCTGTTGGTGCTGGTGGTCCACCACATCGCGCTCGACGGGCAGTCCGTCGGGCTGCTCGTCCGTGACCTCGCCGACGCGCTCGCCGGGCGTTGGCTGGCGCCGCTCGACGTGACGTATCCGCAGTGGGCGGTCGCGGAGCAGTCTGTGCCGGCAGCGGTCCGGGCCGCCGAGCGGGCCCGTGTGGTGACCGCGCTGGACGGGTACTCCGGTGTGCTCGACGTCCCCACCGATCGGCCGCGGACCGGCGACCGATCGTTGCAGACCGCGGCGGTGCGGGTGTCGTTGGATCCCGCCGTTGCCGACGCGATCGACGCCCGGGCACGCACCGCAGGTGTGACGCCCTTCCATCTGTGGCATGCAGCGCTGGTGCTGATGCTCGCGACGACCACCGGGACCGACGACGTCGCCGTCGGGACGCCGGTGTCGTTGCGATCGGAGCCGGAGATCGCTGCCGTGGTCGGGATGTTCGTCTCGACGGTGGTGTTGCGGACCCGCCTCGACGGTGGAGTCGCCACCGTGTCCGATCTGCTCGCGCTGGTTCGTGATGAGGACACCGCGGCGATCGGGGCGACGCTTGTCGGGTTCGACGAGGTGGTCGCCGCGGTGCGGCCACCCCGCGACCCCGGGCGTCATCCGCTGGTGCAGGTGCTGCTGTCCCTTGCCCCGGATGTGCTGCCTGCGTTGCCGATCGGTGTGACCGATCTCGACGAGGTCGTGTCGGCGCCGTCGGAGTTCGACCTGCAGTTCACCGTCGCGCCGGACGGGACCGCGATCGTCACCTACGCCGACGCCCTGTTCGACCGGACGACCGCCGAGGCGCTCGGCGATCGCTGGCTGCGCGCGGTGACCGCGCTGGTGATCGCTGACGGCACCGGACCGCTGGACGCGATCGACCTCCGCAGCCCGGCCGAGGTGGCCCGCGACGCCGTCGACCGATCGGTGCTCGACATCCGCTCCGAGGTGACATTGCCGGGTGTGTTCGCCCGCGCGGCAGCGTCGTTCCCTGACGACATCGCCCTCGACGACGGGGAGATCACGCTGACCTACGCCGCGCTCGACCGCCGGTCGGCCGCCGTCGGCGCTGCACTCGTCGAGGCCGGTGTGCACCCCGGTGACCGCGTGGCGATGATGCTGCCGCGGTCGGTCGCGTCGGTGGTCGCGACGTGGGCGATCGTGCGCGTGGGCGCGGTGCTGGTCCCCGTCGACCCGCGGTTCCCGGCCGATCGGGTGTCGCGCATGGTCGCGATGACCGACGTCCGGGTGGCGATCGCCGACGGAGACGCTGCGGATCTCGTCGTGGTGGGTGTCGATGCCGAGAGGGGGGAAACCGCCTGGGCGACTCCGCCGGTCGACGCCCCGGCGTACGTCATCTTCACCTCGGGCAGCACCGGCGCGCCCAACGCTGTTGTCGTGACGCACCGGGGGCTGTCGCTGTTCGCCGATCCCATCGAGTCGGGCCTCGGCCCGCACGATCGTGTCGCGCTGATCGCCTCGCCCAGCTTCGACGCGTCGGTGCTGGAGATGGTCCGCGCCGCGGGGTCCGGCGCACGGTTGTCGGTGATCGCCGTCGATCGGGTCGGCGGGCGTTCCGGCACAGCAGAACTGGCACGGGCGGGGGTGACGTCGGCGTTCATGACGCCGACCGTGCTGGCCACGCTGGATCCCGACGCACTGCCCACGCTGCGGTCGCTGGAGGTCGGGGGTGAGGCGGTGCCGCCGGACCTGCTGCGGCGGTGGTCGGTCGGGCGCCGGGTGGCCGCGGCTTACGGGCCCACCGAGGCGACGATCCTCGTGTGCTGGTGGGAGTTCGACGACACCCCGACGCCCGGGCCGATGCTCGGTCGGCAGGGGGACAGCATCGGCGTCGCCGTCCTCGACCGGCGTCTCCGACCTGTGCCCGACGGCTGCGTCGGTGAGCTGTACCTTCTGGGACCCGCGCTGGCGCAGGGATACGCCGATCCGGCGCTCACCGCGTCACGGTTCCTCGCCGCCGACGACGGGCAGCGGATGTACCGCACGGGCGACCTCGTCCGACGCACACCCGCGGGACTGGCGTTCATCGGTCGCGCCGACCAGCAGGTCCAGATCCGGGGTGTGCGCGTCGAGCTCGGCGAGGTGGACGCCGCCGCGCGGGCTGTCGGGGTGGGGCGGTCGGTGACCGTGGTGGTCGCCGGGCCGTCGGGGGACACGTTGGTCACCTACGCCGTCACCGACCGGCCGGGTGCGCAGGTGCGGGAGGCGATGGCGGCTGTGCTGCCGTCGCACCTGGTGCCCGCCCAGGTGATCGTCGTCGACGGGTTGCCGGTGACGACGGTCGGCAAACTCGACGTGGCCGCACTGCCGACCCCGGTGTGGGCAGGGTCCGGTGACGCGCCGCAGACGCCCACCGAGGAGGCCGCCGTTGCGGTCTTCCGATCGGTGCTCGACGACGCGTCGATCGGTGTGCGCGACGACTTCTTCGCCGTCGGCGGCACCTCCCTCCAATTGATCCCCCTCGTCACCGCCCTGCGGGACCGTCTCGGGGTGGACGTCGGGTTGGCGGACGTCGTCGTGCACCCGACGCCGGCGGCGGTTGCCGCGTCGATCGACGCGGGCGAGCCGACCGGCATCCCCGACGAGATCGCAGTGCTGCTCCGCCACGTCGTCGACCTTCCCCCCCACCCCGCCGAGCGTGCCGAAACCGCCGCCGACCGGGCCGATACTCCGCTGTGGCTGGTCCATCCGGTGAGCGGTCTGGCGTCGATGTACGCCCCGCTCACGCAGACGCTGGGCGGGGGTGCCGTCGGGCTCCAGCTGCCCGACCTCCTCGACGGCGACGTGACCGCCCCGTCGACCATCGACGCGCTGGCGAAACGCCATCTCGCCGCGGTCCGCGAACGGCAGCCGCACGGCCCGTACCGCTTCGGCGGGTGGTCGGTGGGCGGCCAGATCGCGCACGCCATGGCGCGGCTGATCGTCGAGGCGGGCGAGACCGTCGATCTGTTGGTTCTCCTCGACGCGCGGGTGGGCGTCGACGTCGCGGGCACCGACGACGAGATCGCGACGATCGATGCCGCCACCGCCGACGCCCTCCGGGCCGCCGATCCGCACCGGTTCGCGAACTACGAGCGGCGGGTGGCGGCCCTCGCGCGATCGGCAGCCGCCTTCATCCCGGAGCCGACGACGGTCGCGCACACCGTGCTCGTCGTCGCCTCCGACACCTCCGACGATGCCGTCGACCGCTGGCGGGCCGCGGTACCCGGGCGGCTGACAGTGCTCGACGTCGCCGCGCCGCACGCAGAAGTGGGCGAGCCCGCGACGATGCGGGCGATCGGTGAGATGCTCGCAATCCAGACCGCCGAAACCGACGTGCCCGACACCCACACATCCGACACCGACACATCCGACACCGATCGGGCCGCCCGAGACGAGGGGACCGCATGACCGCCGAGACCACCGCGACGAGACGACCCCGTCGGCGTCGGCGCACCGTCCTCATCGTCGTGGCGGTGGTGCTGCTGATCGTGATCCTGGCGGTGGCGTGGATCGCCTATCGGGCGGTCTCGGTGAAGGGTGACCTCGAGACCGCCCGCACGCAGGCGAGTGCCGCCCGGGCGGCAGTTCTCGACGGTGACGTCGCCCGTGCCCAGCAGGCAGCGGCGTCGGCGGAATCGGCTGCGTCGAGCGCACACTCCGCCACGCACGACCCGGTGTGGTCGGTGGCGGCCGCCATCCCCGGACTGGGTTCGCCGCTGAAGTCGGTCAGCGACATCTCCGACGTCGTCTCCGACCTCTCGACGCAGGTGCTCAAACCCATCGCGACGCTGGCCACGACCCTCGACCCCAGCCGACTCCGCACCGGGGACAAGGGCATCGACACCACTCTGCTCGCCCAGAACCAGCAGCAGCTCGGGCAGATCGCCGACGCCGCCGACCGCATCGACGCCCGCGCGCAGGCGATCGACGGCTCGTGGCTGGGCCAGGTGTCCGACGCGCGGAAGCAGCTCGCGTCGCAGACGCAGAAGACGAGCCGGTTCATCCGCGGCACCGACACCGCCGCGCAACTCCTGCCGCCGATGCTCGGCGCCACCGAGACCCGTCGCTACTTCTTCGCCTTCCAGACCCCCGCCGAATCCCGCGCCACCGGTGGCCTTCTCGGTGCGTACGGGGTGATCAGCGCGCGGAACGGGCGGGTGAACGTCGACAACCTCGGGTCGAACACGACGCTGCGCGCACCCAGCCGGCCGATCGACCTCGGACCCGACTTCACCCTCAACTACGGCATCAGCCGCCCGTACACCGACTCGCGGAACAGCAACGCCAGCCCGCACTTCCCGTACGCCGCGCAGATCTGGATGTCGATGTGGCAGCAGCAGTCCGGGGAACGTCTCGACGGCGCACTGGCCACCGATCCGATCGCACTGAGCTACCTGCTGAAGGCGACCGGCCCGATCCGCCTCGACGACGGTGAACAGATCACCGCCGACACCGTCGTCCCCATCACCCTGTCGACGTCGTACCAACGGTTCGGCGGCGACAACCCGGCCCGCAAGGCCTACCTGCAGGAGATCGCGGCGAAGGCGATCACCACCATCAGCACGGCCCGCGGCAACACCGGCGGCGTTCTCGAGGCCCTCGGTCGCGCGGTCCACGAACGCCGCCTCATGATCTACAGCACCCGCCCGAACGAGCAGGCGCTGCTGGAGAAGTCGGGGCTCGCGCACACGGTGACGGAGACGACGGCGCCGTACGCGGAGGTCGCGATCGGCAACCTCGCCGGCAACAAGATCGACTACTACCTCAAGCGCGACATCACCTATCGCGCCCCGGCCTGCACCGGCAGCACCCGGGAGACGACGGTGACCGTGAAACTCACCAACACGCTGACGGACCTGTCGTTGCCGGCGTACGTGATCGGCGGACTCGGCAACCCCGACAAGCGCATCGCACCCGGGACCAACTACGCGAACATCACCCTCGACGCGACGAACGGGTCGGTGCTGAAGAGTGTGACCGTCGACGGTCAGCCGACGTTGTACGGCAGCGGAACCGAACTCGGGCATCTGCACGCCACCGCCCAGGCGCGGGTGAAGCCCGGCGCGACGGCCACCGTCGTGTTCACCCTCATCGAACCGACGTCGGCGAAGGGACCCGCCGTCGTGCCGGTGCAGCCGCTCGTCGACGACCCGACGATCACCGTCGACGTACCCCAGTGTCGATGACGGCGGTGCCGGTGCCCGGGTCAGCAGCCGGATTGCAGGGCGGCGCGCACGAAACCCGCTGTCTGGTAGGCGTACATCCACGCCCAGTAGTCCAGCGAGAGCCGTTCGCGGTAGTCGACCATCACGAGATCGCCGGTGAAACAGCGACCGATGATGTAGTCGGCGCGGGTGACGTGCGGGCTGAAGGTGACCACCATCGCCGACCGCCAGCCGTGGCGCTGCGCCTCGTCGCGCAGGAACCGGGCCTCACCGCGCGTCGTGCGGGGCTGCGGGTCGAAGCAGACCACGCGTACGGAATGCGGGGTGTCGCAGACGGCCTCCATGTAGGCGTCGGGGCGGGTGTACGGATCCGACACCAGGACGGTCTTCGCGAGGCCCTGCTCGGCCAGGGAGATGGCGTAGGCCTCCCGACCGTCCTGCCGCCCGCCGAGCACCATGATGACGTCGACCGGTCGGGGACTGTCGGCGACGACGGGGAACACGTACAGCGGGAGTCCCGCCGCCGCGACGGTGATCACCAGGGCGATCGCCACCACGACCACGCGGGCGACGACGGAGGCGGCGCCCCGCCGCGCTGTCCGCCCCATGGATCGACAATAACCAGCCCTCGCCGGGCCCGGCCGGGTGCGAGACGGTCCTCACAGGCCGGCGTCCGGTGACGCTCGAGGTCGACGACCTGACCGTCGCGTTCAGTGACATGGTCGCCGTCGACGGGGTGTCGCTGTCGGTGCCGGCGGGGACGGTGATGGCGTTGCTGGGACCGAACGGGGCCGGGAAGACCACGACCGTCCGGACCGTCGCCACCCTGATCGCGCCGACGTCGGGATCGGTGCGGGTGGCGGGCGTCGACGTCGTCGCCGAACCCCATCGGGCGCGCGGGCTGCTCGGCCTGTCGGGACAGTTCGCGACCGTCGACGACTCACTCACCGGCCGCGAGAACCTCGCGATGATCGCGCGGCTGTCGGGGTACCGGCGTCGTGACGCGCGGCGACGGGCCGACGAGCTGCTGGAACGATTCGGCGTCGCCGACGCGGCGGGTCGTCGGGTGCGGACGTGGTCGGGCGGGATGCGGCGCAAGCTCGACCTGGCCGGCGCGCTGGTCGCCGGACCGCCCGTCGTCGTCCTCGACGAGCCCAGTGCCGGCCTGGACCCGACCGGCCGCGAGACGCTGTGGGACTCGGTGCGCGACCTCGCCGCCGACGGCAGCACCGTGCTGTTGACGACGCAGTACCTGGAGGAGGCCGATCGCCTCGCCGACGACGTCACCGTCATCCATCGCGGGTCCGTCGTCGCCCGTGGCGGACCCGAGGAGTTGAAAAAGCGGTTCGGGACGGCGACGGTGACCGTCCGGTTGGCGTCCGCCGCCGACCCGAGCCGGGTACGGGGTGCGATCGGGGAGGGGTACGTCTCCGTCGAGGCTGTCGGGGACGTGGTGACCGTCGAGGCGCTCGACGGGTCGGCGGCGGTGGCCGCGGTGGTGTCGGCGCTGGCGGTCGCGGGGATCGAGGTCGCCGATGCGTCGGTGCGGGCGCCGTCGCTGGACGACGCGTTCCGATCGCTCACCGCCGACGGTGCGGCGTCGTGACCGCGGTGGTGCGGTCGCGGGGTGCGGTGCCGTTCCTCGTCGACTGCGAGGTCGTCGCGGTGCGCAACCTGCGGATCATCGCGCGGAACTCGCAGATGCTGCTGGGCGTGGTGCTGCAACCGCTGATGTTCGTGCTGCTGTTCTCCTACGTGTTCGGCGATGCGCTCGGCGGAGATCGCTACCGCGAGTTCCTCATCGGTGGGATCATGGCGCAGACCGTGACGTTCAACGCGGGGTACACGGCGCTCGGACTCTCGTCGGACCTCGACACCGGGATGGTGGACCGGATGCGGTCGTTGCCGATGTCGCGTGCCGGGATCATCCTGGGGCGCACCGTCTCCGACCTCACGATCAACATCGTCGGGCTGTCGGTGATGACCGCGGCCGGCTACATCATCGGGTGGCGGATCTCCGGTGGCTTCTGGTTCGCCGTCGGGTCGTTCGGGACCGCGCTGGTGTTCGGGTTCGCGCTGAGCTGGGTGGGGGCGATCATCGGCCTGGTCAGCGCGTCGGCGCAGGCCGCGCAGAGTCTGGTGATGACCGTCGTGTTCCCGCTGAGCTTCGTGTCGTCGGCGTTCATCCCGTCGCGACTGCTGCCCGAGCCGCTGCGCTTCCTCGCGACGTGGAATCCCGTCACCGCCGTCGCCCGCAGCTTCCGACAGGGCTTCGGCAACCCGATCTCCGCGGATCCCGCTGTGCGCGAACCGATCACCTGGGCCTCCGAGCACGCCCAGGCCTACACCCTCATCTGCTCCGCTGTACTCCTCGCCATCGCGGTCCCCCTCGCCACCCGGATCCTGAACCGGCGCGCGTCAGACCGGTAGATTGCCGAATTCCGCACTCTGACGGTGCTCCGTGGTCACTGTGACCACGCCCCCGCGTCAGAATGCTGATTTCGGCCACAGGTGGAACCGGAAACCGCCGCATCGCGTCCCATGAACATGAAGCCTGGGGTCTACAGCCGCGCGGAACTCGGTGCCATGGGTGTCGGGAACAACCTGCTGCGAGCGAAGGTGCGCGCGGAGGAACTCGTGTCGGTTCGCCACGGCTGGTACCGGACCGCAGGGGCCGACGGCGACGTGGTCGAGGCTGTTCGCCGTGGCGGCGCACTCAGTTGCGTCTCCGTCCTGGCTCGCGCCGGGGTCTGGATCCCGGAGGGATACGGCGGCGTACATGTCCGAGCGGCCCGCCACCTGCGTGATTCGAGGACGGGCAGGTTCTGTCGGGGTCACGGCGCCCCATGGCCGGTGACCACTGCCGTCGACACCCCGCTCGACGCCCTGGTCTGCGCGGCACAGTGCGTCTCGGACGAGGACTGGCTGATCCTGTGCGACTCGGTGATGAACCAGAGCGGTCGCAGCGTGGAGGATCTCGTGGCGCTCCTGCGGCCGCTCTCCCGGCGATCGCTGGCCCTGATGGAGAAGTGCGACGGGCGGTCACAGTCAGGGACCGAGACCGCCGTCCGCGTCCGGCTGCGGGCGAGAGGTTTCCACGTCGACGTGCAACCGAAGGTCCCGACCGTCGGGCAGGTCGACCTCCGAGTCGGGAAACTGCTCATCGAGTGCGACAGTCGCAAGCACCACACGGGTGCAGACACCTATCAGGAGGATCGGCGCCGCGATCGTGCCGCGCTGCTTCGTGGGGACCTGAGCATGCGACTGACCTATCAGGACGTGTTCCATTCCTGGAACACCACCGAGCAGGAGATCGTCGCGCTCACCAGGCCGCGACGACATCGCGACCGGCGGGCGTCGTGACCGAGATCCGCACCCTCAGCCGGGGTCGTGGTCACCATGACCACGGAGACCGGTCAGGATGCGGACTTCGACCGGATCGGGTCAGTAGTAATACGGGAAAGCGGTCCAGTCGGGGTCGCGTTTCTGCAGGAAGGCGTCGCGGCCCTCGACGGCCTCGTCGGTCATGTAGGCCAGACGGGTGGCCTCGCCGGCGAACACCTGCTGGCCCATCAGGCCGTCGTCGGTGAGGTTGAAGGCGAACTTCAGCATCCGCTGGGCGGTGGGGGACTTGCCGTTGATCGCCCGGGCCCACTCGACGGCGGTGTTCTCCAGGTCGGCGTGGTCGGCGACCTCGTTGACTGCCCCCATCCGCTGCATCGCCTCGGCGTCGTAGCTGCGGCCCAGGAAGAAGATCTCCCGCGCGAACTTCTGGCCGACCTGCTTGGCCAGGTAGGCGCTGCCGTACCCGGCGTCGAACGAGCCGACGTCGGCGTCCGTCTGCTTGAACCGTGCGTGCTCGCGAGAAGCGATGGTGAGGTCGCAGACGACGTGCAGCGAGTGCCCGCCACCGGCCGCCCAACCGCTGACGACGGCGATGACGACCTTCGGCATGGTGCGGATCAGACGCTGCACCTCGAGGATGTGCAGACGACCGCCCTCGGCCTGGACACGTGCGGTGTCGACGGTGTCGGTGGTCTCGCCGCCGGCGTACTGGTAGCCCGAGCGCCCGCGGATCCGCTGGTCACCACCGCTGCAGAACGCCCACCCGCCGTCGCGGGGACTCGGTCCGTTGCCGGTGAGCAGCACCGTCCCCACGTCGGGCGTGCGGCGGGCGTGGTCGAGGGTGCGGTACAGCTCGTCGACGGTGTGCGGGCGGAACGCATTGCGCACCTCCGGTCGATCGAAGGCGATCCGCACGATCCCGTTCTCCCGGCCGGCTCCGGTGTGGCGGTGATAGGTGATGTCGGTGAGGTCGGAGAACCCCTCGACGGGCGCCCACTGCTCGGGCACGAACGGGGACGGGCTGCTGGCGTCGCTCATCCTGACGAGCCTAGTGACGGCGGTCGCGTGCGTCGGCTGACGCTCCGCGTCGGCCCCGATCGGCCTACCGATAGCGTGAGCGGATGAGCGACACCGGTGCGACGACCAGCCACGACGAGGCGCATGAGGGCGGATTCCGCGCCGACATGGCCATCAACACCGACCGTGGAGGCCCGCGCTACGGCGAATTCGTCGACGCCGTCCGACTGTTCATGGACCGGGCCCGCGCGGCCGAACCGAGTGAGGAACTCGTCGACCGGCTCATCGCCACTCTGGGGGAGGTCAACGACGAACTCGGCGCATGCGCGATCAACGAATGGGAGGCGCCGTCGGGCACGCGCATCGATCTGCCCGCCCGCGGGAACATCACCCTCCCGCCGTACGAGGTCGAGAAAGCCGACGAGAACGGCGTGCACGCGACGGTGCGCTTCACCCGCTTCCACCTGGGTGGCAACAACGCCGCGCACGGCGGGTACATCGGACTCGCATTCGACGATCTTCTCGGTATGACCGGCGCATTGGCGTCGGGAAAAGTGACGAGAACGGCCTTTTTGACTGTTAATTATCGGTCGATAACACCGCTCTATCGTGATTTGACGGTGCGTACCGGAATCAATCGCATCGACGGACGTAAAATCTTCGTCACCGCGACAATGCACGACGGTGACCGACTCTGCGCCGAGGCCGACGGATTGTTCATCGCGCTCAAGCCCGGCCAGCCCTAGCTGGGCATTTCCGGCCGCGCTCCTCGTCATCCTCGTCGCGGGGGGCGCAGGAGCTCCGCGCGACGTGTCGTTCCAACAGATGCGGTCCTGCAACAGCGGTTGCGAGGGGCGTGCGGAGAATATAGGTTCAGCGAGTCGGGATCGGGCGTGGGGATTGCGCTCCCCGACGCGCGATGTGGCGCATTTCGGATACTTGAACCAGTCAAAATATTGTGATTCGGCAAGTAATTCGTGGTCGTCAGGGGAGAGATCGCACGAGGGCAGGCTCGTGAGGTGAGGGGAGCGTGATGACCGCCGAGACGAGTCCACGCGAGCGGTCCGGCAGTCGGGTCTCGGCTCGCCTGGCGCGGCGCCCCCGGACTCGCGAACGCCTCACCACCTGGGCGGACCGCTACCGCCGCCGACTGGTCTTCACCGATGCCGTGGTCGTCGTGGTGGCCGTCGTCGCCGCCGAGATCGCCCGCTTCGGCACCGAGCTGACCATCCCCGTCGCCAGTCTCGAGATCCCCGCCGTGTTCGTCGCCGCACTCATCGCGGGCTTGTGGGTGGTGCTGCTGTACGTCACCCGGGTGTCGGATCTGCGGATCATCGGCACCGGCCCGACGGAGTTCAGTCGCGTCGTCAGCGCGAGCCTCACCCTGTTCGGTCTGTTGGCTATCGTCGATCTGCTGCTCAAACTGAACATCGCGCGTGGGTTCATCGCTCTGGCGCTGCCGCTCGGGACGCTCGGCCTCCTCCTCTCGCATTACTTGTGGCGCCTCGACCTCAAGGCGTCCCGCCGTCGTCGCAACTGCCTCAACCACGTCCTCGTGATCGGCGGGGAACGCTCGGCCCGACCGCTCATCGCCCACCTGATGCGGAGTCCGGAGCTGGGATTCGACGTGGTCGGCCTCTGCCTGCCGACGCCGGGGAACCGCTCCGAGATCACCATCGGTGACCATTCGATCCCCATCCTGGGCGACTTCTCCCAGGCCGGCGACGCGGTGGTGGCATCCCGTGCGACGACGGTCGCCGTCACCTCCGCAGAGGTCCTCGGGCACTCTGCGATGCGCGAATTGTCCTGGGAGCTCGAAGGTCTCCACGTCGACATGGTCGTCGATCCCGGTGTCATCGACGTCGCCGGGCCGCGGATGCTGGTGCGACCGGTCGCGGGGCTGCCGCTGCTGCACGTGGAGAAGCCGACCTATCAGGGCGCCAACCGCATCCTCAAGGCCACCGTCGACCGGCTCGGTGCGTTCGCCGCCGTGATGCTCGCCGCGCCGGTTTTGCTGGCCTGCGCGATCGCGGTCAAACTCGACTCGCCGGGCCCGGTGTTCTACCGCGCGCAGCGGATCGGGCTGAACAACGAGCCGTTCCTCATGTGGAAGTTCCGCTCGATGGTGGTCGACGCGGACGCCAGACTGGCCGAGTTGCAGGCACAGAACGAGGGCGCCGGTCTGCTGTTCAAGATGCGCGACGACCCCCGCGTCACCCGCGTCGGGAAGATCCTGCGGCGCTACAGTCTCGACGAGTTGCCGCAGCTGTTCAACGTGCTGGGCGGGTCCATGAGCCTGGTCGGGCCGCGCCCCCCGTTGCCGTCGGAGGTGCAGCGGTATTCCGGCCCCATCGCCCGACGCATGCTGGTGCGCCCCGGCATCACCGGACTGTGGCAGGTCTCCGGCCGATCCGACCTCAACTGGGAGGAATCGGTCCGCCTCGACCTCAGCTATGTCGAGAACTGGTCCATCGCACAGGATGTCGCGATCCTGTGGCGGACCGTGCGGACCGTCGTGTCCAGCCGCGGCGCGTACTGACGGCCCGACCCCGCACAGTCAGTCGCGCAGCGACGACAACCAGTCGGCGAGACGCTCGACGAGTGGGTCGAGTTCTGCGGCGACGCGATCGAACTCCTCACGCGGCCGGCCCATCGGGTCGGCAATGTCGAGCTCGGGACGGTTCCGGTCGCCGGGGAAGCGTGTCGCCGTGAGGTCGGCGCCTCCGTCGGCGATCGCCTCGTCGAACTCACGGAACACCGCGATCCGCTTCCACCGCACCGGTGCCTTCGACGTCGCCGCGTCACGGTGCTCCCGCGACATACCCAGCACCAGGTCGGCGTCGGTGAGGATCGCCGGGGTCAGGTAGCGCGCCCGGAAACCCTGTGCGTCGATCCCTCGCTCGGCGAGGACCTCCTCGGTGAGCGGATGCGCCGGGTGGTCGACCAGTGCAGCGACACCGGCACTGCCGACCGTCGCGACCTCCGGGTTGTCCCGAAGGCGATGGCGGAGAAGGTATTCCGCCATCGGGGACCGACAGATGTTGCCGGTGCAGACGAACAGGACGTGAGGCGTCACCGCTGCGTCAGGCCGTGGTGGTGGCGCCGACCGGACCGGCGGTCAGCGTCATCCCGGCACCCCGCAGGCGGGCGACGAGAGCGTCGCCCATCGCGGCGGCGGGCGTCAGCACACCGGTGCGCTTCGGCAGGGCGTCGCGGTCGAGGGCGAGGGTCAGTGCACTCTCGCCGAGCATCACCGCGGTCGCCTTGTAGCCGGGGTCGCCCTGCGCCGACACCCGCGACGAGAACCGCTTGCCCGTCGTCGTCGTGGTGAAGACGTCGCAGGTGAAATGCCCGTTCTCGCGGGCCTTCTCGCTCGGTCCGTCGCCGGGGGCGGGGAGGATGCGATCGAGCAGCTTGCGGGTCGGTGTGAACGCCATCGCCGCCAGGAACGCGCCGAGACCACCCGCGACGGCACCGGCGACGATCGTCGAGACGACCGGCAGCGACCCCACCGACATCGCCTCGGAGTAGCGGAACCGCTCACCGTAGGCGTTGTCCAGCAACGCATTGCTGCGTCGGACGATGCGGGTGTTGTGTGAGGCCATCACGAACGGCGCCAGCGTGCCCTTCAACGACGGGTCGACGCTGGACGCGGGCATCAGTCGGGTGTCGCTCGGCTCGCCCTCGCGACGCAGGCGCGGCTCGCCGGGACCGGTCGACAGGGCGTGCTTGTCGAGCAGGGTGCGCCGCGTCGCAGGGTCTTTCGCCTCCTGGGCGATGACGCGCATGGAGTCGACGGTCCCGCCGGAGACGCCGCCCTTGAACGACCGCACGACGAGCGTGGTGTCGGTCATCTCGCCGGCACCGGCCTCGGCGACCGCACGATGCAGCAGGTAGACGCCGATGTCGGACGGGATGGAGTCGAAGCCGCAGGAGTGCACGATGCGCGAACCGCTCGCCTCCGCCTGCTCACCGAACTTGTCGATGGACAGACGCACGAACGGCACCTCACCGGTGAGGTCGACGTAGTCGGACCCGGCGGTGACCGTCGCGGCCAGCACCAGCTCGCCGTACTTGAGGTACGGCCCGACGGTGGTGCACACGACGCGGGTCCGCGCGGCCATCGCGTCGAGCGACGACGGCGAGTCGGCGTCGGCGACGATGAGCGGCCAGTCGTGTGCGGTCGCGGGCAGGGTGCGACGCACCGAGGCGAGTTTGGTCTCGCTGCGGCCGGCGAGGGCGACACGCGTACCGGCGGGGGCCGATCGCGCGAGGTAGTCGGCGGTGAGCGCACCCACGAAGCCGGTGGCACCGAACACGACGACGTCGAATTCCCTGGACGAATCGGTCATGGGGCGACCCTACTAGCGCCGCCCGGGTCACCCATAGGGCCGAACCCCGACCGCCGGTGCGTCAGATGTGGGCGGGTTCGGGCTGCTCGACGGTGCGCCGATCGGATCGTCGCGTGCGCCACCGGTTGTAGCCGCGGGCGGCGAACGGCGCGACGAACAACATCATCAGCACCCGGATGATCTGCGCGGCCAGCACGAAGGTGATGTTGGAGCCCGACGCGGCCGCGGCGGCGAGCACCGCGTAGATCCCGCCGGGCGTCGTCGCCAGGTAGCTGTCGAACATGCTCTCGCCGGTCCAGGCGCTGAGCACCACACCGAGCCCGGCCGACCCGACGCCGATCACCACGATGAGGACCACGGCCAGGGGCAGGATCCGGCCGATCGCCCGCATGCTCGCCATGGTGAAGCCGAGACCCGCCTGCCACCCGATGACGGCGTAGGCCGCGACGACCAGCATCGACGGGACCACCGCCGACCCCGCGAGGCCGGTCAGTTCGGCGACGACGGTCACGATCAACGGCCCGAGCAGGCCGGCGGCCGGCAGGCGGATCGCCCGGCCGACGGTCAGGCCGATCCCGATGCCGGCGGCCAGGAGCAGCAGCCCCCACGCCTGGTCGGTGAGACCCGCGCCGCTGTCCGGCGACGACGACCCACCGGTGTGGGCGCCGTAGACCAGGGTCGCGACGATCGGCATGGTGACGGTCACCAGGCCGACGCGGACGTACTGGACCACCGCGACGACACGATCGTCGCCGCCGAGTTCGCGGGTCAGCGCGACGAGTCCGGACGCTCCGCCGGCGACCAGGGCCAGCGAGCCGGTGAGCGGGTCGACGCGTCGGTGCAGGCCGAGCAGCACGCCACCGCCGACGGAGAGCACCAGCGTGCCCAGCGCGATGACCACGACGGGCAACCACGACCGGGCGAGGCCGCCGAGCACGTCGGGCTGCACCATCGTCCCGATGTAGACGCCGAGGACGCCCTGCCCGGCGACACCCCAGGCGCGTGGCATGGGTGGACGTGCGGGTGCGTCGGGTCCGGGACCGGGGCGGCCTGTCGGGGCCCAGCCCAGCAGCGCCAGCACGGCCGCGACGACCAGCCCGGCGAACAGTGCGGCCGAGGGGACCGAGAGCTGGTCGAGGCCGAGGGTGGCGACCGCCGTGACGGCGACGAGAACACCCCAGCGGATCAGCATGATGGCAAGGTTACTCTTGGTATTGCGGGTTCGTACAGCCGCGTCGTAGGTGGAGAGCGTCGAGAACTATCTTCTATGATCTTGGTATGTCCGACTCCGACGCCACCCGGTTGCGCGAGGCCGTCATGGGTGTCGCGCGGGCGGCCCGCCTGCACCGACCGGACCACGGCCTCACGCTGACGCAGGTCACCGTCCTGGGCTACCTCGACCGTCTGGGCGCGACGACCGTCGCCCACCTGGCCGATCGCATGCACGTCCGCGTGCAGTCGCTGACGGTGAGCATGAACAAGCTGACCGACGGCGGACTCATCGCGCGCACCACCGATCCTGATGACCGTCGACGCCAGCTCGTCTCCCTCACCGAGGCCGGTGTGAACCTCCTCACCGAGGACCGCGCGCTGCGCGACGAATGGCTCGCGCGGGCCGTCGACGACCAGCTCGACGAGACCGAACGCGGCCTGCTCATGCTGTGCGTACCGCTGCTGGAACGGCTCGCGTCCACCGAACCGATCGGGGTGCCGCGGACCGGGGGTGAGCGACGACATCCGGACGCGCCGTCGCAGGTATCTACGCTGGACTGATGAACCCGTCCACCGTGCAGGCCCGCGTCATCGTCGACGAGATGGTGCGCGGCGGCGTCCGGGAGGCGGTCCTCTGCCCGGGGTCACGCAACGCGCCGCTCGCGCTCGCCCTCCACGCGGCCGATCGTGCGGGTCGCCTGCGACTGCACGTCCGGATCGACGAACGCACCGCCGGGTACCTCGCACTCGGGCTCGCGGCCGCGTCGGGACAGCCCGTGCCGTTCGTGATGACCAGCGGCACCGCCGTCGCCAACGTCAGCCCGGCGGTCTTCGAGGCCAACTACGCCCGCGTCCCGCTCGTCGTCGTCAGCGCGAACCGTCCGTACGAACTGCTCGGGTCGGGTGCGAACCAGACCATCGAGCAGTTCGGGATCTTCGGCACCCAGGTGCGCGCCGCGATCAGCCTCGGTCTCGCCGAACAGGATCTCGACACCAACTCGCAGTGGCGGTCCGGGGTGTGCCGTGCGCTGGCCGCGGCACGGGGCGCGCGCACCGGCAACGCCGGCCCCGTCCAGTTCGACATCCCGCTGCGCGAACCTCTGGTGCCCGAGGCGGGCGTCGGACCCGACGACGATCTCGGTGTCTTCGCCGGTCGCGACGACGGGGCTCCCTGGACCACAGCGGCTGTCGGGAAACTGGACGTCCCCCTCGACATCGACATCACCGACGACACCGTCGTCGTCTCCGGGCACGGCGCCGGCGTGCGGCCCGAACTGGCCGGCATCCCCACCGTCGCCGAGCCGACGGCCCCGTCCCCGGCGACGCCGCTGCACCCGTTGGCGCTGTCGGTGCTGCGCCCCAAGCAGGCGATCATCTGCGGTCGGCCGACGCTGCATCGTCAGGTGTCGCGACTCCTCGCCGACCCGGAGGTGCGCGTCTACGCGCTGACCACCGGACCGCGCTGGCCGGACGTCTCGGGCAACGTGCTCGCGACGGGCACGCGTGCGGAGGTCGCGGGAGCCCCGTCCGAGGAGTGGCTGAAGGCCTGCGCCGACGCCCAGCAGAGGGCTGTCGCCTCGGTCGACGCCGAACTCGACCGCGACGGTGCCGCGACCGGTCTGCACGTCGCCCGCACGGTGAGCGCCGCCATGCGACCCGGTGAGCAGCTGCTCGTCGGCGCGTCGAACCCGATCCGCGACGTCGCGCTGGCCGGTCGGGTGTCGTCGGAGGTGCGGGTGATGTCGAACCGCGGCGTCGCCGGCATCGACGGCACCAACTCGACGGCCATCGGTGCCGCGCTGGCCGCCGACGACCGTCGGACCGTCGCGTTCATGGGCGACCTGACGTTCCTGCACGACGCGTCCGGGCTGCTGATCGGTCCCGGCGAGCCGCGGCCGCGCGACCTCACGATCGTCGTCGCCAACGACGACGGCGGCGGCATCTTCGGGCTGCTGGAGCAGGGTGAACGTCGATTCGACGGTCCCGCCTGGGACGGGGCGTTCGAGCGGGTGTTCGGCACCCCGCACCGCGCCGACATCGGTCGGGTGTGCGCGGGATTCGGCGTCGAGCACCGTCGCGTCGAGCTCGCCGACCTGCCCGCGGCGCTCGGTGCCGGGGGCAGCGGCATGCGGGTCATCGAGGTCCCCACCGACCGCGACCGCCTCCGCGACGTCCACGCGGCGATCGCATCGGGTATCCGAGGCGAGTAGCCGCCCACGCGACGTTCGGAACCGCCCACTGGACGTCTGGAACCGCCCAACGGGCGTCTGGAACCGCCCAACGGGCGTCTGGAACCGCCCACTCGACGGGTGGGTGGGCTACCCCGCCGAGTGGGCCGAAACACCCCGCCGAGTGGGCTGAAAGTGCGCGCCGAGAGTGCTCAGGGTGCGGCGGTATCCTGACGCGCATGCCGACTGCGCTGCGACGGACGCAGATCACGATCGTGATCGTCGGCGCGATCGTGACCGTGATGATGGGTGTGGTCGTCGCCGGGTGCTACCGCGACGACGCCGCCATCGACAGTCACCGCGGCACCGCCGTCGCCGACGTCGTGACGGCCGGCGCCACCAAGTCGACCGTCCGCTTCTACACCCCCGACGGTGAGCTGCGCAGTCCGCGACTCGGCATCTTCTACCCGACCGAACTGACCGCGGGTCAGCGCATCAACGTCGACTACGACACCCGCAACCCGGACGTGGTCCGTGTCGCCGGGCGCGATGCGAGCCTGGCCGTCGTCCCGGCGTTGTCGGTGGTCGGGGTCACCTGGCTCGTCATCGTCGTGGTGATGGTGGGGATCGCCGAGTACTCCCGACGACGACGGGCACACGTCGCCGACGACACCGACGGACAGACGGCGGGTGAACCGGGCACGGACAGTTCACCCGCCATTCCGGGTGGGGTCACGTCGGAGAACGATCCGGGTCAGGTGCGCTCACCACACTGACGTCCGTGCGTACAGCCATCGTGACGGAGAGTTTCCTGCCGAACACCAACGGCGTCGTGAACTCGGTCCTGCGAGTGCTCGACCACCTCGATCGACGCGGACACGACGCGATCGTCGTCGCGCCCGACACCCCGCGCGGATCCGCCCCCGCGCCCCGCGAGATCAACGGCGTACCGGTGCATCTGGTGCCGTCGGTGAACGTCCCGAAGATCTCGTCGCTGCCCGTCGGGATGCCGCACCCGGCGCTGTACCGCGCTCTGGCCGACTTCGCCCCCGACGTGGTGCATCTCGCCTCCCCGTTCGTCGTCGGTGCCGCCGGTGCGCATGCGGCCAACCGCCTCGACATCCCGACGGTCGCCGTCTTCCAGACCGACGTCGCCGGGTTCGCGTCCAGCTACGGGGTCGGGCTCACCACCCGCGCCGCGTGGGCGTGGACACGACGTCTGCACGCGTCGTGCGATCGCACGCTGGCGCCGTCGTCGGTGTCGGTCCGCGCGTTGCAGGAGCACGGTGTGCCGCGGGTGTTCCGGTGGGGCCGTGGGGTCGACGCCGAGAAGTTCGACCCCCGACGCCGCGACGACGCGCTGCGAGCCCGGTGGAGTCCGACGGGCGCGCCCATCGTCGGGTTCGTCGGGCGGTTGGCACCGGAGAAGCACGTCGAACGTCTCGCCGTGCTCAGCGGCCGCCGCGACCTGCAGATCGTCATCGTCGGGGACGGGCCGGAACGTGCACGCCTGCAGCGTCTGATGCCTGACGCGGTGTTCACCGGCGAGCTGTCGGGCCTCGAACTCGCCTCCGCCTACGCCAGTTTCGACGTCTTCGTCCACGCCGGGGAACACGAGACGTTCTGCCAGGCGGTCCAGGAGGCGCTCGCCAGCGGTGTGCCCGTCATCGGACCCGACGCCGGCGGACCGAAGGACCTCATCGCCCCGATGCGCACGGGGTACCTCCTCGACGTCCCGTCGTTCGAGCAGCGTCTGCCTGCCGCGGTCGACGCCCTCCTCGACCCGACCGTCGGCCCGGCGTTCGGTGCGGCCGCCCGTCGCAGCGTGGCCGGCCGCACCTGGCTGTCGATCTGCGATCAGCTCCTGGGTCACTACGAGGCCGTCCTCGAGCGCGCCGGTAGCCTCGGCGTCTCGCGCCGCACCGCCTGACCCGCACGCTCGACGGTGGGTTCCGGCACGCTCGGCGAGTCGGGCGACGAGCAGTACCGTGGTGCCCATGAGTGCAGCCACGTACCGCGCCGGACTGGACAAGCAGCCGTCCGAGGTCGCCGCCATGTTCGACGGCGTCGCACGTCGGTACGACATCACCAACACGGTGCTGTCGTTCGGTCAGGACCGGTTGTGGCGCAAGGCGACTCGTGAGGCGCTGGCGCTCACACCCGACGACGTCGTCCTCGACCTCGCCGCCGGGACCGCCGTCTCCACCGAGGAACTCGCGACGTCCGGCGCGCGCTGCGTGGCCGCCGACTTCTCGTTGGGCATGCTGCACGCCGGGTCCGCGCGTCCCGTCCCGAAGGTCGGCGCGGACGCGCTGCATCTCCCGTTCGCCGACGGCGCCTTCGACGCCGCGACCATCTCCTTCGGGCTGCGCAACGTCAACGACGTCGACGTGGCGCTGGGTGAACTGCGGCGCGTCCTGCGGCCGGGTGGGCGTCTGGTGATCTGCGAGTTCTCGACGCCGGTGTTCGCGCCGTTCCGCACGGTCTACATGGAGTACCTGATGAAGGCGCTCCCGTCGGTCGCGAACCGCGTCTCCAGCAACCCCGACGCGTATGTCTATCTCGCGGAATCGATCCGGGCATGGCCCGATCAGGAGGCACTGGCACGACGGATCTCCGACGCGGGGTTCACCGGGGTGCGATGGCGCAATCTCACCGGCGGGATCGCGGCCCTGCACAGCGGGATCGCCGCCGACCAGGCCGGCGCACCTAGCTGAACGGTGGGCGGTGATCGACGACGGTCGACACCTTCCCCGCGGCATGCCACGCGCGCGCGACGAGGTCGCGGTCCTCGGCGGTGATGAGGTTGCCCATCACCCGCACCACCATCGACATCAGCGCCTGTGACCGGATGCCCGGACGCCCCAGGACCGGGACGGCCTGGGGAACGGTCAGGACACCCGCGAGCCGACGGGCGGCGGAGAACGCCGTCCCGTAGTGCTCGGTGAGCAGGACGGGCCAGGCCGTCGTGTGGTCGCGCTCGTGCAGACGCGCCGCGGCGAAACGCCCCGTCTCCAGCGCGTAGTCGATGCCCTCACCGTTCAACGGGTTCACGCACGCCGCGGAATCGCCGACGAGCATCCAGTTGCGGCCCGCGACGGTGCTGACAGCACCGCCCATCGGCAGGAGCGCCGACGCGATCCGCTGCGGGCCACCGTCGAGCTGCCACCGATCGCGCTGTGACGTCGCGTACTGCGTGAGCACCGACCTCAGCGCGATGTGCGCGGGGCGCTTCGCCGTCGCCAACGCACCCACACCGAGGTTCACGGTGCCGTCGCCGAGCGGGAAGACCCAGCCGTAGCCCGGGAGAAGTTCGCCGTCGGCGCCGTGCAGTTCGAGATCCGAGCCCATCCACTCGTCGTCGGCGCGACCGGACGTCGCATACGACCGTGCGGCGATGCCGAAGGCCGTGTCGCGGTGCCATTCCCGGCCCAACGCCTTGCCCAGGGGCGACCGCACACCGTCGGCGACGATCACCTGCCCCACCCGGATCGACGTCGGCCCGTCCTCGCCGACCACGTCGACGGATCGGACGGCGCCGTCGCGGATCTCGGCACCGACCGCCCGCACACCGGAGACCATCCGCGCCCCGCGGTCGAGAGCCACACGGCGGACGGCGTCGTCGAGTTCGGTGCGCGCAACCGCACTGCCGTGTGCGGGAAATCGCCCCGACGGCCACGGAACACGTTGCGACGCACCCCAACCCCGCATCGCCAGGCCCACGATGCGTGGACGGTCGGCGAGATACGTCCCCAATCCCAGGTGCTCCATCTCCGCGACGGCACGCGGGGTGAGGCCGTCACCGCAGGTCTTGTCCCGCGGGAACACCGCGGCGTCGAGGAGGACCACGTCGTGTCCGGCGGCGGCCGCGTGTGCGGCGGTCGCCGACCCGCCCGGCCCCGCCCCGACGACGAGCACGTCGGCGGATCCCGGGATGGGGTCGGTGCCCCTCCCGTCGGTCCCGTCCGGTGCGACATCGCTCACCTGATCCAGTATCACCGACGGCACACGCGACCCATTACCCTCGGGTGCAGGAGCCCGGCGGGCCCGACCCGCGCCGCGGTGGGCCGCCCCGGAGCCGGGCCGAGGAGATGGAGCCGTCCGTGGACACGTCAAGGCGCGAGGAGTGAAGACCACCTTCGCCGGCATCGACATGGGTTCGGCCGAGTTCGCCGAGGAGATCGGCAGCTCACTGGCCCGCGTCGAGGACCTGCTGCTGTCCGAGCTGTCGTCGGGCGAGGACTTCCTCACCGAGGCCGCGACGCATCTCGCCCGCGCCGGTGGCAAGCGCTTCCGGCCGTTGTTCGCGCTGCTCTCGGCGCACTTCGGCACCCGGCCGCGCGCCGACGACGTCATCACCGCGGCCACCGTGATCGAGCTCATCCACCTCGCGACGCTCTACCACGACGACGTCATGGACGAGGCCACCATGCGCCGCGGTGCGGTCAGCGCGAACGCCCGCTGGGGCAACAGCGTCGCGATCCTCGCCGGCGACTTCCTGTTCGCGCGCGCATCGCGTCTGGTGTCGATGCTGGGGCCGGACTCGGTGCTGATCATCGCCGACACGTTCGCCGAACTCGTCACCGGTCAGATGCGCGAGACCATCGGCAGCACGCCCGACAAGAGCGCCGTCGACCACTACCTCACCGTCGTGTGGGAGAAGACGGCCGTCCTCATCTCCGCCGCCGGACGGTTCGGTGCCATGACATCGGGTGCCGACGACGACACCGTCGAACGGTTGGCGCGCCTCGGCGGGATCGTCGGGACGGCGTTCCAGGTGTCCGACGACATCATCGACATCAGCTCCGCGTCGGGGGAGTCGGGCAAGACCCCCGGCACCGATCTGCGCGAGGGCGTGCACACGCTGCCCGTGCTCTATGCGCTCGACGAGCCGGGAGCCGAGGGCACGCGACTGCGGGAACTGCTGCTGACGCCGACGGGGGAGCGCCGGGCGCTCACCGACGACGCGGAGGTCGACGAGGCCTTGTCTTTGCTGACGTCGTCGACGGGGATGGGCCGCGCCCACGCGACCCTCGCCGACTACGCCGAGCGGGCACGTACCGAACTCGACGCGCTGCCCGACAACGACGCGAAGGGCGCGTTCAGTTCGCTGGTGCGCTACACCGTCGAACGCGTCGGCTGACCCGCGGGAACCGGCGACAGCGGCGATCCGTTGACCGGGTGACCGGAGACCCCGGCCCCGTTCGATCCCAGGAGTCCACGCCATGCACGGCCACGCCAACGGACTGAAGACCGTTCTGCTGCTCGGCGTCATGTCGGCGATCATCGTCGCCATCGGTGCCGCCTTCCGGAGCCCCGCGATCCTGTTCATCGCGGTGCTCTTCGCGGTCGGCATGAACGCCTACGTCTACTTCAACAGCGCCAAGATGGCGCTGCGGGCGATGCACGCGCAGCCGGTCACCGAGGTGCAGGCGCCGGTGATGTACCGGATCGTCCGGGAACTCGCGACCACCGCACGCCAGCCGATGCCGGCGCTGTACATCAGCCCCACCGACGCGCCGAACGCGTTCGCCACCGGTCGCAACCCGAAGAACGCGGCGGTCTGCTGCACGCAGGGGATCCTGGGCCTGCTCGACGAGCGGGAGCTGCGGGCGGTGCTGGGCCACGAGCTGAGCCACGTCTACAACCGCGACATCCTCATCTCGTCGATCGCCGGTGCACTCGCCGCCGTCGTCTCCGGCCTCGCCAACTTCGCGATGTTCGCCGGGATGTTCGGCGGCAACCGCGAGGGCGGGACGAACCCGTTCGCGTTGATCCTCATCGCGCTGCTCGGGCCGATCGCCGCGACCGTCGTGAAGCTCGCGGTGTCGCGGTCGCGGGAGTACCAGGCCGACGCCTCCGGCGCGGAGCTGACCGGCGACCCGCTGGCGCTCGCGTCGGCGCTGCGCAAGATCTCCGGCGGGGTGCAGGCCGCCCCGCTGCCGCCCCAGCCCGATCTGGCCGCGCAGAGCCACCTGATGATCGCCAACCCGTTCCGCAACGGCGAGCGCATCGGTCAGTTGTTCTCGACGCACCCGCCGATGGAGCAGCGCATCGCGCGCCTGGAGGAGATGGCGCGCGGCGGCTACCGGTAGTTCACGAACTGCAGGGCGATCTCGAAGTCCTTGCCCTTCAGCAGTGAGATGACGGCCTGCAGGTCGTCGCGCTTCTTGCTCGACACCCGCAGCTCGTCGCCCTGGACCTGCGCCTTCACGCCCTTCGGGCCCTCGTCGCGGATGGCCTTGGTGATCTTCTTGGCCTTCTCGGTGTCGATGCCCTGCTTGATGGTGCCGGTGATCTTGAAGCCCTTGCCCGACGACTGCGGGTCACCGGCCTCGAACGCCTTGAGGGAGATGTCGCGGCGGATCAACTTCTCCCGGAACACCTCGAGCCCGGCCTGCGTGCGCTCCTCGGAGTCGGAGGAGATGACGATGCTCTCCTCCCCGGACCACTCGATCCCGGTGTTGGTCCCGCGGAAGTCGTACCGCTGCGAGAGCTCCTTCGCCGCCTGGTTCAGGGCGTTGTCGACCTCCTGACGATCGACCTTGCTCACCACGTCGAACGATGAATCAGCCATTGCGCCACCCTATCGACGTCCCACCCCGGGTCTCGACGCAGTTCGCATCGGGCAACCCCGTTTCGCCCGCGTTCTGTCCGCTTCGCCTCGCGCTGCAGGGTTCGCCCGACCGATTCCGCGGGCGAGCCGGGGTCGCGCGGGCGAACCGGGTTGTCCCCAGATGTCGCTCAGACGCCTCACCTGTGCACAACCCGGGAGGATCCGTTCCGGCCGGTCGGTCCGGTCGGTGATGGTTCGAGCGTGAGCATCGATCTCGTCGCCCTCCCCACTGCCGTCCGTCGTGCGCGGCTCCTCGAACTCGGGTCGAGTCCGGCCG
The DNA here is from genome assembly GCF_054332755.1 of Williamsia sp. SKLECPSW1. NCBI lineage: Bacteria > Bacillati > Actinomycetota > Actinomycetes > Mycobacteriales > Nocardiaceae > Williamsia > Williamsia sp. SKLECPSW1. The sequence continues at coordinate 747,647 of NZ_JBTGLI010000001.1, read as the reverse complement.
ACATCGCAGCCGCCGTCGCGCAGCGGCAGCTGGCAGCTCTCGGCGGCGGGTACTACGCACCACGTCGACTGCTGAACGGGTTCCCCGAGGAGCGCCACCTCGTCCTCGCTCGCGCGGTGGCCCGCGATGCGGTGGTCGGGGTCGGCCTGGCGAACGTCACCGCGGCCGCGCACCACGGCCTGCCGATACCCGACGCGGACCTCTCGCGGGTCCATCTGGGGCGGCCTGGCGTCGGCGCGTCGGGCACCCGCGCAAGCGGGGTGCAGATCCTGCACCGCAATGTCGACGCCGACGACCTCGTCTTCGCCGACGGAGTGCTCGTGACCTCCGTCGCACGCACGATCGCCGACCTCGCGCGCACAGCGCCGATCCTCACCGCGGTCGCGGCGGGCGACGCGGCCCTGAAGCGCGGCTTGTGCACGGCCGACGACATCGGCGACCAACTGCGTCGTGGGAGGCACGGCTCGCGCCGAGGGTCGATTCTCCTGGCTCGGATGGATCCCGCGTGCGAGAGTCCGGCCGAGACGAGGAGCCGACTCCTCGTGGTCGACGCCGGCCTTCCCGTGCCGCTGACGCAGCAGGACATCTGCGACCGCGCCGGCGTCTTCCTCGGTCGGTGTGACTTCCTGTTCGGCGACGATCTGATCGGGGAGTGCGACGGGGAGGGGAAGTACTTCGGCCGATACTCCGACCGCACCGTCGAGGAGGTGCTCGAGGACGAGAAGTACCGACAGCAGCGTTTCCTGGACGAGGGGCTCCGGCTCGTCCGATGGAGCGCACGGGAGGCACGTGACCGCCCCCGCACCGTGGTCGAGCGGATCGCTCGGGCGATGGGGTGGTGAGGTCTCGCCACCGGGCGCGCGTCTCGCCCGCCGAATTCGGCGGGCGAATCGCACCGTGGGTGGCGAACCGACGACGTCGCGGGCGAGCCGCACGATCCCCGGGCGAAACCGGAGGGTGCGACCGACACCTGGGGCCGACGTGCGGTTTTCGCGACGCCGGGGTCGACGTTGTACTGTTTCTCCTCGTCGCGCGGAGAGTGTCGCGCGGCGCACGGCACGTTGCCCGAGCGGCCAAAGGGAGCGGACTGTAAATCCGTCGCGCAAGCTACGAAGGTTCGAATCCTTCACGTGCCACAGCCGAGGTCACAGCGATTTGGTCACCCATCGCAGCGGTGTGTAACCTCGACACGGCTCTCAGGGCGGTTCGCTGCCCGGAGAACCGGCCCCCTTAGCTCAGTCGGTAGAGCGTTTCCATGGTAAGGAAAAGGTCAACGGTTCGATTCCGTTAGGGGGCTCGCTGGACTCCCGGGACCAACCCCCCGGGGTGCCATGGCGGTGTAGCTCAGTTGGTTAGAGCGAACGACTCATAATCGTTAGGTCGCCGGTTCGAGTCCGGCCATCGCTACCCCCGAGACATTCACCCGAAAGGCGAGAGACTATGGCCTCCTCGACCGATGTGCGGCCGAAGATCACCTTGGCCTGCGAGGTGTGCAAGCACCGCAACTACATCACCAAGAAGAACCGTCGCAACGATCCCGATCGACTCGAGATCAAGAAGTTCTGCCCCAACTGCGGCAAGCACCAGGGGCACAAGGAATCGCGCTGACGCTTCCCTCCACGTGACCATCGCCGTACGCGGCGGTGGTCACTTCGGGTAGAAGGAGTCGGCGAGAGACAGGGATTCGGGTGACCAACGTGAGCGATACGTCCATCAACTCCGTCGAGGACCGGCTGGCCATCATGGCCAACCAGACGAGTCTGTCGCCGGCGGAGATCGCGGAGCGGACCGCCGCCCAGGTCGGTTTCCACTACACGGTCGAGGACTACTACGAGGTCGGCCGCGAGAAGGTCCGCGAGTACGCCCGCGCCGTGCAGGACGGCAACCCCGTCCACTGGAACGAGGCCGCGGCCAACGCGAACGGCCACCCCACCCTGATCGCCCCGCTGTCGTTCGTCGCCATCCCGGGCATGATCGCCCAGCGCCGTCTCTTCGAGGAGATGGTGGAGGGCTGGGACCTGTGGAAGATGATGCAGACCGATCAGCGTCTGGTCTTCCACAAGCCCGTCGAGGTCGGCGATCGTCTCATCTGCGTCGTGTCGCTCGACTCGTACCGCCAGATGGGCGGCGCGGACATCATGGTGACGAAGAACCAGATCCACAACCAGCACGACGTCCCGGTCATGACGACCTGGACCACGCTGGTCGCCCGCGCCGGTGAGGCCCCCGACCCGTCGTTCATGAAGACCGTCTCGAACACCATGCTGGTGGAGGGCGCCTTCTACGACCACGGACGCACGGTCCCCGACCACAGCGGCTTCTTCACCGAGCCCGACCCCGTGGTCGACCCCAAGCCGTACGGCGCGATCAGCTTCGACGACGTCCACGTCGGCCAGGAGCTCGAACCGCGGACCGTGAAGCTCACCCGCGGCAACCTCATCAACTACGCCGGTGTCGCCGGGGACCCCAACCCCATCCACTTCAGTGACGAGATCGCCCACATCGTCGGGCTCGACACCGCCGTCGCGCACGGCATGCAGACGATGGGCATCGGCGCCGGCTACCTGACGGCGTTCGTCGGCGATCCGGGTGCGGTCTACGAGTACAACGTGCGGTTCACCAGTCCGGTCTACGTCCCGGCCGACGGGCAGGGCCAGATGGACCTCACGGCGAAGATCAAGTCGCTCGATCCCGAGACCCGTCGCGGACAGATCGCGATGGTCGCCAAGTCGAACGGCAAGAAGATCTTCGGTCGCGCGTTCGCCAACGTGCAGTTCGGCTGATCGGGACCGATCGGCCGACGGGCCCCGACAGACCCCGTCCACCCCTGCTGACATGGGCGGATTGGAGTTGGACGGAGCGCGTGTCGTACACTGCAGTGTCTGTGGTCCTCACGCTGCGCGCTGCCATCGAGGCGGCGCGTTGATCGTGTCGGGGCACGATAGAGGGGCGTAGCTCAACTGGCAGAGCAGCGGTCTCCAAAACCGCAGGTTGCAGGTTCAAGTCCTGTCGCCCCTGCATCCGGTCGGCGAAGGTCCGGCCGTCACGCCAGACGACGGAGAGGATCACGGTGAGCAAGCGCGATAGAGCTGCCCGCGCCAAGGGGGCCGCCGATGCCGACGCCACCGACGTCGACGCTCCCGAGGCCGGCACCGACGCCGCCGACGACGCAGGCGAACTGCGTCCGTCGGGCAAGCGGTCGTCCACCCCGCGCGGCAAGCGTGGGGCGGCGACGGCCGTGGCAGACACCTCCGACGACACCGTCGGCGGGGGAGTCGCCCTCAAGGAACGTCCCGGCGACGCCCCCGAGAAGGAGCGTCGTCGCAACCCGTTCGCGCGACTGTGGGTGTTCCTCACCCAGGTGGTCGCCGAGATGCGGAAGGTCATCTGGCCGTCGCGTCAGGAGATGATCAACTACACGATCATCGTGCTGATCTTCGTGATCGTCATGACCGCGTTCATCTCGGGGATCGACATCGGGTTCGCCCGGCTCGTCCTGTGGTTGTTCGGCTGACCGCGCACGGCGCCGAGACCGGAACGACACGCGAGCACGACAGAAACGAAAGGGAGCGTGGGCTGCAGTGAGCACCCCCGAGAACGACACCGCCGGTGAGGTCGAGACCGTCACGGACACCGAGGCGATCCAGGACGCCGACCGCGAGATCGTCGAGTCCGGCGAGGACGTCACCGACGCCCCGGTCGACGCCGAGGCGACCGCCGAGCTGACCGACGCCGTCGCCGGGTCCATCACCGAGCCCGTCGAGTCCGACGAGACCGGGACCGACGAGTCCGGCGCGACCGGGGACGACGAGCCGGCCGAGGAGGTCGACCCCGTCGAGGAGCTCAAGAAGGAACTCCGCCGCGCACCCGGCGACTGGTACGTCATCCACTCCTACGCGGGGTACGAGAACAAGGTGAAGGCCAACCTCGAGACCCGCGTGCAGAACCTCGACGTCGGCGACTACATCTTCCAGGTCGAGGTCCCGACCGAAGAGGTCACCGAGATCAAGAACGGCCAGCAGAAGAAGGTCAACCGCAAGGTGCTGCCGGGCTACATCCTGGTGCGCATGGAGCTCAACGACGAGTCGTGGGGCGCCGTGCGGAACACCCCGGGTGTCACCGGGTTCGTCAGCCAGGTCGGCAACAAGCCGTCGCCGCTGTCGCTCAAGGAGGTCCTGAAGTTCCTCCTGCCGCGCGTCGAGGCGAAGAAGTCGACCGCGGGCAAGTCGGGCGCCGGTGCCGACGGTGTCGAGGCCGCCGCGGCCGCGTCGACCATCGAGGTCGACTTCCAGGTCGGCGAGAGCGTCACCGTCATGGACGGGCCCTTCGCCACGCTCCCGGCGTCGATCAGCGAGGTCAACGCCGAGCAGCGCAAGGTGAAGGTGCTGGTCTCGATCTTCGGTCGCGAGACGCCCGTCGAACTCGGCTTCGGTCAGGTCGAGAAGATCTGACCAGGCCTCCCACACTTCGCGTCTCCAGCGGACGCGGACGTCCGTGCGTCACCCGGTGCGATCGGGTGGGTGACACGGGCACACACGAGGACAACCAAAGGTAAGAGAGATGCCCCCCAAGAAGAAGAAGCTCGCCGGGATCATCAAGCTCCAGATCCAGGCCGGCGCGGCGAACCCCGCCCCGCCGGTGGGTCCGGCGCTGGGTCAGCACGGCGTGAACATCATGGAGTTCTGCAAGGCCTACAACGCCGCGACCGAGTCGCAGCGCGGGTCGGTCATCCCGGTCGAGATCTCCGTCTACGAGGACCGGTCGTTCGACTTCAAGCTGAAGACGCCGCCCGCGTCGAAGCTGCTGCTGAAGGCCGCCGGCCTGCAGAAGGGTTCGGGAGAGCCGCACAGCACGAAGGTCGGGAAGGTCACCATGGACCAGATCCGCGAGATCGCCCAGACCAAGCAGGAAGACCTCAACGCCAACGACGTCGAGCAGGCCGCGAAGATCATCGCCGGCACCGCCCGGTCGATGGGCATCACGGTCGACGGCTGACACCGTCGGCGAGTCCGTCGACACCAAGACATCCCGTGGGAGGGCCGGCTCGGCCCGTCAACCACCGATCCGCGTGAGCTGCGGAGAAGGACATGAGCACATGAGCAAGAAGAGCAAGGCATACCAGGCGGCCGCCGAGAAGGTGGATCGCGACAAGCTGTACAGCCCGCTGGAGGCTGCAGCGCTGGCGAAGGAGACGGCGTCGGCGAACTACGACGCCACCGTCGAGGTCGCGGTCCGTCTCGGTGTGGACCCCCGCAAGGCCGACCAGATGGTCCGCGGCACGGTGAACCTGCCGCACGGCACGGGCAAGACCGCCCGCGTCATCGTGTTCGCCGTCGGTGACAAGGCCGCCGAGGCCACCGCCGCCGGCGCCGACGAGGTCGGTGCCGAGGACCTGATCGAGAAGATCCAGGGCGGCTGGCTCGAGTTCGACGCGGCGATCGCCACGCCGGACCAGATGGCCAAGGTCGGACGCATCGCACGCGTCCTGGGCCCGCGTGGTCTGATGCCGAACCCGAAGACCGGCACGGTCACCCCGGACGTCACCAAGGCTGTCAACGACATCAAGGGCGGAAAGATCAACTTCCGCGTCGACAAGGCCGCCAACCTGCACTTCGTCATCGGCAAGGCCTCGTTCGACCAGACCAAGCTGGCCGAGAACTACGGCGCCGCGCTCGACGAGATCCTGCGCGCGAAGCCGTCGGCGGCGAAGGGCCGGTACCTGAAGAAGGTCACCGTCTCGACGACGTCCGGCCCGGGCATCCCGGTCGACCCGTCGATCAACCGCAACTACGCGGTGCCCGCGGAGGCCTGAGACACCCGGGGCCACGGGCCCCGCGTCACGACACGCGACAGCCGCGCCGGATCGGATGATCCGACGCGGCTGTCGTCGTCTGCGCGACGATGGAACCGATGGGCGTCTGCGAGAGTCGAATGAACATGCGAGACGACAAGAACCTCACCCGCATCGCGAACCTGCTGCGGCAGGCCGAGGGCACCGACAACGAACACGAGGCCGCGACCTTCCTGCAGGCCGCACAGCGGCTCGCGACCGCCGCCTCCATCGACATCGCGGTGGCCCGCGCGCACGACCCGTCGGCCGCGCGCTCGGCGCCGACGGTCCGCCAGATCGCGATCGGTACCGCCGGGAAACGCGGACTGCGGACCTACGTCGCCCTGTTCGTGGCGATCGGTCATGCCAACGACCTCAAGGTCGACGTGGCACACAACTCGACGTTCGTGATGGCCTACGGGTTCTCCGGTGACATCGATGCGACGGAGACGCTCTACAGCTCGCTGGTGGTGCAGATGGTCGCCGCGAGCGACGCCTATCTGAAATCCGGTGCCTACAAGGAGGAGACGGCGGCGCGGGTCGTCACCGACCGCGACGGGTGGCGGACCCGTCGCCGGGTGCAGTACACCCCGTTGTCGCCGATCACCGCCCGCCTGAACTTCCAGTCCGCCTTCGCCGAACGCATCGGCACCCGGCTGCGCGAGGCGCGCGACCAGGCCCGCGCCGAAGCCGAATCCGCCGACGTCGGTGGGTCGCACTCCACCCAGATCGCGCTGCGAGACAAGGAGATCGAGGTGGTCGACTACCACCGTGCCGAGTCCACCGCGCGCGGCACCTGGCGGGGGTCGAGCGCGTCGGCAGGCTACTCCGAGGGTGCACGTCGCGCCGGTGACCGGGCGGGTCGTCGCGCCCGTATCGGCGAGCAGGAGCGTCTCGGCGGGTCGCGGGCCGCGCTGGAGGAGGGCTGATGTCGCGGTGACCGGCGGCGATCGGGACTCGGGACGGTCAGCGCTCTACGCCGCGGAACGCATGGCGCACCTCGTGTTCGAGGCGGCGGGCGGCACCGCGCAGGTCGGCGGCGTAACCGTCACCGTCCCGCCCGAGGCGCGGTTCGCCTCCGTGGCCTCGGTGGCCGACCACGTCGAGCGGGTCCTCGCGCGGCCGTCGGTACGGGAACGGTTCCCCCGTGCGACGGAGCCGGTCGCGGTGCGGGTGCGCCGGGGCCCGGTCAGCGCCCACTACGAGGCGGGGCCGCCCGCGGTGATCGCGGTACCGGAGGACGGCGACGGCAGGTGGGCGCTGCGCGAACTCGTCGTGCTCCACGAAGTGGCACATCACCTCGACGACAGCGGGGGAGCAGCGCACGGTTCGGGTTTCGCGGCGACGCTGATCGACCTCGTCACCGACGTCGTCGGTCCGGAGGCGGGCTGGATCTACCGGATCCTGTTCACCGAGAGCGACGTGCCCATCGGGTAGTGCCCGCTCACCGAGCGCTTTCGGCACGGTCGGCGGAGGGTTGTGGCACGGTCGGCGGAGGGTTGTGGCCCGGTCGGCGGGGTGGCGCGAGTGTCACCCCGCGCCTGTCACCAGCCGGGTGCGCCGATCGCCAGGAACGACAGGTAGCTCGGGTGCTTGGCGTCGAGGACCAGCGACTGGCGCCGGCCGCGGGCGCGGATCAGGTCCGGCACCACGGTCAGGTACCGCGGGAAGCTCGACGCGTAGACGTCGACGCGCATACGGTGACCGATCTCGAGCACCGCATCGGTCGGGACCAGGTCGATGTCGATCGGGACGGGCACGTCCGCGGGTACCGGCAGCTTCCGCCGATGGCTGAGGTAGTGGTACGGCGACAACAGGGTGCCGTCGGCGGCGTACTCCGACCGCTCCTTGTCGTAGGCGCGGTTCGACACCGTCAGCGCACCGTTGGTGAGCACGGTCGACGTCCCGTCGGGTGCGACGTCGTTGACGGTCACCGCCCAGGTCCCCTCGTTGCCCGAGGTCGACACGTAGAGGTGGAGGTTCATCGAACCGGAGATCTGGGTGCGTTCCGCGACCGGCCCGGTGGTGAACGTGAGGCCGCCGGCCTCCTGCTCGCGTGCGTCGACGGTGTAGTCGCGGCCGAGCATCGCGGTGATGCCGGCTGTCACCTGCGTCATGTCCCGCGACCGCAGCCCGCGGGCGTCCGGCCGCACGCCGATCGCGCGGCGACCGCGCGGCCGATCGGTGCCGAGGGCGCCGTCGAACACGGCGTGGTCGGCGGTGGACGAGCACGCGTCGGTGAGGTCGAGGCGACGAAGCGTGGCCTCGGGCCGCGGGAAACTCGCACCGGCCGTCCACGACCCACCCTGCTGCTGCAGGGTGACCGGTCCGTAGTGCTCGACGCCGTTGTCGATGTCCTTGAGCCAGCGGTCGAACCAGGCGCGCTCGAGGACGTCGACCCGCGGCGGGTTCCCCGCGCCGCCGAATCCCGCGCCGGCGTCGATGTGATACCCGTCGGCGACGACGAGCTGCTTGCGGCCGGGGGCCATCCGGAGATGGGAGTAGACCGACGTCGCGCTGCGGCCGAAGAGGTCGTGCCAGGCGCCGAACAGGAAGGTGGGCACGTCGATCCGCTCCACCTCGGGGTCCCGCTCGTCGAAGTAGGGGTCGTCGTACATGCGGTCGTCGCGGCCGGTGAGGAAACCCCATGCGAGGGAACCGACCTCGGTGGCCGGGGAGGCCAGTCGGTGCCGCAGCCACCGCAGCGTGTTGCCGTCGACGAGATCCTTGGCCGCGGTCGCCGGGTTCGGCATCCACTTGAGGGCGTTGACGACCCCGAGCCAGATCGGGATGAACAGCGACGGCATGCCGCCGGTGATGTAGATGTCGCGGACGATGTCCTCGCAGCCCTCGACCGCGAACACGGCCTTGAGGCCGGCGGGCCGCTTGTCGGCGGCCTGCAGCGAGTTGATCGCGGAGTAGGACCAGCCGGCGAGGCCGAATGTGCCGTCGCACCAGGGCTGATCGGCGACCCACTCGCAGATCTCCACCGAGTCCTGCTGCTCCCGGGCGCCGAGGATCTGCCACTTGCCGTGTGAGGACCCGGTGCCGCGCACGTCGACGATGACCTGGGTGTAGCCGCTGCGGACAAGGCTGCGGTTGATGCCGAACACCTCGAGTGCGCCGCCCGACAGGGTCTGGGTGACCCCGGTGACCCCGGCGAACGGTGTCCCGGCCAGATCCACAGCGCCCGCGAGTCCCCGCAGTCCGCGGCCGAACACCGGGTTGTGCAGCGCGGTGTCGATCGCGTCGAGGACCGCACGGTTGTAGGGGTTGATGCTGATGACGGCGGGGTGGGTCGTCGTGACCGCGCGGCGCATCGCATCGGCGGGGCGGATCACCGTGGCGCGCAGCACGATCCCGTCGGACATACGGATCTCGACGTCGCGGTCGATCAGCACGTCGGGGTATCGCTGCGGGCCGTCGACCAGCTGCTTCCAGCGGAGTGCGTCCGCGCCGCCGGTGGGGTCGCCGAGGGGGAGGGTCGGGATCGGGGCGGTGGCCCGGCGCGGCGTGTGGATCGGACGTGGCGCGGCAGGGGACGCCGGCCGGATGGCCGGCATGTCGCCGCGGTCTGCAGACACTGTCATCGCACACACCTTCGCTGTGGCGGGCCGAGCACGTGTCTGCGTCACCGGACCGCGTCGTGCGCGATGCTGGTCGCAGCGGACACGTCCTCGGGTCCACTCCGTGGTCGGTCGGCCTGCTCCCCAGTGAATGTGGCGCAGGTCACGACCCCTTCATCCCGAATGTAACCCAACCTATTGCCGGGCGACGAGGGGGTCGCACGCTTCGTGACAACAGTGCGACCGCGTGCGGCGTCCGTTATGGAATCGTCACCGTTCGTACGCCGAGACAAGCACCCCCGGTCCGGCCGACGGCCACGATTTGGAGCGGTGCCGCACGACCCGTACGCTGGGAGACCAGTGCGTTCGTCGCCTCGGCGACGCGTTCTGACCGTTCAACCAGAGACCGTCGGTCGATCTCCCGTCACGGGGGTTCCGAAGGCCCGGTGTTCCACGCCGGCGACCCACGCAGGTGGACGAGGTGTGACCGTGCTAGCCGACGATGTCGGCCTGCCTCTCTCGCGCCCCGGACTCCCGCGTCCGGGGCGTTCGTCGTCTCCGGGCTCGACGACCCGCCACACCGGGCTCGTCCGGCACGACACGTAGGAGAGGAGGCGAGACATGGCCAAGTCCGAGAAGGTCGCCGCAGTCGCGGAGATCGCAGAGCAGTTCCGGGGTTCCACGGCGACCGTGATCACGGAGTACCGCGGTCTGTCGGTCAAGCAGATCACCGATCTGCGTCGTTCCCTCGGCGAGGGCGCGACCTACTCCGTCGCCAAGAACACGCTCGTCAAGCGTGCCGCTTCGGAGGCGGGTGTGGAGGGTCTCGACGATCTGTTCGTCGGTCCCACCGCCATCGCCTTCATCGAGGGTGAGCCCGTCGTCGCGGCGAAGGCGATCAAGAACTTCGCCAAGGACAACAAGTCGCTCGTCGTCAAGGGCGGCTACATGGACGGCCGCGCGCTGTCCGTGGCCGAGATCGAGCAGATCGCCGATCTGGAGACCCGTGAGGTCCTGCTGGCCAAGCTGGCCGGCGCCATGAAGGGCAACCTCAGCAAGGCCGCCGGGCTGTTCACCCAGCCCGCATCGCAGGTCGCGCGGCTCGCCGCAGCCCTGCAGGAGAAGCAGTCGGGAGCCGCGGAGTAGTTCTCCGCGACACCCACCCACCCGGCGGCACCCGCCGCCACCACAGAAAACGTCCCCGCGGGGATCGACACCCCACCGGGGTCTGACAGGAAGGACGCCATCATGGCGAAGCTCAGCGCCGACGAGCTCATCGATCAGTTCAAGGAACTGACCCTGCTGGAGCTCAGCGATTTCGTGAAGAAGTTCGAAGAGGTCTTCGAGGTCACCGCAGCGGCTCCGGTCGCCGTCGCGGCCGCGGGTGCGCCCGCCGCCGGCGGTGCCGCCGAGGCCGCCGCCGAGCAGGACGAGTTCGACGTCGTCCTCGAGGGCGCCGGCGACAAGAAGATCCAGGTCATCAAGGTCGTCCGCGAGGTCGTCTCGGGCCTGGGCCTCAAGGAGGCCAAGGACCTCGTCGAGTCCGCCCCCAAGGCGATCCTCGAGAAGGTCGACAAGGAGGCCGCCGACGCGGCCAAGGCCAAGCTCGAAGAGGCCGGCGCGTCCGTCTCGGTCAAGTGACACCTGCGTAGCCGGGCTACGCAGAACAGGCGAGGCCACCCCGCTCCGGCGGGGTGGCCTCGTCGTCGTCTCCACGTCCGGACGTGTCATTTCCCCAGTTCAGGCCCCTATTCCCGTCAAGGGTCACGAAATGGGGCGTTGATGTTCGGCGATCACGAACAGTGGGTTACAGTGACTCGAACCACAAGCGGGCGGGGACAGCAGAGGAGTTCGAACGTGGGTGTCGAGGTCAGTGTCGAAGGGCTCACGAAGTCCTTCGGTTCGCAGAACATCTGGCGTGACGTCACCCTGACGCTCCCCGAGGGAGAGGTCAGCGCGCTGCTGGGGCCGTCGGGTACCGGCAAGTCGGTGTTCCTCAAGGCGCTCATCGGTCTGCTCCACCCCGAACAGGGCTCGGTCATCGTCGACGGCACCGACATCACCAAGTGCTCCTCGCGTGAGCTCTACGAGATCCGCAAGCTCTTCGGCGTGCTGTTCCAGGACGGTGCGCTGTTCGGCTCGATGAGCCTCTTCGACAACACCGCCTTCCCGTTGCGCGAGCACACCAAGAAGGGCGAGAGCGAGATCCGCGACATCGTCATGGAGAAGCTCGACCTCGTCGGTCTGGCCGACGCGGGGGAGAAGCTTCCCGGCGAGATCTCGGGCGGTATGCGCAAGCGCGCCGGACTGGCCCGCGCGCTGGTTCTCGACCCGCAGATCATCCTGTGCGACGAGCCCGACTCCGGTCTGGACCCGGTCCGCACCGCCTACATCTCGCAGCTGCTGATCGACATCAACTCCCAGATCGACGCGACGATCCTGATCGTCACGCACAACATCAACATCGCGCGGACCATCCCCGACAACATCGGCATGCTGTTCCGCAAGGAACTCGTCATGTTCGGGCCCCGCGAGGTGCTGCTCACCTCCGACGAGCCCGCGGTCAAGCAGTTCCTCTCCGGTGACCGATTCGGTCCCATCGGCATGTCCGAGGAGAAGGACGACGCGACCGCCGCTCAGGAGGCGCAGCTGGCCGAGGCCGGCGTCTCCGGTGGCGGCACGAAAGACGACTTCTCCGAGATCATCCCGCAGGTGCAGCCGAATCCCGGTATGCCCGAGCGGAAGGCGGCCACCCGACACCGCCAGCGTGTGGAGGACATGCTGCACACCCTCCCGGAGAACGCCCAGCAGGCGATCCGCGAGAGCATGCAGGCCGAGGACGAGATCCGCGAGGAACGCCGCCGGGTCGACGCCGACAACGGGAACGGCAACGGCTCCCGTTCGGGCGATCGCGACGAGCAGTTCGCGGGTTCCGAGGCCAACACCGAGCAGTTCCCGGCCTACCGGGCCGGCAACGCGTGATCGCCGCGCAGACCGCGGCGACGACCTCTGACAGCACGACGACAAGGGCATCTCGATGAGCTCAGCCACCACGCGTGGCGTCGAACGGGTGAACCAGGCCGGAAGTGCGGCGCTGACGCAGACGGGCAACATCGTCCAGCTCTTCGCCGACGTCATCCGGAACATCTTCGTCCGTCCGTTCCAGCTGCGTGAGTTCGTCGAGCAGGCGTGGTTCATCGCCAGCGTGACGATCCTGCCGACGGCGTTGATCGCCATCCCGTTCGGCGCGGTCGTCTCCCTGCAGACGAGTTCACTGATCCGTCAGCTCGGCGCCGAGTCGTTCACCGGTGCCACCAGCGTGCTGGTGGTGGTGCAGCAGGCTGCGCCGGTCATCACCACGCTCCTCGTGGCGGGCGCCGCCGGGTCGGCCGTCGCCGCCGACCTCGGTTCGCGCACCATCCGCGAGGAGATCGACGCCATGCGGGTGCTGGGCATCAACCCGGTGCAGCGCCTCGTCGTGCCGCGTGTCATCGGCATGGTGCTCGTCGCCATCCTGCTCAACGGCCTCGTGTGCGTCGTCGGCATCGGCGGTGGCTACTTCTTCAACGTGATCGTCCAGGGCGGTACGCCCGGCGCCTATCTGGCGTCGTTCTCCACGCTCGCCCAACTCCCGGACCTCTACATCGCCGAGGTGAAGGCGGCCATCTTCGGTCTCCTCGCCGGCGTGGTCGCGGCCTACAAGGGTCTGAACCCGAAGTCCGGTCCGAAGGGTGTCGGTGAGGCGGTCAACCAGAGCGTCGTCATCACCTTCCTGCTGCTGTTCTTCGCGAACCTGATCCTCACCGCCGTGTACCTGCAGATCGTCCCTCCTCGGGGCTCATAGGGGGTATCGACGATGACAGTTGCCAAGAGCAGGGCAGACCAGCTCAACTACCGACTCCGCCAGGGCGTCAACGCACCGCTGAAGGTGCTCGACGGCGCGGGCGAACAGATGTCCTTCTACGGCCGCGCCGTCGGCTGGGCACCCCGGACCGTCACCCACTACCCGAAGGAGATGCTGCGGCTGCTCGCCGAGGTCGCCTTCGGTGCGGGTGGTCTCGCCGTGATCGGCGGCACCGTCGGCGTGATGGTGCTGCTCACGGGTTTCACCGGCGTCGTCGTCGGCCTGCAGGGGTACGCCGCACTCGACCAGCTGGGATCGCAGGCCCTCACCGGCTTCCTCTCGGCCTACGTCAACACCCGTGAGGTCGCGCCGCTCGTCGCCGGTCTCGCGCTGTCGGCGACGGTCGGGTGTGGGTTCACCGCCCAGCTCGGTGCCATGCGCATCTCCGAGGAGATCGACGCCCTCGAGGTCATGGCGGTCCCGTCGGTGCCGTTCCTGGTGACCACACGTGTGGTCGCCGGCTTCATCGCCGTCATCCCGCTGTACGTGCTGGGCCTGTTGGCGTCGTATCTGGCCACGCGCACGGTGACGACGGTGTTCAACGGTCAGTCGACCGGCTCGTACGACCACTACTTCAACCTGTTCCTGCCACCGGTGGACGTGTTGTGGTCGTTCGGCAAGGTGTTGATATTCGCCTTCGTGATCATCCTCGTGCACTGCTACTACGGCTACTACGCCTCCGGCGGTCCGGCCGGCGTGGGTGTGGCGGTCGGACGTGCCGTTCGTGCGGCGCTCGTCCTGCTGGCCGTGCTCGACTTCTTCCTGGGACTCGCGATCTGGGGAACCAGCACGTCGGTCAGGGTGGCGGGCTGACATGGGCAAGACGCGTATCCGGCTCCTGGGTCTGGTGTTCTTCGTGGTGGTCGCGCTGTTCGTCGGCGGGACGATCCTGAAGTTCAACCAGGCGTTCACCACCTTCACCGACGTCGATCTCGCCACCGACTCGGCGGGCAACAACCTCCCGCCGAACGCCGACGTGAAGGTCCGCGGACTCATCATCGGTGAGGTCCGCGACGTCAAGGCCGCCGACAACGGTCGTGTCACCGTCACCCTCGGGCTCCAGCCCGACAAGGCGAAGATGCTGCCGGCGAACGTGACCGCGCGGATCCTGCCGAAGACCCTGTTCGGCGAGCGGTACGTCGCCCTGCAGATCCCGCAGAACGCCGAGGACAAGACGCTCGAGAACGGCGACACCATCGCCACCGACAAGAGCGGCAACGCACTCGAACTGCAGACCCTGTTCGACAAGCTGCTCCCCGTGCTCGACGCGATCCCCCCGCAGGACCTCTCGGTCACGCTCGGCTCGCTGTCGAAGGCGTTGCAGGGCAACGGCGATCGGCTCGGCACCTCGTTCGAGGAGCTGAACAACATCTTCAGCCAGGTCAACGCGAACATGCCGCAGCTGCAGGGGACCCTGCGCGGGTTGGCGACGTTCTCGCAGACCTACTCGCAGGCACTGCCCGACGTGATCGATGCGCTCGACACGCTGCGCACCACCTCGAACACCCTGGTGGAGAAGCAGGGCGACCTGCGGGCCTTCATCTCGACGGTGCAGAAGGCGACGGTGGAGACCACCGACTTCCTGTCCACCAACCGTCGGGACCTGTTGGACCTGTCCATCGAGTCCGAGCCGCTGCTGACCGCACTGGCCACCCAGTCCCCGGCCTTCGGGTGCACGTTCAAGAACTTCGCCGGTCTCATCCCGGAGGTGAACAACATCGTCGGCAAGGGCACCAAGAACCCCGGCGTGCGCGTCACCCTGACCTTCTCGAACCCGAGAGGTCGGTACCTGCCGAACCAGGACGAGCCGCGCCTGCTCGACGACCGCGGACCCCGGTGCTACCCGAAGCACTACCAGGAGGGTCGACCCTTCCCGCAGTACCCGGGTGGCTCCATCAACGACGGCTCGTACCAGCCGCCGTCGCGTAACCCCGGTCCGCGGAACGTGACGCAGCTGCCGATCCCCGACTTCTCGACCACCCCCGTCGGGACCATCCAGCCGAGCGTCTACAACGACCCCCAGAACAAGATGGCCCTCAAGGCGATCATGGCGGCCGAGGCCGGCACCGATCCCTCCGACGTCCCCGGATGGATCGCGCAGATCGTCGCCCCGGGGCTGCAGGGAGCGCAGGTGACGATCAAGTGAGGAACGGCTTCCTGGGGCCGCTGATCCGGCTCGTGATCTTCGCTGTGGTCACCGTGCTCGCGACCGGCGCGCTCGGTCTGATCATCGCGAACTCCGGTACCTCCGGCGACAACAAGTTCTCGGCGATCTTCACCGATGCGTCGTTGCTCAACCCGGGCGACGACGTCCGCATCGCGGGTGTCCGTGTCGGACAGGTGCAGTCGGTCGAGGTGCACGACCACAACCTCGCCAAGGTCGACTTCTCGATCAACCGGGGACAGCTGCCGGAGGGCGTGCAGGCCTACATCCGGTTCCGCACCCTCACCGGCATCCGCTACCTCGCGCTGGAGAAGGGCCCCGGCGACCAGGGGCAGACCATCGGCGCCGGCACGACGATCGGGCAGGCGAACACCCACCCGGCGGTCAACCTCACCGACCTGTTCAACGGCTTCCGCCCGCTCTTCCAGGAGCTCACCGCGGACGACGTGAACAAGCTGTCGAACGAGATCATCCGCGTGTTCCAGGGCGAGGGCGGCACCATCACCGACCTCGTCGCCGACACCGCGGACCTGACCAACACCATCGCCGACAAGGACCAGGTCATCGGTGACCTCATCACCAACCTCACCAAGGTCCTCGACACGGTCAACCGCAACGACGACCAGCTGACCGACCTGCTGACCACGACCGAGAAGTTCGTGACCGGCCTGGCGGCACAGCGCGACTCGGTGGGCTCGGCCATCACCTCGGTGTCGAACCTGACCGCGGTGACGAGTTCGATCCTGACGCCGACACGGCCGTCGATCCAGGGCAGCATCGCGTCGATCAACGACCTGTCGAAGGTGATCACCGACCGTCGCGCCGAGGTCGAGAAGACGCTCGAGACGCTGCCGATCAAGGCGCAGAAGATCGGCCGGGCCGCGACGTTCGGGTCCTGGTTCCAGTTCTATCTGTGCGGCATCGACATCGTCGCCGGCAACGGCAAGAGCACGCTGCTCAGTCAGCCGCTCATCCCGCTGCCCGACATCAACCACGTCCTGTACACCAACGCCGCCACGCGGTGCTGGACCGACGACAAGCCGCCGAGCTAGGGAAGGAGGCAGACATGGCACCCAAGAACGAGAACCGTCGTCCCGACGCCCCTCGTCGCAGTCCGATCACCGTCGGTGGTCTGGGATTGTTGTTGCTCATCATGGTGACGCTGTCGGCGTTCTTCCTGGGCAGCCTGCCGTTGGTCGGTGCGGGCACGGTCTACAAGGCCGACTTCACCGAGGGGGCGGGCATCAAGGCCAACGCCGAGGTGCGGGTGGCCGGCGTGAAGGTCGGTCAGGTCCAGTCGGTGAAGATCCACGGTGACCGCGTCCGGATCGCATTCCAGGTGAACAACACCTGGGTCGGTGACCAGACGACGGCGTCGATCCAGATCAAGACGATCCTGGGTCAGAAGTTCCTGCAGATCGATCCGCGCGGGGACAAGCTGGCCGACCCGGACAAGGTGATCACCCAGACGACGTCGCCGTACGACGTGATCGAGGCCTTCCAGGACGCGTCGCGGCAGATCCAGAACGTCGACACCGATCAGTTGGCGACGAGCTTCCGGACCCTGTCGGCGGCGTTCGCGGGCACCCCGAGCGAGATCGGCAACTCCCTCGACGGGTTGAGCCGGTTGTCGCAGACGATCGCCAGCCGCGATCAGGAGGTCCGCCGGTTGCTCGAGGCGACCAAGGGGACCAGCCAGATCCTGGCCGACCGCAACCGTGAGTTCACGCGGTTGATCGCCGGGGCGGGTGACCTGCTCGACGAGTTGAACAACCGTCAGCGCGACATCACCCGTCTGTTGCAGTCGACGACGACCTTGTCGGTGACGTTGACCGGCATCGTGCGGGACAACGAGAAGCAGATCGGCCCGGCGCTCGAACAGCTCAAGGGTGTCACCGACATCCTGCAGCGTCAGGACAAGAACCTGCGTGACTCGATCACCTATCTCGCGCCGTTCTACCGGCTCTACGCCAACGTGCTCGGCAACGGCCGCTGGTTCGACTTGGTGATCACGAACATCCTGCCGCCCGGCCTGCCGGCGCAGAACACGACACGCCCGCCGAACAAGTACCGGCAGCTCAACAACGGTGGATCGGAGGCGACCGGATGATGTCCGACAATTCCGCCCGGCACGACCTCCAGGACACCTCCGGTCCCGGTCGGTGGTTCACGCCGCGGCACATCGCGATCCTCGTGACCACGGTCATCGTCGCGTTGATCGCGGCGGGTGTCCTGTGGTGGGTGTTCACGTCCATCTCGAAGACACACGTCACCGCGTATTTCAAGAGCAGCGTCGGCATCTACGAGGGGTCCGACGTCCGCATCATGGGTGTCAAGGCCGGCTCGGTGGACTCCGTGGAGCCGCAGGGCGACAAGGTGAAGATCGAGTTCAGCGTCGACTCCGGGTACAACCTGCCCGCCGACGTCCGCGCCGTGCAGATCACGCCGTCGGTCGTCGCCGACCGGTACATCCAGCTGACGCCCGTCTACCACAAGGGTGATCGCAAGGCGGGCAAGGACATCACGCTCAGCCTGCAGGAGACGATGGTCCCGGTGGAGGTCGACGCCCTCTACGCCAGCGTCGAGAAGCTGTCGAAGTCGCTCGGTCCGCAGGGCGCCAACCGCAACGGCGCACTGAGCCAGGTGATCACCACCGGCGCGGAGAACCTGCGCGGCAACGGCGAGAAGCTGGGGGAGACCATCCAGCGGCTGTCTGCGGCGACGCAGACCCTCTCGAACTCCCGGGGGAACCTCGTCGACACGGTCAAGAACCTCGACGTCTTCGTCGGCGCACTGGCCGACAACGACACCCAGGTGCGGCAGTTCAACACCCAGTTGTCGTCGTTCTCCCAGTACCTCGCCGGGGAACGGCAGCAGCTCGGGCAGGCCCTGAACAAGCTGTCGCTCGCCCTCGGTGACGTGGCGACGTTCGTCCAGGACAACCGCGACGCGATCGGTGACCGGGTGCGCGAGCTCCTGCCCACCACCCGCACCCTCGCGGACACGACGAACTTCCAGAAGGAGATCCTCACCGTTCTCCCCGTCACGCTGAGCAACCTGGTGAACGCCTACAACGCCGAGTCGGGCACGCTCGACCTGCGCGTGGTGATCCCCGAGCTGCAGAGCCTGGCCGGGACGAGCTGCAAGCTGCTCGACCTCGGTTCGCTCAAGCCCGGCGACCCCACCTTCGTCCAGTTCAGCAAGACGCTCCGGCCGATCCTCGACCAGTGCAAGAACATCACCGACCAGATCGACCAGGGCATCAAGACGCCGACGCTGAACCTGCCGTTCGGCATCCTGAGCACCGACAACCAGCAGCGCCGCGGCGCGGTGCCGGGCACCGTCCCGGGCACGCCGTCGCCGCAACTCTCGGGAGGTCCGCGATGAGCCGCCGACTGCTGCGGGGTCGCATCGGGGCCGTCGCCATGGGCGCGGCGGGTCTCGTCGCCGCGCTGGTCATGACCGGGTGCTCCGGTGGCATCTACTCGGTGCCGCTGCCCGGTGGTGCGGACACGGGTGACAACCCGCGGACGTACAAGATCCAGTTCGCCGACGTGCTCGACCTCGTCCCGCAGTCGGCGGTCAAGCTCGACGGCGTGACGGTCGGCAAGGTGACGAAGATCGAGATCGCACCCGACCAGTGGTCGGCGCAGGTCGTGGTCCAGGTCAAGAACAAGATCGACCTGTCCGACAAGGCGCAGGCGAACGTGGCGCAGACGAACCTGCTCGGTGAGAAGTTCGTGTCGCTGATCGATCCCGCCTCGAACGCCGGCGCACCGCGCCAGCCCGAGAACGTGGCGATCCCGACCGATCGGACGCGGACCGCCACCGACATCGAACAGGTCCTCGGTGCGCTGTCGCTGCTGCTGAACGGCGGCGGCATCGCGCAGATCAAGCCGATCGTCGACGAGCTGAACAAGGCGTTGGGCGGTCGCGAGGGGACGGTCAAGTCGCTGCTCAACCAGACGCAGCGCCTGATCCGCTCGCTCGACCAGCAGAAGAACGACATCACCACCGCCATCGACGGTCTGGCCACCCTGTCCGACCGGACGGCGCAGCAGACGCAGCAGATCGACCGCATCCTCAAGCAGCTGCCCGCAGGTGTGAAGGTGCTCGAGGACCAGCGTCCGCAGTTCGTGACCCTGCTGCAGAAGCTCGACGGGCTCGGACAGGTCGGCGTCGACATCCTCGGCCGCGCACGCGAGGAGATCATCACCGATCTGCGTGCGCTGCGGCCGACGCTGTCGGCGCTGGCGGGAGCTGCTCCCGACCTGATCACGGCCGCTCCGCTGCTGTTCACCTACCCGTTCCCCGACGACCTGCTGCCGGGTGTCCGCGGCGACTCGACCAACCTGTTCCTCTCGGTCGACCTGCGGCTGCTCAACAGCCTCGAGGCGCTCGGTGTCGGTCAGGGTGAGCCGCGGTATCAGCCGGTCGGCAGTGGTCCGCCGCCGAAGATCGACCCGCGCAACCCGTACTACAACGGCAACGGCCCGCGTCTGGGGTACCCGACCATCACGCTGCTGCCGCTGTTGAACGCCCGGCCGGGTCCCAACACCCCGCCGTCGGGTGGGCAGTACAGCCTGTTGCCCGCGCCGCGACAGGGACAGACCGCGCTGACCGCGCCGACCGCGATGCTGGCACCCGGCGCGACAGGGGGCGGCAAGTGATCCCGAAGCTCGCGAAGTGGCAGCTCATCGTGTTCGCGGTGATAGCCATCGTGGCCGTCGCCTATGTCGGTGCCACCTATGCCCGTCTCGACAAGCTGTTCGGGATCGGGATCTACACGGTGCACGCCGACTTCCCGGACTCGGGCGGCATCTTCACCAACGCCGAGGTGACCTATCTCGGCACCCCGATCGGGCGCGTCGGCTCGCTGCAGCTGCGCCCCGACGGTGTGCGGGTGAACCTGGAGATGAACTCGGGCGACGTCAAGGTGCCCGCGTCGGCGCAGGCGGTGGTGGCGAACCGGTCGGCGATCGGTGAGCAGTACGTGGACCTGCGTCCGTCGACGATGGGTGGGCCGTACCTGAAGGACGGGTCGGTCATCACCAACACCTCGATCCCGGTGCCGGTCCAGGACGTGATCTCCTCAGCGGTCGACTTCACCCAGTCGGTGCCGCTGGACGATCTGCACACGGTCGTCACCGAGCTCGGCAAGGCGTTCGACAACAACGGCGAGAACCTGCGGACGTTGATCGACTCGCTGGCGAACCTGTCGAAGTCGGGCAACGACAACCTGCCGCAGACGATCTCGCTGATCCGCAACTCCGACACCGTGCTGACCACGCAGGCCGCCCAGTCCGACGAGATCCTGAACTGGTCGAAGAACCTGGGTCTCATCACCGCGCAGCTCGCGTCGAGTGACCCGGACATCCGTCGGTTGCTGACGACAGGTCAGACCTCGGCGACTCAGCTGTCGGCGCTGCTCGAACGCAGCGGTGGTGACATCACGACCGCACTGCACGATCTGGCGACGGATGTGCGGAACGTGAAGGGCACCTACGCGGGTGTGTCGCCGGCCCTGGCGTTGCTGTCGGCCGTCTCGGCGGCGAGCTACACGCCCGCACCGGGCGACGGCACCATCCACTTCGGCGCCACGCTGGAGACGAACAACCCGCCGTCGTGCACGTTCGGCTACGAGAAGACGCAGCAGATCATCGCCGAGGAGAAGCGGAAGAACCCGAACTTCGACGTGAACTACGACGACTTCCCGTTCAACACCGACGCCCGGTGTTCGCTCCCGCAGGGCAGTCCGACCGACGTCCGCGGGGCCCAGAACGCCGTCTACGCCGACCCGTACATCTCGCAACCCTGGGACAACAACCCCAAGAAGGATCCCGACAAGCTGAACCTGAACCCCATCGCGACCCAGCTGTCGTACCTGCTCGGGGTGTTCCCGCGCTGACCCGACCCGCCGCGCACCGAGACCTCTCGGTGCGCGGCTGTCGTGTGCGCGGCCACGCTGCGCGCTCCGATGTGGGGGAGCTCTCAGGGACCATGACTACAGTGACGAGGCGATGAACACTCCCGACCCGACGGATCCCTCGAAGGAGCCCGACACGTCCGACGATCGGACCCCCGAGGACCCGTCCCCCGAGACCACCGACGCCGACGCCGGCCCCGCAACGGGTTCGGAGACCACCGACACCGCCACACCGGTCGAGTCGACGACCGCAGAAGAGTCGACGAAGGACGAGTCGGCGAAGGACGAGTCGGCGAAGGTCGAGACAGCGAAGGACGAGACGGGGCGATCCGCGTCGGGACGGACCGCCCGGCTCCGCCGTCTGGCGTCGTCCGCCGCGCTCCCCGTGTCCGCCCTCGTCGTGGTCGCCGGACTGGTCGCGGCGATCGTGTTCGCCGGCATCTACGGATACCGGTGGTACGACGACGCCGAGAACAAGGTGCCCGTGCAGACCGCCCGCGACGACGCACTCGGCGGCGCCGAGCAGGCGATGCTGAACATCCTCAACATCGATCTCAAGGACAGCGACGCCTACGAGAAGCGCCTGCAGGGATCGGTGACGGGCAACGCCCGGACACAGCTGCTCGGCAGCACCGGGCTCGGTCAGCTGAAGAAGGAGGCGGGCGACCCCGCGAACGCCGCCACCCTCACCGCGAAGCTGCAACGCAGCGCCGTGGTCTCGCTCGACGACGACCGCAGCAACGCCACCACCCTCGTGTTCCTCAACGTGACCTCGTCGCGCCCCAACCAGGCGTCGTCGTCGCAGACGATGGGATTCCAGGTGGCCGTGACCAAGGACGGCGGCATCTGGAAGGCCTCCAACATCCAACCTCTGGACTCCGTCGCCATCGACTCGACCGACGCAGGACAGGCGGCCGGTGCCGCACCGTCGCCGAGTCCTGCCGCCCCGGCCCCGGGAGGCAACTGATGACCACGCCCCGCGGACCCCGCGGCAACCGCCGCCCCCGCGTCGCCGGACGTCCCGCGACCCGACCGACCGGACCCGACAGGCCCACCTCGCGGCCCGCCGGCGAGGACGCACAGCAGGCGTCGGGGGACAGTGCCACCACCCCCGTCGAGCCGTCACCGCCGAAGGCCCCGCGCCGGCCGAAGAAGCGGACACCGGCGACCCCCGAGCCGGCCGAGAGCACGACCTCGGCCGAGACCGGCACCGACACCGCGTCCACCGACACCGCGTCCACCGACAGCGAGACCGCCGCCGACAGCGCGACGACACCCGCGGACACGACGACGGCCGCCGAGACGTCACAGCCTGTCGACACGACCAAGCGCGTCGACACGACGAAGCCCCCCGTCGGCCCCCGGGGGAAGTCGAGGCCGGCGGTCAAGGTGTCGACGATCAAGCCGCAGGCGACCCGGCCCGCACCGCGGACCAGCCCCGCCGGGACGGCACCCACGTCGACGTCGACCACGCGTCGTCGACGCTTCGGGTGGCGAGCGGTCGGCGTGATCGCCGCGATCGCCGCCCTCGTCGGCATCGTCGCCGGTGTGGCCGCAGCCCGACCGGGCGTGTCCCTCTCGAACAACGAGGCCTTCGTCGACCCGGCGGTCACCAGCCAGGTCACCGCACAGGCCAAGTCCCGTATCTGCAGCGTGTTCGCCGTCAACTACGCCAAACTCGACGACTGGGAGCGGACGGCGAAGGCCAACGTCACCGGCGAGGCGTCGAACCGGTTCACGCAGTACGCGGGGGCCGTGCGCGACGCACTGGGGCAGACGGGTCTCACCCAGGGTGGTGTCGACTGCCGTGTGGACACCGTCGGCGTCCGGTCCATCACCGGCGACACCGCGACGCTGGTCGTCAACCTCATCCTCAGTCAGACCGAGGGGGAGCAGGCGAACGGCAGCGGGACCAAGCGGTACCAGGTGACGATGCAACGGGTGGACGGTCAGTGGCTGATCTCCAACTTCAGCGACTTCTGAGCGATTCCGTACGAAATTTCGACGTATCGACCTGCGCGTTCCTCTTGACTCGCGGGGTCCGTGGTTGCACGCTTGTCACCAGCGACGGACACCGGCAGCCACTGGTGGTCGCACCCAGCGCGGAGGCTCTCTGACGGCCTCTCGTCGATGTTGACATCGGCACCCTTTTTTCTGATACAGTTGGACGTTGCGCTGGCTGCCTTCTGTCCACATCACGATCTCCCACCCGGGCCACTCCTGTGTCCGGCGGCGGTGATCGCCGAGAACGACCTCGAGGGAAGTCTCAGCGCCGCCGACAACAACGCCCACGGTGTCACCCGTCTTCCGACGACGTGACGCTCCTCGTCGGGCACACAGAGATCCGTGTTGGAAGGACGCATCTTGGCAGTCACCCGCCAGTCCACCTCAACAACCGACGGCGCACCGCGCCGGACCATCCCGGGAGCGCCGCACCGCGCCTCCTTCGCCAAACTCACCGATCCGCTCGACGTACCCGGTCTGCTCGACGTGCAGCTGGAGTCCTTCGAGTGGCTGATCGGCTCGCCCGAGTGGCGTGAGCGTGCGATCGCCCGTGGCGAGGAGAACCCGAGCGGTGGTCTCGACGACATCCTCGCCGAGCTGTCGCCGATCGAGGACTTCTCCGGGTCGATGTCCCTGTCCTTCTCCGACCCTCGCTTCGACGAGGTGAAGGCCTCCGTCGAGGAGTGCAAGGACAAGGACATGACCTACGCGGCGCCGCTGTTCGTCACCGCGGAGTTCATCAACAACAACACCGGTGAGATCAAGTCGCAGACCGTCTTCATGGGCGACTTCCCGATCATGACCGACAAGGGCAGCTTCATCATCAACGGCACCGAGCGTGTCGTCGTGAGCCAGCTCGTCCGCAGCCCCGGCGTCTACTTCGACGCCACCATCGACAAGGCCACCGAGAAGACGCTGCACAGCGTCAAGGTGATCCCGGGTCGTGGCGCGTGGCTCGAGTTCGACATCGACAAGCGCGACACCGTCGGCGTCCGCATCGACCGCAAGCGTCGCCAGTCGGTCACCGTGCTGCTCAAGGCGCTCGGATGGACCACCGAGCAGATCACGGAGCGCTTCGGCTTCTCCGAGATCATGATGTCGACGCTGGAGAAGGACAACACCGCCGGCACCGACGAGGCCCTGCTCGAGGTCTACCGCAAGCTGCGTCCGGGCGAGCCCCCGACGCGTGAGTCGGCGCAGACCCTGCTCGAGAACCTCTTCTTCAAGGAGAAGCGGTACGACCTCGCGCGCGTCGGTCGCTACAAGTTCAACAAGAAGCTCGGTCTCACCGACAACCCGATGACCGGCGCCTCGGTGCTCACCGAGGACGACATCGTCGCCACCGTCGAGTACCTCGTGCGCCTGCACGACGCGGAGCAGAACGTCGCGACCACCATGACCGTCCCCGGCGGCGTGGAGGTCCCGGTCGAGGTCGACGACATCGACCACTTCGGCAACCGTCGTCTGCGCACCGTGGGCGAGCTGATCCAGAACCAGATCCGCGTGGGCCTGTCCCGCATGGAGCGTGTCGTGCGCGAGCGCATGACGACCCAGGACGTCGAGGCGATCACCCCGCAGACCCTGATCAACATCCGTCCCGTCGTGGCGGCGATCAAGGAGTTCTTCGGGACCAGCCAGCTCTCGCAGTTCATGGACCAGAACAACCCGCTGTCGGGTCTGACCCACAAGCGTCGCCTGTCGGCGCTGGGCCCCGGTGGTCTGTCCCGTGAGCGCGCCGGACTCGAGGTCCGCGACGTGCACCCGTCGCACTACGGCCGCATGTGCCCGATCGAGACCCCCGAGGGTCCGAACATCGGTCTCATCGGGTCGCTGTCGGTGTACGCACGGGTCAACCCGTTCGGCTTCATCGAGACGCCCTACCGCAGGGTCGTCGACGGCCAGGTGACCGACCAGATCGACTACCTGACCGCCGACGAGGAGGAGCGCTTCGTCAAGGCCCAGGCCAACGCCGAGCTCGACGCCGACCTGCGCTTCGCCGAGGACCGCATCCTCTGCCGCCGCAAGGGTGGCGAGGTCGAGTTCGTCGGTCCGGACGCGATCGACTACATGGACGTCTCGCCGCGACAGATGGTCTCCGTCGCGACCGCGATGATCCCGTTCCTCGAGCACGACGACGCCAACCGCGCCCTGATGGGTGCGAACATGCAGCGTCAGGCGGTGCCGCTGGTCCGCAGCGAGGCGCCGCTGGTCGGCACCGGCATGGAGCTGCGTGCCGCGGTCGACGCCGGCGACGTCATCATCTCGGCCAAGGCCGGCGTGGTGGAGGAGGTCTCCGCCGACTACGTCACCGTCATGGCCGACGACGGCACCCGGGACACGTTCCGGATGCGCAAGTTCGCCCGGTCGAACCACGGCACCTGCGCCAACCAGCGTCCGATCGTGGACGAGGGGCAGCGTGTCGAGGCCGGCCAGGTCCTGGCCGACGGCCCCTGCACCGACACCGGTGAGATGGCCCTGGGCAAGAACCTGCTCGTGGCGATCATGCCGTGGGAGGGCCACAACTACGAGGACGCGATCATCCTGTCGCAGCGCCTCGTGGAGGAGGACGTCCTCACCTCGATCCACATCGAGGAGCACGAGATCGACGCCCGCGACACCAAGCTCGGTGCCGAGGAGATCACCCGGGACATCCCGAACGTCTCCGACGAGGTCCTCGCCGACCTCGACGAGCGCGGCATCATCCGCATCGGTGCCGAGGTCCGTGACGGCGACATCCTCGTCGGCAAGGTCACGCCCAAGGGTGAGACCGAGCTGACCCCCGAGGAGCGCCTGCTGCGCGCCATCTTCGGTGAGAAGGCGCGGGAGGTCCGCGACACCTCGCTGAAGGTGCCGCACGGTGAGACCGGCAAGGTGATCGGCATCCGCGTGTTCAGCCGTGACGACGATGACGACCTGCCCCCGGGTGTCAACGAACTCGTCCGCGTCTACGTCGCGCAGAAGCGCAAGATCCAGGACGGCGACAAGCTGGCCGGTCGTCACGGCAACAAGGGCGTCATCGGCAAGATCCTCCCCGCCGAGGACATGCCGTTCATGCCCGACGGCACCCCCGTCGACATCATCCTGAACACCCACGGCGTGCCGCGTCGTATGAACATCGGCCAGATCCTGGAGACCCACCTCGGGTGGATCGCCAAGACCGGGTGGAACATCGACGTCGCGGGTGGGACCCCGGAGTGGGCATCGCGGTTGGACGAGAGCATGCTCTCGGCCGGCCCGGACACCCGCACCGCCACCCCCGTGTTCGACGGCGCGCGCGAGGAGGAGCTGACCGGACTGCTGTCCTCGACGCTGCCCAACCGCGACGGCGAGGTGATGGTCAACGGAGACGGCAAGGCGACGCTGTACGACGGTCGTTCCGGCGAGCCGTTCCCGTACCCGGTGTCGGTCGGCTACATGTACATCATCAAGCTGCACCACCTCGTGGACGACAAGATCCACGCGCGGTCGACGGGTCCGTACTCGATGATCACGCAGCAGCCGCTGGGCGGTAAGGCGCAGTTCGGTGGCCAGCGCTTCGGTGAGATGGAGTGCTGGGCGATGCAGGCCTACGGCGCGGCGTACACGCTGCAGGAGCTGCTGACCATCAAGTCCGACGACGTCGTCGGACGCGTGAAGGTGTACGAGGCGATCGTCAAGGGCGAGAACATCCCCGAGCCCGGCATCCCCGAGTCGTTCAAGGTGCTGCTGAAGGAACTGCAGTCGCTGTGCCTGAACGTCGAGGTGCTGAGCTCCGACGGTGCCGCGATCGAGATGCGCGACGGCGACGACGAGGACCTGGAGCGTGCCGCGGCCAACCTCGGCATCAACCTGTCCCGCAACGAGTCCGCCACCGTCGACGACCTCGCGAACTGATGAGCGTCGGTGCGCCCGAGCCGGGCGCACCGACCTCCACCAGCCCTCATCGACCCAGAGCAACACGAGAGGCAACACGTGCTCGACGTCAACTTTTTCGACGAACTGAAGATCGGTCTCGCGACCGCCGACGACATCCACCGGTGGAGCTACGGCGAGGTCAAGAAGCCGGAGACCATCAACTACCGCACCCTCAAGCCGGAGAAGGACGGGCTCTTCTGCGAGAAGATCTTCGGCCCCACCCGGGACTGGGAGTGCTACTGCGGCAAGTACAAGCGCGTCCGGTTCAAGGGCATCATCTGTGAGCGCTGCGGCGTCGAGGTGACCCGCGCGAAGGTGCGTCGTGAGCGGATGGGCCACATCGAGCTGGCCGCACCCGTCACCCACATCTGGTACTTCAAGGGCGTCCCGTCGCGCCTGGGCTACCTGCTGGACCTGGCGCCGAAGGATCTCGAGAAGATCATCTACTTCGCCGCCTACGTCATCACCTCGGTCGACGACGAGCTCCGCCACAACGAGCTGTCGACGCTGCAGGCCGAGATGGAGGTCGAGAAGAAGGGTGTCGCCGACACCCGTGACTCCGACCTCGAGGAGCGCGCCAAGAAGCTCGAGGAGGACCTCGCCGAGCTCGAGCGCGAGGGTGCCAAGGCCGACGCGCGTCGCAAGGTGAAGGACGGCGGCGAGCGCGAGATGCGCAAGATCCGCGACACCGCGCAGCGTGCGCTCGACGAGCTCGACGAGATCTGGGACAAGTTCACCAAGCTCGCCCCGAAGGACATGATCATCGACGAGCGGCTCTACCGGGAGCTGCAGGACCGCTACGGCGAGTACTTCACCGGCGCGATGGGTGCCGAGGCGATCAAGAAGCTCCTCGAGACCTTCGACATCGACGCCGAGGCCGACATCCTGCGGGACACCATCCGCAACGGCAAGGGCCAGAAGAAGCTGCGCGCGCTCAAGCGACTCAAGGTCGTCGCGGCGTTCCAGATGTCGGGCAACTCCCCGCTCGGGATGGTCCTCGACGCGGTGCCGGTGATCCCGCCGGAGCTGCGTCCGATGGTCCAGCTCGACGGTGGTCGCTTCGCCACCTCGGACCTCAACGACCTGTACCGCCGCGTCATCAACCGCAACAACCGCCTCAAGCGACTGATCGACCTCGGCGCGCCCGAGATCATCGTCAACAACGAGAAGCGGATGCTGCAGGAGTCGGTCGACGCCCTGTTCGACAACGGTCGTCGCGGCCGCCCGGTCACCGGACCGGGCAACCGCCCGCTGAAGTCGCTGAGCGATCTGCTCAAGGGCAAGCAGGGTCGTTTCCGTCAGAACCTGCTCGGCAAGCGCGTCGACTACTCGGGCCGTTCGGTCATCGTCGTCGGCCCGCAGCTCAAGCTGCACCAGTGCGGTCTGCCGAAGCTGATGGCGCTCGAGCTGTTCAAGCCGTTCGTGATGAAGCGTCTCGTCGACCTGAACCAGGCGCAGAACATCAAGTCGGCCAAGCGCATGGTGGAGCGTCAGCGCCCCGCCGTGTGGGACGTCCTCGAAGAGGTCATCGCCGAGCACCCGGTCCTGCTGAACCGCGCGCCGACGCTGCACCGTCTGGGCATCCAGGCGTTCGAGCCGCAGCTCGTCGAGGGCAAGGCGATCCAGCTGCACCCGCTGGTGTGTGAGGCCTTCAACGCCGACTTCGACGGTGACCAGATGGCCGTGCACCTCCCGCTGTCGGCGGAGGCGCAGGCCGAGGCCCGCATCCTGATGCTGTCGTCGAACAACATCCTGTCGCCGGCGTCGGGTCGTCCGCTCGCCATGCCGCGTCTGGACATGGTCACGGGTCTGTACTTCCTGACCACCCAGAAGGACGGGGCGATCGGCGAGTACACCGCGTCGTCCGACGACGACGTCGAGCGCGGCGTCTACTCGACCCCGTCCGAGGCCATCATGGCCATGGACCGCGGCGTGCTGTCGGTGCAGGCGAAGATCAAGGTGCGGCTGACCGATCAGCGTCCGCCGGCCGACGTCGAGGCCGAGCACTTCCCGGACGGGTGGACCCTCGGGCAGGCGTGGACGATCGAGACCACCCTGGGCCGCGTGCTCTTCAACGAGCTGCTGCCGCGGGAGTACCCGTTCGTCAACGAGCAGATGCCGAAGAAGCGTCAGGCCGTGATCATCAACGACCTCGCCGAGCGGTACCCGATGATCGTGGTCGCGCAGACCGTCGACAAGCTCAAGGACGTCGGCTTCTACTGGGCCACCCGCTCGGGTGTCACCGTGTCGATGGCCGACGTGCTCGTGCCGCCGACCAAGGGCGCGATCCTCGACAAGTACGAGGAGCGGGCCGACGGTCTGGAGCGCAAGTTCCAGCGCGGTGCGCTCACGTCGGAGGAGCGTCGTGACGCCCTCGTCGAGATCTGGAAGCAGGCCACCGAAGAGGTCGGCGCCGCGATGGAGGCGTACTACCCCGAGGACAACCCGATCGCGATGATCCCGAAGTCGGGTGCGACGGGCAACATGACCCAGGTCCGCAACCTGTCGGGCATGAAGGGTCTGGTGACCAACCCGAAGGGTGAGTTCATCCCGCGTCCCATCAAGTCCTCGTTCCGCGAGGGCCTGACGGTTGCGGAGTACTTCATCAACACCCACGGCGCCCGCAAGGGCCTGGCGGACACGGCTCTGCGTACCGCCGACTCGGGCTACCTGACCCGTCGACTCGTCGACGTCAGCCAGGACGTCATCGTGCGCGAGACCGACTGTGGCACCGAGCGCGGCATCGTCGTCACGCTCGCCGAGAAGCAGGCCGACGGCACGCTGATCCGCGACCCGCACGTCGAGACGTCCGCCTACGCGCGGACCCTCGCGTCGGACGCACTCGACGCCGACGGCAACGTCGTCGTCGAGCGTGGCCACGACCTGGGCGACCCGGCCATCGAGGCACTCCTCGCGGCCGGTATCACCGAGGTCAAGGTGCGGTCGGTGCTGACCTGCACGACGGGCACCGGCGTGTGCGCGATGTGCTACGGCCGTTCGATGGCGACCGGCAAGCTCGTCGACATCGGCGAGGCGGTCGGCATCATCGCCGCCCAGTCGATCGGTGAGCCCGGTACCCAGCTCACGATGCGCACGTTCCACCAGGGTGGCGTCGGCGACGACATCACCGGTGGTCTGCCGCGTGTCCAGGAGCTGTTCGAGGCCCGTGTCCCCAAGGGCAAGGCCCCGATCGCCGAGGTCGCCGGCCGGATCCGTCTCGAGGACGACGATCGGTTCTACAAGATCACGATCATCCCCGACGACGGTTCGGAAGAGGTCGTCTACGACAAGATCTCGAAGCGTCAGCGTCTGCGCGTGTTCCGTCACGACGACGGCTCCGAGCGTCTGCTGGCCGACGGTGACCACGTCGACGTCGGACAGCAGCTCATGGAGGGCGCAGCGGATCCGCACGAGGTCCTGCGCGTCATGGGCCCGCGTCAGGTGCAGGTGCACCTCGTGAACGAGGTGCAGGAGGTGTACCGGAGCCAGGGTGTGTCGATCCACGACAAGCACATCGAGACGATCGTCCGTCAGATGCTGCGTCGCGTGACGATCATCGACTCCGGCGCCACCGAGTTCCTGCCCGGTTCGCTCACCGAGCGTGCCGAGTTCGAGGCGGCCAACCGTCGCGTCGTCGGCGAGGGCGGCGAGCCCGCAGCCGGACGTCCGGTGCTCATGGGCATCACGAAGGCCTCGCTGGCCACCGAGTCGTGGCTGTCGGCGGCGTCGTTCCAGGAGACCACGCGTGTCCTGACCGACGCGGCGATCAACAGCCGCAGCGACAAGCTGGTGGGTCTGAAGGAGAACGTGATCATCGGCAAGCTGATCCCGGCCGGCACCGGCATCAACCGGTACCGGAACATCCAGGTGCAGCCGACCGAGGAGGCGCGTGCCGCCGCGTACGCGGTGCCGTCCTACGACGACACCTACTACAGCCCGGACGGCACCTTCGGTGCCCCGTCGGGTGCTGCGGTCCCGCTGGACGACTACGGCTTCTCGTCCGACTACCGGTAAGAACTG
The DNA here is from genome assembly GCF_054332755.1 of Williamsia sp. SKLECPSW1. Taxonomy (NCBI): domain Bacteria; kingdom Bacillati; phylum Actinomycetota; class Actinomycetes; order Mycobacteriales; family Nocardiaceae; genus Williamsia; species Williamsia sp. SKLECPSW1. Next base: position 716,339 of record NZ_JBTGLI010000001.1, on the reverse strand, counting down.
AGTCACGGAACGGCCCCCACCTCCGGGTGGGGGCCGTTCTGCGTCTCCACCCCGCCGACCGGGCCGAAAACCGCCGCCGACCGGGCACAAACTCCCCGCCGACCGGGCCGAAACTCCCCGCCGAGCGGGCGCGTCGTACCTCTCAGGCGCTGCGACGGCGCGGCGCGCGGGTCTCGAGGAGGTCCCGGAGGGTGGCGAGGAACCCGATCGGGTCCTCCGACAGCTGTCGGCTGTTGCGGCGCTCGGTGTGCCAGCCGAGTCGCGCGGTCTCACGGTCGCGGGCTGCGTCGGCGGCACGCTGCTCCGCGCTGTAGTGGAACTCGAACCCGTCGAACTCGACGCCGATCTTCTCCTCGCGATAGGCGTGGTCGAATCGGGCGACAATCCGGCCGGTCGCGTCGAAGACGTTGACCTGGGTCTCGGGCCTGGGCAGACCGTCGGCGAGGATCAGATGACGTGTCCAGCTCTCGCCCGACGACTCCGCGCCGGGGTCGATCCACGGGATCAGACCGCGGATCTGCCTGATCCCGCGAACTCCCGGGTGATCCACGACGAACCGCCACAGCTCGGCGAGGTCGAGATCGGTTGCGCGGGTGAGGTCGTCGAGATGCGCGAGGGCAAGCCAACCGGGTGTCCGGCGACCCAGGTCGTAGGCGGTGCGCACCGGCGACGTCGTCGGCATGCCGTCGACGACCACGACGTCCACGGGGTCGAGGTCGGCTCGGATGATGCGCACGTTCCGTGACCGTCGCCCCTGGCCGTTCGGGTGGCGGAGCAGCTCGACGTGGTCGCCGTGGTCGAAGAACGTCGCGCCGTGGAGCACAGCGGCGCTGACCCCGCCCACCACGGTGTCGGGACCCGCGCGGAGCCATGCCGCGCGGATCGTCTCCACCGAGCTCAGCGGCACGCCGGGCTCGGCATACACGCCACGGTGGAGACGGAGGTAGTCCCGCGCGACGACGCGCGGTGTCATGCCGGCGGGCAGGCCCTGCGCGGTGACGAGGAACGGACGGATGGGATCGCTCATACACATTGGACGCACCACCGAGCGCGTCGGATCCCTCGATCGGGTGACCGATCGCGTCGGCCCGCTCGGCGAGGGGTTCTGGCCCGTTCGGTGATCGGTTCTGGCCCGATCGGCGGGGGGTTTCGGCCCGTTCGGCGGTGGGTTCTGGCACGCTCGGCAGTGGGTTTCGGCCCGGTGGGCGGGGTGAGCAGGGTGAGCATCTGACGATGCGTGGGTTCGACCCAGAGCGGGTACCCCTGCCACATGGACACCGCACTGCTCGTCGTCGGCACCGGACCCGCGGGGGTGGCCGCAGCACAGGCCTACCGCGAGAACGGTGGCCGCGGCCGCGTCGTGATCACCACGCCCGAACCGCACGCACCCTACTGGCGGCCTCCCCTGAGCAAGGACTTCCTGCGTGGCGAGTCCGACCTCGAGGCCATCGCTCTGCAGCCGGCGTCGTTCTATCGCGACAACGACATCGAACTCCGCACCGAGTCCGCGATCACCGGCCTCGACCCGGATCGTCACGAGGCGCGGACCGACGACGACGTCATCGCCTACGACCGTGCGGTCATCGCGACCGGGGCCGCACCGGTTCCGCTCCCCGCCGCCGGTGGGGAGCGAGTGCCCACGGTCCGATCGGTCGTCGACGCCGACGCGCTCCGCGGATGGGCGGCGCGTTCGTCGTCGGCGCTCGTGATCGGGGGCGGCTTCATCGGGTGCGAGGCGGCGGCGTCACTCGCGGCACGTGGGGTGACGACCACGGTGGTCGGCCCCGACGACGTCCCGCAGCGACGACGCCTCGGTGTCGACGCGGGCACACGGCTGGCGAGAATCCTCGACGACGCCGGGGTGCGGTACGTCGGCGGCGCACACGTCCGGTCGGTGTTGGGGATGCCGGGGGACGGCATGGCCGCCGTGCTCGACTCGGGTGTGACCGTCGACGTCGACCTGATCGTCGCGGCCACCGGTGTCACCCCACGGACCGATCTGGCGGTGGGTGCGGGCCTGGCGATGCGGTCGGAGCGGATCGCGGTGGACGCGTCGATGAGGACCTCGGCGCGTGACGTGTATGCCGCGGGCGATGTCGCGTCGGCGATCAACGCGACCGCCGGCAGGCCCATACCCACCGAACACTGGCAGGACGCCGAGGACCAGGGGCGGGTGGCGGGTGCCGCCGCGGCCGGGGCGGACGCACAGTGGGACGCGGTTCCCGGTTTCTGGACCGAGATCGGCGACGAGACGGTGAAGTACAGCTCGTGGGGTGACGGGTACGCCGAGGCGATCGCCGTCGACCACGCCGACGGAGGGCTGACCGTCTGGTACGTCGACGCCTCGGGCGTGGCCGTCGGGGTGCTCACACATCACTGCGACGACGACTACGAGCGCGGCGGCGATCTCATCGCGCGGGGCGCGCCGGCACCGGTGTCGTCCCGGCGCTGACCGGGGATCGGCACACTCGGCAGGAAGTTTCGGCCCGGTCGGCGGGCAGTTGTGCCCGCTCGGGGGTGGGTTGTGGCCCACTCGGGGAGGTCGCTGACGGGGCGGTGCGCCGGTGGGTGACGCCGGGGGACCGCGGTCAGAGGCCGTAGACGCGGCGGGCGTTGCCGTGTGCGATCAGGTCGGCGACGCCGATCGCGTCGTCCACCGACCACTCGTCGGCGTCGACGAATCCCGACAGCACCTCCGCCAGCCCGTCACGCCACAGGGCCGCGCCGAGGTGGTGGAACTCGGCGGGTCCGCATCCGTCGGAGGAGTAGAGCAGCTTGGTGAACGGGGCCATCTCGAGCAGACGCCCGATGAACGACCCCGACCGCGACCCGAGGTGGTGGATCGCCAACCCGCCGTCGAGGTGTACGGATCCGAACGCCTGCGCCAGGTAGCCGGCCTGCCGCTCGAACGGGTAGCAGTGCAACAGCATGATCGGCACATCGCCTGCGCCCCGGAGGAACTCGTCGAGCAGCAGCGGATCGGTCGCCGCCAGACGTGCGTCGCGGTCACCGAAACCGACGTGGAACTGCAGCGGCAACCCGACATCGAGCGCACGGTGCAGTCCGAACCGCAGCAGCACCCGATCGGTCAGGCGCACACCGCCCTCGGCCCGCCACCGTTCCGCTGCCGGCTCGACGAGCCGCGCCGGTGGATCCGACAGGTCGCCGCCGAACCCGCCGCGGTAGGCGATCACCGACTTCGTCGCGACGGCGGAGGCGGTTCGGCGACGGAGGATCTCGACGAACTCGTCGGCGTAGGCGCCGGGGGACGCCGCGGCCTGCTCGGCGACCTCCTCGAGCCGGACCACCTCGTGCGCGACGCCACCGCCGAGGCGTGCGAGATCATCGGGGTCGGCCAGGCCGGCATCGACACCGGTGTCCACCAGCCACGTCGACACCCCCGTGGCCGACAGGAACCGGCGCGACACCTCGTCCTCGCCGAGCTCGGCCCGACGGGCGCAGTAGTCCACCGGGGTGGCGTGTCGCGGCAGATCCAGCAGGGGCGCGCAGCGGGCGCGCACGGCGAAGCCGAGTTGCGTGTGCCACCCGGACGCGGCCGCCGTGACGGGGTCGGTGTCCGCCTCGTTGAGTGCTGCGGCCAGACGTGCGGCGTCGCCGTCGGCCGCCCATCGTCCGTGGACGTGGTGATCGATCAGTTCGACGCGGGAGACGTGCTCCCGCACGGCGTCGACGGGCACGTGCTCAGACGCTCCACGCCATCCGGAACTCCTCGGCCAGCTCGGCGGGGGAGCGGTCGCCGTAGATCGACGCCTCGTACCGCCGCACCGCGAGCGTCGCCTCGACGACCTCGTCGCCGAGCACCTCCCGGGCGAGCGACGACGCCTCGAGGGCGTCGAGCATCGCCGACTGGTCGCCGGTCAGCAGCACCGTTCCCGCGGCGTCGCGCTCGGCGTCGGACTGCGCCGCCGGGTCGACGGTGGTCTCCGGAGGCAGGGCGACGCCACGGTCGATCCCGTCGGCGGCCAGACCGAGGATCGCCGCGGACGCGAGATAGGTGTTGGCCGAGGGATCGACGATCTTCACCTCGACGTTGGCGCCGAGCGGGTTCGCCGGACGGCCCTCGATGAACCGGACCGAGGCCTCACGGTTCTCGGTGCCCCAGCAGGCGTACGCGCCGGCCCAGAACCCGGGCAGCACACGCAGACCCGAGAGGATGGACCCGCACAGGACCGACTGCACCTCCGGCAGGCCCGCGACCACACCGCCGATCGCGGAGCCGCCCCGGCCGGTCAGTCCGTGCGGCCCGTCGCCCCCGGAGAAGAGGGGACCGTCGGCGTCGGCCAGCGAGAAGTGCTGGTGCGCACCGTTGCCGACGCCGTCGTGGAACGGCTTCGGCGAGAAGCAGGCGCGCATGCCGTGGCGCCGCGCCGCGCGGCCGATCACCATCCGGGCCGCCACCACCTGATCGGCCGCGGCGACCGGCGACAGCGGTGCCAGCGACACCTCGAACTGGTTGCTGCCGTACTCGGGATGCATCTGCGCCAGTTCGACACCCGCCCGTCGCGCCGAGGCCACGACGTCGCGCACGAACGCCTCGTGTTCGAGGACCCCGGCGAGCCCGTACTGCGCCCACATCGTGGCCGGCATCGCGGCGGCCGCCTCGTCGAGCAGGGTGAACTCCAGTTCGTGCCCGACGAGCGCGCTCAGCCCCGCCGCCGACAGCCGCTCCTCGACACGACGCAGCGTGGTGCGCGCGCACGCAGCGACCGGGGCGAACGACTGGTCGACGAATTCGGCCGGTGCCCACGCGACGTGGTCGCCGATGATGCGGACGGCGTCGAGGTCGACGCGGATGCGCTGATCGCCGACGGCGCCGAAGCGGTCGGTGTAGGCGATCCCGGTCCTGTCGATGGTGAAGACGTGCCAGACCGGACTGACCCCGAGCCCCGCGTCGGCGAAGGCGGGGACCCGGGCGACGTCGACGACCTTGGCGTGGGTCAGTCCGGCGGGGTTGACGACGGTGCCCACGAGCATCTCGACGCCCGCGCTCTGCAGGTGCCCGAGGACGTCGGTGCGGATGGTGGCCATGGGGACACAGTCTGCCCCAGGCCGGGCGGGTCAGGCGTGCCGATAGGGCAGGTACTGCACCGACCACTCGTTGCCGTCCGGATCGGCGAAGTACACGAAGTGGCCCCACGGCTGGACGTCGACCTCGCTGACCTCGACGCCGGCGTCGGCGAGATGTGTTCGCGCCGCCTCGATGTCGGTCACGCAGATCATCAGGCCCTTCACCGAACCGGGCTCACCGCCCACGAGGCCGTCCCCGAACGCGATGGAGCAGTTCGAGCCGTTCGGGGTCATCTGGACGAAGCGGACCGGGGTGTCGCCGGGGTTGCCCGGCGCACCCGGCGGCACGACGTGGTCGTGGTCGGGGTTGAAGCCGACGCGGGTGTAGAACTCCTTGGCCCGGTCGGCGTCGCTCACCGGCAGCATGACGACCTCGAGGGTCCACGGACCCCCGGGGACCGTGGTGGATGCGGCTGCGGCGGGTTCTGTGCTGGTCATCGCTTCGTTCCTCTCGTCTCAGGTGGTGACGCGGAGGACGATGTCACCCGACGCGGACAACGACGGTCCGCGTTCGTGGCTCAGCCGTTGCGGAACCAGCCGGCCTGGTCGATGCGCCAGATCTCGGCCTGCCAGAACTGCCAGGCGTGGATGCCGACGGGCCAGAAGCTCGACCGCACGTTCGCACCCGCGGCGCGGGCCGCCAGGGCGAAGGTCTGGGACTGCTCCTGCGAGACCACCTCGAGCGCCGAGCCCGACAAGCCGGTGCCGAACGTCGCGATGTTGGTCGGCGGGCCGTTCCAGATGCCTGCGGCGGCGTAGATCCAGAAGTGACGGCCGCGCATCGCGCCCAGGTTCAACCACGGGTCGTTCTGGAAGGCCTTGATGTTGGGGAAGATGCCCCACATGTCGTTCAGGTCGTAGCGGCCGGAGTCGAACGCCGCGGCGCGCAGCATGGTCTGCATGCCGGGCGCGGTCGGATGCGGGAAGCCCGACATGGAGACCGCGCGGGTGTAGAGGTCGGGGCGGTTGGTGGCCAGCATGATGGCCGGGGCCGCCGACATCGACAGGCCCACCAGGGTGCGGTTGCGCGAGAACCCGAGGCGGTTCAGGTAGTCGGGCAGGCTGCCCGTCAGCACACTGTTCCAGCGGTAGGGGCGCGTCTGGCCGGCCGACGGACTCGGGGCGTCCCAGTCGGCGTAGAAGCTGGACTGCCCGCCGACGGGCATGACCACGTTGTAACCGTGCTGGCACAGGAACGCGACGTTGGTCTCCTTCTCCCAGCCGTTCACGTCGTTGGTGGCGCGCAGGCCGTCGAGGAAGATCACCGTCGGCGCCTGGGCCGGGTTGGTCGTCGTCGACGCCCAGGTGCGGATGACCGGGTTCGGCATCCCGTAGCCGTTGATCGTGGCCGACTTGAACGTCGGCGCGGGGCGGGGGCCCCAGGCGCTGGCCGTGCCGGTACCTACCGTGACCAGCCCGAACGCCGCGATCAACGCGACGATCAAAGCGGACAGGACTGGTCGTACGCGGCGCGCGCGTCGGCTCGCGAAGGTCATGCGACTACCACTTCGTCTCGGGCCCGGGCGGGCAACTCATCGTGCCGGTGGACCACACGGCACGTCTGAGCAGCGCAGACACGCAAATCCGTACGTCCCCCGACGTCGTGTGTCTGTGCGGCACCCGACACGATCCCACACGCGGGACAATGGCTCAATGGCGGCGAGGGCACGCGAGGGTCACGTCACAACAACCGATGCCGACAATCCGCGCGAGTCGGTACGGCACCGATGGATCCTGCATGTCGACCTCGATCAGTTCCAGGTCTCCGTCGAGCGGCAGCGCGCCCCCGAGCTCGTCGGCGTCCCGGTCGTCGTCGGCGGCACCGGCGATCCACTGGCCCCTCGGACGGTGGTCACCTGCGCGTCGTACGAGGCGCGCGACGTCGGGATCCGCGCCGGGATGCCGCTGCGCGCCGCGCACCGCAAGCTCCCCGACGCGGTCTACCTGCCCACCGACCACGAGGCCTACGACATCGCCTCCGACGAGGTGATGTCGGTGCTGCGGGGGCTGGGCGTGCCCGTCGAGGTGTGGGGCTGGGACGAGGCGTACGTCGGCGCCGACGTCGACGACCCGCATGCGCTCGCCGCGTCGATCCAGCGCCGCATCCGGGAGGAGACCGGTCTGACGTGCGCCGTCGGCATCAGCGACAACAAGCAGCGGGCGAAGATGGCCACGAACTTCGCCAAGACCCAGCCCCTCGGTACCGATCGCGTCGACATCCTGACAACCGCCACCTGGATGGAACGGATGGGTCATCGGCCCTGCCGGGAGCTGTGGAGTGTCGGCCCGAAGACCGCGCAGAAGCTCACCGCGATGCAGGTCGACACCGTCGCCGATCTCGTCGCGACGCCCCGCGAGGCGCTCGTCGACCGGTTCGGCAACCACCAGGGAACCTGGCTGTACGTGCTGGCGCGCGGCGGTGGCGACTCGACGATCACCGAGGAACCGCATGTGGCGCGGTCGCACTCGAAGGTGCAGACGTTCCCGACCGACATCACCGACGTCGACGAGTTGCACCGCCGGGCGTCGGAGTTGACCGCCGATGTCCTCGCGCTGGTGCGCGCTGAGGGGCGCACCGTCTTCCGGGTGGCGGTCACCGTCCGCACAGCGACCTTCTTCACCCGCACGAAATCACGCAAACTGCCCACGCCGACAACCCATCCGGCCGACATCGAGCCGTCGGTGCACACTCTTCTCGACCGCTTCGAGTTCGACCGGCCCGTTCGGCTGCTCGGGGTGCGGCTGGATCTGGTGCTCGGCGACTGACGCGTCGGGCCCGTCGACGAGAGGATGTCCGTGAGTTCGCTGACCTACACCCAGTCGGTGGTGATGGGCCTGCTGCAGGGGGTCACCGAGCTGTTCCCGGTGTCGAGCCTCGGCCATTCGCTGCTCGTGCCCGCGTGGATCGGCGGCAACTGGGAGACGCTGGTGACGCAGTCGAACAGCAAGGGACACACACCGTTCCTCGCGTTCCTCGTGGCCCTGCACGTCGCGACCGCACTCGCGTTGGTCGTCTGGTACCGCCGCGACTGGGTGGCCATCGTCCGAGGGTTCGTCGGCAGCGTCGTGCGCCGCCGCATCGACACCCCCGACGCGCGGCTCGCCTGGTTGCTCATCGTGGGCACGGTGCTCGTCGGGATCGTCGGACTCGTCGCCGAGAAGCCTCTGCGGCAGGTGTTCGCGACACCGCTGGCGTCCGCGGTGTTCCTCGTCGCGAACGGGTTCGTGCTCCTGGCCGCCGAGGTGCTGCGACGTCGGGTCGCGACGGGTGCGCACGCCGCCACGGTCGACGCCGAGGCCGACCCCGACGCCGAGATCGACTCCCTGCGCTACCGCGACGCCTTCACGATCGGCGCGGCGCAGGTCCTCGCGCTGCTGCCGGGCATCTCCCGCTCGGGGGCGACGATCTCGGCGGGCCTCCTGCGCGGTCTGGACCACGAGGCGGCGGCGAAGTTCGCGTTCCTGCTGGCCACCCCCGTCATCCTCGCGGCCGGCGTGCTGAAGATCCCGGAGCTGTTCGGCCCCGCGGGGGACGGCATCGGCGGACAGGTGATCGTCGGGGCGGTGTGCGCCTTCGTCGCGGCGCTCGTGGCGGTGGCGTTCCTGGAGCGGTTCTTCCGCACCCGGACGATGTACCCGTTCGTCGTCTACTGCCTCGTCGCGGGCGTGATCAGCGTCGTCGCCTTCGCCTGACCCGCGCCGCCCCGTCCCCGGACGTCGAGTGGGCGGTAACCGACGTCGAGTGGGCGGTCAGGTCTCGAGCAGACCGCCGTCGAGGACCCCGTCGAGCAGTCGGGCGCAGCGTGCGGCCAGGGGCGTGTGGTCGGTCTCGATGCGCGCGGCGAGGTCGTCGACGTCGATGCCGAAGTCGGCCTGCACCTGCTTCTCGGAGTCGCGCGTCCAGCCCTGACGCCACGCCGCGAACGATGCGGCGGTGATCTCGGGGTGGAACTGGGTCCCGACGACCCGTCCGCGGACGAACGCCTGCAGGCCGGCGTCGTTGTGCGCGAGGCGCCGGGCGGCGGGTGGGAGCGTGAAGTGGTCGAAATGCCACTGCATCCACGGCCCGTCGTCGATCCACGGCGCGGCGCCGGCGTCGGGGGTCAGACCCACGAACCCGACCTCGGGTCGCGGTGACCGCGCGACGACCCCGCCCAGGACGCGGCTGAGGACCTGCCCGCCGAAGCAGACACCGAGCGTCGGGGTGCCGGCCTCGACGACGCGGGCGAGGTAGGCGCGTTCGGGGCCCAGCCACGGCAGCGTGTCGTCGTAGGCGGAGTCGACGGACCCCAGCACGACGACCGCCTCGACCGTCGCGGGGTCGGGGAGGTCGTCGGACGGGTGGAGGACGCTCGGTGTGAGTCCGCGGCCGCGGAGGGCGTCGGCGAGCGACCCGGCCTCGACACGACCGCGGTCGCGGTCGTCCTCGTGTGCCAGGACGAGGGCGGTTCCGGGAGGTGGGCGCATCATCACCGGCGAGGGTAGATCCGACGACGACCCGTGGCAGATCGAACCCTGTACTGGTCGACGCGACTGTGGTGGAGGACACTGTTCGCATGGCCGACACCCATTCCGTGTTCAATCAGGTCCCGCCCTTCGTCGGGCACAACGCCGCCGACCACCCCGCGCTCGGTGAGGCTCTCGTCCGCGAGGGTGGCGAGTGGGGCCTCGGCGAGGTGCAGGCGCTCGGCGCGCTCGCCGGCACCGAGGAGGCGATGCGCTGGGGCGAACTCGCCGACCGCAACCGCCCCGTGCTGCACACCCACGACAAGTTCGGGCACCGCATCGACGAGGTCGAGTACGACCCCGCGTACCACCGGCTGATGGCCACGGCGACCGAACACGGGCTGCACTCGGGTCCGTGGACCGATCACCGACCCGGCGCGCACGCGGTGCGGTCGGCGAAGCTGGCCGTGTGGAACGTCGAGGCGGGCCACCTGTGTCCCATCTCGATGACCTATGCGGTGGTGCCGGCGCTGCGACACGCGCCGGACCTCGCGGAGATCTACGAACCGCTGCTCACCGTGCGCGACTACGACCCGGTCCTCGCCGTCCCGACGAGCAAGCGCGCGCTGACCGCCGGCATGTCGATGACCGAGAAGCAGGGCGGCTCCGACGTCCGCGCCAACCAGACGTCGGCGACGCCCACCGGCGACGGCACGTACACGATCGTCGGGCACAAGTGGTTCACCTCCGCACCGATGAGTGACTTCTTCCTGACCCTCGCGCAGGCACCCGGCGGCCTGTCGTGCTTCTTCGTCCCGCGCGTGCTGCCCGACGGCACCCGCAACCGGCTGCGGTTGCAGCGGTTGAAGGACAAGCTCGGCAATCACGGCAACGCCTCGTCGGAGATCGAATACGACGACGCCACAGGCTGGTTGATGGGCGAGGAGGGTCGCGGGGTGCGGACCATCATCGAGATGGTCAGCCTCACCCGTCTCGACTGCGCGGTCGCGAGCGCGTCGGTGATGATGACCGGTCTCTCGCGGGCGATGCACCACGCCCAGCACCGCAGCGCGTTCGGCGACTACCTGATCGACCAGCCGCTGATGCGCAATGTTCTCGCCGATCTCGCGATCGAGGCCGAGGCCGCCATCGCGGTGTCGATGCGCATGGCCGGCGCGACCGACGCCGCCGAGCGCGGCGACGAGCGCGAGGGACTCATCCGACGGATCGGATTGCCCGCCACCAAGTACTGGACGTGCAAGCGTGCGCCGGTGTTCGCCGCCGAGGCCATGGAATGCCTCGGGGGCAACGGGTACATCGAGGACTTCGGGATGGCGCGGCTGTTCCGGGAGTCGCCGCTCGCCGGGATCTGGGAGGGCAGCGGCAACGTCAGTGCGCTGGACATGCTGCGCGCCATGGCGACCGCGCCGAAGTCGGTCGAGGCGATCACCGACGAACTCGACTCGGCGCTCGGTCTCGACGAGCGGTACGACGCGCACGTCGCGTCGATCAAGTCGCAGCTCGGCGACCTCGAGCACGTCGTCATCGGGGCACGTCGCCTGGCCGAGTCGCTGTGCGTCGGACTGCAGGGGGCGCTGCTGCTGCGCCACGGTCACCCCGCGGTGGCCGAGGCGTTCGCCGCCACCCGCCTCGCCCGCAACTGGGGCAGCGCGTTCGGCACCCTGCCGCCGGGTCTCGACCTGTCGCCGATCCTCGAACGCGCGTTGGTGAAGTAACCACCCGTCTGTTGGGCGGCAGGAACCGTTCATTGGGCGGCAGGAACCGTTCGTTGGGCACCCGGGGCCGTTCGTCGGGCGGCAGGAACCGTTCGTCGGGCCGCTTCGGCGTCGGCCGGATGCCATGGGCACGCGGTTACCGTGTGACATGAGCAGCGCAGAGGTGACCGTCGTCGGGGCCGGGATGTCGGGGGCGGCCTGCGCTGTGGAACTCGTCCGCGCGGGAGTCGAGGTGCGCCTCGTCGACCGAGGGCGGGCGCCCGGCGGGCGTATGGCGTCGCCGACGCTGCACGACCGCCGCGTCGACATCGGTGCCGGCTACTTCACGGTGCGGGACAACGGATTCCAGGACGTCGTCGACGACTGGCGGGAGCGCGGTCTCACACGTCCGTGGACGGACACGTTCGGCGTGCTCGCGCCCGGCGAGTCCCCGTCGACGTCGTCCGGCCCGATGCGCTGGGCGACCGACGGGGGTCTGCGGTCCCTGGTCCGTGACGTCCTCGGTGACGTCGCCGTCGAGACCGCCGATCTGGCGACCCTGCCCGACGGTCACGTGGTCGTCGCCATGCCGGACCCGCAGGCCGTGCGCCTCGTCGAGGTGCCGGACGCCGTCGAGTACGAGCCGGTGATCGCCGTCGTCGTCGGCTTCGACGACCCGCTCGACCTGCCGTTCGCGGACGCCGCCTTCGTCAACGACCATGCCGACGTCGCGTTCCTCGCCGACGACGGGTCGCGGCGCGGCGACGGCGCACCGGTGCTCGTCGCGCACACCACGCCGGATCGGGCGCGGGCGCACCTCGACGATCCCGACGCGGCGGTCGCGCCTGTCGTCGACGCTCTGCGGGACCTGCTCGGGGTGGGGACGCCGGTGTGGGCGCATGCGCACCGGTGGACGTTCGCGAAACCCGCCGCGCAGCATGGTCTCTCGTGTCATATCGCCGTCGACGGCGATCGGCTCGTCGGACTCGCGGGCGACCAGTGGTGCCCCGAGGGCGCGCCGCGCGTCGAGAGCGCGTGGCGATCGGGCGTCGACCTCGCCGCGGCTCTGCTCCCGCGCCTCTGAGCGTCCACCCGACTGTTCCCACCGCCCACCGAACGGTTCCTGCCGCCCACCGAACGGTTCCTGCCGCCCAACGGACGGTTCCTGCCGCCCAACGAACGGCGGTCAGCGGGGGACGAACAGACCGCGGAAGGTCGCGGTGTCGTCGGCGGAACACCCGAGCCGATCCCACGGTGCCGACACCGACAGCACCGCGTAGGCCGACGTGACGAAGTGGTCGACCTCGGCGGCCGGGTCGAGTGTGCGGGCGGTCATCGGCATGCCGGGCTCGTGCCCGACGACCAGCACCGTCGACGCGTCGGCCGGGACGTGCACACGGATGGCCTCGAGCACGTCCTCGGGCCAGCCGCCGTAGACGTCCTCGACGAAGGTCACCGACGGCGCCTCGATGCCGGTCCGCTCGAGGGTCTGCCGGGTGCGCACCGCCGTCGAACACACCACCGCGTCGGCGGCGAGCCCGTCGCGCCGCATCCACTCACCGGCGAGCGCTGCCTCGCGACGGCCGCGGTCGGCGAGGGGGCGGTCGCGATCGGCGACACCGTCGGGGTAGCCGGACTTGCCGTGCCGCATCAGCACGAGGGTGCGGGTCATGCGCTGCGACGCCACGCGTCCTGCGTCCGACCGGCCCGTCGCAGCGTGGTCGCCGTGGCCCGCCAGGCCGACGCCTCCTGCTCGAGGTGGCACGCGGTCTCGTCGTCGCCGGCGTCGCGAGCGTGATCGGCCTCACGGCGGAGTTCGACGTCCTCGTCGAGGGCGAACCCGACCAACTCTGCACGGGCGGCGATGTCGTCGACGGCTGTACGGATCTGCGACTGCGACAGCGTCGCGAGCAGTTCCAGCTCGCGGATCAGGGCACCGTCGTCGCGCATGTCACACACGGTAGGACGCCGGTCCGACACGGGGGAAACACCTGGCCCGGCGCGGCGCGAACTGCTGCGTCTGAGAGTTGGGTGAGGATTCCCCAGCGCTGTCGCCGCCGGCTGCCGACCACCCCTCTCGGCCAGTACCGTTGCCGGATGCACCTGATCCTGCCCGCGGCCCTCGCCGTGGCGTCGGCGCTGCTGGTGGCCACCGGCACGCTGGTCCGGCAGCGATCCTCCACACCCTCGGGTGGCATCACCCGCCGCTGGTGGCTCGGTGTCGCCATCGCAGCCGGTGGATTCGTGCTGCAGGCCGCTGCGCTGTCGCTCGGGACGCTGCTGCTCGTCCAACCGCTCATCGTGTTGTCGGTGCTCTTCGCGCTGCCGATGGAGGCGCACCTGGACCACCGCCGACTGAGCTTCCCGGAGTGGAAGTGGGGCATCGTCCTCACCCTGTGCATCGCGGCGTTCGTGTTGATCACCATGCCGACACCGGCCCATCGCCGCCTCGACGCGGGTGTGCTGGCCGGCACGATCGTCACGGTCGTCGTGGTGCTCGCGGGCCTGGTGATCGCCGCCCGGATGGTCACCCTGCACCACCGTGCGCTGCTGTACGGATCCGCGTCGGGGCTGCTCACCGGTGTGCAGTCTTTCCTGGTGAAGTCGGTGATGACGCAGTTCGGCGACGGCCTTGCGCGGCCCTTCACGCATCCGGAGCTCTACCTGATCCTGGTGGTCGCCTCCGCCTCGGTGGTCACCCAGCAGCTCGCGTTCGCCGCGCACGACCTGCAGACGTCGTTCCCCGCAATGACGGTGATGGAACCCGCCGTCGCGATGGCGCTGGGCGTGTTGCTGCTCGGTGAGCGGGCGAACGTCGACGTCGTCGAGGGTGTCGTGGTGGGGATCGTGCTGCTGATCATGGGGTACGCCGTCGTCGTGTTGGCGAAGTTCGCGGCCGACCGCGAGACCGAGTTCGAGTCCCACCCCGACCACGACCTGCCGACACCGTCGTTGAGTTCGGCCGCCCGCCCGCCGGGCCGTTAGCCTCGGAACAGTGCACACGTGGATCCCCGCCGTCCTCGCGATCGGCGCCGCCGCGCTGATCGCGCTGGGCACGGTGCTCCGTCAACGAGCGTCCTGTGCCGGCGGCGCCATCACCGTCATGTGGAGCATCGGTGCGGCGGTCGCGCTCCTCGGATTCGGCCTGCAGGCCGGTGCCCTCGGTCTCGGGTCGATCCTGCTGGTGCAGCCGATCGTCGTCCTCGCAGTGCTGTTCGCGCTGCCCATGGAGGCCGTCCTCGACCACCGACGCCCCACCTGGACCGAGTGGGGGTGGGGCGGCGTGTTGGTCGTCTGCGTCGGGCTGTTCCTGCTCCTGGCCGACCCGCAGGAGGTCGAGCGTCGCCCCGATCATCTGCTCATCGCGGGCACGGTCCTGGCGGCCATCGCGCTGCTCGTGGGGCTCGTGGTCGTCGCGGAGAAGGCCGACGACCACCATCGCGCCCTCTGCTACGGCCTCGTCGCCGGCACCCTGTTCGGCATCGGTGCGCTGCTCATCAAGGCCGTCGTCTACCAGGTCCTGCACGACCCGCTGCATCTCTGGTCGCGGCCGGAGGCCTACCTGTTCGCGGTGGTGGCTGTCGGCGGGATCGTCGCCCAGCAACGCAGCTTCGTCGCCGGCGAACTGCAGACGTCGTTCCCGGCGATGACGGTCATGGAACCGGCGGTCTCGATGGCGCTCGGTGTGACACTGCTCGGCGAGTCGGTCCGCGTCGGCTGGTGGCAGAACGGGCTGATGGTCGTCGCGCTCGCCGTCATGGTGGTCGCCGTGGTCGTCCTCGCGCGTATCTCCGCGATCCGGGGCACCGGTGACGCGACGACATCCGCGGGGCCGGTGACAAGTTCGGGAATCCATAGCACTGTGGGGTCGTGAGCTCACCGGACATGACCGACACCTACGACGTGATCGTGCTCGGCGGCGGGGCCGTCGGCGAGGTCGCCGCACAGTTCGCCGTCGCGAACTCCGATCGCACCGCCGCGATCGTCGAGAACCAACTGCTGGGTGGTGAGTGTTCGTACTGGGCGTGCATGCCCAGCAAGGCGCTGCTGCGGCCGGTGGAGATCGCGGCCACCGCCCGCCACCTCGACGGGGTCACCGTCGCGGCCGGGATCGACGCGTCGGCGCTGATGTCCCGCCGCGACACCTGGGTCAGCCACTACTCCGACTCCTCGCAACGCAAGTGGGCACGTGACACCGGCATCGACGTCGTCACCGGAACCGGGAAACTCGTCGCCGAGAAGACCGTCGAGGTGACGGGCGGCGACGGGCCCCGCACGCTGACGGCGCGCCACGCGGTGATCGTCGCGACCGGCAGCACCGCCTCGGTGCCGAAGCAATTCGCCGACGTCGCCCCCTGGACGTCGCGCGACGCCACCGGCGTCCGCGAGGTACCCGAGTCGTTGATCATCGTCGGGGGCGGTGTCGTCGCGTGTGAGGCCGCGACGTGGATGAGTGCGATGGGCAGCACCGTCACGATGCTGGTCCGCAGCACCCTGCTCGGCTCGCTCGACGACTTCGCCGGCGAGGCGGTCAATGAGGCGCTGCGCGACGCAGGTGTGGACATCCGCCTCGGCGTCGACATCACGGCAGCACGTCGTGAGTCCGTCGCCGACGCCGGCGGTGCGACCGGTGTGCCGCACGGCGGTCCGGTCACCGTCACCGTCGACGGGCAGGAGATCACCGCGGCCGAGATCCTCGTCGCGGCGGGGCGCCATCGCACTGTCGACGACATCGGGCTCGACGCCGTCGGCGTCACCGACCCGTCGAAGGTGTCCGCGCCCGAGGGGTACGACGGTGTCGACTGGTTGTACTCGGTGGGCGACGCCTCGTTCGGACCGATGCTCACCCACTGGGGGAAGTATCAGTCGCGCATCGTCGGTCAACGCATCGCCGCCCTCGCCGAGGGCCGGACCCCGCCGCCGGTGCCGGCGCATCCGCCGGTCCCGCAGGTGGTCTTCACCGATCCGCAGGTCGCATCGTCGGGGCTGTCGGAGGCACAGGCTCGTGAGCGCTACGACGAGGTCACGGTGATCACGAAGCCGATCACCGCCGCCGCCGGGATCGGGCTGCTCCGCGACGACGCCACGGGCACAGCACGGATCGTCGTCGACGACGCCACCCGCACCATCGTGGGGGCGACGTTCGTCGGCCCGGAGGCGGGCGAGTTGATCCACGCGATGACCGTCGCGATCGTCGGCAGGGTGACCGTCGACGACCTGTGGCACGCGGTGCCGAGCTACCCGACGGCCGCCGAGATCCACCTGCGACTGCTCGAGGGCTACTTCGGGTACTGACCCGCCGCGCGCCGAGCGGTGTCAGTCACCCAGGCGGAAGCCGAGTTTCAGCGTCACCTGGAAGTGTGCGACCCGCCCGTCCTCGACGTGACCGCGGGTCTCGGTGACCTCGAACCACTCGATGTTGCGCAGGGTCTCGCTCGCACGGGCGATCGCGGTGTGGATCGCCTCGTCGGTGCTGGTGGTCGAGGACCCGACGACCTCGGTGACCCGGTACACGTGATCGCTCATGGCATCTCCTGACTCGCGGTGTGGCCTGCCCGTCCGACGCTATGCGCCGGCACCGACGGGGGTCGCCGATTGCTCCGACGTGATCGGATCGGGACGCGCGGTCACCGCTCCGCTTCCAGGGTTCTCGCTCGACGCCTTGGGGTTCCCGCTCCACTTGCTCAAGGACGCTCCGACTGCAGGCGGAGCGTCCTCGAACAAGTGGAGCGCTTTCACTGGAAGTGGAGCGTGTGCCCTGGAGGTGGAGCGGCGACCCTGGAGGTGGAGCGTCTACACCGGAAGTGGAGCGGGCGCCGACGGGTCAGAACATCGCACCCGGGTTGAGGATGCCGTCGGGGTCGAGGGCGGCCTTCACCTTCCGGGAGATGTCCATGACGTCCTCGCCGACCTGGTTCGGCAGCCAGGCCTTCTTCATGCGGCCGGTGCCGTGTTCGCCGGTGATGGTGCCGCCCAACGCGATCGCCAGGTCCATGATCTCGCCGAAGGCGACGTCGCCGCGGGCGCGCTGCTCGGGGTCGTCGGGGTCGACGACGATCAGCGGGTGGGTGTTGCCGTCGCCGGCATGGGCGATCACGGAGATCATCACCTGACGGTTCTCCGCGATGGCGGCGATCCCGTCGACCAGGGCGGGCAGGCTCGGCAGCGGGACGCCGACGTCCTCGAGCAGCAGCGTGCCCTTCTTCTCCACGGCCGGGATGGCCATCCGCCGGGCGACGGTGAAGGCCTCGCCCTCCTCGGGGTCGTCGGTGGAGAACACCTCGGAGGCGCCGTGCCGCTCGAACGCCTCGACGATGACCGCGATCTCCTCGGCGGCGGCCGCCCCGGGGGCGTCGCTCTGGGCGACCAGCAGGGCGCCCGCGTCCCGGTCGAGGCCCATCGTCAGCTGGTCCTCGACGGCGTTGATGGCGACGGCGTCCATGAACTCGAGCATCGCCGGACGGATCCTGTTCGTGATCGCGAGAACAGCCTCGGTCGCGTCGTGGACCGAGGCGAAGCTGCCGACGACGGTGCACGCGGGGGGCTGCGGGGGCAGCAGTCGCAGGGTCAGCTCGGTGATGATCCCGAGAGTCCCCTCGCTCCCGACGAACAGCTTCACCAACGACAGGCCCGCGGAGTCCTTGAGGCGCGGGCCGCCCAACCGCACGACGCGCCCGTCGGCGAGGACCACCTCCATGCCGAGGACGTAGTCGGTGGTGACGCCGTACTTCACGCAGCACAGCCCGCCGGCGTTGGTGGCCGCGTTGCCGCCGATGGAGCAGATCTCGAATGACGACGGGTCCGGCGGGTACCAGAGGCCGTGCTCGGCGACGGCCGCCTTCACCTCGGCGTTGAGCAGACCGGGCTGCACGGTGGCCGTGCGCATCACCGGGTCGACGTGGATGTCGCGCATCTTCTCGGTGGTCAGCACGATCGCGCCGTCGACGGCGCTCGAACCACCGGAGAGCCCGGTGCCGGCGCCGCGCGGCACCACCGCCACACGGTTCGCCGCGCACCATCGGACCGCGGCGGCGACGTCGTCGGTGCTCGTCGCGCGGATCACCGCGAGCGGGGTGCCGGCATGCGGATCGAGCGCCCGGTCCTGGCGGTAGCCGGCGACGACGTCGGGGTCGGTGACCACCGCGCCGCCGGGCAGCGCCGCGATCAGGTCGTCGAGTGCGATGGTGGCCGTCATCACCCCAGGCTAGCTCCGGCCGGGGGCCGGAGCGGCCGGTCGGACATCCTCCTCGCGGTACTCGGTGACCTCGCCGGCGTTCTCCGCGGCGCGCAGTTCGACGCGGCGGATCTTGCCGCTGATCGTCTTCGGCAGTTCCCCGAAGGTGATGCGACGGATGCGTTTGTACCCGGCGAGGTGGTCGCGGCTGTGGGCGAAGATCGCGGCGGCGGTGGTGGCGTCGGGCTCCCATCCGGCGGCCAGGACGATGTAGGCCTTCGGGACCGACAGGCGCAGTTCGTCGGGTGCCGGGACGACGGCGGCCTCCGCGACCGCATCGTGTTCGAGCAGAACGGATTCCAGCTCGAAGGGGCTGATGCGGTAGTCGCTGGACTTGAAGACGTCGTCGGTGCGGCCGACGTAGGTGATGTAGCCCTCGGCGTCGCGGCTGCCGACGTCGCCGGTGTGGTACCGGCCGCCGGCCATCGCGGTGGCGGTGCGGTCGGGGTCGCCGTGGTATCCCACCATCAACCCGAGTGGACGCTGCGCGAGGCTCACGCAGATCTCACCCTCGTCGACGCCCGCCTCGCCCGTCGCCGGGTCGACGAGATCGATGACGTAGCCGGGGCACGGTCGTCCCATCGACCCGTCCTTGATCGGCTGGCCGGGTGTGTTGGCGATCTGCACCGTGGTCTCCGTCTGACCGAAGCCGTCGCGGATGGTGACACCCCACGCGTCGCGGACGCGGTCGATCACCTCGGGGTTCAGCGGTTCCCCGGCGCCGACGGCCAGTCGCGGCGGGGTGCTCAGGCGGCTCAGGTCGCTCTGGATGAGCATGCGCCACACCGTCGGTGGGGCGCAGAACGTCGTCACCCCGCACCGCTGCATCTGTGCCATCAGCGCGCCCGCGTCGAAGCGGGTGTAGTTGTACAGGAACACGCACGCCCCGGCGTTCCACGGCGCGAACACGTTCGACCAGGCGTGCTTGGCCCAGCCGGGGGACGAGACGTTCAGGTGCACGTCGCCGGGTTGCAGGCCGATCCAGTACATCGTCGACAGGTGTCCGACGGGATAGGACGCGTGCGTGTGCTCGACGAGCTTCGGACGTGACGTGGTCCCGGAGGTGAAGTACAGCAGCAGGGTGTGGTCGGCACGGGTCTCGGCGGCGACGAACCCCTGCGGATCGTCCAGCGCGCCCGCGTCGGGGTAGTCGAGCCAGCCCGGATCGCCGGCGCCGACGGCGATCCGGGTGGGGGAGCGGCCGTCGTCGAGCGAGGCGAGCGCCTCGTCGATGGTCGACGACAACTCACCGCGCACGATCACGTGGTCCACGCCGCCACGGGTGAGGCGGTCGGCGGCGTCGGCCCGCGAGAGCTGAGTGGTCGCCGGGATGACGACCGCGCCCAGGCGGATCGCGGCCAGCATCACCTCCCACAGCTCGACCTGGTTGGCCAGCATCAGCAGGATCCGCTCGCCGGGTGCGACGCCCTGCTCGCGCAGCCAGGCCGCGATGCGCACCGACCGGTCCCGCATCTGGGGGAACGAGAAGCGTGCCTCGCCGCCGTCCTCCTCCACCAGCCACAACGCAGGACGGTCGTCACCGGCGGCCTCGCGGTCGGCGGCGAGCACGTCGAACCAGTCGGTCGCCCAGTTCCAGCGGTCCAGTTCCGGCCAGGCGAACGCCGCTCGGGCTGCGTCGAGGTCCTCGGCGTTGTCGAGGAGCGCGGCGCGGGCCACGCGGAACCGCTCGGTGGGACTGGTCGCGCGCATCGGCATCCTCCGGCTCGTGTCGATCGGCCGGCGTCCGGTCGTCGATCGTTTACTAGGAGTTCCTAGTGTACGGTGATCCACGCGACAGTCCCGCTGTTCGCCCACATCCACTTCGCTCGCGAGAAGGGCCGCTCATGGTCGCCGAGATCTCCCACTTCCTCGACGGTGTGCGTCGTTCCGGTACGTCCGGTCGGACCGCCGACGTGATGAACCCGAGCACCGGCGAGGTGCAGGCGCAGGTGCCGTTGGCATCGGTCGACGAGGTGGGCGCCGCTGTCGCGTCCGCGGTCACCGCGCAGAAGGTCTGGGCGTCGTGGAACCCGCAGCGCCGCGCACGGGTGATGATGCGGTTCGTCGACCTGGTGAACCAGAACGCCGACGAGCTCGCCGAACTGCTGTCGATCGAACACGGCAAGACCATCGCCGACGCGCACGGCGACATCCAGCGTGGTGTCGAGGTCATCGAGTTCGCCATCGGCATCCCGCACCTGCTGAAGGGCGAGTTCACCGAGGGCGCCGGCACCGGCATCGACGTGCACTCGGTGCGTCAGCCGCTCGGTGTGGTCGCCGGGATCACCCCGTTCAACTTCCCGGCGATGATCCCGCTGTGGAAGGCCGGCCCGGCGTTGGCATGCGGCAACGCCTTCATCCTCAAGCCCAGCGAGCGCGACCCGTCGGTGCCGCTGCGCCTCGCCGAGCTGTTCGCAGAGGCCGGTCTGCCCGCGGGGGTCTTCCAGGTGGTCCACGGCGACAAGGTCGCGGTCGACGCGATCCTCACCCACCCCGACGTCCAGGCCGTCGGGTTCGTCGGGAGTTCCGACATCGCCCAGTACATCTACTCCACGGCCGCGGCGCACGGGAAGCGCTCGCAGTGCTTCGGTGGCGCCAAGAACCACATGATCGTGCTGCCCGACGCCGACATCGACCAGGCCGTCGACGCGCTCATCGGGGCCGGGTACGGCAGTGCCGGGGAACGGTGCATGGCGATCAGTGTCGCCGTCCCGGTCGGGGAGGAGACCGCGAACCGGTTGCGCGAGAGGTTGATCGAGCGGGTGACCGCGTTGCGTGTCGGACACTCCCACGACCAGAAGGCCGATTACGGGCCGCTGGTGAGCGGTGCCGCACTCGACCGCGTGCGCGACTACATCGGCCAGGGTGTCTCCGCCGGAGCCGAACTCGTCGTCGACGGACGCGAGCGGGCCAGCGACGACGTCACGTTCGGCGACGCGCAGCTCGAGGGCGGCTACTTCATCGGGCCCTCGCTGTTCGACCACGTCACCAAGGACATGACCATCTACACCGACGAGATCTTCGGGCCCGTCCTGTGCATGGTCCGCGCCGCGGACTACGAGGAGGCGCTCGCGTTGGCCTCGGATCACCAGTACGGCAACGGCGTCGCGATCTTCACCCGCGACGGTGACGCCGCCCGGGACTTCTGCGACCGGGTGCAGGTCGGCATGGTCGGTGTCAACGTCCCGATCCCGGTTCCGGTGGCCTACCACACCTTCGGGGGCTGGAAGAGGTCCGGATTCGGCGATCTCAACCAGCACGGGCCCGCCTCGATCCAGTTCTACACCAAGGTCAAGACCATCACGACGCGCTGGCCGTCGGGTATCAAGGACGGCGCCGAGTTCGTCATCCCGACGATGGGCTGAGGACGACGATGAGCACCGACACCACCACACGGGTCGACGACGAAGACATCGGCGCGGCGGTCGCCGAGACCGCGGCGGCCTTCGCGGCCAAGCACATCGCCCCGTTCGCCATGGACTGGGAGGAGCGCCTGCACTTCCCGGTCGCCGAGCTGAAGGAGGCCGCCGGACTCGGGATGGCCGCCATCTACTGCCGTGAGGAGTTCGGCGGCAGCGGGCTCAGCCGTCTCGACGGCGTGCGCATCTTCACCGAGCTGTCCGCGGCCGACCCGACGACGGCGGCGTTCCTGTCGATCCACAACATGGTGGCGTGGATGGTCGACACCTACGGCACCGATGCGCAACGCGCGCAGTGGGTCCCGGCCCTCGCGCGGATGGATCTCGTCGCCAGCTACTGCCTGACCGAGCCGTCGGCCGGCTCGGACGCCGCTGCCCTGCGCACCCGGGCCGTCGCCGACGGTGACGGTTACCGCCTGACCGGGGTCAAGCAGTTCATCTCCGGTGCCGGTGCGTCCGACGTGTACCTCGTCATGGCGCGGACGGGTGCCGACGGCCCGCGCGGGATCTCCAGCTTCCTCGTCACCAAGGACATGCCGGGGGTGTCGTTCGGCGCCCAGGAGAAGAAGATGGGCTGGCATGCGCAGCCCACCGCACAGGTCGTCCTCGACGACGTGTTCGTCCCGGCGGAGAATCTCCTCGGCGGTGAGGCGGGCGAGGGCAACGGATTCCGTGTCGCCATGAACGGACTCAACGGTGGCCGCATCAACATCGCCGCGTGCTCGCTCGGCGGCGCCCGGTCGGCGATGGAGCGCGTCACCGCCCACGTCCGCGACCGCGAGGCGTTCGGTGGTCGACTGCTCGACGAGCCGACCGTGCGATTCGCGTTGGCGGAGATGGCGACCGACCTCGAGGCGTCGCGCCTCATGCTGTGGCGAGCGGCGGAGGCTCTCGACGCCGACGCACCCGACAAGGTGACCGCCTGTGCGATGGCCAAGCTGTTCGTCACCGACCACTGTCACGAGATCGCCGACCGCGCACTGCAACTGCACGGCGGTTACGGATACCTGAAGGACTACGGGGTGGAGAAGATCGTCCGCGATCTGCGCGTGAACCGGATACTCGAGGGAGCCAACGAGGTGATGAAGGTCGTCATCGGACGTGCCGTCGCGACGGAGGTGGACGGCCGATGACCACCGTGGCCTTCCTGGGTCTGGGCAACATGGGTGGCCCGATGGCCGCCAACCTCGTGGCCGCCGGCCACACGGTGCGCGGATACGACCCGGTCGCCGAGGCGGCCGACCGTGCACGGGACGCCGGGATCGCGGTCGAGGCGTCGGTCACCGAGGCGGTCCGCGGCGCGGACGTCGTCGTCACGATGCTGCCCAGCGGCGCGCTGGTGTCGTCGTGTTACGACGAGATCCTCGGCGTCGCCGCGCCGTCCACCCTGCTCATCGACAGCTCGACGATCTCCGTCGACGACGCGCGCGCGGTGCACGCGCGGGCCACCGAGGCGGGGATGCTGCAGGTCGACGCCCCGGTGTCCGGCGGTGTGAAGGGTGCGACGGCCGGGACCCTGGCGTTCATGGTCGGCGGGTCCGACGAGGCGTTCGCGGCCGCCCAGCCGGTGTTGGATCCGATGGCCGGGAAGGTGATCCACTGCGGTGGTACCGGCAGCGGCCAGGCGGCGAAGGTCTGCAACAACATGGTGCTGGCCGCGCAGCAGATCGTGATCGGGGAGGCGTTCGTGCTCGCCGAGAAGCTCGGGCTGTCGGCGCAGTCGCTGTTCGACGTCATCACCGGCGCCACCGGCAACTGCTGGGCCGTGCACACCAACTGCCCGGTTCCGGGGCCGGTCCCGGGGTCGCCGTCGACGAACGACTTCCGGCCCGGATTCGCGACCGCCCTGATGAACAAGGACCTCGGTCTGGCGATGGCCGCGGTGGAGTCCACCGACGCCCACGCGCCGATCGGGACCCACGCGGCCGAGATCTACGCCGAGTTCGCCCGCGAGAACGGCCACCTCGACTTCAGCGCGATCATCGAGACCCTGCGCTGAGCTCGATCACCTCGGCGCTGCGGGGGATCGACGCCGGTCGACCCTGTCGCGTCGGCGTGGGACCATCGACCCGTGCTCTGTGATGTCGCCCGCGAGTCGCTGTCGGCTCGTCTCGACGGCGAACGCGAACCCGTGCCGTCGGCACAGGTCGACGCGCACGTGGCGTCGTGTGTCGACTGTCGTCGCTGGTGGTCGGCGGCGACCTCGATGCGATCGGAGCCCGAGCGGCGCCCGACACCCCGGGCCGGATCGGTGGAGTCGGTGTTGCGGACGGCGCACGCGGTCCGACCGGCGGCCACGCCGTCGCAGTCGGGCCGCCGCCGGATCCTCTCCGTCGTTCTCGTCGCCGCGGGGATCGCCCTCGTCGCGATCGCCCTCGCACAGGCCGCCGGAGCCCACTTCGGCTTGTTGACGCCGATGGGTGCGGAGGGCGGCACCCATCTGATGAACGAGTCGACGGCGCTGACCGTGGGTCTGGGCGTCGCGGTGGTCGCCGCGGGCGTGTGGCGGCCGGCTCTGCCCGGGGTCGCGCTGGTCCTCGTCGCCGCGACGGTGACGCTGGCGGCGTACGTCGTGCACGACCTGATCGGGGGCGAGGTCACCCTGGAGCGGGTGGCGACGCACATCCCGCTGGTGCTCGCCACCGTCCTCGCGGCCGCACTGTGGTTCGACGATCACCGCGAGCCCCGGCGGGGGAGCGGCCCCGGCGGCATCCAGCGGCCGGAGAACGCCGACGACCGCCGCAACTACGCCGCGTAGTATCCGCGGCGACGTCAGGAGGCGAGATGAGCAGGTTCGGCATGTCCGCGACGACGCCGGCAGTCCTCGCCGCCCTGGGCTCCGGCATCGCCCTGGTCGTGTACTCGGTCGTCGGCGGCACCACCCGCTTCGTCGAGACCGGTGACTCCTATCCCGGTGCCCTGACGGCGGGTCTGGCCGTGGTCGGCTACTTCGTCGCCTCGGCGGCGGGTGCGGTGGTCCTGGGCGCTCTGGTCTTCATCGTCACCTGCGGGCGTTTCGGGCGCGACGGCGTGATCGGTGTCGGCGTGTACCGCGCCCACCGCCTCGTCGAGCGGCTCGCACCCGCGTGGTTCGTGCTCGCCGCCGTGATGATCGTGGTCTCGGCGTCCGACCGATCGGGGATCCCGCTCTCGCGCGTGCTCTCCCGGCCGGCGTCGGTGCCCACCATCGTCGACGCCAACGAGCAGTCGGTGGGCTGGGTGGTGGTCACCGTGATCGCCGCGGTCGTCGCGCTGAGCGCCCGCTTCATGCTGCGCTGGAGCAGCCACGTCGTGTTCCTCATCCCGGCCACGGTGGGCGTCGTGGCGGTACCGGTCGCGGGCAACGCGGGCCAGGGCCCCGATCACGACTACGGGACGTCGGCGGTGCTCGTGTTCTCGGTCGCCGTCGCCGTCGCGCTCGGTGTCCGCGTCTGCACGACGCTCTGTCTGCAGCGCGACACCGAACCCGGCGATCGGGAGACGGTGGCCAGGCGGGTGCGACGCATCGTGACCGTCGCCGACGTCGTCGCCCTGGTGTGGGGTCTGATCCTGGCCGTCATCCTCGTGCGACCGCAGGACCTGCTCACGACCGCCTTCGGTCGCGCCCTGGTGGTCATGGGAGCGGTACTGGCGGTCCTCGTGGCGGGTCATGTGGTGGACCGCGTCCGCGGGGGTGACCGATCGGTCGACGCGACCGCGGCCCGAGCGGGCATCGGGGCGGTCGCGGTGATCGTGCTGTTCGCCGCCCTGGCCGTCGCCGACACCCGGACCGCCACAGCCCTGCTCGCGCACGACTTCACCGGATGGGACGTCTACCTGGGGTACGAGTTGCCCCACCCGCCGACGGTGCTGCGGATGATCACGACCTGGCGGTTCGACGTCCTCATCGGCGCCGCGGCCGTGGCGGCCGGCGTCCTGTACGTCGTCGGGGTGATCAGGCTCCGCCGCGCGGGGATCTCGTGGTCGCCGTGGCGGACGATGTCGTGGCTCATCGGATGCGTCGGACTGCTCGTCGTGAGCAGCTCGGGACTGCGCACCTACGGGATGGCGATGTTCAGCGTCCACATGGTCGAACACATGACGTTGAACATGTTCCTGCCGGTGGTCCTCGTGCTGGGCGCGCCGGTGACGCTGGCGCTGCGGGCCCTGCCGACCGCGCCGCACGGGGCGCTGCCCGGGCCACGGGAGTGGGTCACCGCGATGGTGCACGCCCCGATCAGCCGGTTCCTCTGCCACCCCGTGGTGGCGCTGGTGATCTTCATCGGATCGCTCTACGGGGTGTACTTCACCCCGCTCTTCGACACCCTCGTCCGCTACCACTGGGGACACGAGGCGATGAGCATCCACTTCCTCGTCACGGGGTACCTGTTCTTCTGGGCGATCATCGGCATCGACCCGGGTCCGCGTCGTCTGCCGTTCCTGGCGCGTCTGGGGCTGCTCTTCGCCGTCATGCCGTTCCACGCCTTCTTCGGCATCGCGTTGATGACCATGACGTCGGTGATCGGCGGCAACTTCTATCGCAGCGTCGACCTGCCGTGGATGAACGACCTCATCCACGATCAGTTCCTCGGTGGGGCGATCGCGTGGGGTGCCAGCGAGGCCCCGGTGATCGTCGTGATCATCGCCCTGGTCGCCCAGTGGGCGCAGTCCGATCGGCGCGCGGGTGCGCGTGCGGATCGGCACGCCGACACCTACCGCGACGACGAGTTGGAGGCCTACAACGCCATGCTCGCCGAGCTGTCGCGGTCGCGTCGCTGAGCGGAACCGCAGCTCGGGTGTCGGGTCAGATCAGGGTCGACCAGTAGTCCCAGAACCGCTCGGCGATCATCAACACGACCGCCGTGTAGGCGATGATCAGCACCGGCCACACCCATCCCGCCGCGGACACGACGCGGCGGTTGCCCGTGGCGCGGGCGAGGATGCCCACGACGGTCGCGAACAGCAGCGGCGTGACCACCCACACCGCCATGCAGTAGGGACACAGGGCGCCGATCCGGTACAGGCTCTGGGTGATCAGGTAGCCGACGAACACGAGTCCGAGGACGAGACCGAGGGCCAGCCCCGCCCACACCCACGCCGGTATCGCGACCCGCGCGAACGCCAGCACCCCGAGCACGATCACGACGGCGAACGCGGCGATGCCGATGATCGGGTTGGGGAACCCGAAGAACGCGGCCTGCTCGGTCGTCATCACCGACCCGCACGAGATGATCGGGTTGATGCTGCAGCTCGGCCGGTAGCCGGGATCGGCGAACAGCTTGAACCGCTCGATGGTCAGCGTCGCCGCCGCGAGCAGACCGACCGCGCCGCCCAGGACCACCACCGCCGACGCGACCCGACCGGGCCTGCGGTCGATGTCGTCGTCGATGAACGGTTCGTGGTCGTCCGCGTCCGGTCCGTCGGTGGATGCCTGCACCTCTGTGGTCACGGCGACCAGGGTAAAGCGCCGACGGCCGACTACGGCAGCCCGTCACGTCGCTGCTGGTCATCGAGGTGTTCGCGGGTCTCTCGACGGTCACATGGTTGACTTGTCGTCGCGCGTCCGCTCGGATCGTCGCACCCGATCGCCCGACGGGATGCGGCCCCGGATCGCGCGACCGATCCCACGCCGACGACGGGACCCGCCGATGAGCAACCGCCCCTCCGCCCGACCATCGATCCGTGACCCCCGGCGCGACGAGAAGCGCCGCGCCTGGGTCATCCGCGGCGCCGCCACCGTGGTCGTCGTGGTGGTCGCCGTCGGTATCGCCGTCTGGTTGATCTCCACCCGCGACGACAAGTCGTCGTCGGCCGCCGGCCCGAGTGTCGCCACCTCCGACGGCTACTACCGCGTCAGCACCGGCGGGACCGGGTCCCCGCGGGCGACGGTGGAGATCACCGAGGACTTCCAGTGCCCCTCCTGCCGTGCGTTCGAGGCGCAGTTCGGTTCGACGGTCGAGGCCATCCGGGGGATGCAGAACGTGTCCGTCGAGTACCGCCCGGTCGCGATCCTGGACCGCTCGTCGAGCACCAACTACTCGACGAGGTCGGCGTCGGCGTCGGCGTGTGTCGCCGAGGCGACCGCGGGCAGCGGGGACTGGGCGACCTGGTTGAAGTTCCACGACGCCCTGTACGCGCAGCAGCCGCCCGAGGGTGGATCCGGTCTGACCGACCAGAAGCTCACGGAGATCGCGCAGTCGGTGGGTGCCGGTGACGTCGGCAAGTGCATCTCCGACGAGCGGTACGGCCCGTGGGTCGGGTCCGTCACGCAGAAGGCGACCAAGGAGGGCCTGCAGGGCACCCCGCAGATCGAGATCAACGGCAAGGTCGTCCAGCTCTCGACCCCGCAGGCGCTCATGGACGCGGTGACCGCGGCCAGCCGCGGCTGACCGAGGGACCGACACTCGGGTGGAGAACCGGTCGCCCCGGTCAGCCCACGTCGTGGTGGTCCGCGGCGTGCGCGGCGAGAAGGTCGTCGCGGGCACGGGCGACGCGAGAGCGGATGGTGCCCACCGGGCAGCCGCAGACCTGCGCCGCCTCGGTGTAGCTCATCCCGAGGATCTGGGTGAGGAGGAACGCCTCCCGGCGTTCGGCGGTGAGGTCGTCGACCAGCATCGACCACTCCACCCGCTCCTCGTGCCTGCCGGTGGTGTGCCCGCGCAGGGCGACGACCTGCTCGTCCTGGTCGAACAGGGCCGACGGCGGGCGGGACGTCTCGTAGCGGATCTGGTCCACGACGACCCGTCGGGCGATGGACAGCAGCCACGTCCGTGCGGTGGACCGCCCGGCGAACCGCGGGAGCGCTGAGATCGCGCGGAGGAAGGTCTCCTGGGTGAGGTCGTCGGCGCGGGTACGGTCGGCGAGGTAGGAGCAGAAGCGCCACACGTCGAGATGGGTGGCCCGGACGAACTCGTCGACGGCGGAGGCATCGCCCGCGGCGGCGCGCAGCGCCAGTTCCGTCACGGCGTCGTCGGATCCCTCCACGGCGCTCACGGTAGCGGCCGCGGATCCGGTGAGGACAATCGGAGAGAACCCGGGAACCGTTCGGCCCCGCCGTCCGACTACTCCGGTGTGACCTGCGTTCCGGCCACCGCCGATCTGCCCGAGACCTGGACCACCGACCCGAGGGACACCGACATCTGATGACCACCGTGCAGGAGCCCTCCGTCTCCCTCCCGGACGAGATCCGTCGGCTCGAACTGACCGTCTCGGGGATGTCGTGTGGGGCGTGTGCCGCGCGTGTGGAACGCAAGCTGAACAAGGTCGACGGGGTCCGGGCGTCGGTGAACTACGCCACCCGTGTCGCCACCATCGACGCCGATCCGGAGGTGCAGCCCGACGACCTGTGCGCGGTCGTCACCGCGACCGGCTACGGCGCCGAACCGCGGCTGCGGCCGACGGAGGCCGCCCAGGCCGACCCCGACGCCGACCACGCCCGGTCGCTGTTCCGTCGCCTGGTGGTGTGCCTCATCCTGTTCTTCCCGCTGGCCGATCTCTCGGTCGTGTTCTCCGCCGTCCCCGCGACACGGTTCACCGGGTGGCAGTGGATCCTGGCGGTCCTCGCCGCTCCGGTCGTCACCTGGGGTGCGTGGCCGTTCTACCGGACGGCATGGCGCAACCTGCGCGTCCGGGCGGCCTCCATGGAGACGCTGGTCTCGCTGGGCATCCTGTCGGCGACCGGGTGGTCGGTGGCCACGTTGCTGCGCAGCGGGCACGACACCTCGGCGGCCCCGACAGGTGTGTGGGACGCGATCGTCTCCGCGGACTCGATCTATCTCGAGGTGGCCGCCGGCGTCACCGTGTTCGTGCTCGCCGGTCGCTACTTCGAGGCCAAGGCCCGCTCGCGGGCGGGGGGCGCCCTGCGCGCGTTGGCCGCGCTCGGCGCGAAGGACGTCGCGGTCCTGCTCCCCGGCGGCGACGAGATGCGCATCCCGGTGGAGGAACTCTCCGAGGGGCAGCGGTTCGTGGTGCGTCCGGGCGAGACGATCGCGACCGACGGGCTCGTCGTCGACGGGATGTCGCTGGTCGACATGAGCGCCATGACGGGGGAGTCCCGACCGGTCGCGGTCGCCACCGACGCCACGGTCGTCGGTGGCACCGTCGCCCTGGACGGGCGGCTGATCGTCGAGGCCGCGGCCGTCGGGCCGGACACGCGGTTCGCCGCGATGGTGCGGCTGGTGGAGCAGGCTCAGTCGGGAAAGGCCCAGGCGCAGCGCGTCGCCGACCGCGTCTCCAACGTCTTCGTGCCGAGTGTGATCGTGCTGGCGGCGATGACGCTCGCGGTGTGGTTCGCCTCGGGCGCGTCGGCCGACCACGCGATCGGCGCGGCGCTGGCGGTGCTGGTCATCGCGTGCCCGTGCGCGCTGGGTCTGGCGACACCGACAGCCCTGATGGTCGCCTCCGGTCGCGGCGCCCAACTCGGGATCTTCCTCAAGGGCCACGACGCCCTCGACGCCTCCCGCGACGTCGACACCGTCGTCTTCGACAAGACGGGCACCATCACCGACGGTGAACCCGGCGTCGTCGCGATCGTCGCGGCGGACGGATGGGACGAGACGACGGTGCTTCGACTGGCCGCGTCGATCGAGCAGGCGTCCGAGCACGCGGTCGGTCAGGCGGTCGTCCGATCGGCCGTCGACCGCGGGGTCGATCTCACCGAGCCGACCGATTTCGGGGTGCAATCCGGGCGCGGAGTGCGGGGCACCGTCGACGGGCGGGTCGTCGAGGTGGGCTCGCCGCAGTGGGTCGCCGGCGGGCGGTCGGTCCCGGCGGACCTCGCGCGCCATCGACGTGACGCGGAGACCGCCGGACGCACGGTGGTGTACGTGGCGGTCGACCAGCGTCTGGCCGCGGCGATCTGCGTCGCCGACACCGTGAAGTCGTCGGCGGCGCCGGCGATCGCCGAGTTGCACCGCCGGGGTCTGCGGACCGTCCTGCTCACCGGCGACAACGCCGGTGCGGCGCAGGTGATCGCCGACGAGGTCGGCATCGACGTCGTGCACGCCGAGGTCCTCCCGGAGGACAAGGTCCGTGTCGTCGAGGAACTGCGTGCCTCGGGTGCGACGGTCGCGATGGTCGGCGACGGCATCAACGACGGCCCGGCGCTCGCGGCGGCCGATCTCGCCCTGGCCATCGGCCGTGGCACCGACGTGGCGATCGGGGCAGCCGACATCATCCTGGTGCGGCACAGCCTGCACACGGTGCCCGAGTCGCTCGAGTTGGCGGCCGCGACGCGACAGACCATCCGCACCAACCTGATCTGGGCGTTCGGATACAACGTCGCCGCGATCCCGGTCGCCGCGGTGGGACTGCTGAACCCGCTGCTGGCCGGCGCCGCGATGGCGTTCTCGTCCTT
Organism: Williamsia sp. SKLECPSW1; assembly: GCF_054332755.1. Classification (NCBI taxonomy): domain Bacteria; kingdom Bacillati; phylum Actinomycetota; class Actinomycetes; order Mycobacteriales; family Nocardiaceae; genus Williamsia; species Williamsia sp. SKLECPSW1. The sequence continues at coordinate 685,103 of NZ_JBTGLI010000001.1, read as the reverse complement.
CTTCGTGGTGTCGAACAGCCTGCGGCTGAGGAGGTTCGCGCCCACCGACGAGTGATCCGCGTCATGGTTCCCGTTTCCTCGGGAACCGTTCGCGCTCGCGATGCGACTACTGCGAGGAACAGTTCGCATCCGAGAACGAGGATTTCGTGAGTCAGACCCCTGTCGACGACGCCGCACCCATCGACCCGTCCGACGAGCCCGGACGCGCCGACGCCGACACGTCGGTCGTTGCGCCCCATGGTCTCTGGCGACGGCTGCGACCGTTCGTCATGCGCCTGCACTTCTACGGCGGGATGCTGGCGGGTCCGTTCATCCTGGTGGCCGCGGTGACCGGGTTGCTCTACACGCTGACCCCGCAGCTGGATCCGATCGTGTTCCGGCACGAACTGAAGGTCGACCGCGTCGCCGAGCAGACGGTGCCCTACGCGCAGCAGGTGCAGGCCGCCATCGCGGCGCACCCCGCCGACACCGTCGTCGGCATCCGTCCGCCGAGCGCACGGGACGAGACAACGTGGGTCCAGATGTCCGCACCCGACGTCCCGGAGGGCTACAGCCGCACCGTGTTCGTCGACCCGTACACGGGCACGGTCCGCGGCGATCTGACGACCTACGGGCAGTGGCTGCCGATCCGCGCCTGGTTCGACGAGTTCCACCGCAACCTGCATCTCGGGGCGTTCGGCCGGAACTACAGCGAGATCGCCGCGAGCTGGATGTGGGTCGTGGCGGTGGGCGGGCTGGCGCTGTGGATCGCCTACCGCCGACGCGTCGGTGGCCTCAAGAAGGTCGTAGTCCCCGAGGGGAAGCCCGGCACGCGACGCCGACTGGTGAGCGTCCACGGGGCCGTCGGCGCGACGATCATCGTCGGGCTCCTGTTCCTGTCGGTGACCGGCCTGACGTGGTCGCGGTACGCCGGGGAGTCGGTGTCGGAACTGAAGTCCGCGCTGAGCTGGACGACCCCGTCGGTGTCGACGACGGTCGGTGGTGCGACGGCGCCGGCGATCGCCTCCCACGACGAGGGCGGCGACTCCGAGGCGCAGGCGCTCACCCCGGCGCAGTCGTTGTCGGGGATCGACACCGTCGCCGCGACCGCGACCCGCGCCGGACTGAAGGGTCCGATGTGGTTCACACCGCCCACCACGGCAGGGGAGGCATGGAGTGTCGCGGAGAACAAGCGCCGCGCACCCACCCGCTACGACGCGATCTCCGTGGACCCGCGCAACGGCGACATCGTCGACAGGGTGAACTTCTCCTCCTGGCCGGTCGCGGCGAAGCTGACCAACTGGCTGATCGACGCGCACATGGGCATCCTCCTCGGCATCTGGAACCAGATCCTGTTGGCGCTGTTGGCGATCGGACTGATCATCGTGATCCTCCGCGGATACCTGATGTGGTGGCGGCGCCGTCCGACGCGCCGCAGTGGCCTGCCGCGCTCGCCGCGGCGTGGCGCGCTCGGTGAGCTGCGGCCGCTCGAGGCCGTCGTGGTGGTCGCGGTGCTCGCCGGGATCGGTTGGTTCGCACCGCTGTTCGGGCTGACCCTCGCGGTGTTCGTCGTCGCGGACGTGCTCTACGGTTTCGTCGTCGACCGGCGCGCGACGGTGCCTGCGTGATCGCCGATCCCCAGCTGCGGTGGGTGGTCACCGCGGCGCTCGTGGCCGCCGTCCTGCTCTGCGGGGTCGGTCTCCTCCGCCACCGTGGCGGGGTGATCGGCGGCGTCGGGCACGGCATGCACGTGCTGATGGCGCTGGCGATGATCGACATGGCGTGGCCGTCGGCGATGGTGGTGCCGTTGGGCGCGGGTGTGGTGATCTTCGCGGCCTTCACCGTCTGGTACGTGGTGGTGACCGCGACGCGGCACTACCGTCCGGTCAACGGGATCTACCACGTGGCGATGATGGCCGCGATGAGCTGGATGTACGCAGTCATGTCCGACGACATCGTCGGTCGTTCGGGCGGCGGGATGCAGATGCACCACGGCGGCACCGGCGGGGACATGGGCGGGATGCAGATGTCGGCGTTCGCGACGCCGCTCGCCCCGCGCCACGTCCACGGTGGCGGTGACATGAGCGGGATGTCGATGGCCGACGGACTCCCCGGGTGGGCGATCGCGCTCGACTGGATCTGTGTCGTCGGGTTCGCCGCGGCGGCCGTGTGGTGGCTCGTCCGCTACTTCGACGCCCGGCGGCGGACGGGATCGCTCACCGGCGACGCCTCGGGTGCCCTGTGCCAGGTGTTGATGGCCGCCGCCATGTCGGCCATGTTCGCCGTGATGGTGTGAGCCGCCCACCCGCGAATGCTCTCGAGCGGGTCGTGCGTGTGACGTGCACGTCTAGACTCGGCGATGACGCCACGCGTGCTCACATGCGCATCCGTGGTGACCGAGTCGATGACGTCGAGAAGAGGAGGTCTGATGGCCGAGTTCACCGTTCCCGTCGACGGGCTGCACTGTGAGGGCTGCGTCGACACCGTCACCGGCGCGCTGAGCGCGCTGCCCGGCGTGTCCTCGGTCGCCGTCGACCTGGACACCAAGGGTGTCTCGCAGGTGCGCGTCGACGCCGACTCGGAGCTGTCCGACGGGCAGATCGCCGACGCGCTGTCGGCCAAGGGCAACTTCACCATCGCCCGCTGACCCAGGGCGCCGGATGGCGGCCGGTCAGGGGCGGGTGACGTAGCGCTGCTCGACCCTGGCCAGCTTCCAGTAGGCCACCGCCGCCGACCAGGCGACCACGAACATGACGACCACACCGATGCCCACGGTGTTCAGGTCGATCCCGCTGATCCAGTCGGTGACGGGATCGACGAGTCCGAGATCGTCGTGCAGGACCGAGATCAGCTCGATGGTCCCGATGATCACCGCCACGGCGATCGACAGCACCGTGATCGTCAGGTTGTAGTAGATCTTGCGGATCGGGTGGGCGAACGCCCAGTCGTAGGCGACGTTCATGAACAGGCCGTCGAGGGTGTCCATCAGGCTCATGCCGGACGCGAACAGCAACGGCAGCACCAGGATCGCGTACCAGGGCAGCCCGGCCGCCGCGCCGGTCCCGGCGAGTGCGAGCAGTGCCACCTCGGTCGCCGTGTCGAAGCCGAGGCCGAACAGGATCCCCACCGGGTACATCTGCGCGGCGTGGGTGATGCGCCGCATGATCGGCCGCAGGATCCGGGCGAGGAAGCCCCGCCCGTCGAGTGCCGCGTCGAGCTCGGCGGCCGAGAACGTGCCCTCCCGCAGACGCCGGAAGACGTGCCAGATGCCGATCAGCGCGACGATGTTGATGGCGCCGATGATGTAGAGGAAACCGCCGGACGCGAGCGTGCCGGCGACGCCGAGCCCGTGGCGGACCGGCGAGTTCTCGTCGAGCAGCGTGTTCGCGGCATGCGCGCCGGCGACGACGAGCGCCGCCAGGACGAACACGATCGTGGAGTGACCCATCGCGAACCAGAAGCCGACCGACTTCGGTTTCTTGCCGTCCGCCATCAACTTGCGGGTGGTGTTGTCGATCGCCGCGATGTGATCGGCGTCGAAGGCGTGGCGCATCCCGAACACGTAGGCAGTGATCCCCAGTCCGACGCCGAACACCGCAGTCCCGGCCATGTAGTGGTGGGGTGCGATCGCGACGATCAGCACGCCGAAGCCGACGACGTGCATGAGGCCGACGACCCCGAGCAGACCGGACGCCTGCCACCAGTCGCGGCGCGTCCACGATGCGAGGATCGAGGTCATCGAGGGAGCTGCGGGTGGCGTCGACACCGACACGGACATCTCGTTCCTGGGGAGTCTCGCGTCCCCGTCGAGGTGACGACGGGACCGCAGGTCTGACTCCCGACGTCGTCACGACGTCGGACACAGTGGCGCGACCGCGCCGGATTCCCACCGGCTTCCACGATTCCGTCCGAACGGGACGAACTGTAACCCACGCCCGGCCGAATCCGGGGGGTGTCCGTGTCGCGACGATCGGCGACGGGATCCCGCGCCGGTCCGGGGTCATCGAGGAGGACCGGCGCGGGGCTGTCACCCGGTCACACCAGCGTCGCACGCACCTGCTCGGTCGCCGCGACGACGTGGGCGAGCGACTCGCGGACCTCGTCTGGTCTGCGGGTCTTCAGGCCGCAGTCCGGGTTCACCCAGAGTCGTTCGGCAGGAACGGCATCGAGTGCCGCACGCAGCGACGCGACGATCTCGTCACGGGTCGGCACGCGCGGCGAGTGGATGTCGTAGACACCCGGTCCGACGCTGTTGCCGAAGCCGATCGCGTTCAGGTCGTCGAGCACCTCCATCTTCGAGCGCGCCGCCTCGATGGACGTGACGTCCGCGTCGAGATCGGCGATGGCCGTGATGACCTCACCGAACTCGGAGTAACAGAGGTGGGTGTGGATCTGCGTCGCGTCGGAGACGCCGGAGGTGGCCAGGCGGAACGCGTCCACCGCCCACCGCAGGTAGGCCTTCTGATCGGCCGCCCTCAGCGGCAGCAGCTCGCGCAGGGCGGGTTCGTCGACCTGGACGATCCCGATGCCCGCGTTCTGCAGGTCGACGGTCTCGTCGCGGATGGCCAGCGCGATCTGGTTCGCCGTCTGCGCCAGCGGCTGGTCGTCGCGGACGAACGACCACGCCAGGATCGTCACCGGGCCGGTCAGCATCCCCTTCACGGGCTTCGGCGTGAGTGCCTGTGCGTAGGTGGCCCATTCGACGGTCATCGGGGTGGGGCGCGAGACGTCGCCGAACAGGATCGGCGGACGGACGCATCGGCTCCCGTAGGACTGCACCCAGCCGTTGTGGGTCGCGGCGAACCCGTCGAGCTGCTCGGCGAAGTACTGCACCATGTCGTTGCGCTCGGGCTCCCCGTGTACGAGGACGTCGAGACCGAGCTCCTCCTGCAGACGGATCACCGACTCGACCTCGGCGCGCATCCGCGAGGTGTACTCGGACTCGTCGATCTCGCCCGACCGCAGCGCGGCGCGGGCGAGACGGATCTCGGAGGTCTGCGGGTAGGAGCCGATCGTGGTGGTCGGCAGTACCGGCAGCCCGAGGCGGGCGTCCTGCTCCGTGCGCCGGTCGGCAGCCGGCCCGCGGGAGATCCCGCGTTCGACGACCTCGGCGACGCGCGCGCGGGTGCGGGCGTCGTTCACGCGCGGGTCGGAGCGCCGGGATGCCGCGGCGGCGGCCGCGGCCTCGAGGTCGGCCGCCACCGCCTCCCGCCCCTCGCCGAGTGCCCGGGACAGCGTGACGACCTCGGCGACCTTCTCGAGCCCGAACGCGAGCCACGGGCGCAGGGTCTCGTCGAGGCGATCCTCGGCGGCCACGGTGTACGGCACGTGCAGCAGCGAGCACGACGTCGCCACGGCCACGTTCCGCGCGCTGCCCAGCAGCGTCGCCAGGGTCGCCAGTGCCCGGTCGAGATCGGCGCGCCAGATGTTGCGGCCGTTCACCACGCCGGCGACCAGGAGTTTGTCGGCCAGGCCGGTGGTCGACACGACCCGATCGGGGTCGCCGCGCACGAGGTCGACGGCCACACCGTCGATCGCGGTGGCGGCGAGGGCGCCGAGCGCGTCGCCGAGGTCCCCGAAGTACCCGGCGACGAGCAGCGCGGGCCGGTCGGTGAGGTCGCCGAGCCGCCCGTAGGCGTGGGACGCGAGGGCGGCGGGGTCGTCGGCGAGGTCGGTGGCGAGGGCGGGCTCGTCGAACTGGACCCACTGTGCGCCCGCGGCGCGCAACTGCGAGAGCAGGTCGACGTAGAGCGGCAGCAGCTCGTCGAGGCGGGAGATCGGTGCGGCCCCACCGTCGACGGCCTTGCCCAGCAGCAGGTAGGTGATCGGACCGATGACGACCGGGCGCGCGGGGACGCCCAGTTCGATCGCCTCGGCCAGCTCGGCCAGCACCTTCGCGGGGTTCATCGAGAACGTCGTCGCGTCGGAGATCTCCGGGACGATGTAGTGGTAGTTCGTGTCGAACCACTTCGTCATCTCCATCGCCGTCACCGACTGCACGCCGCGTGCGGCCGCAAAGTATCGGTCGAGCGGGTCGGGGATGTCGTCGTAGCGCGGCGGCAGCGTTCCGAGCAGGACGCTGGTGTCGAGCACCTGGTCGTAGAACGAGAACGTGTTGACCGGTACGGAGTCGAGTCCGCTGTCGCGGAGTCGGGCGAGGTCGCTGCGTCGCAGGTCGCCGGCCTGGGCGAGCAGTGCGTCGCGGTCGACACGCCCCGCCCAGTACGCCTCGGTGGCGCGTTTGAGCTCGCGGTTCGGGCCGATGCGGGGTGCGCCCAGGACGGTGGCGCGGAAATCGCTCGACTGCTGTGTGCGGGAACGGATGTCGGACATTCGGGTGGATCCTCCGGGTGTGGAGCGGATGGTCATCGCCCATACCCGGCGCACCCCGGAGAGACGTCGACGCCCACACCGTCGGACGACGACACGACCACCCCACGGCACCACCCGTCGCGATGACGGCTGCCGCGCGGCGACCCACCTTCTCCGGTCACACGCCCAGTCCACGAGGCGACGAACCGTCCACCGCGGCGCGGCGGACACGGCTGGCAGGTCTTCGGACTCGTGGGCGAGCGCTCGCGCGCACCTACTGATCGACGCTTCCCGGGCCGTGGCCCAGTGCTGATGTCGACGGTCGTTCCCACTCACCGCTGCGGGACAGTCCCGGATTCCCACCGGGTTCCCTCTCGTGGGGCCGACATCCGGTCGCCCGGTTGTCGATCCCACTCGATGTGGCGTCGTCGGCGACCCGGGAACCGGGAGCCGTCGTCGTCACAGACCAGCTGCGGGGCCGACCATACGCCGCGTCAGAAGTCGCCCGCGCTGCGGCGCAGCGATTCGATGACGTCGGCGAGCGTGGTCGCCGCGGTCTCGTCGACGCCGATGTCGGCGAAGACCTCGCGGTTGAGCACCTCGGTCGCCTCCTCCACTGTCGACCGGCCGATCTCGGTGATCTCGACGAGCGTCGTCCGACCGTCGGTGGGGTGGGGGATACGGCGGACCAGGCCGGCCGACTCGAGACGGCGGATCGCGTGGGTGACGCTGGTGACGTGGACCTGCAGGCGCACGCTGGCCTTCGTGATGGGCAGGGCGCCGGTGCGGCTGAAGGCGAGCAGCCGGAGCAGTTCGAACCGGGAGAAGCTGAGGTCGAAGGGTCGCAGTGCGGATTCGACGCGGGCGAGCAGGATCTGGTGCGCACGCATGACAGAGGTGACCGCGACCATTCCGGGCACGACGTCGCCCCAGCCCGCGGCCACCCAGTTGTCCCGCGCCCGGGCGATCGGGTCGAAACCAGGACCGTCAGTGGCCATCGGCGCATCCTGAGACCATTGCGCCATTCTCGCCGATGGGGGCCGGTGACCTGTCACAACCCCGCGAACTCAACGGCTGTCGAGAGGACGTCCTCGAGCATCGCCGGGGTGAGGCGTCCGGTGAAGGTGTTCTGCTGACTGACGTGATAGCTGCCGAACAGGCGCAGCGGCGGGACGTCGTGGCCGGGTGCCGCGGGGAGGTCGACGGAGGCCCCGTGGCCGAACTTCGGCCGCGGCACCGGGATGTCGTGGCCGTGGCCGCGTAGTGCGGTGAGGGCGGCCTGCCAGCCGAAGCCGCCGAGGGCGAGGACGGCCTTGGCCGTCGGTGCGAGCAGGGTCAGTTCGCGGTCGAGCCAGTGCCCACAGGTGTCCCGTTCGGCGACGGTGGGCTTGTTGTCGGGTGGGGCGCAGTGCACCGGGGCGGTGATGCGGACCCCGCGCAGGGTGAGGCCGTCGTCGGCGGCCACCGCGGTCGGTTGGCTGGCGACTCCGACGGCGTGCAGTGCGGCGAACAGGACGTCGCCGCTGCGGTCGCCGGTGAACATCCGGCCGGTCCGGTTGGCGCCGTGGGCGGCCGGGGCGAGGCCCACGATGATCAGCCGGGCGTCCGACGGGCCGAACCCGGGGACCGGTCGGCCCCAGTAGGTCTGGTCGGCGAAGGCGCGTCGCTTCTCGCGGGCGACACGCTCCCGCCACTCGACGAGCCGCGGGCAGGCACGGCAGTCGACGAGTGCGGCGTCGAGCGCGGCGAGGTCGGGCGCCTCCGCGGCGGCGCTGGGCAGGGTCACGGCGGCGCAGTCCCGCGCAGTCGCGGCGCCGGGAGGTCGACGGCATGGTCGGCCTCGCGCAGCGTGATCAGCGACTCGTCGACCCAGGCACACAGACCAGCGACGTCGACCCCCTCCGGGGCGTCGCGGACCGGCGCGATGGCGTCGCGGCCACGCTCCAGCAACCGTCGGGCGCCGTCGGTGTTGCCGCGGGCGGCGTGGGTGGCGCCGACCGCGAGCTGGGCGAGCCCCTTCCACAGGGCTCGGTCGGCATCCGGCGCCTGCTTCCACGTCGCCTCGAGGATCTCGTGTGCGCGGAACGGCCATCCGGTGTCGAGCAGGTCCTGGGCGACGGTCAGCGACTCCGCCGGGGTGAGCGGGACCTCGTCGCCGGGACCGGGCGGCGTCACGCCGGTCGCGTCGCGGGGCAGCGGTCGGCCCAGACGGTCGCGCGGGCGGGCGTTGTGGGCGCGCCCGTCGGCGTCGCGGTCGCGTGACAGTCCGATCACCCCTCTCGTCGTCAGCGGATCGCTTTGCGTGCTTCCGGCCAGAATGCCGCACCCGCGATCGCGACGCCGCCGGCCCCGATGATGGTCACCGCTGCATCGACGCTCTCGCGGCCCTGCTGGGACCAGTAGACGTCCTCGAGATCGAGCAGGAGCGCCAGCTCGTCGACGATGAGCGCGGTCGCCACGCCGTAGCTGATGGCGGTCAGCGGGTGACGCCGGTGGTGCTCGGCGCCGCGGACGGCGACCGCACCGACGCCGCCGAGCATGAGGATGCCGATGTTGTAGTGGTGGAAGTGCCTGCCGTGCAGACTCATCCCGCCGCCCGCCGGGCCGTGGCCCGCCCGGATCCAGTGGGTGAGGGCGCGCACCGCGACGAAGGTCGTGGTGAACGAGGTCCACGACAGCAGCGCGGCCTGTTGACCCGGGTCGAGCGAGCGTCGCCAGGCGCGGCGCAGCCGGTGTGCGCGCGGAGGGCGGGGTGGCGCGGGAGGCGCGCCGGTCGCGTCACCCGGGGCGTGGGGCGCCGCAGTCGCGGCCTGGTCGTCTGGCGGTGGGGCTTCCTGCATGTCGTCGACGATGACAGATCGCCCGCGGCCCGCACACGGGGAAGGTCGCGAGTGTCGCGCCGCGATGTTCGCGGTCGCGACATTCCCGTCAGGCCGAGGTCTCCACGGGCGGTCCGACGTAGGTCGCGCGGGGTCGGATGATGTGGCGGTCGCGCGCCTGCTCGAGCACGTTGGCCGTCCACCCGACGACGCGGCTGACGGCGAAGGTGGGTGTGAACATCTCGCGGGGAAGGCCGCAGCGGTCCATCACGACGCCCGCATAGAACTCGACGTTGGCGTAGCGGGGGCGGTCCGGCCGGGCCGCGGAGAGGACGTCGACGACGGCGCGTTCGACCTCGACGGCCACGTCCGCCGTCCGGCCGCCGAGACGTGTGGCGACCTCGCGCAGCAGTTCGGACCGGGGATCGCGCGTGCGGTAGACGGCATGTCCGAAGCCCATGAGACGTCGGCCGGCGGAGAGTTCGTCCCGAGCCCAGGCGCGGGCGACGTCACCGGCATCCGCGGCCGTCATGGCCTGACCGCCGCGGGCCACGATCGCGTCGAGCGCATCGAGTGCCCGGTCCGGGGCGCCGCCGTGCAGCGGGCCGGAGAAGGCGCCGATGGCACCGCAGATCGCCGACGGCATGTCCGCGCCGGTGGAGGCGATGACGCGGGCGGTGAACGTCGACGCGTTGAAACCGTGCTCGACGGTGGCGATGAGGTACTGCTCGATCGCTCGGGTCTCGTCGGGTCCGGCAACCTCACCGGTGGCCGCGTACAGCCAGTGGCCGGCGGTGTCGAGCTCATCTCGGGGGCTGATCGGGTCGAGTCCGTGCGCGGCGCGGTGTACCGCCCCGAGCAGCGTCGGGACCATCGCGCACAGCCGGATCCCGTCGTCGCGGCGGGTGTCCTCGTCGCAGTCCCACAGCGGCCGCATCCCCAGGTACTGGGCGGTCGCCGACAGCACGGTGCGGAGGTCGACGAGGGGGCGATGGGCACCGGGGGTCGAGCCGATCGTCCGGGCCAGCGCGAGCAGGTCCTGCGGCACAACGCGTTCCGCACGCACCCGGGCGGTGAATGCGTCGAGCTCCGCGGGTTCGGGCAGGCGGCCGTGCACGAACAGGAACCACACCCTCTCGAACGTCGACGAGCGCGCGAGGTCCGGCGCCGGGTACCGGTTGTAGTGATAGAAGCCCTCGTCCCCGCGGACGTCGCCGATGGTGGTCTCGGCGACGGACACGTCGGCGAGGCCCGGGGCTGCGTCGATGAGGGTCATGCCGGGCATCCGATACGAATCGTGTTCACAGCGACTACGTTCGGCTCTGACGGCGTTGTCGTCAATGTTGATCGGATCAACATCGGAGGTGACCATGCGACGCCACACCCGGCGGCGGCCGTCGGTGATCCACCACGACGGTCGCGAGTATCTGACGACGGCCCAGGCGGCGCGTGTGCTCGGTGTGCAACCGGCGACGCTGTACGCCTACGTCAGCCGCGGCCGACTGACCAGTGTGCGGATCGACGGCTTGCGGGGGAGCCTGTTCGCCGTCGCGGAGATCGAGGCGTTCGCACGCCGGACGGAACGTCGTCCACCCGCCGGTGTGGTCGAGCGCATCCGGACCGAGCTGACACTGCTCGAGGGCGACGAGCTGTACTTCCGCGGCCGTCGTGCCACCGAGCTCGCGTGGGAGTGCGACGTCACCGAGGTGGCGGCGCTCCTGTGGGGTGCGCCATGGCCGTCGGTGGCCCCGTCGCGCGTCGTGCTCCCCGCCGGGTGGCGGGGCGTCGACGGCATCCGCGCCGTGGTCGACGACCTCGGTGCGCGTGACCCATGTCGTCGTGCCACGTCGGTCGAGGCCCGTGTCGCAGCTGCCGCCCGGATCGTCGAGAGCGCGATCGAGTCGATGCCTCTGGTCGGGGAACCGGTGAGTCCCGATTCCCCTCTGGCGCAGCGTCTCTGGCCGCGGCTGTCGCCGATGGCCGCGACCCCACGTCGGGTGCGGTTGGTGAACGCGGTTCTCGTCCTGCTCGCGGACCACGATCTGTCGGCGGGTGCCGTCGCCGCGCGAGTCGCTGCGAGCGCCCGCGGCAGCATCTATGCGGTGGTCTCCGCGGGACTCGGCGCCTTCGACGGCCCGTTGCACGGCGGCGCGACCGTTGCGGCGCACGACTTCCTGAGCCATCTCGTCTTGTCCCGCGACGACCCGTCCGCGTTGCTCGCCGATCGCGAGAGGCTGCCCGGGTGTGGACATGTGGTCTACCGCGACCACGATCCGCGCGCCGAGACGCTGTTCGCCGCGCTCGAGTCGGATGGAATGCCCGCCGGCCTGCGGGGGGCGTTGGCCGATGTGCGCGAGGAGGCGGCATCGCGATCGATCCCGGTGACCTCCGATCTCGCGCTCGCCGCCATCGCGCTGCGGTACCGGATGGTTCCCGACGCGGCGATGACGATGTTCGCTGTGGCGCGCATCGTCGGCTGGGTTGCCCACGCGCTGGAGGAGTACGCGGAGCCGCCGCTGCGATTCCGCCCTGAGGGCGTGTACGTCGGTGTCCGGCCGTCGTGATCCGGCACCGCCGGGCTCACACTGTGGAGTTGTCAAGGTGCTGATGCGGTCCCGCGGGTGGGCGGGTGCTGGGAGGTGTTGTCGGTCGGGCGGCTGTTGGTCAGGCGGCTGTGGCGTCGAGTCGTAGGGTGCGGCGGTTGTAGGCGGGGTGCAGTTGTCGTGCGGGGTCGATGGTGGCGGGTGGTCGGATCCAGGGGTGTCGGTCGGAACCCATGACGATCTCCCAGCCGTGTTGGTGCACCGCGACGTGGCAGGTCCGGCACAGCAGACACCCGTTGTCGCAGGTGGTCGGCCCGCCTTGGGAGTGGTAGACGATGTGGTGGACGTCGGTCCACGACGCGGGATCACCGCACTTGATGCAGCACTGATCACGCGCCACGATGGCTTTGCGGGTGCGGCCGGTGAACAGTCGCGCCGAGGGTGAGATGTCGACCGGTGCGGCGTCGACATCGACCGCGATGCGGGTGACCGAGGCGTCGCACGACAGCAGCGACACCGCCTGATCGGTCACCGAGCCCATCCACTGCAGGTGCGCCGGCCCGGCCGGGGTGATCCCACAACACTCGGTGTCCGTGGCGGGGATGGTCAGCAGGATCTCGGTCTTCGCAGGCGCTACCAGGCCGCCATCACCGAGGGCCCGGGATGCGGCCTCCACCACCTGTGCGAAGGCATCGGCTCGCCGCTGCGCCGCCGATCGTGGATCCGACGTCCCGTCCGGGAGTGGCTTCGGGCGCGACGCGCTGTCGACACACGAGATCAAGCGTTCCCCGGTCACGACATCGAGATCGAACGACCCGGCCAGTCGTCCGTCGTCGCGTTGGGTCCAGGACACCTCGTTGAGCGTGCTGTCCTCGGCGACCGGGGTCACCGGCTCGCCGGCCTCCTCCACCACCGGCTGGTGCTCGAGTGCGATCGCTCGTGCCCGGTCGTCGATCTCGGCCGGTGACCGTCCTGCGAGGGCGTGACCGATCAGGAGCGTCTCGGTCTCGACCGCCAGGTCCGACCCGAGTGGTGAACGGGTCCGGACCGCGACGTGGCGTACCCCGCGGGCGATGGCGTCGGCGTACTCCGCCGAGATCGACCCGTCCCGCACATGCCGGGCCAGGGACGGCATGTGCGCGATCGCCCGTCCGAGGCGGATCGCCCGGGCCGCCACCACCGGAACGCACCCGTGGCGGCGCAGCAGATCGCGCACCGACATCCCGAGTCGCTTCGCCGTGCCCCGGCTTTCGATCTCCCCGGTCAGCGCGGCCAGCACACCGTCCGCGGCGTTGCGTGCCGCGACCGCCGCCCGCAGCCCCGCCAGCAGCGCGTCATCGTCCGCGGGCATGGTGCAGTCGCGAACGGCATCAGCGAGACGGTCAGCCGCCTCCACCACGGTATCGAACATGTGTGCGAGTGTATCGGCGCTCACCGACACGCGCCGTCGTCGTCCGCCTGCGAACCGGTGGTCTGTGGAGTCAGCGGGAACTGTGCACAACCGCCGTGCGTCCCCGGAGGAAGTAGGCCGCTGTCACACCGGCGAACCAGACGATGCCCACGACGATCGCGGTGCGGCCGGAGTCGCTGAAGAAGAGCAACACCACGACGAGGGTGAAGAACGCGAGCGCCGGCGCCGTCGAGAACGGTGCCCAGGGGAGCCGTTGTCGGGGCTGATGGTGTTGACCACCACCCCGATGACCATCACGCCCGCGGACAGCGCGATTCCTGCCAACGGCACATGTCAGCCGGAGAGCGCGGTCAGTCGCCGGGGCGCCTCTCCCCGCTGGGCGAGGCTGCGCACCATGCGTCCGGTCGAGTAGATGCCCGAGTTGCACGACGACAGTGCCGCAGTCAGCAGGATGAAGTTCACGATGCCCGCGGCGGCGGGGATGTCGATGTAGGAGAACACCTCCACGAACGGGCTGTTGCCGTCGGAGAAGTTCCGCCACCCACGGATTCGCCGCCTCGCCCGCGGTCAGCGCCGACGAGTTCGCCACCCACATAGGCGAACAGGACGATCTGCAGGCTCAGCAGCGCCGAGTCGAAGCCGGTCGCGAAGAAGCCGGCGTCGTTCCACAGGTTGGTCACTGACGGCCCAGTAGGTCCAGCCGCTCGCGAAACCCAGGAAGCGGCCGAGGAATTCGTGGGCGTGCTCCGAGATGGACCCCGCGACAGGCCGGTAGATCAGCAGCCCCCCGAGGGCACGCATCACCACGAAGATCGCGAATCCCGCCACGAGGTACGCGAGGATGCTCAGCTCGGTGCGGAGGCGCGGCGCTGGGTGGATCGCGATCGCACCATCGCCGCGATGTCGTCGACGAGGCGTCGGAGCATCTCGGTGTACGGCGCGTGTTCGTCGCCGAGTGTCGCGAACGAGGACAGCGCCGCTCGTGCCCGCCCGAGGTGGTCGTCGGCGGCATCGAACGACCCGAGGCGACGCAGGTCGTCGGCGATGTTCAGGTGCAGGGACGGATAGAACGCCGCGACCTCGATGCCAGTCGCCTGCACGCCCGCGTGGCCGTGGTCGAGGACGTCTGCGGCGTCGAGCGCACGCACGTCCCACATCAACGACACCGCGGGGTCGTCGAACAGATCGGCCAGGTGGTGGGCGAGGACGCACCGGTGCAACGCGTCCCCGGTCGGCGTGATCGTCAGCCACAGGTCCACCAGATCGTCGCGGTCGCGGGCGGCGACCGCGGCGATGATCCGGTCCATGGTCGGGTCGGCGGTGGGCATGGGCTGGATCCTGCCGGACACCCCCGACACGGTCAGAGCCGCAGATCCACCCAGACGAGTCGGTGATCGCTGCTGACCGTGGGCGGCATGAGGTCGCGGCCGGATTCACCGGGTGCGGGCCAGAACACCCCGGCTCCGGCGACGGGCAGGTCACGGGAGGGAAGGACGTAGTCGACGCGGAGGTTGCCCGGGTCCGGCTCGGCGAAGTCGGCGGTTCGCGACTCCGGCGGCGTCCGGTGACCGTCGCCGGCGCTGTCGACTGCCGCCCCATGCGACGTCGGACGCGTGGCGTTCACCCGGGGGAGTCCCAGCACCTGGTTGATCGCGCCCACACCCGGACCGGGCGGGCCGCCGTCGTTCGGGTCGCTGTTCTGGTCGCCGACCATCACGAACGACGCACCGCGGTCCAGACCGCCTCGCCTGCCGGCGTCGTCGACGATGTACGACGCCCTGACGCCGCCCGCGATGTAGTCGGCGGACAGACGTATCTCGTCGTGGTTGCGACGTCCGTTGCGGTCTTCGGGGCCGTCGAAGCTCGGCGGCGTCGGATGTGAGGCGAGCAGGTGGACGGTACGGCCACGCACGATGATCGGGACGTCCCAGTGCGACTTGCTCGACAACCGCAGGACGTCGGCGTTCGCACCGTAGTAGTCGCGGGGGATGAGGCTGCCGGGCTGGTCTTTCCACAGCAGCTTCTGGAAGGTGCGCACCCGTGCGGTGTCGATCGGGAAGCGCGAGTAGACGACCATCCCGTACTGGCCGGGGAACGCGCCGAACCCGTACGCGTCGTCCGGGCCGGTCGTCGATCCGTCGCCGTTCAGGTCGCGTCCGGTCGGGACACCGGTGTTCACGGGTGCGGTGAACGAGTACGGGTAGTCGATGGACGGCTGCCCGCGCTGACCCACTTTGAGGTACTTCTCGGCGAACGCGCGGACGGCCGCGCCTCCGGCGACGTGGTCGAACTCGTTGAGCAGCAGGATGTCCGGGCGGTTGCGCTGGACGATCTCGGCGATGGCCTTCGCCTGCGCGTTCGTCCCCGACCACAGGTCGGTGAGCAGCTGCCCCTGCGCCGGCCGGTTGAGGCTGGCGTTGTAGGTGGCCACCCGCACCACAGACGGGCCGTCGGACGACCCGAGACCGGGAGCGCCGAACCGGGGTGCGGCGCCCGCCGCGGATGCCGCGGCACTCATCGCCACCACCGCGACCACCAGGATGCGCAGACCTCGCATGAGCATCCAGCGACCGTAGGCCCGCCAGACGAACGGTATGTCACCGATCGGTGAACACTCACCCCACGACGAACTCGGGAGACGTGCCCACGATCGGCTCGACGTGTCCGTCGGGGCGTCGACGATCGCCCGTGTAGCGGACACGGAAGGTCCCCGCGGTGCCGGTCGGGACGGTCCACCGGATCGAGATCACCGAAGCCGTCGACGATCCCGCCGGGCGACTCCAGTGCATCTCGGTGCACCAGTCGTCGTCGTCGAAGACCGTCTGCCATCCCGCCGCCCCGCGCCGCTCGACGCGGAAGTAGGTGTCGTCGGTACGGAAGTCGACGGTGGGATGTGCGCCGACGAAGTCCACCCGGACCGTCGACCCGGCCCGGTGACGCGGGCGCGGGGGCACCAGGACGTCTCCGAAACGGTGACCGACGACCGGGGTGTCCGCGGGGACCGGCGGCAACAGATCGGGCTGTCGCGACGATTTGTCGAGCGGCGCCGGGCCACGCCCGATCGGCACACCGGTGGCGAATGCCCGTGCGAGTCGGTCGAACTCCTGCAGGTACGCCGAGAGTGTCCACCGCCCGAACTGTGTCTCCCCGCCTTCGTACTGCTGGGCGTCGTACTCCTCCGGTGTGGTGACGTACTGGCTGTAGCCGTTCGCGTAGCCCTGCAGGAGTACGTCGTCGACGCTCATCCGCAACGCATCGGCGACGGTGCGTCGAACGCGGAGACCCGCCACGACGGTGAACTCCGCCGGCGCCGCGGCGAGCACCAGGTCACCGATCCGCATCAGTTGGATGGGGAGCACCTGCGGGATCCATGGCCACGGGGGCAGCAGTCCGAGCGGCGCGATGATCAGCTTCGGTGCCTGGATGTCGCTCAGGCCCGGTGGGATCGGTGTGCGCTGGCCCTCGTCGAACAGTGGGATGGGCAGGTTCCAGTTGTCCTCGCGGCTGGTGCCGAACGCGGCCGCACCCATGCAGGCGGGACCTGTCCGGGCGGGTCGACCCTCCGGTGTCCACCGGCCGGCGATCGCGACGGCCGAGAAGTCGACGTAGTGGACCATCGCGTCGACGCCGTTGCGGCGCATCGGACGTGCGTCGTCGGCCGCCCGCGCGCCCGCGCGGTACTGCCGGTCACCGATGATCAGGCAGTTGGCCCGGTTGTCGGCGGTCGGACCGCCGGGATGCAACGGCCGCACCCACAGGTTCGGGGTCATGTCGCCCGCGTTCGTCTGCGGGAACGCGGTGACGCACCGCGGATCCCGCGACTCGGCCAGGTGACTGGCGTAGCCCTTGTTGTCCCCCGAGATCAAGGTGTTGCGATCGGTGAGTGACGTGCCGTGGGTGGCGAACCAACTGATCTGTCCGATGTCGGCACCGGTCGACGTCCTGCGCAGGCGCACGGTCGTGACCGCGGGGTCGACGGCGTTCGGGAACTCGCGTCGATCGGCGGCAGGGTTGCGGTCGAACGCGATCCGCGACCGATTCGCGCTGGCGTCGTGCAGTTCGCTGCGTCCCAGGCTGATCGTCCCCGGTGCAAGGTCGTCATGCGCGCGGGCTATGGCGGTGACGATCCCGTGCACCTCCGCCTCGTACGAGCGTTTCTTGAAACCGTAGGCGGCGAGGGTGTACGCGTAATCCCAGGCGGTCCCGCCGCACGAGTTGTGATTGTGCGTGGCGTTGAGGTTGACGTTCCGCTCGGTGTACAGATCTCCGAACCGCGTTCGGAGGGCGGACATCACGCCCAGGTGCACCGACTGGAAGAGGCACGCGATGTCGACGGTGACGAATGCGACGCGGCTGCCGGTGGCGCGGTCGACGACGATGTAGGCACGCGCCCAGCACCGGGACAGCAGCCCCGTGGACACCTGATCCTGCTCGGAGTACCCCATCATCCCCTCACCGGCGACCGCGCCGGTCGCGTCCGCGCGGCCCGCCCCGACGAGCAGTCCGGTGGGGGCCGCGTCCGCCCGTGCACCGGCCGCCGTCGCCCATGCGGCGGTCGCCGCGGCACCGGCGAGTACGGCGCGGCGGGAGATCCCCTCGCGCGGCGTCACCGGCCGAGCACCTGGGTCAGATACGCGTTCGCGAACACCCGGTCGGGGTCGAGACGGTCACGTACAGCGAGGAACTCGTCGAATCGTGGATACACGGCCCGCAGATCGTGGGCGGTGCGCGTGTGTATCTTGCCCCAGTGGGGACGGCCGTCACGGCGGGCGAGGATCTCCTCGACGGAGGTGAAGTAGTCGTCGGGGGCGTCGCGGTGATAGCGGTGCACGGCGATGTAGCCGCTCTGCCGTCCGGACGCGGTGGAGAGCATCAGGTCGTCCGCAGCGGCCGCTCGCACCTCGATCGGGAACGAGATCCGCCACCCACGACGGTCGATGAGTGTGCGGATCTCGTCGACGGCGTCCGGGACCTGGGCGAGCGGGATCGCGTACTCCATCTCGCGGAACCGGACGCGACGCTGCGAGACGAACACCGATGTGGACGCGTCGACGAACCGGCGACCGGACTGCGCGCCGCCGGCGACTCTCGCCAATGCGGGTGTGAGGACAGGGAAGCGGGCCCCTGCCTCGCACATCACCCCGAACACGCCGTTGCTGAGCAGTTCGTCGGAGACGAACCGTGCAACGTGGCCGGGGCCCTCCGTCGGTGCCCCGGCGGGAAGTCTCGTGTTCGTCTTCGTCAGTGCGGCGTCGGTGTGGGGGAACCAGTAGAACTCGTGGTGATCGTCGCGGCGCACCGCGTCGAGGAAGTCCGTGACGGCGTCGTCGACCCGGATCGCGCGCTCGACCGCCTCGAGCGCGAACGCGGGAACGCACTGCAGGGTGATCTCGGTGGCCACCCCGAGAGCACCGAGTCCGAGTGCGACGGCCTGCAGTGTCGCGGGGTCGTCGTCGCCGACGGTGAGGACCTCACCGGTGCCGGTCACCAGTGTGACGCCGACGATCTGGGTCGCCAGGCCGCCGAACGCGAGCCCGGTGCCATGGGTTCCCGTCGACGTCGCACCCGCGATGGTCTGCGCGTCGACGTCACCCAGGTTGGGCATCGCGAGGCCGAGGGGTTCGAGGATCGCCGGCATCTGGTGCAGCGGTGTCCCGGCCCGGACGGTGACGCGACGACGCGCGGGGTCGGCGGACACGAGGCCCGTCATGGCTCCGAGGTCGAGCGCGAGCGCCTCCGGCACCGCGATGCCGCTGAAGCTGTGGCCGGACCCTGCCGCCTTGAGGGTGGTCCGGTCCCGACGGGCGCGCCGGACGGCTGCGACGACGTCGTCGAGGCCGTGGGCGGGGACCACCTCGTCGGGGGTGGCGGACTGGGTCCGACCCCAGTTGCGCCACATCGGCACTCTGGTGTCCGCCTGTGGTCGTGTCGGTCGGGTGGTGGTCACAGGAAGCACTTCCCCTCGCCGCGGTAGGTCGGCACGGTGTCGACGATCTCGCCGTCCTCGACGACGACGATCTCGGTGCAGTGTTCGGCGATCTCGCCGGACTTGGTGTGCCGGAACCACACCCGGTCGCCGATGGCGAGGCCGTCGGCACCCTCTCCGAGCACGGGGGTCTGCACCTCGCCGGCGGCCTCGCGTGGTTCGAACGTCACCCCGGCGGGCCAGACCGGCAGCGGGAGCCGATCGGGTGCGGGCGGCCCGGATGCGATCCACCCGCCGCCGTGGCAGGTGACGACCCCGGGTCCGGGTCTACGGACCACCTGCAGTCCGAATCCGACTGCCGGGGCCGGTCGGAAGTGCGCGTAGGTGTCGAACAGGTGGCCACCGAAGAAGCCGCTCCCGGCGGCGATGTCGGTGACGGACGCGTCGGCCGCGGTCATCTCGAGCGAACCGGTGCCGCCGGCGTTGACGAACTCGAGGTCGGCCATCTCCCGCAGGGCAGCCACGACGATGCCGCGCCGGCGTCGCAGCTCCGCCATCGACGCCCACTGCATCCCGCGGATCATCCTGTTGCGCAGGGGTGCTCCCGTCCGCCAGCCTCCGTCGACGCCGTTGCCGACCCCCGCGACCTGCGCCTCGTACGACATGACGCCGACCAGGCGCAGTCCCGGCCTGCGGACGATCGCCCGCGCGAGCTCCAGGGCGTCGTCGAGGGTGTGCACCGGGGAGCGCCGGACCCCGATGTGACCGAGCACGCGCGCGTCGAGGGAGGCGTCGAGGTCGATCGCCACCCGCAGAGGCGGTCGGGACTCGGGCGGTGCGGCGTCGTCGATCAGATCGAGGTGGTCGACGGAGTCGACGAGCAGCGTCACGCGCTGAGCGGCGACCTCGTCCGCGGCGAGAGCGGCGATGGAGCCTCGTCGCGCCGAGGGGTATCCGACGAGGACGTCGTCGACTCCGGATGCGGTCGCCAGCCAGATGGCCTCGTCCAGGTCGTACGCCAGGACCCCGGCGAACCCGTCGCGGCCCAGGATGTCGTCGATCACCGACCGCACACGCAGCGATTTCGACGCGACCCGGATCGGGGTGCCGCCCGCGCGGCGTCGGAGGTCGGCGACGTTGGACTCGAAGGCGGTCCGCTCGAGCACCACGACCGGTCCGTCGAGGGAGGCGACCGCGCGATCCACGGCCGCCCAGTCGACATCCGCCGATGGAGGGGCGCGGTGCAGCGTCGCGGTCATCGAACCGACCGCACGCGCAGCACCGAGAGCCCACCGGCGATGCCGAGCACCGCGGAGACCGTGAAGAGAGCGGTGAATCCGCCGGTGGCGGCGACGATCCCGGCACCGACGAGGGGACCGAGCGCCTGGGGTACGGCCATGGCGATGTTCATGATGCCGAGGTCCTTTCCTGTGTGGTCGGCGTCGGGCAGGACCTGGGTGGCCAGGGCCTGGTCGACGCCGAGGAAGCTGCCGAAGCCCGCGCCGAGCAGCGCGGCGGCGACGATGGTGGTGGGCAGCGACGCCACGAGCGCGATGGTGAGTGCCGCGAGACCCTGCAGCACGCCCGCGGCGAGGACGAACGGCTTGCGCCGGGCGATGCGGTCGGACAGCACCCCCGACGCGAGGGCCGCCCCGATCACGAAGACCATGTAGACCGCGGTCAGCACGAGCAGGTCGCCGTCGGCGTCACCGACCCGCAGTCCGAACTGCAGGAAGTAGAGCAGCAGCGACGTCCCGAGCGCGTTGCCGAGGTTGACCAGGACCCGGCCGAGCAGCGTCCACCCGAAGTCGGGGTGCTCGCGCGGGGAGACCCACAACTCGCCGATCACCGCACGCACGGTCAGAGCCCCGTGGGAATGTGCTGCCACGGGTGGGTCGTCGACCGTGAGGACGAAGGGCAGGACGCAGACGATCAGGAGTACCGCGACGAGCACGTTCCCCCCGACGCTGCCGAGCCCCAGCGCCGCGATGAGCGCGACACCGAGGATGACGCCGATCGCCTGTGGGGCCGACACCCAGCTCGACACCACGCCGCGCTGGTCGACGGGGACACGGTCACCGATGAGCGCGGTGAGCGCCGCCGACGCCGCACTGAAAC
The DNA here is from genome assembly GCF_054332755.1 of Williamsia sp. SKLECPSW1. Lineage (NCBI taxonomy): Bacteria > Bacillati > Actinomycetota > Actinomycetes > Mycobacteriales > Nocardiaceae > Williamsia > Williamsia sp. SKLECPSW1. The sequence continues at coordinate 663,995 of NZ_JBTGLI010000001.1, read as the reverse complement.
CGGTGAGCGCGACACACCACCAGACGGTCAGTCCGACGAGCCCGTGGCGCGTCCCGAGGACGACGAGGGCCACCGCGAACACGACGACGCCGCCGGCGATCCAGGGTCGTCGCCGACCGGATCGACCTGTCGTGCGGTCCGAGAGCGACCCGGTGAGCGGGAACGCGACGAGTGCGCAGATCGCCGAGAAGCCCGAGACGACACCGAACGTCGTGACGCTGGTGCGCCACTGCGCGTCGTCGGTGCCGAGCACGTCGACCACCTGCTGGGGGATTGTCAGCTGGAACGGGGTGAGCTGCGCGAGCCAGATCCCTGTCCATGCCAGGGCGAACAGGCCGATCCACCGTCGGCTCACGCGAGTGGTCGTCGCGGCTGTCACGCCGCCTCCACGTGGAGGAGCAGCATCTGCACGCAGGCGTCGACGATGCGTCGCGCGACGTCGAGGTCGCCGGTGTTCAGGTAGGCGAGCGTGAGTCCGTCGGTGGCGGCGACGACGAGGGGTGCGAGGTCGGCGGGGTCGGTGCGCCACCGGACCCCGGAGGCGTCGGCGGCCGCCGTGAGGGCGGACTCGGCGAGGTCGTAGTAGCGCCGATAGAGGTCGGCGGCGAGGTGCTCCAGCCCTGCCGTCCGGTGCGCGTACTGCGACAGTGCGATCAGCGCCCGTTCGCGGTCGGGGTCGTCGACGAGGCTGTCGAGGTAGCCGCCGAGCCCGCCCCGCAGCAACGCTTCGACGTCGGAGGTGTCCGCGGGGTTGCCGGTGAGCACCGCGTGGATGGCTGTGTCCTCGCTCGTCAGTCCGGCCACCACGACCGCTTCGAGGAGGGCGTCGCGGGAGTCGAACGCGTAGTGGAAGCTCGCCAACGCCATGCCGGCGTCCGCGCAGATGCGACGGGTCGTCGCGGCCTCCACGCCGTCGGCGGCGACGACACGGAAGGCTGCCGCCACCAGGCGTTCTCGTCGTTGCTCGACAGGGATGCGGGGGATCGTCGGCTCCTCGGGCTCTCGAGTGGGTCAAATGACCCACTCGGGTGCGGAAACGCTAACCCACCGACGTGACGGGCGCTGGACTTCGGCGGAAAACAGCTGTTCGAGTGCCGTTATCGTGGTCGGCATGGCGGAACCCAGCGTGCGTGTCGACAGCTGGATCTGGGCGGTCCGGCTCACCAAGACCCGGTCCCAGGCGGCGACCGCCTGCCGTGGTGGGCACGTGAAGGTCAACGGGACCCCGGCGAAACCGGCGCAGCACGTGGCGGTCGGGGACGAGGTGCGCCTTCGGATCGGCGGCCGCGACCGCATCGTCGAGGTGGTGCAGGTGCTGAGCAAGCGCGTCGGTCCCCCGGTCGCGGCGGCCGCGATGATCGATCGCAGTCCACCGCCCCCGCCGAAGGAACTGCTCGCGGCGATACCGGTCCGCGAGCGCGGTGCCGGCCGGCCGACGAAACGGGAACGCCGCGAGACCGACCGACTCCGCGGACGTCCCTGACCTCCGCGCCGAGCGGTTTCGGCCCGGTCGGCGGTGCGTTTGTGCCCGGTCGGCGGTGGGTTTCGGCCCGCTGGGCGGGGGTCGGTTCTCTACACTCGGGCCGGTGCAGAGCCGTGCCGTTCGTCGCTCGACGTGGGTGCTCGTCGTCGTCGCGGTGGTCGCGCTGCTCGCGGCCTGTTCGGACTCCTCCGGCGGAGGCGGCACCACCGGCGCCGCCGGCCAGTCGGCACCGGCCGGTTCGGGACCGTTCTTCGGCAAGTGCGGTGGCGTCAGCACCGACGACGTCTCCCGTGTCACCGGGGTCTCCGGGTTGGCCGTCGCCAGTGACAACAGCGCCGGATGCGAGTGGGTGACCAGCGCCGACGTGCTCGGCCCACAGTTCTCGTTCAACTGGTACCGGGGCAGCCCGATCGGCCGTGAACGAGCCACCGAGCAGCTCTCCCGCGACACCGTCTCGGACCTGACGATCAACGGTCACAGCGGGTTCATCGCGTCGAGCGCGGGGATCTGCGAGATCGGCATCGCGTTCGGCGGCGACTTCTTCGAGTGGTCGGTCAGCTACGGGTCGGCCGAGCCGGGTGTGCAGCAGCGATCCGTCGACCAGGTCTGTCAGGCGACGAAGACGCTCGCCACGATGTCGATCGAGCGGGCGCAGTGATGCGGCGGGTCGGCGGGGTCGTCGTCGCGCTCCTGGCCGTGTTGTTGCTCGTCGCCGGGTGTACCCGGTCGATCGACGGCGAGGCCAAGCCGCTCGGCGGGGGCACCGCCCAGGGCGACGGTTCCGACAACGGGTCGGTCGACACCGATCAGTTCGACAAGCTGCTGCTCGAGTGTGCCCTGCTCAGCCCGGAGCAGATCGCGACCGCGGTCGGCGGGACGGCCGCGGAATCGACCTTCAACGGTGCGATCTGCCGGTGGGTCGTCGCGGGGGCGGTACCGCTCGGCGTCACGTTCACCTGGTTCGAGACCGGCACGATGGCCGTCGAGAAGCAGACGGTGACCCGCCTCGGCTACACCACCGACAACGTCCGCGTCTCGGGAGCGTCGGCCTTCACCTCGCGTGACCCGCAGCGTCCCGGCGTGTGCGGCGTGACCGCGAAGTCGCCCGATCGCGGCATCTACACCTGGTGGGTCGAACCTCGCGGTGGTGCCGCGGCCGCGGCGGATCCGTGCGCGGCACCCACGAAGCTCATGGAACTGGTGCTGCGCGGATCGGCCTGAACGCCGTCGGGAGTCGTGTCAGCGCGCCGAGCGGGTGACGCTCACCGTGGCGGCGACCTGGTCGTCGACGATCATCCACAGCAACAACTCGTCGCCGACGCGGCGGCGACGCAGTGTGATCGACGCCCCCGGTGTGATGGGCCGCAGGTACTCGATGACGGCGCGGTGCGGCGCGTCGACGATGTCGGTGTGGTCGAGCAACTCGTCCTCGACGGCCTCCCAGTAGGCGGCGTTGTTCAGGTGCCGGAACGGGTCGAAGTCGGTGCTGCGGAGAACGTGCAGGCGGTCGGTGCCGTCGTCCTCGGGCAGGGGCGTCGGGTGCATCGTCTTCCACCGCAGCCGGTGCTCGTCGGTCATCGCGGCGAGCATCTCGAACGCCTCGTCGGTGATCCGTGACGGCATGCCCTTGTCGTTGACGTTGATCCAGAACGCCTCGGTCTCGATGAGTCCCGGCGGACGCATCTCCGGGTTGAACCGGTTCGTCTCGTGCTCGGCCGTGATCCGCACCCGCATGTTCGTCCACCGCGTCGACAGCGCCGCACACCACCGCTGCAAGGTGACCGTCGCCGGCCAGGTGATCGGCTCGATGACGTCGATGACCGTGCGTCGGACTATCCAGAACGGATCGCTGTCGTGGAAGTCGGTCGCCTCGATGTTGTCGTTGGCGATGTCCTGCAGGTAGCGGGCGGTGCCGTCGAGGCGGACACGCATCTGCTGGTCGACGTCGCCGGTGCGAACGCGGTACGACGCCTCGTAGTACCGGGCGCGCTCCAGCCGGTCGTCGAGGGCCGGGGTGAACGGGTAGGGCGGCGACGTCACGTCGGACAGCATCCCACGCAGCGGGAGAGACGCCGGTCATGCCCGGGGCAGGGTGCTGAAGTGGTACGGGCGGTGGATAAAGTTGTGACAACGCTTACGATCTAGAACACGTTCCAGTTCCGGGGACGTTCGAGGACGAGTCGAGGTCAGACAACTCATGGCGCATGTGATCACCCAGCCGTGCTGCAACGATGCCAGCTGCATTGCCGTGTGTCCGGTCAACTGCATCCACCCGACGCCCGACGAACCCGAGTTCCTGACCGCGGAGATGCTCTACATCGATCCCGACACGTGCATCGACTGCGGTGCCTGCATCGACGAGTGCCCGGTCGAGGCGATCTTCCCCGACGATCAGCTCGACGAGAAGGGCGAGCGGTACCTGCAGATCAACGCCGACTACTACAACGACCACGACGTGTCCGGTGGGCTGGTGCCCCCGCGCAAGGCGCCGCCGCTGCCGCAGGGCAAGGAGCTGCACGTCGCGATCGTCGGTGCCGGTCCGGCCGCGTTCTACGCGGCCGAGGAACTCGTCCGTCACTCCGCTGTCCGCGTCGACATGTTCGACCGGCTGCCCACCCCGTACGGACTGGTCCGCGCCGGTGTCGCCCCCGACCACCCGTCGACGAAGGGCGTCGAGAAGCAGTTCGCGTCGACGGCCAACAAGAAGACCTTCGAGTACTTCCTCAACGTCGAGGTCGGCACCCACGTCACCCACGACGAGCTGCTGGAGCACTACGGCGCGGTGATCTACGCGGTCGGTGCGTCGACCGACCGCAAGCTGGGCATCCCGGGTGAGGACCTGCCCGGATCGATCCCCGCGACGGAGTTCGTGGCCTGGTACAACGGTCACCCCGATTACGCCGATCTGGACTTCGACCTGTCGAGTGAGCGGGCGGTGGTCGTCGGCAACGGCAACGTCGCGCTCGACGTGGCCCGGATCCTGCTCAGCGATCCCGATCACCTCTCGGCCACCGACATCGCCGATCACGCGATCGAGCGGTTGCGGGCCTCGTCGGTGCGTGAGGTGGTGTTGTTGGGTCGCCGCGGGATCGCGCAGGCCGCGTACACCAACGGGGAATTCCTGGCGATGGGCGACATCCCCGGTGTCGACGTCGTGATCGACCCCGACGAACTCGTCCTCGACGCAGCCTCCGCCGAGGCGGAGTCGAGCGGGACACTGGATTCCACGATCGCGACGAAGATCCGCATCGCCCGCGAGTTCGCCGAGCGTGGCGAGACCGGTGCCGATCGTCGCGTGGTGTTCCGCTACCTCGTCTCCCCGGTCGAACTCGCCGGTGACGGCGCGGTGTCGTCGTTGACGTGTGTGCGCAACGAGCTCGTCGACGGCGAGCGCGTCGCGGTCACCCCGACCGACGAGCGGTTCGAGATCGAGACCGGTCTGGTCCTGCGGGCGATCGGGTATCGCGGCCTGCCCGTGCAGGACCTGCCGTTCGACGAGGGCCACGGTGTCGTCCCGAACGAGGGTGGTCGTGTGCTCACCGAACCCGGCGGCGAGCTGGTGAGCGGTGTATACGTCAGCGGGTGGATCAAGCGCGGCGCGACCGGCGGCATCGGTATGAACCGGCTCGACGGTCAGCAGACGGCGCAGGCCGTGTTGGCCGACTTCACCGAGGGCCGTCTGGCCGAACCGGGGCAGTCGCGTGAGGCCATCGCCGATCTCGTCGCGGGTCGTGGTGCGACCCGTGTCGACGGCGCGGGCTGGAAGAGCATCGACACCGCCGAGAAGCAGGCGGGCAAGGACGCGGGCCGCCGTCGCGTGAAGATCGTGCGCATCCGCGAGCTCGAATCCGTGGCCGCGGGGTAGTCCCCCCGAGACCCCCACCCTTCGCGACCGACGAGAGAGGCCCCTGCGAGTGCGTATCGCCCTGCTGTCCTATCGGAGCAAACCGCACTGCGGCGGACAGGGCGTCTACGTCCGTCACCTCGCACGCGAGCTCGCATTGCTCGGACACTCCGTCGAGGTCTTCTCCGGGCAGCCCTACCCCGACCTCGACGACGTGTCCTACGAGCACGGCGTCACCCTCACGAAGGTCCCCAGCCTGGACCTCTACGGCGAACCGAACCCGTTCCGCACCCCGCGGCCGTGGGAGATCCGGGACTGGATCGACCTCGTCGAGGTGGCGACGATGTGGACCGCGGGGTTCCCGGAGCCGCTGACCTTCAGCCTGCGCATGGCGAAGATCCTGCGCCGACGACGCGACGAGTTCGACGTCGTCCACGACAACCAGTGTCTCGGCTACGGCCTGCTCGACATCCAGCGCTCGGGTCTGCCGGTGGTCGCGACGATCCACCACCCGATCACCCGCGACCGTGCCCTGGCGGTGAAGGCGGCGAAGGGCTGGCGCAAGCTCACCGCGATCCGCTGGCACGGATTCGCCCGGATGCAGGGCAAGGTGGCTCGTCGCCTGCCCGACCTGCTCACCGTGTCACGCAGCAGTGAGGTCGACATCCGCAAGGCGTTCGACATCCCCTCCGGGCGGATCGAGACCATCCCGCTCGGCGTCGACACCGAGGTGTTCCGGCCCGCCGCGAGCCGGGTTCCCGGCCGTGTCGTCTGCGTCGCGAGCGCCGACGCCCCGCTCAAGGGCGTCTCCTATCTGCTGGAGGCGATCGCCAAGCTCGGCGCGGAACGCCCCGTGCACCTGGAACTCGTGTCGAAGCTCGACCCCGACGGGCCGAGCGCCCGCCTCATCAACGAGCTGTCGATCGCCGACCGGGTCACCGTGCGCTCGGGCCTGTCCGACGAGGAACTCGGCGCTCTGATCGGCTCCGCCGAGGTCGCCTGCGTCCCGTCGCTGTACGAGGGGTTCTCGCTGCCGGTCGTCGAGGCGATGAGCTGTGGGACGCCGATGGTCGTGACGACGGCCGGCGCCATCCCCGAGGTCGCCGGCGCCGACGGTGAGGCGACACTGCATGTGCCGCCGATGGATTCGGGCGCTCTGGCCTCGGCGATCGGCCGGTTGCTCGACGACCCCGACCTCCGCAGCCGACTCGGCGAGGGTGGCCGGGCGCGGGTCGAGTCCCGCTTCAGCTGGGCGGCCGTGGCCGCCAAGACCGCAGAACACTACGAGCGCGCCATCCGGGCCCCGCATGGCGTCGAAGGAGACATCCGTGCTGACAGTTGATTTCGACCGGCTCGGCGTCCGCGCCGGCACCACCGCGATCGACATCGGCGCCGGCCAGGGTCGCCATTCGTACGAGATGTTCCGACGCGGTGCCGACGTGATCGCCTTCGACCAGTCCGAGTCGGACATGGCGGAGGTCTCGGAGATGTTCGACGCCATGATCGCCGAGAAGCAGGTCCCGGCCTCGGCCAAGGCGCGCACCGAGGTCGGTGACGCGTTGCATCTGCCCTACGCCGACAACAGCTTCGACGTGGTCCTCATGTCGGAGATCCTCGAGCACGTCCCCGCCGACACCGATGCCATCGCCGAGATGGCGCGGATCCTCAAGCCCGGCGGGCATGCTGCGGTGACCGTGCCGCGCTACTGGCCGGAGAAGATCTGCTGGGCCTTCTCCGACGCGTACCACGAGGTGGAGGGCGGTCACGTCCGCATCTACAAGGCGAGTGAGCTGGCCGGAAAGCTCGCCGCGGCGGGACTGCAGGTGACCGGCACCGACCACCGGCACGCGCTGCACGCCCCGTACTGGTGGCTGAAGTGTGCTGTGGGCGTGGAGAACAACGACAACCCGCTCGTCCGTGGCTATCACCGGATGCTGGTCTGGGACATGATGAGTGCACCGGCGCTCACCCGCGTGGGAGAGCGCATCCTCGACCCGCTGCTGGGCAAGTCGGTCGTGCTCTACCTCCACAAGCCGGCCTGACGCGATGGCGTCCGTGCCCGAGGTCCCCGGCATCCTCACCGCCGGGCAGTGCGTTGCGACGGGCGCGGCCATCGCGGCGATGCAGGAGTCCTCGGGTGCGCTCCCGTGGTTCCCGGGCGGTCAGACCGACCCCTGGGACCACGTCGAGTCCGCGATGGCGCTCAGCGTCACCGGGTTCCACGCGGAGGCCGTGGCGGCGTACGAGTGGTCGCGCCGCACGCAACGGCCGGACGGGTCGTGGCCGATCCGGACCGTCGTCGGCAGGGTCACCGACCCCAACACCGACGCCAACTTCTGTGGCTACCTCGCGGTCGGGGTGTGGCACCACTTCCTCGTGACGGGCGACGAGGCGTTCCTGGCGCGGATGTGGCCGACGGTCTGGAAGGCGATCGAACTCGTCCTGCGATTCCAGGCCCCGAGCGGCGAGATCCGGTGGGGCGGGGCGCATCCGCTCCCGCATTCGCAGGACTCGGCGGTGCCGGGGCCGTCGGGGGACGGGCGGGCCGACGTCGGGACGGTACCGCCGGGCATGTTCGACGACGCGATGCTCACCGGCAGTGCCAGCATCCACCAGGCCCTGGGGTGCGCCGCGCTCATCGCCGAGGTCATGGAGCAGCCCGAGTCGCGATGGATCGCAGCCCGGGACCGCCTCGGCCACGCTCTGCGGTCGCACACCGATCGTTTCCTGCCCCCGTCGGACCACTCGATGGACTGGTACTACCCGGTTCTCGGTGGCGCTGTTCGCGGGCGGCAGGGTGAGGAGCTGATCGCGGCGCGGTGGGAGGAGTTCGTCGTGCCGGGTCTGGGTGCCCGCTGCGTGGACCATCGGCCCTGGGTGACCGGGGCCGAGACGTGTGAGCTGGTGCTCGCACTCGACTGCCTCGACGACACGACGGCCGCCCTGCAGCTGTTCGCCGACATGCAGCACCTGCGCGACCCGGACGGCTCCTACTGGACCGGCCTGGTCTACGCCGACGGCAAGCGGTGGCCGGTCGAGAAGAGCTGCTGGACGTCGGCCGCGGTGGTCCTGGCCGCCGACGCACTCAGCCGCACCTCGCCCGCGAACGGGGTGTTCCGCGACGCCGATCCCTATTCGGCACCCGTCGCCACCACGGCCGACGTCGACTGCGCCTGCGCGCTGATGTGACACCGGGCGAGGCTGGACCCGGACTGTCCACCTGACTAGACTGCTGTCCAGACACCTGTCGTCGTGACGAGGTGACGTGTGCGGAGGGATCCATGGACTACGGCATCGTGCAGTTCACCAGCGACCGCGGGCTGCCGCCCGGCGTCATGGCGCCGCTGGTCGAGGAGGCTGGTTTCGCCGCGTACTTCGTCCCCGAACACAGTCACATCCCGACCCGTCGCGACGCGGCCCATCCACAGACCGGCGACTCGTCGCTGCCCGACGACCGCTACATGCGCACCCTCGATCCGTGGGTGTCGCTCGGTGCCGCCGCGGCGGTCACCACCCGGGTCCGTCTCGGGACCGCCGTCGCACTGCCGGTCCAGTCCGACCCCCTGACCCTGGCCAAGCAGATCGCCACCCTCGACCATCTGTCGCAGGGCCGGGTGACACTCGGCGTCGGGTTCGGGTGGAACCTCGACGAGCTCGGCGACCACGGGGTGCCGCCGAAGCGCCGCCGGACGATGCTCCGCGAGTACCTCGAGGCGATGCGCGCGCTGTGGTCGCAGGAGGAGGCCGAGTTCTCCGGCGAGTTCGTGAACTTCGGGCCCAGCTGGGCGTGGCCGAAGACGCCGCAACAGCCGGGCGTCCCGGTGGTCGTGGGTGCCGGCGCGACGGAGAAGAACTTCACCTGGATCGCGAAGAACGCCGACGGGTGGCTCACCACCCCCGCCGACACCGACATCGACGACTCGATCCGGTTGCTGCAGAAGATCTGGGCCGATCACGGCCGGTCGGGACAGCCGCAGATCATCGCGCTCGACGGACGTCCCGACACCGAGAAGCTCGCGCGGTGGGCGGACCTCGGCGTCAGCCTGGTCCTCTACGGAACCCCCGACGACGACGTCGAGAAGGCCCGCGGGTACCTGGCCAAGCGCGCCGGGCAGCTCGGCCTGGCCTGAGCGCCCGGGTCACAGGAGGCTGCGCAGACGGTTGCCGCCCGCGCGCTTGGCCTCGTACATCGCGGTGTCGGCGGCGGTGGTGACCGCGCCCAGATCGGCGGTCCCCTGCGAGACGGGGACCCAGACCGCTCCCACGCTCATCGTCACCGTCGGCCCGGACTGTCCGACGAGGGTGAGCGGCAACCTGTCCACCGCCGACCGCAGCCGGTGACCGTGCCCGGACATGACGATCGTGAACTCCTCACCCCCGGTCCGCGCGATCAGCGCGTCCGGACCGAGGTGGTCGCGGAGGTGGCGGGACGTGTCGACGATGACCGCGTCCCCGGTGGCGTGCCCGTAGGTGTCGTTCACGGACTTGAAGTCGTCGAGGTCGACGGCCAGCACACACATGTCCAGACCGTTCGGGGCGACGGCCTCGCACAGTCGGGGGAACGCCCGCTCGAGGCCCGCTCGGTTGGCGGTGTCGGTGAGTGGGTCGCGGAACGCCCGGTCGGCGCGCCGCCGCTCGCTCGACCACAACGCCCGCGCCACCCACGGCAGACCCAACACGAGCCACATCAGGATGCTGGTCTCGATGACGAGTTCGGCGTCGAGGGGCAGTCGGGCCGCAGCCCAGATCAGGAACGTCACCGCGAAGACGATGTGACAGACGAACACCCCGACGTGCGTGTGATATCCGGCGAACGAGCCGGTGATGACGAACAGGCCGCCGGCCAGCAGTGTCAGGCGGGGATCTGCGAGAGATGAGATGGCGACGGCGATGCCGATGTCGGACACGATGACGAAGCCGAACACCGGCACGGTCTCCAACAGCACGTCGGTGAGGGCCCAGACGATGCCCATCACGATCGCGAGTGCCGCGGCGACCCACAGCGGCGCGGTCCACGGGCCCGGCCGCGCGAGTCCGCCCACCGCCGCGAGGGCCGCGTAGGAGCCGAGCGAGAAGCAGGCGACGGACGATGTCAGGCGGACGATGCGGACGTTGGTCTCACGCTCGGGGCGATGCAAGAGCTCGTCGGCGGAGCGGGTCACGCCTCCGACTGTTCTGTCGGTTCGCCCGTGTGACGAGGGATCGCCGCCGTACACCTCACGCGAAGGAATGTCTCACAGGCGGCGTCGGGGATGCCGCGATTCAGCCCACCTCGCCGTCGGGGACCGCCGATCCGACGATCGTCGCGAGGTGCGTCGAGGGCGTGTCGCTCATCGGTCCAGTCGATCACATGCGGCCGGCCGCGACGAGGCGAGTGATCACTCGGCGAAGTCCCGGAGCAGAGCGCGTGCCGCGGTGACGACGGTCGCCCGGTCGTAGGCCTGCACGAACTCGAACAGCTGCACGTCGTCGGGGGAGGGGAGCGGTCGTGCGGCGAGCATCGCCGCGACATGTGGCCCCACCACCACGACGTTCCACCCGGGGCCGGTCGGGTGCCGCGCGTCGTGCGTGGTGCGCAGCAGGGGTACACGGACGCCGTAGACCGGCGTGACGCCGGCGACGTGTGTGATCCCCTCCCATCGGCGGGCGGTCAGCTGTGCCAGCTCGCAGGTCGACCCCGTGGTCCGGACGACGACGGCCGCAGCACCCGTGCCCGTCGCGCTGGCCTCCAACGATCTGCCCATCTCCTCCAGCAACGACTCGTCCCCTCGTCGTGGCGGGTGGCTCGCCGCCACGATCGCGAACGGAGATCCCGTCGGCTCGGGCCGGACGGGGACGGCCGCTGCCGGGAACGGTGCGCTCGCAGCCGCCGACGCGACATCGTCGAAGACCGTTCCCGTCCCGAACTGCGCGCCCAGGCTGAGTGCGGTCCGTACATCGTCGACGGTGCCCACGCCCTCGGCGAGGACGACGGCGGTCGAGTGCTCCAGATACGCGGTGATCTCCTGGACGAGGCGCGCGACCGAGGGCTCCCGCACCTGTGCGATCACCTCGGACCGCAGGACCACCACGTCGGGTTCGACGATCGGGAGGACGGCCACGGCGAGGTCGTCGACGCCGACACGGACCCACACCCGCCGCCCGGCGCGGCGTGCCGCGTGCACCGCCTCGAGGCAGCGACGCGGCGAGCGAGCGAGATCCCTCGGATCCACCGACACCGAGAGGCCGCCGAGGGGGTCGTCGAGGATCGAGGTCGACGACGGGTCGACGACGGTGAGGAGAGGGACATCGCCCGCCACGGCGAGCCCGCGGGTGAACCTGATCGCGTGGGCGTCGAGGGCGGCGGTCTGCTGCATGATCGCCGCGACGTGGCGTAGATCGTCCTCGGATTCGAGGGAACCGCCGCGTGGGCCCGTCAGGGCGACCATCTGTGCCGCGAGCGCCCCGTCGGAGAGGCGATGGACACCGCGGACGCGAGCGGTGATGCCCAGAGCGGCGAGTGGGGAGTCGTCCGCGGACTCGCGTTGCGACCCGTGACCGATCATCTCCACGCCCCTCCCGACAGCTCCGCTCGTGATGCCGTCGCGGGGAAGAGGCTCGTTCAGCCTACGGTATGTCGCGCGTGCGGGAAACGATGAGGTCGGCAGCGATCTCCCGCACGCGCCGGTTGCTGTTCTGCGACCGGGCGCGCAGCACCGCGAAGGCCTGGTCCGCGTTCACGCCGTGATCGGCCATGATGATGCCCTTCGCCTGTTCGATCGGCGCTCGGGTCTCCAGCGCGGCGCGCATCGCGTCGGCGGCGTCGGCGGCCGATCGGAAACGGGTGTAGTCGCCGATCGTGCGGCCCACGACGGTCGCCACGAGGGCCGGCACGTCTCCGTCGGTCCGGTCGACGGTCGGCCCGTACAGCGTCAGCTCACCCAGGTGTCGCCCGGCCGCGTCCAGCGGGATCACACAGCGTGGGTGGTCGGGGTGCCCGTTCTCGTCGCCGCGCGTCGCGCAGTGGGTCCGTCCGTCGAGATCGACGGTGATGCGGGCCATCTCGACTCCGTCGACCACTTCTCGGACGACGTCGACGACACGCTGCATCAGTGCCGCGAGCTCGTCCTCGCAGCTGATGCTGTCGCCCAGGTCGGCGAGCAGGGCCGCGAGCGATCGGGGGTCGTCGCGATCGGACATGGTCACCTCCTCCGCGCCCCGGACATCCCGGTGGCGCACCCGTGTAGTCGGGCGGAGGGGGTCTGTCGGCACGACGTGGGTTCGGTGAGACTCCTCACGCGGATGGTGTCGGTGCTGCGAACGTCGCGCAGGTCACCGTCCGGCGCGCAGCCGGCCCTTGTTCACCTTGCCGGCGGGGTTGCGGGGCAGCTCGTCGACGATGACGACGTCGGCCGGGTGCTTGTACCGGGCGAGGCGGTCGTCGAGGAACGACCTGATCTCGGCGACCGTCGGATCAGGCGATCCGGGGGTCGTCGCCACCACCGCCACGGCCACCTCACCCCAGCGATCGTCGGGCCGACCGATGACGGCGACCTCGCGGATCGAGGGGTGCGCGGCCAGGGCGTTCTCCACCTCGACGCAGTAGACGTTCTCGCCACCGGAGATGATCATGTCCTTCGCACGGTCGACGACGTAGACGAACCCCTCGTCGTCGAGGCGGACGAGGTCGCCGGAATGGAACCAGCCGCCGGCGAACGCCTCGGCTGTCGCGTCCGGTCTGTTCCAGTAGCCGCTCATCAGATTCGGTCCGCGGTAGACGATCTCGCCGACCTCACCCGGTGCGACGTCGTTCATGTCCGGGTCGACGACGCGGGCGGCGATGGTGCGCAACGGGCGCCCCACCGAGCCGATCTTGCGGTGCGTGTCCTCGCCGGTGAGCGCACACGTCACCGGCGACATCTCCGTCTGACCGAACACCGCGCAGATCGTCGCGTCCGGGAACGTCTCGGCCATGGCGGCCAGCAGTGTCCCCGACGCCGGCGCCGCGCCCCACCAGAGGAATCGCAACGCGAGATCGCGAGGGCGAGCACGCTGTTCGGCGATGACGGCCTGCCACTGCGCGGGCACCATGAACATGGTGGTGATGCCCTCGCGGGCCATCACGTCCAGCGTCGCGGCGGGGTCGAACTGGCGGAGCGGGAACAGGATCGTGCCGACACCGTCGAGCAGACAGGTAGAGAGCACACCGAGTGCGGCGATGTGGAAGACGGGCACCGCGATCGCCGAGACGGCGTCGTGATCGACGACCCCGGGTGCGATCATGTTGTGCATCGCCTGCGCCTGCAGGTTGATGTGCGTCAGCACAGCACCTTTCGGACGGCCGGTGGTGCCGGAGGTGTACATGATCGCCGCCGGTGCGGTCTCGGGGACGTCGATCGGTCGCAGCACCCGACCCTCGGCCACCAGCGCCTCGTAGTCGAGTGCGCTCTCCGATCCACCGTCGAGTCGGATCCGTAGATCCGTGGCGCCGCCGGGGAGTTCGGCGACCGCGTCGACGAGGGCGTCGAAGGCGGGCTCGTGGACGATCGCCCTCGCCGCGGTGTCTGTGACGAGGTGCAGGACCTCGGGCGGGGCCATCCGGAAGTTCACCGGCACGACGATGGCGCCCAGGGCGTTGACCGCGAGGACGGTCTCGAAGAACTCGACCCGGTTGAGGGTGAGGACGAGGACTCGGTCGCCGAAGCGGACGCCTCGCTCGTCGAGCGCCGCGGCCAGTCGACTCATCCGCGACTCCAGCTCGCGCCACGTGGTGCTGCGACCCTCGTGCCGGATCGCGAACTCGTCGGGTCGCATGATCGCGTGCATCCGCACCTGGTTGACCCAGGTGTGCCGCTGGGAGATCAGCGGCTCGGTGTCGCGGGGGAACGGCTGCGCGGCAGCCGCGGTGGACGGGTCGTCGTCGGTGACCGAGGTCATGGTCGGACGGTAACGCCCCCGACGGTCGGCCCGAGCGGATTTCACGGACCTCTCAGGAGGTCGGACGCACCCTCTCGAGCACCCGCAGCGAACCGTGGACGCCGACCTCGGTGAACTCACCGGACGCCAGGGCCTTCTCGTAGATCTCGAAGGGCGGCCGCCCGCCGTCGGCGGGGTCGGGGAAGACGTCGTGGATCAGCAGCGCCCCACCGGTCCGCACCCACGGGGCCCAGGCCGCGAGGTCGGCCCGGGCCGCCTCCGAGCTGTGCCCCCCGTCGATGAACACGAAGTCGGCGGGCGTGCCCCAGGCGCGGGCGGTCATCGTCGACGACGCCAGCACCCCGATGACGGTCGACTCGAGGCCCGCGTCGTACATGGTGCGACGGAAGCGTGCGGAGGTGTCGAGCGTGCCGGTGTGCGGGTCGACGAGAGCGGTGTCGTGGTACTCCCACCCGGGCTGGTGCTCCTCGGACCCGCGGTGGTGATCGACGGTGACGACGATCGCGCCGAGCGGTTGGGCGGCCGCGCCCAGCCACACCGTCGACTTGCCGCAGTAGGTGCCGATCTCGACGCCGACCCCGACCGAATCCGCGGCCGACAGGTACCGCTTCGCGACAGCGTGGAGTGCGGCGGCCTCGTCGACCGGCATGAACCCGGGGGCCTCGTCGAACGCCTGTCGTTGGACGTTGGAGAGGACGTCGGTGGGGATCGTGGTGGCCGCGTCGGCGCCGCTCGAACTCATCCGTGGATCCTATCGGTCGGTCGTGTCGGGCCCGCGTAGCGTGACCGGGGTGAAAGCGCAGATCCTCACCGCCGAGACCGGACCCGACGCCCTCGAGCTCCGCGAGGTCGACGACCCGACACCGACAGCCGAGCAGTTGCTCGTCGACATCCGTTCCTGCGGGGTGTGTTTCCCGGACCTCCTGATGTCTCGCGGCGAGTACCAGATGCGCGTCCCCGTGCCGTTCACCCCGGGCACCGAGGTGGCCGGGGTGGTCGCGTCGGCGCCGGACGGTTCGCGCTACAGCGCCGGGGACCGGGTGGTGGTCACATCGCTCGTCGGCGGCTTCGCCGAGCGGGTGGCCGCGGTCGACGGCCAGGTCCTGCCCCTGCCCGACGAACTGTCGTTCGACGAGGGCGCTGCGCTCGGCATCAACTTCCAGACCGCACTGTTCGCGCTCGACACCCGCGCCCACCTGCAGCCGGGGGAGACCGTCGGGGTGCTCGGCGCCGCGGGTGGGGTCGGCGTCGCGACGATCTCGGTGGCCAAGGCGCTCGGGGCGCGCGTCATCGCGATCGTGCACCGCGAGGGTGCCGAGGAGATGCTGCGTGAGGTCGGGGCCGACGAGGTCGTCCCGCTGCGTGAGGGCTGGGGCGACCGGATCAAGGAGCTGACCGGCACGGGGCTCGACGTGCTGATAGACCCCGTGGGCGGCGAGGTGTTCGACGAGGCGCTGCGGCAGGTCGCCCCCGGCGGACGGTTCGTCGTCGTCGGATTCGCGGCCGGCGGCATCCCCACCGTGAAGCTCAACCGCGTGCTGTTCCGCAACATCTCCGTCGTCGGAGCGGCTTGGGGCGAGTACGTCCGCACCCACCCCGATCTGCCTGCGCAGCTGCACGAGCGGATCACCGCGATGGTGGCCGACAACGGACTGCGTCCCCCGGTGAACGTCACCTACCCGCTGGCGGATCTGCCGCAGGCATTGCGCGACCTGTCCGACGGGAAGATCCTGGGGAAGGCAGTGATCCGCATCAGCGACTGACGCCCGGACACCTCGACGAAGGAGCCACGCCATGTGCCGCAACATCACCGAGCTGCGCGGGCTGGAACCGCCCGCGACCCCCGTCGAGATCGAGGCCGCGGCGCGGCAGTACATCCGCAAGGTGAGCGGTGTCCAGAAGACGTCCGCCGCGAACGCGGAGGCGTTCGAGAAGGCCGTCGCCGCGGTCACCGAGATCACCCGCGACCTCCTCACGGTCCTCCCCGAGCGACGGCAGCCGCCGAAGACGGTGCCGCCACTGCGTCGACCCGAGGTACAGGCGCGGATCGCCGCTCGTGCCGGCGGCGCGTAGGGGCGAGAGGGTCTACCGGCCGTAGGAGACCTGCAGATCCTTCACCCCGTTGATCCACCCGGACCGCAGGCGCTGCGGTTCGCCGACCTTGCTGATGTCGGGTGCGAGATCGGCGATCGCGGTGAACATCAGATCGATCTCCATCCGGGCGAGGTTGGCGCCGATGCAGTAGTGCGCGCCGCTACCGCCGAAGGACAGGTGCGGGTTGGGGTTGCGGGTGATGTCGAACCGGTGCGGGTCGACGAACACGTCCTCGTCGAAGTTGGCCGACGAGTAGAACATCCCGACACGCTGCCCCGCGCGCACCGTGACGTCACCGAGTTCGATGTCGCGGATCGCGGAGCGTTGGAAGCAGTGCACCGGGGTCGCCCAGCGGACGATCTCGTCGACCGCGGTCGTCGGGCGGTCCCGCTTGTAGATCTCCCACTGGTCCGGGTTGTCGAGGAACGCGTTCATCCCGGCGCTGATGGCGTTGCGCGTCGTCTCGTTGCCCGCCACCGCGAGCAGGACCACGAAGAACCCGAACTCGATCTCGGTCATCGCCTCGGCGCCGTCGGGGCCGCCCTCGGCGTGGACGAGCGTCGAGACGATGTCGTCGGTCGGGGTGGCCCTGCGGTCCTCGGCCATCGTGTACGCGTATCCCATCAGCTGCGCGTTGGCGTCGGCAGGGTCGACGCCGGCGAACTCCGGGTCGTCGGTGTTCATCACGGCGTTGCTCCAGGCGAACAACTTCTCGCGGTCCGCCTCCGGGACACCGATGAGGTCGGCGATCGCCGACAGCGGCAGGTCGACGGCGACGTCGTGCACGAAGTTGCCGGTACCACCGGCGACGGCCTTCCCGACGATCGCCCGTGCACGCTCGGCGAGGATCTCGTGCAGCGCGTTCACCGCGCGGGGTGTGAACAGCCGCGACACCACCTTGCGCAGACGCGTGTGCTCCGGCGGATCGTGGTTGATCAGAAGTGCTTTCGTGTACTCCAACAATTCGGGTGTCACACCGTCCGGCAGGCGCATGACCGCGCCCTGGGCGGTCGTCGACCAGTCGACGCTGTTCTTCGAGATCGCCCGGATGTCGGCGTGGCGCGTGACCACCCAGTAGCCGTCGTCCTGGAACGGTGTGCTGCCGGGTTCCTGGTCGATCCAGAAGATCTTCCCCGTCGCCCGCATCTGCGCGAGTTCGTCGACGGGCAGCCCCTGTTCGAGGAGTCCGGGATCGGTGAGATCCCAGCCGGCGCCGAACGGGCACCGCGTGGGTAGATCGGTCACGAGGGTTCCTTTCTCGAGGATCAGATCGCGATGGGCTCGGTCGGCCGGGCCCCGCTCACGAACTTCTCGGGGCCGCTGATGCGGTCGGTCCGTGGGCGCAGATGCACGGTGCCCGACGGCGCGGGGTCGACGAGGTCCACGAACTGTGAGCTCACGAGTCCTTCTTCTCGGCGTCCCGCAGCTTCCTCCGGTGGTCGGAGATCGCCTTGCCGACCGCGAACTCGACCTTCGTGCCCAGCGGCCACCCGATGTAATAGGTGAGGAACAGGGCGATCTCGCGCAGTTGGTCCGCGTCGACCTCGCCGTTGGCGAGCGCGGCCCCGGCCTGCAGGCCGACCACGTCGTCGAGGCCCGCCGCACCGAGCGCACCGAACAGCAGCAGTCGGCGGTCGCGGTCACTCAGGCCCTCGCGGGTCCACACCTCGCCGAAGAGCTGGTCGGCGGTGTGGGCGAACTGGTCGCCGGGCCCGTCGCTGACCTCGAACCCGTAGACCTCGGACATGCGCGCGAGCCCGCGTGCGCGACGCTCCTGCGGTGTGGGTTCACTCATGCCGGTCACTTCCCTGTGTTGTCGTGTCGCGCGCTGCTCGCGATGGGGCCCGGCCCGACGCCGAGCGCGTCGCCGACACCGTCGAGGGCGAGACGGCCCATCGGCAGGTCGACACCGAGCCGGTCGGCGAGTGCGAGTGCGAGCGAGACGTCCTTCTCCGCGAGACCCCGTGTGTGCTGGAAGTACGGCACCAGGAAGTCGTCCTCGGACAGGGGTTCGGCACTGTCGCGCACCATGATCGCGCTGACCCCGCCGGTGATGGAGTCGGTCTGACGGACGACCTTGCCGAGCTTCTTGACGCTGATCCCGGCGGCCTCGGCGAGTCGGCAGGCCTCGGCGGCGGCGGTGAACGAGATGAAATGCAACAGGTTGCGCGCCAGCTTCATCCGCGTCCCCTGCCCGACCTCGCCGGCGTACATCACCATGTCGGACGCCAAGGAGAAGACGGGCCGGACGCTGTCGAAGACCTCTCTGTCCGCCCCGACCATGAAGACGAGTCGGCCCTGCTCGGCCGCAGACGACCCACCCGACACCGGTGCGTCGACGAACCCGAGTCCGTGGTCGGCGCACAGCCGACCGAGTTCTTCTGCGGTCTCGGGGGAGATCGTCGAGTGCACCGCGACGACGTGCCCGGGGCGCGCCGTCTCGAGGATCCCACCGGGCCCACCGATGACCGAGCGGACCTGGTCGTCGTCGACGACCGTGATGGACACCATGGAGGCCGTCGCGGCGACCTCGGCGGCACTCGAGACCGCCTGAGCTCCTGCGGCGACGGCCTTCTCGGTCGCCTCCGGGCGTGCGTCGCAGACCACGAGACCACCGGGCCACGCGGTGAAGCGTTGCGCGATCGGCGCTCCCATGTTGCCGAGGCCGATGAAACCGACGGGGGTGTCCTCGGACACCGAGACGTTGTCGCTCATGAGCGGATGATCTGTCCGCCGTCGACGTTCAGGATCTGGCCCGTGATCCACGACGCGTCGTCGGACAACAGGAACAGCAGCGCGCCGGCCATGTCGTCGGGGGTGCCCATGCGCGACAGCGGCAACTTGGCGACCATGTCCTTCACCATGTCGCCCGGTGTCGTCGACTTGGTCGCCTCGGTGTCGGTGGGACCGGGGGCGATCGCGTTGACCCGGATGCCCTGCCCGCCGAGTTCGGTGGCGAGCTGCTGCGTGAGGCCGTTGATGCCGACCTTGGCCAGACCGTAGAAGCCGCTGTACAGCCATGCGGCGGTGGAGGACTGGTTGACGATCGCCGATCCGCGCGACATGTGCGGGTACACCGCGCGGGTCACGTTGAGTGCCCCGTCGAGGTTCACGCTCATGAATTTCTTGTAGTAGTCCCAGGGGACGGTGATGAGGAAGTCGAGTTTCATGCCGCCGTAGATCGCCGCGTTGTTCACCAGGTGGTCGACGCACCCGTGGGTTTCGACCGTCGTCGCGGCGAGCGCCTGAGCCGAGTCGGGGTCGGAGACGTCGCAGTGGACGTAGGTGCCGCCGATGTCGGCGGCGACCTTCTCGCCCGGCTCGTCGGCGACGTCGGCCACGACGACGGTCGCCCCCTCGGCGGCGAGTCGACGGGCGTACACCTCACCGATCCCCCCGGCCGCGCCGGTCACGATGACGACCTTGTCGGTGAAACGCTGTTCTGTCACGGATGATCTCCTCGTACTGGATGTGGACAAGGCCGGGCGGTCAGGACTTCGGGGTGGCGACAGATTTCGTCTCGAGGTACTCCTCGAAGCCCGCGACGCCCATCTCCCGGCCGACGCCGGACGCCTTGTAGCCGCCGAAGGGGACGTCGGCGGAGTACCAGACCCCGCCGTTGACGCCCATGGTCCCGGTGCGCACACCGTCGACGACGTGCTGGATGCGGTCCGGGTCGGTGCCGTAGACCATCCCGGACAGTCCGTAGGGGGAGTCGTTCGCGATACGGATCGCGTCGTCGTCCCCGTCGTGCGGGATGATCACGAGGACGGGTCCGAAGATCTCTTCGCGTGCGGCCCGAGAGCTGTTGTCCAGTCCCGATATCAGGGTGGGCTCGATGAAGAAGCCCTTCTCACGCCCCGCGGGGCGTCCACCACCGACCTCGACGATGCCCCCCTCGGCGACGGCGAGGTCGATGTAGGACTGCACGCGGTCGCGCTGCACCGCCGAGATCAGTGGACCACACATCGTCCCGCCGCGACGGGGGTCGTCGGGGACGATGCCCGCCATGGTGTCGCGCACCGCTGCGGTCGCCTCCTCGAGGCGCTCGCGGGGGACGAGGAGTCGGGTGGTGATCGCGCACCCCTGCCCGGCGTGGATCGACACCGAGATCCCGGCCATGGCACACGCACTCGCGATGTCGGCGTCGTCGAGGACGATGAACGCCGATTTGCCTCCCAGCTCGAGGAACACCTTCTTCAGGGTGGCCGAGGCCGACTGCATCACCTTCCGGCCGGTGTCCGTGGACCCCGTGAACGACACCAGGTCGACGCGGGGATCGGTGCACAGCTGGGCGCCGAGCTGGTGGTCGGTGGAGGTGACGACGTTCAGCACGCCGGCGGGGATGTCGGTCTCCCGCGCCGCGATCGCGCCGACGACCGCCGCACACCACGGGGTGTCGGGGGCGGGTTTGAGCACGACGGTGCACCCTGCGGCCAGCGCCGGTCCGATCTTCGCGAAGTTGATCTGGTGGGGGAAGTTCCACGGGGTGATCGCGCCGACGACGCCCACCGCCTCGCGCTGCGTGTAGCGCGTGGTCGGCATTCCCATCGGCTCGGCCTCGCCGAGATCGGTCCGCCACGCGTAGTTCTCGGCGAGATCGGCGAAGTACCCGAGATCGGCGATCGGGCCCTCGAGTTGTGGCCCGCTGGTGAGCATCGTCGGGGCACCGACCTCGGCGATCGTGATGTCGCGGAGTTCCTCGATGTGTCCCTGCAGCGCATCCCGGAGCTGCCGCAGGCAGCGGGCGCGGAATGCGTGGTCGGTGGACCAGGTCGTGGTGTCGAACGCCGCGCGGGCGGCAGCGATCGCGGCGTCCATGTCCGCGGCGGTCGCGTCGGCGGCGTGGCCGACGACCTCCTCGGTGGTGGGGTCGACGACGGGGAACGTGCCACCGGATCCCGGGACCAGCCGGCCGTCGATCAGGAGCGGGGACACCCCGTCGGGCACCAGGTCGGATGACCGCTCGGACTGTTCGGTTGCGGAGAGCATCGCCTCGACTCCATTCTGGACACGTGTCTGGACTGGTGCTCAAACGTAGTGCTAGCGTGGGCCCATGTCCAGCCCCGCGTCCCACGAGTCGACCCGCCGTCGATTGACCGACCAACAGGCCGAGACCGTCCGCCGTCTGACCGAGGCAGCACGGGAAGTGCTGCGCGAGGACGGTTTCGAGGCCATGACGGTCCGGTCTGTCGCCAAGCGTGCCGGCGTCGCCCCGGCCACCGCCTACACCTACTTCAGCTCCAAGAACCATCTCGTCGCCGAGCTGTTCTGGCGGATGCTGGTGTCCTCGGTGCACGAGCCCGACCACTCCCTCGACATCACCGAACGTGCCGCGGTGGTGCTGCGGGACGTGGCGCTGGTCGTCGCCGGCGAGGAGCAGCTCGCGGGCGCGGTCACGGTCGCCCTGCTCGGGTCCGACCCCGATGTCGCGCACCTGCGCATCCGCGTGGGCGGTTTCATCCGCGAACGGCTCGCGTCGTCGCTGGGACTCCCGGTGGACACCGACGACGAGCGCGTCGAGTTGCTCGAGATGCTGTACTCCGGCGCGTTGGTCCGCGCGGGGATGGGCTATCAGACCTACTCCGACATCGCCGACCGACTGGCGAGCGCGACGAAGCTGCTGCTGGAGGAGCACCGGTGACCGCGGGCACCGAGGCGGCCGGCGTGCCGGGGATGCAGGACCGGGTCCCGTTCGATCCGTACGACTACGCCTTCCACGACGACCCCTACCCGACCTACGCACGGTTGCGGGCGGAGGCGCCGGTGTTCTACAACAGCGCACTCGACTTCTGGGCGTTCAGCAAGCACGAGGACGTCCGCACGGCTTTCCGTGACGCGCAACGGCTGTCGAACAGCTGGGGGGTGTCGATGGACCCGTCGGCGTACGGCCCGGACGCCCACCTGTCGATGTCGTTCCTCGCCATGGACGACCCGAAGCACATGCGGATCCGCAAGCTCGTCTCGAAGGGTTTCACGCCCGCACGCGTGAATCACCTCGCGGACCGCGTCATGGAGATCACCCATCAGCACTGGGACAGGTGTCTGCAGATGGGCGAGTTCGACTACGTGGCCGAGTTCGCCGGACTGCTCCCGATGGATGTCGTGTCCGAGCTGCTGCTCGTCCCCGTCGCAGACCGCGCCCGACTCCGTGAGCTCTCCGATGCGCTGATCCACCGCGACGAGGGCGTGTTCGACGTCCCCGAGGCCGCGGTCGCCGCATACTTCGAACTCGTCACGTACTACGCAGATCTCGTCGCCGACCGTCGAAAGAACCTGGGCGACGACCTCGTGTCGGCCCTGATCCGCGCGGAGATCGTCGACGAGGAGACCGGTGAACCGACGTCGCTGACCGAGGGCGAGATCATCGGCTTCATGATCCTGATGATCGTCGCGGGCAACGAGACGACCACCAAGCTCCTCGCCAACGCCGTCTACTGGGCGTTCCTCAACCCCGACGAGATGGCCAAGCCGCTCGCCGACGTCGAGACCGTCCCGCAGTGGACGGAGGAGACCCTCCGGTACGACAACTCGACGCAGATGGTGCTGCGCCGGGTGATGGAGGACGTCGAGTACGGCGGGTACACCATCCCGGCCGGACAACGCGTCCTGCTCCTCGTGGGCTCGGCCAACCGCGACGAGGACGTGTTCGACGCACCGGAGGAGTACCGCATCGGCCGAGACAGTGCGCAGACGCTGACGAGTTTCGGTCTCGGGACGCACTTCTGCCTCGGTGCGCACCTGGCGCGACTGGAGGCGAACGTGGCCCTCGGGGAGGTCGTGACGTCGCTGCGATCGTTCGCCCTGGACGTCGACCGCGCCGAGCGCTTCCACTCCATCAACGTCCGCGGCTTCGCGACGCTGCCGATGACGGTGACGGCCCGCTGATGCCGCGATTCGGACCCCACCCGGACCGTCGACCCGTTCTCGTCGCCGGCGGGTCATCGGGTATCGGTGCCGCCACGGGCGTGATGCTCGGCGCCGCAGGGTATCCCGTCGCCCTCGCCGCGCGTCGGGTCGAGAAGTGTCAGGAGTTCGTCGACCAGATCGTCGATGCCGGCGGCGAGGCGATCGCGGTGTCGCTCGACGTCACCGATCCCGCGTCGGTCGACGACTGCGTCCACAAGGCCCAGGTGGCACTGGGTGAGATCGAGGTCGTGGTCTCCGGTGCCGGGGACATGGCCCCGGGGCGCACCTTCGAGGCCACGACGGACGAGTTCGCCTCCCAGGTCGCCATCCACCTCACGGGCGCGCAGCGTCTCTACCGACGGATCGTGCCGGAGATGATCACCCGCCGCCGAGGCGATTTCGTCGTCATCTCGTCTGACGTCGCCGCCGACCCGCGCCCGCACATGGGCGCCTACGCCGCGGCCAAGGCCGGCCTCGAGGCCTTCGCCAAGACCGCCCAGATGGAGGTCGAGGGATCCGGCGTCCGTGTGAGTCTCGTCCGCCCCGGCCAGACCCTCACCGGCATGGGTATGAACGTCGACCCCGAGGTCACCACCGCGATGCTGAAAGACTGGATGCCGTTCGGGTTCGCCCGTCACGGGAACTTCATGCGCCCCGAGCATCTCGCGACCGCCATCACCGCCGTCGTCGGCATGCCCCGTGGCGCCCACATGCGCCTCGTCGAGGTGGAGGCCGAAGCCGCCCTCACCCGCGCCCCCGATCCCGAGTCAGGAGAACCCCGATGACACTCACGAAGCCCGCGCGCGTCTCCGGAGGAGAGGGCGAACACGGCCACCTCGAGGAGTTGGCCACCGACCCGATCGGCCTGTTCTGGCGCGTCCGCGGGGAGTGCGGTGACGTCGGACAGTTCCAGCTCGCCGACCGCGAGGTGGTCCTCGTCAGCGGGGCCGCGGCCAACGAGGAGTTCTTCCGCGCACCCGAGGAAGACCTCGATCAGGCTGCCGCGTACCCGTTCATGACACCGGTCTTCGGTGAGGGGGTCGTGTTCGACACGAGCCCAGAGGAGCGGTCGTCGGCCATCCACAACGCCGCGCTCAAGGCCGACCACATGAAGCGCCACGCCGTCACGATCCCGAACGAGGTCGAGCGGATCATCGCGAACTGGGGCGACGAGGGCGAGATCGACCTGCTCGAGTTCTTCGCCGAACTGACGCTGTACACCTCGTCGTCGTGCCTCATCGGCGGCAAGTTCCGCGAACAGCTCGACGTCCGGATCGCTCATCTGTTCCACGATCTGGAGAAGGGCACCGACCCGATCGCCTACGTCGACTACCACGCCGACATCGAGAGCTTCCGCAAGCGGGACGAATCCCGTGCCGAACTCGTCGAGTTCATCGAAGGCGTCATGCACGACCGGATCGCGAACCCTCCGGCCGACAAGGCCGATCGTGACCTGATGGACGTGCTGGTCTCGGTCGGGTTCGACGCGAACACCATCACCGGCATGTTCATATCGATGATGTTCGCGGGACACCACACGACGTCGGGCACGGCGGCGTGGACGCTCATCGAGCTGCTCCGTCACCGTGAGTACATGCAGCAGGTCATCGACGAGCTGGACGAGATCTACGGTGACACCCCCGCGGGGGAGCGCCCCGAGTACACCTTCGCGCACACACGGCAGATGCCGACGCTGGAGGCCGCGCTGAAGGAGGCGCTGCGTCTGCATCCGCCCCTCATCGTGTTGATGCGCGTCGTGCAGAACGACATCCACATCGAGGACGTCGAGATCACCGCCGGACAGACCGTCGCGGTGTCGCCGGCGATCAGCAACCGCCTGCCGGAGGACTTCCCGGACCCGGATGCCTTCGATCCCGACCGGTACCAGAAGCCGCGGCAGGAGGACCTGGCGAATCGGTGGACCTGGATCCCGTTCGGTGCGGGCAGGCACCGATGTGTCGGCGCGCAGTTCGCGATGATGCAGCTCAAGGCGATCTTCTCGGTCCTGTTGCAGAACTACGACTTCGAGATGGTCCAGCCTGCCGATTCCTACCGGAACGACCACTCGAAGATGGTCGTCCAACTGCAGCAGCCGTGCCGTGTGAGCTACCGCCGGCGTGTCCGGGGCCAGGCGCGATGAGGGTCGAGGTCGACCTGGATCTCTGCCAGGGACACGGTGTCTGCGAGATGGAGGCGCCCGAGTTCTTCCGGGCCCACAAGGATCACGTGGAGCTGTTGCGGGCCGACGTCGACGAGAGCAGTCGCGACGACGTCGAGCGGGCCGTCACCTACTGCCCGACGCAGGCCCTGCGACTCGTCGAAGACTGATCATCCCACCACAACGAAGTGAGAGGCGTTTCTCCTGATGGCATTCGATCGCGCGGAGATGGACGAGATGGTCGAGCGGTGGCTGCAGGCCAACCGCGACGCCGAGGCGGCCGGCGACTGGCGTCCCCTCGCGGAGTTCTACGCCGAGGACGCGACCTACGGTTGGAACTACGGCCCCGAGGCCGACTTCATGGCCGTCGGCCGCGACGAGATCCGCGACTATGCGATCGGCCACGAGATGGACGGACTCGACGGCTGGACGTACCCGTACCAGTCGTGGGTCATCGACTCGACGACCGGCGACATGATCGGCTTCTGGAAGCAGATGTACGACGGGCACCGCCCGGACGGCACGCAGTACGGCCTCGAGGGCATCCAGGGCAGCTGGTTCAAGTACGGCGGGAACTTCCAGTTCACCTGGCAGCGTGACTTCTTCGACTACGGCAACGTCATCGCGCTCTTCATGGAGATGATGAAGAACGGTGACCTCTCCGAGGGCATGAAGGGCCGCATGGACCGCGTGGCCAATGCGAAGGAGCCCCTGCCGGGGTGGTACCCGCTGGGCAAGACGCCGGTCCCGTTCTGGTGATCGGATGACCTACAGCGAACTCACCCAGGGACAGCTCGCCGTCCTGGTCCCCGAGCTGCTCCTCTCGGGACAGTTGATCGACCGCAGCGGGATGGCCCACGTCATCGGCGCGTTCGGGCGCGAGGAGATGGCGCAGGTCGCCATCGAGGAGTGGATGGCGGCGAGCCCCGTCTACACCGCTCGCATGCGGACCGCGATGGGTGTCGCCGGCAACACGGTGCCGGACATGTTCAAGTGCCTGCAGCTCGACATCGGCGCACCACCGCAGTTCATGGATTTCCGGTACGAGGTGATCGACGACAACACCGGCCGGTTCGTCCTCGACCACTGCGGCGCCCTGCTGGACGTCGAGCCGCTCGGCGACGACTACGTGACGTCGATGTGCCACACCATCGAGGACCCGACGTTCGACGCGACCGCCGTCGCCACCAACCGCAAGGCCCGTATCCGGCCGGTGCACCGGCCGCCACGTCGCCCGGCGGACCGGACACCGCACTGCGAGTGGACCGTCACCATCGACGAGAGCCGGGAGGACCTCGAGCTGCCGGAGTACACGGCCGCCATGTTCGACACCGCCGCCGCTGCGATCGCACTCTCGGAGATCGACCACACCGAGCCGGGTCGGACCGACTACTCGGGTGCCCTCCTCGACGACCTGCAGTTCCGCGACTGGTCGCACAGCACCCTGGTGCGCACGGCCGAGGAGGTGGCGCTCCAGCACCAGTTGTTGGCACTGGGCTACATCTGGGCCGTCCGTCGACGCACCGACGAGACCGGCGTCGAGAAGTTGGTCCGCAAGCAGCTCACCGGCATCTGCGGTCTCGCCGCCGACCGGATCCGCGCCGCTCTGGACATGCCACGGACGGCGACCGGTCTCGCGCGTCTTCTCGAACTGCACCCCGTGCTGGGGCCCCACCAGTACGTCGGCCTCGGGGTGACGGCATCCGACGCGGACCGCAGGGTCTCCGTGCGGATCCCGCACCGCAGCCCGGCCGTCGACGACGCGGGCTGGGTCACGTTCATCGATCCCGACCACCTGGGGCCGCTGCAGGCGATCGCGACCGCGGCGGACCCGCACTGGGTGATCGAGGCGGCCCGGGTGTCCGACGGCGAGCTCACCGTCGACCTCGGTTGGGGAGACGAGGAACTCGCCGAGTCCGGAGAAGTTGCCGTGGCTCGTTTCAGCGGTGGTGCGACCTTCGAGTTCTCCGACCGGGGATCGCCGATGCCGCTCATCCCCATCACCCCTGTCAGCTCCTAGGAGGACACCCGTGGCGCAGAACCTGGCCGACCTCTTCGAGCATGCGGTCGACGCCGTGCCCGACCGCGTCGCGGTCGTCGACTCCGGGACGGCGCACACGTATGCCGACCTCGACGCCCGGGCGAACCGGATGGCGGGTCTGCTGGCCGCCTCCGGGGTCGGGGCCGGCGATCACGTCGGGGTGCACATGCACAACGACATCGATGCACTGGCAGCGTTTCTCGCGGCCTACAAGCTGAGAGCCGCGGCCGTCAACGTCAACTACCGGTACCGCGTCGAGGAAGCCCGGTACGTGTACGACGACGCGGCCGTGGCGGCAGTCGTCACACAGCCCGAGCACGCCGACGTCGCACACGCGGCAGCCACCGGTGTGGGTGCGACCGTCGTCGTCACCGGCGGTGACCTCGACGCCACGCTCGCATCGTTCTCACCCGACCGTCCGGCGGTGGATCGGCGCGACGACGACCGGTTCCTCATGTACACCGGCGGGACCACGGGAGCGCCGAAAGGCGTGATCTGGAACCACTCCGACATCTGGCGTGTCCTCGGTGGCGGTGTCGACTTCTACTCCGGTGAACTCCTCGCCGACGAGTGGCAGCAATCGCGGGCGGCGGCGGAGTCCGCGGCCGCCGGCGCAGCCCAGGGGATGCGGTTCCTCATGCTGCCGCCGCTGATCCATGTCTCCGGTCTGATGCCGTCGCTGGGAGCGCTGTTCTCCGGCAACACCGTCATGTACGAGCGAAACTTCGACCCGGCGTCGGTGTGGGACGTCGTCGCGGGACAGGAGGCGAACATCCTGGTGATCACCGGCGACGCCATGGCACTGCCGTTGATCGACGAGCTCCGCACCCGCGCCGACGCCGGTCGACCGGTTGCCGTGCCGTCTCTGCTGGCGATCAGTTCCGGTGCGGCACTGTTCTCGCCGGCTCTCAAGCAACAGATGCTCGAGCTGGTGCCGACCGCGGCCATCAGCGATTCGATCGGTTCGTCGGAGACCGGGTTCGGCGGCATCACCGTGTACTCCGCGGCCGACACGTCGTTCGTGGCCTCGGCGTACAGCGGTGGTCCCCGCGTACCGGCCGGTCGCGGCGCGACGGTGATCGACGACGACGGTGTCCCCGTCGACCCGCCGGGGGAGGGCTGGTTCGCCAAGACGGGGTATCTCCCGGTCGGGTACCTCAACGACCCGGTGAAGACGGCCGGCATCTTCCGCGAGCACGACGGCGTGCGGATGGTGGTCAGTGGTGACCGCGCACGCATCGAGGCCGACGGCTCGATCACGTTGCTGGGCCGTGGTTCCCAGGTGGTCAACACCGGCGGCGAGAAGGTGTTCGTCGAAGAGGTCGAGGGGCATCTCAAGTCGCACCCCGCCATCGTCGACGCGACCGTCGTCGGTGTGCGCGACGACCGCTTCGGTCATCGCGTCGCCGCCGTCGTGAGTGTCGCCGGCCCGGACACCGACTTCTCCGATCTCGAGTCCCACCTCCGGGACCGGCTGGCCGGATACAAGATCCCGTGCGCCTACTGGGTCGTCGACGCGGTGGTCCGAACCCCCAGTGGCAAGCCGGACTACCGCTGGGCGAACGACATCGCCGCGACCACGACGCCGTCGCACGATCGACTGCACCCCGCGACGTGAGTGAGGACCCGCGTCCCTTGTCGGGACAGGTGTACGCGGTCGCGGGATCGAGCCGGGGTATCGGTGCGGCGCTGGTCGTCCGGCTCGCCGGCCTGGGCGCGGCTGTCGTCGTCAACGGTCGGGACGGCGTCGTGGTCGACGAGGTCGTCGATGCGATCACCGAGTCCGGCGGGCGCGCAGTCGCCGTCGCAGGGTCGGTCGCGGATGCCGCGGTCGCCCACTCGGTGGTGCGCACGGCGGTGGACACGTTCGGACGCCTCGACGGTGTGGCCAACTGCGCCGGGATCGCCGAGCCTCCGGGTTCGTCGGTCCTCACCCTCGATTCCGAGGAGTTCGCCGACGTGGTCGCGAGCCACCTCACGAGCGCGTTCGAGCTGACGCGCGCCGCGGGGCCCGTCCTCGCCGGGGCCGGCGGCGGCACGGTCGTTCTCAGCGGATCAGCAGCCGCTGCAGGCATCTTCGGCGGGTCGGCCTACCCCGCGGCGAAGGCCGGTGTCGTCGGTCTCGCGCTCGCGGCGGCCGCCGACCTGCGCGACCTCGGTGTCCGGGTGAACGTGGTGATGCCGGGTGCGCGGACGCGACTGTCCACCGGCGAGGACTACCACCGCCACATCGACGACCTCCGGGACCGCGGGATCCTCGACGACGGACTGCACGCGGCGGCCGCGGCTCCCGCTCCCGCCGACTACGTCACCGGCGTCTACGCCCACCTGTTGTCGCCCGCATCCGCCCCGATCACCGGCGAGGTGTTCAGCGCGGCAGGCAACTTCATCGGACGCCAGGCGCCGTCCGACCTGCAGTTGCTCGTCTACGCCGACCACACCGATCGTCCGCCGATGACGCTCGCCGAGGTCGCCGCGGCGATGGCGCCCCTGGCGTCCCGCTGACTCCTCACGCCACCAGACACGCGAGGACGGCGGTCACGGCCACGGCGAGATGGCCGCGCACGAGCGCCGCCAGGAGCAGTGGTTGCACGACCCCGCCCTGACCGGTGACGTATGCCGGCGCATCCCAGGGCGGTTCCGGACGACTCGCGCGGCGCAGCACCGCGACGACCGTGCCGACCAGGATCACCGGCCAGCACGCCGAGGCGATCCCCGGCATCGCGAGACCGGCGACGACGAACCAGGCGAGCACCGCGATCGTGGGGACGACACCGTGTGCCACGGTGACCGACACCGGCGACACACCGAGTGCGCGTCCCACGCCCGGTGACATCGCGACGGTCCGGAGGCCGGACGCGGTGCTCGACCCCGCCCGGTACCCGAGGAGGGTGGCGACCGCCGGTCCGATCACGGGCATCGTCGTGGACGCGCCGAGGCCGATCGTCAGCGCTGCCACCGTGATCCAGGCGGCAAGATCACCGCGCCGTCGCGTCAGTCGGATCAGGTCGGCCCGGACCATCGCGACGACCGGCGCTGTAGAGGCGAGCGGGCGGCTCCGGGCGCGGACGTGCGCGGCGGACCAGCGGATCCGGTGGGCACGCTCGATGAACTCGGTGTCACCGGTGAGCAGCATGAGTCGCGTCGCGGCGGCGAGACCGTCGCGAGGTGCGACGACCGCACGGTGCAGTCGTCCCAGGCGCATGGACCGTCCGCCGGTCGCCCTGTGACTGCGTGTCGTCTGGGCGAGCAGTGCCGTCGCGAGGACGGCGGTGGTCGCGAGAGAAGTTGCGGCACAGGCGATGGCGACACTTACGTCGTGCACGTCCGCCCGGGTGAGGGCCCCGATCGTGAGTCCGGTCACGGCGCCGGCGGCCATCGCGACACCTGCAGTGTGCAGCAGCGCCCGTCGTAGCGCTGGTCCGCGGTCGGCCGGACCGGACAGCTCCCACCGCGCGCGGGCCGTCGACACGCGGATCGGTCCCCACCACCAGACGGGCGCCCCGACCACGAGAATCGCGGCAGCGGCGGCCCACGCGCCGACCGCGAGCACCGGGTGTGTCGTACCGACGACGATCGCACCGCCGAGGAAGCCCGGACCCAGGAGATTCCACAGCAGTCCGGCGCCGATGACCGCGGCGAGCACCACTCCGGGGAGGTCGTCGCGGGTCATCGGCCCATCTCCAGCGTCATCGGCTGCAGACGGTCCGCGATCTCGGGGCGGTGCGTCGCGACCACGACGACGGAACCCTGCTCCCGCGCCACCACCATCCGCTGCGTCAGCCATCCGCGGCCGACCTCGTCGAGTCCGGTCTCCGGCTCGTCGAGGACGACGAGCGCCGCACCGGGCAGGAACGCCGCGCAGAGGTCGAATCGGGCCCGCTGACCGGTGGACAGGGTGTGCGGGAAGCGGTCGGACAGTTCTCCGATGCCCGAGCCGTCGAGGAGGTCGCGACCGGCGTTCGACTCCACGTCACGGGTGGAGCAGAGCAGGTCGAGGTGTTCGGCGACGGTGAGTTCGGCGAACACCGCGTCGTCGCCGAGATACGTCGACACGCGCGATCGGAACCGGGGGTCGGTCTCGTCGGCGGCGATGCCGTCGAGGCTGATGTGGCCGTCGGCCGGGCGACGTTGTCCTGCGATGCAGTGCAGCAGCGTCGATTTGCCGCTGCCGTTCGCTCCGGTGACGAGCAGGACGGTGCCGGGATCGGCGACGAGGGTGAGGTCGGTGACGAGGGACAGATCGTCGTTCGCCAGATCGACGTGGTCGAGGGACAGCATGGTGTGCACTCCGAGATGCGGCGGCGCCCGATCGGGTCACCGCGAGGGATGGGGGGCGGGAGTGCGCCGGTAGGAAGTGTCAGAGGGCACAGGCCGGCGCGAGGGCGCGGCCCGGGGCGCGGGGACGACGGATCGTCACCGCGAGAAGTGCTGCTGCGGTGGGGAAGACGTAGGTGTCCGCGCGACGGCGCGGTGCCGTCGAGGGTGGGGGATCAGGACGGCGGCCGCATGTGACGACGAGCCGACCGAGCGCGTGGACCGCGACCCGACGGATGCCCGGGTCACCGGCGACGACGAGGCCGACGGTCACGGCGACCGCGGCGGCGACCTCATGGATCGACGACGGAGGCCACCACGTGACGACCGTCGACCACCAGAGCAGGGTCACCAGCGTCGCGGACAGGATGCCGTCTGCGCGCGAGGCGGCGAGGGTGTCGGCGAGACGTGAACGGCTCGACTGTGGTGTCGGACTCATCTGCGCCTCCTTCCCGCGGCCCCGGCCGATCGGTGCTGGTAAGCATCCTAGGCATGAGCACCCCCGACTCGCCGACCGCCGAGGGCGCCCGTGATCCGCTGACGGTCTTCGGGATCGGGGGACAGGCGCCGTCGGCGCCGATGACCCGGATGCGGCAACGTCTGGGCGATGCGCTCGTCGACCACCGGGGACGTCTCGAGATCCCCGCCTATGCGGTGCTCGTCGACTCGGTGGCCGGAGCACCGTTCGTTGCGCGCACCCCGCGCGACCGCGGTGTGGTGCAGGCGAGTCTGGTGTTCGCGACCTCCGGCGTGCGGGTGGAGCCGACGGGAGTGCTCACCGCCACCGCGACCCTGCGTCACGACGCCGACGCCTTCGGTCTCACGACCGTCGACGTCACCGGGGACGACGGCGACCTCGTCGCGACGGTGGTCGCCCGCAGCGCCCGGACAGGACGGGTCTTCGACGAGGCGCTGCTGTCGCAGATCTCGGGAGACGGACCCGACGAGGATCGGTGGCGCACGGTGCCGGCGTCGCTCGACCACTGCGTGCCGCCACCGACCATCGACCCCGTGCTCAGCGGCGCCCAGATCGTCGAGGCGATGCGCGACGGCCGACTGTCGACCGGGCCGATCGCGGCCACCCTGACGATCGAGCCGACGTCGGACGGTGCTCGGTTCCAGCCGGCGCCGTGGATGGCCAACGCTCTCGGGTCGATGCACGGCGGAGTGGTGGCGGCGTCGCTGGCGCAGGCCTGTTCGTGGGCCGGGCAGGGCTGCACCGCTGCCGGTCAGGACCACCACCTCGCCGACTTCGCCGTCGACTTCTTCCGCTCACCGCCCGTCGACGTCGAGGAGTTGACGATCAGCACCCGGGTCGTCCGCGCCGGACGGCGGGTCGTCACCGTCGCGGGCGAACTCCGCGATGCGGAGACCGTGCTCGCCCAGGCCTCCGCCGCCGTCCACCTCTCCTGACCCCGTCGAGTGGGCAGTTCCGGACGTCCAGTGGGCGGTTCCGGACGTCGAGTGGGCAGTTCCGGACGCAACGACGTCCCAACCGCCCAACCGACGTCTGTTTCCGCCCACTCGACGTCTGTTACCGCCCAACCGACGGGTGGAACGGTGGGTTCCGGGAATAAAACAAGCAAGCGTGCTTGCTTTTTTGCGACGGCGGTGGTGTGGTCGACGCATGACGGTTCTCCGTGACCTCGTCGACGACATGGCTGCCGAGGGCGCCGCGCTCGACGACCTCGTCGCCGGCCTCGACGACGTCCGGTGGCGTATGCCGACACCCGCGGAGGGGTGGACCATCGCCCATCAGATCGGGCACCTGGCCTGGACCGACGGGGTCGCGACGACCTCGGCGACGGACCCCGACGGGTTCCGACAGATCCTCGCGGCCGGCGCCGCCGACCCCGAGCACTTCATCGACGACGCCGCGGCCGAGTTCGCCGCACGCGATCGCGTCCGCCTCCTCGACGACTGGAGCGCCGGGCGCGCGGCGTTGGCCGACGCCCTCCTCGCGGTGCCCGACGGCACCAAGCTCGCGTGGTTCGGCCCGTCGATGTCCGCGGCGTCGATGGCGACCGCCCGGATCATGGAGACGTGGGCGCACGGGCAGGACGTCGCCGACGCGCTCGGTGTCCGGGTCGCACCCACCGACCGCTTGAAGGCGGTCGCCCACATCGGTGTCCGCACCCGCGACTTCGCCTACGTGCTGCGGGGGCGCGCGGCGCCGGCGCAGCCCTTCCGTGTCGAACTGGTCGCGCCCTCGGGCGACGAGTGGACGTGGGGTCCGGAGGACGCGACCGATCGTGTCACGGGCAGTGCCCTCGACTTCTGCCTGCTGGTCACGCAGCGGCGTGCGCCGGAGGACCTGCACCTGACGGTCGTCGGGGACGACGCCATCGAGTGGACCCGCATCGCCCAGTGTTTCGCCGGCGCACCCGGTCCCGGCCGGGCACCCCGATCGGCCGCCGACCCCGTGGCGACCACCCGATGAGCGCGCCGCTGAGGCCGGTGCGGATCGGCAACGCCTCCGGGTTCTACGGTGACCGCTTCGCCGCGATGCGCGAGATGCTCGAGGGCGGGGACCTCGACTTCCTCACCGGCGACTACCTCGCCGAGCTCACCATGCTGATCCTCGGGCGGGATCGACTCAAGCACCCCGACCGCGGCTACGCGTCGACCTTCCTCCGTCAGATGCGGGAGAACCTGGCCGTCGCACACGACCGCGGGGTGCGCATCGTCACCAACGCCGGCGGGCTGAACCCCTCCGGTCTCGCAGAACAGATCCGTTCCCTGGCAAGCGAGTTGGGCGTCGACGTCCGCGTCGCCCATGTCGACGGCGACGACCTCGTCGACCGCGCCGACGAACTCGCACTCGGGACGCCGCTGACCGCGAACGCCTACCTCGGCGGCTTCGGGATCGCCGCGGCACTGGACGCCGGTGCCGACGTCGTCGTCACCGGACGCGTCACCGACGCCTCCCTCGTCGTCGGACCCGCCGCGCACCACCACGGGTGGACGCCTGACGATCTCGACCGACTCGCGGGTGCCGTCGTGGCCGGCCACGTCATCGAGTGCGGAACCCAGGCGACCGGCGGCAACTATGCGTTCTTCGGGGAGATCGCCGACCTCGCACACCCCGGCTTCCCGCTCGCCGAGGTCGCCGCGGACGGGTCGTCGGTCATCACCAAGCACGCGGGCACCGGAGGGGCGGTCACCGTCGGAACCGTGACCGCGCAACTGCTCTACGAGATCGGCGGGCCGCGCTACCTCGGGCCCGACGTCACCACCCGGATGGACTCGATCCGTCTCGACCAGATCGGTGCCGACCGCGTCCGGATCAGCGGCGTCCGCGGCGAGGCGCCCCCGAGGACCACCAAGGTGTCGCTGAACACCCTCGCCGGGTTCCGCAACGAGATGACGATGATCCTCACCGGTCTCGACATCGAAGACAAGGCGGCATTGGCCCGCGACCAGTTCGAGTCGTCGCTGCCGGTCAAACCCGACTCGGTGACATGGGAGCTGTCGCGCACCGATCGGCCCGACGCGCCGTCGGAGGCGCAGGCCAGTGCCCTTCTGCGGGTCGTCGGACGCAGCACCGATCCCGATGCCGTCGGCCGCGGATTCTCCGCGGCGGCAGTCGAGTTGGCTCTCGCGAGCTACCCCGGATTCAGTCTGACCGCACCCCCGGCCGCCGGGACGCCGTTCGGTGTCTTCGAGCCGGGATACGTCGACGCCGACCTGATCCCGCATCGCGCCACCCTTCCCGACGGGACGGTCGTCACGATCCCGCCGAGCCCGGTCCGTACCGATCTGCCGCCGCTGGACCCCGACCCCGCCGTCGAGTCACGAGACCGGGGTCCGACCACCCGCGCCCCACTCGGGCGCATCGCCGGAGCCCGCAGCGGGGACAAGGGCGGCAGTGCCAACATCGGTGTGTGGGTACGTGACGCGGACCAGTTCGCCTGGCTCGACGAGACTCTCACCGTCGACGCCCTGCGGCGGCTCCTCCCGGAGACCGCCGATCTCACCGTCACCCGACACCGCTTCCCGAACCTGTTCGCGGTGAACTTCGTCATCGAGGGCATCCTCGGACGCGGTGTCGCCGACAACGTCCGATTCGACCCGCAGGCCAAGGGACTCGGGGAGTGGTTGCGCTCCCGGGTCGTCGACATCCCCGTCTCGTTCGGGGTCACACCGAAAACCGAGGTACACGCATGACGCTGGACACCGCCACCTGGGAGACCGACGAGCGACGCGCGTTGCGCTCGAGCGTCACCGGTTTCGTCGAGCGGCACGTCCTGCCCTACCAGGACTCCTGGGAGGCCGACGGTCTCATCCCGCGGGAGGTGCACAAGGAGGCCGCCGCACTCGGTCTGTTGGGCATCGGGTTCGACGAGTCCATCGGCGGCAGCGGCGGCGACCTCGTCGACGCGACGATCGTCGGTGAGGCGCTGCACGAGGCCGGCGCCGCCGGTGGCGTGTACGCGTCGGTGTTCACCCACGGCATCGCCCTGCCGCACCTCGCGGCGGCGGCGGACCCGGACCAGATCGAGCGCTGGGTGCGACCGACCCTGGCGGGCGAGAAGATCGGCAGCCTGGCCATCACCGAACCCGGTGGCGGCAGCGACGTCGGACATCTGCGGACCACCGCGGTCCGCGACGGCGACCACTACGTCGTCAACGGGTCGAAGACGTACATCACCTCCGCGGTCCGGGCAGACTTCGTCGTCGCCGCCGTGCGCACCGGGGGGCCGGGCGCGTCCGGTGTCTCGCTGCTGGTGATCGAGACCGACACGCCGGGATTCACCGTCACCCGCAAGCTCGACAAGATGGGCTGGCGCTGCTCGGACACCGCGGAACTCGGATTCACCGACGTGCGGGTCCCCGTCGAGAACCTCGTCGGGGCGGAGAACAGCGGGTTCGTGCAGATCGCGCTCGGATTCGTCACCGAACGCGCCGGACTGGCCACGCAGGCCTACGCGAGCGCCCAGCGCTGCCTCGACCTGACGCTGGCGTGGGTGCGGGAGCGGGAGACCTTCGGCAAGCCACTCATCGCCCGACAATCGGTGCAGGACACGGTCACCGAGATGGCCCGCAAGGTCGACGTCGCACGCACCTACACGCGCGCCGTCGTGGAACGTCGTGTCCGGACCGGTGACGACCTCATCGCCGAGGTGTGTTTCGCGAAGAACACCGCCGTCGAGGCGGGGGAGTGGGTGGCCAACGCCGCGGTGCAGTTGTTCGGCGGTCTCGGCTACATGACGGGCACCGAGGTCGAACGGCAGTACCGTGACATGCGGATCCTCGGCATCGGAGGCGGCACGACCGAGATCCTCACCGGCCTCGCCGCGAAACGATTGGGCTACCAGGCATGACAGCTCTGCGGTCCGCGGTCGATCCGACCGACCCCGCGTTCGCCGACAACGCCGCCACGATGACCGAGAAGCTCGCCGGTCTCGAGGCGGAGTTCGCGAAGGCACTCGCCGGTGGCGGCGAGAAGTACGTGGCGCGTCACCACGAGCGCGGCAAACTCCTCGCGCGCGAACGCATCGAACTGCTCGTCGACCGCGACACCGCGTTCCTCGAGTTGTGTCCGCTGGCCGCCTACGGCTCCGACTTCGCCGTCGGCGCGTCGATGGTCGTCGGCATCGGCGTGGTCTCCGGCGTCGAGTGCATGATCGTCGCCAACGACCCCACCGTCCGCGGCGGGACGTCGAATCCGTGGACGCTGCGCAAGGGGTTCCGCGCCAACGAGATCGCGATGGCGAACCGCCTGCCGTGCATCTCCCTGGTGGAGTCCGGTGGCGCCGACCTGCCGACGCAGAAGGACGTCTTCATCCCGGGCGGGCGCATGTTCCGCGACATCACCCAGCTCTCGGCGGCGGGGATCCCGACCATCGCGCTGGTGTTCGGGAACTCCACGGCCGGTGGTGCCTACGTCCCCGGCATGAGCGACCACACGGTGATGATCGAGAACCAGTCGAAGGTGTTCCTCGGCGGACCGCCGCTGGTGAAGATGGCGACCGGTGAGGACAGCGACGACGAATCCCTCGGTGGCGCGGCCATGCACGCCCGGCAGAGCGGACTCGCCGACTACTACGCACGCGACGAACAGGACGCGATCCGCATCGGTCGCCGCATCGTCGCACGGCTGAACTGGCGCAAGCAGGGCCCCGGACCGGTCGCGCCGGTCGTCGAACCGCGGCACGACACCGAGGAGCTCCTCGGGATCGTCCCGGGCGACCTCAAGATCCCCTTCGACCCCCGCGACGTCATCGCCCGCGTCGTCGACGACAGCGACTTCGACGAGTTCAAGGCCGAATACGGTTCGTCGCTGTGCACCGGCTGGGCACGGATCCACGGATACCCCGTCGGGATCCTCGCGAACGCGCAGGGTGTGTTGTTCAGCGCGGAGTCGCAGAAGGCGACCCAGTTCATCCAGCTGGCCAACCGCTCGAACACCCCACTGCTGTTCCTGCACAACACGACCGGGTACATGGTGGGCAAGGAGTACGAGCAGGGCGGCATCGTCAAACACGGTTCGATGATGATCAACGCCGTCTCGAACTCGACCGTCCCCCACATCTCGGTCCTCGTCGGCGCCAGCTACGGCGCGGGGCACTACGGCATGTGTGGCCGGGCGTTCGACCCCCGGTTCCTGTTCGCCTGGCCCAGTGCGAAATCTGCCGTCATGGGCGCCCAGCAGCTGTCCGGCGTCATCGCCATGGTGTCGCGCTCGGCCACCGAGGCCCGCGGCGGCACCGTCGATCCGGAGGCGGAGGCCGGCATGCGTGCGATGATCGAGGCCCAGATCGAGGAGCAGTCGCTGCCCGCGTTCCTGTCGGGGATGCTCTACGACGACGGGGTCATCGACCCTCGCGACACCCGCACCGTCCTGGGGATCGCGTTGTCGGCCATCGATTCCGCGCCGGTCGAGGGGACGTCGAACTTCGGCGTCTTCCGGATGTGAGGACGACTGTGATCACCAGTGTGCTCGTCGCCAATCGCGGTGAGATCGCCCGTCGCGTGTTCGCCACCTGTACCCGCCTCGGCATCTCGACCGTCGCGGTCTTCTCCGACCCCGACGCCGGCTCGCCGCATGTCGCGGCGGCCGATCGGGCGGTACGGCTGCCCGGCCGGACGTCGGCCGAGACCTACCTCGACGTCGACGCGATCATCGCCGCGGCCCGCGCCTCCGGCGTCGACGCGGTCCACCCCGGATACGGATTCCTCTCGGAGAACGCCGCTTTCGCGCAGGCCGTCGTCGACGCCGGTCTGACGTGGATCGGTCCGCCGCCGGCAGCGATCACGGCGATGGGGTCGAAGGTGAACGCCAAGGCGATCATGTCCGATTCCGACGTGCCGATCCTCGGCGATCTCGACCCGGCGACCATCGACGCGTCGGATCTGCCCGTCCTGGTGAAGGCGTCGGCCGGCGGCGGGGGGCGCGGCATGCGCGTGGTCCGCGAGATCGACCGTCTCACCGAGGAGGTCGACGGCGCCGCCCGCGAGGCCGCGTCGGCGTTCGGGGACCCGACCGTCTTCTGCGAGCCCTACGTCGAACGCGGCCACCACATCGAGGTGCAGGTCCTCGCCGACACCCAGGGCACCGTGTGGGCCGTGGGTGAGCGTGAGTGCTCGATCCAGCGCCGACATCAGAAGATCGTCGAGGAGGCTCCCGCACCGCTCGTCGAGCGGATCGGTGGTGATCTGCGGGACCGATTGTTCGCCGCTGCCCGCGCCGCCGCGTCGGCCATCGACTACGTCGGCGCCGGAACGGTCGAGTTCCTGGCCGACGGTGCCGGCCGCTTCTACTTCCTGGAGATGAACACCCGTCTGCAGGTGGAACATCCGGTCACCGAGGCGACCACCGGACTCGACCTCGTCGAGTGGCAGCTGCGCATCGCCGACGGTGAACCGCTCGACGACGCGCCTCCCGCCACGCGCGGCCACTCCATCGAGGTGCGTCTCTACGCCGAGGACCCGGCGAACGACTGGGCCCCGCAGTCGGGGACGGTCCACCACGTGGACATCCCCGCGGACGTCCGGTTCGGTGCCCTGTCGCATCCGGGTGTCCGGGTCGACTCCGGTATCGCCGACGGCAGCGAGATCTCCGTCTTCTACGACCCCATGCTCGCCAAGGTGATCACCTGGGCGCCGACCCGCCGCCGCGCCGCCGCGATGCTCGCCGACGCGCTCGTGCGGTCGCGCGTCCACGGACCCGGGACGAACCGCGATCTGCTGGTGCACATCCTGCGCGACGAGCAGTTCGCGACGGGTGACACCGACACCGCGTACCTCGACCAGGTCGGCCTCGACGTCCTCGCTCGACCTCTGCTCGACGGGGACGACGCCCGCATGGCCGCGGTCGCGGCGACGCTGGCCGCCTCGGCGCGCGAGCGAGCGGGCGCCCGCGTGCAGCCGGGTGTCCCGGCCGGCTGGCGCAACCTCGCATCCGCGCCGCAGAGCCGGGCCTTCGTCGACACCGACGGCGGCGAGGTGACCGTTCGCCACCGCTCCACCCGCACCGGTGTCGACCTCCCCGACGACCCGTCGCTCACCGTGGTCGAGACGTCCGACGACCTGGTCGTGCTGGAGGTGGGCGGCGTACGCATCCCGCATCGCGTCGCCTTCTATCCCGACGCGGACGGGATCGCCACGGTCCACGTCGACACCCCCACCGGCTCCGCGACGCTCGTCGAGACCCCCCGGTTCGTCGACCCGACCGCAGTCGGGGCGCCCGGCTCGCTGCTCGCGCCGATGCCGGGATCGGTGGTCCGTGTCGCGGTCGCCGTCGGCGACAGAGTCGTCCAGGGACAGCCACTGCTGTGGCTGGAGGCGATGAAGATGGAACACACGGTGCACGCTCCGGCCGACGGCGTCGTGACCGAACTCGCAGTGTCGGCCGGACACCAACTCGCGGTGGGTGATGTGCTCGCCGTGATCAGCGAAGAGGAGTTGACCGCATGACCGCGACATCCGAGCGCACCACCGAGGCCGGAGTGAACCCGTTCGTCGAGACCCCCGAACGCGCAGCCCTGCGCGCCTCGGTGGCTGCGCTCGCCGCGCGATACGGGCAGGACTACTTCCAGAAGTGCGCCCGTGAGGGACGCAAGACCGACGAGCTGTGGGCCGAGGCGGGCCGCCTCGGTTTCCTCGGCGTCAACCTGCCCGAGGAGTACGGCGGCGGTGGCGCCGGCATGTACGAGCTG
Source organism: Williamsia sp. SKLECPSW1 (assembly GCF_054332755.1). Taxonomy (NCBI): domain Bacteria; kingdom Bacillati; phylum Actinomycetota; class Actinomycetes; order Mycobacteriales; family Nocardiaceae; genus Williamsia; species Williamsia sp. SKLECPSW1. The sequence goes on along the minus strand of NZ_JBTGLI010000001.1, from coordinate 623,072 downwards.
GCGATCGTGATGGAGGAGCTCGCCGCGTCGGGCACGGGCCTGCTGATGATGGTCGTCTCACCGGCGATCTGCGGCAACATCATCGCCCGCTTCGGCACCGACGAGCAACGGCAGCGCTGGATCCCGGGTCTCGCCGACGGGAGCATCACGATGGCGTTCGGGATCACCGAACCCGAGGCGGGCTCGAACTCACACCGGATCACCACCACCGCACGCCGCGACGGTGACGACTGGCTGCTGACCGGTCGTAAGGTGTGGATCTCCGGCGTCGACCAGGCCGAGGCCGTGCTCATCGTCGGGCGCACCGAGGACGCGAAGACCGGCAATCTCAAGCCCGCGTTGTTCATCGTGCCGACCGATGCGCCGAACTTCGAGTACCGGCAGATCGAGATGGAGCTGATCAACCCGGAGAAGCAGTTCCAGCTGTTCCTCGACGGCGTCCGGCTCCCGTCGGACGCGCTCGTCGGGTCCGAGGATGCCGCGTTGAGCCAACTGTTCGCCGGGCTGAACCCCGAGCGGATCATGGCGGCTGCGTCGGCGATCGGCATGGCGCGCTTCGCGTTGGGCAAAGCCGTGGACTACGTGACCACCCGCACGGTGTGGAAGACCCCGATCGGGGCGCACCAGGCCATCGCACATCCGTTGGCGCAGGGCAAGATCGAGCTCGAGATGGCCAAGCTGATGATGCAGAAGGCCGCCTCGTTCTACGACGCCGGTGACGACTGGGGAGCCGCCGAGCCGGCCAACATGGCGAAGTACGCCGCCGCCGAGGCGTGCGTGAAGATCGTCGACCAGGCCGTGCAGTCGATGGGCGGCAACGGTCTGTCGACGGAGTACGGCATCGCGCCGCTGCTGAACCTGTGCCGGATCGCCCGCGTCGCACCGGTCAGTCGCGAGATGGTCCTCAACTTCGTCGCGCAGACCAGCCTCGGCCTGCCGAAATCGTACTGAGCGCATCGTGTCCGACTCGCCTGGACCCGAGGCCCTCGTCACCCGGTCCGACGCGGGTGGCGTCGCCACGATCACCCTGGACTCGCCGGCCAACCGGAATGCGCTGTCGCCGGCGCTGACCGGCCGACTGCGTGACCATCTGGCGGCGGTCGACGGTGACACGTCTGTCCGCTCGGTGGTGCTCACGCACACGGGCGGGACGTTCTGTGCCGGCGCCGATCTCTCCGCCGCGATGGCGTCGGGACTCTCGCCGGCGGAGGCGTCGGCCGCGGGAACCGAGGCGATGACGGCGATCCTGCGGGCGATCATCACCTCGACGAAACCGGTGATCGCACGCATCGACGGCCACGTCCGTGCCGGCGGCCTCGGGATCGTCGGGGCCTGCGACATCGTGGTCGTCGGTCCGTCGACCACCTTCGCGCTCACCGAGGCCCGACTCGGGCTGGCGCCGTCGATGATCTCGCTGACCCTGCTGCCGAAGATGAGCTCGCGCGCCGCGAGCAGGTACTTCCTCACCGGGGAGAAGTTCGGGCCGGCCGAGGCGGAGGCCATCGGGCTGGTAACCGTCGCCGTCGACGACGCCGACGCGCTCGGACCCACCGTCGACGACCTGACGGCGAACATCGGGAAGGCCTCGCCGCAGGGCCTTCGGGAATCGAAGAAGGTGGTGAACACCCTCGTGACCGAACTGTTCGAGCGTCGAGCCGATCAGCGTCGCGAGGAGTCGGCTGCACTGTTCGCCTCGGACGAGGCGAGAGAGGGCATGACCGCCTTCCTGCAGCGGCGCGATCCGTCCTGGGTGACCGGGGCCGCGCGATGACCGGCTCGGGGGCGACGCGCGAGCCGCAGCAGAGCCGGTCGCGGGCCACGCGCAAGCGACTGCTCGACGCGACGATCGACATGCTCGCCTCCGAGGGGTGGTCGGCGACGACCGTCGCGCTCGTCGCCGAACGGGCCGGTGTGTCGAGAGGTGCAGCGCAGCATCACTTCCCGACCCGGGAGAGTCTCATCACCTCGGCGTTGGAGGCGACGTTCGACGAACTCACCGCGCGGGCGAGCGCCGTCGACGACACGATCCCCGACGGACCGGGGCGCGTCGAGGCCGTCGTCGGCCGAGCCGTCGACGTCTACACCGGTCTGCACTTCAAGGCGGCGCTGCAGGTGTGGAGTGCCGCCGCCTCGGATCCCGCCCTGCGGGAGATGATCCTGCCGATGGAGCAGCGGTTCGGCAGTGCGGCACATCGGATGACGGTCGAGTCGCTCGCAGGCGTCGACGCGCCGCCGCACGTACACCGTCTGGTGCAGGCAACCCTCGACATGGCGCGCGGACTCGGACTGGCCGACACCCTCTCCGACGACTCCGCGCGTCGCAAACAGGTCGTCGCGACCTGGTCCGAGGTCCTCTCCGCAGCCCTCCGCTGACCCGGCCCGCTCGGGGAGTCGGCGCCGGGGTGGGCGACCCCGTCAGATGAGACCGGTGGCGTCGAAGATCCAGGACGTGTCCGCCTGGGCGAGGTCCTCGAGCCAGGTCGGCGGCGCGGTGTTCGCCAGTCCGCCGAAGTCCCAGTAGTCCTTCCACAGCGCGACCTTGCCGTCGCGGACGCGGTGCACCGAGACGAACGGCAACTCCGCCGTCTCACCGGTGGCCCACGCCCAGGACTCCGAGTGCTCGTACATGACGATCTCATCGTCGGAGACGATCGTCCCGGGATGGTTCCGATAGGCCGCCAACGGCGCGATGCCCACCTGGAGACGTGCGACGATGTCCTGCGGTCCCCGGGCGGCGAGGGTGGGTCCGACGGGCATGTCGACGTAGATGCAGTTCTCGGCGAGATGTGCTGCGACACCGTCCCAGTCGCGATCCGAGAGTGCCGACCACAGGCCGACGACGGCGTCGTGCACCTCAGACGGCACCGGCGACCGCCTGTGTCGGACCCATCGCGGGGGTGCGCTGTCCCGACCGCAGGAACTGTCCGGTGCGCGTGGTCCCGACGACGTCGGTGGGGCATCCGTCGCGCACCACGGTCCGACCACCCACGAGCACGGCGTCGACGACGCCGTCGTTGCGGTTGACCATTCGTGGCAGTCCACCGAACGCCTCGACGGGGCTCTCGTGGTACTCCTCGAGTCGGTCGTCGAGCGCCGCGGGATCGAGGACGACGAGATCGGCGCGGTCGCCGGGCCGCAGGTGGCCGGCGTCGATGTCGTAGAAGTCGGCGAGTTCTCCGGTGAGACGGTGGACGGCTGCCTCGGTGCTCAGGAACTCTCGTCCTGCCCGCTGTTCGTCGCGGACGTGCCGCAGCAGACGCAGTCCGAAGTTGTAGAACGCCATGTTGCGCAGGTGCGCTCCCGCGTCGGAGAAGCCCATCTGGATGCCGGGTTCCCGCGCCATCTGACGGAGGATCTCGGGGCGGTGGTTGGAGATCGTGGTGCGCCACCGCAGGTCTCGGCCGTGTTCGACGACGAGGTCGAGGAACGCGTCGACGGGGTGCAGTCCCCCGCGGCTGCGACCGACGTCGCCGAAACTCATCCCGACGACGGACTCGTCGGGGCAGGCGACGATCTCGGCGTCGAACAGGTCGCGGTGCCAGACGCGCGGGCCGTACTTCTTCTCGTAGTCCGTGCGTAACCGGCGCCGGTACCCCTCGTCGCGGATGAGCCCGTCGCGGGCGACGTCGTCGCGGAGATGCAATGCCGCTGCGCCGCTGCCGAACTCCTCGAAGATGACGAGGTCGATGCCGTCGGCGTACACCTCGAACGGGACGGGCAGATGCTGCCAGCGGAAGTCACCGCCGAAGCGGTTCACCAGTGCGGCGAGCGGTCCCATGATCCGCACGGCCCTCGGGTCGGCCTTGATGTCCGCGGCCGACAGGAGGCTGGTCTTCAACCGCGGCCGACCGATGCCCAGCGACTGCAGGGCCTGGGAGACGACGTTCCACGGGTGGGTGATGTCCGGGCCCGACTGCAGCACCCGCCCGGTCGCGCGGACGAGATCCTTCAGCCGGCGCAGTTCCCGGGGGCGGGCGTAGGTCGACGGGAGCGTGCGTGACCGGCAGGTCTCGCCGTCGAGCTTGTCGAACAGCAGTTGCTGCGACGACAGACCGACGAAACCGGCGTCGAGCGCATCGGCGAGCCACCGCTCCATCTGCGCGAGTTCCGCGCGGGTGGGTCGGGTGTCGGACCGGGTCGCGCGATCGAGCCCCATCGCCGCGGCGCGCATGTCCGAATGCCCCAGGAACGCGGCGATGTTCGGGCCCAGGGGCCGCGCCTCGAGCGCCCCGATGTACTGCTCGCAGCAGCGCCACGACTTGTTCCGATCGACGGCGGCGATGACGTGGTCGCGCGGTATCGCCTCGACCCGGCCGAACAGGTCGCCGGCGTCGGTGCCGTCGACGTGGACCGTCGACAGCGAACAGGACCCCAGCAGGACGGTCGTCACGCCGTGTCGCAAGGACTCCGACAGGCCGGGGGCGTCGAGCACCTCGATGTCGTAGTGCGTGTGGATGTCGACCATCCCGGGGATGACCCACCGTCCGTCGGCGTCGATCACCTGCGGACACTCGGTGGTGTCGAGGGGTCCGACGCTGACCTCGGCGACGATGCCGTCACGGACACCGAGGTCGCGGATGGCGGGTGGTGCCCCTGTCCCGTCGAACCAGAGGCCCCCGCGGACGATCGTGTCGTAGGTCACACCTCCACGGCACCACTGTGGGCCATCGATGTCAAGACTTCTGTCTGGACAGGTGTCTGCCAGCCCACCCGCGGGTGCTGGTCTCAGTCGACGGTGATGTCGACCCGGTCCGGGTAGAACGCGACGTGGCCCTTGATCTCGGCGACCGCGGGGAAGGGGTCGGTGTAGGTCCACACCGCGTCGGTGGCGGTGTCGGATCCGACCGCGAGATCGAAGTACGACGCCTCACCCTTGTAGGGGCAGTAGGACGTCGACTCCGAGGTGCGCAGCGCTGCCGGGTCGACGGCGTCGAGCGGGACGTACTGCACGGCGTCGTAGCGCGCCTCGCGCAGGGTCTGCGCGGCGTCGGTCTCGGCGATCACCGTGTCGCCCACACGGACCGTGACGTGTCCGGGTGTCGGTTCGACGGTGATGGGGTGGTCCGGGCCGGGGACGAGATGCTCACGCTTCATCCCGTCGTCAACGCCTCCTGGTCCCGGGTGCTTCCCGGCCGAGGGCGTCGACGATCGCGCGCTCGACCGGCGACGTCGGATCACCGAGGTCGAACTGCTCGCGCAGCATGATCCCCGGTTGGCTCATGAAGCGTGGACGTCCGGCGCGGTTCACCTGCGCGGCGTGGATCAGGAACGGGTGACACAGGAACACGTCGCCCGCGTCACCGGTGGCGAGCACCTCGGGGCGGGCGGGGTCGTCGAGAGCCCCCGCGGCGCTCGACTCACGGTCGAGCGGGAACCGGATCGGGACGACACCGAGCTCGACGCGCTGGATCCACCGTCCGGGTCCGATGAGTCGGTCGTACGCCGCGGCCAGGGCGGGGGCCGCGGCAGCGCGCGCGAACACGGGCGTCATCGACGACGAGTCTCACCGCCGAGCCGTCGCGCCGCCAGCGGTTTTCGACGCCCTCAGCCGACCGCCGAGGCGACCAGGCCGGGCAGGTCGGCGGCGACATCGGCGGGGGAGGGCATGGCGGCGATCTCGGCGGCCACCCCCGTGCAGGCCGTCCGCGCGGCGGAGTCGCGAGGCAGCAGGCGTGCCACAGCGTCGGCGATCCTCGTCGCGGACGCCTCGGCCGGGAGGATCTGATCCCCGACGCCGCGTGCGACGACGGCCTCGGCGTTGCGGAACTGGTCGGCTCCCTGCGGGAGCACCAGGTGCGGGACGCCGGCTGCACAGGTCCCCAGCGTCGTTCCCGCCCCGCCGTGGTGCACGACGAGGTCGGCGCGGGCGACGACCTCCGCCTGCGGCACCCATGCGGCCACCTCGACCAGATCCGAGCGCACGGTCAACGCTGCGACGTCGACCGCGGGCCCGGCCGCCACGACGACCCGACGGTCCCCGGTGTCGACGGCACGGATCGCCGTCTCGAGCACTCGGGCACTGGAGAACTCGGTTCCCAACGTGATGACCACGAGCGGCAGGCCGGTGCGTCGACCGACGATCGCCGGCAGGTCGCCCCCGTCGGCGTGCGCGACCGGCCGCAGGGGTCGGTAGCCGGGCAGGTCGAGCACCTCCCGGTCCTGCATCGACGGCGGGTACACGTCGAGGTGGGGGACTTCTTCGGCGGCGACGCCGAAGGTGAGGCCGCGCCCGATGCCGTGTCGGACACAGGGCACCCCCGCCCGGGCAGCGGCCTGCATCGCGCCGATGTTGCCGGCCTCGGCGACGACGAGATCGGGACGGTCGCGGTCGATGAGGCCCAGCAGATCGGTCCGGTACGCGTCGGGCAGTACCTCGCCGAACGCCCGCCCGATCGTCTCCCCGATGTGGGGGATGCGGGCGCGGTCCTCGGGCGGGACGTCGGCGATCCCGAGGCGGGCGAACGCGTCGTGGATCGTGATCCCGACGGGTTCGTCGGCGATGCCGGCGGCCGCGAGCACGGCACCCATCGTGGCTGTCGTCGCGAAGACCACCTCGTGCCCCGCCTCACCGCACGCGCGGGCCAGCGGGACGAGCGGCAGCAGGTGGCCGTAGGAGCCGAGGGACGAGAAGACGACGCGCATGGGAGAAGGTTAGCTGCACTAACAGGTGGGGGTGGTCCGCCCTGCGTCGACCCGTCGCGGAGGTCGGGTCAGCTCGGCGTGTACCCGGGGCGTGCGAGCAACTCCCGCAGCCCGGCGTCGATGAACTCCGTGTCGACGGGGTTCGCGCCACCCCCGGCGAAGTGACCCCACACGCCGGGGATCACCCTCACCTCGCCCTGCTCGATGTACTGGCTCGCCCACTGTTCGTCCTCGGGCGGGAAGTACAGGTCCTTCTCGGCGGGCATGGCGAGCAACGGACACCGTATGGACGCGAGCGCCGCGGTCTCGTCGCCGTCGAAACCGGGTGTGTTCCCGACGTTCCCGCTGTGCCAGGTCCGGAGCATCGCGATCAGGTTGTTCGGATCACGACCGTCGCGGAAGAAGTTCTCCCAGAACCCGTAGAGGAAGTCGTCGAGGGAGGTGAACCCCAGTTCCCGCCACGTCTCCTGCCAGTAGAACGCCTGGGAGTACCCCCAACCGGAGTAGACCCGTGCGAACGCGCGCAAGCCCTTCACCGGCAACCTCGCCGGGTCGTAGTCGCCGTCGGCGAACGCCGCGTCCGCGCTCAGGGCGACGATCAGCGACTCCAGGAACACCTTGTTGTGCGGCGCGGTGATGCTCGATCCGCAGAAGGGTGCCGCGCGCTGCACCATCTCCGGATGGCTGACGGCCCACTGATAGGTCTGCCCGGCCCCCATCGACCAGCCGGTGACGAGGGAGATCGAGGAGATGCCGAACTTCTCGGTGACCAGCCGGTACTGGGCCTCCACCTGGTCGTGGAAGGTGACGGCCGGGAACCGCGGCCCGTCGTACGGCGACGGGGTGTTCGACGGTGAGCTGGACAGTCCGTTGCCGAGCATGTTCGGCACGATCACGAAGCGCTCGGCGGGGTCCAGTGCGCGGCCCGGGCCGATGAGCCATTCGTTGTCGGTGTGCCAGCCTGAGTACCAGGTGGGATAGACGACGACGTTGGACTTGTCGGGGGCGAGCGTGCCGTATGTCTTGTAGGCGAGGGTGGCCCCGCGGAGGGTGAACCCGCTCTGCAGGGTGATGTCGCCGAGATCGAAGTGCTCGGCGTCGGTGGGTGCGGGCATCACGGGCCTCTCGTTCGCCGGGTCGTCCCGCGAGTTTATGGCCTCACGCCGGATCCGGTCCGGCGTCGACCGGAGGCGCGAGCCTCCCGCACACCCATCGCGGTGACGGTCGCGGCCACCACCGCCAGGCCGGTCCACTGCGACCACGTCAGCGACGTCCCGAGGAGCAGGGCGCCGACCGTCGCGGCGGTCGCCGGGAACGCGAGTTCGGCCAGCGTCGCCCGGGATGCCGGCGTGGACTGCAGCGCGCGGTAGTACAGCGCCAGGGCCAGCAGGCCGGGGATGAGAGCCAGGAGGACGAGGCCGACGGCGTCGCCCCAGGCCGGCAGAACCGGTGCCCCCGTCACGCCGACGACGGCGAACGCGCCGATCGTGCCGAAGCCCAGGCGCAGCGTCGTGAGCTCGCGCGGGCTCACCGACGGCGACACCAGACGGCCCAGCACGGTGCCGGCGGCCCACAGCGCGGCGGCGCCGAGCGCGAGCAGTGCGGGTTCCACCTCGGTCACCCGCAGGTGCAGGGGGTCGGCGAACGCGAGCAACCAGGTGCCGACGAGGGCGGGGACCACATAGAGGGCGTATCGCGGTCGGAGGCGTTCGCCGAGCAGGATCACGGCGAGCGCGATCGCCATCACGGGCTGCAGCTTCTGCAGGACCAGCGGGGTGATGAAGTCGCCGTCCCGGCCGGCGATGGTGAAGGCACGGGTGAACAACGCGGTCGCCACCGCGGAGGCGCCCACGCCGATGAGGATCACCGCGGCCTTGTCGCGCAGACCCAGGCGGAGGAACGCCCGGACGGCCGACGGCAGGAACGGCGCCAGCACGACGATCGGGATGATGTGCTCCCACAGCACCACCGTGCCCGCGGCGAGGTCGCTCGCCAATGGCTTGCGCAGCAATCCGTCGAGGCCCCACAACGCTGCGGACACGGCGACCAGCCAGGTCGCATCGCGGCGTCCGGGCGGAGTCGCCGCCCGATCCGGACGGGTCAGGACGACCGTCTCACTCACCTGGATCCCCCGTGTCCGCGTCGGTCTTCGCCATCGGTGGTGACACCACCTCCCACGAGGGAACACCGCGACGGTCCCGTACGTTCCACCCCTGACCACCGCGTGCGCGCCGGTGTCCGTCCGGTCGCCGGTGTCCAGCATTTTGACCGCGTCAAACACGGTCGGTAGAGTTGAGCGCTGGTGTCCGGCGCAGGCCGGACCAGGCCGCGTGCCCACGTTCGTCCCCGGAGATCCTCCGGTGGCGGGGGTGTGCCCCGGGCTGCGGTGACACCCGGTCGTAGGCGCGTTCGACACGCCCGACAACGGGGTGAGAAAACAACGACTGACCAGAGCCTTCGGGCCTGGTGGGGCGATCTGTGGAGTCACGGTCCGACGACGTCGGGTCGAGATTGCCCGGAGCACCAACCACAGAGAACGACGAACACTGCCGAACAGAGGATGAATTCTCAGTGCCAACGATCAACCAGCTGGTCCGCAAGGGCCGCCATGACAAGGCTGCCAAGCAGAAGACGGCAGCCCTCAAGGGCAGCCCGCAGCGTCGCGGGGTCTGCACCCGCGTCTACACCACGACTCCGAAGAAGCCGAACTCCGCGCTGCGCAAGGTCGCGCGTGTTCGCCTGACCAGCTCGGTCGAGGTCACCGCCTACATCCCCGGTGAGGGCCACAACCTGCAGGAGCACTCGATGGTGCTCGTGCGCGGCGGTCGTGTGAAGGACCTGCCCGGTGTCCGCTACAAGGTGATCCGTGGATCGCTCGACACCCAGGGTGTGAAGGGTCGCAAGCAGGCCCGCAGCCGCTACGGCGCGAAGAAGGAGAAGGGCTGATGCCACGTAAGGGACCCGCTCCGAAGCGTCCGCTCATCAACGACCCGGTCTACGGGTCGCCGCTGGTCACCCAGCTGGTGAACAAGATCCTTCTCGACGGCAAGAAGTCGACCGCCGAGCGCATCGTCTACCAGGCCCTCGAGCAGGCGCGGGAGAAGACCGGTACCGATCCGGTCATCACCCTCAAGCGCGCGCTCGACAACGTGCGCCCCGCCCTCGAGGTGAAGAGCCGTCGTGTCGGTGGCGCCACCTACCAGGTGCCCGTCGAGGTCAAGCCCAACCGTGCCAACACCCTGGCGCTGCGCTGGCTCGTGACCTTCAGCCGCCAGCGTCGTGAGAAGACGATGGTCGAGCGCCTGGCCAACGAACTGCTCGACGCCAGCAACGGCCTCGGTGCCGCGGTGAAGCGTCGTGAGGACACCCACAAGATGGCCGAGGCCAACCGGGCGTTCGCGCACTACCGCTGGTGATCTGACACGGTCCGCGGGCGGGCGTCGCAGCCCGCCCGCGGACCGATCACCTACCCCCTCAACGCGAAAGAGCGAGGAACAGACGTGGCACAGGACGTGCTGACCGACCTGAACAAGGTCCGCAACATCGGCATCATGGCCCACATCGATGCCGGCAAGACCACGACGACCGAGCGCATCCTCTTCTACACCGGTATCTCGTACAAGATCGGTGAGGTCCATGACGGCGCGGCCACCATGGACTGGATGGAGCAGGAGCAGGAGCGTGGCATCACGATCACCTCCGCCGCCACCACGTGTTTCTGGAACGACAACCAGATCAACATCATCGACACCCCGGGCCACGTCGACTTCACCGTCGAGGTCGAGCGTTCGCTACGCGTCCTCGACGGCGCTGTCGCGGTGTTCGACGGCAAGGAGGGCGTCGAGCCCCAGTCGGAGCAGGTGTGGCGTCAGGCCGACAAGTACGACGTGCCGCGTATCTGCTTCGTCAACAAGATGGACAAGCTCGGCGCCGACTTCTACTTCACGGTGCAGACCATCAAGGACCGCCTCGGTGCGCGTCCGCTGGTGATCCAGCTGCCGATCGGTGCCGAGAACGACTTCGAGGGCATCGTCGACCTGGTCGAGATGAAGGCCAAGGTCTGGTCCGGTGAGACCAAGCTGGGCGAGAAGTACGACGTCCAGGACATCCCGGCCGACCTGGCCGAGCGCGCCGAGCAGTACCGCCAGGAACTGCTCGAGGCCGTCGCCGAGTCCGACGAGGAGCTGCTCGAGAAGTTCTTCGGCGGCGAGGAGCTGTCGATCGAGGAGATCAAGGGCGCCATCCGCAAGATGACGGTGGCCTCGGAGATCTACCCGGTGCTGTGTGGCTCGGCGTTCAAGAACAAGGGCGTGCAGCCCATGCTCGACGCCGTCATCGACTACCTGCCGTCCCCGCTGGACGTCGAGTCGGTGCAGGGCCACGCGGTCGGCGACGAGGAGAAGATCCTCACCCGTCGTCCGTCGTCGGACGAGCCGTTCGCGGCGCTGGCGTTCAAGATCGCCTCGCACCCCTTCTTCGGCAAGCTGACCTACGTCCGGGTGTACTCGGGCAAGGTCGACTCCGGTGCCCAGGTCATCAACTCGACCAAGGGCAAGAAGGAGCGTCTCGGCAAGCTCTTCCAGATGCACTCGAACAAGGAGAACGCGGTCCCGACCGCCTCCGCCGGGCACATCTACGCCGTGATCGGACTGAAGGACACCACCACCGGTGACACCCTGTGCGATCCGCAGGATCAGGTGATCCTGGAGTCGATGAGCTTCCCGGACCCGGTCATCCAGGTCTCGATCGAGCCGAAGACCAAGTCCGACCAGGAGAAGCTGGGCACCGCGATCCAGAAGCTCGCCGAAGAGGACCCGACCTTCTCGGTCAAGCTCGACGAGGACACCGGCCAGACCGTCATCGGCGGCATGGGCGAGCTCCACCTCGACATCCTCGTGGACCGCATGAAGCGCGAGTTCAAGGTCGAGGCCAACGTCGGCAAGCCGCAGGTGGCCTACCGCGAGACGATCCGCAAGACCGTCGAGAAGCACGAGTTCACCCACAAGAAGCAGACGGGTGGCTCCGGCCAGTTCGCGAAGGTCATCGTCAAGCTCGAGCCGCTCACCGACGCCGAGGACGGCGCGACGTACGAGTTCGCCAACGAGGTGACCGGTGGCCGCGTGCCGCGCGAGTACATCCCGTCGGTCGACGCAGGTGCGCAGGACGCCATGCAGTACGGCGTGCTCGCCGGCTACCCGCTGGTGAACCTGAAGCTCACCCTGCTCGACGGCGCGTACCACGACGTCGACTCCTCGGAGATGGCGTTCAAGATCGCCGGCTCGCAGGCGCTCAAGGAGGCCGCGCGGATGGCGGGGCCCGTCATCCTCGAGCCCCTCATGGCTGTCGAGGTCATCACGCCCGAGGACTACATGGGCGACGTGATCGGCGACCTCAACTCCCGCCGTGGCCAGATCCAGGCCATGGAGGAGCGCAGCGGTGCCCGTGTCGTGAAGGCACTGGTCCCGCTGTCGGAGATGTTCGGCTACATCGGAGACCTCCGGTCGAAGACCCAGGGCCGAGCGAACTACTCCATGGTGTTCGACTCGTACGCCGAGGTTCCGGCGAACGTGTCGAAGGAGATCATCGCCAAGGCAACGGGCGAGTAATCACCGCTGCCGGGGTGGTCTACGCACCACGGCGACCAACGTAAGAGAAAATCCCAGTCCCTCACCGGGATCCCCCCGGTGGGAGCAACAGTCCAGGAGGACACACAAGTGGGCAAGGCGAAGTTCGAGCGGACCAAGCCGCACGTGAACATCGGCACCATCGGTCACGTCGACCACGGCAAGACCACGCTGACCGCGGCCATCACCAAGGTCCTGCACGACAAGTACCCGGAGCTCAACCAGAGCTTTGCGTTCGACCAGATCGACAAGGCGCCGGAGGAGAAGGCTCGTGGTATCACGATCAACATCTCCCACGTCGAGTACCAGACCGAGAAGCGTCACTACGCGCACGTCGACGCCCCCGGTCACGCCGACTACATCAAGAACATGATCACCGGTGCCGCCCAGATGGACGGCGCGATCCTGGTCGTGGCGGCCACCGACGGTCCGATGCCCCAGACGCGTGAGCACGTGCTGCTCGCCCGTCAGGTCGGCGTGCCCTACATCCTGGTCGCGCTGAACAAGGCCGACATGGTCGACGACGACGAGATCATCGAGCTCGTCGAGATGGAGGTCCGCGAACTGCTGGCCGCCCAGGACTTCGACGAGGAGGCGCCGGTCGTCAAGGTCTCCGCTCTCAAGGCCCTCGAGGGCGACGAGAAGTGGGCCGAGTCGATCGCCGAGCTCATGAACGCCGTCGACGAGTCGGTGCCGGACCCGGTCCGTGAGACCGAGAAGCCGTTCCTGATGCCCGTCGAGGACGTCTTCACCATCACCGGTCGTGGCACCGTCGTCACCGGTCGTGTGGAGCGCGGCGAGATCAACGTGAACGAGGACGTGGAGATCGTCGGCATCCGCGAGAAGTCGACCAAGACCACCGTCACCGGTATCGAGATGTTCCACAAGCTCCTCGACTCGGCGCAGGCGGGCGACAACGCCGGTCTGCTGCTGCGCGGCCTCAAGCGTGAGGACGTGGAGCGTGGCCAGGTCATCGTGAAGCCGGGCACCACGACCCCGCACACGGAGTTCGAGGGCCAGGCGTACATCCTGTCGAAGGACGAGGGTGGTCGTCACACCCCGTTCTTCAACAACTACCGTCCGCAGTTCTACTTCCGCACCACGGACGTGACCGGCGTCGTGACCCTCCCCGAGGGCACCGAGATGGTCATGCCGGGCGACAACACCGAGATGAGCGTCAAGCTCATCCAGCCGGTCGCCATGGACGAGGGCCTGCGCTTCGCCATCCGCGAGGGTGGCCGCACCGTCGGTGCCGGCCGCGTCACCAAGATCAACAAGTGATCTCAGCTCGTTGATCTGACTCACCGAGTCACACCGAACGCCCGATCCCCGCGAGGGGATCGGGCGTTCGTCGTCTGTCGGGTCGGTCAGTCGGCGGGGGCGGTGAAGCGGTCGACGACCTGTCGATGGAACGACGCGAGGTCGTCGGGCGTGGGGAGATCACGGTCGAGCTCGCTGACGCGGTACCACTCGTCGGCGCCGGAGTATCGGACGCGGACGGTGGCGTGCGCGGAATCGTCGCAGGCGCAGACGATCTCGACCGAGCCGGTGATCACCCCGACCTCGTCGGTCATGACGGCGCCGGGGGTGACGGTGGTGACGGTGGACAGTTCGGCCATGGGTCGATCCTCCTCAGCAGGCATTCAGCGCGGCGGTCAGGGCGCTCTTCTCCGACGACTGCAGGGTCAGATCCCACGCGCTCTTCGATCCGATCCACATGCGGGCGTAGGTGCACCGGTACGACGTGACCGTCGGTTGCCAGGTCGACGGATCCTGATCGCCCTTCGATCGGTTCGAGCTCGCCGACACCGCGATGAGCTGGGAGTGCTGCAGGTCGTTGGCGAACGCCTGACGACGCGACGTCGTCCACGACGCTGCGCCGGAGCGCCACGCCTCGGCCAGCGGTACGACGTGATCGATGTCGACGCCGGACGCCGCGGTGAGGGTCACGCCGTCGTAGGGGGAGTACCAGCGCCCGGCGGTGGGGTAGCAGTCGCCACCGGTCGTGACGCCGCTGCCGTCGCGCTTCAGCACGGTCTCGCGGGTGTCGCACGTCCCCGACTGGGCGATCCAGTGCGGGAACAGGTCACGGGAGTAGCCCGACATCGACCCCTCCGTCGCGACGGTCAGCCCCGCGAGCATGGTGCGGGCCGTCGAGACCGACGGGATGTCGGGAGGTGTCGCACCCGCCGGTCCGGCGGCGAGGACGGTGACGAGTGCGGCGACGGCGCCGAGCAGAGCGGCGACGAGCCGTCTGTGGGGCACGGCGGAGCGGGTGGTGGTGGACATCGGTCGTGATTCCTCTCGTGACCCCCGTCGTCCCCCTGCGGCGGACGCTAACGACGGGGGATTGCCGTCCGGTGGCCACCGAAAGAATGCTGCGCAAACTAAAGAAGCTGCACCCGCATCGCCCTCGGCGCAGGGCGTGGCAGGCTGGTCCCATGAGCGATGAGCACGACGACGTGCGGGTGACGACGGCTGCGGGGACGGTGCGAGGACGGCGGGTGTCGATGGGGGACACCACCGTCCATTCCTTCCTGAACATCCCCTACGCGGCACCCCTGGTCGGTGCGGCGAGGTTCGCGGCGCCGGCCGCGGTCGAGCCGTGGGACGGGGACCGCGACGCGACCGCCCACGGGCCGACCCCGCCGCAGACTCCGTACGCCGCGCCGTTCTCGGAGCTGCTGCCGTCGGCGGTCTCGCCCGGCGACGAGTCGTTGAACCTGTCGGTGTGGACGCCCGACCCGGGCGCCCGGGGCCTGCCGGTGATGGTGTGGATCCACGGCGGGGCGTTCGTGCGAGGCGCCCACAGCATCGCGACCTACGACGGGTCGGCCTTCGCCCGCGACGGCGTCGTGATGGTCGGCATCAACTACCGGCTGGGTGCGCTGGGCTTCCTCAGCCTGCCCGGAGCGCCGGACAACCGCGGTCTGCTCGACCAGGTGGCCGCTCTGCGGTGGGTGCAGGACAACATCGCGGCATTCGGTGGGGATCCCGATCGTGTGACGGTGTTCGGCGAGTCGGCCGGCGGGATGAGCATCGCGGCGCTGCTCGCGTCGCCGGTGGCGACTGGTCTGTTCGCGCGGGCGATCATCCAGAGCGGCAACGGGGTCGCCGCCGCCGAGGTGGCCGACGCACGGCTGGTGACCGCCGACTTCACGGAGCGGTTCAGCCTGCCCCCGACGGTGTCCGGGGTCGCCCGACTCGACGACGCGACGCTGCTCGCGGCGCAATCCGACCAGGCGGTCGCGCTGATGTCCGACGGCAGTCCGGCGCGGTGGGGACGCACCGTCCTGGCCCGTGGACTGGGGCTCATGGCACTGTTCCCGACCGTCGACGGGACCGTCCTCGAGGCGCTGCCGATCGACGCCCTGCGCGCGGGCGCCGGTGCCGGTGTCGACGTCCTCGCCGGGACCACCCGCGACGAGTTCCGGTTCTTCCTCGTACCGTCCGGCGTCGCCGGGTCGATCACCGATGAGATCCTGCCGGCGGCCTTCGCGCGGTTCGGGCTGGATCCCGCGGCGGCGGAGACCTATCGGGCGAATCGTCCCGGCGCGACGCCCGGTGACGTGCTCTGCGCCGCACTCACCGACCACGCGTTCCGGTCGGGAACCGCCGACATCGTCGACGCCGTCGCAGAGGGGGGCGAGGCGTCGGCGTGGCAGTACGAATTCGCCTGGCCGACCGAGGTGCGGGATCTGCGGTCGGCCCACGCGCTGGAACTGCCGTTCGTGTTCGACACGGTCGCGCAGTCGTCGGCGATGGTCGGCGCCACCCCTCCCGACGGCCTGGCCGACGAGATGCATTCGGCCTGGGTGCGTTTCGCGACGACCGGCGATCCCGGGTGGGACGCCGTCCGCACCGACGCGCCGCGGCCCGTGCGGACGTTCGGGGACAAGGACCTCGCCGCCGACGCCGTCGTGCACGACCCCCGCGCCGACGAACTCCCGCTCACCGGCGTCCGCTGACCACGATCCGTCGCAGGTCTTCCCGCTCAGCGGGAAGGATCGCTACGCCTGCGTGATCGGGGCGAAGTGTTCGACGGTCGGGAACGGGTCGTAGAAGCGGTGCAGCAGGTCCTTCCATCGCTGGTATCCCGCTGATCCGCGGAACCCGTCGGTGTGTGCCTCGACCGACTCCCATCGGACGAGCAGCAGGTAGGTGCCGGGGGACTCGATCGACCGCAGCAGCTCGAGCGCGTCGAACCCGGGCGAGCTCGCGATGATCGCCCGCGCCTCGTCGAACGCGGCCTCGAACTCATCGGCGCGATCGGGGTCGACGGGCAGCAGTGCGTGTTCGGTGATCACACCAGCCATCGTCATGCACCACGGGAAATCCTGTCGACGGCGGGGTGAGCGCGGCCCTACGGTTCCCACCCGTGGAGATCAGGCGGCTGACGGGCGACGACTGGGCGGAGTACCGCGCGTTCCGGATCGCCGGTGTCACCGAGTCGCCGTATGCGTTCGGCGCGACCCCGGAGGACATCGCGGCGCGCCCCGACGAGTCCTGGCGGACGCTGCTCGACCGTCATCGCGACCCCGACGGCGTGGCGCTCGCGGCGCTCGACGTCACCCGGTGGATCGGCACGATGCGCGCACTCGTCGAGGGCGACTCCGCCTGGATCTACAGCGTCCACGTCGCACCCGACGCACGTCGTTCCGGCGTCGCGTCGGAGCTGATGACGCACCTCCTCGCGTGGTCCGCGCAGCACGCGCACTCGGCGATGCTCCACGTCGGCGAGTTCAACGACCGCGCGCGACGCCTCTACGAGGGATTCGGCTTCGCACCCACGGGCGCGACCGTGCAGAACCCGGCGTATCCGGCGAACACCGAGTTCGAGATGCGACTCGCGTTCGATCGGTAGCAGTCCGTGTCGCCTGGCGACACGAACTGCTCCGGATCTGTGCCACGGTGGGGCGGTGAGCATCCCGAGCGTCGACGACATCCTGGCTTCCGCGCAGGTCGTCTCCCTGCCGATGCGAGAGCGGTTCCGCGGTGTCACCGCCCGCGAGGTGATGGTGTTCCGTGGCCCCGCCGGGTGGGGTGAGTTCGGCCCCTTCGTCGAATACGACGACGCCGAGGCGGCGTGGTGGCTGGCCGCGGGGATCGAGGCCGCGTGGACGGGTCCGCCGCCGGCGGTGCGCGACGACGTCGAGGTCAACGCGACCGTCCCGGCGGTCCCCGCCGCCGACGTCGCGGCGATCCTCGACCGGTTCCCCGGGGCGACGACCGCCAAGGTGAAGGTCGCCGAACCCGGTGACACCCTCGACGACGAGATGCAGCGCGTCGACGCGGTCCGCGAGCGCATCCCGAACGTGCGTGTCGACGCCAACGGCAAATGGTCGGTCGCGGAAGCGATCTCGGCACTGCGGGCCCTCGGCGACCTCCAGTACGCCGAACAACCCTGTGCCACCGTCGAGGAGCTCGCCCGGGTGCGGGCGGCAGTGCGGACCCCGATCGCCGCCGACGAGAGCATCCGCCGCGCCGAGGACCCCCTCCGCGCGGTGCGGGCCGGTGCCGCGGACGTGGCCGTGGTGAAGGTGGCCCCGCTCGGCGGGATGCGCCGGGTCCTCTCCATCGCCGCAGACATCGATCTCGACGTGGTGGTCTCCAGCGCACTCGACTCCGCCGTCGGCATGTCCGCGGGCGTCGCGTGCGCGGCGGCCCTGCCAGGAGATCTCCTGGCGTGTGGCCTCGGGACGGGGACCATGTTCACCCGCGACGTCGCCGCGCCGTTCGTCCCCGCGGACGGCCGGGTGCGGCCGCGGGCCGTCGAACCCGACGACGACCTGCCGCTCGCCGACGCCGATCGCACCCGCTGGTGGCGGGAACGACTGGCCCGCGTCCAGGCACTTCTCGCCGCGGGCCATCCAGCCGCGGAGTGGTCGCAGGTGTGACCTGGTAGACACCGAGCGCCTCCAAAGATACGATTCTTGGCATCTGTTCCAATGGAGGTGCATGAGATGACGGCGACAGCGTTCCGCGTTCCGACCGACAGCGATCTCAAAGAGGTCCCGCTGCAGAAGAAGAACGGGGTGCTGGCCGTGCTGCAGATGCGGCACGACCCCTTCGGGTTCCAGCGCAAGCGGCTCGCCGAGTACGGCCGCATCTCGGGGCTGAAGATGTTCGGCCGGGACTGGGTCGTCGCGTCGGGCCCCGAGGCCACCGAGCAGGTCCTGATGAACAAGGACAAGGCGTTCGCGAACGGTCCGGCATGGACGTTCCTGATCGGCCCGTTCTTCAACCGCGGTGTGATGCTGCTCGACTTCGACGAACACCGCAGCCACCGCCTGATCCTGCAGCAGGGCTTCAACCCGGCGGTGCTGAAGAAGTACATGGCGCTGATGCAGCCGATGATCGCGCAGCGCATGGAGACGTTCCCCACCGGGAAGATCCTGTTGTTCGACGAGTTCAAGGCGCTCACCCTCGACGTCGCGCTCGAGGTGTTCCTCGGCCTGGAACTGCCCAAGGCCGAGGCGGATCGGATCAACAAGGCGTTCCTGGAGACCGTGCAGGCGGGGGTCGCGGTGATCCGCAAGCCCATCCCGGGGACCCGCTGGGGCAAGGGGATCCGCTCGCGCAAGATCCTCGAGGACTTCTTCTACTCCCACATCCCGGCCAAGCGTGCGAGCGAGTCCGACGATCTGTTCTCGGTGCTGTGTCGGGCGGAGAGCGAAGAGGGCAAGACGTTCTCCGACGAGGACATCGTCAACCACATGATCTTCGTCCTGATGGCCGCGCACGACACGTCGACGATCACGATGACCCAGATGTGCTACCGGATGGCCAAGTCGCCGGAGTGGCAGCGTCGCGCGCGTGAGCAGTCGCAGGCCCTGGACTCGGACCTGACCTACGACGACCTCGGGAAGCTCACGGAGTTGGATCTCATCCTCAAGGAGTCGCTGCGCATGTGCACCCCGGTGCCCGCACACCCGCGCGCCGCGGTGAAGGACACCGAGCTGCTGGGCCACTTCGTCCCCAAGGGCACGTTCGTGTCGCTGACCGCGCTCAGCGACCACTACGACCCCGAGATCTACAGCGATCCCTGGCGTTTCGATCCCGAGCGGTTCGGGCCCGACCGCGCCGAGGACAAGAAGCACCGCATGGCGTGGCACCCGTTCGGCGGTGGTGTGCACAAGTGCATCGGCCTGTACTTCGGCCAGATGGAGATCAAGACGATCATGCATCAGCTGCTGCGCAACTACGAGTGGTCGGTGCCCGACGACTACCAGCTGCCGATGAACTACAGCTCCCTGCCGATCCCCAAGGACGGCTTCCCGGTCACGCTGCGCAAGCTGTGAGTCGCAAGACGCGCAACACCGACGACCCGGAGGCACAGGAGGAGGCGATCCTGACCTCCGCGGCGCAGGAGTTCACCGAGGTCGGTGTGCGCAAGGCGTCCGTCGACGAGATCGCCCGCCGCGCCGAGGTCTCCCGCAGCACCCTCTACCGACGGTTCCCGAACAAGGAGTCGCTGCTCGTCGCGGTGGCCACCCGGCTCTACAAGGACGGGATGGCGCAGATGGAGCAGGCGATCGTCGGCCTGACGCCCGCGGAGGCCATCGCGGAGGCGTTCGCCGTCGGTGCACAGCTGATCCTCAAGGACCCGCTGATGCACCGGCTCGTCGTCGACGACCTGGAGATGAAAGGCATCACCTCGTCGTCGGTGACGTCGATGTTCATCGACGCCGTCACCGCGCGGACCGTGCGCGCCCTGCGGGGCGTCGGCGCGGTGCGGCCTGACCCCGACCTCAGCGATGCCGTAGAGATCATCGTGCGATTGGTGATCTCCCAGCTCGAGGTGCCCGGCAGCGAGGAGAAGCAGGAGCCGGAGTACGTCCGCGCGTTCGCGGCCAAGCACCTGTCCCCGATGGTGTGGTGACCCCCCCGTCACCCCCGACAACCCCTGACACGACAGTCAACAGAGGAGTTCTCATGTCCCCCCGAACCGGGATCCTGTCGCGCGTGCGCGGCAACCGTTCCGCCGGCGAGCGCGCCGACGTCCGCGGCCTCACCATCGCCATCACCGGCGCCGCACGCGGCATCGGGCTCGAGACCGCGAAGACGCTGCGCGATGCCGGCGCGACCGTCGTCATCGGCGACATCGACGACGAGGCCGTCGGCAAGGCGGCCGCCGACCTCGGCCACGAGGGCTTCGTCCTCGACGTCACCGACCCCGACTCGTTCGAGTCGTTCCTCGACGAGGTCGAGAAGGTCGCCGGTCCCATCGACGTCCTCATCAACAACGCCGGCATCATGCCGACCGGTCCGCTGCTCAACTACGACCTGAACGTCATCAAGCGCAACTTCGACATCGACCTGCTCGGGGTGGTCATCGGGACCCAGGCCGCGGCGAAGCGCATGATCGCCAGGGGTGGCGGCCAGGTCATCAACATCGGGTCGGTCGCGGGTCGGCTGCCGGTCCCGGGTCTGACGATCTACAACGGCGCGAAGGCCGGCGTGATCACGTTCTCCGAGGCTGCGGACGTCGAGCTGTCACCGCAGGGTGTGCGGGTCAAGACCGTCAACCCGACGTTCACCCGCACCGCGTTGATCTCCGGCATCGCGACCAACAAGTTCGTGCAGACGGTCGGGCCGGAGGACGTGGCCCGCGAGGTGCACAACAGCATCCTCGGCTCCACCGGACACGTCACGGTGCCGCGGTCGATGGCATGGGTGCACGCCAACTCCGTCATGGCACCGGGGTTGAAGCGGACCCTCGGGAAGCTCACCGGGATGAACACGATGTTCCTCAGCTACGACGACGCCGAGCGCGCGGAGTACCTGGCGCGGGTGAACGGCACCCCCGTCACGAAGTAGTCCCGACCCCGACACACGACGGACCCCGCCGGTCTCGACCGGCGGGGTCCGTCGTGTGTGGGTGGTGTCCGGGTCACCAGTCGTCGAGGTCGGTGTACCCGTCCTGGATGGCGCGCGCGAACAGGTTGGCCTTGGAGCGGGCGGGACGGCCGACCGTGGCGTACTTCGCCCGGATCCGGGTCAGGTGGGTGTTCACCGTCGAGGCGGTGATGTAGAGCGCCGAGGCGGCCTCGGCCTTCGACTCGGCGGCGAGCCACGCGAGGAGGACCTCGACCTCGCGCCGCGACAGCGACGGGCGCTCGGGAGCAGGGGCCGGTGCCTCGGTCCGGGGCGTCGCGGGCAGCGGCGGGACCACGCGCAGAGCGGTCGGATGGCGATGCGGGTTCGGGGAGGCGGGGGCGGTCGACGACAGCCCGGGACGAGGCTGCGCGACCGGCATATGGGGGGCGACGGACATGGGTACGATTTCCTCCGGTCGGGGGACCTGATCTGCACGGTGCTCGGAGCTGAACAGATGTGCGTCGACATGAAATATGTACGGCGACGCGCGCCTGTTCCAGCCGAGTCGGTCGTAACGGGCAGGTCCATACACAAGTCCGTACGTCGTACAGCCGCCGTACACGAGAAAGCCCAGGTGGAGGGGGAAGGGTGCGACCCGAGACGATCGAGACGCGCGACGAGTTCGCGCGCGCCCTCACCGATCTCAAGTCAGTCGCCGGCCTGTCGATCCGAGAGATCGCGGGCAGGGCCGGCGCCAGCGCGGCCACCGTCGGTGGCTGGTTCTCCGGCCAGCACGCGCCCCAGGCCGCGATGGAGGACGCGCTGCGGAAGGTGCTGATCGCCCTCGGCGTCGAGGCGGCCGAGCATGCGCCGTGGCTGCAGGCCGCCGCCCGTGCGCGTCGTCAGGCACCGCGCAAGGGTGCGGTGCCCCCCGCCCCATATCGCGGGTTCACCCCCTTCGAGGTGGACGACCACGCGGTGTTCTTCGGTCGCGCCGACATCACCGATCTCGTCATCGAGACCGTGCTGGAGCAGTCCGAGCGGGCGACCGCCATCGTCACCGGGATCGACCGCCTGCCCGTCGTGACGCTCGTCGGACCGTCCGGGGCCGGGAAGTCGTCGGTACTGCGGGCCGGCCTGCTCGCGCAGATCGGTGACGAGGGCCCGTTCGAGGACTGGCGCTACGTCCTGTTCACCCCGGGCTCCGACCCCGTCGGGGCGTTCCGGGCCGCACTCGCAGCGCTGCCCGACGGCGACGGTCCGCTGCTCATCGCCGTCGACCAGTTCGAGGAGATGTACACCCTCAACGACACCGCCGCCCGACGGGCGCTGACCGAGGCGATGGCGGACCTCACCGCATCCCGGCGGCAGCAGACGTTCGGTGTCATCACCGTGCGCGCCGACTACTACGGCGTCCTCGCCGAGAACCCCCGCGCGGCCCGTGCACTCCAGGAGGCGACGGTCCTCATCCCCGCACTCGACCCCGCACAGTTGCGGGACGTGATCGTCGGCCCGGCGACGGTCGCGGGGGTCTCCGTGTCCGACGACCTCGTCGACCTGCTCATCGCCGACCTGCGACCCGGTCTCGGTGTCGGGCTCGGCAGCGCGCTGCCGCTGCTGTCGCATGCACTGCTGTCGACGTGGTCCCGCTCGAACAAGCGGGTGCTGACCGTCGCGGACTACGTCGCGACCGGCCGCATCCGCGGTGCCGTCGAGCAGACCGCCGAGCGGGTGTACGGCGAACTCGACTACGCCGAGAAGATCGTGGCCCGGCGTCAGCTGCTCGCGATGACGCTCGTCGACGACGACAGCATGTCGCGCCGGCGGGCACCGCTCACGGAGCTGGGCGTCCCGCCGATCGACAAGCCGGACGACCGACGCGACGTCCGCGAGCGCCGGGCGGTGGGCGTGCTCGACCGCTTCGCCGCGGCGCGCCTGGTGTCGGTGTCACAGACGCACGCCGAGATCGCCCACGAGGCTCTGCTGACTGCGTGGCCGCGGTTGATGCGCTGGGTCGACGAGGACCGCGATCAACTGTTGATCGCCCGGCGGCTGCAGGCGGCACTCGACCTGTGGGTCGACGGTGACGAGGCGCCCGAGCTGCTGCCCCTGGGTGGCCGGCTCGACCTGTTCACGGAGTTCGCCGACGCGCCCGAGAACATGAACCGCGTGACCGCGTCGCAGCGGCGCTTCCTCGACCGCGCGGTGGCGCGGCGCGACCACGTCGCCGACCGCGGCCGACGGCAGGCCCGGCGGATGCGTCTCATCACCGTCGCCGCCAGCCTGTTCGCGGTCGTCGCACTGGTCGCCGCAGTGGTCGCCGTGGTCGCCCGCTCGGAGGCGGTGTCCCAGCGCAACGACGCCGACCGCAGCAGGCTCGTCGCGACGTCGGCGCGGCTGGCGAACATCGCCGACGAGCAGCGCACCCGCAACCCGGGCCTCGCGTTGCAGCTGGCCCTGGCCGCATATCGGGTGTCGCCGACGTTGGAGGCGCGCTCGGCCCTGCTCGACCTGACCTCGGGCGCCATCCCCGCGCGACGTGTGACCGTCGGGGGTGGTGTCGCGGTGGCGGTCTCACCGGACGGGTCGCTGATCGCCGCCGCGGCCACCGACCACCGCGTCCGGCTGTTCCGCACCACCCCGACCGGTCTGTCGCCGGCGATCGCCACGATGGGCCGCTCCAGCGCCGAGCAGCGTCTGCTCTCGGTCCGGTTCTCCCCGGACGGCCAGTCCCTGTGGGCGTCGGGCACCGACGGCCTCGCTGCCTGGGACGTCCGCGATCCGGCCCGGCCGACACAGCTCGGCGACGTCCCGCGGGTGACCACGGCGGTCAACGACCTCGCCGTCGACCCCTCGGGCACACTCCTCGCCCTGGCGACGGACGGCCCGGGGATCGGGGTGTACCGCCACGACGCCGGCGGCGGATGGACGTCGTTGCCGATCCCGCCGTCGTTCGCCGGTTCGGGGACGATGGTCGCGTTCAGTCGCGACGGCCGACTGCTCGCGAGCGCGAGCGTCCTGCAGCGCGTCGACATCAGCACGGTGCAGCGCGACGGGATCAGGCCCGTCGGGGTGATCGCGCTGCCCGGCTCCAGCAACGTCACCGCCGACGACGGCGACTTCTCGCCGACCACCGGGGAACTGGCGCTGGGCCTGAAATCCCGGGACATCAAGACCTACTCGATGGCCGACCCGAGCCGCCCGACGATGACCGCCGACTACACCGACTTCGGCAGCTACGTGAACGGCGTCGCCTACAGCCCGGACGGGACACATCTCGTCGGGTCGAGTAGCGACGACACCGCCCGCGTCTACGACCTCGTCAACCGGACCCCGCCGCAGGCGCTGCGCGTCGGGAACACCGTGTCGGGTGCGGCGTTCGCCGGCGACCGCGTGGTGACGTCGGCCCAGGACGGGACGGTCGCGGTGTGGCCGACCCGCCAGTACTCGGTGCGTGCCGGACCGAAGAACACCTTCCAGTTCGCCTTCCAGGCCGACGGGCCACGGTTCTCGGTGAGCAACGCCGACGCGTCCGGATCGGTGTCGCAGTGGCGCGTCGACCCGAGGGCGGGCATCCAACGGGCCGGGCCGGACCTCGTGCCGCCCCCCGACACGGGGTTCACGTCCATCGACATGACGAGGGACGCGCGGCTGCTCGCCGCGGGCACCATCGACGGGCGGCTGTACCTCGCCGACATCGCCGACCCGAGTCGCCCCGCCGTGATCTCCGCTCCGGTCGACCTCACGCCGGGAGACCTCATCGAGAGCGTCGCGATCAGCGACGAGTCGTCGCTCGCGGTCGGGGGATCGACGTTGTCGCCCGACATGGCCGTCGTCGACGTGTCCGATCCGCGGACGCCGCGGCGGGTGGGCACCGTCGACCTCGGCGACGGACTGGCGTGGACGTCGATGGCACCGGGGGGACGGATGGCCGTGGTGTCGACCGCCAACGGCTTCCTCGGCCTCGTCGACCTGACCACCCCGTCCCGACCCCGCCTGCTGTCGCGGGTCAAGCTGTTCGACTCGGGTGCGCTCGCATCCCGGTTCTCCCCGGACGGCAAGCGCGTCGTCGTGAGCTCGGGGACCAACCAGGTCGTCGTCCTGGACATCAGCGACCCCGCCGCGCCCCGACGACTCGCGGAGCTGTCGGGTCCGACGGGTGCCGTCTACGGCGCGACGTTCTCCCGCGACGGGTCCCGCGTGGCGGCGGGCGGATCGGACGGCCAGCTCTGGATGTGGGACGTGCGGGACCCGACCGCGCCACGGACGCTGGCTCATCTCGGGGCGTTCCCCGGCCGCATCTACGACATCCAGTTCGGACCGGGTGACCGGCAGGTGCTCGCGACCGGGGCGGCGGGGATCGTCGGGTCGTGGGGCACCGACGTCGACAGCGTGGTGGCTTCCGCCTGCGGACTCGACACCGATCCCATCTCCCGGGAGGAGTGGGGTCAGTACGTCCCGGGGCTCGACTACCACCCGCCGTGCCGCTGATGCCCTCCGCCGCGTGACACCTACGATGTGCGGATCGGTCACGCGGCGCACACGAGCGGGGACCGGCGGAGGTGACAGTGGTGTCGGACAGGCGGTCGGCCCGTCGCGCGCTGCGGGCGGCACGGTCCGAGTTGCGGTCGGCGGAGGCCGATCTGGCCCGGCTCGAGGGGCGCCGGACCGACGGCCGGGTCACGAGGTGGTCGGCTGTCGTCCTCGTCGTGATCGTCGCCCTGGCCGTGGCAGTCGGGGTCACCGTGGCGCGACGGGCGTCCTCGCCGGTGTGGACCGACGCCGACGTCCTCACCGCCGCCCGGACACTCGTCACCCCGCTGCTCACCCCCGACGTCCGTGATCCCGACCGCGCCTCCCGGATCCTCGACGACGCCACCGGGACGTTCCGCGACGAGTTCGCCCAGTCGAGCGGCTCGTACAGTGCGGTCGTCTCGCGGTTGGGCACGCAGACGACGGGTGACGTGGACGGGGTCGCGCTGGCGGATCGGCGTGGGGACACCTCGTCGGTCCTCGTCACCGCGGTTCTCCTGACCCGCCGCACCGACGCCGGCGCCACGTCGCAGGACGACGACCCCCGACGGCTCCGGCTGGTGGTGGAGATCGTCCCCGAGGGTGGCCGTCTGAAGCTCGCCGGAGTGGGGTTGATCCCGTGACCGCCCTGCGGCGTCTCGTCGCGGTGTGGACCAGCGGGATGGGCGCCGTCGTCGCCGTCGCCCTGGTCGGGTTGTCCGCCGTGGTCGTCGGCACACCGGCGTGGTGGGTGTCGCTGTTCGCCACCGCGATCGCAGGCGCGGTGGTCGCGATCGTCGGCGCCCGGGTCCTGCGGACGGATGCCGCGCGAACAGCTCTCGCTGCTGCGGTCTGCGTTGCGGTCGTCGCCGCCGCGGGCGGGTTCGTCGGGGTGGCCGCGCACGAATGGTCGCAGGCGCGAGCAGTGTCCGACGCGCGGTCCCGGGTGGCGACGATCGGCGCGCCGACCGTCTGTCGCGTGGTGGAGCGCGGGACGCCCGCGCGCGACGCCGAGGCGATTCGGTCCGCCACGGGCGACCTCGCCGAGCGGTTGCGCTCGGGGGCGGCGGTCGTCGGCTCCGATGCCACCGGGAGCGCGACCTGTCGGCCTGTCGAGACCGCGGTCGGAGCCGCGTCGGCCGACGCGGTCGAGGTCGTCGCACTCATCGACGTCACGAGTGGCGGGACGACCACGGGTCAGGTGGTGTCGGCCGGGTTGCGTCGCGTGGACGGCCACTGGGCGGTCGCGTCCCTGCAGGTGCTGCGATGAGCGAGGACGCCGCCACGACAGCGGACGACACCTCGTCGCGGCGGGTGACGATGGCCCGAGAGCGTGTCGCGGCGGCGACCGCGGCAGTCGAGGCGGCACAGGAACGGATGACGCGATCCGCCCCGACGGACGGTCGCCGCCGCCGCGCGCTCGCGGTGTCGGTGGCCGTCACCGTGGTCCTCGCGATCGTCGCCGTGGTCGCCGGGCTGGTCCTGCATGCCGGTGGTGGGCCGGGCCCGGCAGACGGGGTGGTCGCGTCCGCGTCGACGGCGGTCGCGACCGTCCTCACCGCCGACCCCGCACATCCCGACCGGTACGTCGACGCCGTTCGCTCGGTCAGCGGCGGCGACTATCGCCGGCGGATCGACCGTGCCGCACCGGCCATCGAGGCAGCGGTCGCCGCGCTCGGATCGCCCGGCACCGGGCAGGTCGTGGCGGCGGGGGCGCTCGGCGCGATCCCGGCCGAGGGCCCGGCTGATGTCCTGGTCGTCGCGGAGGCCACGGCCCCTCAACTCGTCGGCGGTGCGGCAGGGGATCGGCGGATCGTTCTGACGGTCACGATGATCCGCGAGTCCGGGCGTTGGGTGATCGGTGGGGTGACGGCCCGGTGACATCGGTACGAGCCGTCTGCGCGGCGGCGACGGTCGGCGGTCTGACGGTCGTCGGGTGGGTGCTGGGGTGGCCGGGATGGTCGGTGCCCCCGATCGCGGCGGCTTCCCTCCTGGTCGTCGCGGTCGCAGGGTGGCCCGCGGGTCGCCGGAGTCCGCGGCGCGATGCCGCGCTCGCCGGTGTCGCCGTCGCGGTGCTGGTGGCTGCGCTCGCGACGACTCTCGCGGTCCCTCGTGCCGAACCACCTCCCGACACCATGCCGCTACGACAACGGGCCGCGACCGCCGTGACCGACTACCTGACCGTCACGACGGGCGCGGCCGACCCCGGAGCCGTCGCCACCCGGCTGCGCGCCCTCACCCCGATGCTCACCGACCGCGCCCTGGACGACCTGCGCAGTCAGGGGCCGGATTCCGCGCTGCCGGGCGCGGTCGCGACCGGTGCGACACAACAGATCACGGTGCAGTCGGTGGGGTTGTCGCGGCGAGACCGCGATTCGGCCCGCCTCCTCGTCTACGCCACTGCGCGCGTGACGATCCCGTCGGCGGCACCACCGGTCTCGGTGGCCCCGATCACCCGGTGGGCCGTGATGCGTAGAGTCGACGACACGTGGCGACTCGCCGACCTCTACCCGGTGGGCCCGGGCGGATGACGGCCGCGGCGCCCCGTCCCGACGCAGACGAGAAGGAGCGTGCGCCGATGGGTGCTGGTGTGGTGATCGTGGGTGCGGGACTCGGCGGTGTGCGCCTCGCCGAGAACCTGCGACAGGCGGGCTATTCGGATCCCGTGACGCTCATCGGCAAGGAGAACCACCCGCCCTACGACCGTCCTCCGCTGTCGAAGGCCGTCCTGCGCGGTGAGCGCGGTCTCGTCGAACTCAAGCCACGAGAGTGGTACGACGACAACCACATCGCACTTCTCCTCGACACCGAGGTCACCTCGGTCGACCTCGACGCCCGAAGGGTGTCGGTCGGGTCGGGAGAGGCCATCGCGTTCGAGTCGCTGGTGCTGGCCACCGGTCTCGACCCCCGGTTCCTCCCCGACGACGTCCTCGACGGTCAGGATGCGACGTCGGTGGCGGATCTGTCCGGGGTGCACGTCCTCCGCACGGCCGACGACGTCTCCGCCCTGCGCGACGACCTGTCCGAGGGTGCCCGCGTCGTGGTGGTCGGCGCCGGCTTCATCGGCTGTGAGACCGCCGCGAGTCTCCTCACCCTCGGTGCGCACGTGACGATCGTCGAACCGGCGCCGTCGGTGCTGTATGCGGCCCTGGGCGCGGAGATCGGTGCGCGCGTGGCGAAGATGCACACCGATCGCGGGGTGACGGTGCGTACGGGTGTCGGCGTGAGCGGCTTGCGCGTGTCCGACGGCGCGGTGAGCGGCGTCGTGCTCGACGGCGGCGAGACGCTCGACGCCGACCTGGTGGTCGTGGGCATCGGCTCGATCCCGACGACGGGGTTGGCCGAATCGCTCGGACTCACCCTCGCCGACCGGCGTCTCGGCGGCGGGATCTCCTGCGACAGCACCGGTCTGACATCCGCAGCCGGTGTCTACGCGCTCGGTGACGTGGCGAACTGGTCGGACGAGGCCGGTGTGTTCGGTCGTCGGGTGGAGCACTGGAACCACACGGTGGAGCAGGCGAAGGTCCTCGCGGATGTGATCGCCGGGACCGAGAAGGCCTCGGCCGCACCGGTGGTGCACTACTTCTGGACCGATCAGTTCGACATCAAGGTCCAGTGTCTGGGCACACCGTCGGCGGACGACGAGATCCACGTCGTCGACGAGGACGGCGAGAAGTTCCTCGCCTACTTCAGCCGTGACGGGCGACTGACGGGTGTGGTCGGTGCCGGCCGGGCCGGTGCGGTGATGAAGATGCGGAAGACGGTCGCCGACGCCCCACCGATCGCCGAACTGCTGTCCTAGCGCCCCGAGAACCCGTGCCGCGGAGCGGCATCAGAACTCGCGCCGCGGAGCGGCATCAGAATTCGATCGTGAGTTCGTCGGAGGTGGGGCGGGCCTGGCAGCCGAGGATGTAACCGTCGTCGATGTCCTCCTGATCGAGGGCCCCGACGTTGTCCATCTGCACGGTGCCGTCGACGACGGTGCACGCACAGGATCCGCATTCGCCCTCGCGGCAGGAGTAGGGCACGTCGAGGCCGGCGGCCAGCATGATGTCGACGAGGGTCTTCGAGCGCGGCCACCGCAGTTCGTGGACCGTGCCGTCGAGTTCGACGGAGACGCTGGCCGCGTCGGCGGTCTCCTCCTCCGACGCGTCCGTGAGGTCGGGGTCGTCGAAGGGGTCACCCGACAGGGACGTGAACACCTCGGCGTGCACGTGGTCGTGGGGGAATCCCGCGTCGGCGAGGGCGGTGTGCACCGCGTCCATGAACGGTGCCGGCCCGCACATGAACGCACCGTGCGTCGAGAACGGGGCCACGAGTGCGCGCAGGGCCGCGGGTGTCGGCAGACCCTGCACCGATTCCAGCCAGTGGATCACCGTCACCCGGTCCGGGTGCCGCTGTGCGAGCTCGCGGAGTTCGGCGGCGAAGATGACGTCGGACTCGCTGCGGTTGGCGTAGACGAGAACGATCGGGGCGGAGCCCTTCTCGAGTGCGGCCTTCAGGATGGACATGATCGGCGTGATCCCGCTTCCCGCGGCGAGCAGCAGCAGGGGGCTGTCGAGTTCTCGCGGGGTGAACACCCCTGACGGCGGCAGGACCTCGATCTCGGTCCCGGCGGCGACGTTGTCGCACAACCAGTTCGACCCGTATCCCTCGGCGGTGCGCTTCACCGTGACCTTGGGACGCGGGTCGGTGAAGGGTGAGGACGACAGTGAGTAGCAGCGGGCGACCGACCCGGTGCGATCGCTGGGGATGCGGACGGTGAGGAATTGGCCAGGCCGGTAGCCGGTGAACTTCTCGGCGAGGTCGGCCGGTACGTCGAAGACGATCGACCGGGCGTCCGAGGTCTCCTCGATCACCTCGGCGACGGTGAGCACGGCGCTGCGCGCGCTGTGCGGCGTCAGGGACGTCATCGATCCACTCCTAAACGAGAACACGTTCTAGTTTTGGTCACGCTACCCCGTGCCGGAGCGCCGACGCCAGGGCGCGACCGACGCGGTCAGGGCCTCAGAGGCCGTGATCGAGGATACGGCTGCCCTGGGCGAGGAGATGCTCCAGGTCGGCGTCGTCGTCGGTCAGCCACTGCCCGTATGCGGCCAGCGCGACGCCGAGGAGCAACCACGCGACCGTCTGGGGATGGTGGTCGGTGGGCCGTGCGCCGGTGACCTCTGCGACGTAGTCCGCGACGACCTCCCGCCACCCGGCGTACATCAGCATGGAGTGGGCCTGCAATGCCGGCACGGTCAGCAGGAGGGCCATCCGACGCCGGTGACCAGGTATCTCGTGGGGGTCGAGCCGGTTGAAGGCGATGAGCGACGAGCGCAGGGCGTCGGCCAACCCGATCGTCTCCGGGAGCGCGGCGAGGTGGTCCCGCATGCCCGCGAGGTGGTCGTCGAAGTCGCCCCAGGCGATGGCGTTCTTCGACGGGTAGTAGCGGAAGAGCGTGCGTCGTGCGATGCCCGCGGCGGCCGCGATGTCGTCGACGCTCGTCTCCTCGAACCCGTGGTCGGTGAACAGGTCGATGGCGATGGCGCTGATGCGGGCCCGTGTGGTGCTGGGGCGTCTCCCGGGTGTCGACATGTCGTGTCCTCACCGCCTCCCGCCCGCATTTCTGAAACAGGTTCTCGTCACCCCTGGCGTTCTGGCACCGAGTGCCACTATAGTCCGCTGTGACTCAGTTCACGTCACCCACCGGAGGTACTCATGTCCGACGCCCACACCACTGCCGGCACCGACGCCACCGAGACCGAGTTGGTCGCGGAGAGTCTGGTCGAGGAGGTCTCGATCGACGGCATGTGCGGCGTGTACTGACCGTGTTCGATGTCGGCGCGGCGTGGGAGCTCGATCCGCGGGTGGCTGTGCGACCGGAGCCGTTCGGTGCGCTGCTCTATCACTTCGGTACCCGCAAGCTCTCGTTCCTGAAGGACACGACGGTGGTCGAGGTGGTGCGGTCGCTCGGTGATCATCCGAGTGCGGAGGCGGCCGTCGCGGCGGTCGTCGACGATCCCGCCGCGCGGAGTCCCTATGTGGCCGCTCTGTCCACGCTCGCCGGCTCGGCGATGATCCGCCGGGTTCCCCTCTCATCGGAGACTTCATGACCTCGATGCTCTCCCGGCCTGCGCCGGTTCCTCGTCTGGTGGATCAGTTCGAGCGTGGGCTGGATGCCCCGATCTGTCTGACGTGGGAGTTGACCTACGCCTGCAACCTGGCGTGTGTGCATTGTCTGTCGTCGTCGGGCAAGCGCGACCCGCGGGAGCTGAGCACCGATCAGTGCAAGGCCATCATCGACGAGCTGCAGCGGATGCAGGTCTTCTACGTCAACATCGGCGGTGGCGAGCCCACGGTGCGGTCGGACTTCTGGGAGCTGGTGGATTACGCGACGGCTCATCAGGTGGGGGTGAAGTTCTCCACCAACGGGTTACGCATCACCCCAGAGGTCGCTGCGCGGTTGGCGGCGTCAGACTACGTGGACGTGCAGATCTCCCTGGACGGTGCCACGGCCGAGGTCAACGACGCGGTACGCGGCGCGGGGTCGTTCGACATGGCGGTTCGTGCGTTGACGAATCTGCGGGATGCGGGGTTCCGTGACGCGAAGATCTCGGTGGTGGTGACCCGCCACAACGTGTCACAGCTCGACGACTTCAAGGCTCTCGCCGACCGTTTCGGTGCGACGCTGCGGATCACGCGGTTGCGGCCGTCGGGGCGTGGTGCGGATGTGTGGGACGACCTGCACCCGCTGCCCGAGCAGCAACGCGCCCTCTACGACTGGCTCGTCGCCCACGGTGACGGCGTGTTGACCGGGGACTCGTTCTTCCACCTCTCGGCGTTCTCCGACGGGTCACCCGGTGGGGCGCTGCCGGGTCTGAACCTGTGTGGTGCGGGACGTGTGGTGTGTCTGATCGACCCGGTGGGCGATGTGTACGCGTGTCCGTTCGCGATCCACGAGAACTTCCTGGCCGGCAATGTCACCGATCCCGGTGGTTTCACCTCGGTCTGGCGCGAGTCGGAGTTGTTCACCGAACTGCGCGAACCGCAGAGCGCCGGGGCATGCGCGTCGTGCAATCACTACGACTCGTGTCGCGGTGGGTGCATGGCGGCGAAGTTCTTCACCGGCCTGCCACTCGACGGCCCGGACCCGGAATGCGTTCAGGGCTACGGGGAGTCGTTGCTGGCCGGTGAGCGGAGGACCCCGTCGGCGAACAAGGACCACTCCCGTGGTGTGCCGCTGCAGCTGATGACGCGGCCCCCGTCGCGGGACTGCGACGAGAACCCACTCGCGGGCTTCGCGCCCGCCTGACCTCACCCCTGTCACGAAAGTAGTCGCCCGTCATGGCCAACCCCTGGTTCGAAACCGTTCTCGAGGCGCAGCGGCGTGCCCAGAAGCGTCTGCCGAAGTCGGTGTACTCCGCTCTCGTCGCCGGCAGTGAGAAGGGCATCACCCTCACCGACAACGTCGAGGCGTTCGCCGAGATCGGTTTCGCCCCCCACGTCGTCGGCGCACACGCCGACCGCGAGATGTCGACGACGATCATGGGCCAAGAGATCTCGCTGCCGGTGATCATCTCCCCGACCGGGGTGCAGGCGGTCGACAAGGACGGCGAGGTCGCCGTCGCCCGGGCGGCCGCGGCGCGCGGAACGGCCATGGGCCTGTCCAGTTTCGCCTCCAAGCCGGTCGAGGAGGTCGCGGCGGAGAACCCGAAGACCTTCTTCCAGATCTACTGGCTGAACTCGCGGGAGGAGATACTCCGGCGCGCCGAGCGTGCACGGGCTGCCGGCGCCAAGGGGTTGATCGTGACCACCGACTGGTCGTTCTCCATGGGCCGCGACTGGGGGAGCCCCGCCATCCCGGAGAAGGTGGACGCCAAGGCACTGCTGAGACTCGCGCCGGAGATCGCGATGCGCCCGCGGTACGCGTGGTCGTGGTTCAACAAGGGCAAGCCCATCGTCCCCGACCTGACCGCCCCCAACCTCGCCGACCCGGGCCAGATCGCGCCGACGTTCTTCGGTGCCTACGGGCAATGGATGCAGACCTCCCCGCCGAGTTGGGAGGACCTGCAGTGGTTGCGCGAACAGTGGGACGGACCGTTCATGGTCAAGGGCATCACCCGCCTCGACGACGCCAAACGAGCCCGTGACATCGGCGCGTCGGCGCTGTCGGTGTCGAATCATGGTGGCAACAACCTCGACGGCACCCCGGCCACCATCCGGATGCTCGGCCCCATCGCCGACGCCGTCGGCGCCGACATGCAGGTGCTGCTCGACGGCGGCATCCGCCGCGGCAGCGACGTCGTCAAGGCCCTGGCCCTCGGTGCCGACGCGGTCATGATCGGCCGTGCCTACCTCTGGGGACTGGCCGCCAACGGCCAGGCCGGTGTCGAGAACGTCCTCGACATCCTCCGCGGCGGTATCGACTCCGCCCTGATGGGACTGGGCCGCAAGAGCATCCACGAACTGACCCGTGAGGACCTGATCATCCCCGACGGCTTCGAGAAGCGTTTCGGCGAGACCACCGACGAGGAGAGCTGAGACGTGTCAGGACGATTCGACGGCGCCGTCGTCTACATCACGGGTATCGCCCGCGGTCAGGGGCGCAACCACGCGCTACGGTTCGCGCAGGAGGGCGCGGCGGTCATCGGCATGGACATCGCCGGGCCGATCGCCGACCACACCACCTACCCGGCGGCGACCCCCGAGGACCTCGACGAGACCATCCGTCTCGTGGAGGAGGCCGGCGGACAGATCCTCGCGCGTCAGGGTGACACCCGCGACCTCGCGTTCCAGGAGCAGCTCGTCGCCGACGGCGTCGACCGCTTCGGTCGGCTCGACCACGTGATCGCCAACGCCGGCGTGCTCACCTGGGGTCGCATCTGGGAACTCACCCCCGAGCAGTTCGACGACATCATGGCCGTCAACGTCCGCGGCACCTGGAACACGCTGCGCGTCACCATCCCGGTGATGATCTCCCACGGCATCCGCGGCAGCATCACCGTCGTCAGCTCCAGCGCCGGCCTCAAAGCGATGCCGTTCCAGGCGTCGTACTCGGCGTCGAAGTTCGCCATCCGGGGGATGGCACAGTCGGCGGCGAAGGAGTTGGGCGAGCAGGGCATCCGCGTCAACACCATCCACCCCTACGCGGTGAACACGCCGATGGCGTTCGAGGACACGAAGGCCTCGGAGGTCTTCGCGATGGAACGGTTCATGCCCAACTTCGTGCCCATCCTCGACAAGCCGTTCTTCTCGACGTGCGACGAGGTCACCGACATGGTGATGTTCCTCTGCTCGGACTCGGCGAAGACGATCACCGCGTCGGAGTTCTCGATGGACCAGGGGTCCGTCAAGGTCTGACCCGGGTCGCGGCGTGCCGCGCCCCGGGCGGTCAGTCGGCCCAGACCTGGGACGCCGGAGTCGCCGTACGCACGGGACCCTCCGGCGTCCCGGGGACGGACCGGGAGAACCGCGGCGCGACCGAAGCCTGTGTGACGCCGTCGATGTCGGCGATGGTCCCGCGCGACGCGAGGTGCGGGTGCTGCGGCGCCTCGGTGAAGTCGAGAACGGGTGTGGTGCAGGCGTCGGTCCCGTCGAACACCGCCGCCCACTCGTCACGGGTGCGGGTCGCGAACGTCTCGGTGAAGCGGGCACGCAACTCGGGCCAGCGAGCCATGTCGTTCTGCTCCGGCAGGCCTGCGTCGGTCAACCCGAGCCCCTCGATCAGCTGCGCGTAGAACTGCGGCTCGATGGCCCCGACCGCCATGTAGCGACCGTCGGACGTCTCGTACACCTCGTAGTAGGGCGCTCCCGTGTCGAGGAGGTTCACGCCGCGCCGGTCCTGCCACAGTCCGGTACCGCGGAACGCCCACATCATCTGGCCGAGGACGGAGGCGCCGTCGACCATGGCGGCGTCGACGACCTGTCCGCGTCCGGAGATGCCGCGTTCGACGAGGGCGGCGAGGACGCCGACGACGAGGAACATCGAGCCGCCGCCGAAGTCGCCGACGAGGTTCAGTGGTGGTGTGGGGCGTTCGTCGGCGCGGCCGATGGCGTGGAGCATGCCGGTCAGGGAGATGTAGTTGATGTCGTGGCCGGCGCGGTCGGCGAGCGGTCCGTGCTGTCCCCATCCGGTCATGCGGCCGTAGACGAGTCGGGGGTTGCGCCCGAGCAACTCATCGGGCCCGAGGCCGAGGCGTTCCATCACCCCGGGGCGGAAGCCCTCGACGATGACGTCGGCGCGGTCGACGAGTCGGAGGACCTCGGCGAGGTCGGTCTCGGATTTGAGGTCGGCCTCGACGACGGCGGAGCGTCCGCGCAGGAGTTGGTCGGCGGTGGCGCCCTGTGCGGGCAGGCTGCCGGCGCGCTGGACGCGCACGACGTCGGCGCCTAGGTCGGCGAGCAGCATCGAGGCGTGCGGACCGGGACCGATCCCCGCGAACTCGACCACGCGGACACCGCCCAGTGGGCCGGGGCGTGTGGTCGGGGATTGTGCACTGCTCATCGGGCCACCTCATCGTCGCTCGTGGGAACCACAGACCGAGCACTCGCTCGCCTCGGCGGACAGCATCGCACGAGCGTCGGCTCGCGCGGTCGCCAGGGTGGCCGTGGAACCGCCCTCCACGTGCGACGGCGCGCCGCGCAGACGCGCCGACAGGGGTCAATTGTGTTCGCGGATCGGGTGTTCAGAATCCGTCGTGGTGACTAGCATGAGCCGGATGACCCGCCCCGGTGGGCTCGGCGCGACGACGTGGCCCGAGCTGGACGAACGCCGGTGCACAGTGGTCGTTCCGCTCGGGGCCCTGGAGCAACACGGGCCACACCTCCCGCTCGACACCGACACCCGTGTCGCCGACGGTGTCGCCCGCCGGGCGGTGGACCGTCTCATCGCAGAGGGTCACGACGTGATGCTGGCCCCGGCCCTGGCCTACGGCGCGAGCGGGGAGCACGAGGGCTTCCCCGGGACGGTCTCGATCGGACACGACGCGCTGCGGTCGGTACTGGTCGAGTTCGGGCGCAGCGCGTGCCGCTGGGCGTCGCGGCTGATGGTCGTCAACGCCCACGGCGGCAACGCGCGCACCGTCGTCGACGCCACGACACTGCTCCGCGAGGAGGGGCGCGACGTCGCGTGGTGGGCGTGTACCTCCCCGGGTGCCGACGCCCATGCCGGTCACACGGAAACTGCTGCTCTGCTGTCGATCTCACCGGAGGTCGTCGTGCGTGAGAAGGTGGCCCTCGGTGCCACCGAGCCGATCGGGGAGCTCATCGGCGCATTGCGATCCGGCGGCGTCCGCGCGGTGAGCGGGAACGGTGTCCTCGGTGACGCCCGGGCGGCGACCGCCGACGACGGCGACCGCATCGTCGCCGACATGGTCGACCGGCTCGTGACGGCCGTCGTCGGGTGGCGTCCGAGCGATCGCGGTGAGCTGTCATGACCGGTGAGTCGGCGGGGGCGGGGCCGGTCGTCACCGGCGGTCCGTCGACCACCCGGCTGCCCGACGGCTTCCAGGTCCAGATCGATCCTCGTGTCGCGGTCTCCGCCGACGGTCGTCACCTCGTCGGGGGGTCGCCGACCCGCCTGCTCTCCCTCGCGCCACGCGCCGCGGAGATGATCGACTGCGATGGTCGCCTCGTCGTCTCCGACGAGGCGACCGCGACCGTCGCCCGCCGGTTGGTCGACGCCGGCATCGCGCATCCGCGACCGATGTTCGGTCCCTCCGTCGACGATGTCACCGTCGTGATCCCCGTGCGCGACAACCAGTCCGGACTCGACCGACTGCTCGGCGCCCTCCGCGGGGCGCACGTCGTCGTCGTCGACGACGGGTCCCGCGAGCCCATGCGAGCCCCCGGCGCGACCATCGTCCGCACGGAGCGCAGCGTCGGTCCCGCCGCGGCGCGCAATGCCGGTGCCGCCAAGGCGCAGACGGCGTTCGTCGCCTTCGTCGACTCCGACGTGGTCCCCGAGATGTCCTGGCTGTTCACCCTTCTCGCGCACTTCTCCGACCCTCGGGTCGCGATGGTCGCGCCCCGCGTGGTCGCGCTCACGCACGAGGGCGGCGTCACCGCACGGTACGAGGCGCTGTGTTCCTCGCTCGACATGGGCCGCCGGGAGGGTCCCGTCGTCCCGGGGACCCGTCTGTCGTACGTCCCCAGTGCGGCGATCATCGTGCGACGCAGCGCATTCCCGGGATTCGACGAGCGACTGCACGTCGCCGAGGACGTCGACCTCTGTTGGCGGCTCACCGCCGCGGGATGGTCGGTCCGGTACGACCCGATCGCCTCCGTCGCGCACGACCACCGCACCGCGCTCGGGGCCGCGCTGTCGCGGCGACGGTTCTACGGCACGGGTGCGGCACCGCTGTCGGATCGGCATCCCGGCCACGCTGCACCGGTGGTCGTGTCCGTGCCGACCGCCGTCGCCGCGCTGGCCGCGCTCACCCGGTCACGGTGGGGTGGCGGTGTGATCCTCGCGATGATCGCCGTCATCGCGGGCCGCCTCTACCGGCGCGTGGAGGCGGTTCCCGACGCGGCGACGGTCACCGCACGCCTGACCGCCGAGGCGGTCGGGTTCGGGTTCCTGCAGATGGCCGCGGCGCTCTGCCGTCACTACTGGCCGGTGTCCCTGGTGCTGGCACTGCTGTCGTCGCGGTTCCGTACGGTGCTCGTCGCCGTGGCGGTGATCGACGGTGTCGCGGAATGGGTTCGCACCGAGATGCTCAACCCCGACCCGATCGAGCCGCTCGGGGTCGCGCGATTCCTCGCACTCCACCGTCTCGGGGACCTCGCCTACGGGGCCGGCCTGTGGCAGGGCGTCGTGACGGCCAGGACGGCCACGGCGTTGCGCCCGACGATCGTCCGTGCCGAACCCCGACGCCGGACACCTGTGGCGGCGACCGCCCGATGACGGGCGTTCTGCGATGACGGACGTGGCCCGGACAGCGGTCACCGGCCACTGGTCGTGACGGCCCGCAGACGGGTCGTCGTCGTCGGCGGGGGCAGCGGCGGGTGCGTCGTCGCCGAACGACTCAGCAGGTCGGGTGACGACGACGTTCTGGTGCTCGAGGCGGGTGGGGCGCCGGACCCCGTCGACATCGGTGACCTGCCGCTCGTCGACAGCACGCGGGTGCGTGTCCGGGCAGACGGCGAGGGCACCCCGCTGCCCCGCGGATTCGGCCTGGGGGGGTCGTCGGGCGTCAACGGTGCCTACTTCCTCCGTCCGCACGCCGAGGATCTCGCCGGATGGGATCGCTCGGTGTGGGCACCGGAGCTCCTCGACCGGACCTTCACCGAGCTCGACGGTGGCGACGCCGGGGGAGGGCGCATGGCGGTCAGCCGTGTCACCGACGCCGAACTACGCCCTCGCGCAGTCGCATTCGAGAACGCCGCGCGCCGCGCCGGTCACGCCGAGATCGCAGGGGTGTGGCCTCGACCGGGCCTCGTCCGTCTCCGGGTGAACGCGACGGGCCGGACCCGGCGTACCGCGGCGGACGCGTTCCTCGCTGATGCCGCCGGACGATCCGGCCTGCGGGTACGCCTGCACAGCGAGGTGCATCACATCGAGATCGATTCGGACACAGTGCGTTCGGTCGTCCTCTCGGACGGCGTCGTCGTCCCGGCCGACATCGTCGTGCTCTGCGCCGGGACGCTGGGGTCCGCGGTGGTGGCGGCGCGGTCGGGCCTCGGTGCGACGACGGGTGTCGCCGAACACCGGGAGCTGCTGGTACGCAGCAGGTCCCGATCGGCCGCCGAGCGACCGGGGCTGGTGGTGCAGACCGTGCTGCACACCGAGGACGGATTCGAGATCCGCTGCTACGAGAACGATTTCGCCGACCACGTCGAGGGGGTCCCGGTGAGCGGACCGGCGGTGGGTGTGGCGGCGATGCGATCGACGGGCGCGGGCTCGATCACCGTCGCCGACGACGGCACCCTCGCGATCGACCTCGGTCGCCCCGATCCGCCCACGATGGATCGGATGCGGGCGCACGCCGAGGAGGTGGCGGCGATGCTCGAGGGCCCCGACTTCGCCGACCTCGTGGTGCCGGGGTCGACGACGATCGACGCGACGCTGTCGACGTCACACCACGCCTGGGGCACCTTCCCGCTGGGCGGTGCGACGGACTGGCAGGGGCGCCTCGCCGGTGTCGACGGGTTGTGGGTCGCCGACGCCTCCGTGCTGCCGACGCCGCTGTCGAGCGGGCCGCACGAGACGGTGATGATGGTCGCCTCCGTCATCGCCGCGCGGATCGCCGCGGGTGACTAGCCTTTCCGCCATGACCTCACTCGACGACCCGGCGATCCGTGACTTCCTGTCCTCGGGGACCAAGACGGGACACCTGGGGTGGACGGCGTCCGACGGGCGTCCCGTCGTCGCGCCGGTGTGGTTCGTCCTCGACGGGGACCGCATCGCGTTCAACACCGGGGCGGCGACGGCCAAGGGCCGGGCGATCGCCCGCGATGCGCGTGTGGTGATGACGGTCGATCTGCAGGAGCCGCCGTACGCGTTCGTGCAGGTGCAGGGGACGGCGCACACGAGCGACGACCTCGACGAGGTGCGGCGCGTCGCCACCGAGGCCGGCCGGCGCTACATGGGTGCCGACCGCGCCGAGGAGTTCGGTGCACGCAACGGGGTGCCGGGCGAGCTCGTCGTGTGGATCGCGCCGACGAAGGTCATCGCCTCACTCGACGCGACCGCCTGACCCGCGAACGGCGGCCGCGCGGTGGTCGTCGATCGACGCCGCCAGATGTCGCATGTAGCCGTCCATGTCGGGCAGGACGGCGTCGTCGGCGGTGACGCAGATCCGTACCCGTCCGAGACCGACGACCGCGCAGTGCGCGAGCGCCGTCTCGTTGCCCAGCGGTGACACCGCGAACCCGGAGACGACGGGGACGCCCGCGACGGTCGCCACCGGGGTGTTGTTGATGACGGTGGACAGCACCGTGTTCACCGCCGTCGACGAGGCGACCCGGTGGCCCCTGCGTCGCGCGAACGCCCCGGAGATCCGCAACGCCGACGCCGGGGCGAGTTTGACGGCCTGCCAGAGCCGACTCGACACCACGGTGGTGCCGCGGTCCTTCTCCGACCGGGTGCTGCTCGCGATCGCGTCGACCCGCTCGACGACGTCCTCGACGTCGGTGTGGAGCGACACCGACAACGGGATGAAGCGGTTGGCGGTGTCGGGGTCGGTCTGATCGGATTCCCAGCGGCGCGTGCTCATCGGGACGAGACACACCAGCGGCCGCTCGGGGGACTCGTCGTGGTCGTCGAGGTAGCCACGGACGGCGCCGGCGACGATGGACAGCAACACGTCGTTCTTCGTCGCCGCCCGGGCCCGCTGGGCCACCCGTTCGAGGTCGACCTCGTCCATCTCGACGAAGTCGGTCCACCGACGACCGCGCAGCCCGCGGTTGAACCGGGTGACGGATGCGGCATGCCGGTCGTAGACCGCCCGGTCCCCCTGCGACCGTCGCGCCTGTCGGCGTGCCTCGAGCAGTGCGCCGGCGAGGGCGGCCGCGAACGCCGCCCACCGGGCCGGCGCGCGCAGCGCGTCCCGGGCCACCGTCCTCCACCACGGCCCCTCGAGGCCGCCGATCGGCTGGGGGTCGGCGGGTCGATCCGGCTCGTCGGCGAGCAGCCTGTGCATGCGCTGCTCCCACCCGATGCCGTCGAACGCGGCGTGGTGGAACGAGACGGCGAGGATCGTGGCCGATCCGGGCCGCGCGGGCATCCCGGCGACGTCGGACAGGACGTCGACCGACCACAGGGGCGATCGCATGTCGAAGGGCCGGTCGGCGACCCCGGCGATGAGCTCCTGGGCACGCGACCAGACCATGGGTTCCGGGTGGACGCGGACGTGTGCCGCGAGATCCACGTCGGGGTCGACGACCCAGTAGGGCTCACCCAGATCGCCCGGAGCACGCCGGAGCACCGCCGAGAACATCTCGTCGACGGCGAGGCGGCGGCACAGCAGGTCGACGATCGCCTCGTCGTCCAGGCCCGTGGGCGTCCCGTCATCGCGTGCCAGGACCCAGCACGAGATCACCCGTGAGCTGATGAACCCGTCGACCAGATACACGTATCCGGCATCACGGGCGCTGAGACGCCGCACTGGTTTCCCCGTTCCCCGTCGTCGACCTGCGCGTGGACCGGCCGTGACGACCCGAATCGCTGTCGTATGCGTGTACCACAACAAATTCCCACTTTTCGGTAATGCGTGCATAAGGATCAGCGATCCCATTACCATCGACATACGGATCCTCCGTTCCTGACCCCCGTCCGCACCGGTCGACATTGCCGTCCCCAGGACGCCGGTGCAGAGAGGCAGAGATGACCCGCTTTTCGTCCTTGGCCGATTCCCTGGGGGGAACCCCCCTCGTCGGATTGCCCCGGTTGTCACCGAAGTGGCAGGAGGACGGGTACGGGCCGTCGGTGCGCCTGTGGGCCAAGCTCGAGGCCAACAACCCGACCGGGTCGGTGAAGGATCGTCCGGCCGCGAAGATGATCGAGTGTGCCGAACGCTCGGGTCGTCTGCGTCCGGGGGCGACGATCCTCGAGGCCACGAGCGGCAACACCGGGATCGCGTTGGCGATGAACGCGAAGGTCAAGGGCTACCGCCTCGTCTGCGTCATGCCCGAGAACTCCACCGAGGAGCGTCAGGCGATGCTCCGGATGTACGGGGCGACCGTGATCCTGACGCCTGCCGGCCTGGGGTCCAAGGGTGCGGTCGACGAGGCGCACCGCATGGCCGAACGAGACCCGGACCTGGTGATGTTGGACCAGTACCGCAACCAGGCGAACGCACTCGCCCACTCCGAGGGGACCGGTCCGGAACTGCTCGCCGACCTACCCGAGATCACGCACTTCGTGGCGGGCCTCGGCACGACCGGCACCCTCAACGGGGTCAGCCTGTTCATGCGCCG
Organism: Williamsia sp. SKLECPSW1; assembly: GCF_054332755.1. NCBI lineage: Bacteria > Bacillati > Actinomycetota > Actinomycetes > Mycobacteriales > Nocardiaceae > Williamsia > Williamsia sp. SKLECPSW1. The sequence continues at coordinate 580,572 of NZ_JBTGLI010000001.1, read as the reverse complement.
GCACAAGCCCGACGTCCGGATCATCGCGGCCGAACCCGTGGTGGGGGACAAGATCTGCGGACTGCGCAACCTCGACGAGGGGTTCATCCCCGAGCTCTACGACCCGGCGCTGCTGAGCGAGCGGTACCCCGTCCACGCCGACCGGTCGGCGTCGTTCGTGCGCGCGCTGCTCTCGATGGAGGGCATCTTCGCCGGCGCCAGCACCGGCGCGATCCTCGAGGCGGCGATCGGTGTCGGCGAGCGTGAGCTCGACGCGGGACGCCGGGCCGACATCGCGATGATCGTCCCGGACGCCGGCTGGAAGTACCTGTCGACCGGGGCCTACGAGGAGTCGGACGCCACCGCTCCCGCGCTGGCCAACCCGCGCTGAGTCAGCGGCTCGCGGCCGCCCGCCGGTAGCTGCGGATGGCCGGGTAGGTGAACACCACCAGGGCACCCACGGCCCACGCCACCGTCTTCCACAGGCTCGACCCGAGATCCCCACCGACGGCCAGCGCCCGCATGGCGTCGATCGCGCAGGTCATCGGCTGGTTCGCCACGATCGGACGCAGCACCGCGGGGTACGCGCTGATCGGCGAGAACCCCGAGTTGAAGAACATGAACAGGCTCGAGACGAGCGAGATGATCGGCACCAGCGGCAGTCGGGACGACGACAACGCGAGCGCGAGGACCATCGTCGAGAAGGCCGCACCGAACAGCAGGGCGACCGCGAAGATGCCCAGCGACGGCAGGATCCCCTGGTTGAATCGCCACCCGATGATCGTGCCGAACGCGGTCAGGATGATCGTGCCCAGCAGGATGCGGGCGAGTTCGGTGAGGATGCGCGCGGACAGGTCGGCACCGCGGTGGACGGGCAGTGCGTAGAGGCGGGTCAGCAGACCGGTCTTGCGTTCGCTCTGCAGACGGACGCCGCCCGCCAACGACCCGAACATCGCACCCACCAGGACGACGAGGGGCACCGTGCCGAAGGCGCTGTTCTGCCCGGTGGCCTTGCCGATGGCGTCGCCGAGCACGACCTTGAACATGATCATGCTCATCGCGGGGAAGAACAGCGTCTGCAGCAGCGTCGTCCGGTCGCGCACCCACACGAGGAGTTGTCGGCCGGTCAGGATGGCGGTGTGCCTGCGGTAGGCCCGCCACCCGGACTCGCCGACGCGCTCCGGGGTCGGGAACACCGTCGCCAGGGCACGGATGTCGGTCGACGTGGCACCGCCGCGTACCGCCGCGTCGCGCGCCCGCAGCGCCGTCAGCCGCTCGGTCGGGGCATCCGCGCCGGGGCGCGGGTACTGGGGGTGGGGGTGTCGGGTGGTGCGGCCCGCCGCGTCGTCGGACAGCACGGTCCACGTCCCGACCACGGCCCGTATCGAGCCCGTGCCGGGGAAGAGGACCTGTCGCCCGGTGCCCGGCTGGGGTGGTGGCGGCGGGGGCTGCGGCGGTGGCGCCGCCGCGAGACGATCGCGGATCGCCGACGGGGACAGGGCCTCGGTCTCGGCCGCGGCGATCTCGTCTGGATCCGGTTGGGCCGCCCGCCACCAGTGGTCGGCGACAGCGTCGCGCGACGAGCGATGGCGTGGTCGCCGCGTGGACGAGCTGTCGTCGCCGGACGGTGCCCCGGTGATCTCCCACGTCACCGGCGGTACCCCCGCGCGAAGACGACGGAGAAGCCGACCACCACCAGGACGAGGATCCCGAGGGCCCACGCACCGGGCGCGACGAACTGGTCGAAGGTCACCGACCCGTTGTCGAATGCCCTCATCAGATCGGTGAACTGCGAGATCGGCTGATTGCGCGCGAAGGGGCGGATCCATTCGGGGAACTGCGATTCCGGGACGAACCCGGTGGACAACATCCCCAGGATCAGCTGCGGCAACGCCAGCGCCTGGCTGGTCGCCTCGGGGTTGTTCGCCAGGATGCCGATCGCGTCGGCGCCGACGGCGAGCAGGATCCCGACCACCAGCGCGACGAGGACGAACCCGACGAAGTACAGCGGTCCCTGCTGGGGGCGCCAGCCGATCGCCAGACCCGACAGCAACGCCCACATGAGCGACACGATCAGCAGCAGCGTGTTGGCGCACAGCCGGGCGATCATCGGGATCATCGGGTTGACCGGCATGCTGCGCAGCCGCTCGGTGATGCCGACCGAGGCGTCCGTGGCGGCACGCATCGCCGCCGACGTCGCGACGAAACCCACCGACTGCAGGCAGATCACCGGCATGAGGAACTGGCCGTACCGCACACCCGGGATGGAGTCGAAGATGCTGCGCAACGGGACGTAGAAGCAGATGGCCAGCATGATCGGCGCGAAGATCCCGAGGTAGAACTCGCCCTGCCGGAACATCGACCGCAGGGACCGCCCGGTGAGGGCCGCGATCTGCCCGAGTGGATGGACGTCCGGACGGACGCCCTCACCGACCATCAGCCGGGCCGCGCTCCCGGTCTTCTCGAGGGTCGGCGCGCCCGGTCCGGAGGTCGCCTGCGTCATCGCGGTCCCGGACCCGCCGAGGGCGCGGGATCCGCCGGGGTCTCGGTGAGCTTGAGGAACACGTCGTCGAGCGAGGGACGGCGGAGGCCGACGTCGGTGAGTTCGATCCCGGCGTCGTCGAGGCGACGCACCACCTCGACGAGGGTCGCGGTGCCGGTGCGGGCGGGGACGGTGAGCGCCGACTGGGTGGCGTTGCGTCGGACGCCGTCGGGTGCGAGATCGGCCAGCAGGTCGGCGATGCGGTCGAGGTCGTCGGGGTAGCTGGGGACGACCTCGCAGACCGTCCCGGCCACCCGGTCCTTCAACTCGTCGGCCGTGCCCTCGGCGATGACGCGGCCGGAGTCGATCACGACGATGTTGTCGCTGAGGAGGTCGGCCTCCTCGAGGTACTGCGTCGTCAGCAGGGTGGTGATGCCCATGTCCCGCAGCGACGTGACGATGTTCCAGACGTCCTGCCGACTGCGCGGGTCGAGTCCCGTCGTCGGCTCGTCCAGGAAGACGACCTCGGGCCGGACCACCAGGCCGCAGGCGATGTCGATGCGTCGGCGCATACCGCCGGAGAACGTGCCGACGCGTCGGCCCGCCGCCTCGGTCAGCGAGAAGGCCTCCAGGAGTTCCTCGGCGCGACTGCGGGCGGCCTTCTTGTCCAGCCCCATCAGCCGACCGAACAGGACGAGGTTCTCGCGTCCGGTCAGGGCCTCGTCGAGGGCGGCGAACTGGCCGGTCAGCATGATCGACTGACGGACGCCCGCGCGCTGGGTCACGACGTCGTACCCGGCGATGGTCGCCGAACCGCCGTCGGGCGTCAGGAGCGTCGCGAGCATGTTGACCGTGGTCGTCTTGCCGGCGCCGTTCGGTCCCAACAGGCCGAGAACGGTCCCGGTCGGCACCTGGAACGAGACCCCGTCGACAGCGGTGAAATCACCGAATCTCTTGACGAGACCGTCCGCGACCACCGCGAGCGCGGAGCCGGACGGGGCGTCCCCGACCGGCCGGCCCTGCGTCACTGACATCGGTTCTGCGCTCCCTGTCGGGGTCGTGGATCGGAGATCGAGATCTCGAAGACGCGATCGCGGCTGACACGACGAAGATAGCTGACCGCCAGGGGCGCACAGGGCAACCACGGGGCGGATGTAACGGAGCCGCGTGTGTCGTCGATATCCCCTCTGAAGCATCCGGGAATTCGCGATGACGTATTTGCGGTTGCAGGAACTCGGATAACATTTCCCCCATCCGAACAATGCGGTGGTCTCGAATACGAGATGAGCAGACATTCGTGCGGGGTAGACGAGCTGGAGGAGGGACCGTGGCGACGACGCTCGGGACACAGGTCGACACCCCCCGGTCACCGGGCGCGACCCGCACCCTCGGTGACCTCGTGACGCGAGCGGCCTCCGTGGCCCCGGACGCGCCGGCGGTGACGAGGCCGGACCTCGTGGTCTCGTTCGGTCAGCTCGCCGCTGCCGCCCGCACCGCGATGACGTCGATGGCCGCGTCGCCCGTGATCGACGACTCGACGCTGACGGTCGCCCTGATGATGACGGTCCCCGGCCTCGCCGTTTCCGGCCCGTCCGGGCTGGCGGCTACGCTGACTGCTCTGCGCACGTCGGCGACCGTTGCCGTCGGCGCCGCTGAACGCACTCGCTGAACAGGAGGTCGACGCCATGAGCAATCCGTTCGACGACGAGAACGGCCGCTTCTTCGTACTCGTCAACGACGAGAACCAGCATTCGCTCTGGCCCACCTTCGCCGACATCCCCGCCGGCTGGACGAAGGTCTTCGGCGAGGCATCGCGCCAGGAGTGCCTCGACTACGTCAACGAGCACTGGACCGATCTGCGGCCCAAGAGCCTGATCGAGGCCATGGAGGCCGACTCAGGACAGTGATCGGCACGCGTGACGTGTCCGTTTCGCGGGCATATCGGTCACGAACGTGACACGAATCACAAATATCACCGCTGTGTTTCTGCTGTGAATCTGGTGTGAACCTGCTGGTCAGGGGACTTTTTGTAGAAGTCCTCCAGTAGAAACCGTTCCAATCTGTAACGGAACAGACACCCGTTCGCGCTCCCCCTCCGGTTAGTGTGTCTGCACACACCGGAAAGTCGCACATGTACAGGGGTGAGAGATGACTTCCACAGCAGTTCGGTCGGGGGGAACGGCCGCATCGGATCAGTCGCTCGGGGCGGATGTCCCGGACCTGGTCGCCGCCGTTCGCCGAGTTGCTGCGACCACGCCGGGTCGCGTGGTGTGCCGGTACCACTACCGCGCCCTCTCGTACCGCGAGCTCGACGCCGCACTGGACCTCATGGTCCCCGTCACCCGCGGACAGCAGATGGACGACCGGGCGGCTGTCGTCGCCTCGGTGTTCGCGGCCATCCCGTCGCTGTCGACCGAGCGTGATCCGGCCACCGTCGCCGCGGTGATCGACGGGACGTTCGCACGCGTCCTCGCCGATCTCGCCGAGGTCGACATCGCCGATGTCGCGACTCCGCAGCGCGGTGTCCGCACCAGCGAGATCGACCTGCGCGGCATCGCCAGCCGCCTCGCCGGCGCCTGAATTCACGGCGTGTCCGCACGCCGATCTCCCGTCTCCGACGCCTGATTCGCGCCGGTTTCCTCGCGACCGATCCAGCCCGTCGCGCTCATGTAATATCGGTAGTCGTTTTGCCGATGTTTCACGACGGCATTGCGATCGCACAGTCTGTCTATCGACCAGGCAGACCGCAGGAACCGGGCGTGTCACCACGCCCGACGGCCTCTTCGTGACACGATCGATGAGCACTGCTTCACACCGGTGCATCATCGACGGGTCCACGACGGGCCCTCGTTCGGGATGGGAGCACGAGAGACTTGGTAGTCGGAGGCTCCGACGCACCGCACGGCGACCAGACGCCCGACGACGGGCACGGTGACAGCGCACTCCCCTCGGAGGGAGTGTTCGAGCTCTCCGCTGCGCAGCGGGGTATCTGGTTCGCCCAGCAGGCCCTGGGCGCGATCCCCATCAACATCGCCGAGTACGTCGAGGTGCGCGGTCCGCTCGACCGCGATGCCCTGACCGCGGCGTGCAATCGCATCGGCCGCGAGGCCGGCTCCGGCTTCCTGCGTCTCGTCGACACCGGCGACGTCCCCCGACAGCATGTCGACGACAGTCGCGACGACTCCATCGGCTTCCACGACATGTCCGACGAGTCGGATCCGCGATCCGCCGCGCTGGCGTGGATGCGAGCCGACTACAGCCGCCCGCTCGACGTCCTCGGCGACCGGCTCACCGTCGCCGAACTGTTCCGCCTCGGCCCCGACCACCACCTCTGGTACTGGCGGGCGCACCACATCGCCATGGACGGGTTCGGTGCCACCGCGATGCTGGCCCGGGCCTCGGAGATCTACCGCGCCCTCGTCGAGGGGCGCGACCCCAGCCCGTGGAAGGGTGCGTCGCTCCAGGAGGTCGTCGACAGCGAGCAGGCGTACCGGGCGTCGTCGCGGTTCGACAAGGATCGTGAGTACTGGTCGGAGCGGAACGAGGGCCTGCCGGCGGCGGTGTCGCTGGCGTCTCGGCGTGAACCGCCCGGGGAGTACTCGCGGCTGGCGTCCGTCGAGCTGTCCGGTCGCGTCGCCGACCTCGTGGACGCCGCGGCCGCGGAGGCGTCGGGCAGTCCGGCGCCGGCGGTCATCGCGGCGTTCTCGGTCTATCTGAGCCGGATGCTCGACACCGAGGACGTCGTGCTGTCGCTGCCGGTGTCGGCCCGCAACACCGCCAAGCTGCGCTCGGCGGCGGGGATGGTGTCGAACATCGTGCCGCTGCGGGTGCAGGTCCCCGCCGACGCGTCGATCGCGTCTGTGCTCACCGACACGCAGACCGCCCTCACGGGTGCGCTGCGCCGACAGCTGTACCGCCACGAGGACATGCGTCGCGACCTCGGCCAGGGCACCGGCGAGCGTGGCCTGTTCGGGCCGTCGGTGAACCTGATGATGTTCCAGTCCGAACTGGACCTCGGTTCCGCGAGGGGTGAGGTGCATGTCCTGACGACGGGCCCGGTCGAGGATCTCGCGGTCAACATCTATCCCGGGGCCGCGGGGCACCGGCTGCGCATCGATCTCGAGGCCAATCCTCGTCTCTACGACGACGTCGACCTCGCCGAGCACCTGGACAGGTTCGTCGTCCTGCTCGAGACGTTCCTGGGTGCCGACCGCGACGCACCCGTCGGCGCCGTGTCCGTCGGTTCCGCGGACGAGATCGACACCGTCGTCCGCCGCTGGAACGACACCGCGCACGACGTCGCCGACGACGTGCTGCCGGCGATCCGCCAGGCGCAGTCGGCGGCCACACCCGATGCGATCGCGCTGAGCGTGGGCGACGACGAGCTCACCCACCGGGAGTTCTCCGCCCGCGTCGCCCGTCTGGCCCGGCACCTGATCGGACTCGGCGTCGGTCCCGACACCCACGTCGCCGTCGCGCTGCGCCGGTCGGTCGAGATGATGGTCGCGATCCACGCGGTGGTCGAGGCGGGTGGCGCCTACGTCCCGATCGACCTGGACAGCCCGCCGGACCGCGTCGCCGCCGTCCTCTCCGGCGCGCGACCCGCCGCCGTGTTGACCCGATCCGCCGACGGGTTCGTCGTCCCCGACGAACTCGCCTCGCCGCCCGCCGTCCTCGAGATGGACGGGCTCGACCTGACCGGCACATCGGACGATCCGGTCAGCGACGCCGATCGCCGGAGCCCGCTGCGCCCGGACCACACCGCATACGTCATCTACACCTCCGGCTCCACCGGCAGGCCGAAGGGTGTCGCCGTCAGCCACCGCGCCATCGTCAACCGGCTGCGGTGGATGCAGGCGCGGTATCCGCTCGGATCCGACGACGTCGTGATGCAGAAGACGCCGATCACCTTCGACGTGTCGGTGTGGGAGCTGTTCTGGCCGCTGCAGGTCGGCGCATCGGTGACCGTCGCCGCACCCGACGGTCATCGCGATCCCGAGTACCTGGCCCGCCTCATCGCCGAACGACGAGTCACCACCGTCCATTTCGTGCCGTCGATGCTCGCGCTGTTCGTCGAGTCCGCCCCTGCCGCGTCGTTGACGACGCTGCGCCAGGTGTTCGCCAGCGGTGAGGCGCTGACCCCGACGGTGGCGGCGCGACTCGTCGCGCTCACCGACGTCGCGCTGCACAACCTGTACGGCCCGACCGAGGCCGCCGTCGACGTCACCTACCACCCGTTCGACCCGGAGGCCGACACCCAGACGGTGCCGATCGGCCGCCCGGTCTGGAACACCACGGTCCATGTGCTCGACCGCGCGCTCCGACCCACGGTCGTCGGCGCCGTCGGTGAGTTGTACCTCGGCGGTGTGCAACTGGCGCGCGCCTACGTCGGCGACGCCGGACAGACGGCGGGACGTTTCCTCGCGGCGCCCTTCGGGACGCCGGGGGAGCGGATGTACCGCACCGGTGACCTGGTGCGGTGGACGCGGGCCGGCGAGCTGGAGTACGTGGGCCGCAGCGACTTCCAGGTGAAGGTCCGCGGTCTGCGCATCGAGCTCGGCGAGATCGAGGCCGCGGTGCTGTCGGACCCGGCGGTGCGCGAGGTCGTCGTCACCGTCCACGAGAGCGCACAGGGCCAGCGTCTGGTCGCCTACGTGGTCGCGACCGCGGGCCGATCGATCGACACGGCCACCGTGGTCGCGGGTGTCCGCATGCGTGTGCCCGGGTACATGGTCCCCGACGCCGTCGTCGTGCTGGACGCGATGCCGCTGGGGGCGAGCGGCAAGGTAGACCGCAAACGCCTTCCGGCGCCGGACTTCTCGGCGCACGCGGCACCGTTCCGGGCGCCTGTGACGGACACCGAACGCGCGCTGGTCGGTGTCGTCGAGGAGTTGCTGGGTCGTGACGGCGTGGGCCTCGACGACTCGTTCTTCGGTCTGGGCGGCGACAGCATCATGTCGATCCAGTTGGTCAGCCGCGCCCGCGCTCTCGGGCTGCGGTTCACCTCCCGACAGGTGTTCGAACACAAGACGATCGGCGATCTCGCCGCCGCGGTGCAGTCCGACGCGGAGGTGGCCGAGGAGCTGCCCGGTGGCGGTGTCGGCACGGTCGACCCGACCCCGATCCTGCTGCGTCTGGCCGAGGATCCCGCGGCGGTCGGACCGGTCTCGCAGTCGATCGAGGTGACCGCCCCCGACGATCTCGACCGCACCGTGCTCGCCGCGGCGCTGCGCGGTGTCGCCGACCACCACGACATCCTCCGTTCGCGACTCGTCGTCGGCGACGGGGTGCGTCATGTCGTCGACCCGGTCGGCGCCGGCGAGATCGTCCTCACCGACGTGACGGTCACCGCAACTCCCGACTCGACCGCATGGGTCGACTCCGTCGACACCGCCGTGCAGCGCGCCACCGACGACCTCGACCCGGCGACCGGCCGCATGATCGAGGTCCTGGTCGTCACGGGCCCCGCCGGCACACCCGCCCGGCTCGTCCTCGTCCTGCACCACCTCGTCGTCGACGGCGTCTCGTGGCGGATCCTGTTGCCGGACCTGGCCATCGCCTACGCACAGCTGGCCGCCGGTGCCCCGTCGGTCGACCTCCCGCCGGTCGGGACCTCCATGCGTCGGTGGGCCCGCGGTCTGCGCGACCTCGCGACCACCCCGGAGGTACGGGGCGAGCTGGACCTGTGGCACGGGATCGTCGCCGGCGGTGACGGACTCGCGCTCCCCGTCGACACGACCCGCGACACGGTGTCGACGGTGCGTCGCCAGGAACTGCGTCTGTCCCCCGAGCTCACGGACACACTGCTGACGCGGATCCCGCAGGCCTTCCACGGCGGGGTGAACGACGGGCTGCTCGCCGCGCTGGCGCTCGCCGTGACCCGCTGGCGGTCGGACGAGGCGTCCCGGACGTCGCGGATCGTCGTCGAACTCGAGGGTCACGGTCGCGAGGAGGAACTGCTCCCGGGAGCGGATCTGTCGCGGACCGTCGGTTGGTTCACCACCGCGTTCCCCGTCGCGCTGGACGTGTCCGGCATCGACGTCGACGCCGCGCTCGCCGGAGGGACCGCCGCAGGCGATGCGGTGAAGGTCGTCAAGGAGCAGCTCGCCGCGATCCCGCGCCGCGGCGTGGGGTTCGGCCTGCTGCGTCACCTCGACCCGCAGGCTGCGACGGAGCTGACGACACCGGCACCGGCGATCGGGTTCAACTACCTCGGCCGGCTGGCCGGCGCGGACGCGGACGGACCGTGGGTGCCGGCCGGTGACGCCGCCCTGCGCGGCACGCGAGGCGCGGATGTGGCCGTGCGACATGCGATCGACATCACGGCGACTGTCGTCGACACCCCCGACGGTCCACGGCTGTCGGCGTCGATCGATCACCCGGACGGGGCGGTGTCCGGGGAGTCGGTGGACGCACTGGTCGACCTCTGGCAGCAGGCGCTCGAGAGCATCGCCCGGCACGCGGCCTCGGCCGACGCCGGCGGGTTCACCCCGTCCGACCTCGACCTGGTCCGGGTGCGTCAGGCCGACATCGTCGCGTTCGAGCGTGACTTCACGCCGTTGGTCGACGTGTGGCCCCTGGCACCGTTGCAGGCGGGACTGCTCTTCCACGCGGAGCTGTCGGTCGGTTCGGTCGACCTCTACACGACCCAGCTGCTCCTCGAGATCTCCGGCGTGGACGTCGACCGCATGCGGCGCGCCACGCAGGCACTGGTCGACCGCCACGCGTCCCTGCGCACCGCGTTCGTGACCACCGCCGACGGCACACCCGTCCAGGTCGTGACCTCCGGTGTGACGGTGCCGTTCGTGTCGGAGGACGTGGCGGACCGGGACGACCCGGATGCCGCCGCACGGGACATCGCCCGCGCGGCGCGGGTCGACCCCTTCGACATGAGTCGCCCGCCGCTGCTGCGGTTCACCCTGATCCACCTCGGTGACGACCGGTACCGACTGGTCTCGACCAACCACCACATCCTCCTCGACGGCTGGTCGCTGCCGGTGTTCGCGGGAGACCTGTTCGCGCTCTACGCCGCCGACGGCGGACAGGAGGCGATCGCGCCACCGCCGTCGTACCGGTCGTACCTCTCGTGGTTGGTGTCGCAGGACCGCGGGACCTCGGTCGCGGCCTGGGAGTCGGCCATGGCCGGTCTCGACGAGCCCACCCTGGTCGCGCCCGATGCCGGTGCGTCGGACCCGGATGCCTCGGACGAGGGTGTCTCCGAGGCGGTGGAGGCCACCGTCGGCGATGACGTGCTCGCGGGCCTGCAGACCTGCGCGCGGTCGGCGGGGATCACGTTCAACACCGTGCTGCAGGTGGCGTGGGCGCTCGTCCTGTCGCGTCTGACCGGTCGGTCCGACGTCGTCTTCGGGACGACGGTGTCCGGGCGTCCGGCGGAGGTCTCCGGTGTGGAGACGATGCTCGGTCTGTTCATCAACACGCTGCCGGTGCGGGTGACGATGCACGACGTCGACGACGTCGACGCCGTGCTCAAGCGGGTCGCGCAGGAGCAGGCCGACCTGCTCGACCACCACACCGTCGGCCTCGCCGACATCACGGCCGCGACGGGTCTCGACGTCCTGTTCGACACGATGATGGTCTACGAGTCGTATCCGTTGGATCGGGATGCGTTGTCGCAGGCGACATCCGTGGCCGGGATGAGCGTCACCGACGCCGACGTCGTGGACGCCACCCACTACCCGCTGACCGTGATCGCACTGACCGACCCGTCGTTGCGCCTGTCGGTGAAGTACCTGCCGTCGATGGTCGCGCCCGAGCGGGCGCGGGCCGTCCTCGGCATGCTGGTCCGTGTCCTCGAGCGCATCGCCGAGGCGCCCGGCACCCGCGTCGTCGACGTCGACGTGTTGTCCGACGCCGACCGCGCGGAACTGGTGACGCGCGACGGCATCGGTGAGGTGCCTGCGGCGCGTCCCCTGGCGGACCTGCTCACCGACGCCGCCCGGATGGGCGCCGGACGGGTCGCGGTCGACTCGCCGGACGGCTCGATCACCTATGACGATCTCGACGCACGCTCGACGGCGCTCGCGCGGTTGCTCATCGCGCGCGGCATCGGCCCGGAGCGCATCGTCGCGCTCGGGATGGGTCGGTCGGTGGACTTCATGGTCGGGCTGTGGGCGGTCGCCAAGACCGGCGCCGCCTACCTTCCGGTCGACATGCGCTACCCGGTCGAACGCGTCGAGCACATGCTCACCGATTCCCGTGCGGTGTACGGGATCTCGACGAGTCGGTGGGCGGAGTCCCGGCCGGACACGGTGGAATGGCTGGATCTCGACGACCCGGCCACGGCGGACGCGCTCGCGGCGCAGTCGACGACACCCGTCACCGATGCCGATCGCATTGCACCGCTGCGGGTCTCGAACCTGGCGTACATGATCTACACCTCGGGCACCACGGGTGTCCCGAAGGGTGTCGCGGTCACCCATGGCGGTCTGGCCGCGTTGATGGCCGAGCAGTCCGAGCGTTTCGTCCTGACCCCCGCATCCCGGACGCTGCACTTCGCGTCGCCGAGTTTCGACGCGTCGGTGCTCGAGGTCCTGCTCGCGCTCGCGCACGGCTCGACGATGGTCATCGCGCCGACGGAGGTCTACGGCGGCGCAGAACTGCACGATCTGCTCGCGCAGTACCGGGTGACCCACGGGTTCATCACCCCGGCGGCACTGGCGTCGGTCGACCCCGCGGGGCTCGACGACCTCGAGTCGGTCGCCGTCGGTGGCGAGGCGTGTCCGCCGGAGCTGGTCACGCGCTGGGCCGCGGACCGGCGCATGTTCAACGGCTACGGGCCCACGGAGGCCACGTGTTTCGCCGACATCGCAGGTCCGATGGTGCCGGGGGAGCCGATCACGATCGGCCGCCCGGTGCGTGGCCTGACGTCGATGATCCTCGACCGTCGTCTGCAGCCGGTCCCGCCGGGTGTGGACGGTGAGCTGTATCTGTCCGGTGTCGCCGTCGCCCGCGGTTACCACGATCGTCCCGGGTTGACCGCCGACCGGTTCGTCGCGAACCCTCACGGCGACAGCGGTTCTCGCATGTACCGCACCGGCGACGTGGCGCGCTGGGTGCGTGGCGCCGACGGTGACTGGGTGGTCTTCTACGTCGGTCGCAGCGACTTCCAGGTGAAGGTGCGCGGCTTCCGCATCGAGCTCGGCGAGGTCGACGCCGCCGTGGCGAGCCACCCCGACGTGTCGTTCGCGACGACGGTCGGTGCGCCGATGCCGGCCGGCACCACCGCACTCGTGTCCTACGTGGTCCCGGTCGCCGGCACCTCGATCGACCCGGCCACGATCCGGGAGCACGTGGGTCGGTCCCTGCCGTCGCACATGGTCCCGTCGTCGGTGATCGTCCTCGACGAGATCCCCCTGACGCGCACCGGCAAGCTCGACCGTTCCGCTCTGCCGACACCGGATCCCGCCCAGATGATCTCCTCCGGCGAGGCGGTCGCCCCGCGTACCGCGGTCGAGTCGCAGCTGGCGGGGATCCTCGCCGAGGTGCTCGGCCTGCCCGAGATCGGTGTCACCGACTCGTTCTTCGACCTCGGCGGCAACTCGCTCGTCGCGACCCGCGCGGCGGCGCGGCTGTCCACCGAGTACGGGCGGCGCGTCGCGGTGCGCGAGATCTTCGACAACCCGACCGTCGAGACTCTCGCGCGGTCACTCGACGCCGACACCGCGTCGCCGACCGCACAGGACGGGCCCGCGCTGGTCGCCGGCCTCGCGGGCGACCGACCGGTGCTGTCGCTGTCGCAGCAGGCGATGTGGCTCGTGAACCGTCTCGACCCGGCGTCGCCCGCGTACAACGTGGTGCTCCCGCTGCGGCTCACGGGTGATCTCGACATCGCTGCGCTGCAGGCCGCACTCGCGGACGTCATGGAGCGGCAGCAGTCCCTGCGGACACGGTTCCCGGACTCACCGGACGGACCGTGGCAGGAGGTGCTCACGGTCGACGAGGCGGGTGTCGCCCTCGACGTGCGTGACATCGCGAGCGACCGCCAGTTCGCCGACGCCGTGGAGTTCGCCGGCGAGGGTTTCGACGTGACCGCCGCGGTCCCGGTGCGGGCGCGACTCCTGCGCGACGGCACCGACCACCTGCTCGTCGTCGTGGTGCACCACATCCTCGCCGACGGCGCGTCGCTCGCTCCTCTTGCGCGAGACCTGGTCGGCGCCTACGTCGCTCGTGCGGGTGGGCAGCGCCCCGCGTTCGAGCCCCTGCCGGTCCAGTACGTGGACTTCGCCCGCTGGCAGCGCGAGACCCTCGGGTCACTCGAGGACCCGGAGTCGACGGTGTCGCGGCACCTCGACCACTGGCGTCACACCCTGGCCGGGGCGCCGGACGCGATCGAGCTGCCGCTCGATCGACCCCGGCCGGCGCAGCGCAGCACCACCCCCGGCATGGTTCCCGTCCACATCGGGACCGATGTGGCCGACGCGCTCGACGCCCTCGCCCATCGCACGAACACCTCGATGTTCATGGTCGTCCACGCCGTCCTCGCCGCGCTGCTCGCGCGGCTGTCCGCGGCCGACGACATCGTGATCGGCACCCCTGTCGCGGGCCGTGGACACCCCGATCTCGAGGACATCGTGGGGATGTTCGTCAACGCGGTCGCCCTGCGTACCCCGGTCGATCCCGGTGAGCCGTTCGAGGACCTGCTCGCACGCGTCCGCGACATCGACCTCGACGCGTTCGCGCACGACGACGTCCCGTTCGAGAACGTGGTCGGGGCCGTGGTCCCGCGACGTGCCACGGCGCACTCGCCGATCTACCAGGTGCAGCTGACCTACGAGAACAACGAGACCGCCTCGGTGGAGCTGCCGGGTCTGCAGGTGTCGGTCGCGGCCGACGACACGATCCTCGGCGCAAAGTTCGACCTGACCCTGGTCATCGGCGAGAAGCCGGGCGCGGACGGCGGTCGGGTGTTGGCCGGACACCTCAACTTCCCGGTCGACGTCTTCGACGCCTCCTCGGTGGAGAACATCGCGGCGCGGCTCGTCGCGGTGGCCGCGGCGGTGGCACACGACCCCCGGGTGGCGGTCGGCGACATCGACATCCTGCTGGAGTCCGAGAGGCTCCCGGCCGCACCGGGTCCCGCCGACACGGCGGCACCGTCTCCCGTCGAGGCGGCGCCGGCCCCCACGGCCGAGGACCTGCCGGCCATGCTCGCGGCCGCGGTCGACGTGGCGCCCGACGAGCCCGTGCTCGACCGTGACGGCTCGCGGGTCACGTTCGCGGAGCTGCACGAGCGCTTCGATCAGCTCTACGGGCCGATGTCCCAGCGCGGCATGGACGCCGAGGCCATCGCGTCGATCGCGCTGACGGGTCTCGCGCCGATGGTGGCGGCCGCTCCGGAGGGGTTCACGGCCGTCCTCGACGACGTGATCGCCCGCACCGCGGCGACCGTCTCGGGTCTGGACCTCGGCGCCTACGCGCGACCGGATGCCGCGGACACCTCTGTGTCGCCGTCCGACACCGCTGCCGCGGCACCCGGATCGGGGACCGGCGTCGACGAGCCATGGACGGGAACACCGTTGTCGGCGTGGGCGGCACGCGTGACCGAGGATCCGGGCGCCGTGGCCGTGCGCGGCCCGGAGGGGCAGTTGACCCGCGGAGAACTCGACGCGGCCGCGAACCGCCTCGCGCGCGAACTCATGGAGCACGGTGTCGGTCCCGACGACGTCGTCGGTGTCCTCACACCGCGGTCGGTCAACTGGGTCGTCGCACTCCTGGCCTCCTGGAAGGCGGGTGCGTCGTATCTCCCGCTCGACCCGCATGCGCCGGCGGAGCGTGCGCTGTCGGTCCTGGCCGACACGGGGTCTCGCGTCGTCGTCTCCGACGCCGGGGACACGGCGGACGAGTACCGCAGCGGTCTCGTCGACGCCGGGATCGGGCTGATCGCCCTCGGTGACCCCGAGGTCGACCGTCGGCTCGCCGCGCGCGACGACAGCCCGCTGCCGGACCGCTGGACCGAGCCGGGTGCGATGGACCGGCTCGCGTACGTCATCACGACATCGGGGTCGACGGGCAAGCCGAAGCCCACGCTCGTCAACGCCGGCGGCATCTACAACATGTACGCCTGGTACCGCACCGCGATCGTCCTGCGCCGGGGTGCGGGCGTGCTCGTCGCGCAGTCGCCCCGGTTCGACTCGACCCAGAAGAACATCTGGAACACGTTGGCGTACGGGTGCTTCATCCGCGTCGTCTCCGAGGGCTTCGACCCCGAAGAGGTCGTGACCGTGCTGCGGGACGAGGACATCTCGCTGCTCAACCTGGCCCCCAGCGCCTACGAACTGCTGGTCGAGATGGACCCCGACGCGACCATCGCGACGATCGACACCGCCGTCGCCGGTGGCGAGTACAGCCTGCCCGCGGTCTACCGGACCATGCTCGGCACCCGGACCCGACTGCTGTGCACCTACGGACCGACCGAGACGGCGGCCACGTCGTCGGCGGTCGCCTACGACCTCGAGTCCTACGACGCGCCGCCCGCCGGCGAGGTCCGCGACATCGGACCGATCCCGATGGGACGCCCCATCCCGAACGTGCGGCACGTCGTGCTCGACAACCGGCTGCGGCCGGTCCCGGTGGGTGTCGTCGGCGAGCTCTACATCGCCGGGATCGCACCGGCCCGCGGCTACGGCGGGATGTTCGGGCTCACCGCGACGCGATTCGTCGCCGACCCGTGGGGTCCTCCCGGCTCCCGCATGTACCGCTCGGGTGACCTGGTCCGGCGTCTGCCCGGCGACGACACCCAGTTCGTCGGCCGGTCCGACTTCCAGGTGAAGGTGCGCGGACTGCGCATCGAGCTCGGCGAGATCGAGTCGGCGTTGACCGACATCGACGGCATCCGACAGTCCCTCGTCGTCGCACACGGCGAGGCCTCGCGGGCCCGACTTGCCGCCTACGTGGTGGGCGAGAACGGTCGCGACTCCGTCTCCGTCGACGACGTCCGGCACCGGCTCGCCGCGCGTCTGCCCGACTACATGGTCCCCGAGGCGATCATGGTCCTCGACGCGTTCCCACTCAGCGTCTCGGGCAAGACCGACCGGAAGGCGTTGCCCGAACCCGACTTCGGCGCCGCCGATGCCGCCGCCTCCGTCGTCGCCCCGCGCACCCCGCTCGAGGAGGTGGTCGCCGGGTTGTTCGCCGACGCCGTCGACGCCGAGAGGGTCGGCGTCACCACGTCGTTCTTCGAGCTCGGCGGCAACTCGCTGAGCGCCGTCCGGCTGGCATCCCGCCTCACCGAGACCCTCGGTGTGCCCATCCGGTTGCGCACTCTGTTCGAGGAGCCGACCGTCGAGAAGGTCGCCCAGGTCGTCGAGCGCGCACGGGCGACGGACGGCTGCGCGACGGACGCCGACGCCACCGACGACGTCGCCCAGGTCCGGTTCCCCGGCCCCGTCGTCGACCGGCCCGACCGCATCCCGCTGTCGCTGGCGCAGCAGCGGCTGTGGTTCATCAACAGCTACGACACCACCTCCGGCGCCTACAACATCCCGATGACGCTGCTGCTCACCGGCGACCTCGACATCGACGCGCTCAGCGCCGCGCTGGTGGATCTCGTCGACCGACAGCAGACGTTGCGCACGATCTACCCGGGCGGACCGCAGGGCCCGCACCAGGTGGTCGTCCCCACCATCGACGCGCTGCCCCCGGTCCGTGTCGACGTCGTCGACTCCGGTGAGGTCTGGGAACGCCTGCGCGAGTTCGCCACACCGGGATTCGACGTCGCCACCACCGTCCCGGTCCGCACGGCGCTGTGGCGCCTGGCCGACGGTGACGAGGAGTCCGGACCGCCGAAGCACCTGCTGGTGTTCGTCGTCCACCACATCGCTTCCGACGGCCTGTCGATGCGACCGCTGATGACCGACCTGCTGACCGCCTACCAGGCCCGTCTGCACGGCGGGTCGCCGCAGTGGACGCCGTTGGCGGCGCAGTACGTCGACTTCGCGATCTGGCAGTCGGAGACCTTCGGCGACGCCGCCGACGACTCCTCGCCGGCGCGCCGGCAGCTGGAGTTCTGGCGGCGCACGCTCGCCGGCTCGCCGGAGCTGACCGGACTGGCCACCGACCGGCCGCGCGCCGGCTCCCGCTCGGGTGTCGGTGCCACGCACCCGTTCTTCATCGAGCCCGACCTGCACGCCCGCCTCGTCCGGCTGTCCAACGCCACCGGTGTCTCGCGGTTCATGTTGCTGCACACCGCGCTCGCCGTCCTGCTGGCGCGTCTGAGCAACGAGACCGACATCGTCATCGGCTCCCCGATCGACGGCCGCGGCAGCGAGCAACTCGACGACATCGTCGGCATGTTCGTCAACACCCTGGCGCTGCGGACCGAGATCGGCGAGAGCGCCACGGTCCGTGACCTCCTCGGCGAGATCCGACGCCGCGACCTCGAGGCGTTCGCACACAGCGACGTCCCCTTCGAGCAGGTCGTCGACGCGATCGCCCCCACGCGGACCTCGTTGCACACACCGCTGTTCCAGGTGGTGCTCAGCGTCAACGGCTCCAACCGCATGTCGATCGACCTCGACGGACTGACCGTCGACCCGGGCGCGATCGACACCAACTACAGCAAGTTCGACCTGACGTTCGACCTCACCGAGAACGTCGACGCCTCCGGTGCGCCCGCGGGCATCGCCGGGTTCCTCGGCTACGCCGTCGACATCTTCGACACCTCGACGGTCGAGGCGCACGCCCGACGGCTGGTGCGCATCCTCGAGGGGATGGCGGCCGATCCCGACGCGATCGCCTGGGAGATCCCCCTCCTCGACAGCGACGAGCGCGCGGACCTCCTGCCGGTGCGTGGCCCGCAGACCGATGCCAGGGGCACGCTCGACGAACTGCTCGTGGCCGCCGCGGCGATGGACCCCGACCAGGTGGCGATCGTCGACGGGGACACCACCATCACCTACGGCGAACTCGACCGCCGCGCCCGCCAGATCGCCCGTGCGCTGATCGCCCGGGGACTCGGCGCGGAGGACGTCGTCGCCCTGGGCATCACCCGGAGCATCGCGTCGGTCCTCGCCGCGTGGGGTGTGACCCGCAGCGGTGCGGCGTTCGTCCCGGTGGATCCCACCTATCCCGCGGACCGCGTCGAGCACATGCTCGTCGACTCCCGTGCCGCACTGGGCATCACGACCGCCGACGACATGGCGGGCCTGCCCGGCGTGGTCGAGTGGCTCGACATCGACGGACCGGACATCACCTCCCGTCCCGACGGGCCGGTCGGTGCGGACGAACTCGTCCGACCGGTGCATCTCGACGGATGCGCCTACATCATCTACACGTCCGGGACGACCGGGAAGCCGAAGGGCGTCGAGGTCACCCACGCGGGACTCGCCCCCTTCAGCGCCGAGCAGATCGACCGGTACGACCTCACACCCGCGGCGCGCGTCATGGCTTTCGCGTCACCGTCGTTCGACGCGTCGATGCTGGAACTGCTCATGGCGACCGGTGTCGGGTCGACGATGGTGATCGTGCCGCCGGGTACCTACGGCGGCGACGATCTCCGTGAGGTGCTCGTGCGTCACCGCGTGACGCACG
The DNA here is from genome assembly GCF_054332755.1 of Williamsia sp. SKLECPSW1. Classification (NCBI taxonomy): domain Bacteria; kingdom Bacillati; phylum Actinomycetota; class Actinomycetes; order Mycobacteriales; family Nocardiaceae; genus Williamsia; species Williamsia sp. SKLECPSW1. Next base: position 561,563 of record NZ_JBTGLI010000001.1, on the reverse strand, counting down.
GGTTCATCACGCCGGCCGCGCTGGCCTCGGTCGATCCCGAGGGTCTCGACGACTTCACCCACTTCTCCATCGGTGGCGAGGCGGTCCCGACCGACCTCGTCACGCGCTGGGCACCCGGGCGCGCGGTCCTCATCGGCTACGGGCCGACCGAGACGACCATCATGGTGACGATCACCGACCCGCTGGTCGCCGGTGAGCGGCAGACGATCGGGTCGGTGGTCCGCGGCGCGTCCGCGGTCGTGCTCGACGCCCGCCTGCGCCCGACACCGATCGGCGTCCCCGGCGACCTGTACGTCTCGGGACCCGGTGTCGCACGGGGGTATCGGGACCGCCCGGGTCTGACGGCCGAACGGTTCGTCGCCGACCCGTACGGTCCCCCCGGCGGAGTCATGTACCGCACCGGCGACGTCGTGCGGTGGGCTCGGGTCGAGGCCGCCGACGGGTCGTCCCGACTGGAGCCGGTCTACGTCGGTCGCTCCGACCACCAGGTGAAGGTGCGTGGTTTCCGCATCGAGCTGGGGGAGATCGAGGCGGTCCTCGGTGCCCATCCCGCGGTCGACTACGTCTACGTCCTCGGCGTGACCGGACCGACCGGTGACACCGCGCTCGCCGCCTACGTGCAGCCGTCTCCGGGCTCGACGATCGACGCCCGCGACCTCGCCGACCACGCCGCGCAGACCCTGCCCAAGCACATGGTGCCCGCGGCCATCACCATCGTCGCGTCGCTGCCGCTGACACCGGTCGGCAAGATCGACCGCAGGGCGCTGCCCGCGCCGGAGTTCCTCGGCGCCGCACGGGAGTACACGGCACCCCGTACCCCGATGGAACGCATCGTCGCCGGAGCCTTCGCCGAGGTGCTCGGCGGTGAGGAGATCGGCGCGGACGACTCGTTCTTCGACCTGGGCGGCAACTCTCTCGCCGCGACGCGCGCCATGGCGCGCATCAACGAGTCGCTCGGTGTGCGACTCGGGGTCCGGATGTTGTTCGAGACGCCCGGTGTCGCCGATCTCGCCGCCGCGATCGAGGCGTCACCCGACCTCGCCGGCGACGCCGTCGCACCGCTCACCGCCACCGACCGACCCGAGCGGATCCCGCTCTCGCTGGCGCAGCAGCGGATGTGGTTCCTCAACCGTCTGGACCCGACCGCCGCCGACTACAACATCCCGCTCGGTCTGCGTCTCGCCGGCGAACTGGACGTCGACGCGCTGACCACCTCGCTGGTCGATCTCGTCGCGCGGCAGGAGATCCTGCGCACGATGTACCCGGATTCGGTGGACGGGCCGTACCAGCGCATCCTCTCCGTCGACGAGTTCTCGATGCCGCTCGAGCGGTACTCGGCCGACGACGAGGACCGGATCCGCGAGATCTGTCTCGACGCGGCCGGTCGCGGCTTCGACGTGACGTCGGCGCCGCCGCTGCGCGCGCTGCTGGTGCAGGTCGCCCCCGACGACCACGTGCTGCTGCTCGTCATCCACCACATCGCCGCCGACGGCTCGTCGCTCGTGCCGCTGGCCACCGACCTCATGACGGCCTACACCGCGCGGGTCGCCGGTGAGGAGCCGCGGTTCCGGCCGCTGTCCGTGCAGTACGCCGACTACGCGATCTGGCAGCAGAGCGTGATGGGCTCGCCCGACGACCCCGAGTCGGTGACGGGTCGCCAACTGCGTTTCTGGCGTGAGCATCTGGCGGGTCTGCCGGATCTGTTGGAGATCCCGACCGATCGCCCGCGCACCGATCGTCGCTCCCTGGTCGGCGGCGAGGTCACCTTCCGGATCGACGCGGCCCTCCAGCAGCGGTTGCACCAGATCGCGACGGAGACCGAGTCGACCATGTTCATGGTCGTGCACACCGCGTTCGCGGCCCTGCTCGCCCGGCTCGCGGGTACGGCCGACGTCGCGGTCGGCACCCCGACGGCCGGGCGCACCGCGTCGGCCGTCGACGGGCTCGTCGGCATGTTCGTCAACACGTTGGTGATGCGGACCCGGATCGCCGGTTCGGACACCTTCGTCGACGCGCTCGCCAGGACACGTGAGGCGGATCTGGCCGCGTTCAACAACTCCGACGTCCCGCTCGAGCAGGTCGTCGAGGCCGTCGCGCCGGTGCGCACCCGGAAGTACGCGCCGCTGGTGCAGGTCAACCTGACGATGCAGAACATCGAGATCCCCACCGTCGAGCTGCCCGGGCTCAGCGTGACCCCGCTGGAGTGGGGAGTGCGGTTCGCCAAGTCCGACGTGGGGATGACCGTCTCGGAGACGTTCGGTGCCGACGGTCGCGGTCGCGGCGTCGACGTCCTGCTCGACTACGCCGTCGACATCTTCGACGAGGAGACGGTGGCCGCGATGGGGGAGCGGTTCGTCGCCGTCCTGTCCGCGATCGCCGACGACCCGCGGGTGACGGTGGGCGACATCGACATCCTCACCGACGCCGAGCGTGACCAGCTCGAACAGACCGGTGACAGCGATCCCCGTGGTCGCGGGGCCGACACCGACGGACTGCGGGGCCGGTCGCTCGACGAACTCCTCGCGACCGCCGCCCGCATCAACCCCGGTGGCGTCGCGCTGTCGCACGGCGGTGTCGACGTGACCTACGGTGAGCTGCAGGCGAAGTCGACCGAACTGCTCGCGACACTGGGGTCGGTCGGCATCGGCCCCGAGGCCGCCGTGACCATCGCGCTGTCCACCCTTCTCCCGGGCCTTCTCGACGACAAGGGCGGTACGTTCGCCGAGCAGTTCTCGGGGATGCTCGCCTCGGTCATCGCCGAGTCCGGCGAGGCGCCGTCGACCGACGCGCTCACCCTGACCGACCTGTTCGTCGAGCAGGTACGGCGCACGCCGAGCGCCCCGGCACTGGTGTTCGACGGTGAGACGCTCGGATACGCCGAGTTCGCCGAGCGCTCGAACCGTCTCGCCCGCCACCTCGTCGAGGCCGGTGTCGGACCGGATGTCCATGTCGCGCTGGCCATGCGCCGTTCCTTCGACCTGCTGGTCGGCATGTACGCCGTCGTCGCGGCCGGTGGCGCATACGTCCCGGTCGATCTCGACCACCCCGCGGAGCGCATCGCCTACATCCTCGACAGCGCGCGCCCGGCGGCGGTCCTCACGACCACGCGCGACGGCTTCACCCACGACGGCGCACCGGTGCTCACCATCGACACCCTCGACGTCGCCGGCCGGTCGGGCGAACCGCTGACCGATGACGAGCGCACCGCGCCGTTGCGGCCGGACAACACCGCGTACGTGATCTACACGTCCGGGTCCACCGGGCGACCCAAGGGCGTCGCGGTCACCCACCGGGCGATCGTGAACCGACTCCGGTGGATGCAGTCGGAGTACCCGATCGACGGTGCCGACGTCGTGATGCAGAAGACGCCTGCGACGTTCGACGTGTCGGTCTGGGAGTTCTTCTGGCCGTTGCAGACCGGTGCGCGCCTCGTCGTCGCCGCGCCGGACGGCCACCGCGACCCGGCGTATCTCGCGCGGCTGATCGCCGAGACGGGCGTCACCACACTGCATTTCGTGCCGTCGATGATGTCGGCGTTCACCACGACGCTCGATGCGGAGTCGGGACCCGACGGACCGATGGGTGCGCTGTCGACCCTGCGTCAGGTGTTCGCCAGCGGCGAGGCGCTCCCGCCGCACGTCGCCGCCCGGATGGTCGCCATGTCCGGTGCCCCGATCCACAACCTCTACGGCCCGACCGAGGCCGCGGTCGACGTCACGTATCACCCCTACTCCGCCGCCGACACCGACACCGTCCCCATCGGGCGTCCGGTCGCGAACACCGGGGTCCACGTGCTCGACGACCGGTTGCGTCCGGTCCCGCCGACGGTGTCCGGTGAGCTCTACCTCACCGGGGTGCAGTTGGCGCGCGCCTACGTGGGACGACCCGATCTCACCGCCGACCGGTTCGTCGCCGACATCACCTCGGCGACGGGGGAGCGGATGTACCGCACCGGCGACGTGGTGCGGCGCCGTCCCGACGGCGAGCTGGAGTACATCGGGCGTTCGGACTTCCAGGTGAAGCTGCGCGGCCTGCGCATCGAACTGCCCGAGATCGAGGCCGCACTGACCGAGGTGGCCGGTGTCTCCGACGCCGTCGCCGTCGTCGTCGAGGCGGCGGGCGACGCCCAGCTGGTCGCGTACGTCGTCGGGCCGATCGCGGCCGAGGCGGTCCCGGAGGTGCCCGGCGAGATCCCGACGACGCACCCGCTGTTCGACCACCTGCGGTCGCGGCTGCCCGCCTACATGGTGCCCGCCGCGGTGATGGTGCTCGACGCGTTCCCGCTCACCGCCAACGGCAAGCTCGACCGACGCGCCCTGCCCGAACCCGACTTCGCCACGAGCACGGTCGAATTCGTCGAACCGACCACGGAGCTCGAGATCGCGATCGCCGGGATCTACGGCGACGTCGCCCGGCGGGACAGGGTCGGCGCCCGCGACTCGTTCTTCGACATCGGCGGCACCTCCCTGGGCGCGACGCGGGTCGCCGCCCGCATCCAGGCGGCGCTCGGGGTGGCCGTGGGCGTGCGGGACGTGTTCGACCACCCGACGGTCGCGGATCTGGCCGCACTGCTCGACGGCCGCGAGGCGACCTCCGACCGTCCGCAGCTCGTGCCGCGACCCCGTCCGGACCGGGTACCGCTGTCGCCGGCGCAGGCGCGCATGTGGTTCATCAACCGGTTCGACCCGTCGTCGCCGGCGTACAACCTGCCGCTGCCGGTGCGTCTGTCCGGTGACCTCGACGTCGCGGCGCTGCGGTCGGCGATCGTCGACGTCGCCGACCGGCACGAGGCGCTGCGCACGGTGTACCCCGACTCCGCCGACGGCCCGTACCAGGTCGTGCACCCCGCCGACGAGGCGGTCGCGGCGATCTACCGCGAGGTGACCGTCCACGTCGACGAGGTCCGGTCGGAGATCGTGCGGTCCGCGATCGCCGGCTTCGACGTGACCACCGGCTTCCCGGCCCGCATCGTGCTCATGCGGCTGTCGGGCACCGCCCGTGCCGCCGACGCCCAGTACGTGCTGATGCTCGTCGTGCACCACATCTCCGCCGACGGTGCGTCGCTCGCACCGCTCTTCCGCGACCTCGTGGTCGCCTACGAGGCACGGCGGACCGGGGTCGCGTCGTCCCAGGCGCCGCTGCCGGTCCAGTACGCCGACTTCGCGCTCTGGCAGCGGGATCTGCTCGGCGACGAGGACGACCCGACGTCGATCGCGTCGCAGCAGATCGAGTACTGGCGGCGCACGCTGGCCGGGGTGCCCGAGTCGCTGGACCTGCCCACCGACCGGCCGCGGCCGGCGGTCGCATCGCTGCGCGGCGACGCCGTCCGGTTCTCGCTCGACCCCGGCTTGCGCCGCCGGCTCACGGCGGTCGCGCGGGCGCACGACGTCAGTCAGTTCATGGTCGTCCACGCCGGACTGGCGATCCTCGCCGAGCGGCTGTCCGGGTCGAACGACATCGCCATCGGCACACCGATCGCCGGACGGGGCGAGGAGGCGCTCGACGAGCTGGTCGGCATGTTCGTCAACACCGTCGTGCTGCGCACCGAGGTCGACCCGGATCTCACCGTCGCGGAGCTGCTCACCACGGTGCGCGCCGGCGACGTCGACGCGATGGCGCACGCCGACGTGCCGTTCGAGCGGCTCGTCGAGGTGCTCGACGTACCCCGCTCGACGGCCCACCATCCGCTGTTCGGGATCGCGCTGTCCTTCGACAACAACGAGGCCCCGACCCTCGAGCTCCCGGGGCTGCGCGTCGAGGTCGCCGACGCCGACGTCGAGATGGCGAAGTTCGACCTGCAGCTCACCGTCGGCGACAACGCCCCCGACGACGAGCCCGCACCCGCGACGTTCACCTACGCGACCGACCTGTTCGACCAGTCGACGGTGCAGACGTTCGCCGATCGTCTCGTGCGCATCCTCGACGCGATCGCGACGGACCCGTCCGCCCGGGTCGGGTCGATCGACATCCTCGCGCCCGCGGAGCGTGCCGCCCTGCAGGCCGTCGAGGGTCCGCGGTCGGTGGCGCCCGCGACCCTGCCGGAACTGCTGCAGCGGGGTGTGCACATCTCCCCGGACGGCCCCGCTCTCGTCCACGGCGACACGTCGCTGTCCTACGCGGAACTCGACGCCGTGAGCAACCGCGTCGCCCGACGGCTGATCGCGCACGGTGCGGGACCGGGAACCGTTGTCGCGCTGGGCATGCGCCGATCGCTGCACTCCGTCGTGGGGATCTGGGCGGTCGCGAAGACCGGTGCCGCGTACCTGCCGATCAACCCCGAGTACCCCGACGAACGGATCAGCACGATGCTGACCGACTCGCGGGCACTCCTCGGTCTCACCGTCGCGACCGACCGCGACGACCTGCCCGCCGACGTCGAGTGGCACGACCTGGCCGCGATCATGGAGGGCGAGGGCGACGACGGCCCCGTCACGGACGCCGATCGCACCGCACCCCTGCGGATCTCCGATGCCGCGTACCTGATCTACACCTCGGGCTCGACCGGCACGCCGAAGGCGGTCGTGGTGACCCACGCAGGCCTGGCGAACCTCACCGCCGACGTGGTCGAGCACTACGCGGTGCGATCGGACTCGCGGGTGCTGCACGTGGCGCAGCCGAGCTTCGACACCTCTGTCGGCGAGATGCTGTCCGCGTTCGGTTCCGGTGCAGCCCTCGTGGTCGCGCCGCAGGACGTCTTCGGCGGCGACGAACTCGCACGGCTCATCGTCGAGCAGCGGGTCTCCGTCGTCGTCATGACACCCACGGCGCTGATGACCGTGGATCCCACCGGTCTCGACGGTGTCGATTCGCTGGTGGTCGGCGGCGACGTGTGCACGCCCGAACTGGCTGCGCGCTGGGCGCCGCGACTGCGCAACGCCTACGGGCCCACCGAGACCACCGTCATCAACACCATCACCCCCGGTCTCGACCGCGGTGACCGCGTCACCATCGGCGCGCCACTGCGTGGTGTGGGGGTCCGTGTCCTCGACTCCCGCCTGCGGGTGGTGCCGCGCGGTGTCGTCGGCGAGCTGTACCTCGCGGGACCGGGCCTGGCGCGCGGCTACCACGACCGTCCCGCCACCTCCGCCGAACGCTTCGTCGCCGATCCGTTCGGCTCCGACGGCGCACGGATGTACCGGACCGGCGACCTGGTCCGCTACAGCCTCGACCCGACCGCTCCGACCAACGCCCTGGAATACGTGGGGCGTAGCGACTTCCAGGTGAAGGTCCGCGGGTTCCGTGTCGAGCTCGGCGAGATCGACCGCGCGCTCGTCGACGCCGGTGACCTCGAGTACTCGGTCACGCTCGGTGTCGAGGGGCCCGACGGTGCGACCGCGCTCGCCTCCTACGTGCTCCCGCGTTCGGGGCGGTCGGTCGACACCGACGCCCTCACTGCCGCGGTGGCGGATCGTCTTCCGGGCCACATGGTCCCCGCGGCGGTGATCGTCCTCGACGAGATCCCGTTGACGCCGATCGGCAAGCTGGACCGGCGTGCGCTCCCGGCACCGGAGTTCACGGTGGTCGAACGGGAGTACCGCGCACCCGAGACCGATCTCGAACACACGATCGCCGAGGTGTTCTCCGACGTCCTCGGGGTCGACCGCGTCGGCCGCGACGACTCCTTCTTCGACCTCGGTGGGAACTCGCTGAGCGCCACCAAGGTGGTCGGGCGGGTCGGCTCCGCACTCGACAGCTCGGTGGGGGTGCGCGAGCTGTTCGCCGCGCCGACCGTCGCCGGGCTGGCCGAACGCATCGCCGGCGGACAGACCACACGACCGCACCGTGCCCCGTTGGTGGCCCGGCCGCGGCCCGATCAGATCCCGCTGTCGTTGGCGCAGACCCGGATGTGGTTCCTGAACCGGTTCGACCCCGACTCACCCGCCTACAACATCCCGGCCGCCGTGACCCTCGTCGGCGACCTCGACGTCGCCGCGCTGCGCACCGCCGTCGCCGACGTGGTCGCCCGGCACGAGTCGCTGCGCACGGTGTACCCCGACTCGGCGAGCGGGCCGCACCAGGTGATCCTGCCCGCGGGACAGGCGATCCCGGACGTCGAGCTCGTCGAGGCCTCGGCCGACGACCTGCCGGACGCGTTGCGCGCGTTCGTCTCCGCCGGGTTCCGCGTCGACGACGTCATCCCGATGCGGATCCGCTTGTGGCGCATCGACGCGCAGCGCCATGTCCTCGCCGCCGTCGTCCACCACGTCGTGGCCGACGGGGAGTCGATGGTGCCGTTCGTCGCCGACCTCGCGACGGCCTATGCCGCGCGGTCGACCGGCGACACGCCGCAGTGGCGTCCGCTGCCGGTGCAGTACGCGGACTACGCCATCTGGCAGCGGGAGGTGCTCGGCGACGAGGACGATCCGACCAGCCTGCTGTCGGCGCAGATCGGGTACTGGCGCGACGCCCTGGCTGCGCTCCCGGACCAACTGGAACTGCCGACCGACCGTCCCCGCCCGCCGGTGCAGTCGCTGCGGGGGAGTCAGCACCTCTTCGACATCCCGGCATCGATCCATGCGCGGGTCGCCGACCTCGCCCGGTCCCGTAACGCGTCGACCTTCATGGGTTTCCACGCCGCCTTCGCGGTCCTGCTGTCCCGCCTCGCGGGCAGCCGCGACATCATCGTCGGAACGCCGATGGCAGGTCGGGGTGAGCGTGAGCTCGAGGGCGTGATCGGCATGTTCGTGAACACGCTCGCGTTGCGCCTCGACGTCGACGGTTCCCTCGGTTTCACCGATCTCGTCGACGCGGCCCGCGATCGCGACTCGTCGGCCTTCAGCCACGCCGACGTGCCGTTCGAGCGGTTGGTCGAGGTGATCAACCCTGTCCGCTCGACCGCACGGCACCCGATCTTCCAGGTCGGCCTGTCGTTCCAGAACATCGCACGGCCGAGCCTGGAGTTGGCCGGCCTGCGCATGGAGCCCGTCGAACTCCCCGACGGTGTCGCCCAGTTCGATCTGCACCTCATCCTGTCCGACACCTACGACGACTCCGGCGCGCCGGCGGGTGTGCACGCCGCCATCACGTTCGCCGACGACCTGTTCGACCGGTCGACCATCGAGGACGTCGCGCAGCGCTTCGTGTCGTTGCTCGAGCGCCTCCTCGCCGAGCCGGACCGGCCGATCGGCGATGTCGAGATGCTCTCGGCGGCAGAGCGCGTCGAGGTCGTCGAGGAGCGCAACAACACGACGGTGGTCCTCGCGCCCACCACGTTGGCCGACATCCTGGCGTCGGCGTTCGTGGCGTACCCGTCCCGCGTCGCGATCGACGCCGACGGGGACGCCGGATCCGGTGACGCCGCAGGCACCCTCGACTACGCGACCCTCGGGGGCCGGGTCAACCGGTTGGCGCGTGCGCTGATCGACCGGGGAGTCGGTCCGGAGACGGTCGTCGGGCTCGCGATGCCGCGATCGGTCGATCTGATCGTCGCGATGTACGCGGTGACCACCGCCGGTGGTGCCTATCTGCCCATCGACCCCGACCACCCCGCCGACCGCGTCGGCTACATCGTCGACAACACCGCGCCCACGCTGGTGCTCGTGAGCGGCCCTGCACCCGAGGCGCTCTCGGCATCGCAGACCCTCACCGCCGACCGCGTCGTCGACATCGGCGAGCTGGATCTGCACGGGTACTCCGGCGGCACCGTCGCCGACTTCGAGCGCCTGCGGACGCTGCGGCCCAACGACGTCGCGTACGTCATCTACACGTCCGGGTCGACGGGTCGACCCAAGGGCGTCGCGGTGCCGCACTCGGCGATCGTCAATCAGCTGAACTGGCTGTCGGTGCAGTTCCGCCTGACCGCCGACGACGCCCTGCTGCTGCGCACACAGGCCACGTTCGACCTGTCGGTGTGGGAGTACTGGTGGGCCGTCACCGCCGGTGTCCGCCTCGTCGTGGCCGCCCCGCAGGGGCATCGCGACCCCGCGTACCTCGCCGAGCTCATCGAGCGTCGGCGGGTCACGGTCACGACGTTCGTGCCCTCGTTGCTGTCGGCGTTCCTGCTCGACATCCGACCGGAGCAGATCGCGAGCCTCACCACCGTGCTGTGCATCGGTGAGGCGCTGACCGCCGACACGGTCACCCGGTTGCGCGCCGTCAGCGGTGCCACGGTGCACAACCTCTACGGCCCCACCGAGGCCGCGGTCAGCGTGACGCACCAGCAGGTGCCCGCCCGCATCGACGACGGTGCCGTCCCGATCGGCCGGCCCGAGTGGAACACCGGGGTCTATGTCCTCGACACCCGGTTGCGTCCCGTCCCCGACGGCGTCACCGGTGAGCTGTACATCGCCGGTGCCCAGCTCGCGCGCGGGTACCTCAACCGCTCCGACCTGACGGCCGACCGCTTCGTGGCCGACCCGTTCGGGCGCGACGGCGCACGGATGTACCGCTCCGGCGACCTGGTCCGCTGGGCGCGTGTCGGCGACGACCCGACTCCCACTCTCGTCTACGTCGGACGCAGTGACTTCCAGGTGAAGGTGCGCGGTCTGCGCATCGAACTCGAGGAGATCGAGCGTGTGCTCGCCGCCGTCGCGTCGGTCGACAGCGCGGTCGTGACCGTCCACTCCGACGCCGGCACCGGAGAGCACATCGTGGCCTACCTCGTCCCGGTGCGCACCGCCGACGGCCCGGCTGAACTCGACACGCGCGCGGTCCTCGCCGAGGCCGCCGAGGACCTGCCGTCGTACATGCTGCCGACGGTCACCGTCGTCCTCGACGTGCTGCCGCTGAACATCAACGGCAAGCTCGACCGGACGGCGTTGCCCCGACCCGACTTCTCCACCGCCGCAGCGCATCAGGAGCCGCGTGGACCGGTGGAGGAGATCGTCGCCGCGGTCATCGCCGACATCGTCGGCGCCGAGCGCGTGGGGGCGTTCGACAGCTTCTTCGCCGTCGGCGGCAACTCGCTGTCGGCGACCCGGGTGGTCGCGCGGATCAACGACGCGCTCGGGTCCTCACTCACCGTCCGCGATCTCTTCACCGACCCGACCGTCGCCGGCATCGCCGCGGCCGCCGACCACAGCACGGGTACGGATCGGCCACGCCTGCAGGCGATGGCACGCCCGGCGCAGATCCCGTTGTCGCCGGCGCAGACCCGCATGTGGTTCATCAACCAGTTCGACACGTCGTCGCCGGCGTACAACATCCCGGCGGTGCTGCGTCTGACCGGCGAGGTCGACGTCGAGGCGCTGCGTTCCGCCGTCGCCGACGTGGTGGCCCGCCACGAGGTCCTGCGCACCCGGTACCCGGCCGACGCGAGCATCGACGGCCGCGACCGCGCACCGCGGCAGGAGATCCTGTCGCCCGAGCAGGCCCGCGCCGGAGAGGTGCTGACCGTCCGGACGCTCGACGGCCTCGAGGCCGCCCACGCGGCCGTCGCCGACCTGGTCACGACCGGCTTCGACGTGGCCGCGTCGGTACCGGTGCGGATGGCGTTGCTCCAGTTCGCCCCGGACGAGGCCGTCCTCGTCGTGGTGGTGCACCACATCTCGGCCGACGGCGCGTCTGTCGCCCCGCTGGCACGCGACGTGATGGTCGCCTACGGCGCACGGCATTCCGGTCAGGAGCCGACCTGGGGTGCACTGCCGGTGCAGTACGCCGACTACGCGCTCTGGCAGCGCGCGGTGCTCGGTGACGAGAGCGACCCGACATCGGTTGCGGCGCAGCAGCTCGACTTCTGGGCGACGACCCTCGACGACATCCCCGAGGTCATCGACCTGCCGCTGGACCGTCCGCGTCCGCCGGTGCAGTCGGTGGCCGGCGCGCAGGTGCGGTTCGAGGTCGACGCGGCCACCCGCACGGGCCTGCAGCGGCTGGCCAACGCGCACGGCGCGACGATGTTCATGGCGGTCCACGCCGCGTTCGCGGTGTTGCTGTCGCGGTCGGGCGGCACCGACGACGTGGTCGTCGGCACCGCCGTGGCCGGTCGCGGTGACGCGGCACTCGACGATCTCGTCGGCATGTTCGTCAACACCCTGGCCCTGCGCACACCCGTCGACCGGTCGGCCGGTTTCGGTGATCTGCTCGAGTCGGTGCGCGACGTCGACGTCGCCGCCTTCACCCACACCGAGATCCCCTTCGAGCGGCTCGTCGAGGACCTGGCGCCGGAACGGTCCACGTCCTTCTCGCCGCTGTTCCAGGTGGTGCTCGCGTTCGGCAGCACCGATCAGCCGGACCTCGAGCTGCCGGGTCTGCGGGTGTCGGGGCTCGAGGTGGACACCACGACCACCAAGTTCGACCTGCAGTTGACGGTCGCCCAGTCGTCGACCGACGGCGGCGGCTTCGAGTGCGTGATCACCTACGCGACAGCGCTGTTCGACGAGTCCACCGTCGACGAACTGGGTCGACGGTTCGCCACGGTGCTCGCCGCCGTCGTCGCGGACCCGCACACACCGGTCGGCGACATCGAGATCCTCGAGCCCGAGGTGTCGGAACGGTTGCGGCACATGACGTCCCCGGCGGCGCCCGAGCGATGCGTCCTCGGTGACGTGTTCACGCGCGCTGCGGGCACGGCGCCCGACTCCCTGGCGGTCATCGGGGAGGACGAGCGCATCACGTGGTCCGACCTCGACCACCGCGCGCGCCGGGTCGCCCGGGCGCTGCGCGACCGTGGCGTCGTGAACGGGACACCGGTGGGTCTCGCGATCGGCCGGTCGGTCGAGTCGATCACGGCGTTCTGGGGGATCGCCGCCGCCGGCGGCGCCGTCGTGCCGATCGATCCCAACTATCCGTCCGACCGCGTCGAGCAGATGGTCGCCGACGCGGGCATGACGATCGGGCTCACCGTCGACGAGGTGGCCGGTGGACTCCCGCGCGCCGTCGACTGGATCGACATCCGGGCGATCCCCGCCGACGGCGATGTCGAGAGCGCCTGGGCGCAGCCGTCTCTGGACGATCTCGCCTACATCATCTTCACCTCCGGCTCGACGGGACGGCCCAAGGGTGTCGCGGTGACCCATCGCGGCATCGCCGACATCGTCACCGAGTCCCGCGAGCGGCTCGGTGTCACACCGGAGTCGCACGTCCTGCACTTCGCGTCGCCGAGCTTCGACGCGTCGGTGTTCGAGATCCTGCTCGTGACGAGCGGTGCCGGCGCCCAGGTGATCGCCCCGCCGCGCATGTTCGGCGGCGACGAACTCAGCCGCCTGATGCGCGCGGAGAAGGTCACCCACGCCTTCGTGACCCCGGCTGCGCTGGCCACCGTGGATCCGTCCGACCTGCCCGACCTGCGCGTGGTGATGGTCGGCGGGGATGCGTGTCCGCCGGAACTGGTGCGACGCTGGGTGACCGCGTTGCCCGACGGGTCCACGCGGTCGATGTTCAACCTCTACGGGCCGTCCGAGGCGACCATCTGGTCCACCGCGACCGAACCGCTCGTCCCCGGGGTGCAGGTCACCATCGGTGGGCCCGTCACCGGTGTGCGGATCGCGGTTCTCGACGACCGCCTGAACCCCGTGCCCGTGGGGGTTCCCGGCGAGTTGTACATCGCCGGGGACGTCCTGGCCCGCGGCTACGTCCAGCGTCCCGGCCAGACCGCGGAGCGGTTCGTCCCGGACCCGTTCGGCCCGCCCGGATCCCGCATGTACCGCACCGGCGACCTCGTGCGGTGGCGCCGCATCGGGGACCGGCTGGAGCTGGAGTTCAACGGCCGCACGGACTTCCAGGTGAAGGTGCGCGGGTTCCGGATCGAGCTCGGCGAGATCGACGCGGTGTTGGGTGCGCAGCCCGACGTCGAGTTCGCGACGACCCTCGGACTGCCGCACCCGGTGTCCGGCGCGACGATGCTGGTGTCGTACGTGCACGGACGGGTGACCGACGTCGCGGACCTCACCGCACGGGTCGGTCGGAACCTGCCCGCGCACATGGTCCCCTCGGTCGTCGTCGTGCTCGACGAGATCCCGCTGACCCCGGCGGGCAAGCTGGATCGCCGCGCCCTGCCCGCGCCCGAGTTCGGCGGGTCGACGGCGCCGTCGCGGGCGCCGTCCGATCCCGTCGAGGAGAAGCTCTGCCGTCTGTTCGCCGAGACACTCGGCGTCGACGAGATCGGTGTCGACGACTCGTTCTTCTCCCTCGGCGGCGACAGCATCATGGCGATCGGTCTGGTCACCCGGGCTCGTGACGCCGGGCTCGTCTTCACCCCGCGCGACGTGTTCGACCGCCGGACGCCGGCCGAGCTCGCCGGCGTGGTGACCACATCCGCGCAGGCTGCCGAGACGGTCCTGCCCGAGCTCGCCGGCGGCGGGGTCGGGACGCTGCCGTTGACGCCGATCATGCAGTGGCTCATCGGTACCCGCCGCGAGTACCGCACGTTCTCCCAGGCCAACTTCCTCACCCTGCCGCGCGATCCCGGTTCCCGACGCCTGTCCGTCGCGGTCGACACACTCCTGGCGACCCACGACGCGCTGCGTGCGCGGCTGGTGCTCCCGGACGCCGACGGCGCCCGGCCGCACCTGGACGTGCGGCCCGTCGGTGCGGTGACCGCGGCCGACGTGCTGCGGCGCGTCGAGATCGACGACGAGCCCGGCACACCCGGTTTCGTCGAGACCGTGCGTCGCGAGGCCGCCGCCGCCGACGACCGGCTCGACCCGCAGGCCGGCGTCATGGTGCAGGCCGTCTGGTTCGACCCGTCGGCTCGCCTCGGCGACGAGGCCACCGGGCGGCTCTACATCGTGATCCACCACCTCGTCGTCGACGGTGTCTCGTGGCGGATCCTCCTGCCGGACCTCGTCGTCGCGTGGGCTCGTACGGACTCCGACCAGGGGTCGGCCGACGAGCCGGTCGCCCTCGGTGAGGTCGGCACGTCCCTGCGGACATGGGCGCACGCACTGGCCGAGTCGGCCCCGTCCTTCGCCGACGAGGTCGACAGGTGGGCACAGATCGTGTCGGTCGACGACCCGCCGCTGGGCACTGGACCGCTCGATCCCGTGCGGGACACCGTGTCCACGATGGGCCGGATCACCGTCGACATGCCCGTCGATGTGTCCGACGCGGTCCTGCGAGAGATCGGCCCCGCCTATCGGACCGGCGTCGACTCCGCCCTGCTCACGTCGTTGGCGGTCGCCGTGCGCCGGTGGCGGCTGCGTCGGGGTGTCGACGCCCCGGGTCTGCTCGTCGAACTCGAGGGCCACGGCCGCGAGGAGTTCGCGGTCGCACCGACATCGGGTGGCGCGCGCGCCGACCTGCACCGCACCGTCGGGTGGTTCACCACGACGCGACCGGTCCGGCTCGACCTGGCCGGTGTCGACGTCGACGCACTCGTCGAGTCGGATGACGCGACCGCGGCGGGCCGGGCGATCAAGGCCGTCAAGGAGGACCTGACGGTCGTGCCGGGTGGCCACGGCGGCATCGGTTTCGGGGTGCTGACCCGTTTCGGAGGCCCCGAGGCCGACGTGCTGCGCGGTCGCGGTGAGCCGCAGATCGCCTTCAACTACCTCGGTCGCGTCTCGGCGGGGGAGAGCGACACCGCCGAGTTCGGGTGGCAGCCCGCCACCGACGTCGACGGGTTGGGCGGATCGATGGATCCCGGCATGGTGGTGCCCGCCGCGCTGACGATCAACGCGATCGCCACCGACACCGCAGACGGGCCAGTGGTGTCTGCGTCGTTCGCCTTCGCCGGCGAACTCCTGCACGAGAGCGACATGCGGGAACTGGCCGACGACTGGGTCGCCGCGGCCTCCGCGCTCACCCGTCACGTCCAGGCCGGGGTCGTCGGTGGTCTCACCCCGTCCGACGTGCCGCTGGCACCGGTGACGCAGGACGACATCGACGTCATCGAGGCCGCGCACGGCCGTGTCGACGACGTGTGGCCGCTCGCGCCGCTGCAGGCCGGTCTGCTCTACCACTCCGAGGTCGCCGGCGCGGACGCCGTCGACATCTACACCGCGCAGGTCGTGTTGGAGCTGCGCGGTCCGCTGGACGCCGATCGGATGCGCGCCGCGGCCGACGCGGTGATCCTGCGCAACCCCGTGCTGCGCAGCGCTTTCCACGCGACCCGCGACGGGATCCCGGTCGCGGCGGTCGTCGCCGACGCACGCGTGCACTGGGACCGGGTCGACCTGTCCGGGCGCGACGACGCACTCGACGAGGCGGACCGTCTGCTCCGCGCGCACCGTCTGGACCGGTTCGACATGGCCTCCGCGCCGCTCATGCGGTTCCTGGTCGTGGATCTCGGCGTCGACGACTCGGGCGCACCCCTGAGCCGGATGTCGATGGTCAACCACCACATCCTGCTCGACGGGTGGTCGGGTCCGCTGCTGATGCAGCAGTTGCTCGGCCTGTACGCGATGGGCGGCGTCGACCATCTGCCGCCGGCCGAGCACAGCTACCGCGACTTCCTCGAGTGGCTGTCGCGTCGGGAGCCGGGAGCGGCGCTGGGGGCGTGGCGTCGGGCCCTCGACGGTCTGGACCGCCCGACAATGCTGGTCGACCGGACCGCGGCCGCTGTCGGTGCCGAAGACGGCCACGACGTCGAACTCGACTCCGTCGCAGCAGATTCCGTCGTCCCGGTGGACCGTGTCCTGGAATTGGACGAGCCGACCGCCGCCGGGCTGGCCGAGCTGTCCCGCGATCGCGGGATCACCGTGAACACCATGCTGCAGGCCGCCTGGGGCCTGGTGCTCGCCCGGTCGCTCGGCTCCGACGACGTCGTGTTCGGTGCGACGGTGTCCGGCCGGCCGCCCGAGGTCCCCGACGTGGGCAGCATCCTGGGTCTGTTCATCAACACCATCCCGGCCCGCGTCCGCCTCGACGAGCGCGAGACCGTCGTCGGGCTGTTGGAACGGGTGCAGTCCGAGCAGGCGGGTCTGCTCGATGCGCACCACGTCGGGCTCCCCGCGATCCAGCGGGAACTGGGCGTCGGCGCGCTGTTCGACACACTGGTCGTCTTCGAGTCGTATCCGATCGACCGGGACTCGCTGGAGCAGGGTGCGTCGATCGACGGACTGTCGGTGGACGGTGCCTCGGTCAACGACGCGTCGCACTACCCGCTGACCGTGCTGGGTCAGGCCGACCCGCACCTGTCGGTGACCCTGCGGTATGTGCCGGCTCTGGTGTCCGACGCCCGCGTGGCGGATCTCGCGGCGCGGTTGCAGCGGGTGCTGTCGGCGTTCGCCCGGGCGAGCGCCACGCCGGTGCGCGACATCGACCTCGTCGACCCCGCGGAGATCGCGGCGCAGCTGCGCGCCTGGAACGACACCGACCGCGTCGTCGAGGACGCGACGGTCGCGCAGTTGTTCGCGCAGCGGGTGGCGAGCACCCCGGACGCCGTCATGCTCGTCGACGGGGACACCCGGCTGACGTTCGCCGAGTTCGACGCCATGGCGAACCGGCGGGCCCGTGTCCTGATCGCCCACGGCATCGGGCCCGACGACGTCGTGGCGGTCGCCATGGCGCGCTCCGTCGAGCAGCTGGCGACGGTCCACGGCATCCTCAAGGCCGGCGCGGCCTACCTGCCGGTCGACGTCGACGCCCCGGCCGAGCGTGTTGCCGGGATCGTGGCCGAGGCCGGTGCGCGCTGTGCTGTCACCGACGCCGACAGGCTCGCTCGGCTGCGGTCGATCGTCCGCCCGGTGGCGTGCCTGGATCTCGCGGCCCGCGGCCTGCGGCACATCGACGACGCGCCGATCGCGCCGTCGGAGCTGCGCGGGAGGGTGCACCCGACGTCGCTCGCCTACGTGCTGTTCACCTCGGGCTCGACGGGACGGCCGAAGGGTGTGCAGATCACCCAGCGCGCCCTGACCAACCAGGTGCTCTGGATCGCCGAGGAACACGGGATCGACGCCGACGACACCGTCCTGCTCAAGACCCCGTTCACGTTCGACGCCTCGGTGTGGGAGATGTTCACGCCCGGGCTCGTCGGGGCGACGACCGTCGTGGCGGGTCCGCGCGCCCACACCGAGCCCACCGAGATGGTCGACCTCGTCGATCGTCACGCGGTGACCGTCGTCCAGTTCGTGCCGTCGGTGCTCGCCGTCTTCGTCGAGTCGGCCGGTGAGGCAGCGCTGTCCGGCCTGCGCATCGTGTTCAGTGGTGGCGAGGCGCTGCCGCGGTCACTGGCCCGGAATGTCGCGCAGCGCAGCGGTGCTCGCGTGGTCAACCTGTACGGGCCCACCGAGGTGACGGTCGACGCGACATCCGCCGTCGTCGTGGCAGGCGATCGGCCGGCGCTGAACGGGACCGCCCCGACCGAGTCACGGACACCGGCGGGCGCCGAGGTCGTCCCGATCGGCCGGCCGGTGTGGAACACACGCGGGTGGGTGCTCGACCGGTGGCTGCGCCCGTGCGTCGTGGGGGCCGTCGGCGAGTTGTACCTCGGTGGCGACCAGCTGGCCCGTGGATACCTCAACCGCCCGGGGCTCACCGCGGAACGGTTCGTGCCCAGCGTTCTCGGGGCCTCCGGGTCGCTGATGTACCGGACCGGCGACCTCGTCCGCCGGATGCCCGACGGATCACTGGACTACGTCGGCCGCGTCGACTTCCAGGTCAAGCTGCGTGGTCTGCGCATCGAGCTCGAGGAGGTCGAGGTCGTCCTCGCCCGGCACGAGTCGGTCTCGCAGGCCGCGGTCGTGATCCGCGAGATCGCCGGCCGGGAACAGCTGATCGCCTACGTGACAGGCGATCTCGGGGCAGCAGTCGACACGTCGGTGCTGCGCGAGTTCGCGGGACGCGCGCTGCCGGCGTACATGGTCCCCGAGGTGATCGTCGTGCTCGACGAGTTCCCCCGAGGACGCTCGGGCAAGATCGACCGGCAGGCCCTGCCCGTCCCCGACGTCGCACGTGTCGAGCGCCGCGCGCCGTCGACCCCGGCCGAGGAGACGCTGGTCCGGATCGTCGGTGAGCTGCTGGGCACCGAGGTGGGCGCCGACGACTCGTTCTTCGAGGTGGGCGGCGACAGCATCGGGGCCATGCAGCTGGTGACCCGCGCCCGTGCGGCGGGACTGCAGTTCACCGCCCGCGACGTCATCGAACACCGGACGCTCGCCGCTCTCGCGCGTCGCGCCGAGAGCACCGTCGACGCCGCGCCCGGGTCCGACCGACGCAGCGGTCGCGCGGAGGCGACTCCCGTCATCCGCAAGATGATCGAGCGCGGCGGTGACATCACCAGGTTCGTGATGCCGATGGCGTTCATCGTCCCCGGCGACGTCACCGCCGATCAGATCGCGCGTGTCATCGGCGCTGTCGTCGACGCGCACGACGTCCTGCGGTCACGGTTCGACCCCACGGGTGCGCTCGAGGTGGGCCCGCCGGGAACCGTCGACGTGGCCGCCGCGCTGACACGGATCGATCTGGATGCCGAGTCCCTGCCGGCGACCGACGGGTACACCGCGATCCTGCGGAGCGCGGTCGGCGACGCCATCGACCTGCTCGATCCGCAGTCGGGCGCCATGATGCGGCTGGTCTGGCTCGCGCCGCCGGTCGGATCGGACCACACCGGTCGTCTCGTCGTGGTGTTGCACCACCTCGTCGTCGACGCCGTGTCGTGGCAGATCCTGC
Organism: Williamsia sp. SKLECPSW1; assembly: GCF_054332755.1. Taxonomy (NCBI): domain Bacteria; kingdom Bacillati; phylum Actinomycetota; class Actinomycetes; order Mycobacteriales; family Nocardiaceae; genus Williamsia; species Williamsia sp. SKLECPSW1. The sequence goes on along the minus strand of NZ_JBTGLI010000001.1, from coordinate 542,075 downwards.
AGTCCGACATCGCGGTGGCGGGCAGCCAGGTCTCGGCCGGCGACGCGCCCACACTTCCCGGCACGGGGACGTCGTGGGTCGACTGGAGCGAGGCCGTGCACGCCGCCGCGCCCACCCGCCGTGGCGAACTGGACCACTGGGTCGAGATGCTCGACGTGGAGGACCCCGACCTGGGGACGCGCCGACTCGACCTGACCCGTGACAGCGTCGACCGCCTGGCGCGCCTCGAGGTGGAGATCCCTGCGGACATCGTCGAACCCCTCACGGCGAGTGTGCGATCCGGTCCCGAGGCCGAGACGGTCGCCGACCTCCTCATCGCCGGACTGGCTGCTGCTGTCGTCGGGTGGCGGGCCGATCGTGGGATCGAGGCACCGGGGGCGTTGTTGACGCTCGAAGGTCATGGCCGCCAGGAGGCGGTCGCAGCACGCGACGTGGACCTCTCGCGCACCGTGGGCTGGTTCACCTCGATGTTCCCGACCCACGTCGACCTCGACGGCCGGTCGGCGGTCGACATGCTCGACGACCCGCAGGCGGCGGCCGCCGTGGTCTCTGCCACGCGGCAGGCGATGGCCTCCCACCCCGACCGTGGCGTCGGGTACGGGATGCTGCGCTACCTGGACCCGGAGGGCATCGAGCGGCTGGGTGGCTTCGCAGAACCGCAGATCGTCTTCAACTACATCGGCGCGATCCCGGGCGCCGACGCGGCCGCCGACATCGGCGAGGTCGCGTGGTTCCCGGACGTCGCAGGACCCGCTCTGCTCGACACGTCCGACCCCGCCGCACTGGCGCGGGGCAACCGGATGCCGGCTCAGGCGGAGATCGACATCCAGTCGATGTCGACGACCGGCGACGACGGACGTGTCGTCCGGGCGCAGATCACCTGGCTCGACGACGCGATCGACGCCGACGACCTGACCGAACTCGTCGACCACTGGAAGCTGGCCCTGCGCGCCATCGTCGACCGCGCCCGCGACTGAGGAGGGTGGGGTACGTGCCGCCCTCATCCCTCCTTCGCGAGGTGATGGGGTGCCCGCCTCGTGTTCTGGTGCAGCGCCGTCGTGGGCGACCACAGTCCTGCGGTCAGAGGTTGAGTGCGGTGCGTAGACCGCGGTTGACGTCCTCGAGCAGTGTCAGTGGGATGGCTCCGGCCTGCTCGGTGAGGTCGGATTTGTTCAGGGTGCAGGAGCTCGTCGTCAGTCGGTGGTGAGGGTGAACCCGCCGGGCGGGTGTTGATGGACGAACACTCGGTCGCCGTCTCCTGTGATGATGACGAGAAAGGCTGCCGGCTCGCCGTCGATGACGGCGAACCAGTTCGCAGTGATGCCCTGGCGGCGGGGGACTCGTTGGTAGACGAAGTTCCCGCCGTCGATGGTGGCCGCGGGATGTAGGCGGCGGGCGACCGCGGCGGCGGAGGCGCTGACGGCGTCGAGGTCGACGCAGTCGTCGTCGGGCCCGATCTCGGACGGCATGAAGTCGATCAGTGGGAACGGCACGTGGAGGGGTGTGGGGTCCGGGACTGCTGGCGGTTTCGCGCTCAGCGGTTGCGCGATGGTCGCGTTCCACGTCAGTGTGCCGTGATAGTTCTCATTGTCCTCGTCGTGAACGAACCAGGGGTGCCACGGCTCGAGCAGGACGGCGTCGGTCAGAACACTGCGACGGACCGCGGCGAGCATCTCGGCAATCGAATCCCAGATGGGTTCGCTGCCGTTGTCGCCGTCATCACGCGACCATTCACGGATACATCCCGAGTGTGGCCCTGGCCGGGTGTCGATGAAGTAGTAGTTGGAATCCAACCCCGCGATCGGGATGTAGGACGGCAGCCAGCACCACGCGGTCGACCCGGCCTGCGAGTCCTGTGCGTTCTCGCGCATCCACAAGTCGTCGGCGATCTCGCTGCGGCCGTACTCGACCATCATCCGGTACTCCTCGACGAGGTGGTCGATGGAGAAGATGAGCGTCATCGGCAGCAATTCGCCGTGAAACCGTCCGGGCTTGTCGGGGTCCTGGCCGTTGTGCAGGGTGTAGAACTCGCGCAGCTGTTCGGGCCACTCCGCGTCAGTGGCGGCTTCGGCGGCGGCGAGATCGGCGGCCGGTGCCGGCGGCTGAAACGTCAACGCCCGGTCGGACAGCGAATCAAGGGCTGCCATCAGTTCGGTCCACTCGCTGCTGACACGCATCGACTCACCCCTTGGTACTCGTTCTGGTCACATACCTCGGTGACTGCGGCGGCGTGCGTTGCGGGTGTCACGACTGGTGGGTGGTGTCGTCGCGGGGCAGTCCGGGAAACGCGGTCCTCAGGCGGTCATACAGCTCGGTGCTGTGATCGGGTTTGAAGGTGAAGTGGGTGTGGCTCAACGCGTTCATCGCTGCGCGTCTCGGATCAGGATCACGTGCTGCGAAAACCGCCGGTATCGCGGCGTAGGGTGATCCTGGCCCCCACCCCGATCCGCCCCTGTTTCGGTCGGTGTCGATCTCGGTCTGAAGCCGGTCGAACGCGTCACGCTGATCGGTGAACACCCCACTCGCCGGTCGTTGCGCGTCGAGGTCGTCGAGCGCAGTAGACACCCACTCTCGGCGCGCCAGCCCCGAGTGTTCACACGCGGCTCGCGCGCACCAACCCGCCACGTCGCGAGCCGTTGTGTCATCGGCAGCCAGGATCCCGACCACCACATCGCGGGCTGCCTTGAGCACTTCACGCCCGGCGTTGTAGGAATTCACCTCCGGCAGCGGGGGACCACCGCCCCAGGCATCCCACTGGCGTTGGCGCACAGCGTCGGCGTAGCCGGGGCGTTCCACGCTCTCGACCGACCCGTCGGCATGGAATGTGGTGTCCCACCGCTCGATGTCACTTATGTCAACATCGGCGACGAGAAGGGTGGCAACGCGCTCGTCCTCCTCGACGCTCCCTTGCCGAATGTAGGGGAGCGCTACCGTGGACGACGGGTCGTCCTGAAGACGACCGACCGAAGACACGATGGCGGTGTCAGATGCCACCACCTCGAATACTGATGTCTCCTGGAGTTGCCAGCACTCGTGTCGCGCACGCGGTGCCTCGTCGCCAGCGTGGGGGGAAATCTCCGCAGGCTCGTCGGGAGTCATCGCGCTGTTCGGGTCCCGCCGCACGAGAGGTATTTAACCGAAATAAGCAACATTTCACGTACTTCACACGAAACGTGCAGCATCTGCAATCCCTTGTCGCCCGCTTGGACTACCGCGTGGCAAAGACGCACACGTTCGAGGCGTGTCGACGCATGCGATACAGATTGCGTCTCTACTGGATGCGAGTCATGGCCGGACGCCTCCGTCGGTGGATGGATGCCTCAGGACTCGCCGAGGAGCCGGCGTACCTCCCGCGCGAGTTCGATCGAACTCTCGAGCTCGATCCTCCGGTTGGTCAGACTCTCGATGTTGATCCCGAACGGTAGACCGAGCCGCCGGCAGAACCGGATCAGGACGCGGGCATTGATGACGCATTGCTCGTATGACGCCGCAAGTGGATCGCCCGAGCGAGCGATCTCCGTCTTCAACCATCCGGGCACATCGATGCCCAACCAAGCCATGAAGTCGAGGGTCTTCTCGGAACCGCACGCCGCGAGGGTGAGTACGACAGGTCGTGGTGGGATGCCGCGATCGATACAGGCGTAGGCGTAGTCCGACAGCAGGGTTCGGCTGTGGTCGAGGTCGTGTCCGTAGAGCAGGACGCCGGTGGAGGCCTTCGCAAGAAGGCTTGCCGTTGCAGACTGTCGATCCAAGGCCATGCGAACGATGATCGCAGGAGTCGCGGTGCGACCACGGCACCGACGACAGAGAACGCATCGCTACAGAGAACGTGCCGCCGCGGCCTCCGTGCGGAGCTGCGTCGGAGTGAGTCACCGAACGCGAATTGTTCATGCAGCGGTGAACCGTTACGCGGGCAGACTGCGTGGTATGACAGTGCACGACATGCGCGACGGCCACGGTGGTGGTCAGCTGGCTCCCCGCGACGCCCGCTACGGCGACGTCGACATCTCAGCAGCCGCGGCGCTCATCGCCGATCCCGCACGCGCGACCATGCTGATGGCTCTTGACGACGGGCGCGCACTTCCGGCGACGCGGCTGGCTGATGAGGCGGGTGTGAGCGCACAGTCGGCGTCGAACCACCTACGCAAGCTGGTTGAGGGCGGGTTGTTGCAGGTGTCGGTGTCCGGGCGTCACCGCTACTACGCGCTGGCCAACGATGCCGTCGGAGCGGCTATCGAAGGCCTGGCCGGCATTGGACGCCCGCGGGTCATCACAAGCTTGCGGCAGGGCACCCGCGCGAACGCTCTGCGTACCGCCCGCACCTGCTACGACCACCTCGCAGGCGTGCTCGGCGTCCTGACCGCGCAAGCGCTGCTCGACCACCGCGCAGTCGTGCGCGCCGACGGGCAGACGGACATCGCCCGCCGCCCCCACGACCCGCTGACGGCGGGCACCGGCGACACCGGCCTGTACCGTCTCGGTCCGGACGCGAAACCGGTCCTGGCGGCTCTCCATGTCGACATCGCCACGCTCACTGCCAGGAGGACCTCGCGCCCGCTCATCCGCGCCTGCGTCGACTGGACCGAACAACGTCACCACTTCGCCGGTCGATTGGGAGCCGCATTGACCACTGCGTGGCTCGATGCAGGTTGGATCCGGCGGGGGAGTCACAATCGCGCAATCACCATCAGCGACAGCGGAATTCGCGAATTGCAGGCGATCTTGGCGATTGATCTGGGTGGCAGACCACAGTGATCGGAGATCCTCACGGTTCATCGGGAGGTGAACCAACGGCGTCATAGCGTCACGCCCGTGACAACGACTCCGACCACATCCCCGACCCGGGCCGACACGCAACGGTGGACCCGTCACTGCGCGATGGCAGCGGTGCTGTTCGTCGTCCTCGCCGGCACCAACATCCCCTCTCCGCTCTACGACCGGTACGCCCAGTTGTTCGGGTTCTCCACGACCGTGCTGACCGCACTGTTCTCGACGTACGCGGCCGTTCTCGTCGCCGCATTGTCGACCGCGAGTCGCGTGACGAATCGCCTGGGATACCGGATCTCCCTGGTCGGCGCGTTGTTGATGGCCGCGCTCGCGCGTGTCGTCTTCGCGCTCGCCACAAACACAGCGTGGCTGTTCGTGGCGCGCGGCATGCAAGGTGCTGCGGTCGGTGTTGCCTCGAGTGCTCTGACCGCCACCATCGTCGCTCTTCACCCGAGGTCTGACGACCATTCCGCATCCGCGGTGATCACTGCGACGACGGCGTTCGGTGGTGGGCTGGGCCCGATTGTCTGCGGTGCTTTCGCCACCTTCCTCCCCGCCCCGATGCACCTCATCTACTGGGTCGAATCAGCAGCGCTCGTGGGCGGGATCCTGATCGTCTCCACGATTCCGCGGCAGCTCGGACGATGCGATACACGGGGATCCATCTCCTCGCCCGCGCCTCCCGCCCCACAGTCCGGGGCATTCATGTCCGCCGCCGTCGGCACCTTCCTGGCGTGGGGAGTGGTGGCGCTGTTCCTCGCCGTCGCCCCGTCTTTGATCGAGCAGCTCACCGGGGACGACGACGTCCTGACTGCAGGCATCGCGGCCGGGGTGGTCCTCATTGCATCCGGTGTTGCCCAGATCGCCCTGGCCGGCCTGAACTCGTACCGCGCGAACGTCGTCGGACTCCTTTTGCTGTCAGTCGGTCTCGCGGGGCTCGTCGTCGCGACCTACCTTTCCCAGCCCGCCCCTGTCATCGCCGCAGCCCTGGTCGCCGGTGTCGGCCACGGACTGGCCTTCATGGCCGCCATGCGCACCACCAACGCACTCGCCGAGAACTCCGATCGTCGGCCCCGCGTGCTGTCGAGTTTCTACATCGCCACCTATGGCGGGGTCGGCATACCGGTTGTGGGCACAGGCCTTCTGGCCACCGCCACCGACACCACGGTTGCTGTCCGCGTCTTCGCACTGGCAACCATCGTCGCGCTACTTAGTGTCTTCACCGTCACCGTGAAACGCCGCGTCGTGATGTCTGCGAGCCCGAGGCGTAACGACAGCGACCATTGACGCCGGTCGCCTACTCTCGGGCAATGGCATTCACCGCGATCATGAGGCCGGCCGTGCTCGGCCTCGGCCTGGGCCTGGTGGCGTTGGCCGGTTGTTCGGAAGCCGCCGACGCTCCAGCAACGTTCGCTGCGGTGGTGACCGTCGTAGGTGACGCCAGCCAGGGATCGGCCGAGACGGGTGAATGCGTCATCGCCGGAAGCCGCGTAGGGCCGGGCGACGATCTCATCGTGCTGGGCGACAGCGGAAGCGCGTTCCGCAAGTCCCCGCTCACCGTGGACTTCGTTCGGGCACGTGCGGGCGGAACCGTGTGTTCCTACACTGCGCGGGTGGCCGACCTCCCGGCGAATCAGCGCTCCTATCAGCTGACTGTCGAAAGCTCGCCCCATTCAACCGGTTTCGCACTGCAGTCGTTCACTGAGTCCCAGCTCCGCGAAGGTGTCACCCTCCGCCTCCGCAGATCGGTCAGCAGTCCGGCTGCCGGGGGCTGAGTCACCGAGACTCTGACTTCGCGGCCTCCGGTCGTCCACCATGACGAGACGACGATCGGTGTCGGTCGAGATGCCGACAACCGTCAAATCTTGTCGTGCCCCCCGGGCGGGAGGGTGGAGTTCGAGCCCGATCCTCTGGGGATCCACTGATGCGTCACTGCCTGACGCCACCGGCCCACGGTGTCGCCGACAGTCGAGGAGTGACGATTCGTGGCGTGCGCTTCTTCGATGCCGGCGCCCGGGATCACCGTGTACCACCTACGTTCCGGCGAGAATCGCGCGGCGAGGATGTAGGTCGCGCCGATCCTGAGGAGGGGGTCGTCGCACACGAGCGAAACGGCACCGTCGGGGCCGGTTCCGCCGAGCTGGTTGATGATCAGATTTCCTGACCGTTCGCCCTTCAGGGATGTGATCACAGCTACCTGGAATTGAGTCTGCGGGACTTCTCGGCGACCGAGCTTTCGAGGACTGGTCGGAGGGTGGCGTGCCCGCGACGACCCGCCCATGAGGCTGATCAGTTGGCCCCTGGTGGGTGTCAGCGTGGCGACTCTGCTGCTGCTCGCCGCTCCGTCGTTCCCTTGTGCTGTACTGGCGCTCGCTGCGGTCGGTGCTTCCACCTTTGCCGGCTTCAGCCCGTCGATCACCGTTGCCCAGCGGTATCTTCCGGACCGTACCGCCCTCGCCTCAGGGGTGGTCTTCGGTCTCGCTCCCGGACTCGGGAGTGCTCTGGCGATCCCCATCACGCACGTCGCTCAACAGGTCGGGTACGCGCCCGCCCTCGTGGTCCTGGCCGCACTCCCGCTGCTCGCACTTCCCATGGCACTGAGACTGCGACCTGCGTCAGACGATTCTGCGGTTGCGACAGCAAGTGGCACCCGCACGCGTCGGTGATTGCCCGGGCTGTCCGGGTACCCGTCCGCCTAGAACAGAGGCAGCGATGGAGTACCGATCAGAACTGACGAATGGTGAGATTGACTCTCGATACCGCACTCTCGGGTGCTTCACGAGCTCTGTCCGGACGGCCCCGATCGGCGAGCACGCGTCGCTCAGGGGCAGGGCGTGCGGTGCGTGGCGGCGTAGGACGGGTCGAGTGCGTCGAGAACCATCGCCACGGCGCGCGGATCCGAGGTCATGCCCATGTGGTCGACCACGGCGCTGGGGCAGCCGTCCTGAACCCATGCGTTCTTGACCGTTGCCCCGGGACCGGCCTTCAGGAAGGTGCGATCGGGGGGCGTCACCATGTTGTCGTTGCGGGTGCCGAGCACGACGTAGCGCACACCGGGTTGGGTGTCGCCGCCGGCGTTGAGCTGCTTGAGGAACGGCGACCCGATCATCTGCTCGACGTAGGACGGCCCGACCGCGATCGACGCGAGGCGCACCACGGGGATGCCCAGCAGCTGACCGATCGCACCGATCATCTGGTTGCGGTTGAACGACGTCCCGTGGTTCGTACCGGCCAGACTGACCAGCGTGTTCACCGCGTTGTCGGCAGGATTCGACGGGTTCGTGCCCCCGTCGAACTTCATGTACTGGCGCGCGACGACGGCGCCCTGTGAGTGGCCGACGATGTCGACCTGACGGGCGCCGGTCTCCTTGCGCACCGTGTCGACGAACGAGCCGAGCGTGCGCGCGGACTGCCGGATGGAGTTGCCGCCGAACAGGTCGAGCAGATTCTGCGGGCTCGCCGACTGACGCTTGCCGTAGGAGATGGTGTAGACGCAGAACCCCTGGTCACGCAGAGCCGGGGCCAGTTTCTCCCACGTCTTCGTGGGGTTTGACCACGTCCCGTGGACGAGCACCACCGGCCTCGGATGCTCCGCGGACGGGCGGCACGTGGGGTTGTTGATCCCCGACGACGGTTGCGGGGCTGCGGCCGCCTGCGCGGGTATCGCCAGCATCGCCACGAGGGCTGCTGCGGACACGCACAACCGGCGCCGGGCACGAGTGGACAACCTCGACATGTTCCTCCTTCGCCCCCGACGACCCGCCGATCATTTGAGATCGCAACGAGTCAATTCACTCTGACGTTACGTCACGGAAACCCGATCATAGGAACCCGTTCCACCCCGAGGCCGGGCGTGTCGGGGTCGTTCGAGCGTGTCGTCACCTGATCGAGGCCGCGGCGAGATGTGGGGCCGCATCACCCTCGGCTGCCGAGGTCAGCCCCCGATCTCATCCGGCACAGGCCATCTGCCCGACGGGCCGCAGGAAGCCGAGCGCATCCCGTGCTCTCTCCCGCGCCAGGTTCGTGTCGGCCCATCGGCGGTCCACCCGGACATCGTCGGCGAGGGCGGCGAGCACGCAGTCGCGCAGGCGCGGCGGAAGGCGGAGGAGTTGACCGGTGGCGTCGGGGGAGAGGTCCGACAACTGGCCGGTGTCGACCCGGCCGGTCTTCTCGAAGCGGTCGACGTTGATCCCGGCGATGCGGGCGTCGGGGTCGTACGCGGCGAAGGCCAGCGCACCGACGATGGTCAGCCCCGCGATCGTGCGGACGAGGTGGCGCGTGCCCACGCCCGCACCCGCCACCATCAGCACGACGAGGACCACGGCGAACCACAGCTCGACAGCCGTCGCTCCCGCGCGGAGCCGGGTCGCCCCGAAGGCGTCGACGTAGAGGTTCATGCGGTGCAGCGCCGACGCGACCACTGCGAGTGCGGCCAGACACAACCCGCCGAGGATCACTCGGACCGCCACGCGATCGACGGATGTGTGGCGCGGTGATCGACGCCAGGCGACCGCCACGACGGCGATCGTCAACGCCGTCACCACGAAGAGCTGCCAGAAGCCCGACCGCGCGTACTGCGCATAGGTGAGGCCGACGGTGCGCTGCACGTGGTCGTCGCCGCCGAACAGGGTCGGCGCTTGCGTGACGAGGAACGCGACGGAGATGACCAGCACCGTCCCCGCCGGCACCGCCCACATCCAGGTGTCCTGCACGGTCCGCGTCGGGGCAGGGACGTACGTCGACCGCGGACGCGCCCAGCGCACATGGACACCGACCGCCACGACGACGGCCACCACCACGCCGACCGCGATCTGCGGGCCGACGTCGACGGTGCCGACATCGGGGGTGAGCACCTCGAGCAGATGCGCGAAGGCGGCGTCCGCGCCCGCGAAGAGGGCGCCGAAGACGACTGCGAGGACGAGCGTCACGGCGACCACGCCGGCGACGGCCCGGGGGTTGTCCACCCGTCGGCCGCTCGTGGCCCGGCCGACGGTGCGCCCGGTCCACGCCAGTGCCCGCGGTGTGAGCAGCGTCGAGGCCAGCGCGCCGAAGGCGGTCTGGCGCAGGGTGCGGGCATCGACGGCGAGCGCCATCGCGGTCACGGCGGCGAGCGCGAGGCACCCGCCGACCACCCATCCCGCGCTGCGCCACGCCGCGACCGAGGCCAACGCAGCCACCGCGACGACGCCGAGGACGTCGACGACGGCGGGACGGCGCCGGGGTGACCCGACGACCACCGCGGCGAGGATCCCGACCGCGATGATCACGACGCCGATCCCGGTCGGCCCGGACGGTGCGGCGACCGCCGCGACGATCCCGGTCACGACGACCGCGACGAGTACACGTGTCGGCGCGGTGCGGGGCACGTCGTCGACGATCGTCATCAGGGGAGCCCACGCCGGGCGAGTCGGGGCGGTCGGCTCCGGTCCCGGGTAGGGCGGGAACTCGTGGACCGGGGGTGATCCGGGCATGGGGGTATCGCCTCTCGTGGTGTGTGTCTCTCGGGTGTCAGGTGCGCGGATGCGCGGGAAGCGGCGGCGTCCGCCGGCGTGGGTCGAGTCGGCTCAGGTGGGGCTGTGCGCCGGGAGACGGACGCGGATGCGGCAGCCGTCCGGGTCGTCGACGACGGCGATCTCGCCGTCGTGCAGCCGGACCACCCATCGGGCGATGGCCAGGCCGAGGCCGGTCCCGCCGTCCCAGGAGCCACCGCGGGTGAATCGCTCGAAGATCCGGGTGCGTTCGGCGGGGTCGATGCCGGGGCCCTCGTCGGCGATGTCGATCACGGTGGCGGCGCCGTCGACGCGGGCGGTGATGTCGACGACGCCGTCGGCCGGTGAATGCCGCGCCGCGTTGTCGAGGAGGTTGGCGAACACCTGGTGCATGCGCGCCGCGTCGGCGTGCACGACGAGTCCGGCGGGGATGCCGTTGCGGAAGGTGACCGGCGTCGTCGATCCGGGGCCGATCCCGGTGCGCAGCACGCACTCGGCGACGGCGTCGTCGGTGAAACCGCGCAGGTCGATCGTCGCGTGGTCGAGGGCGATGGCACCGCCCTCGACGCGGGACAGGTCGAGCAGGTCACCGATGAGGCGGCCGAGTCGTTCGGTCTGGCTCAGGGCGAGCGCGAGGGTGTCGTGGTCCGGCTCGCTGACCCCGTCGACGAGGTTCTCCAACACCGCGTGCAGCGCGGCGACCGGTGTCCGGAGCTCGTGGGCGACGTTCCCGATCACCTCGCGCCGGTAGGTGTCGGTCGCCGACAGGTCCGCGGCCATCTGGTTGAAGGCCGTCGCCAACGTGCCGATCTCGTCCCGCGACGTCGCCCGGACGCGTCCGGAGTAGTCGCCCTCGCTCATCGCGCGGACCGCACCGGTCATCTCGCGCAGGGGCGAGGTCATCCCGTGGGCCAGGAACCAGGTGACGACGAACGCGACGACCAACGCCATCAGGAGCGCGTAGCGGAACTGCCACTGCGCGGTCACCCAGAACGACAGGCTGGAGGTGAACAGTGCGACGCCCACCACGACCGCGGTCTTCACCTTGAACGACCGCAGCGCGTCGAGGGGACGCGGACGGGCCGGGGTCACGGGCGTCCGCCGTCGAGGGCGTAGCCGACGCCGTGCACGGTGCGGATGCGATGCGCCCCGACCTTCTGGCGCAGCGAACGGATGTGGGAGTCGACGGTGCGGGTCTCACCCGCGTCGGTCCACTGCCACACGGTCTCGAGGAGTTGGGTGCGGCTGCGCACGGCACCGGGATGGCGGGCGAGCGTCGCCAGCAGGTCGAACTCGGTGCGCGTCAGGTGGATCGACGACCCGTCGACGGTCACCGACCGCGCATCGTGGTCGATGGCGAGGTCGTCGATGACCTGGGGCCCGGGGTGGCCGGCCGACGACGCCGCGGTGGTGTCGGCGGGGTAGCGCTCGGCTCGGCGCAGCAGCGCGCGGGTGCGGGCGACGAGTTCCCGCATCGAGAACGGTTTGGCGAGGTAGTCGTCGGCGCCGACACCCAGACCGATCACGAGGTCGGTCTCCTCCGACCGCGCGGTGAGCATCAGCACGGGGGTCGGGGTGTGCCTGAATCCGACGGCACACCTCGAGACCGTCGAGGCCGGGGAGCATGACGTCGAGGATCACCACGTCGGGCCCGGTGTCGGCGTGACGCCGCACGGCGTCGGGGCCGCTGGCCGCCGTCGTCACGGTGAAGCCCTCGGCGGTGAGGCGGTCGGCGATCGACGTGCGGATCAGCGGTTCGTCGTCCACCACCAGCACGCTCGGGGAACGCTCGTCGGGGCTCATGGGAGTCGACGGTATCGACCGTTTGTCCCGGAGCTGCGGAGATGATGTGCAGAGTCTGTGAAGGATCGTCGAGACGGTTCGGCGCATCCCGCGCCGATCATGCGATCGCGGGGACGAGCAGAACGAACATGGTGAGGAACACCGAACACAGCCCCGCGGAGATCGCGATGACCATCTGGTGCGCGGTCGACGTCCGCGACCGCGTGAGGGTCGCGAGCAGGACGAGGACGGTGACGATCGGCAGCGCGGCCCGGCCGACGGCCTGGAGTTGCCCGGACGCGACCGGGAGGGCGATCAGCGCGGCGGTGAACACCGTGTACGTCGGCGGGAAGCGCCGGACCATCAGCACCACGGCGAGCAGGCACACCACCAGGACGGCGAGATTGAGCGGACCGAACAGGTAGTTCCCCGGGTCGCCCCATTCCGCGTCGCGGACGGCACGGCCGATCGCGACCCAGGGCCAGTTCAACTCGCGATGCCAGCGATGGGCGTTGACGTGGAACGTGACGAGCACGTCCCCGGTCCGCAGCCACCCGTAGGCCATGAACGCGAGCAGGCCCGTCGGCGCGATCAGGATCCCCGCCAGCGGACGCAGCAGGGGCGGACGCGACCCGCCCCGGCGTGCGGCGAGAACCACGCAGACGAATTCGGCCACCAGCACGAGGGTCAGCATCACCCCGGGTGGTCGTGTCGCCGCGGCGAGTGCCGCGACGACGCCCGCCGCGATCCACCGCCGATCCCGGGTGAGCAGCAGGGTCGCGACGGCCAGCAGCACGAACAGGCTCTCGGCGTAGGGCGCGGACAGATAGAAGCCGAGGGGCGCGACCGCGAAGTAGATGCTGGTCCGTCGGGCGACGCCCAGACCCCAGTCGGCCCGGACGGTGCGGTGCAGCAGGACCGCGGCGGCGACACCGGCGAGGTTCGCCACGACGAGACCCACGATCAGGTGGGCCGTGTGGCTGCCGCCGCCGAGGTACCCGAGCACCCGCACGAGCGCGGGATACAGGGGGTAGAACGCCCACTCGTCGCCCGACGTCGTCGAGTACCCCCGGTCGGCGATGTCGAGGTAGTAGAAGGCGTCGAAGTGGTCCCACGGGGTCCAGAACGCCGCGAGGCCGGACGCCCGGGCGTGCGCCGTCGTGCTGATCGGGACCAGGTAGGCGTCGGTGAACGCGGCCAGACCGAACAGGGTCGCGTGCCACAGTGCGAACGGCACCGCCGCGTCCGGCAGGGCCTGTCGCAGCCCGCTGTCCGCCGACGGGAGGAACCGCGTGAGGATCGGTTGGCGTGCCGTCGACCGCGTCGTCATCGCCCATACATAGGCAGCGAACCGTCACGGATGACGCCTCGAGCGGCGGTTTTCCTCCGTTCGGAGGACAGCTCAGGTCAGCGGGGCGTGACCCAGCAGGTGATGTCGCAGTGCACGACCTCGACGCCGTGCTTGTCGGAGATGGCGATGTCGACGACGACCTCGCGCCCCTCGCCGACCGACGCCGGGTCGATGGGCTCGGCGAGTGTGGCCACCGCGCGCAGACCGGTGGTGGCCTTCGTCAGGTACTGCGAGGTCATCCCCTTCGGGATCCACCGCAGGTCGGCCGGTGTCGTCGCCTCCATCAGCATGCCCATCGCGGTCTCGGCGAGGTTGCACGCCGCGATCGCGTGGTAGGTGCCGATGTGGTTGTGCACCCCGAACCACTTGGGGGCGGTGACGACGCAGCGACCGGGTTCCAGCTCCCGCACCAGCGGGAGGATGGTCCCGAAGTAGGGCACGCGCGCCACCATGCCCGCCGAGAAGACGGCGGCACCGACGATGCCGCTGGGCAGCCGACGCCACAGCGCATAGGTCGGTGTGACGGCGGTCGCGCGGGCGGGTGCGACGGTGTTCGGTTCGCTCATGGGCCGAGACTAACGGTCATTTGGCCCTGCCCCCGCCGGTGGTGCATACTGTTCGGGTTGCCCAGAGCGGGTGCCGTCTCGTGCGGCCCCGGTCCGGGCGCCGATCGTCCCGGCGGAGCAAGCGGTTCCCGAACTGCTCCGAGCCCCGGGAGTTCGATCACTCGTCGTCGTCTCGCCTCGATCCTCTCCGGATCGTCGTGGGACTCGGTGGAACCGTCCGAGAGGTACGGATCCACATGCGGTCGGAACAGGGTGACAGCGCAGAGGTGTGTCCGATGCGCGCGACACGCCCGACCGCGGGTGCCGGAGCAGCCCGGTGCGACAGAGCAGAGCTGTAGCGCTCGCCGACCCACGTCGGCGGACGTGAACGCACAACGACAGATGAACAGTGTCGATCACCCACCCGGGACAACCGGGTCGGACGGCGTGTGAGCCGGCCGGTGGTCTGTCCTGAACCCGCACGCGCGGGGCCCGTTCGCGGGACATCTGTCGCCAAGTCACCAGACGGAAGAGGACACAGCGTGGCGGGACAGAAGATCCGCATCAGGCTCAAGGCCTATGACCACGAGGCGATCGACGCGTCGGCGCGCAAGATCGTGGAGACCGTGACCCGGACCGGGGCGCGCGTCGTCGGCCCGGTGCCGTTGCCGACCGAGAAGAACGTGTACTGCGTCATCCGCTCGCCGCACAAGTACAAGGACTCGCGGGAGCACTTCGAGATGCGTACGCACAAGCGGTTGATCGACATCCTCGACCCGACCCCGAAGACGGTCGACGCGCTGATGCGCATCGATCTGCCGGCCAGCGTCGACGTCAACATCCAGTAGTCGGCACCGGAGAGGGTCGCGACGCCACGCGTCACGCGGACCCGCTCCGGAGGCCGCCTGTCGGGATCGAACACACAGGGACCAGATAGAGACATGACTCAGAACAGTGGAAAGGGAATCCTGGGCACGAAGCTCGGGATGACCCAGGTCTTCGACGAGAACAACCGTGTGGTGCCGGTGACCGTCGTGAAGGCCGGCCCCAACGTCGTCACCCAGATCCGCACGCAGGAGACCGACGGCTACACGGCCGTTCAGCTCGCCTACGGCGCGATCGACCCGCGCAAGGTCACCAAGCCCGTCGCGGGGCAGTTCGCCAAGGCCGGTGTCACGCCGCGTCGCCACGTCGCGGAGCTCCGCGTCGACGACGCCGGTGAGTACTCGGTCGGTCAGGAGCTGACCGCCGAGATCTTCGCCGACGGTGCCTACGTCGACGTGACCGGCACCTCGAAGGGCAAGGGCTTCGCCGGCGTCATGAAGCGTCACGGCTTCAAGGGCCTGGGCGCCAGCCACGGTGCCCACCGCGTGCACCGCGCACCCGGCTCGATCGGTGGCTGCGCCACCCCGGGTCGCGTGTTCAAGGGCATGCGCATGGCCGGACGCATGGGCAACGAGCGCATCACCACGCAGAACCTGACCGTGCACAAGGTCGATGCCGAGGCCGGCCTCCTGCTGATCAAGGGAGCCATCCCGGGTCGCAAGGGCGGCGTCGTGATCGTCCGCGACGCAGTGAAAGGCGGTGTGAAGGCATGACAGTCGACACCACGAAGGCGACCAAGCTGACGCTGGACGTGCGGACCGCGGACGGGAAGACCGACGGCACCGTCGAGCTGCCCGCGTCGGTCTTCGACGCGCCGGCGAACATCGCGCTGATGCACCAGGTCGTCATCGCGCAGCTCGCGGCGGCCCGCCAGGGCACGCACTCCACCAAGACGCGCGGCGACGTGCGTGGCGGCGGCGCGAAGCCCTACCGCCAGAAGGGAACCGGCCGCGCCCGCCAGGGTTCGACCCGCGCCCCGCAGTTCACCGGCGGTGGCACCGTCCACGGCCCGCAGCCGCGTGACTACAGCCAGCGCACCCCCAAGAAGATGAAGGCCGCCGCCCTGCGCGGTGCCCTCTCCGACCGGGCGCGCAACGAGCGCATCCACGTCGTCACCGAGCTCGTGGCGGGGCAGACCCCCTCGACGAAGTCGGCGCGGACGTTCCTGGAGCTGCTCAGCGACCGTCGCAAGTTCCTGGTGGTCATCGGCCGTGAGGACATCGCCGCGTTCAAGAGCGTCGCGAACCTGCCGCACGTGCTGCCGATCACCCCGGATCAGCTCAACACCTACGACGTCCTCGACTCCGACGACATCGTGTTCAGCGTCGAGGCGCTCAACACGTTCGTCGCGCGGGCCACGGGCGACGCAGCCGCGAAGGAGGCGTGACATGACCGTGCAGCAGCAGACCGATCCGCGCGACATCATCCTCGCGCCGGTGATCTCGGAGAAGTCCTACGCACTGATCGAGGACAACGTCTACACGTTCATCGTCCACCCGGACTCGAACAAGACGCAGATCAAGATCGCCGTCGAGAAGATCTTCGACGTCACGGTCGCGAACGTGAACACCGCGAACCGGCAGGGCAAGCGCAAGCGCACCCGCTTCGGTTACGGCAAGCGCAAGAACACCAAGCGCGCGATCGTCACCCTGACCGCCGACAGCAAGCCCATCGAGATCTTCGGGGGGCCGATCGGCTGACGCCGATCGGATCCCAGAAGAGGCAGAGGACGAAGAGTCATGGCCATTCGCAAGTACAAGCCGACGACACCGGGCCGCCGCGGCGCCAGTGGCGCCGACTTCGCCGAGGTCACGCGTGACCACCCGGAGAAGTCGCTGGTGCGTCCGTTGCACGGTCGCGGTGGACGCAACGCCCACGGGCGCATCACCACGCGGCACAAGGGCGGCGGGCACAAGCGCGCCTACCGCCTGATCGATTTCCGTCGCAACGACAAGGACGGCGTCAACGCCAAGGTCGCTCACATCGAGTACGACCCCAACCGCACGGCGCGCATCGCGCTGCTGCACTACCTCGACGGCGAGAAGCGCTACATCATCGCGCCGCGCGGGCTGAACCAGGGCGACGTCGTGGAGTCGGGTGCGACCGCCGACATCAAGCCGGGCAACAACCTGCCGCTGCGCAACATCCCGACCGGTACCCAGGTCCACGCCGTGGAGCTGCGTCCGGGCGGCGGGGCCAAGATGGCCCGCAGCGCCGGCGCCTCGATCCAGCTGCTGGGCAAGGAGGGTGCGTACGCCACCCTGCGCATGCCCTCGGGTGAGATCCGCCGCGTCGACGTGCGCTGCCGCGCCACCGTCGGCGAGGTCGGCAACGCCGAGCAGTCGAACATCAACTGGGGCAAGGCCGGCCGCATGCGGTGGAAGGGCAAGCGCCCCACCGTCCGCGGTGTCGTGATGAACCCCGTCGACCACCCGCACGGTGGTGGCGAGGGCAAGACCTCGGGTGGTCGCCACCCGGTCAGCCCGTGGGGTCAGCCGGAGGGCCGCACCCGCAAGAACAAGTCGAGCGATCAGATGATCGTCCGACGTCGTCGCACCGGCAAGAAGCGCTGAGCAGGAGGGAGTAGAGAATGCCACGCAGCCTCAAGAAGGGCCCGTTCGTCGACGACCACCTGCTCAAGAAGGTGGACACACAGAACGAGAAGGGCACCAAGCAGGTCATCAAGACCTGGTCGCGCCGTTCGACCATCATCCCCGACTTCATCGGGCACACGTTCGCCGTCCACGACGGTCGCAAGCACGTGCCGGTGTTCGTCTCGGAGTCGATGGTCGGGCACAAGCTCGGCGAGTTCGCGCCGACGCGCACGTTCAAGGGCCACATCAAGGACGACCGGAAGGCGAAGCGTCGATGAGCACCGCTGAGACCACCGCGAACCCGACCGCCAAGGCCACGG
This sequence comes from Williamsia sp. SKLECPSW1, assembly GCF_054332755.1. Taxonomy (NCBI): domain Bacteria; kingdom Bacillati; phylum Actinomycetota; class Actinomycetes; order Mycobacteriales; family Nocardiaceae; genus Williamsia; species Williamsia sp. SKLECPSW1. Next base: position 524,342 of record NZ_JBTGLI010000001.1, on the reverse strand, counting down.
CCAAGTTCGTCCGCGTCACGCCCATGAAGGCGCGTCGCGTGATCGACCTGGTGCGCGGCAAGAAGGTCGACGAGGCACTCGACATCCTGCTCTTCGCGCCGCAGGCGGCGAGCGAGCCGGTCGCGAAGGTCGTCGCCAGCGCGGCGGCCAACGCGGAGAACAACCTCGGGCTCGACCGGCGCACGCTGGTCGTCTCGCAGGCGTTCGCCGACGAGGGCCCGACCATGAAGCGTTTCCGTCCGCGCGCCCAGGGGCGTGCGTTCCGGATCCGTAAGCGCACCAGCCACATCACCGTGGTCGTGGAGAGCGTGCCGTCGGACCAGCAGGGTCGTGGCCGGTCGCGCCAGCCCAAGAAGCAGACGAGCAAGGGAGCCTGACCAGTGGGCCAGAAGATCAACCCGCACGGCTTCCGTCTGGGTATCACCACCGACTGGAAGTCGCGGTGGTACGCCGACAAGCAGTATGCGGACTACGTGAAGGAAGACGTCGCCATCCGCAAGCTCCTGTCCACCGGACTCGAGCGCGCAGGGATCGCGAAGGTCGAGATCGAGCGCACCCGTGACCGGGTCCGCGTCGACATCCACACCGCCCGTCCGGGCATCGTCATCGGTCGCCGCGGCGCCGAGGCCGATCGCATCCGTGGCGAGCTGGAGAAGCTGACCGGCAAGCAGGTGCAGCTGAACATCCTCGAGGTGAAGAACGCCGAGAGCGAGGCCCAGCTGGTGGCACAGGGTGTCGCCGAGCAGCTGAGCAACCGTGTCGCGTTCCGTCGCGCCATGCGCAAGGCGATCCAGTCGGCCATGCGGCAGCCCAACGTCAAGGGCATCCGCGTGCAGTGCTCCGGCCGCCTCGGCGGCGCGGAGATGAGCCGCAGCGAGTTCTACCGCGAGGGTCGCGTGCCCCTGCACACGCTGCGCGCCGACATCGACTACGGCCTGTACGAGGCGAAGACCACCTTCGGTCGTATCGGCGTGAAGGTGTGGATCTACAAGGGCGACATCGTCGGTGGCAAGCGTGAGCTCGCCGCCGCGGGTGCACCCGCCGGTGACCGTCCTCGCCGTGAGCGCCCCCAGCGCCCGCGTCGTAGCGGCGCCTCGGGCACCACCGCCACGAGCACCGAGGCCGGCCGGGCCGCCGCCGACACCGCCACCGCGGTGGCGACGGAGGCCCCGGCCCCGACCGAGAACCAGGAGGGCTGACCCATGCTGATCCCTCGCCGGGTCAAGCACCGCAAGCAGCACCATCCCAGCCTCAAGGGGCAGGCCAAGGGCGGCACGCAGGTCACGTTCGGTGACTACGGCATCCAGGCTCTGGAGAGCGCGTACATCACCAACCGTCAGATCGAGTCCGCGCGTATCGCCATCAACCGGCACATCAAGCGCGGCGGCAAGGTGTGGATCAACATCTTCCCGGACCGTCCGCTGACGAAGAAGCCCGCCGAGACCCGCATGGGTTCCGGCAAGGGCTCGCCGGAGTGGTGGGTGGCACCGGTCAAGCCGGGCCGCGTGCTGTTCGAGATGAGCTTCCCCAACGAGCAGACCGCTCGTGAGGCTCTGCGCCGCGCGCAGCACAAGCTGCCGATCAAGACGCGCATCGTGACCCGAGAGGAGCAGTTCTGATGGCACTGGGCATCGCAGCGTCCGAGCTGCGCGCACTGGGTGACACCGAGCTCCTCGAGCGCCTCAAGGAGTCCAAGGAGGAGCTGTTCAACCTCCGGTTCCAGATGGCGACCGGGCAGCTCGACAACAACCGCCGGCTGCGGCTGGTCCGTCGTGAGATCGCACGCGTCTACACCGTGCTGCGGGAGCGCGAGCTGGGCCTGGCCGCCGCGCCCGACGCCGACGGCGGTGACGACGCATGAGTGAGGATTCGACAGTGAGCACCGCAACAAGCGCCTCGGGGACCACCGAGCGCAACCAGCGCAAGACGCGGGTGGGCTACGTCGTCAGCGACAAGATGCAGAAGACGATCGTGGTCGAGCTCGAGGACCGCGTGAAGCATCCGCTGTACGGCAAGATCATCCGCACCACCTCCAAGGTGAAGGCCCACGACGAGCAGGAGATCGCCGGCATCGGCGACCGTGTCCGTCTGATGGAGACCCGGCCCCTGTCCGCCACCAAGCGGTGGCGCCTGGTCGAGGTCCTCGAGAAGGCCAAGTAACACCTGCAGCACCCCGGAAGGGCCCGTCACCATCGCGGTGACGGGCCCTTCTGCTGTCTCGGGCAGCTGAAGGTCTGCTGTGAGTTGTCACCACGACCTGCTGTACGTCCTGAGGCCCGACGTCGATCGTTCGACCGACTCACATGGTGCCCATGGGGCTGGTGGTGCGGAGGAGTCTTGTTGCGGCGCAATGTCTTTGGCTACGCGAACAGTACCCACCGTGCCCTATCGTCGCAGAGGGGATCGGTGCGCTGTCGGACCAGTGAAGTACATCGGATGGTGAGATCGCACAGTTATGATCGGGGCGGCTCACCGGTGCACCTCCGGGGGGATGTGCACCGACGAGCCGGTCTGTCGAGGGTCGTGGGAGAAATGCTGAAGGGGCGATGGGTGAAGCAGATGCTGGGGGAGAGCTGTCGTGTCCTCGGGCGGTCGATGACGTAACGCCGCTCCTCGCGCTCACGGCTGCCCAGCGCGCGATGTGGTTCGCCGAACTGGCGCACGACGCCCGTTCGGTCACCGTCGCGCACTATCTCGACGTCACCGACGGCGACCGGGTCTTCGACCGTGAGCTGTTCCGGCGCGGTGTCGAGACCGCGGCGCGCTCCCTGCAGTCGGCGCACACGCGGTTCGCCGTCGTCGACGAGGTCCCGCTTCAGTGGATCGAGCCCGACGGGGTGTTCACCGTCGACGAGATCGACCTGCGCGACGCCGACGACCCCCTCGCCGCGGCGCACGAGTGGATGGCCGCGGACCACACGCGCCCGATGGATCTGCTCGCCGATCCCGTCGCGGTGTCGACGTTCCTGCGTGTCGCCGACGACCGCACCCTCTGGTACCTGCGGGGTCACCACATCGCGTTCGACGGCGTCGGCGCCCTGACCTGTCTGCACGAGGCGGTCGACCGCTACAACGCCGCTGTGCGCGACGACCCCTACACCGCCCCGACCCGCGCAAGCATCGCCGACGTCGTCGCCGACGACGCCCGCTACGCCACCAGCAGCCGCCGCGAGACCGACCGCGCGTACTGGGCTGAGCGCGTCGCCGACCTGCCCGAGCCGGCCACCCTCGCACGGCGGACCGCACCCGTCGGGGACGCCGCTGCGAGGCACCGTCACGTCGCGGCCGGCAGCACCCTCACCCCCGAGGCACAGGCACGGCTGACGCGGGCCGCGCGAGACCTCGGGGCGTCGGTGCCCGCCGTGCTCGGCGCGGCGTTCGCGGCGTTCCTCGCCCGGATGACCGCGAGCGACGAGGTGGTGCTCAGCCTGCCCGTCACCGCCCGGACGACGGCGCTGGTGAAGCGGTCCGCGGGCATGGTCGCCAACATGCTCCCGGTGCGGCTGCCGGTGGAGGCGTCGACGACCGTCGCCGACCTCGTCCGCGCGACGACGCTCGAACTCACCGGGTGTCTGCGGCATCAACGGTTCCGGTTCGAGGACATCCGGGCACTCGCCGGACTCACCGACACCTCGGCGATGTCGTTCGGCCCGATCGTGAACATGGTCCTCTTCGACCGGCCGCTGCGGCTCGAGGGCGCCGACGTCGGCTACCGCATCCTGTCGTCGGGAGTGGCCGAGGACCTCCGTCTGAACGTCTACCAGGCGGGCGGTGATGCACCCGTCGAGATCGACCTCCACGGCAACGCCGCCCGCTACCGTGCCGACGAGATCGAGACCCACCTGCGGCGGTTCCTGTCCTTCCTCGACGGGGTCGTCACCGCCCCCGAGTCCGCGATCGCCGACCTCGACCTGCTGCTGCCCGGCGAGGGCGCACGCATCGCCGCCCTCTCGGCCGGCCCAGCCGTGGCGCTGCCGGCCGAACCGAGCAGCGTCCTCGCCGACTTCGACCGACAGGTCGCGGCCCGGCCGGACGCCGTCGCGATCGACCACGCGGCGGGAACGCTCACCTACGCCGAGGTCGACCGGGCCCGTCGGGGTCTGGCGGGTGTCCTCGCGGCGGAGGGCGTCGGCTCGGGTGACCGCGTCGTGGTGGCGCTGCCGCGCGGGATCGAACAGGTCTGCGCGATCTACGCGACCCTCACCCTCGGTGCCGCGTGGGTCCCGGTCGACCCCGACGACCCGGCCGACCGCCGGGCGGCGATCGCCAAGCGAGTGCGTCCCGCGGCCATCGTCGACGCCGACTTCCTCACCCGGCACGGCGGACTCGCGGCGTGGTCGGCGGCCACGCCCTCCGTACCGACGGCGACGTCGATCCCGGCGGATCTCCCGGCCTACGTCCTGTTCACCTCGGGATCCACCGGTGAGCCGAAGGGTGTCGAGGTCGGTCACGCAGCGGTCCGGCGGCGGTTGACATGGATGCAGGACGACCATGCCCTCACAGCCGACGACGCCGTGCTCTACAAGACACCCGCGACGTTCGACGTGTCGGTGTGGGAACTGTTGTGGCCGTTGGCCACTGGTGCGCGGATGGTGATCGCCGCGCCGGACGGACATCGGGACCCGCAATACCTGCGACGGAGGATGGTCGCCGCCGGGGTCACCGTCGCGCACTTCGTGCCCTCCATGCTCGACACCTACCTCGACGTCGTCACCGAGCGCCCCGCGTTCGGCGCGGACCTGCGCCTGCTGGTCACCTCCGGAGAGGCGTTGGACGCGACGTCCGCCGCACGGGTCCGGTCGGCGGACGGCCCGACGCTGGTCAACCTGTACGGACCGACCGAGGCGACCGTCGACGTCACCCGTCACGTCGTCGGCAGTGAGGACGTGGTCCCGATCGGCCGCCCGGTGCCGGGGACCGTGACCCGCGTCCTCGACGCACGGCTGCGCCCGGTCCCACCCGGCGTGGCGGGCGAGTTGTACCTCGCCGGGGGACAACTCGCGCACGGCTATGTGGGTGCGGTCGGACTCACCGCGGACCGTTTCCTCGCCGACCCGCACGGCGCGCCCGGAGCACGGATGTACCGCACCGGGGACATCGTGCGCTGGGACGACGACGGCGCGCTGGAGTACCTCGGGCGCGGTGACGACCAGGTCAAGATCCGCGGCCGTCGCGTCGAACTCGGCGAGATCGGATCCGTCGTCACCGCCATGCCCGGTGTCGACGCGGCCGTGGTCGTCGCGCGCCACGACCTCGGCCCGGCGCCGGTGCTCGTCGCCTACCTGCGCGGTGCGGCCGACGTCGACGCCGTCCGTGCGTGGTGCCGGACACGGCTGCCGGCGCACATGGTGCCCGAGGCCGCAGTCGTCCTCGACGCGTTCCCCACCACACGATCCGGCAAGCTCGACCGTCGTGGCCTGCCGGCGCCGACGAGGCCTGTTCCCGAGCGACACGTCGCGGCGGCGACATCGGCCGAGCGCGTCCTCGTCGACCTGGTCGCCGACGCGCTCGGACGCGGACCCGAGGCGCCGATCTCGGTCACCGACAACATGTTCCGACTCGGTGCGGACTCGCTGGTGGCCGCGCGCCTGGTGGCACGGGCACGCGCGGCGGGACTGCTCCTGGCACTGACCGACGTGTTCGACGCCCACGACCTGCGGGAGCTGGCTGCTCGGGCGACCGTCGCCGACGACGGTGGCGCCGCGTCGGCGTCGACGGGTCCCGCACGCCCCGAACGCCCCGAACGCATCCCGCTGGCACCCGCCCAGACGCGTCTGTGGTTCACGCACCGGATGGCACCCGACGACGCGACCTACAACATGTCGGGTGCGCTCGCCCTCGCCGAGCCCGGCGACGTGGACGCGTGGCGCGCCGCGGTCGTGGACGTGCTCGACCGCCACGAGATCCTGCGCACCGTCTTCCCCGCGGTCGACGGCGAACCGGTGCAACAGATCCTCCCCACCGAGGACGCGGTGACACGTCTCGAGGCGAGTTCTCCGCTGGTGGTGCCCGCGGGGCCCGTCGGCCGATCGGAGACGATCGCCGCGCTCGTCGAGTCGGGATTCGACCTGCTGCAGCAGGTCCCGGTCCGCGCGGTGCTCGTGACCGGCGACCCCGCCGGTGACGCGGCTGTCGTCGTGGTCCATCACATCGCCGCCGACGGGTTCTCGCTGCGCCCGCTGCTCGCGGACCTCGTCCACGCCTACGGCGCGCGGCGCGCCGGACGTGCGCCGGCGTTCACACCGCTGCAGCAGCAGTACGCCGACGTCGCCGTCGCGCAGGCGGAATCGCTCGGTACGTCCGAGGCGCCGTCGGACCGTCTCGTCGAGGGTCTCGCGTTCTGGGAGGAGGAGCTGCGCGGTGCGCCGCAACTGCTCGAACTCCCGACGGATCGTCGGCGACCGCGCGTCGCATCCGGCGCCGGCGCCACCGTCGACCTGACGCTGTCGCCGTCGATCTCGGACGGTGTCCGTGCCCTGGCCGCAGCGAGCGGCACCACACCCTTCTCGGTCTTCCACACCGCGCTCGACATCCTCCTCGCGCAGCTCGGGTCGACCGACGACGTGAGCATCGGCACCGCCGTCGCCGGGCGCGACGACCCCGCACTCGCCGACCTGGTCGGGATGTTCGTCACCACGGTCGTCCTGCGCACCGCGGTCGGGCCGGCGACCACCGTCACCGACCTGCTCGCGCACAACCACCACGTCCGGGCCACCGCGATGGCCCACGCCGACATCCCCTTCGAGCGCGTGGTCGACGCACTCGCACCGCAGCGCACCCCTGCGCACTCGCCGCTGTTCCAGGTCGCGCTCACCGTCGGGCCCGACCATCTCGCCGACCTCGACGCGTGGTCGGGTTCCGCGGGACTCCTCGATGCCCGTGTCCCCGCCGCGAAATACGACCTGACGTGGTCGGTGACCGACCGACCCGACGCGTTCGGCGTCGAGATCTCCTACGCCACCGACCTGTTCGACGCCGCACGCATCGACGGCCTCGGCGTGATGTTCCGGCGTGTGCTGGCCGCGATGATCGACGACCCGCGCCGCGCGGTGGGCACCGTCGACGTCCTCGCCGCGCCGACGGTGGCAGCGCTGACCGCCCCGCGCGCGGCCTCGGCCGCACCCGTCGTGCTGGCGGATCTGCTCGCCGCCGGTGCGGCACTCGCCGACCCGACGGCGACCGCGATCTCCGGCGACATCACCATGACCTGGTCCGACCTGCAGGCCACCACGGCCCGGTGGGCACGTGACCTGATCACCCGGGGGATCGGCCCGGGTGACGTCGTCGCCCTCACGATGCCCCGCTCGGCGCACCTCGTGCTCGCCGTCGCCGCCGTCGCCGCCACCGGGGCGGCGTTCGTGACGGTCGACCCCCGCTTCCCCGCGGCGCGGGTGGCGACGATGATCGCCGACAGCGGTGCCCGCGTGGTGTTGGCGACCGGCGACTCGTCGCCGTCGGGCGTGACGGTTCCGGTCGTCCTCGTCGACGACGCCGATGTCGAGTTGCGCTGCGCGGCACATGCTCCACATCCCGTCCACGCCGACGAGCGGATCCGCCCGATCCACGTCGACGACCTCGCGTACCTGCTGTACACGTCGGGGTCGACCGGGACGCCGAAGGCCGCCGGGGTCACCCACGCCGGGCTCGCGACTCTCGTCGCCGAGCAGCACCGCCTCCTGCACGTCACACCGGCGAGCCGGGTCTTGCACGTGGCGTCCCCGGGATTCGACGTCGCCGTCTTCGAGATCCTCCTGGGCCTCTGCGCCGGCGCAGAACTCGTCGTGAGCCCCGCCGACGCCTTCGCGGGAACCGATCTCGAGGCCGTCGTCGCCGAACACGGGGTGACCCACGCCGTCCTCACCCCGTCGGTCGCCGCCACGGTGGACCCGGCGGCGGTCCCGTCGATCTCGACCGTGATGGTCGCGGGTGAGGCGTGTCCGCCGGAGCTGCCGTCCCGATGGTCGGCGACCGGCCGCGGCCTGATCAACCTCTACGGGCCGACCGAGGCGACGATCACCTCCACCGCGACACCGCCCCTGCGCGAGGGCGATCCGATCACCATCGGCACCCCGATCGACGGCGTGGGTGCACTCGTCCTCGGCCCGGGACTGCGGCCCGTCCCCGAGGACGTGGTGGGAGAGTTGTACCTCTCGGGTGCCGCCCTCGGCCGGGGGTACCACGGACGCCCCGACCTCACCGCCCTGCGATTCGTGGCATCCCCGTTCGCCCCCGGCGAACGCCTGTACCGCACCGGCGACCTCGCGTCCCGCACCGCCGGCGGCGCCCTGGTCTACCACGGCCGCAACGACTTCCAGGTCAAGATCCGCGGGATGCGCATCGAGCCGGGTGAGGTCGACGCCGTGCTCGCCGACGACCCGTCGGTCACCCGCTCGGTCACCGTCGGCGCCGCGGCCCCGTCGGGCGAGACCGTTCTCGTCTCGTACGTGACCGGCTCGAACCCCTCCCCGCAGGGGCTGATCGAGCGCGCGCGCAACCGGCTGCCCGCCCACCTCGTGCCCCGGACCGTGGTCGTCCTCGACGCGATGCCCACCACACGCACCCACAAGATCGACCGCACGGCGCTGCCTCCGGTCGAGATCGGTACGGCGGACGTCGATCACGTCGCACCCCGCACGCAGATGGAGGCCGTCGTCGCCGAGGCCGTCGCCGACGTGCTCGGCACCGTCGGCGGTGACCGTGTCGGCTCCGTGGGTGTGGACCAGGACTTCTTCGCGCTCGGCGGATCGTCGCTGTCGGCGGCACGTCTCGCGGCCCACCTCGAGCGTGTCCTCGACCGGCGGGTGCCGGCCGCGGTGGTGTTCGAGAACCCCACGCCCGCTGCGCTCGCCGCGCACCTGACGACGGCCACCACGGGGACACACCGCCCCCTCGTCCGACGTCCGCGGCCGGAGGTGGTGGGAGCGTCCGACCGCCAGCGCGGTCTCTGGATGCTCAACCGCGCGGACCCGACGTCGGCGGCCTACGTCATCGCCCTGACGCTCGACCTCGACGGCGCGGTCGACCACGACGCCCTCTCCGCGGCGATCGGAGACCTCGTTGCCCGACACGAGACGCTGCGCACCGTCTACCCGCTGGTGGGGGAGGGCCCCGTGCAGGTGATCGTGCCCGCCGAGCAGGCACTGGGTGCGATCGAGATCATCCGGCGCGACGTCGCACCCGACGATGCGTCGGTCCGGGCGGCGATCGGCGAGGTGACCGGCCGGGGATTCGACCTGGTCACCGAACCGGGCGTCCGCGCCGCGATCCTGCGGGTCGACGCCGACCGCACCGTCCTCGTCGTCGCGATCCACCACATGAACGCCGACGGCGCCTCGCTGGCGCCGCTCGCCCGCGATCTCACCACCGCCTACGCCGCCCGCGTCGCCGGCGCGACACCGCCCTTCCTGTCGGGCCGCGGCACGCCCGTCGAGGTCGACTACGCCGACTGGACGCGGTGGCATGCCGAGCGACTCGCGGCCACCGACCCCGCCGGGGTGACCGAGGAGCAGCGACAGCTCGCGTACTGGGGTGAGCGGCTGTACGGCGCGCCGGACCGTAGCGGGTTCCCGACCGATCGGCCTCGCCCCGACAGCCCGGGGGTCGGCGAGATGGTCGACGTGAGCATCCCCGCCGAGGTCGTCACCGGCCTCGAGGAGATCGCGCGGGCGCACGCCGCCACCGTGTTCATGGTCGTCCACACCGCTCTGGCGGTGCTGCTCGCGCGACTCTCGGGCAGCACCGATGTCGTCGTCGGCACACCCCACGCCGGGCGGGACGACCGTCGCCTCGACGACGTCGTCGGCATGTTCGTCACCACCGTCCCTCTGCGGACACGCATCTCGCCGCACGAGCCGTTCACCGACCTGCTGGCCCGGGTCCGCACCGAGGACCTCGCCGACCTCGCGCGCGCCGACGTGCCGTTCGACCGCATCGTCGACCACGTGCTGGGTCGGCCGTCGTCGACGCTGCACACCCCGCTCTTCGGTGTGATGGTCGCCTTCCAGGATCTCGGCCTCGCGCCGGTGACCATCGACGGCGTTCGTGTGACACCGCGGCACCCCGACACCGCCACGGCCAAGGTCGATCTCGAGGTCGCGATCTTCCCCGACGACATCGACGGCGTGGACCGTGCTGGGGGACTGGGCGGCCGGGTCACCTACGACACCACCCTGTTCGACCGCTCCACCGTCGAGACGCTCGTGCAGCGGTGGGTGCGGCTGCTCGAGTCCGTCGTCGCCGACCCGTCGACGCCGGTCGGCGACCTGTCGCTGACGACGCCCGCGGAGGAGCCTCGGAGCACACCCGACGACATCGACGAGCCGGGCGGTCTGCGTTCCGGCCGCGGCGCGCTCGTGGGTGCCTCCGCGGCCGCGGGCCTCGTGTCGGCGGCTGCCGCGGTGCTGCCCGATGTCGTCGCCGTCGACCACGACGGCGCCGCGGTCACCTTCCTCGACCTCGAGGCGTCGGCCGTGGCGATGGCGACCGCACTGCCGGACACCGACCCCGGAACCGCCCTCGTCGTCGCGCTCACCGGTCTCCTCCCGACACTCGGGGTGTCGGACACCGACGAGACCGACGGAGTGCACCTCGCCGTCGACGCGATCGCCCGCCGCGCGGCCGGACTCCTCGACGCCCTGGACGGCGCGATCGCCGGAGACGCTGCCGCTGTCGCGGGGATGTGGGCGGACGGGGCCGAGTCGGCGTGACCGTCACCGGTACCGGCGCGCACCGCGTGCCGCCGCGCTCGCGTGGCCGCCGGGGCCTCGTCGAGCTCCTGTCGGTCGCCGCGCGCGTGGCACCGGATCTCTCCGCGATGCACGGCGCGACAGGTGCGGTCACGTTCGCCGACCTGCACCGGCGGGTCGCCGCGGCCGCAGCGGCGCTCGCGTCGCGGGGCATCGATGCCGACGCCGCGGTCCGCGCGACGGTCACGGCGCTCATGCCGCGTGCCGGGCTCGCGCCCACCGAGATCGCCGCCGCGGCGACTGCGCAGACCGCCGAGGCGGTCGACGCCGCGATCGCGGCGATCGGCACCACCGACTGGCACACCGTCCCGGGTCTCGTCCGCGGAGCGGCCCGCCGCCGCCCGGATGCGATCGCCGCGACCGACACCACCGGCGGCACGCTCACCTACGCCGCGCTCGACGCGGCCGCCGACTCGCTCGCCCGAGCGCTCGTCGCGGCCGGTGCGGGCCCTGGAGAGTTCGTGGCGGTCGCGCTCGGGCGCGACGTCGACCTCGTGGTCACGCTTCTCGCGGTGATGCGTTCCGGCGCAGCGTATGTCCCACTCGACCGTGCGCACCCGCCCGCCCGACTACGCACCATCCTCGAGGCCGCGCACCCGGTGCTCGCCGTCGTCGGCGACGCGGTCGACGCAGACGAGCCCGATGCCGGGGAGTTCGCGCGATCGGCCGGGGTGCCCGTCCGCACGCTCGGTGATCTGCGGTCGACGACCCCGTCCGACGAGGTCGTTCTCGTCGACCCCGATCCACGCGACGCGGCCTACGCGATCTTCACCTCCGGATCCACCGGCGTCCCGAAGGGCGTCGTGGTGGAACACCGTCAGGTCGCCGCGCTGCTGACCGCCCTGCACGAGACGCTGCCCGCCGGCGAGGACGACGTGTGGTCGACGGTGCACTCCGTGGCGTTCGACGTGTCGGTCGCCGAGCTGTGGACCCCGCTGACCGACGGCGGGCGCCTCGTCGTCGTCGACGCCGAGACCGTCCGCAACCCCGTCGATCTCGTCGACGTCCTCGACCGCCAGGACGTGACGCTGTTCGCCGCGACGCCGTCGTTGTTCCACCCCGTCGCCGATGTCCTCCGCGCGCAGGGCATCCCGTCGGCTCTGCGACGAATCGTGCTCGCCGGCGAGTCCTTCGACCCCGCCGCAGCGCGTCGCTGGCATGCCGATCACCCCCGCGCGGACGTGGCTCTGGAGAACGTGTACGGGCCGACCGAGTCCACGGTCTACGTGACGCGGCGGGCGATGACGGCGGAGTTCTCCGCATCCGCGACCGACCCCGACATCGGTGTGGCGTTCAGCGGCTCGCGCGCACGGGTTCTCGACGCGCGGCTCGCGTCCGTTCCCGACGGCGTGCCGGGCGAGCTGTATCTCGCCGGGGGACAGCTCGCCCGCGGCTACCTCCGCCGACCCGACCTGACCGCCCTGCGGTTCGTGGCCGACCCGACCGGACCGCCGGGCTCGCGGATGTACCGCAGCGGTGACGTCGTGCGATCCGTCGACGGCTCGCTCCGGTTCGGCGGGCGTGCCGACGACCAGATCAAGTTGCGCGGGTACCGGATCGAGCTCGGTGAGGTCGAGTCCGCGGTGTACGCGGCGCCGGGTGTCTCGTCGGCCGCGGTGGCGGTACACCGGCCCGGACCCGGCGCCGACCCGTCCGCCGATGGGTCGACCGATCGCCTCGTCGCGTATGTGACGGGCGCGCGCGCCGACGCCGACGAGATACGCGCCTCGGTGGCCGCGGTGCTGCCCGACTACATGGTCCCGTCGGACGTGATGGTCCTCGACCGCCTCCCGCTCACGGTCAACGGCAAGGTCGACCGGTCGGCGCTGCCGGCGCCGACGTCCACGACCGTCGTCGATGCGCCGCCGGCGACCCCGACCGAGGAGGTGCTCGCCGCGATCGCCGCCGACGTGCTCGGCCTCCCCGAGCTGCCGGTGACCGCATCGCTGTTCGACCTCGGCGGCAACTCGCTCGCCGCGGCTCGGTGGGCGGTCGCCGCCTCCGACCGTCTCGGCGTGGCGGTCTCGGTGCGCGACGTGTTCGCCCACCCCACCGTCCGTGCGCTCGCGGCCGCGGTCGCGGACCGCGCCGGTGGACCCGCTCGCCGCGCGCCGGAACCCCTCGAGCGCGACCGCACCGTGCCGTTCGAGAGTCCGCTGTCCCCGGCGCAGCACCGCATCTGGTTCCTCGACGCCCTGGACCCGGGTGGTCGCGCCCATGTCATCCCGTTCGCGCTGCGTCTCACCGGCGCGCTCCGGCCGGATGTCCTCGCCGCCGCGGTCGGCGACCTGATCCGACGGCACGAGACCCTGCGGACCCGTTTCGTCGCATCCGACGGTGTCCCCGTGGCCGTCGTCGACCCCGTCGGCGCCGACGTCGACGTCGCCGTCGACCCGCCGGTCGACCTGCGACCGACGCCGAACGCACTCGCGACGACGATCGCGCGGGCCACGACAGGATTCGACCTCGCCGCCCGACCGCCGCTGCGGGTGCGGCTGGTGCGCGTCGCCGACGACGCCTGGGTGCTCGTCGTCGCGATCCACCACATCATCGGTGACGGAGCGTCGATCGCACCCATGGTCCGAGATCTGATGGCGTGCTACCGGGCTCGCCTGACCGGCACGCCCGCGGATCTGCCCGAGCTGCCCGTGCAGTACACCGACCACGCCGCGTGGCAGCACGATCTGCTCGGCGATCCCTCCGACCCGTCCTCCCTCGCCGCCCGCCAGCTCGAGCACTGGCGGTCGCGGCTCGGCGACGTCGAGGGTGTGACCGATCTCCCGCTCGACCGCCCACGCCCACCGATGTGGTCCGACGCCGGTGCGCACCAGGCGTTCTCGATCGACGGGGACACGTGGTCCGCGCTCTGCCACCTCGCGCGCTCGCACGGTGCGACGCCATTCATGGCGATGCACGCGTTGCTGGCGGTCACGCTGGCACGCTCGGGGACCGATGACGACATCGTGATCGGCAGCCCGGTGGCCGGGCGCGGTGCGCCCGGGATCGACGACCTGATCGGCATGTTCGTCACCACCGTCGCACTGCGGACCCCCGTCGACCGCTCGGCCGGGTTCGTCGACCTGCTGCACCGGGTCCGCGCCACCGACATCGAGGCGATGGCGAACGCCGACGTCCCGTTCGAGACCGTCGTCGCCGAACTCGCCCCGGAACGCAGCACCGCCCACGCACCGTTCTTCGGTGTGGCGCTGGCGTTCCAGAACCACGACCGTCCGGATCTGCACCTCCCCGGCGTCGGCGTCGAGTTCCTCGACGTCGACGTCGACACGACGAAGGTCGACCTGCAGCTCACCGTGGACGCGCCGGACGCGCATCCCGGGACCGACGCGCATCCCGGGACCGACGGCGACGTGCGTGCCGTGATCACCTACGCCACCGCGCTGTTCGACGCCGAGACCGTGGTCGAGTTCGCCGACCGTCTCCGGGCGCTCGCCGCCGAGGTGGTCGCGGCCCCGCATGCGCCCGTGGGCGACCTGCCGTTGCCGCGGCCTGTCGAGGCCACGGTGGGCCTGCCGGACGTCGTCCCCACCGACCGGCTCCTCGCCGATGTTCTCGACGCGGCGGTCGCATCCCATCCCGGGCGGACCGCCCTCGTCGGCGGGGGAGAGTCGCTCACCTACGCCGAGCTGTCGCGGCGTGCGGACGCACTCGCCGGCCGTCTCGCGGGGGCCGGTGTCACGCGCGGTGACGCCGTCGCGATCGTCCTCCCCCGCAGCGTCGATGCGACGGTGGCGTTCTGGGCCGTCGCGCGCAGCGGTGCCGCCGTGGTGCCGATCGACCCCACGGCGCCGGCCGATCGCGTCGTCGCGATGACGACCGCGGCGGGCGTGCGGGTGGCCGTCGCACTCGACGAGGCCCTTCCGCCCGAGGGACTCATCCGGGTGGCACCGCGCGATGACGCCGCCGTCGATCCGACGAGACGGCCGCACGTCGCAGCGGACGACGTCGCCTACGTCGTGTACACCTCGGGCTCCACGGGGACGCCCAAGGGGGTCGAGGTGACCCACCGCGGGCTGGCGGCGCTCACGGCCGAGGCCGTCCGTCGGCTCGCGCTGACAGCGGAGTCGCGCGTGCTGCGTGTGGCCGCACCGGGATTCGACGCGGCCGTGTTCGAGACAGTCATCGCGGCAGCGGCCGGCGCCGCGCAGGTCGTCGTCGAGCCCGGCGTCGTCGGCGGTGTCGAGCTCGCCGAGGTCCTGCGGGTCCACCGCGTCACCCACGCCGTGATCACGCCCGCCGCGCTGGCCACCGTGCCGTCCGAGGACCTGCCGGACCTCGCGGTCCTCTGCGTCGCCGGCGACGCGTGCGGCCCGGAGTTGGTGCGCGCCTGGGCATCCGATCGCACGATGCTCAACCTGTACGGGCCGTCGGAGGCGACGGTGTGGTCGACCGCGAGCGCGCCGATGACCCCCGACCGCCCGCCGACGATCGGCACCCCCGTCGCCGGCGTCGGCGTCGAGGTCCTCGACACACGCCTGCAGCCGGTCCCGGTGAACGTGGCCGGCGAGCTGTACCTCTCGGGACCCGCGCTCGCCCGCGCCTACCGGGGACGACCGGATCTCACCGCCGACCGGTTCGTCGCCGGGCCGGACGGTCGCCGCCGCTACCGCACGGGTGACGTCGTCCGCCGTCTGCGCTCGGGGGAACTCGTGCACCTCGGACGCAGCGACTTCCAGGTCAAGATCCGCGGCGTCCGCGTCGAACCGGGTGAGGTCGACGCCGTCCTCACCGGCCGCGCCGAGGTCGCGGCGTCGTTCACCGGCCCGTACCGCACCGGTGACGACACGACGCTCGTGTCGTGGGTCGTCCCGACCGGCGCCGGGGTGGACACCGCGGAGCTGACCGCCGCTGTGGCGCAGCGACTGCCGTCGGCGATGGTCCCGTCGATCGTCGTCGTCGACGCCCTCCCGATGACGACGGTCGGCAAGATCGATCGTCGTGCACTGCCGGCCCCGACCGTCGACCGCGCCGCGTTCGTCGCCCCCGTCGACGACCGTGAGCGAGTCGTCGCCGATGTCGTCGCCGCGGTGCTCGACACCGACCGGGTCTCGGTGATCGACGACTTCTTCGCGCTCGGCGGCACCAGCCTGTCTGCGACGCGGGTCGTGGCCCGGCTCGGTGACGCGCTCGGTGTGGACATCGGCGTCCGGGACCTGTTCGCCCACCGCACTCCACGTGCCCTGGCCGGCGCTCTCGCCGGACGTGTGGCGACGGTCCGGGTACCGGGAGGGCCCCGACCGCGCCCGGCACGCATCCCGCTGTCGCACGCGCAGCGACGCATGTGGTTCGTCAACCAGCTCGACACCGCCTCGTCGGCGTACACCATCCCGGTCGTCGTCGCGCTGCGCGGCGTGCTGGACGCGGACGCGATGTACCGCGCGGTCCGCGACGTCGTCGATCGCCACGAGGTGCTGCGCACGGTGTACCCGTCGTCCTCCGGCGGCGAGCCCGTGCAGGTGGTGCTCCCGACGTCCGTGGTCGACGACCGCCTCGACTGGCGTGCGCTGACCGGCCCCGACAGCGACACGACGGCGCGCGCTGTGCTCGCCGACGGTTTCGACGTCACCGTGGACCTCCCGGTGCGCGGTCGCATCGCCTCGACCGCCCCGACCGATCATCTCCTCGTGCTCGCCGTCCATCACATCGCCGCCGACGGGCAGTCGGCGCCGATCCTGGCGGCGGACATCGCGACCGCCTACGCCGCGCGCGCCGCCGGGACCGCCCCGCAGTGGGACCCGTTGCCCATCCAGTACGCCGACCATGCTCTCGCCGAGCGCGAGACACTCGGCGCCGCCGACGATCCCGCGTCGGAGATGGCACGCGCGCTCGCACACTGGCGATCGGTGCTGGCCGTTGCGCCCGACCTGCTGCCGCTGCCCACCGACCGCCCACGCCCCGCCGTCGCCGACGCCCGCGGGGAGACGGTCACCTGGTCGCTGTCCGCCGAGCACCGGAACCGCCTGCACACCATCGCGACCCGGCGGGGCGCGACGCTGTTCATGGTGGTGCACGCCGCACTGGCCGCTGTCCTCGCCCGGATCACCGGCACCGGGGACATCGCCGTCGCCACCCCGGTCGCCGGTCGCGGGCGTGCCGAGATCGACCCGCTGGTCGGGATGTTCGTCAACACCGTCGTGCTGCGGACCGTTCTCGACCCCGCCGACGACCTCGACACCCTCCTCGCGACCGTCGCCGAGGTCGACCTCGACGCGTTCGCGCACGCACACGTGCCGTTCGAGCGGGTCGTCGACGCACTCGACCCCGTCCGGTCGGAGTCGTTCGAGCCGCTCGCCCAGGTGATGCTCGTCCTCGACGAGGGGACCACCCGCGCGGCCCTGCAGACCACGATCGGCGATCTCTCGGTCACCGTCGCCGACCCGGGCCCCGAACCCGCCAAGGTCGACCTGACGGTCGGTGTCACCGACACCGGCGACGGACTCGACGGGCTCGTCACGGTCGCTCGTAGTCTCTTCGACGTCGAGACGGCTGTGATGATCGCCGACGCGGTCACCCGCATGCTCGTCACGCTCGCCGAGGCGCCGCCGACGACCGCGGTCGGCGACGTCGACCTGCTCGGGCCTCAGGGACGCATCGCCGCGCTCTCCGCGGCGGAGGGGCCGCCCGCGATGGCCGGCGACGAGAACCTGGTGTCCGTCTTCGCCGAGGCGACCGCACGTCATGCCTCGGCCACGGCGGTCGTCGACGGACCCACGGGTGCGTCCCTGACGTTCGCCGACGTCGGCTCCGCGGTGGCACGGCTCGCCCGCACCGTGCTCGACGCGGGTGTCGGTGCGGAGACCGCCGTGGTGGTGAGCCTCCCGCGGTCGGTGGACCTCGTCGTCGCGATCCACGCGGTGCTCGCCGCGGGTGGGCGCTACGTCCCCCTCGATCCGACATCGCCGGCCGAGCGTGCGGCCCACGTGGTCGAGACCTCGGGTGCGCGGGTGGCACTGGTCGCCGACGACCTCCCGCCGTGTCTGCGCGACAGCGGGATCCGTGCGATCCCGGTGGTCGTCGACACCCGCGCCGCCCCGCCCGTCACCGATGCCGAGCGCGGTGGCCCCATCCACCCGGACGCCGCCGCGTACACGCTGTTCACCTCCGGCTCGACCGGACGACCCAAGGGCGTCACCGTCTCCCATCGGGCCGTGCTGAACCGGATCCGCTGGGGTCTGCAGGCGTTCCCGCTCGGCGCCGACGACGCCGTGCTGCTGAAGACGCCGGTCACCTTCGACGTCTCCGTGCCCGAACTGATCGCACCGCTGGTGGCCGGTGCGCGGATGGTCGTCGCCGGCGCCGACGGCCACACCGATCCCGACCACATCGCGGCCCTCGTCGCCGAGCACGGTGTCACCTCGGTGCATTTCGTCCCGTCGATGCTGTCGGTGTTCCTCGACGTCGTCGGACCGGACCGACTGGCGCAGATGCGCGGTGTCCGATACCTGTTCTGCTCCGGGGAGGCGCTCACGCCGGCGGTCGCACGCGCCGCGCGCATCGCACTGCCGGACGCCGCACTCCACGACCTGTTCGGACCGACGGAGGCGGCCGTCGAGGTACTGCACGCGCCACTGCCCACCGTCGGTGACGTCGTCCCGATCGGCCGCCCCGTCCCCGGGGTACAGGCCCATGTCCTCGACGCGCGCCTGCACCCGGTGGGCGACGGCGTCGTCGGCGAGCTGTACCTCGGGGGGATCCAGCTCGCGCGCGGGTACGCCGTGCGGCCCGACCTCACCGCCGAACGGTTCGTCGCCCATCCCTTCGCGATCGGTGAACGGCTCTACCGGACCGGCGATCTCGTCCGCCGCACCCGCGACGGCGAGCTGCAGTACCTGGGCCGCACCGACTCGCAGGTGAAGATCCGCGGGCAGCGCGTCGAGCTCGGCGAGATCGAGGCCGTGCTGGCCACGGTGCCCGGGGTCACGCACACCGCCGTCGTCGTCGCGCGCACACCCGCCGGTGCCGACCACCTCGCCGCCTACCTCGTCGGGCGCGACGACGAGACCGTGCTCGAGGCCGCCACGGATGCCGTGGCGCACGCCCTCCCCGAGTACATGCGGCCCACCGTGTGGACCCTCCTGCCCACCGCGCCGATCGGGGCCAGCGGCAAGCTCGACCGCCGCGCCCTGCCCGCACCGGATCTCACCGTCCTCGCCTCCGACGGTCTCGTCGCACCCGCGACCCACGACGAACGGATCGTCGCCGACATCGTGGCCGGTGTCCTCGGCGTCGAGTCCGTGTCGGTGACGACGTCGTTCTTCACCGCGGGCGGCGACTCCATCGCCGCGATCCGCCTCACCTCGCTGTTGCGTGCAGCCGGGTTCACCGTCACACCGCGGGACGTGTTCGCGGCACCGACGGTCCGCGAACTGGCACAGCGCATCCGGGGTGCGCACGCCGTCACACTCGCCGAACCGGCCGACGGACCGACGGGGACGATGCCCCTGCCTCCGCAGGTGTCGTGGATGCTCGACCTCGTCGGTGACAGCGCCGATCCCGCTGCCGTGCGGGACTTCTCGCAGTCGACGGTGCTGACCCTGCCGGAGGGCGTCACCGCGGACGACCTCCGCGCCGTCGTCGAGCCGGTCGTCCGGGCGCACCCCATGCTGACGGCGTCGCTCACGAGATCCGGCGGTGACTGGACCGTGACCGCCGGTGCCGGTGACCCGGCGCAGGTGCACGTGTCGCTGACCTCCGCGGTGGCGTCGATCACCGACGCGGACATCCGGCACGCGCACGAGATCGCGCTGTCCACACTCGATCCCGGCCGCGGGATCATGGTCGGTGCCGTCGGCGTCGTGGCGGCCGGCGGTCCGGGGCGTCTCGTCCTCGCGATCCACCACATCGCCGTCGACGCCGTGTCCTGGCACCCCGTCGTCACCGGACTCGCCACCGCGTGGTGGCAGCACGGTTCGGGAGCGCCGGTCGACATCACGGCGGGCGGGACGTCCTACCGCCGATGGGCGCAGGTCCTCGCCGACCTCTCCGCACGCACCGACGAGATCCCGCTGTGGCGCGACCGGTTGTCGGTGCCACCGCCTGTCGTCGACGGGGTGCCGGTGGTCGTCGACCCCGACCGCGACCGGCAGGTCGACGTGACGACGGTGTCGACGACGCTCGACGCCGCACTGTCCGAGGAGCTGCTCGAGAGGGTCGCCGGGGCCTTCGACACGAGCATCGACGTGGTGCTGCTCGCCGCCGTCGCCCGCGCGCTCGCCGAGGGGTCGGACACCGACAGGATCGCGGTGCTCGTGGAGAACCACGGTCGCGAGGAGGACGTCGCGCCGGGTGCCGACCTCTCCGGCACCGTGGGATGGTTCACCGCATTCGCCCCGGTCGCCGTGGACATCCCGCGTCGCGGCGACGACTCCGTCGGGATGATCCGCCTCGTCCATGTCACCAAGGACGCCCTCGCCCGAACCCCCGATCGCGGTGTGGCGTTCGGGCCGCTGCGCTGGTCGGACGGCTCACCCCTGCGCGACGTCCCGCTGCCCTCGGTGACCGTCAACCACCTGGGTGTCCTGCAGCGGACCGAGAACGAGGCAGCGTTCGGACCCGCATCCGATGCGCCGTCGTTGCCTGCCGTCACCCGCGGCGCGATGTCGGCGCTCGCCGCGGTGACGGTGACGACCGCGATCGTCCACGACGACCTCGGTCGCCGTGTCCGCGCCGAGGTGACCGTCGCGCCGGGCGCACTCGGCGGCGGCGACGCGGGGGAGCGGCGGGCCCGCGCGCTCGCGGACTCCTGGGTCGACGCGGTGCGCGCGACCGCCACCGCGGTGACCGACCGGACACCCGGGCCGAGCGAGACCGATGTCGCCGCAACCGGACTCGTCCAGGACGAGATCGACGCGCTGCTCCGCGACCGACCGGGTGCTCGTCTGTGGCCGCTGACGCCGTTGCAGCAGGGACTGCTCTTCCAGTCCGAGCTGGGGCGCGGCGGACTCGTCACCGGCGCCGACGAGGTGGACCCCTACGTCACACAGTCGGTGATCACCCTGGCCGGGCACCGGACGTCGACGAGCCTGCGTGCCGCCGCCGCGCAGGCCCTCGTCCGACACCCGGCGCTGCGGTCGACGTTCCACCGCCTCGACTCCGGGCGTGCGGCGGTCGTCGTCGACCCCGACACCCGACCGCACTGGCGCGACATCGATCTCACCGGCGACGACGCGGCGGACGAGACGATCGCGTCGCTCGCCGCCGACGAGCGGACACGTCCGTTCGACCTCGCCGCACCGGGCCTGATCCGGTTCGTCGCGGTGCGCCACAACGCATCCGGCGGCCGCACCGCATCCGAGGGCGCAGCGCCGCTGCTGTCACTCATCGTCACAGCACATCACCTGATCGTCGACGGATGGTCGGGGCCGATCCTGCTCGCCGACCTCCTGGGCGGTGCTGCGGACACCGAGGTCCTCGACTTCGGCGACCACCTCGAGTGGCTCGCCCGACAGGACACCGCCGCTGCCCTCGACGCGTGGCGGGAGGCTCTCGCCGACGTCGAGGGCCCCACCCTCGTCGCCCCGGCCCTGCCTGCGCCGACCGAGCCGGTGGCCGGGCCGGACCACCGGGAGACGACGACCCGGCTGGATCGCCGGACAACCGACGCGGTGACCGCCCGCGTCCGTGGCCTCGGCGTCACGACGAGTTCAGCCGTCCACGCCGCGTGGGCGGTGGTGCTCGCGCGTCTGACCGGCGAGGACACCGTGCTGTTCGCCGAGACAGCCGCCGGGCGGTCCCCGGAGGTCGACGACGTCGATCGCATGGTCGGGCTCTTCGTGACCACCGTGCCGATCGCGGTCACCGCGGCGCCCGGCGACACCGTCCCCGACGTGGTGCGGGATGTGCACCGGCATCGCGCGGCGGTCGTCGACCACCAGTTCGTCGGGCTCGACGACATCGCGCGCGGCGTCGACGTGGATCTGACCGTCGACAGCCTGGTGGTGTACGAGAACTTCCCCGTCGACGCCGACGGTGTTACCGCGGGGGCGACCGCCGCCGGTCTCGACATCCGGGGCATCACGACCGCCGACGCGACGCACTATCCGATCGCGGTCGTCGCTGCTCCCGGCGACGACGGGTTGATGCTGACTCTGAAGTACCGGCCGTCGGTCGTGGCCGACACCTGCGCCGACGATCTGCTCGCGCGGATCGTCGCGGTGCTCACCGCGCTCGCGGACAGTCCCGACACCGCGGTCGGCGACCTCGACAGGATCGACACGGCCACCGCCGAACTCGTCGACACCTGGGGCCGCGGACCCGCCCTCACCGTGCCCGACGCCCGTCTGTCGGACCTCGTGGCTCTCCGTGGCGCCGCCGCACCCGACGCGATCGCGCTGCGCCACGGAGACCGTGTCCTCGACGCCCGCGGCTTCGGTGCGCACGTGGCCCGCCTCGCGCGGGACCTCATCGCCGTCGGCGTCGGACCCGATGTCGCTGTCGCCGTGTGCATACCGCGGTCGATCGAGATGATCGTCGCGGTGCACGCCGTCGTGGCCGCCGGAGGCCATGCCGTCCCGATCGATCCCGAGGCGCCGACCGAGCGTGTCGACCACATCTGCCGCACCGCGTCCGTCGTCCGGATGCTCGTCGGACCGAACGGGGCCGCCTCGCCGGCGCCCGTCCCGCAGACCGTCGTCGACTGCAGCGGTCCGGTGCCCGACGCGGCACCTGTCACCGACGTCGACCGCCTCGCCCCGGTGCGCGGTGCCGATGCCGCGTACACCCTGTTCACCTCCGGATCCACGGGCCGCCCCAAGGGCGTCACCGTCACCCACGACGCCGTCGTCAACCGGATCGCCTGGATGCAGCGCGATCTCGAGCTCGACGAGCACGACGTGGTCCTGCAGAAGACGCCCCTCACCTTCGACGTGGCGATGTGGGAGGTGTTCCTGCCGCCGATCGTCGGGGCGACGATGGAGATCGCCGACCCGGACGGGCACCGCGACGCGGCCTACCTCGCCTCGCTCGTCGCACGGGCGTCGGTGACCTGTCTGCACTTCGTCCCGTCGATGATGGCCGTCTTCGTCGAGACCGTCGGTGCTGCACACGCCGTGGCCGCCACAGACGGCGGGACCACACACGGCGGGACCACCGGCGGCGATCCGCGTCTGCGATCACTGCGCCATGTCGTCGCATCGGGGGAGGCGCTCCCGGCCGCGACGGCCACAGCCCTGCTCGCCCTTGCGCCGGGCGCGCGGCTGCACAACCTGTACGGGCCCACCGAGGCGGCCATCGACGTCACCGCACACGAGGTCGCGCCCGACGCGACCACCGTGCCGATCGGGCGCCCCGTCGCGAACACGCGTGTCGTCGTCCTCGACCGTCGGCTCCACCCCGTCGGGCCCGGTGTGACCGGCGAGCTCCACCTCGCCGGCGTCCAGCTCGCGCGCGGGTACGCGGGGCGCCCAGACCTCACCGCCGACCGGTTCGTCGCCGACCCCTCGGGCTCCGGGGAACGGCTCTACCGCACCGGCGACCTCGTGCGCTGGACCGCCGACGGGGAGCTGAAGTACCTCGGGCGCAGCGACTTCCAGGTCAAGCTGCGCGGCCAACGCATCGAACTCGGCGAGGTGGAGAACGTCGTCGCCGCCGCAGACGGAGTCGTCGCGGCAGCGGCCGCGGTGGTCGCCGACCGTCTGGTCGTCTGGGTCGCCGGTCCCGGCATCACCACCGCGGAGGTGGCCGCGCATGCCGCCGCCGTGCTCCCGCCCGGGCTACGCCCCGACAGCTGGGTGATCCTGGATCGGTTGCCGGTCACCGCATCCGGCAAGGTCGACCGACGGGCACTGCCCGGGATCGACGGCGGAGGTCTGCCCGGGTCGCCGTCGGCCGGCGACACAGCTGCCCCGCCGGCCGGTCACACCGAACAGGTGATCGCCGACGTGATCGCCCAGGTGCTCGGACTGGACGCGGTCTCGGCCACCGCGAGCTTCTTCGACCTCGGCGGCACCTCGTTGTCCGCGACGCGCGCCGCCGCACGCATCGGTGCCGCACTGGACCTGCGCGTCGGTGTCCGGGACCTCTTCGACGCACCCTCCCCGCGGGAGCTGGCGCGTCGGATCACCGAGGCGACGGCAGGTGCGGCGAGCGCAGGTGCCGCGTTCCGGGGTGCCGCTGCGAGGCCGATCGTGGCCGGCCCCCGTCCCGACCACATCCCGGTGTCGCCCGCGCAGCGACGGATGTGGGTGCTCAACCGCCTCGACCCGACGTCACCGGCGTACAACATCCCGTTCGCCCTACGGCTGCGGGGCGGCCTCGACGTCCCGGCGCTGCGCGCGGCGATCGGCGACGTGATCGCCCGCCACGAGAGCCTGCGGACCGTCTTCCGACAGGACGACACCGGCACGGTCGGTCAGCACATCCTCGACACCGTCGACGCGGAGTCGTGGTGGGTGAGCGACGACGTCGCCGACCTCCCCACCCGACCGTTCGACGTCACCCGTGATCTCCCCATCCGAGCCGGTGTCCGCGAAGTCGACAGGGACACCCACGACCTCGTCGTCGTCATGCACCACATCGCCTCCGACGGCGAGTCCGTCACCCCGTTCACCCGGGACCTCGTCGACGCCTACCGCGCCCGCGTCGCCGGTGCGCCGCCGAGCCTCCCGCCGCTGCCCGTGCAGTACGCCGACGTCACCCTCTGGCAGGCCGACGTACTCGGCGACCCCGACGACCCGTCGTCGGTGCTCGCACAGCAGATCGACTGGTGGACCGCCGAACTCGACGGTGTCGTCGACCCGGTCGTCGTGCCGTCCGACCGGCCGCGACCGTCCGCCCCGACGGGACGTGGCGAATCGGTCGCGATCCCCATGGCGGACATCGACACCGCGGCACTCGACCGGTGGTGCCGCGAGCGGGGCGTCAGCGTCTTCATGGTCGTCCACGCTGCGCTCGCCGTGGTCCTCGCCCGACGTGCGGGTCGCGCCGACGTGACGATCGCGACCCCGGCGTCCGGCCGCGGTCGTGCCGAACTCGACGACCTCGTCGGCATGTTCGTCACCACCCTGGTGCTGCGCACGCCGATCGACCCCCACACGAGCTTCGACGATGTCGTCCGTGCGGTGCGGGTCACCGACCTCGCCGCGTTCGACCACGCCGAGGCCCCGTTCGAGGTGCTCGTCGAGCGGCTGGCCGCCCGGGACACCGACACACCGCCGCTGGCGTCGGTGATGGTGTCGGTCACCGAACACGGCTCGGCCGCACTGGAGGTGGACGGCCTCACCGTCACCCCCGTCGACGCGGGTCCACCGGCCGCCCGGTTCGACCTCACCGTCGGGATCGCCGCGACGCGTGCAGACGACGGGACGCCGACCGGGATCGACGGGGAGATCGCCTACGCCACCGACCTCTTCGACGCCGCCACCGTCGAGGCACTCGCCCACGAGTTCGCAGCCGTCCTCGCCGACGGTGTCGCGGGACCGGATCGCGCGGTCGGTGATCTCGGGGTGCCGTCGGGTGTCGAGGTGCCATCTGTGGCGATGTCCGCTCCGACGGATGCCTCGCGACAGGCGCGCGCGGTCGATCTCGCCGATGTGCTGGTCGCCCCGGCGTCGCGGGCATCGCGGGTGGCCGCGACCGCCGCCGACCTCGTGCGCCGCGGTGTCGTGCCGGGAACGCCCGTGGCCGTGCGGATCCCGCTCTCCGACGAGCACGCGATCGCGGTGGCGGCCACGCTCCTCGCCGGCGGCCACGTGGTGACCTCCGACGCGTCCGCCGCCGTCACCGTCACCCAGGGCGTGCGCGACGACACCGTCCCGACCGATGTGCCCACGGTCCTCGCCGATCCCCGGCTGCCCGCGATCGTCCACGACGGCCACGTCGTCACGCGTGCCGCGCTGGCCGGACACCTCACGTGGCTCGCCGAGCGGCTTCCCGTGGACTCCCGCGACGAGGTGCTCCTGGCGGGTACCGCAGACCAGGGTGGGCCGGATGCGTCGATGATCGCCGCCTCGCTGTGGGCGCTGATCGGTGGTGCGACCGTCACCGCGACAGTGGATCCCGATCGTGTCTCGGTCGTCGTCGCGCCCGCCGATCGGCTCACGGCGGCCGTGCCGGACACGGACCTGCCGTTCCTGCGGCTCGCAGTCGCCACCGGCGGCGGCGCCGCGCTTCCCGCGGCGTCGGAGCTCTTCGGCCGCTTCCCGCGCGTTCGCCTGCACACCCTGCTGACCGTCACGCCCGGCGCACTGGGTGTCCTCCACCGCGAGGTGTCGCCGGACGACACGACTCCGGCCCTCGGCCGGCCGCTGCCCGGCGTCGTGGCGCGGGTGCGCGACGCACGGTTGCGCCCCGCCGCGCCCGGTGCCGTCGGCGACCTGTACCTCGGCGGCGACGCCGTCGCGTCGACGGGCGGGGCCCCGTCGGAGGGAGCGGCGGGAACGGCGAGTCACAGCCTGATCGCCTCAGACCTCGGGGCGCCGGGGGAACGCATGCTGCGCACCGGCCTGTCGGTCCGGTACTCGCGCACCGGGGAACTCCTCCCCGCATCGACACCCACGGCGGTCCGCCCCGCCCCGGTCGAGGCCGCACCCGCACCGTCGCCGGAATCGCAGTTGGCCGAGGTGGTCCGGGGTGTCGTCGCCGATGTCCTCGGACTCGACGTGGTCCCTGCCGACGCCGCGTTCACCGACCTCGGGGGCACCTCGCTCACCGCCGCCCGGGTCGCCGGACGCCTCTCGGCGGTGCTGAGCCACGACCTCGGTGTGCGATCGGTGTTCGAGGCGTCGACGATCGGCGACATCGTGCGCGCCGCGGAGGAGGCGGTGGCGCGGAGCCGTCCGGCCGTCCCGGCGCCCGTACCGGTCGACCGCACACTGCGGATCTCGTTGTCGCATGCGCAGCAACGGATGTGGTACCTCAACCGCCTCGACGAGGACCGGACCACCGCCGGGTACGTCATACCGCTCGCGGTCCGTCTGCGCGGCGAGGTCGACGTGGTCGCGGTGCGGGGTGCGGTGACCGACCTGCTCGCACGGCACGAGGTGCTGCGCACGATCTACCCGGAGGACGGCGCCGGGCCGCTGCAGCGCATCCTCGACGCGGACACCGCGGCCGCTCAGGTCGACGTCGCGACCGTCGACGGCGAGGACGCGGCACTCGCCGTGCTCACGACGCCGTTCGACCTCCGCACCGACCTACCGATCCGGGTGCGGATCGCCCCCGGTGACCCCACCGCACTGGTCGTCGCGGTCCACCACATCGCCGCGGACGGCGAGTCCGTGCCGATCCTGCTGCGTGATCTGCTCGCGTCGTACACCGCTCGGATCGACTCCACCGCACCGCATCTGCCGCCGCTGCCGATCCAGTACGCCGACCACGCCGTCTGGCATCGGGCCCTCGTCGAGGCGGACGAGAACGGCGACGACAGCCGGGACGGCGATCTGACGTTCTGGACCCGCACCCTCGCCGATGCCCCGGCCGTCATCGGCCTGCCGCTCGACCGGCCGCGTCCCGCATCGCCGAGCGGGGTCGGGACAACGGTGGAGTCCGCGCTCTCCGAGCGCGCGGCGCGCACGGTCGAGTCGCTCGCGCGGCGCCACGGGGCGTCGGTGTTCATGGTGCTGCACAGCGCGCTCGCGGCACTCCTCGCGCGGGTGGCGGCGACCGACGACGTCGTCCTGGGCACGCCGGTTGCCGGGCGCGGGCGGGCCGAGATCGACGACCTGATCGGCATGTTCGTCAACACCGTCGTCCTACGCACCCCGGTGCACCCCCAGGAGCGCGTCGGCGAGCTGATCGCCCGCGTCCGCGGACACGACCTCGATGCGCTCGCCCACGACCGCACGCCGTTCGAGCACCTCGTCGACCGCCTCGCCGGTCCCACGACCGGGCGCTCGGCAGCGGTACCGCCGCTCGTGCAGGTGCTCCTGACGGTCGCCCACGACGCACCCGTCGCCGGGGGAGCGCTGCCCGGGGTCACGGTCGAACCGATGGCCCTGCCCGTCGACGAGGCGAAGGTCGACCTGCTCGTGGGGGTCCTGACCGCCGACGACCCTGCTGCCTGGCGGGTGCGCGTCACCGGCGCCGCCGACGTGTTCGACGCCGGTACGGTCCGCGATCTCGCCGATCGGTTCGCCGCCGTCCTCGAGGCGTTCGCAGCCGACCCCGACATGCGGGTCGGGGACATCGAGGTACTGCTGCCCGGCCGCGACACCGCGACGCTCGTCGGACCCGCGGCACCCCCGGTACAGCTGCTGCGTGACGTCCTCACCACCGCAGCCGATCTCGACGCGGTCGCGCTCGTCGACGCCGACGGCGAGTGGACCCACCGCGACCTCGACGCGGCGGCGACCGCCCTCGCGCACGATCTCCTCGACGCCGGTGTCGGGCCGGAGACCGTCGTCGCCGGGCTGATCCGGCGCTCCGCCGCCGTCCACGTCGCGCTGCGTGCGGTCGCGTTCACCGGCGCGATCTGGTGTCCGGTGGACCCGCGCTACCCGGCGCAGCGGCGCCGCGTCATCCTGGCGGAGGCGGGCGCCCGGGTGATGCTGATCGGTGCCGGGGTGGACGCCCACGGCACCGAGGACACGCCTGGCACCGGTGGCGTGCCCATCGCACTCGACGACGCCGCGCTCACCGCCCTGCGCGAACGCGCGTCCGTGCCGGGGACCACCCGGCCCACCACCTGGCCCCCGGTGTCCGTCGACGCCGGTGCCTACCTCATCTTCACGTCCGGATCGACCGGCGTCCCGAAGGGTGTCCTCGTCACCCACACCGGGCTCTCCGCTGTCGCGGCCACGCTGCGCGACCGCCACGCCTCGACCCCCGGCGCACGGTGGTTGGGGATCAGTTCGCCGTCGTTCGATGCCGCCGTGCTGGAGGTCCTCGGTGCGGCCGTCGCGCAGGCACCGCTGGTGATCGCACCCCACGACGTTGTCGGCGGCGCCGAACTGGCCCGGTGGATCGCGCGACACCACCTCACGCACGCCTTCCTCGTCCCGTCGGTGGCCGCGTCGATCCCGGACCCGGGGTCGCTTCCCCTGGTCCATCTGCTCGCCGGCGGAGAAGCCGTGCCGCCGGGGGAGATCGGGCGGTGGCCCGGTGCGGTGTACGACGGTTACGGACCGACCGAGACGACGATCCTCGCGGTCACGAGCACCGCGCTCACGCCGGACAGTGCGGTCCCGCTCGGAACCCCGATGCCCGGTGTGACGGCACGGGTGCTCGACGAGCACCTGCGGCCGGTCCCGGACGGCACGCTGGGCGAGCTGTACCTGTCCGGCCCCGGTCTCGCCCGCGGTTACCACCGCCGACCCGATCGGACCGCCGAGCGGTTCGTCGCCGCACCCGACGGCACGCGGATGTACCGCACCGGCGACCTCGTTCGTCGACGCGGTGATCTGCTGAGCTACGTCGGCCGATCCGACGGCCAGGTGAAACTGCGCGGACAACGGCTCGAACTCGGCGAGGTCGAGACCGTGATCCTGCGCCACCCCGGGGTGCGCCGCGCCGCGGTCCTGCTGATCGGCGAGGGGCCCACCGCGTCGCTCGCCGCGTGGGTCGAACCCGCGACCGAGTCCGGTTGTGACGCAGCAGAGTTCGCGTCCGAGATCCGCACCCACGTCGCCGCGACGGTGCCGGCCTACATGGTCCCGGCCACCGTCACCGTCGTCGAGGAGATGCCGCTCAGCCCCGTCGGGAAGCTCGACCGCTCCGCACTGCCCGAGCCTGTCGCCCCGGACATCGCTGTCGTCGCGCCCGCGGACGACCACGAACGCGTGGTGGCGGCCGTGGTCGCCGACGTCCTCGACATCCCCCGGGTCGGCGCGACCGACGACTTCTTCGACCTCGGCGGCACCTCGTTGTCGGCGACGCGCGTCGTCGCCCGAGTCACCGAGGCGTTCGGGGTGCGCGTGGGCGTCCGCGACCTCTTCGACGCACCGACCGCCCGCGCGCTCGCCGCGCGCGTCCGCGCCGCCGACGGTGACGTCGCCCTGCCCCCGATCACCGTGCAGCCGCGCCCCGAACACATCCCGCTGACGACTGCGCAGCAGCGCATCTGGTTCCTCAACCGGTTCGAACCCGACTCGGTCGCCTACACGATCCCGCTCGTGCTGCGACTCTCCGGGACCGTCGACGCCGACGTCCTGCGGACCGCACTGCTCGACGTCCTAGCGCGCCATGAGGTCCTGCGCACCGTGTTCCCGGAACACGCGGGACGCGCGACGCAGCATGTGCTGCCGATCGCGGAGGCGGCCGCGCGTCTGGTCGTGGAGGTGCACGCCTCGCCCGCGGAGGCGGCCGTCCGGGACCTTCTGTCGCGCCCGTTCGATCTCGTCACCGATCTGCCCGTGCGGGCGCGGATCGTCCCCGACGCGGTGGGCCCGAGCGGCGAGCGCTCCACCGTCGTCGCGCTGGCCATGCACCACATCGCGGTCGACGGGGAGTCGCTGCGTCCGCTGGTCGCCGACCTCGTCGCCGCATGGTCCGCCCGATCGGCCGGCGCCGCACCGGACCTGACGCCGCTGCCGCTCCAGGTCGCCGACGTCGCCCTGTGGCAGGAGCGTGTCCTCGGGTCCGTCGACGACCCGACCACACCGCTGGGATCGCAGGTCGCGCATCGGGTCTCGCGTCTCGCCGGCCTCCCCGACGTCCTCCCGCTCCCGACCGACCGTCCGCGCCCACCGCGCGCGACCCAGGGCGGCGACCGGATCCGGTTCACCGTGCCCGCCGCGGTGGCCGAGCAGATCCGGTCGGCGGCACGCCGTCACGGCGCCACCGAGTTCATGGTGGTGCACGCCGCGCTCGCGGTGCTGCTTGCCCGGCTCTCCGCGACCGAGGACATCGCCGTGGTCACCCCGACGGCCGGTCGCGGGCAGGCCGACCTCGACGCCGTCGTGGGGATGTTCGTCACCACCCTCGTGCTGCGCACCGCGGTCACCCCGGACGCCGGCGTCGCCGCGCTGCTCGCGGCGGTGCGGGAGGCCGACCTCGACGCCGTGGCCCACGCCGACGCCCCGTTCGAGCATCTCGTCGAGCGACTGGCCCCCGGCCGGTCCGAGGCGCACGCCCCTCTGGCGCAGGTGATGCTGTCGCTCGACACCTCGTCGACGATCACCGCCCACGACGGGGTGGAGATCCTCGATCCGGGGCCGCCGCCCGCGCGGCTCGACCTCGCCGTCACGGTGTCGACGACGCCGTCGGGGGAGTGGCCGGGCGAGATCGTGTACGCCACCGACCTGTTCGACGGCCCGACCGTCGAGGACCTCGCCGACCGATTGGTCCGGGTCCTCACCGCACTCACCGCGGACCGCGACGACCGCGCGGTGGGTGACATCGACATCCTCGATCCGCGGGAGCGGGAGGACGTCGCCGCCGCTGAGCTCGGGCCGGTGGTGGAGCGCCCTGCGCAGACCCTCGCCGACGTCCTCACCGAGGCGTACGCCGCGTACCCGGACGCTGTCGCCGTGGAGTCCGACGGACAGTCGATCACCATGGGTGCGTTCGCATCCCGTGTGCACCGGCTCGCCCGTCGGCTGATCGCCGAGGGGATCGGCCCCGAAGACGCGGTCGCCGTCGTGGTGCGCCGGTCGGTCGCGATGGTCGTCGCGATCCACGCCGTCGTCGTCGCCGGTGGGCAGTACGTCCCCGTCGATCCCGACGCACCTGCGGACCGCATCGCCGACATCCTCGCCACGGCCGGGGTGCGCGTCGTCCTCACGACCGCCGGCGACCGACGGGACACCGGACACCGCACACTGCTCGTGGAGGAGTCCGACGGCACGGGTGATCCGGGCCCGGTGACCGACCACGACCGCCGCGCCCCGCTGCGTCCGGACTCCGCGGTGTACACGATCTTCACCTCGGGATCGACGGGTCGGCCGAAGGGCGTCACCGTGTCCCACGCCGCCGTCCTCAACCGGTTGCGGTGGGGGCTCGCGCGGTTCCCGCTCGCCGTGGGTGACGGCGTGATCCTGAAGACCCCCGCCACCTTCGACGTGTCCGTCCCCGAGCTGTTCGCGCCGGTGATGGCGGGCGCGCGGATCGTCGTCGCCCGTGCGGACGGCCACACCGACCCCGCGCATCTCGTCGACCTGATCGCCGGGAGTGGAGCCGCGACGGTGCATTTCGTGCCGTCGATGCTCGCGGTGTTCCTCGATGTCCTCGACGACGCGGATCTGGCTCGGCTGACGTCCCTGCGCCATGTGTTCGTGTCCGGCGAGGCGTTGCCGCCGGCGACCGCGGCGCAGGTGCGGGCGCGCATGCCGTGGGCGGCCGTGCACGACCTGTTCGGTCCGACCGAGGCCGCGGTCGAGGTGACCCACCAGGAACTGGTCGACATCGGAGACGTGGTCCCGATCGGCCGTCCGGTCGACAACACCGTCACCCGCGTCCTCGACCCGAGGTTGCACCGGGTGCCCGTCGGCGTCCCCGGGGAGCTGTATCTCGGCGGTGTCCAGGTTGCCCGCGGGTACGCCGCCCGCGGTGACCTCACCGCCGATCGCTTCGTCGCCGACCCCTGTGGTCCCGCCGGCGCGCGTCTCTACCGCACCGGCGACCTCGTACGTCGTGGTCGCGACGGAGCGCTGGAGTATCTCGGTCGCACCGACCACCAGGTGAAGCTGCGCGGACAGCGCATCGAACTCGGCGAGATCGAGTCGGTCCTGCTCCGCGCCGACGGCGTGGTCCACGCCGCGGCGTCGGTGGTCGAGATCGGCAGCGGTGCCCAGCATCTGGTGGCGCACCTCGCAGGCCCCGCCGTCGACGTCGACGCGGTGACCGCGGTCGCGCGGCGCGCCCTCCCCGAGTACATGGTCCCGACCCGATGGATCGTCCTCGACGAGGTCGTGCTGTCGTCCGCGGGCAAGCTCGACCGTCGCGCACTGCCGGCGCTCGACGAGATCGACGACGCCGACGAGACCTCCGTCGAGCCGGCGACGGCCGACGAGCGGGTGATCGCCGACATCGTGGCCGCGGTCCTGGGCCGGCGAACGATCTCGGTGACCGACTCCTTCTTCGCCCTCGGGGGCGACTCGATCATGTCGATCCGACTGGTGTCGCTGCTCCGGGCGGCCGGGTACACGGTGACACCCCGCATGGTCTTCGACCATCGGACGGTCCGCGCCATCGCTCGCGCGGCCCGCGCCGCGGTCACGCCGGTCCTCGCCGAACTCCCCGGCGGGGCAGCCGGACCCGTGACGGCCACGCCGACCCTCGGATGGATGGCCGATCTCGTCCCCGACGACGACCCCGACGCGACGCGGGACTTCTCGCAGTCGATGGTGTTCGTCCTCCCGTCCGACCCGGTCGACGTGACCGCAGTCGTCCGCGCCGTCGTCGCCCACCACCCGATGCTCACCGCCGCACTGGTGCCGAGCGGCGACGAGCATCGGTGGCAGGTCGTCGCGGGCGGTGGGGACGTCGACGACGTCCTCGTCGTCGCCGTCGACGAGGCCACCGAGAGCGATCTGGGGCAGGCGGTCGTCGGAGCCCACGCGCGCGCACTCGACACCCTCGACCCGGCGCGGGGACGTGTGGTCGCCGCGGCGCGGATCCCGGTGCTCGACGGTCCCGATCGCCTGTTGCTCGCGATCCACCACGTCGCCGTCGACGCGGTGTCCTGGCAGATCCTCGGTTCCGACCTCGCCGTCGCCTGGTCGGCGGTCCGTGCCGGATCGCCGGTGGTCCTGACCGCACCGGTGACGTCGGCCCGACGGTGGGCCGACGTCCTCGCCGATCTCGGCCGCACCGAGGACCCGCGTCCGTGGCAGGAGGCCGTGGCGCCCGGAGCCATCGGCACCGGGGCGGGTCCCGAGGCGGGACTCGACTCGGCGCGGGACCGGCAGTCGACCGTCGTCGGACTGCAGACCACGGTGCCCGCCGAGGTCGGCGAGGCGGTGCTCACCACCGTCGCCACCGCCTACGGGACGGGTGCGGACACGATCATGCTCGCAGCCCTCGCCCACGCTCTCGTCGACGTCCTCGGGGACGCCTCGACGGAGCAGCGGGTCGCGCTGCTCACCGAGACCCACGGCCGTGAGGAGTCGCTCGCCCCGGGCGCCGATCTGACCGGCACGGTCGGGTGGTTCACCGGGATGGTCCCCGTGTCGGTGACCGTCGTCGGGCGCGACGCGGCCGCGACGGTGAAGTCGGTGAAGGACGTCCGTGCACGGATGCCACACCGGGGACTCGGGTTCGGGGCGCTGCGATGGTCGGCGCACACCGACACGCTCACCACACCGGCGATCGCGTTCAACTACTTCGGAGCGGTCGGCGCGACGGATCACGTCGATTCGGGCGTCCCCGTCCCAGCAGTGTCCGTCCCGGCAGTGCCCGTCCCCGACACGGCGGCACCGGGGCTGCCCGCGACCGTCCGCGGGACGATGCGCGCCACGGCGGCCCTCACCGCGTCGGTGACGACGTCGTCGACCCCCGCCGGACGCGAACTGCACCTCGACCTCACCCGGCCCGCGGCTCTGCTCGACGAGTCGACCGTCGTGGCGATTGGCGCCCGCTGGGAGCATCACCTGCGCGCCGTCGTCGACCATGTCTCCGCGGTCGGTGACCCCGGCCCGAGCGAGACCGATCTCGCCGCAACGGGTCTCACGCAGACCGAGATCGACGACCTGCTCACGCGGCACCCCGGGGCGGTCCTGTGGCCGGCGACACCGCTGCAGCAGGGGATGCTGGTGGAGGCCGAGGCCGCACGGGACGTCCACGGATCCCGCGACGTCTACGTCATCCAGACGACGCTCACCCTGGGTCCCGGCGCCGACCCGGAGCGGATGCGTTCGGCCGCGGACGCTCTCGTCGTCCGACACCGTGTACTCCGATCGGCCTTCGTGCGCGCCGACAGCGGCCGGCCCGTCGTCGTGATCGCGCCGGAGGCGCGTCCCCGCTGGACGTCGGACGACCTGACCGCGCTGTCGGCCGCCGAGACCGGCGACGCGGTCGCTGCTCTCGCGGCGGCCGATCGCGCCGAACCGTTCGACCTGTCGTCGGCGCCGCTGCTACGGTTCCGCTGGATCACCCACCACCTCCCGGGCGGGGGAGTGGGTGCAGCACTGGTGATCACCGCCCACCACCTGATCCTCGACGGCTGGTCGGCGCCGCTCGTGCTGGCCGATCTCCTCGCCGGACACGACGACCCGGCACGGCTCGCGCAGCCCGCGGAGACGGATTTCGCCGACCACCTCGACCGGCTCACACGGATCGATCGCGACGCGTCCGTGCAGGCGTGGGCCGATGCGCTCGCCGACGTCGACGAACCGACGCTCGTCGTGCCGGGGGGTCGGGTGCCCGTCGCCGCCGAGCCGCGCTCGTTGGACATCCCCGTCGGCCACGACCTCGCCGCGGCTCTCGTCACCACCGGTCGTCGGCTCGGCGCCACCACCAACACCCTCGTGCAGGCGGCGTGGGCGATCCTGCTGTCGCGGATGACGGGCACCGAGCGGGTGGTGTTCGGCGAGACGGTGTCGGGTCGGCCGCCGGACCTGCCGGGCGCCGAGACGATGATCGGACTCTTCATCAACACCGTCCCGGCCACCGTCCGGGTGGCCCGCGAGGCGACGGTCACCGACGTCGTCACCGACCTGCAGTGGTCGAAGACGGCGATGCTGGACCATCAGCATCTCGGGTTGGCCGACATCGCCGAGGCCGCGGGACGGGGACAGCTCTTCGACACCGTCACCGTGTACGAGTCGTTCCCGGTCGCGGCGGCGGGCGGGGCGGACACGACGGGACAGGACGCGGTCGGCGGAGACCTCGACCTGCGCGGTGTCTCGTCGACCGACGCCACGCACTATCCGCTGACGCTGGTGACCATCCCGACCGGCGACGGCCTGGTGGTGCGGCTGAAGTACCTGCCGGACGTGATCGACGACGCGCGTGCCGCCGTGGTCGCGCAGACGGCGGCCCATCTGCTCGAGGTCGTCGCCCACCGACCCGTCACCCGGATCGCCGAGGTGACCACGCTCGCCTCGTCGGCACGGGATCGTCTGCACGAGTGGTCCACCGGCCCGTCGCTGCCGCTGGGTGACGACACCCTCGCCGACCTGTTCGCGGCACGGGTCGACCTCGCCGGCGACGACGTGGCGATCCGGGCCGACGGTCGGAGCTGGACGTGGTCCGAGCACGCCGCGCGGGTGCACCGCCTCGCCCGCGCCCTCGTCGCCGCGGGGTGTGGTGGGGACGATGCGGTGGCCGTGGCACTCCCGCGCTCCGTGGACCTCGTCGTCGCCCTGCACGCGGTCGTCGTCGCCGGCGCCCAGTACGTCCCGATCGACCCGGACGGTCCGGTCGGACGGACGCGCACCGTCCTCGACACCGCCGCCGCCGGAGTCGTCGTCACCGATCGCGACCTCCCGGCCGACCTCGTCGCCGGTCGTGTCGTGCTCGACGTGGATCACGCCGCGGCCGAGGAGACGTCGGACCGCGGCCCGGTCACCGACGCCGATCGCCGGTCCCCGCTGCGCGCGGACAACGCCGCCTACACCCTGTTCACCTCCGGCTCCACCGGCGTCCCGAAGGGGGTGACCGTCACCCACCGGGCGATCGTCAACCGACTCGCGTGGATGCAGCACACCCACCCCCTCGGCCGCGACGACGTGACGGCGCTGAAGACACCCGCCGGGTTCGACGTGTCGGTGCCGGAGTTCTTCGCGCCGTTGCTGTCGGGGTCGACGATCGTCGTCACACCCCCGGACGCCCACCGCGACCCGGCGTCTCTCGCCGACGTCCTGCGTCGCGAGGACGTCACGTCGGTACACCTCGTCCCGTCCGCGATGGCGGCGTTCGTCGACGTCGCGCGTCTCGGCGGCCACACCCTGCCGGCGCTGCGGCACGTGTGGTCCTCCGGTGAGGCCCTCCCCGCGGCGACCGCACGGGCGATGTCCCGGCTCGCGCCGAACGCTCTGCTGCACAACACCTACGGACCGACCGAGACCGTCGTCGAGGTCACCGGTCGGGCGCTCGTCGCCGCCGACCTCGACGGGGACGCGGCCGCGCTCACCATCGGGACACCGGCGGTCAACTGCACCGCATGGGTCCTCGACGACGTGCTGCGGCCCGTCGCACCGGGTTTCGTGGGTGAGCTGTACATCGGCGGCGTGCAGGTCGCGCGGGGGTATGCGTCGCGGCCGGGTCGGACGGCCGAGCGTTTCGTCGCCGATCCGTTCGGGCCGCCCGGCGCCCGTCTCTATCGCACCGGGGACCGGGTGCGATGGACCGACGACGGTGATCTCGCCTACCTCGGCCGTGCCGACACCCAGGTCAAGATCCGCGGGCAGCGGGTCGAGATCGGCGAGGTGGAGGCCGTCGCAGCGACGCTCCCCGGGGTGACCGGCGTCGCGGTCGCCGCGGTCACCCACGGCGCGGGCGGGGCCGCTCTGGTCGTCTCGGGGGCGGCGGATCACCTGGCCGCCTACGTCACCGGCGACGTCGACGAGGCGGACCTGGCCCGCCGTGCCGCGGAACTGCTGCCCGGTGCGCTCTGCCCGGACAGCTGGACCGTCCTCGACTCCATCCCGACCACGCCCACCGGCAAGCTCGACCGGCGCGCACTGCCGCTGCCCACGACCGCGGCCGTCGGCCACGCCGACCCCGTCGGCGGCCTCGAGCAGTTCGTCGCCGACGTCGTCGCGGAGGTACTCGGCATCCCCGCGCCCTCGGTGACCGCGTCGCTCGTCGAGCTCGGCGGCAATTCGCTGTCCGCCGCACGGATCGCCGCCCGGGTCGCTGCGGGCGTGACCGTCGCCGTCGGCGTCCGCGACGTCCTCGAGACGGGGTCGGTACGGGGACTCGTCGAGCGGGTGGTCGAACGTGGTGGCGAGCGCTCCGAGGAGCTCGACGCGATCGTCGTGGGCACACGGCCCGATCACGTGCCCCTCACCCCGGCCCAGGCGCGGATGTGGTTCGTGAACCGCTGGGACCCCACGTCACCCGCGTACAACATCCCCTTCGCCCTGCGACTCCGTGGGCACCTCGACGTCGATGCGCTGCGCCTCGCCGCCGGCGACGTCATCCGACGGCACGAGGCATTGCGGACGATCGTCGCCCAGGAGCCGGACGGGGCCGCCTGGCAGCGGGTGCTCGACGCCGAAGCCGTTGTCGCTGAGGCGTCGTGGTGGCTGCAGACCGACGTCGACGTGCGCGATGCGCCGCGGCGTGGGTTCGACGTCGCCCGTGAGGTACCGATCCGCATCGGTGTCGCCGACATGGACGGCGACCACCTGCTCGTGGTCGTGCTGCACCACATCGCCGCCGACGGGGAGTCCCTGGCACCCCTGGTGGCCGACGTCGGACGCGCCTACGCCGCGCGGCTCGTCGGCCGGGCGCCGGCCTGGGAACCCCTGCCCGTGCAGTACGCCGACGTCGCGCTGTGGCAGCTGCGGCGACTCGGATCACTCGACGATCCGCGGTCGGAACTGTCCGCGCAGGAACGGTTCTGGCGGGATCGGCTCGGCGGCCTGCCCGATCTGCTCGACCTGCCCACCGATCGGCCGCGGCCCACCGAGGCGTCACAGCGCGGCGGGGTCGTCCGCATGCAGATCCCGGCGACGGTGCGCGACGGCGTCGACGCCCTGGCCCGGGCCCACGGCGCGACCGTCTTCATGGTGCTGCACGCCGCCCTCGACGTCGTGCTCGCGCGGCTCGCGACCACCGACGACGTCGCGGTGGCGACGCCGGTCGCCGGACGTGGTCGTGCCGAACTCGACGGCCTCGTCGGCATGTTCGTCAACACCCTCGTCCTGCGCACCCGAGTCGATCCGACGCGGTCGTTCGCCACCCTGTTGCGTCGCGTCGTCGCCGACGACCTCGACGCGTTCGGCCACGCCGACCTCCCGTTCGAGCACCTCGTCGACGTCCTCGCGCCGACCCGGTCGACCGCGTTCGCCCCGCTGGCACAGGTGATGCTCACGCTCACCCAGCACCGCTGGCTCGAGCCGACACTGCCGGGACTCGAGGCGACACCCGTCGATCCCGGTACGCCGGCCGCGCGGTTCGATCTGTCGCTCGGTTTCTCCGCCGACCGCGACGACGACGGGACGGTCCGCGCTCTGGAGGGTGAGATCGTCTACGCGGCCGACCTCTTCGACCCGTCGACGGCCGAGGCGCTCGGCCGCAGGGTCGTCGCAGTGCTGCAGGCGGCGGTCACCGACCCCGACGTCGCCGTCGGTGACATCGACCTCCTCGATGCCGACGAGGCCCGGACCGTGCGGACGTACGCGACCGGCCCCGCCGACGACTGGGCGTCGACCCCGTTCGTCGCCACCGACCTGACGACGCTTGTCGCGGCGCAGGTCTCGGCGACGCCGACGGCGCCCGCGGTGATCGCCCCCGACGGATCCGTCGTCGACTACGCCACGTTCGGGGCACGCGTCGCCGCCGTCGCCGACGAACTCCTCACCCGGGGTGTGCGACCCGGGGACGCCGTCGGCGTCTGCATCGAGCGGTCCGTCGCCCTCGTCGTCGCCGTGCACGCGGCCGTCGCGGTCGGTGCGCGCTACGTGCCCGTCGCCGTCGACGCCCCGCCCGCCCGCGCGGGACACATGCTCACCACCGCCGGCGCTCGCGTCGTCCTCGTCGACGACGGACCGTGGCCGCAGGCGCTGTGGGACAACGACGTCGACGCGGTCACCGTCACCGACCGGGCGGCGTCGTCGCCCTGGAATCCGCCGCGCCGCCATCCCGACGAGGGTGCGTACACCCTCTTCACGTCGGGGTCGACGGGGCGGCCGAAGGGTGTGACCGTCTCGCACCGCGCGGTGCTGAACCGCCTCGCATGGATGCAGCAGCACCACCCGATCGGTCCCGACGACACCGTGGTCGGCAAGACGCCGGTCACCTTCGACGTGTCGGTGTGGGAACTGTTCTGGCCCCTGGCCACCGGATCCCGACTGGCCCTGGTCGAACCCGGGCGGCACGGTGATCCCCGGCACCTCGTCGACGTGGTGCGTCGCACCCACGCCACCGTGATGCACTTCGTGCCGTCCATGCTGACGGTCTTCCTCGACGAGATCGGCGGGAGGTCCGACGATCTCGCGTCGTTGCACACGATCGTCACCTCCGGTGAGGCGCTCACCCCCGCGACCGCCGACGCCCTGCTCGCCCGGATCCCCGGTGTGACGCTGCACAACCTGTACGGACCGACCGAGGCCGCCGTCGACGTCACCGCGCACCACGTCCTGCCCGGGTCCGATCCCGTGCCGATCGGCCGTCCGGTGGCGAACACCTCGACCTGGGTGCTCGACGACCGGCTCGCACCGGTCGCGCCCGGTGTCGCCGGCGAGTTGTACCTCGGCGGTGTGCAACTCGCACACGGCTACCAGTCCCGTCCCGACCTCACCGCGGAGCGGTTCGTCGCGAACCCCCTGGGGGGACCGGGTGCACGGCTCTACCGAACCGGTGACCGGGTGCGGTGGTCGGCAGACGGGGCGCTGGAGTACCTCGGCCGCATCGACTTCCAGGTGAAGTTGCGGGGACAGCGCATCGAGCTCGGGGAGATCGAGGCCGCGCTGACCGCGTCGCCGGAGATCCGATCCGCTGTCGTGACCGTCGCCGGGCGCGGTGACACCGCCCGACTCGTCGGACACGTCGTGACACGCGACGACCTCACCGACGACGACCTCACCGACATCGTCGGCGACCTCCCGGGCTACATGCGTCCCGCGGTGTGGGTGCGCCTGGACGCGCTGCCCCTCACCGCCTCCGGCAAGGTCGACCGACGGGCACTCCCGGATCCCGCACCGGCGGAGCCCGCGGAGTTCGTCGGCCCGACCGGGTCGGTGGAGCCCGTCGTCGCCCGCGTGGTCGCCGACGTGCTCGGCGTCGACAGCGTCTCGGCGGCGGCCGACTTCTTCGCCCTCGGTGGCACGTCCCTGTCGGCGACGCGGGTCGTCGCCCGGCTGGCGACGGAGTTCGACGTGGAGCTCGGCGTCCGCGCGGTGTTCGACGCCCCGACGGTGACGGCGCTCGCACGGCTCGTCGTCGCGGCCCCGCGGTCGGGCCTGCCCGAGCTGACGGCAGGTGTACGCCCCGAACGGATCCCGCTGTCCCCGGCGCAGCGCCGGATGTGGTTCGTCAACCGGCTGGACCCCGGTCGGCCCGTGTACTCGATCCCGTTCGCGCTACGGATGCGCGGTGGGGTCGACACCGCCGCCCTCCGTCTCGCGACACTCGACGTCCTCGACCGTCACGAGGTGCTGCGCACCGTCTACCCGACCGGCGCCGACGGTGAACCGTGGCAGCGTGTCCTCGCCCCGGCCACGGCAGCGCAGCGCCTCGACTGGGCGGTCGTCGACACCGAGACCGAGGCGCTGCAGCTCGCGGAGACCGGTGTCGACGTAGCCACCGACCTACCGCTGCGCGTCCGTGTCACCGAGGGGGACCCCGCGGCGGTGGTCGTCGTCGTGCACCACATCGCCGCCGACGGCCAGTCGGGACCGGTGCTCCTGCGAGACCTCCTGACCGCCTACGAGTCCCGACGGAACGGCGTCGCCCCGGGGTGGCCGCCGCTCCCGATCCAGTACGCCGATCACGCCATCTGGCAGCGCGCGGTCCTCGGGGCCGCGGGCGCGCTCGACGAGCAGCACGCGTACTGGGAGACGACGCTGTCCGGTGCGCCGCCGGTGATCGAGCTGCCCGCCGACCGGGCACGCCCCCCGGTCGCGACCGGACGTGCCGGAACCGTCGAGAGCGTCATCCCCGCCGCGGTGGCCGCAGCGGTCACCGAGCTGGCCCGGCGCCACGGCGCGACACCGTTCATGGTGCTGCATGCCGCGCTGGTGGTGCTGGTGCACCGTCTGGCCGGTACCGACGACGTCGTCGTGTCGACGGCGGTCGCGGGCCGGGGCCGACCCGAACTCGACGACCTCGTGGGCATGTTCGTCAACACCCTCGTCCTGCGGACGCCGATCTCCGGCGCCGACACCTTCGCCGACGTCCTCGACGACACCCGTCGTGTCGATCTCGAGGCGTTCGCCCACGCGGACGTCCCGTTCGAGGATGTCGTGGAGAGGGTGGGTGCCGCGCGGTCGGAGGCGTTCGCACCGCTGGCGCAGATCCAGCTCACCGTGGCCGAGACCACGTCGAACGTCGACCCCGGGACGACCCCGGAGATGCCCGACGTCGAAGTGGTCGAGGCGCCCACCACGACGACCCCGGTGGACCTCACCCTGGCCGTCGCCACCGCCGGCGGCGACTGGCGCGTCGGTGTGGTCTACGCCCTCGACCTGTTCGACCCCGCCACCGCGGAACGCCTCGTGCAGCGGTGGATCCACGTGGTGGGACTCCTCGTCACCGCACCGGAGACGAGCGTCGGAGACGTCGACGTGCTCCTCGCCGGGGAACGACCCGCCGCGACACCTGCCGGGCGGACGGCGCTGCCGTCGGTGCTGCTGCCCGACGTCCTCGCCGCGGCCGCGCTCCTCGACCCCGACGCGCCGGCAGTCCTCGACGCGAGTTCGCTGTGGACATACCGCGACCTCGACGCCGTCAGTTCGGTCCTCGCCCGCGACCTCGTCGCGCGGGGGATCGGCGCTGAGGACGTGGTCGTCAGCGCGTTCCCGCGGACCGCGTCGGTCCAACTGGCCGTCTGGGCGGTGGCCAAGGCCGGCGCCGTGTACTGCCCGGTCGACCCCCGTCACCCCGAGCGGCGGATCCGTGCGGTCGTCGCGAGCAGCGGTGCGGTTCTGGCGCTGCGGGATCCGTCGGTGGACCTCGTCGACCTCGACTCCCTGGTCCTCGACACCGCCGCCGTCGACGACCTCCGCCGCCGCGCCGAGGCGGATCCAGCGCTCGCCGCGCCGCTCGGCGACGCCGACCGTGTCCGTCCGGTGCGGGCGCACAACGGCGCCTACCTGATCCACACCTCGGGCTCCACGGGGGCGCCGAAGGGTGTTCTCGTCACGCACACCGGTCTCGCCGGCATCGCCGCCACGCTGCGCGACCGCCACCACGTCGACTCCTCGACACGGTGGCTCGGCATCAGCTCGCCGGCGTTCGACGTGGCGATGTTGGAGGTGATGGGCGCCTACGCCGCGGGTGGCGCGATGGTGGTGACGCCGCCTGCGGTCATCGGTGGCGACGAGTTGTCCGCGTGGATCGGGGCGACCGCGCCGACGCACACGGCGATCGTCACCAGTGTGCTGGCGTCGCTGCGTGATCCGGCACGGATCCCGATCGCGCACCTGCTGGTCGGCGGCGAGGCGGTCCCCGACGCGGAGATGCGCCGCTGGGCCGGTGACCGGGCGTTCTACGACTCCTACGGGCCGACCGAGACGACCATGGCCTGTCTGACATCGACGCCGGTGGACCCGGATTCGTCGGTGCCCCTGGGACTTCCGATGCCGGGGTCGACCGTCGTCGTCCTCGACGCCCGTCTACGGCCCGTTCCCGACGGTGTCCGCGGGGAGCTGTACGTCCTCGGCGACTGCCTCGCCCGCGGCTACCACGACCGCGCGGACCTGACCTCCGATCGGTTCGTGGCCTGTCCGTTCGGGCCTCCGGGGTCGCGGATGTACCGCACCGGCGACCTCGTGCGCCGTGCCGCCGACGGTGCCCTCCACTCCGACGGTCGCACCGATCACCAGGTGAAGATGCGGGGACTGCGCATCGAACTCGGCGAGGTGGAGGCCGCGCTCACCGCGCACGCACAGGTCGCGGCGGCAGGGGTCGTCGGCGTCGGAGACCCCGTCACAGCACTCGCCGGGTTCGTCGAGACGACCGGACCCGTGACCATCGACGACCTCCGCGCCGCGCTCGCCGAGACCCTGCCGGCGCATCTGATCCCCGCGACGCTGAGGGTCCTGCCCGCACTGCCCCGGACCCCCGTGGGCAAGATCGACCGCGCAGCCCTCGTCGGCGAGTCGGCCGCGACGCCGGCGCCTGCTGCCGGGATGCGTCCGCCCACCGACGATCTCGAGCGGGGTCTCGCGACGCTGGTCGGTGAGGTGATCAGCGCCGACGTCGACAGCCTGGGGTCCGACAGCGACTTCTTCGCGCTCGGCGGCACGTCGTTGTCGGCGACCCGACTGCTCGCCCGGATCGCCGACGAACTCGGTGTCGCGGTCGGCGTGCGCGACGTGTTCGACGCGCCCACGATCGGTGCGCTCGCCGCACGCATCCGCGCCCTCCCGGCCTCAGCAGGTCCGCGTCCCGTGCCCGGAGCTGCTCGGCCCGAGCACATCCCGCTCTCGTTCGCCCAGGAACGCATCTGGTTCCTCAACCAGGTCGACCCCGACTCGGTCGCGTACACGATCCCGATCGCGGTGCGTCTGCGTGGCGATCTCGACGTCGACGCGCTCCGGCGTGCCGTCGACGACATCGTGGGTCGCCACGAGATCCTCCGGACCGTCTTCCCGTCGGCGGCAGGGGAGCCGCACCAGCGGATCCTGACCTCCGGAGACACGGACACGGATGTCGCGCGCATCGACGTCGAGGTGGTGGCGACGGCGTTCGACGATCCCGCCGACGACGTCCGCGCCGCCGTCGCGCCGATCGCCCGGTTCGACGTCACGACCGACCTCCCACTCCGGGTCCGCGTGGTCCGGCGGGCAGCCGACGACTGGCTGATCGCGCTCGTCGTGCACCACATCGCGGTCGACGGCCAGTCGGCACGACCGCTCGTCGGCGACCTCGTCGCCGCGTACGCCGCCCGTTCCGCCGGGCGCGCACCGCTGTTCGTGCCGCTGTCCCTGCAGTTCGCCGACCACGCCCTGTGGCAACGCGCCGCACTCGGCGCCGCCGACGACCCGTCGTCGACGATGGGCCGCGACCTGCGCTGGTGGCTCGACCGCCTGGCCGGACTGCCCGACGTGCTCGCGCTGCCGACGGACCGCGCACGACCGGCCGTCGCGACCGGTTCCGCCGGCGTGGTCCGCACACGCGTGCAGGCCGAGACCGCCCGG
Source organism: Williamsia sp. SKLECPSW1 (assembly GCF_054332755.1). Taxonomy (NCBI): domain Bacteria; kingdom Bacillati; phylum Actinomycetota; class Actinomycetes; order Mycobacteriales; family Nocardiaceae; genus Williamsia; species Williamsia sp. SKLECPSW1. Next base: position 479,737 of record NZ_JBTGLI010000001.1, on the reverse strand, counting down.
GCCGTCGAGGCGTTCGCGCGCGAGCGCGGTGCGAGCACGTTCATGGTGGTCCACGCCGCCGTCGCAGCCCTGCTCGCCCGCATCACCGGCACCGACGACATCGCGGTCGCCACGCCGGTGTCCGGACGGGGCGGCGCGAGCGTCGACGACCTGGTGGGGATGTTCGTCGGCACGCTGGTGCTGCGCACCGTCGTCGACACCGGCGCCCACTTCGACGCCCTCGCCGGGCTGGTCCGCGACGACGACATCGACGCGTTCGACCGCGCCGCCGTGCCGTTCGAGTACCTGGTGGAACGGCTCGCACCCGTGCGGTCGGAGGCGTTCGCGCCGCTCGCCCAGGTGATGGTCGCCATGAACGAGGCCGAGTCCGTCGAGGGCCCGACCGCGCTGCACGGTCTGTCGATCGAACCTGTCGACGCCGGCGACCCCACCGCCCGCCACGACCTCGCCATCACCGTCACCGTCGACGACGCAGGGTGGGACGTCGAGATCGTCCACGCCGCAGACCTGTTCGACGACGCGACCGTCGAGGGCTGGGCGGCGATGCTGACGACGATCCTGCGGACGGCAGTCGCGCGACCCGACATCCCTGTCGCCGACATCGACCTGGGCATCACCACCCCGGCGCGGCCCCCGGTGGTTCCCGATCGGCCCGTCGAGACCCCCGGGCGTGCGGTCGCGCCGGGCTCCGCTCCGCAGACGATCCCGGCCGAACCCGCGCGGGACACGACCCCGTCAGACCCCGTGAGGGCGACAATCACCCGGATCGTCGAGGATGTGCTGGGGGTGAGCGCGGTCGACGTCGATGCCGACTGGTTCACCCTCGGCGGCACGTCGTTGTCGGCGGTGCGGGTCGCGGGCCGGGTGGGCGAGGCGTTCGACGTGGACCTGGGGGTGCGGGAGTTCCTGGCCGCCCCGAGCGTCGCCGGTCTCGCCGAGACCGTGCGGTCCGCGCGCCGCGCCGCACAGCCGTTGCGGCGGCGCGACGCCGACGCCGTCGTGCCGCTGGGCCTGGCGCAGCAGCGCATCTGGTTCCTCAACCAGCTCGACCCGTCGTCGACCACCTATCTGATGCCGGTCGCCCTCGACATCGACGGTGACCTCGACGCCGATGCTCTGCACGGTGCACTCGGTGACGTGATCGTCCGGCACGAGGCGCTGCGGACGGTCTTCCCGACCGACGACGACGGCATCCCCCGCCAGGTCGTCCTCGGTGCGGACGAGGCGCTGGAGCGCCTGTGGTGGCGCGAGGTCGACACCGCGGACGACGCGATGGCACTGTGCAGCAAGGGGTTCGACGTCACCGTGGATATGCCGATCCGTGCGGCACTCAGTCGCGCGATGCCCGGGGAGTCCACACCGACACGACGTCTCGTCGTCGTGCTGCACCACATCGCCGGGGACGCGGCGTCCGGGCAGATCCTCGCCCGCGACCTCGCCGAGGCCTGTCGTCGTCGGGTCGCCGGCGACGTCCTCCCGCCCTCGGAGGTCGGCTATCCCGACCACACCCTCTGGGAGCGTGCGGTCCTCGGGGACGCCGACGATCCCACCTCGGTCCTCGCCGAGCAGTCGGCGTTCTGGCGGACCCGTCTGGCCGACCTGCCCTCCCGCACCGATGTGCCGACCGACCATCCGCGTGTCCTCGGCGGCGACGCCACCGGTGGACGGGTCCCGATCGACCTCGGAGTGGACCGGTCGGCGGCGCTGTCCGCGCTCGGCCGGCGCCGTGGACTCACGACCTTCATGACGTTGCACGCGGCACTGTCGGTGACGGTCGCCGCGTTCACCGGCAGCGACGACGTCGTGATCGGCGTCCCGGTCAGCGGTCGACGCCACCCCGCCACGGCCGACATGGTCGGGATGTTCGTCAACACCGTCGTGCTGCGGACGACGCACCGTCCCGACGACACCGTCGCCGATCTCCTCGCGCGAGTCCGCGACGACGACACCGCGGCGTTCGCGCACGCCGACCTGCCGTTCGACCTGCTGGTCGAGATGCTCGCGCCCGACCGGTCCGATCGCCGCCCGCCGATCCACCAGGTCACGCTCAACGTCCTCGAGGACACCGGCGACGTCGGCGACGTCGGCGACGTCGGCGACGCCCTCGACGACCTCGGCCTGCGTCTCCGCGGGGTCGACCCCGGACCCGAGCCGGCCAAGGTCGACCTCGCGGTCGGCGTCGCCGAGACCGACGACGGCCTCCGCGGGTCGATCACCTACGCGGCAGCGCTGTTCGACGTCGCGACCGTCGAACGATTCCGGGACGTGTTCGTGCGCGTCGTCGATGCGCTGATCGCCGGCACCGACCCGAGCGACGCGCTCACGGACCCGTCGATCACGGACCCTGCGATCCTCCCCGACGACACCGCCGACCCCGTCGTGCTCGATCGGCGACTGCGTCCGGTCCCGATCGGCCTGGTCGGCGAGTTGTGGCTGCGCGGTGCGGCCGTCCCGTCGGTGGTCGCCGGTGCCTCGTCGGCGACGAGGATCGTCGCCGACCCCGTCGGACCACCCGGGTCGCGGATGTACCGCACCGGCGACCTCGCGCGCCGTCGAGAGGGTGGGATCGAGATCCTCGAGCGCCGCGACGCCGTCGCCCCACGGACCGCCGCGTCGGCGCCGCAGCGGGAGGTCCCCGACACCGCGGGCACCGTCGGCGGAGTGGTCGGCGAGACGGAGCGGTGGATCGCGGAGGTGCTCGCCGACGTCGCCGGGGTGCCGGCCGTCGCGCCGACGCAGAACTTCTTCGACGTCGGGGGCACGTCGCTGTCGGCGGCGCGGGCGGTCGCGACCCTGCGGCGACGGGGGATCCTCGTCGAACTTCCGTGGTTCTTCTCCGACCCGACCCCGCGGGGGCTCGCCGCACGCGTGGCGAGCGGTGCCGACGGTGGTCGCGTGTTGCTGACCCTGCGGCCCGACGGCAGTGGACCGCCGCTCTTCTGCATCCACCCCGCAGGTGGTCTGGCGTGGATGTACGGCGGGCTCGCCCCCTACCTGCCCGACCGACCCATCCACGCCCTGCAGGACCCGCACGTCGTGGCCGGTGAGCCGGCCCTCGACAGCGTCGACGCGTTCGCCGATCGCTACGTCACCGAGATCCGGCGGGTCGCGCCGACCGGCCCGTACCACCTGCTCGGATGGTCGCTCGGCGGGCACATCGCGCACGCCGTGGCGGAGCGGCTCGAGGCGGCGGGTGACCAGGTCGCGCTGCTCGGGTTGATGGACACCTGGGTGGGTGACCTCGAGCTCCTGGCTCCCGACACCGCGGCCGTCGACCCGCTCGACGGATGGCGGTCCCTGTTCGACCTCGGCGACGAGGTCCAGGCGGCGACGCCGGACGAGGTCGCCGCCGTCGTCCGTGACCACCTCGCGCGCAGCGGACTACTCCCGGTCGACCGGGTGGACGCGATCATGGACAGCTTCGCCGGCGCCGACGCGGTCGCGGCCGGCCATCGCCCCGGCCGGGTGCAGGCGCCCGCGGTCGTCGTCGTGGCCGGTGCCGACAAGTCGGACCCCGCGGCGGTCGCGGCGAGCTGGGAGCCGCACTGCGGCAGCGTCACCCGCGTCGACGTCGACGCGGGTCACCTCCAGATGAGTGACAGCGAGGTCCTCGCCGTGGTTGCCCTGCACCTCCGTCCACCCCGGACCTGACCGTCTGTTGGGCGGCCGGGCCCGTCTGTTGGGCGGCCGGACCGTTCGAGTGGGCGGAGGCGGTCACCGAGACACCACTCGACGTCGGGAATCGCCCACTCGACGTCGGGAATCGCCCACTCGACGTCGGGAATCGCCCACTCGACGTCGGGAATCGCCCAGTCGACGTCGGGAGTCGGTGCAGGCGTTGAGGGGCCGCTACACTCGTCCCCGACATCGGGGGATGCGATCGGGGGGTCGGACACATGACAGCAGGGACGCTTTTCGGGCTGACGGCCGCGCAGCGCGGCATGTGGGACGCGGAGCACCTGCAGGACGACTACTCGGTGACGGTCGCGCACTACCTCGACATCCGTGACACCGACCGCACTTTCGACCGCGACCTGTTCCGCATCGGGGTCCGCGAGGGATCCAGACTGCTCGAGACCGCGTACTCGCGCTTCACCGTCGTCGACGGGGAGCCGCGCCAGTACGTCGACCTCGACCTGCCGTTCGACGTCGTCGACGTCGACCTGCGTGGTGAGCCGGACCCGATCGCCGCCGCAGACGCCTGGATGGCCGCCGACCACCAGTCCCTCATGGACGTCACCCGTGACGCGGTGGCGATCTCGGCGTTCATCCGCGTCACCGACGACCGCACCTACTGGTACCTGCGTGGACACCACATCGCGTTCGACGGGTTCGCCGCCCTGACCTGCCTGCACGAGGGCGTCGACCGCTACAACGCGGCGGTACGTGGTGAGGAGTACGTCGTCGCGCCCCGGGCCACCCTCGCCGAGGTCTCCGCCGACGACGAGCGGTACCGGACCGGCACCCGTCGCGCCGTCGACGAGGACCACTGGCGGGAGAAGGTCACGGATCTCCCTGCGCCGGTGACGCTGTCGCGATCTGATCCCACCCTGCGCTACACCGCAGATCACATCGTCGCCGGCCGCGTGATGGACGCCGGGCTGCAGGCTCGCGTCGACGCCGCGGCAACCGATCTGGGTGCGTCGGCCGCGGCGGTCCTCGCCGCGGCGTTCACCGCGTATCTCTCGACGGCGGCCGGCCGCGACGACATCGTGCTGACCCTGCCGGTGACCGGTCGCGCCACCGCGAAGATCAAACGCGCCGGCGGCATGGTCGCCAACATGCTGCCCGTCCGCGTCGACTCGGTGGGCACGCACACCCTCACGTCCCTCGTCGAGGCGGTGACGCTCGAGCTGACCGGATGTCTTCGCCATCAACGCTTCCCGTTCGTCGACATCGCGCGGGCCGCCGGGATCGACGACCCCCGGGTGACCGCGTTCGGCCCGATCGTCAACCTCGTGTTCTTCGACAAGCCCCTGGTGCTCGACGGCGCCGACGTGAGCTATCACATCCTCTCGTCGGGGGTCTTACAGGACCTACGCGTGAACCTGTATCAGGCGGGCGCCGGGTTGCCGATCGTCGTCGACCTGCACGGCAACTCGACGATGTACGCCCGCGACGAGATCGCCACCCACCTGGAGGGATTTCTCCGGCTGCTCGCCGCCCTGCTCGACGCGCCCGGGTGCACAGTCGCCGACGTCGCGCGGCAGGCAGTGCTCGTCAGTCGCTGAGTGCGCGTCGGAGCAGATGCATCGCGACGGTCACCGACCGCTCGCGGACGTCGGCCCGGCCCCCGGGCAGCACGAGGCGCCGGGTGATCACCGTGCCGTCGCCGTGGGCGACGCCGAAACAGACGGTCCCGACAGGCTTCTCGTCGCTCCCGCCGCCGGGACCCGCGATGCCGGTGGTGGACACCGCGATGTCCGCGCCCAGACGCGCCAGCGCTCCCCGGGCCATCGCGGCGGCGACCTCCTCGCTCACCGCGCCGTGCTCGGCGATCGTCTCGGCGGGGACGTCGAGCAGCCCGGTCTTCGCGGAGTTGTCATAGGAGACGACGCCGCCCATCACATACTCCGACGATCCGGCACGGTCGGTGAGTCGGGCGGCGATCATCCCGCCCGTGCACGACTCGGCCGTGCCCACCCGGTGCCCGGCCAGCAGCCGGGCCACCTGGTCGTCGACGGTGGAACCGTCGGTGGAGAACACCGTCTCCCCGTGGCGCTCGGCGACGAGTTCGGCGACGGCACGGTAGGCGTCGTCGGCGTGGGGAGCGAACCGCGTCACCATCTCCAGCTCGCCGCGACGCAGGCAGGTGGTGATCTCGAGGGTGTCGAACCCGTCGACCTCCGCCTCGGCGTCCCGGAGGGTCTCGGCCAGTTCGGATTCCGCGGTGCCGACCATGCGGATGGTCTCGGTCACCGACGCGACCCGTTCGGCGATCGCCGCGACGACGTCGTCGGCCCCGACGGATCTCGGCCACATCTGCTGCAACTCGCGCGGTGGGCCGGGGAGCACCATCACCACCGGCGTCCGGTCGCCGGCGGGGACGACGACCCCGGGCGCCGTTCCCGCGGGCGCGATCACGGTTGCACCGGCGGGGACCATGGCCTGCTTCCGGGTCGCCGCGCGCACCGAGTCGAGGTCGGGGTCGGCGCCGCGCTTGAGGCTCCACGACCGCACGATGTCGGCGATGTGCGACTCGACGTCGGTGTCGAGGACCAGTTCCAGACCGCAGAACGACGCGACGGTCGCGACCGTGAGGTCATCGGCAGTGGGCCCGAGACCACCGCTGGTGACGATCAGGTCGACGTGTTCGTCGGCCAGGAAACGCAGCGCCGCCCGCAGGTCCGCCGGTCGGTCACCGCAGACGATGATGTGGGCGACGTCCACCCCGAGGTCCAGCAGCTGCGTCGCGATCCAGGGCCCGTTGCGATCGGAGACCTGACCGGTGAGGACCTCGGTCCCCGTGACGACGATTCCCGCGCGCGCACTCACACGGACCGACCTTACGCGGGAGGTCGCGGCGCGCGGGAGCTGTCAGCCGCCGTGCTCCTGCCCGGACAGAAGCGCACCTTCGCAGGCCGGATGTCCCAGGTGGCGTGACCAGTCCAGCGGGGTGCCGCCGAACCGGGCGTCGCGGATCGTCGGGTCCGCGCCGCGCGCGAGCAGCCAGCCGACGAGGTCGGCGTCGTCGCGTTCGACCGCGGTGTGCAGGGCCGTCTGCCAGGGCTGCTGGACCGGGGTGTCGCCGCGACCGAGGCCGTCGACGGCGAACCCGGCGTCGAGCGCGGCGGCGACCGCCTCGACACCGCGCGTCGCAGCCCATGCCGCGAATCCGGGGTGTCGCCGACGCGCCGACGCTCCGACCGTGGGCTCGACGGTGGCGACGGCGTCCCGGTCGCCCGCGAGAATCGCGCCGAGGAGGGCCTCGACGCCGTCGAGGTCGGGTTCCTCGGCACCGCGTGTCCGCAGGAGATCGACGAGACCGCGGTGGCCGTTGCGGGCCGCGACGGCGATCGGTGTGCCACCCCCGCGCAGCGGTCCGGGGCCGTCGGGCAGCGCCGTCAGGACGTCGACACCGTGGTCGGCGAGGAGGGTGACGCGCGCCGCCATCCCGTGGACGACCGCCCACGCCAGGTGTTGTCGGACGAGGACCTCGGGAGGCGCGATCAGGTCGGGCAGTCGGCGACGCCAGGGGCCGCCCTCGCCGGTGCCCAGTCCGAACGGGAACAGCAGACGGAGGTGGGTGTCGTCGACGTCGAACATGCGGTTGTAGAGCAGCTGCGGATCGGTGGGTTCGGCACCCGCATCGAGGAGCATCCGCGCGAGGTCCACGTGATGCGGGTGTGGCGATTCGCCGTTCTCGCCGCCGCCGAGAAGTCCGGTCAGGACGGTGAACGGCGTTGCGTGTCCGGAGAAGTGGCGGCCGTCATCCGGATCGGCTCCGGCGTCGAGGAGTGACGCGGTGGTCTCGCGGCCAGCGGATCCGGGCACCGGCCACCGCGAGTAGGCCACGTACATCAACAGCGACCACCCGAACGGCCCGCACGCCTCGTCGGGGTCGTGGGTGCGGAGGTGCTCGCGGAGCGCCGCGGTGTCGCCCGTGACGGCGGCGACCGTCGGATCACCCGCGATCTCGGGGTGCGATCGGAGGAGTTGCCGCGCAGCGACCGGATCGGGCGCTGTGCCGGTCCAGGTCTCGCAGACCCCGCGTACGAATCGGTGTGCCGGGGGCTCGTCGTCGTGCTGCGCGCTCGGGTTCCATGTGCGGCCGGCGATTGCGCGGACATGCGACTGCAGGCGCGGCCAACTGGCGAAGCCGTGGGCGCGGGCGAGGACACGGTGGGCGTCGGCGAGCCGGAAGTCGCTGTCGGCGGTGGGGATCGACGCCTGACGCAGCGCCGCGGGATCGCCACGACGCACCCCGCGGTGCAGGTCTCGGGCCTGACGGCGGAGCCAGTCGATGTCGGGTCGTTCGGGAAGGGTCGCCACCGCGATCTCCTCTCGCGTCCCCGTGGTCCGCGTGACGGGGCGAGAAGAGGTGACGACGGGCATGGCTCGAGCACCTGTGCAGGTGGGCTCAGCCCTCTCCGCGGACCCGGTGGCGTCCTGCGCGCCGGACCCGAGCGTACCGCCGTCACCGACGGTGCGACAGGCTTCTATTCGGCCCGGTGGAACACGGTCAGCACGGTGAGGGCGAGGATCTTCAGATCCAGCGCGAGGGACCAGTTCTCGATGTAGTAGTTGTCCCATTCGGCGCGGTCGGCGATGGAGGTCTGCCCGCGGAGCCCGTGGACCTGTGCCCAGCCGGTCACCCCGGCCTTCACGCGGTGCCGTTCGCCGTAGCGGCGGATCTGCATCTCGAACAGTTCGACGAACTCGGGCCGTTCGGGGCGCGGGCCGACCAGGCTCATGTCACCGCGCACCACGTTGATCAGTTGCGGCAGTTCGTCCATCGACGTCGACCGCATGATCTTGCCGATCGTCGTCCGCCGGTCGACGCCCTCCACGCCGCCCGGTGCCGCGCCGGCCCTGAGCTCGAACGCCGCGTCGGCCTCGGTGGCCGGTCGCATCGACCGGAACTTCAGGCACCCGAACACCTTGCCGTTGCGGCCGACCCGCTGCTGGGAGAAGAAGATCGGGCCGGGCGAACTGAGCCGCACCGCCAGCATGAGGGTGAGGAACAGCGGGGAGATCAGCAGCAGACCGACCGCCCCGGCGAGGCGGTCGAACCCGTGCTTCACCGCGAACTGCCAACTGCGGGGGTTGACCCTCGGGAGGATGAGCAGCGGGACACCCCCGAGATGGTCGACGCGGGCCCGCGCACCGACAGCATCGTGTGCGCGCGGCAGCACCCAGGCCCGGACGCCGCGACGGTGTGCGGCGCGGACGACGCGCGCCAACTGGTCGTCGTCCACGTCGTCGGCGGCGACCACGACCTCCTCGGCGTGCGATGCCGCGATCGCGTCGGCGATCATCCGGGGCGGACCGAGACGCGGGATCTCGGGGGAGGTGACGTCCCCGACGTCGCCGCCACCGGCGATGTGCAGCGGTGATGCGGCGAGGATCCCGACGGGCCGCAGCCCGTACTCGGGCATCTCCTGCATGCGGGTGATCAGCTGGTGTGCGATCGGGCCGTCGCCGACCACCAGGGTGGGGGCGAGTGACCCCCGGCGCACACGCAGATCGCGTTGGATCACCACACGGATGAACCGGCCGACGGTGAGCAGCACGGCGGCGGCCACCCACACCCTGGTCAGCGTCACGCCGGGCCGTCCGCTCGAGCCGAGGACCAGGACGATGAACCCGAGGGTGACGACGACGGCCAGCGCGAGGGCGGTGTGGAGGGGTCCGAACTCGTCGAGGAAGTTGCGTCGCATCTGTTTGCGGTACATCTGCTGCAGCGCGAGCGTCATGACGACGGCGGGCACGAACAGCCACACGGCCCACGCGGACGGCGTCTGGGGTTGCGTCGCGCTCGCCCAGGTCAGCCCGATCGCCACGGCGATGACGGCGGCGAGGACATCGACGGCGACGGTGATGAGCGAGTGGCCCGGGTCGGTGCGGGTCCGGTGCAGCAGAGCCGACCGCGGTTCGCCGGTGACGTCGCGCGGGAGCGCCGACGCGACCGGCGGTGTGGTCTGCAGAGCCATCGGCAGAGCTCAGTTCTCGTTGCCCGTCATGGCATCCAGACTAGTGAATTGTCACATGCGAATTGGCAATTTCGGGCACATCGTCACGACAGCGCGTCGACGCCGAAGATGCGCTCCCGGACGATGTCGGCGAGGTCCTCGAGCACCTGGACGTGGCCGGTCGTCCACTGTCGGGGGTGTTGGTCCCACGCGCACAGCGTGCCGATGGTGTGGCCCTCGCCGTCGGTCAGCGGGATCCCCGCGTAGGCGACCACCGTCCCGTCGGCGACGATCGGGTGGTCGGACAGGGTCGGGTGGACCCGCGCGTCCTCGATGATCAGGGGTGCGCCCGCCGACACCGCGTACTGGCAGAGGGAGCGGTCGAGGGTGACCGTGCGCGTCTCGTCGAGGTCGCCGGAGATGCCGGCAGCGCTGCAGAACCACTGTTTCTCGTCGGACACCAGCGACACGCCTGCGCTGGGGACCTCCAGTGCGTCGACGGCCATCTGCGCGATGCGGTCGTAGGACGCCCCCGGCTGGGTGTCCATGAGGCCGGTGTCGAAGAGCGCCCGGAGTCGGTCGGGGTCGCGCAGCACCGGGTCGGTCGCGGCGATGGGCGGCGTGGACGTGGGGAGTCCGTCCGAGAACAGGCCGGCCGACGGGACGGTCTCGTCGCCGTCGCTCGTCGTGCCGGACGGCATCCCGTCGCGGCGGAGCGCGGTGATCGCGGCCGTCAGGTCGGGGTCGTCGGAGCCGACGAGGTCGGCTGCGAGCCGGCTCGCGACCGCCCGGCCCACGTAGACGTCGACGTCCTCACCGGTGGCCCGGGCGGCTCGGCCCAGCACGCCGGTGATCGCCGGGTCGACGGCGGGTGAGGATCCGGACATGGAGTTCACGATAGCGAATCAACCCTGGTGTGGAAGTGCATGTTCACAGGTCCGGACACGAATTCGGCGGGCGACGACCCGCGGCGCGATCGTCCACCCAGTCCTGCGGTGCGGGGCCGAGGTCGAGCGTGCCGTGGGGTTGGCCCTCGACCACCCGCAGGTCGACGATCGCCCCGTCGCGGCAGGCGCGACGGACGGCATCCACCGTCCACCGCGGGTCGATCAACGTGTCGTCGGTGCCGTAGGCGACGAACATCGGGGCGCTCGACCGGACCGAGGGGAGGGGCACGGCGAACTGTCCGAGCTGGTCGCGGAGTCGGTCCGCGGCGGCGGGCGACGACGGCCGGAAGTCCGACACCGGTGCGGCCGTGGCGATCCCGACCTTCGCCGCCTCCTGGTCACCGGTGCACGACAGGAAGACCGTCCGCGCGGCGGCCATCGAGCCGTGCAGATAGTCGGCCATCCGGAAGTCGGGGAACGCGGCGCTCACGCCCTCGAGAACCACGGGGAGGGCGACGCGCTGGGCGACGCTGAGGGTTCCGGCCTGCATCGCCGCGACGAGTCCGCGCAGATCGGCTGCGGGGGAGATGCTCAACGACCCGAGCAGACGCAGCCCCGAGCCGTAGGTGGCGGCGAGCTGGTTCGCCGCCCACGACGCCTGCCCGCCCTGCGACACCCCGTAGGCGACCCAGTCCGACGATGCCGCCGGGACCACCCGCCGTGCGGCCCGGACTCCGTCGATCATGGTGTGCGCACTGCTGTACGGCTCGAGGAACGGGTGTGGCCGTGACCGGGGCGACTCGGTGCCGTCGCCGGCGTCGGCCTGCGTGGTGTCGTCGGCGGTGACCGGGTCCTCGGTGAACACCACGACGTAGCCGGCGGCGAGGAAGTAGGCGACCGACCCGAGGCTGCCCAGCAGGCCCGGGTAGGAGGTGGGCGCGCAGTCGCTGGAGGCCCCGGTGTTCGGGTGGGCGACGGCGGCGATGCGGTATCCGCCCCGCGGGGGATCGTCGCGGGGGACGAACACGACACCGTTCGCCGTACGCGGGCCGCCGTCGCGGGCGGTGGTGGCGTAGCGGATCTCGGTGATCTGCCGGGTCACGTCGTCGAGTGCGGGATACCCGTCGTCACGGGTGGGCGACGCGACCAGGGCGCCGGGGTCGACGGAACGCGACGGTGCGGCCATCTCGGCCGGCGGCGAGGTGGCGCAGCCGGCGACGACGATGACGCACAGTGCCGCGAGCAGTGTCGCCGCGCTCCTGCGACGACGTCCCTCGTCTCCGCGCGGGATCACCGTCGCGCGCCGGGCTTCTGCTCGGTCACGGTCCCGACGCCTCCAGCACGGCGATCGGGTCACGACAGATGTCGACGAGCGCGGCGTGCACCGCTGCGAGATCCAGCACGTCGGAATGGAATGTGGCCGAGAAGGTGCGTGCCCCGCCGACCTCGCTCACGAGCAGCGTGAGCGCCTCGGGCCCGTCGGGGTCGATGCCGGCCCCGAGTTGCGGTTGCGTCGCGGGCGGATCGGGGAGTACGCCGTCGTAGAGGGGTATGCGACCGATGTCGCTGACGGACAGTCGGGTCCGAGTCGACGTACGGACCGGCGACGCGGATCCGTCCACGGGTCGGGGACTCCCGCGCTGCAGACGCGCCCGCGTGGCGTTCAGGCCGAGAACGGCGAGCGGCCAGGCCGATTCGGTCGCGGCTCGCACTCGTTCCCGTACCGAGGTGGGGGTGACCGGGGTGGTGAGCCGGATCGGCAGGGCGATGGCCAGATTTCCCATGCCGGCGTCGCCGCGGCGCAGGTAGCGCCGGCAGTCGACGAGGACCTGGACGACGTCGTCGGTGGTGACCCCCGCGCGCCGCAGTGCGGTGACCCAGATGGCGACCGTCGCCGAGGCATCGGAGGCGCCCTCCGTCGACGAGACCCGTTCGCGCAGTGCGGTGACGCCGTCGGCCGGAAGGGTCGCCGAGATCGTGCGGATCTGTCGGGGATCGACGACTGTCGGCTCGGCGACGACCTCCGCCCGGGCGTTGTCGGCGCGCAGTCGTCGTACCTCCGCGAGCCGGCGCGGGTGGCGGAGGATCTGGTCGGCCATCGCACGCCGCACCGATCCGGCGGGTGCATCGCGGGCGAGTGCGGCGTGGACCGCCGGTGGTGCGGAGTCGAGCAGAACCGCCTGCAGGGCGGGGGCGAGGCGACCGTCGCCGAGTCCGTGGGAGTGGTCGACGACGAGATGGTCGTCGCAGACGGCGACGCGGAGCGGCGTCGGACCCTGTTGTCGCACATGGGTTGCGACGACACCCAGTCCCGCACCCGGTGTGTCGGGCAGATCGTCGGGGCGGTGCGGTGCGCCGAGATCCTCGACGGTCAGCGCGTCCGTACGTCGCGTCCACACCCCGTCGGCGGCGAACGGGTCGAGGCGCAACCGCGGCACCTGGGCGGCGACGGACCGCAACCGGACCGTCAGCAGATCCCGATCGAGCCCGGGGAGCGGGCCGAACACGGCGATGGTCCGCGAGTCCGCCATCGCACGGTCCAGCGCACTCGGCCTGTGTGCGCCGATCTCGTCGTCGGAGCGCACGGCCCGGCGGTCAGGCCGCGCCATCGACGACCTCGCGCATGCGACGACGGAACTCGGCGCGGGAGAAGCCCTCCGCCCACCGCCGGATCGCGGCACGGTCGAACGACGCCGGGTCGAGAGTCCGCATCGCGTCGGCGAAGCGGGCGACGATCTCGTCGTCGGTGCCCGGATCCACCAGCAGTCCGGTCTCACCCGGTCGGACCGAGTCGAGAGCGCCGCCCTCACCGAGCGCGATGACGGGCGTCCCGGTCGCCATGGACTCCACCGGCACGATGCCGAAGTCCTCGATGCCGGGCATGAGAAGGGCTCGGGTGCGTCGATGCAGGTCCAGGAGTTCCTCGTGGGAGACGCGTCCGAGGAACGTCGTCCGTGGTCCGGCGATCGCGCGGCACGCCTCCATCGCACGCCCGTCGCCGGCGACGACCAGCGGGACGTCGGCCTGCGCGGCCGCGCGGATCGCGATGTCCGGCCGCTTGTAGGGCACGAGGCGCCCGGCCAGCAGGAAGAAGTCCTCGCGCTCGACGGACGGGTCGGGGGTGAAACCGTCGGTGTCGACCGGTGGGTGCACGACGAGTGCGTCACGGCCCCACCAGTTCTGCACCCGGTCGGCCACCGCCGACGAGTTCGCGACGATCGTGTGCAGGCGTGGGGCCGCGGCGACCTCGCAGCGGCGCGCCACCACCGACAGTGCGGTGAGGATCCCGGCGCCGACGGCGCCGCCCCCTTCGCCGGCGCGCAGGCTCGCATCCCAGGCCCATCGGGCGGGGCTGTGCACGTAGGCGATCACCGGTGCGTCCGTCGCGAACACGACCTGGGTGGCGAAGGCGTGGTGACTGGTCACCACGACCTCGGGGTCGCCGCCGGGGCTGCGAAGATCCATGCGTCGGAAGGCCAGTGGCATGAACGGCAGGGTCGGTGCGTACGACCGGTGTCCGAGCGCGCGGTAGAGGCCGTTCAGCCACGTCGTCTGCGGCGGCGTGGGGAGGTCGCGCGGGATGCCCTGCTCGCGGGCGATCGGTGCGTGCACGCTCCCGTCGGGCCACTCGAGGGCGAGTTGCTCGACGACGTGCTCGGATCCGGCGATCTCGGTGAGGCGTTCGTGGACCACGGCGACACGACGGGTGGCGCTCGGCGAGTCGCCGCTCACCCGGACTTCTCCGTCGTCTCTCGACCGGTCCGGCCACGCCGTCCGATCTGCAGCACGAGGTGGCGCGCCGCGCCCAGGTCGGCGAGCTGGGCGAGGGCGTCCTCCGTCGCGGTGCGGTCCCGTCCGCGGGCGGTGACGACGACGACGGCTGCGACGAGATCGCCGAGATCGACGTCGCGCCACCACTCGTCGGCCACCGCGCCGTGCTCCACACGGTGGCCCCCGTCCTCGGCGGCTCCGGCGGGGACCACCACGTCGACGGTCTCGGCGGACCCGCCGGTGAGGATGACGGCGGACCGACCGCGCCGATGCCGATGTGCCAGCTCGCCGTAGAGCAGTTTCGACGCGTCGAACGGTTCGGTACCCACCACCAGCAGACGGGCCCCGTACCTGTGGGCGATACGGCGCGCCCAGATCCGGTTGTTCCGGCGCCCCAGCCGTCCGCGGGCCAGCACGAGGAGTTCCGCGGCGACGATGACGCCGACGACACCGGCGACCAGCGCCGTCGACAGCGGCTTCGGCGAGACCGGCGACGACGACGCCTCCGGCACCGACAGCACCGTCAACTGGTTCCCGCCCCCACCGGCGATCTGGTCTCGCTGCGCCCGCAGCTCGGACAGTCGGGCGTCGGACTGGGTGCGAGCGTCGCTGTTGGGCGCGAGGCGGCCGTTCCGGGCCTGTTCGAATGCGATCGACGCGTCGATCTGGTCGACCCGCCGGGACACGTCCCGGGCCGCGTTGGCCTCGTTGGCCTGGGCGACCGCCGCGACCATCGCGCGAGCCACCTGCTGGGCGGTGCGCGGGTCGTCGGCGGTGGCGGTGAACGTCAACAGCGACGGGGCCGTGCCGGGCGTGAGGGTGACGTGGCTGCGCAGCGTCGCGGTGCTCCATCCCGTGTCCACCTGCGTCAACACCTGGGCGAGGACCCCGTCGTCGCTCGCGAGCTCCTCGAACGGTGCACGGAGCTGCTCGACGAAGGCGTCGCCGGCGACGACCTCGCTCTGCGTCGTGATCTGGGTGACGACGGAGGCGGAGTACTGCTTGCTCACCTGCGTCGAGAGGTAGGCGAAGACCGCCGCGCCGATCAGCGCGCCGATGAGCAGCGCGGGAAGCAGCATGCGCGCGAGGTCGCGGAAGTGTCCGGCGAGGTCGATGGGGGGTGGTGCGTCGCGATGGGTCGTCGCGGCATCGACGGTCACCGGTGAGCTCCTTCGCGCGACGACAGTTGATCATGGCGAATTCGGACTTTGCCGATCATAACTTTTTTCGAATCGGGCATCCGGCGAACCGGCGCGCGTCCTGGCGATGAGTTCCGCGTCGGTCACGAGTCGGAACGAGGGACCACCCGCCGACTCCAGGAGCGCTCATGACCGCCTACTACACCGTCGACCTGTTCTCCACCCTCGACGGCTTCGCCGCGCCACGGCCCGGGACCTGGGGTGGCTACTGGGGCAGACAGACCGACGAGTGGATGGCGCATCGGCGACGTCAGTTCGCCACGAACCACCGCATGGTGTTCGGCGCCCGCACCTTCCGGCTGTTCCAGGGGTTCGTCGGCACGCGCGACGGCGCACCCGATGCCGGTCGGGCCGACGACGACTGGGTCGTGAGCATGCTGACCTCGCCGACCACCGTGCTGTCGTCGACGCTGACCGCGCCGCTCGAGTGGACGAATGCGACTCCGGCGACCGGCGACGCGGTCGACGTGGTGTCGAGGCTGAAGGAGGAGTCCGACCTGCCCCTGCGTTCACACGGCAGCGTCTCGCTGAACCGCGCGCTGATGGCGGCGGGGCTCGTCGACCGCATCCAGCTGACGATCTTCCCCGTCGTCACCGGCACCACCGGCGACGACCCGATCTGGCGCGACGGTCCGGACTTCGACCTCGAGCTGATCGACAGTCGGACCTTTCCCGGCGGCATCCAGGAACTGACCTACCATCCGACCCTCCACCACTGAATCCGACGCAGTTCTTCCCGCTCACCGGGAAGAACTGCGTCGGATGCGTGGGTCGCGCACGAGACCACCGACGCACCCCGATCAGACAGTGAGGCGACGTGCGGTGTCAGCTGTAGGACGCCAGCACCTGATAGGCGGGTTTCGGGGTGAAGTCCCGGTACAGCAGACCGAAGTTCTGTTCGGGATCGTTCGTGTCGCTGCCGGAGTCGCGGATGCTGTAGACGTAGGCCGGGCCCAGCCAGGAGGTGCCCTTCGCGCCGTCGAGGATGATGCGCACGGTGTCGGCCTGCGTCTGCGGCGTCACCGCCACCGGCGACGTCCCCGTCGGCGCGCCGAACTCCGTCATCCAGATGCGCTTCGCGCCGTCACCGCGGTCGACCATGATGTCGTGCATCGGCCACATCTGTTGCGCCGCACTGAACGATTGCGTCGCCGGGTCGTTCGGCAGATACGGATAGGTGTAGGGATGCATCCCGACGGCGTCGAAGCTCCCGCGGGCACCGGCGTCGTACATCCCGGCGAGGAATGTCAGCGGGGCGATGTCCCGACCGTTGTCGGTGGCCGGCGCCATCCCCGCCGAGATCACCCCGAGCGACGACCGGACCCCCTTCACCGCGGCGTATCCAGCCCGCAGCAGCTGCGTGTAGGCGGCGGCGTCGGTGCGGGGTTTGAAGAAGTTCAGGGTGTTCGGCTCGTTCCAGATCTCCCACGCCGACACCGTCGAGCGATACCGGAGCGCCGCGGTCCGCACGAACTGCCCGAACCGCGCAGGGTCCTTGGGGCGAAAGTGGCTGTCGGTGGCGTCGTCGGCCGGGTCGGTCGCCCACCGGGGGGTGAACCCGACGAGCCCCAGCGGGCACATTCCGGCGCTCGTGACCGCCGCCATCGCGCGATCGGTCGACGCCCAGTCGAACACCCCGGGCCTCGTCTCGATCGCCGACCAGTCCACGTCGATCCGCACCGACCGCACACCCGCGGCCCGCGCCGCGGACACCTCGGCGGTCTGGTCGGAGTTCGACAGGGAGAGGAAACCGGCGCCCGGGGACACACCCTTCACGACCCCACCCCCGGACAGCCCGGGCGCGGGGAAACACGACGCGGTCGCCGTCGGTGCAGCAGATGCCGCGCCGACGGCCACGGCCCCACCCGAGACGACCGCGACGAGCGCTGCCAGGATCGCGACGACGCGACGACGACGCTGCATGGCGTACCCCTCCCGGACGTACCGACACCGTCGGCGAACCAGCCACTGCGGTCAGGCGAGCAACGCCTCCAGCATGGCGGGAAGCGTTCGCGACAGATCGTGGTCGTCGGCCACCCGCTGCCGTGCAGTGGCGATCATGCTCGCACGCAGATCCCCGTCGGACAGCACCCGCCGGATGGCCGCGGCCATCGCCTCCGCGTCGCCCGGCGGCACCAGCACACCGGCACCACCGGTGAGGAACTCGGTGGTGCCCCCGTGATCGGTGCCGACGACGGGCTTGCCGTAGGCCATGGCCTCCAACACCGATAGCGGGCCCGCCTCCGGCTCCACGCTGGCCGACACCACCACATCCCACCGTGCCAACGCGGCCCGCAGATCGGTGTGGCCCAGGAACCGCACCCGCCCCGCGAGGTCGGTCGCGGCCGCCCGGGCGTGCAGTTCCGCCACATGGTCGACGTCCCCGGGGAAGGAGCCGCCCGCGAACTCGACCTCGACGCCGGGCAGCGCCGCCGCCGCCTCGAGGAGGACCTTGTGCCCCTTCCACGGGGTGAGCAGCGCGAGCATCCCGACGACGGGCGGGGAGTGCAGGTCCGCCGGCAGCGCATCGACGGGCGGGTGGACGCCGTTGTGTGCGACGACCACCGGCACCCCCATGGCACGCAGCGGTGCTGCCGTCGCCGACGACACCGCGACCGCCCGCCGGATCCGGGGCTTCGCGACGCGGATCACCGCCCGCTGCCGCCCCGACACCGCGGTGTCGTGGACCAACCACGAGACGCCTCCGGGACCGGCGGCCCACCGCATGGCGGGCAAGGCGTACAGCGAGTTCACCACCGTCGCCGTTCCCGGTGCCGTCACGATCGGCCGCAGCTGCCGGCCGACGGCGCGCCACCGCGCCACCAGACGCGCGCCTCCGACGAGGCGGGCGGCGCCGCTCTCACCCGTCAGTCCGAGGTGGCCGATCTCGATGTGGGTCACGCGCGCAGGCAGTCGATCCACCAGCGGCCCCGCCGCGCACGCGACCGTCACCGCGAGACCGTCGTCGGCGGCCCGGTGCACCAGGTCGAGCATGACCTTCTCCGCTCCGGAGACCTGTCCGGAGTGGGCCACGAACAGAACGCGGTCCAGGGGCGCGCGGGCGTCGGTCATGAGGTGCTCACCTGCACTTTCGTGTGTCGGCCCGGCGCGCGGGCGGAGGCACGGACCAGGGGGAGGGACACACCGGCGACGACGACCGCGGCCACGACCGACACCACGGGCCAGGGCACCCAGTGGGTCGCGACGGTCCCGCCGACGCACAGCGCGGCGGTCAGGATCGCGAGCGTGGTCAGGGCGCCGAGCGGCAGCATCCCGATGATCGGCACGGTCCGGATGATCACCGCCCACAGCACCACCAGCACGGCGCCCAACGTCGCGACCGTCGCGATCGCCGCCCCGTCGTACGACAGGTGGGGGATCAGGACGAGGTTGAGGACGACGTTGAGCACCAGGCCGCCGAGCGCGACCACCGGGTAGTTCCGGGCCTGTCCGGCGGAGGCGAGCAGGTAGATGCCGAGGACGATCAACGCCGTCAGCGCCGCGCCCAGCACGAGGAGCCGTGCGGCGAACGCGCCCTGTACGAACCGGTCGCCGTAGAGCAGTCCGATCACCTGCGGCGCCGACGGCCAGAACGCGGCGACGGCGAGCGCCCCGCCCGCCCCGAGAGCGGCTGCGGCTGTGCGGCACTTCTGCCGGAACACCCCCGGCCGGTCCGGCCAGGCCGCCACCAACAACGTCGCGATCGGGCCGGCCGCGGCGAGCACGAACGTGTCGAGGATGTCGGAGAACTTGTAACCGATGCCGTAGATGCCGACGGACTCGAAGGTGTCGAGCACGCTGAGCAGCAGCACGTCGATCTTCTGCAGTGCGATGGTGAGGGCGAACCCGATCGCCAGCGGTGCCGCGTCGAGCAGCATCGACCGCCACCGCGCCACCTCGATGTGCCGCGACGGTCGCAGCCCCCCGTCGCGTCGGATGATCCCGGCGGTCTTCATCGACAGGGCCAGGACCTCGTTCAGCACCGGGGCGAGCACGAAGATCAGCAGATACGGCGCGACGATCGCCGCGGCGATCGTGACCGCGAGTTGCAGTGCCTGACCGAGACTCTCGGACACCGCGGACAGGACGAGCCGGTGGCGGCTCTGGTAGACGACGGTCAGCGCGTGCCCCGGCGTCGCGAAGACGACGACCAGACCGGCCAGGGCCGTCGCCCGGATGACCTCCCCCGGATACTGCAGGATCACCACGTAGGCCAGCGCGATGACGTACCCGCCGAGACCGAGCACCACGCGCAACGCGATGAAGGCCGACGACGTCCGCGCGATCTCCTCGGGGTCGTCGACGATCAGCTGCGCCATGACGGCCCGACCCACACCGAGGTCGGTGAAGATGGCCATCAGACCCAGCAGCGCGAACACGAACGTGTAGTGACCCCACGCCTCGGGGGAGAGGATGCGGGCGACGATGACGCTGCCCGTCCACCCGAGAGCGGCGATGACCAGCCGGCTCGCGAGCATCGCCCCGGTCGCCCGCGCGGCGGCGCGTCCGTCCGATGCCTGCGCCGCTGCACCGCCGGGGCGGACCGCGGCGGGGTCGACGTCGGCGACCGACGGGTCGACCGGTGGCGGACCGGTCTGCGCCACCGACTCCAGACTCACGGTGGACTCCACCCGGTCACGACAGGATCCCCTCGCGCCGGTAGACGTCGACCGTGGCGCGCGCGGTGCGTTCCCAGGTGACCGGTTCCATGGCCGCGACGGCCGCCCGGGTCAGCTCGTCGCGGGCCGACGGGTCGTGGACGAGCGGTCGCATCGCAGCCACCCAGTCGGTGACCTCGTCGGAGTCGACGAGCCGCGCACCGTCGCCGACCACCTCCGGCAGTGCCCCGACGGCGCTGGCGACGACAGCGCCACCGCAGGCCATCGCCTCCACCGGCGGCAGCCCGTAGCCCTCGTAGTGGGAGGCGTACGCGGTGACGGTCGCGGCGGCGTACAGCGCGGGGAGGTCCTCGACGTCGACATAACCGAGACCGATCGCCGACGCCGGCGCGTCCGGACCCCGCGACCCGCCGCCCGCCAGCACGCACGGGATCCCGAGTTCGTCGGCGGCCGCGGCCACCAGGGCGACGTTCTTGCGGGGCTCGACGGTCCCGACCTGCAGGACGAACCGCTCGGGCAGGTCGTGGGCGGCGCGCACCCGCTCGACGTCGGCGTCCGACGGCGGTCGCGCCCACACCGCCGGCGCGAGCTCGACCACGTGCGCCTCTCTCCCGGCGATGGCCTCGATGCGGTCGGCGGTGAACCGCGACACCGCGATCAGCACGTCGGCGCGACGCAACGCACGGCGCACCAGGACGTTCTCGCCGGCGGCGCGGAACCTGCTCGACGCCGACGGCATGTCGATCACCGACAGGTCGTGGACGGTGGCGACCGTCGTGGCCGGTCCGGCGAGCGGGAGGTCGACGTCGAGTCCGTGGAACACCGACGCCCGCAGCGGCGCCGCGCCGTAGACCGCGCGCCGCGCACCGTCGGCGACGGGCCGCGTGATGGCGTGCATCCTCGGTGGGAGATCGCCGACGGCGTCGGCCTGGACCAGCGCCGTGGTCGACGTGGGCGCGAGCAGGTCCGGCATGTACCTCAGGAGTTCACGGATGTATGTCTGGACACCGCTGCCGCCGGGGCGGAGTGCGAGCGCGCCGAATATGAATCCTGTTGCGCCGTTGCGCATCCCACCACTCCCACCAGAAGCCAGAAATGTACGTCCATCGGAAAGATCTCGAAGTAGGTCGCGACGAGGCTCGCCACCATCGCCGCGGCGATCGACGCGCTCACACCGAGGGCCAGCGGCCCGTCGCGTCCCGGCAGCGTCCGCGACGACCGCACACACCACACGAGCGCGGTGATGATCAGCGCGAGGAACACCCACAGCCCGATCGGGCCGAGCTCGAGCAGCGTCTTGATGTAGTAGTTGTCGGGTTGATAGTTCGCCGATCCCGTCTGGATCGTGCCGCCCGCCCCCGCGCTGACCGCTGTCGTCGACTGCCCCTGCGCGGTCGAGATGCGATCGGCCGCAGCGCCGCTCGATCCCAGCCCGCGTCCCAACGGGTGCACCAGGATGCTGGAGATGATGTCGCTCCACCCCGCGCCGCGCTGACCGAGGCTGCTGGAGGAGAGGAACACCGACGTCGCCGACTTCGGCAGCAGCGGGATCGCGGCGACCGCGACCACCGCCAGGGCGACGAGTGGGGCGAGGAGGGAGCGGAACCGGATCACCGCGAGCCAGAGGACACCCACGACGAGACCGATGATCGCGGCCCGCACGACCGAGGTGGCCATCACGATCGCCATCACCGGCCACAGGTACAGGAAGACGCGGTTGCGGCGACGGCGGGGCTCGGCGAGCGCGACCGCCCCGCCGACGAGCAGCGCGAGCATCACGTACAGCCCGAACCCGAACGGTTGGTTGAACGTGCTGAATGTGCGGAAGAGGGGCCCGCTGGTGCGGATCTGCTTGCCGAACTCGTAGCCGAACTTCACCAGTTCGCCGGGGCCGACGATCTGCTGGGCGATGCCGACCAGGCTCACCAGCACGCACATCCCCATGAGGATCGACACGAGGTGGTCGCGGTCGCGGGCGTCGAACGGCGCGAACCACAGCACCAGCAGGATGAGCATGTAGAAGAACGTCACCTTGGCGCCGACCAGGCCGAACGGTCCGTAGGTGACGACGGCCGAGACGAGGCCGAAGGCGACGAACACGACGACCGCCGGCCAGTACGGGATGTGCAGGGGTGGCGACGACCGTCGTCGTGCGCGCTGGGCGAACGCGCAGACCAGCGTCAGCGCGAGAAGCCCTTCCTTCCACGCGGCGGCGACGTGGGGGACGGGGGCGATGTCGAGGAGTCCGTGCAGCGGGGTGAGCGCGGCGAGCAGCAGCAGGCCCCGCTGAGGACGGATCCAGACGAGCCGGATCGCGACGACCGCGACGCCGGCGGCGACGAGACCCAGCGCGACCTCCACGAGGTACTGCACCGTCCACCGCCTCTCACCGGTCGCACACGAGCCGTGAATTCATTTTGTCGAATTCGCGCGTCGTTCGCGTGCATTCTCCGGTGTCGTGCAGTTCAGCCCTGCGGCCGCGCGGGTCGGACCGGGACGACGACACGCTGTCCGGCGACCTCGCCGACGGCCATCGCGACGCCGTAGACGTCGGTGAGCAGGTCGGGCGTGAGCGTCTGCGCGGGCGGACCGTGCGCGATCAGCCGGCCGTCGGCGAGGACCGCGACGGTGTCGCTGTACGCGGCGGCGAGGCCGAGGTCGTGGACGACGGCGATCACGGCGCACCCGTCGTCGCGTCGTCGGGAGACGATCGCCATCACCGCCTCGGCGAAATGGGGGTCCATCGCCGCGGTCGGCTCGTCGAGCACGAGGACCGGGGTCCGTTGGGCGAGCACCCGGGCCAACGCCACCCGTGCCCGTTCGCCGCCCGACAGGGTCGCGAACGGCCGGTCGGCGAAGGCCTCGACGTCGCAGCGCGCCAGCGCGTCGGCGACCGCGTCGTCGTCCTCGGCGTTGGCGGGTGTGCGATTCCACGGGTACCGCGCCATCTGCACGACCTCACGGCAGGTGAACGCACCCCCGACGACGTGGTCCTGGGGGAGGACCGCCCGCCGACGTGCCTGCTCGGCAGGCGACAGGCCGGAGACGTCGTCGCCGACGAGCGTCACCGTGCCGGACCCCGGTCTCAGCGATCCCGCGAGTGCGCCGACGAGCGTCGACTTCCCCGCGCCGTTCGGGCCGACGACACACAGCAGTTCGCCGGCGTGCACGCGAAGGTCGACGTCGGACAGGACGGGGCGGCCGTCGCGGTCCACCGACAGGCCGGTGGTCTCGATGAGCACGGGCCCGGTCACGCCCAGCCTCCGCGACGAGAACGTGTGCGACGCAGCAGGAACAGGAAGACCGGCCCGCCGACGAGGCTGGTCAGCATGCCGAGCGGGAGGTCGGCGTAGTCGACGAGTGTGCGGGCCGCGAGATCGGCGAGCACCAGACCCACCGCACCGGCCATCGTGGCCGCCGGCACCAGCACACGGTGGGCGGGGCCGACGATCAACCGCATCAGATGCGGCACGACGAGGCCCACGAACAGGATGATCCCGCAGAACGCGACCGCGGCGGCGGTGAGGACGGCGACGATGACGATCGCGACCCGGCGCAGCGCCTCGACGTCGACGCCGAGGTGTCGTGCGGAGTACTCGCCCAGCGCCAGCAGATCCATCCGACGTGCGATCACCATCGCGGCGACGAGACCGACGGCGACGAAGCCGACCACGAGGAACACCTGATCCCACGTGGCGCGGTTCAGGGACCCCAACTGCCAGAACACGATCTGGTCGCGGGCGGTCGGGGTGGCCCGGAAGGTGAAGAACGCGATGAGTCCGCCGGCGAAGGCGTTGACCGCGATTCCCGTGAGGACGAGGGTGACCACCTCGGTGCGACCGGCCGACCGCGACAGCAGGTAGACCGCGGCCGCGGTGACGAGTCCGCCGACGAAGGCCCCACCCGCGACGGCGAACCCGGCCGCGCTCGCGCCGATCAGTGCGATGACACCCGACGCGCCCGCCGCCGCGCCGGCGGAGACGCCGATGATGCCGGGTTCGGCGAGGGGGTTGGCGAACACGCCCTGCAGCACCGCGCCGGCGCACCCGAGGGCGGCCCCGACGAGCAGCGCGAGCACGACGCGCGGCAGCCGGACGTTCCACAGCGTGTTCTCGCCGACCTGATCGGGCAGCGGGCCGATCGACAGATGCAGGTGGTGCAGCATCGAGCCGACGACCTCGTCGATCGGAACCGGGTTCTGTCCGATCCCGGCGGCCACCACGGTCGAGGTGAGGACCGCGAGCAGCCCGACGACGAGGACCACGGGCAGTGCCGCGCGGCGGGCCTGCGACGACGGCAGGCGGGTCCGCAGTCGGCTCATCGCGGTCCGTACAGCGCGCGTGTCAGGGCCAGCACCACGTCTCCGGTCCGGGGACCGAACGAGAGCAGCTCGCCGTCGTCCATGTCGACGACCGATCGGGTGCGGCCCGCGGGTGTCTCGCCGACACCGGGCACCCGCAGCAGCCCGTCGACGCCGCCGACCGATCGCAGGCCGTCGGTGAGCATGAGGATCACGTCGGGTCGGGCGCGGATGAGCCCCTCGGAGGTGAGGGAGGTGAACGCGTCGCCGAGGCCGGCGGCCGTCCCCGCGTCCTGGCCGCCGACGGTGTCGATGAGCGAGTCGGCCCCCGATCCGGGTCCCCCGAGGATGAGCAGGCCGGTGCCGCGTGCGTAGAGGAAGGCGATGCGGGGGCGGTCCGCGTCGGGCACATCGGGCCGCAGGGCGCGCGCCTGTGCGATCCCGTCGTCGACCCGCCGCACCAGCACCTCACCTGCGGCGGGGACACCGAGGGCGCGGGCGACGAACCGCAGCTGCGCCGGGGCGTCGGCGACGTCGCGCCGGTCGCTGCCCACGACGACGGGGATGCCGGCCGAGGAGAGTTGACGCACGACCGTCGCCGACGAGGGGAGCGTCGCATCGGTGAGGACGACCGTCGGACGCAGCGCGATGATCGCCTCGACGTTGGCGTCGGTCCCGCCGAGCGTGAGCAGCGGGATCGATCGGGCGGCGGGGAAGTTCGTCGCGATGTCCCGGCCGACGAGGTCGCCGCCCAGGCCGAGTGCGAACACCGTCGTCCCGTATGTGCCGTAGCGGTCGAGCGCGACGATGCGGCTGACGTCGGTGACGGTGACCCGCCGGCCGTCTGCGGTGTCGACCGTCGCGGGCAGCCGGGGCACCGGGGTCGGCGTGACCGCGACGGGGTCGGCGGACGGGAGCGTCGCGGTGCGCGGGCCCGTCGCGATGACCGGTGTGGACGTCGCCGAGCCGACGTCGAGGGGTGCCGTCGAGCAGCCCGCCACCGCCAGGACCGCGGCGACCAGGACGGTCGCCGACCAGGCGGGGCGGGATGCGCGGATCAGCGTGGCCCGCTCGCCATCCCGAGCAGGGAGGTCACCGCGTCCGAGGACAGCTTCCAGGTGCCGGCGACACGGACGAAGCCGTACTGCACCGACACCGGTGCCGGGGTGTGCGGGCTCGCGACGGCGACCGTGGCCTGGGCCTTGTCCGAGCCGTCGGCGCGGACTCCGGTGACGGTGAACTTGTCCGGCGTGTAGCCGGCCTGCCCGGCGCCGCGGGCGAAGCCGTTGAGCTTCTGGCCGATCGTGGCGTCGCCGGAGTCGACGAGGTCGGCGATGACCTGCGGGGATGTCGTCGGATCCAGGACGGTGCGCAGGATCTGCTGGGCGGCTGCGGAATCGAGACCCTGCGGTGCGTCGACGTCGCCCGTCGCGGGACCCGCCGCGGCGGCGGACGAGGATGATGCCGCGGTGGTCGACGAGGAGTCGTCGGAGCACGCGGCGATCGGCAGGGCGAGCAGCAGACCCACCGCCGCGGCTGCGACGAGGCGGGCACGGCCCGCGCCGAGACCCGCGCGGCGGCGGGCGAGGGTGGTGACGTGCATGCGTACTCCTCGGATCGGTCGGCACTACTTAGGCGATCCTAATGAGGCGCGTCGGCTGGGGGGAGCCCGACCCTGGGAAGTCGGTCAGGGGTCTCCCAGTCGACGGCCAGTCGGTGACGCAGCGTCCTGCCAGGCCGCCTCCCTAGATTCGTGCTCGATCCGGTCGAGGTGGCCGGTGATGACACGAAGGTGGTTGTGGGACATGCGAATCACGAAGATGCTCACCATGAGGAAGCTGGCCGTGGGGACGGTGGCGGCAGGCAGCATCGGCCTGGCGTCACTCGGTGTGGGGGCCGGCGTCGCGTCGGCGGCGCCGATCCATCAGGTCACCCATCAGCAGTACGGGCAGCAGCAGTCGTGGCAGCAGCGCCCGACCACCCAGCCGGGTGCGGTGAAGCGACCGGACCACCGGGCGTTCACCTACCGGGGACAGCGGGTCCAGCCGCAGTACAGCCCCCGACACCACGGCTGGGGCTTCTGGTTCTTCGGATTCTGGGTGCCGGTCGTCGTCGGCTGACCCGCGGTATCCGTCCGGCCGGAGGAGTCTGGTGGATCGGCGGGGTGGTGTCAGCGGCCGAGCAGGCCGCCCAGTGCCCCGCCGACACCGGACTGCTCGCCGGACCCCGTGCCGCCGATCAACCCGCCCGGCGGGAGCTCGGACGGTTGGACGATGACGAACCCCTGGCCCGAGAACGAGAGGGTGAAGCGTTCGCCGGTGGACCGGCCGATAAGGGTGCCGAGGTTGAACGAGTCGTTGGTCTTCACGCCGGTCTGCAGGCTCGACGACCATGCGACGGCCGCCTGCGGGTCGGCGTACGTCGGCTGGTCGACGTTGAGGACCACCGGGGTGCCGTCGGTGGTGATGGCGATGCGTCCGCGGCCGGTGAAGACACAGTTGAACAGGCCGGCGTTGCCGGCGGCGCCGGCGCCGGAGACGCGTCCGATGCGGTAGGACAGCGTGGTCTCGAACGCGAGCACGTTGGCGCCGTTGATGGTGAGGCCGTCGCTCCCGTCGAGGTCGACGAGGTGCACGTCCGACGAGGCGTTCGCCAGGAACAGGTCGCCGCGGCCGGAGACCTTCATCAGGGGCACGCCCTCGCCGGTGAGTCGCTGGCGGATCGCGTTGCCGATCCCACCGGCTCCGAGCGCCTCGAATCGCAGGTCGCCCTGGTAGGCGACCATCGAGCCCGATCGGGCCATCACCTCGCCGTTCATGGCGACCTTGCACATCTTCGACCCCTGCTTCTGGATGCCGGGTTCGGAGCTCTCCGCGTACTGCGGTGCGAACAGTTCACTGTGCATCGGGGGACCTCCGTGGGCCGTCTGGTGGGCGGTAGGAACCGTCTGTTGGGCGGTAGGAGCCGTCTGTTGGGCGGTAGGGACCGTCTGTTGGGCGGTAGGGACCGTCTGTTGGGCGGCCGGGACCGTCTGTTGGGCGGTGGGGGAAGGCTCGTCGTCGATGTCGATCCCGTATGCGGTGGCGATCCCGGCGAGCCCGTCGTCGTAGCCCTGCCCGACCGCGCGCACCTTCCAGGCGTCGCCGCGTCGGTAGATCTCGACGCAGACGACGGCGGCCTCGCTGGTGAGGCCCGTCATCTGGAACGTGATGGACTCGCCGCCGGCCGACACCGTGGCGACGAGGGTGGGTGCCGCGCCGAACGTCGCCGGCCCCGAACCGTCGAGGCTCGCGGTGACCGCGATGGTGGCGACGTCGGGTGGGATCGAGGCGGTGTCGATCGCGACGACGTCGGGTCCGCCCGCGCCGTGTCGGTACTGGACGCCGGGACCGACCGGGTTGTTGAAGAAGATCAGATCGGCGTCGGATCGGACGCGTCCGTTCTCCGCGAGCAGCAGCGCCGACACGTCGACAGGCACCGCGCAGGCGACGGACACGGACACCGGCGTCGCGGCCAGTGGTCGGTTCTCCCCGGGACGCAGGTCGCTCACGCGGTCAGTCTGTCAGGGAATCGGACAGATCGGGAGAGTCAGCGCTTCTCGCAGGCGATCCCGTCGCCGTCGCGGTCGCGGTCCTTGTTCTGGGCGTAGAGGTTCGCGTCGACCGTGAAGGTGGTGACGGGCGTGCCCGAGGTGGAGTCGACCGCGCCGGGCTTGCCGATGCCGTGCGGATAATCCGCGTTGAGGGCTTTGCAATTGGCGTAGGTCTGTGCCGACGCAGGCGCGGCGAGGGCGACGGAGCCGAGAGCGGTGGTGAGAAGCGCCAGGCCGACGACGGCCCGACGGATGGTGGTGGTCATGTGCAGCTCCCCGACGCCGGATCGATGATGCCGAGAGCCTAGGGCGGTGCCGGCGTCGGAAGAGCATGGATGTCTCAGAGTGGTCCGATCGGACTACAGCTCGGCGGGCGCCTCAGGTCGTCGCGGTGACCGTGGCGAGGATCTCCGGCCCGCGCTCGGAGACGAGTCGGACGCCCTGTCGATACGCGACGAGCACCACCGGTACGCCGATGCCCAGCTCGACGACGACGGCCAGCCAGGCGAACGCGCCCGCCGCGACAGCCCCGACGACGACCCCAGGCGTGCAGATGAGGGCGAACACGCCGATGTAGACGACGAGCAACCCCAGCGACCGTCCCGACATCGACCCGCGGGAGTTGATCGACCCCATCCCTGAGCCCGGAGGGACCCGGTACGGCGCGAGCGCCGGGAGCACCGCGGTCGCCGCCATGCCGGCCACGACGCCACCGACGAGCACTGCGATCGCGATCGGCCAGGTGGACGGGTCGGTCTCGCGGACGGCCCGAGCGATCACGGTGGCCGCCAGCGCGACGGGAGTCGCGGCCACGGCGAAGAGCGTCATCCGTGCGCGGATCACCAGTGGCGCAGCGCGGCGCGAGGTGATCATCGTCGCGAACCCCCACCGGTCGAGTCCGTAACCGTTGGTCATGGTCGAGCTCATCAGGAAGACGATGAACGGTGAACCCCACCGGAGCCCGTAGGTGTCGTTGCCGCTGAACAGCAGCGCCAATCCGATGGCGATGAGTGCGACCGGCATGATCAGCAACCCGAGTCGCTGCGAATCGGCCAGCAGCATGCGTGCTTCGGTGCGCATGACGAGTGTGACGGCGGAGGTGTCGGCGCGAACAGGTCGTCGAGCCTCCGAGCCGCGACCCGGCGTCGACACCGCGTTGTCGTACATGGCCCTGTCGATCTGGCGTGCCCAGTCGGCGCGAAGGATCACCGCGACCACGACCAGCCCGATCAGGGCCAGCGCTGACAGCCACCAGTGTCCGTCGTCGGCGCTCTCCGCGGCGACCGTCTGCCAGCCGCTGGGAAGCACCCGCACCACGGCGCGCAGAACCGGGTTGCCGGTGTCGACGACACCCTGGGCTGCCAGCAGATAGATGACGTAGACAGCGGCGAGGGTGGCGACGCCGGCGACGACGGCGATCACCTTGCCGAGCTGCGACCGCATGAGTCGCGCGAAGCGCAGCCCGACGATCCGCGGTGCGAGATCGAGGATCAGTGCGGTGAGCACACCGCCGAGCGCGGCGAGCGCGATCGCGGTGGCGGATCCGCCACTGGTGGCCACCGCGAGGGTGGTCAGCATCGACCCGAGGACGTATCCCCAGAACTGCCGCAGGGCGCGTCGTGTGATCGCCGCGCGGTCGTGGTCGGCCGACACGGGCAGCGACCGCACGTGCTCGGGTTGCAGGCCGGTCGCGCGTCCGGCCACGAGTGGCGACAGAGCGGTGAAGCCGAGGATCACCGCCGACATCAGTGCTGCCGCGGTGACCCGTGCGAGGCCGGAGTCCGCGGCGAGCACCACCCCGACGATCCCGAGGAAGATCAGGACGACGAACGCGTAGGCGACGACGCGGGTCGCCGTCGAGCCCGTCGCCGCACGGGTGATGTCGCGGTCGAGGTCGGCAAGGGTTCGGACGGTGGTCGTGGGGGCCGGGGCGATCGGCGTCGTCCCGATGGCGGTCACGACGCACCCCCGTCGGGACGTCCCGTCTCGGTCGTCGCCCCCTCGGCAAGCCAGTCCAACCGCGGTGCCGCGGCGTCATCGCGCGGCCCCACGGAGTCGATGAGAACCGACTCGAGGGACCCCCCGGCGCGCACCTCCGCGGTGGTGCCCGGCGTAGAGCGCACCGCGGTTCAACACCGCCACATGCGAACAGAGCTGTTCGATCAAAGCCATGGAGTGGCTGGACAGGATGACGGTTCCCCCGTCCGCCGCGTACTGCTCGAGCAGCGTCCGGATGGTCACCGCCGAGACGGGGTCGACGGCTTCGAGTGGTTCGTCGAGCACCAGCAGGCGAGGGGAGTGGATCATCGCCGCCGCGAGGCCGATCTTCTTCTTCATACCGGCCGAGTAGTTGCTCACCGGCTTGTCGGCGGCGTCGGCAATCCCGAACACGTTGAGGAGTTGGCGCGCGCGGCCGTCGGCGACGTCGGGCGCGAGGCCCTGGAGAACGCCG
The DNA here is from genome assembly GCF_054332755.1 of Williamsia sp. SKLECPSW1. NCBI lineage: Bacteria > Bacillati > Actinomycetota > Actinomycetes > Mycobacteriales > Nocardiaceae > Williamsia > Williamsia sp. SKLECPSW1. Next base: position 449,285 of record NZ_JBTGLI010000001.1, on the reverse strand, counting down.
ACATAGCGCAGTCCGGCCAGGCCCGGCAGCGCCTCCGACATCGTCGGACCGTCAGGGAGCAGCCCGATCCGCCCACGGGCCGCCGTCGGATCCGCCCAGACGTCGACGCCGTCGATCGTGGCGGTCCCGGTCGACGGGCGGAGCAGGCCCGTCGCCATCGACAGGAACGTCGTCTTGCCGGCGCCGTTCGCGCCGACCAGTCCGAACAGTGCGCCTGCGGGGACCGTGAGCGACACGTCGCGGACCGCCGCGATCTCTCCGTAGTACTTCGTCAAGGAGGTCGTGCTGAGTGCGGTGGTCATGGTCCTTCCCGGCAAGACGGACAGTTCGTTACCGTGTGAAAGTACAGCAGGGCGCCGCCGTGTCGTCCGAGTTTGCTTCCGACCTGCGGGTTCACCTACCCTGGGGCGGTTGCCTGCGACGCGTCACGCGTCGCGAGTCGGCACACGAACCCATCGCGGTCTCCTCGGGGACGCGGGCAGGCGTGCGTCGATGGTGACAGACCGTGCGCGTCGGGTCGGAAATCCGGCGGGCAGACAACCCAGGTCGAGGAGAGAAAGTGATCCAGCAGGAGTCACGCCTGCGGGTCGCCGACAACACCGGTGCCAAGGAGATCTTGTGCATTCGTGTGCTCGGTGGCTCGTCCCGCCGCTACGCGGGGATCGGCGACGTCATCGTCGCCACCGTCAAGGACGCCATCCCCGGCGGCAACGTCAAGCGGGGTGAGGTCGTCAAGGCCGTCATCGTGCGCACCACCAAGGAGCGCCGTCGTCCGGATGGTTCGTACATCCGCTTCGACGAGAACGCCGCGGTGATCCTCCGCAACGAGAGCGACCCGCGCGGTACCCGCATCTTCGGGCCCGTCGGTCGCGAACTGCGCGACAAGCGCTTCATGAAGATCGTCTCGCTGGCTCCGGAGGTGTTGTGAGATGAAGGTCCACAAGGGCGACACCGTCATCGTCATCTCGGGCAAGGACAAGGGTGCGAAGGGCAAGGTCATCGAGTCCTACCCGCAGCGCCAGCGCGTCCTCGTCGAGGGCGTCAACCGGATCAAGAAGCACACCTCTGCGGCGCAGACCGAACGCGGTGCCTCCTCGGGCGGCATCGTCGTGACCGAGGCCCCCATCCACGTCTCGAACGTGATGGTCGTCGACTCCGACGGCACGCCGGCCCGCGTCGGCTACCGGATCGACGAGGAGTCCGGCAAGAAGGTCCGCATCTCCCGCAAGACCGGGAAGGACATCTGACATGACCACCACCGAAAATGCACAGCCGCGCCTCAAGGCGCGCTACCGCGCGGAGATCAAGGACTCGCTGCAGCAGGAGTTCTCCTACGCGAACGTCATGCAGATCCCTGGCGTCGTCAAGGTCGTCGTCAACATGGGTGTCGGCGACGCCGCCCGTGACGGCAAGCTGATCAACGGGGCCGTCAACGACCTCGCGCTGATCACCGGCCAGAAGCCCGAGATCCGCCGGGCCCGCAAGTCGATCGCGCAGTTCAAGCTGCGTGAGGGCATGCCCATCGGCGCGCGCGTCACCCTGCGTGGCGATCGCATGTGGGAGTTCCTCGACCGTCTCGTGTCGATCGCGCTGCCCCGTATCCGCGACTTCCGCGGTCTGTCCGACCGCCAGTTCGACGGTCACGGCAACTACACGTTCGGCCTGAACGAGCAGTCGATGTTCCACGAGATCAACATCGACAACATCGACCGGCCGCGCGGTATGGACATCACCGTCGTGACCTCGGCGACGACCGACGACGAGGGCCGGGCGCTGCTGCGTCACCTCGGCTTCCCGTTCAAAGACAACAGCGTGAAGGACAACTGAGATGGCAAAGAAGGCTCTGGTCAACAAGGCCAACAAGAAGCCGAAGTTCGCCGTGCGCGGTTACACCCGCTGCCAGCGGTGCGGTCGCCCGCACTCGGTGTTCCGCAAGTTCGGCCTGTGCCGGATCTGCCTGCGCGAGATGGCCCACGCCGGCGAGCTGCCCGGTGTGCAGAAGTCCAGCTGGTGATCTGACGCTCGACATCACGACGACCCCCGACCGCCACGGTCGGGGGTCGTCGTGCGTCTACGGGCGTGGTGCTCAGCGTCGGATCGTGCCGACGAGTGCCGACGGCGCCGCGCGGGTGTACGCGCCGGCGACACCCGTCGCGGTGATCTCCGATGCCGGGACGATCCGCGGTTCGACGAAGGGCCGGCGCCGACCACCCCGCCGGATCTCACCGCCGCCTGCGGCCAGCAGGTTCTTCGCCCACTGGGTCTGTGGTCCGTAGAGCAGGGGAATCGCGAAGCCCTGCGGCGTGGTGAACCCGACGACGGGGGTCGAGTAGGCGCGGCCCGACGTCCGGCCCGTGTGGTGCACCACCGCCCATGGAGGTACGAGCCACGCCCACATGCCCTGGATGCGGTTGGTGACGTGCTTGTTGACAGTCGCGACGACGCGGGGCACCTGCATGCCGGGCGACGCTACCGAATCCGCGGGCATCGGACCGGATGTCGCGTCACCGCCGCCGACGCTTGCGTGCCCGGCGCTGCGCCCGGTTGGGACCGCCCCCCGATCGGATGACCCGCGGCCCCGTCGGTCGGGTGGTCGCCGTGGCGTCGGGGAATCCGTAGAACCGCTGCGCGTCGGCGGGGAGGGAGTAGTGGTCTTCCCACGGGTAGGCGCCGGTCTCGTCGGCCCAGACCACCTGCAGCGCCGGGACGTTCGGGAAGATCGCACGGGCGTGGACGAGGTCGAGCGTGTCGATCATCTCGACCAACCGCACCGGCACGTCGAGCGCGTCGACGGTCAGCTCCCGGCCCGCATCGACGATCGACTTCCAGTCCTCGACGGCCAGCCGGTCGACGAGTTCGTCGAGGACCGACCACGTCTCCTGCGGGTGCAGTCCGTAGACGGCAAGCTCAGGTGTCCCGCGCAGCGATGCGCCCACGCTGTAGCCGAACGTGCACTCGGGTACCTCGGGTTCCTCCCCGTTCTTCGCGCACTCCTCGCAGAGGTCGCTCACCGCGATGATCGTCCAGCCGAACTCGCGGACACGATCGATGGTCGTGCGGACGCTCGGATGCGGATGCCACCGAGGCAGTCCGGGGACGGTGATGTCGTGGTCGGTCATGTGGCCCTCCTCCATGGAACCGAACAGGTGTTCGATCGATGGGAGAGGAGAGCACACCGCACCGACAGGATCGACGCGGCGCAGTGCTCAGCAGGTCGACGGTGCGGGGATCCCGGCGAAGCGGTCGGCGAGGTATCGGGCCGCGGACGCCTCGAAGCGCGGGAATGCGGCGGTGTGGTCGCTGCCGGCGTAGCGCTCGTAGACGATCCGGGCGCCGCGCCCGCAGTAGGTGCGCGCGAGCCCGGCGACGTCGGCGGTCAACATCACGGTGTCGCCGCGGGCGTTGCTCTGTCCGACGCCGAGCAGCATCGGTGCCCGCGGGGTCCCCGCCGTCCCCATCGTGTTGCGGGCCACCGCCGCCCGGACGGCGGCCACGTCGAGCAGCGACCGGTACGGCGGACGGACCATGTCGGCGTCGGTGAGGGCCCCGAACTCGCTCGCGAAGGTCCCGATGCACTGATCGCTCACCGTCGCGGCCGCCTGCAGGCCCCGCGGGGACAGGAACGACCGCAGGTCGAGGCCGTAGGTGCGCTGGTAGGCGACGGCCAGTGCGGGTATCACCCCGGCCCAGTTCGGGTTCCCGCTGACGTAGGAGAGGTTGTGTCCGGGCGCCACCGGCAGCCCGCCGGCCGCGGCGCCGACGATGTTCAGCTCCGGGGAGTACCGCGGCGCGAGCTCGGCACCCCACTGGGTCGGGACCGACCCGCCCGAGTAGCCGATGAGGCCGACGGGTGTCGACGCGGGCACACGGAGGAGCCGTTCCGCGGCCCGGACACCGTCGAGCGCCCCGTACGCCGACTCGCGACCGACGGTCCAACGCAGGTCCTGTCCTTCGTAGTCGGGCACCACCACGGTGAACCCGGCGGCGAGATAGCCGGCTATGACGGCCTGCTCCGCGGTGGCGACCCTGCTCGGGGCCGCACCACGCAGCGTGTACGACGGGTCGCACTGGGAACCCAGCGCGTCGTAGGCGGTGTGGTAGCTGAGGATCCGGACCGGTCCGGCGGTGACCGGACGCAGCACCGTGGTCACCGTCGTCGACGGTGACCCGTCGTCTGCGGTGGTGCGGTAGAGGACCTGCGTCGAGGACACCGGCGCGGTGACCCCGCCCTGCGCGAACGCGACCGGCCGGGTCCGCAGGACGGTGCCCGGCGCGGTGCCGGCCAGGGGTGCCGACCACGCGTAGAACGGGTCGGCCGAGGGGATCGGGAGCGCCGGGGCGGCACCGGCGGGGCCCGGTCCCACCAGGGCGGCCATCGTGACGGTGACGGCGACCGCGCACGCGGCGCGCAGGATCCGGACCATGTTCATGGTCGAAGTGAACCAGCGACAGCCCCCGTCGGGGGCATGATCGCCGTCATGTCCGACTTCGTGTTCGCGGTGTGGTGCGACGACCCGCACGCCGTCCTCGACCCGGCTCTGCATCGCCGCACCGGCGCCCGCACCGTGCAGACCAACGTCACCGGCGATCCGCGGTTCGCGGGTGCCCTCACCCTGCAGGCGATGCCGGAACCGATCGACGCGGTGGTGACCGTCGACGCCGACGATCCCGCACCGGTCGAGCAGGCGCTGACGGAGGTCGCACGACGAGTGGTCGGCTGGGAGGTGCAGCGGCGCAGACCGATCCGGCCGCCCGAGACCGCCGACGGTGAACCCGCCGACGCGATGGCCAACGTCGCCTTCCTGCGTCGCCCCGCCGACCTCGACCACGCCGAGTGGCTCCGCCGGTGGATCGGTGACCACACACCGGTCGCGATCGCCACCCAGGGGACCTTCGGATACGTGCAGAACATCGTCGTCCGGCCGGTCACCGACGACGTGGAACGCGTCGACGGGATCGTCGAGGAGCTGTTCCCGACCGCCGCGGCGACCGACCCCCACGCGTTCTACAACAGCGACGGCGACGACGAGGAGCTCGGACGACGGATGGGCGCGATGCTCGACAGCGTCGTGTCCATCGGCGCGCACCGGGACATCGACGTCGTGCCCACCGTGCGGCGGGTCCACACGGTGCGGGACACGATCACCGGATAGCGTCGGACCATGCCGACTGACGCGCTGTTCGGGTATCTCGTCGACTTCATGGCGCACCACCCCACGGACCTGTTGACGACGGCCGTGCTGCAGCCGATCGCGTTCGTCTACGGGCTCGTCGTGCACCCGATGGGCGCCTGAGACGCCACTCCGAGGCGCCTGACCACGGCAGATTTGGTCGTCGGGCGCCGTTTCCCTACACTTGAGCGGTTGCCCGATCCGGGGCGGGTCGCGTCATGCATCCGTCCGGATCGGCAGCGAACCACTTCTCGGCCTGACGGCCGCAGATGCCGGCGGTGCTCCTCTGCACCGTCGGAGTACGGCCCCGCACCGACGGCCCCGTCGGTGCGGAACACGAATCCGACTTCGTGGAAGGCCCACCACGTCACGGGACAGGCCGCTGATGTCGAGCAGACATCGGCGGAACCGGCTCGAGCGTGCTGTATGGGAACCGCCGCGAGAAAGGTTGACGGTCACTCATGACCATGACTGATCCGATCGCAGACTTCTTGACACGTCTGCGCAACGCCAACTCGGCGTTCCACGACGAGGTGACCCTGCCGTCGTCGAAGATCAAGGTGAACATCGCCGAGATCCTCAAGCGCGAGGGCTACATCACCGACTACCGCACCGAGGACGCGGAGGTCGGCAAGAGCCTCGTCGTCACCCTCAAGTACGGCCCGAGCCGTGAGCGGAGCATCGCCGGTCTCCGGCGCGTCTCCAAGCCCGGCCTGCGGGTGTACGCGAAGTCCACCAATCTGCCGAAGGTGCTCGGCGGCCTGGGCGTGGCGATCATCTCCACGTCCTCCGGCCTGCTGACCGACCGCCAGGCAGCCAACCAGGGCGTGGGCGGCGAAGTCCTCGCCTACGTCTGGTAAGGGGCAGACAGACATGTCGCGTATTGGAAAGAACCCGGTCGCCATCCCGGCCGGAGTGGACGTGAAGATCGAGGGCCGCGACGTTCGCGTCAAGGGCCCCAAGGGTGAGCTCGCGCTCACGGTCTCGGAGCCGATCGACGTGGCCGCCGAGGACGGCGCCATCGTGGTGACCCGCCCCGACGACGAGCGTCGCAGCCGGGCCCTGCACGGCCTGAGCCGCTCGCTCATCAACAACCTGGTCGTCGGTGTGACGCAGGGCTACACGACGAAGATGGAGATCTTCGGCGTCGGCTACCGCGTGCAGCTGAAGGGTCGCGACCTCGAGTTCGCGCTCGGCTACAGCCACCCGGTGCCCATCACCGCGCCCGAGGGCATCACCTTCGCCGTCGAGTCGCCGACGAAGTTCTCGGTCTCGGGCATCGACAAGCAGCAGGTCGGCCAGATCGCCGCCAACATCCGCCGCCTCCGGCGCCCGGACCCCTACAAGGGCAAGGGCATCCGCTACGAGGGCGAGCAGATCCGGCGCAAGGTCGGAAAGACGGGTAAGTGACATGAGTGACACGACAACCAAGCAGCACACCCCGGTCGGCAAGGACGTCTCCACCCGCCGTCGGCGGTCGGTGGCACGTCGCCATTTCCGGCTCCGCAAGAAGATCAGCGGCACGCCCCAGCGGCCCCGCCTGGTCGTGAAGCGCTCGTCGCGGCACATCCACGTGCAGCTCGTCGACGACCTCGCCGGCAAGACGCTCGCCGCCGCCTCCACCATCGAGGCCGACGTGCGCTCGGCCGGCGGTGACAAGTCCGCGCAGAGCGCCAAGGTCGGCGAGCTCATCGCCGCCCGCGCGAAGGCCGCGGGCGTCGAGGCCGTCGTTTTCGACCGCGGTGGTCGCGACTACCACGGGCGTATCGCGGCTCTGGCCGACGCCGCCCGCGAGGGAGGGCTCGAGTTCTGATGAGCACCCACACGACCACCACCGCACGTACCCACGGAAGGACCATCTGATGCCGGGACGTCAACGGCGTGACGGCGGAACCGGACCCGCCACCAACGATCCCAACGCCCCCGCGGGCGCAGCCGGCGGCAACGACCGCCGTGGCGGCGGACGCGGCGGCAACGACCGTCGCGACAACCGTGGCGGCCGTGACAACGACCGCAACCAGCTCGAGCGCGTCGTCGCCATCAACCGCGTCTCGAAGGTCGTCAAGGGCGGCCGGCGGTTCTCGTTCACCGCTCTCGTCGTCGTCGGTGACGGCCAGGGCATGGTCGGCGTCGGCTACGGCAAGGCCAAAGAGGTCCCCGCGGCCATCCAGAAGGGTGTCGAGGAGGCCCGGAAGAACTTCTTCCGTGTGCCGCTGATCGGCAGCACCGTGACCCACCCCGTCCAGGGTGAGGCCGCGGCCGGTGTCGTCATGCTGCGTCCGGCGTCGCCCGGTACCGGTGTGATCGCCGGTGGCGCGGTGCGCGCCGTGCTCGAGTGCGCGGGCGTCCACGACGTCCTCGCCAAGAGCCTCGGCTCCGACAACGCCATCAACGTCGTCCACGCCACCGTGGCGGCACTGAAGATGCTGCAGCGCCCCGAAGAGGTCGCGGCCCGTCGTGGCCTGCCGATCGAGGACGTCGCCCCGGCAGGCATGCTGCGGGCCCGAGCCGGTCAGGGAGTGTGACATGGCCGACCTGAAGATCACCCAGATCAAGGGCACGATCGGAACGAAGAGCAACCAGCGCGACAGCCTGCGCACCCTGGGTCTTCGCAAGATCCGCCAGAGCGTCGTGCGCGAGGACACCCCGGCGAACCGCGGTCTCATCAACGTGGTCCGTCACCTCGTCACCGTCGAAGAGGTTGAGAAGTCATGACCATCAAGCTGCACCACCTGAAGCCCGCTCCCGGGTCGAAGACCGACAAGACACGTGTCGGCCGCGGTGAGGGTTCCAAGGGCAAGACCGCGGGTCGCGGCACCAAGGGGACCAAGGCGCGCAAGAACGTGCCGGCCGCCTTCGAGGGCGGGCAGATGCCGATCCACATGCGTCTGCCCAAGCTCAAGGGCTTCAACAACAAGTTCCGCACCGAGTACCAGGTGGTGAACGTCGGCGACATCGCCCGTCTGTTCCCCGAGGGCGGCACCATCGGCGTCGACGAGCTCGTCGCCAAGGGCGCGGTGCGCAAGAACGAGTTGGTGAAGGTCCTCGGCGACGGTGACCTGTCGGTCGCCGTGCAGGTCTCGGCGAACAAGTTCTCGGCCTCGGCCACGGAGAAGATCACCGCGGCGGGTGGCACCACCACAGTGGTGTGACCCGTCGGGCCCGACGGGGACCTCACCGCACGTCACAGGCGCGCGGGAGGTCCCCTCGGGTTCCACTGTTAGAGTTCAGAACCATCCCGGACCGGTGACGTGACGCCGCACGCGGGGGCGTGTTCGTTGGGCAGGAGGAATTAGTGCGATCGTCCGTTGTCTCGGCCATCCGGACACAGGACCTGAGGCGGAAGATCCTCTTCGTCATCGGGATTCTCATCCTCTACCGCCTCGGCGCGACGATCCCGTCGCCCGGCGTCGACTACAAGGTCGTCCGCGGGTGCATCGACGAGGTCTCGAGCGGCAACTCCGCCGGCATCTACTCGCTGATCAACCTGTTCTCCGGCGGCGCACTGCTGCAGCTGTCGGTGTTCGCGATCGGCATCATGCCGTACATCACCGCGAGCATCATCGTGCAGCTGCTCACCGTGGTCATCCCGCGGTTCGAGCAACTCCGCAAGGAGGGCCAGTCCGGCCAGGCGAAGATGACGCAGTACACCCGCTACCTCACCGTGGCGCTGGCGTTGCTGCAGTCGACGGGCATCGTCGCCCTCGCCGATCGTGGTGACCTGCTGCGTGACTGTTCCCGCGGCAGCGAGATCCTGCGCGACCAGTCGATCTTCGGGCTGATCATCATCGTGCTCGTCATGACCGCCGGTGCGTGTGTCGTCATGTGGTTCGGTGAGCTGATCACCGAACGCGGCATCGGCAACGGCATGTCGCTGCTGATCTTCGCCGGTATCGCCGCCCGCATCCCGTCCGAGGGCAAGCAGATCCTCGACACCCGTGGCGGTCTCGTCTTCGCCCTCGTCGTCCTGGCCGCGGTCATCATCGTCGCGGGCGTGGTCTTCATCGAGCAGGGCCAGCGCCGGATACCGGTGCAGTACGCCAAACGCATGGTGGGCCGCAAGATGTACGGCGGCTCGTCGACGTACCTCCCGTTGAAGGTCAACCAGGCCGGCGTCATCCCCGTCATCTTCGCGTCGTCGCTGCTGTACCTGCCGAACCTCATCGTGCAGCTCACGCAGAGTTCGTCCGGCGACCAGCCGACGTGGCAGCGGTACATCCAGACGTACCTGGTGGACCCGAGCAACGGGGTCTACATCGCCATCTACTTCCTGATGATCATCTTCTTCACGTACTTCTACGTGGCGGTGACGTTCAACCCGGCAGAGCGTGCCGACGAGATGAAGAAGTACGGCGGGTTCATCCCGGGCATCCGTCCCGGCCAGCCCACCGCGGACCACCTGGGCTACGTGCTGAGCCGCATCACCCTGCCGGGCTCGATCTACCTCGGTGTGATCGCGGTCCTGCCGAACCTGTTCCTCGAGATCGGCAACTCCGGTGGCGTGCAGAACCTGCCCTTCGGTGGCACCGCGGTGCTCATCATGGTGGGCGTCGGCCTCGACACCGTGAAGCAGATCAACAGCCAGCTCATGCAGCGCAAATACGAAGGGTTCCTGAAGTGAGACTCGTGATCCTCGGCCCTCCCGGTGCGGGCAAGGGCACACAGGCGGAGATGTTGTCCGAGAGTCTCGGGATCCCCCACGTGTCGACCGGTGACCTGTTCCGCGCCAACATCTCCGAGGGCACGTCCATCGGTCTCGAGGCGAAGCGGTACCTCGATGCCGGCGACCTCGTGCCGTCGCAGATCACCGTGGACATGGTGAAGGCCCGGGTCCAGGAGCCCGACGCCACCAACGGGTTCATCCTCGACGGGTTCCCGCGATCGACCGAGCAGGCCGACGCGCTCGCCGAGATCCTCTCCGAGCTGGGCACCTCCCTCGACGCGGTGCTGTCGTTCGTCGTCGACGAGGACGTGGTCGTCGAGCGCATGCTCGCCCGCGGCCGCGCCGACGACACCGAGGACGTCATCCGCAACCGGATGCAGGTCTACGTCAAGGAGACCTCCCCGCTGCTGGAGTACTACGGAGACCAGGTCACCGTCATCGACGCCGTCGGTGACGTCGGCGAGGTGCACCAGCGGGTCCTGCGCGCGCTGAACGTCTGAACCCGATGGGTCTGCGACGCACCAAGACCGTGCCGTTCCGCTCGGCAGGGGAGCTCGACGCCATGGCGGCTGCAGGGGCGGTCGTCGGTGCGGCTCTGGTGGCGGTGCGCGAGGCGGCTCGGGTCGGCGTCAGCACGCTCGCGCTCGACGAGGTCGCCGAGTCGGTGATCCGCGATGCCGGTGCCGTCCCGTCGTTCAAGGGCTATCACGGCTTCCCGGGTTCCATCTGCAGCTCGGTCAACGATGTCGTCGTGCACGGGATCCCGTCCGCCGACGTCGTCCTCGCCGAGGGTGACCTCGTCTCGATCGACTGTGGGGCGATCCTCGACGGATGGCACGGCGACTCCGCATGGACGTTCGGAGTCGGTGCGTTGTCGACCGCCGACGAGGAGTTGTCCGCGGCCACACGGGAATCCATGGAGGCGGGGATCGCCGCCATGATCCCGGACAACCGGCTGACCGACGTGTCGCACGCCATCGAGACCGAGACGCATGCCGCCGAGAAGCGATACGGCCGGCCGTTCGGGATCGTCGCCGGCTACGGCGGGCACGGCATCGGGCGCCAGATGCACCTCGACCCGTTCCTGCCCAACGAGGGCAAGCCGGGTCGCGGTCCGCGTCTCGTCGTCGGGAGCACGCTCGCGATCGAACCGATGCTCACGCTCGGCACCACCGAGACGTCGGTCGAGGCCGACGACTGGACCATCACCACCGACGACGGTTCCCGCGCCGCTCACTGGGAACACACCGTCGCTGTCACCGCCGACGGCCCCCGCATCCTCACCCTGCGTCCCTGAGATCCGCGAGCGTCGGTCACTGTTCACCTGACGACAAGTCGCGCGTCACCATCCGTTCCGTCGGTGCGTCGACGCTGCCGAGGTGCCCGCAGACACCGAACGGACCCTGCCGCGGTCCGGGAACGGGTCGCTGTGGAGCCGCCCCTGGCGTGACTGGGTCCTGTTCCTCGTCGTCGTCGGCCCGAACCTGGTGCTGCTGGGCGTCTTCACCTACCGCCCGCTGATCGAGAACATCCGACTGTCGTTCTACGACTGGAACATCTCCTCGGACACCATCACGTTCCTGGGACTGGACAACTACATCGAGTGGTTCACGCGCGACGACACCCGCAACATCGTCGCGAACACCGTGATATTCACCGCTGCAGCCGTTCTCGGCTCGATGGTGATCGGGCTGGCGCTCGCGCTGCTCCTCGATCGGAAGCTTCGCGGACGAAACCTGGTGCGGTCGGTCGTGTTCGCGCCGTTCGTCATCTCCGGCGCCGCGATCGGCATCGCATTCCAATTCGTCTTCGACCCGAACTTCGGGCTCGTGCGCGACCTGATGCACCGTCTCGGGCTCGGTGCTGCGCCGGACTTCTATCAGAACCCGCACTGGGCGCTGTTCATGATCACGGTGACCTACCTGTGGAAGAACGTCGGCTACGCGTTCGTCATCTATCTCGCCGCGCTGCAGGGCCGTCGGGAGGACCTCGCCGAGGCCGCCTCGGTCGACGGCGCGTCGTCGTGGACGTACTTCCGCCGTGTCCTGCTGCCGCAACTGCGACCGACGACGTACTTCCTGTCGATCACGGTGATGCTCAACTCGCTGCAGGTCTTCGACATCATCAACGTGATGACCCGCGGCGGACCGTTGGGCACGGGCACGACGACCATGGTCTACCAGGTCTACGAGGAGTCGTTCGTCAACTTCCGGGCCGGATACGGTGCGACGGTCGCGACCGTCATGTTCGTGGTGCTCCTCGTGATCACCGTGGCGCAGGTGCGCATCATGGACCGGGGGCGAGACGCGTGAGGCGTTCGCGCGCAGGGCAGGTCGCCGGTTACCTGGCGATGGTGCTCGTCGTCCTCGCCATCGCACTACCGCTGGCGTGGGTGGTGCTCACGTCGTTCAAGGAACGCGGCGACATCTACGTGCAGCCGGCCGTCTGGTGGCCGCGGGTCTTCGCGGCGTCGAACTACTCCGACGCCACCACCTCGGTCCCGTTCTGGCGCTTCCTCAGCAACTCCGTGATCGTCACCGGTGCACTGGCGATCATCAAGTTCGTGCTCGGCATCGCGTCGGCCTACGGACTGGTGTTCCTGCACTTCCCGTTCAAGCGGTTCATCTTCGTCGTGGTCATCGCCGCACTGATGGTGCCCAACCAGATCACCGTGATCGTCAACTACTCCCTCGTCGCCCAACTCGGGTACCGGAACACGTTGCTGGGCATCATCGTCCCGCTCGCCGGCGTCGCGTTCGGCACGTTCCTGATGCGCAATCACTTCCTGTCGATCCCGGCCGAGATCATCGAGGCGGCGCGGATGGACGGCGCCGGGCACATGCGGTTGCTGTGGCGGATCATCCTGCCGCTGTCGGGTCCGACGATGGTCGCGTTCGCCGTCATCACCATCGTCAACGAGTGGAACGAATACCTCTGGCCGTTCCTCATGGCCGACGACTCCTCGGTGGCCACCCTGCCCGTCGGACTGACCAAGCTGCAGAACAACGACGGGCTCACCAACTGGGGACCGGTGATGGCCGCGACGGTCCTCGCCATGATCCCCGTCCTCGCGGTCTTCCTGGTGTTGCAGCGCCAGATGATCCGCGGCCTGACCTCCGGTGCGGTCAAGGGATGACCACACCGGCGCACCGTCCACCGCTGTTCGGAGAGAAAGAGACATCACCATGGTCGAACTGAGTCGGCGCGGCTTCCTCGCCGCAGGGGTCACCGCCGTCGCAGGTGCCGCACTCACCGCATGTGTGGGCTCCGGCACCTCCGGGAACGGCTCCGGCGGAGGTGATTCGAACACGATCACCTGGTGGTCGAGTCACCCGGGCAAGTCGACAGATGTCGAGAAGGACCTCATCTCGCGCTTCCAGAAGGCGAACCCGTCGTTGACGGTCCAGTTGGTCGACGGCGGCAAGAACTACGAGGAGGTGGCGCAGAAGTTCAACGCCGCCCTCTCCGGCGGTGCCGTGCCCGACGTCGTGATGCTCTCCGACGTGTGGTGGTTCAACTTCGCGCTCATCGGGGCCATCACCCCGCTCGACGACCTCTTCGGCAAGGCGTCGGTGAACACATCCGACTACGTGGACTCGCTCTACGAGGATTACGCCTGGAACGGCAAGCACTGGGCGCTGCCGTATGCGCGATCGACCCCGCTCTTCTACTACGACAAGGCCGTCTGGAAGCAGGCCGGCCTGCCCGACCGCGGTCCCGTCAGCTGGCAGGAGTTCGACGAGTGGGGGCCGCGTCTGCAGAACGTCGTCGGCTCGGGCAAGCTCGCCCACGGCTGGGGCAACGCCACCGACTACCTCGGGTGGACGTTCCAGGGTCCCGTGCGCACGTTCGGCGGCCGCTACTCCGACGGATTCGATCTGAAGTTCACCGAGCCCGGGACCATCGCGGCGGCGAACTACCTGCGCAGCTCCATCCACGACAAGAAGTACGCCGCGATCTCCAACGACATCGCCAACGACTTCGGAGCGGGGATCATCGCCTCGACCATCGCGTCGACCGGTGACCTGTCGGGCATCGTGAAGAACGCCCGGTTCGACGTCGGAACGGCGTTCCTGCCGGCACCGAACGGACCCGGGTGTGTCACGGGGGGAACGGGACTCGCCATCCCGGCGAAGATCAGCGACGAGCGCAAGCTGAACGCGCTCAGGTTCATCGACTTCATCACGAACACCGACAACACGACACTGTTCTCGCAGAAGGTCGGCTACATGCCGGTGCGGAAGTCGGCGCTCACGTCAGCGTCGACAGAGCAGTTCCTCGCGAAGAACCCGAACTTCGCGACCGCCGTGAACCAGCTGCCGAAGACCACCTCGCAGGACTACGCCCGGGTGTTCGTGCCCGGCGGCGACAAGATCATCGGCACCGGGTTCGAGCAGATCGGTCTGCGCAACGCCGACGTCAGCTCGACCATGTCGTCGGTGCAGTCGCAGATCCAGCAGATCATCGACCGGCAGATCACGCCGAAGCTGCCGAAGTAAGCCGTGGCATCCGTCGAATTCGACTCCGTCGTCCGGGACTTCGGTGCGGGCCGCCCTGCGGTCGACCGATTGTCGCTCACCATCGCCGACGGTGAGTTCCTCGTCCTCGTCGGCCCGTCGGGCTGCGGTAAGTCGACCAGTCTGCGGATGCTCGCCGGACTGGAACCGATCCAGTCCGGGCGGGTGCTCATCGACGACGTCGACGTCAGCGGTCGCGCGCCCAAGGCCCGTGACGTGGCGATGGTGTTCCAGAACTACGCGCTGTACCCGAACATGACGGTGGCGGAGAACATGGGCTTCGCGCTGCGCAACGCGGGGATGAGCAAGGCGGACACCGCGACCACCGTCGACGAGGCGGCTCGGATGCTGGAACTGACCGACGTGCTGGGCCGTAAACCGTCGGCGTTGTCCGGCGGCCAGCGCCAGCGTGTGGCGATGGGCCGGGCGATCGTGCGGCGGCCCAAGGTGTTCTGCATGGACGAGCCGCTGAGCAACCTCGACGCCAAGTTGCGCGTCAGTACGCGGGCTCAGATCGCCTCGCTGCAGCGACGATTGGGCACCACCACCGTCTACGTCACCCATGATCAGGTGGAGGCGATGACGATGGGGGACCGGGTCGCGGTCCTGCGTGACGGGGTGCTGCAGCAGGTGGCGGCACCGAGGACGCTGTACCTCGATCCCGACAACGCCTTCGTCGCCGGGTTCATGGGGTCGCCGGCGATGAATCTCGTCGACGACGTCGCCGTGCACGACCACGCGGTCCGCCTCGGCGGTCTCGTCCTGCGAGCACCGTCGGCGGTCACCGCGCCCACCGTCACCGTCGGCGTGCGACCGGAGTCGTGGGACTTGACGGCCCCGGCGGACGACACGGTCGACTGCCGCATCGAGCTCGTCGAGGAACTCGGTGCGGAGCAGTTCGTGCACTGCGCGCCCGTCGACGACGCCCTCACCCCGCGCGGCGGGAAGGTCGTCGTCCGGATCGATCACCGGCGCAGCGTGTCTGTCGGCGACGTCGTCGGGCTCCGGGTTCCCGAGGCCGACGCCGTCCAGTGGTTCGACGCCACCACCGGCGACCGCATCCGCTGAACCGCTCCAGTTCTGGTGCCGCCGCTCCACTTGCAGGGTCGGCCGGCGCTGACGCTCCACTTCTTCGAGGACGCTCCGGATGCATCCGGAGCGTCCTCGAAAAAGTGGAGCGGGAACCCTGGAACCGGAGCGGGAACCCGGCGTCGGGGAGGTCGAGGCGTTCAGTCGGTCTCGCGGGCCCAGCGCGCGCCGACGAAGTCGCGGTTGCGGCCGGTGTCGACGAGTCGCCACCGCGACGAGGTGGGCAGCACCGGTCGGCCGGAACCGAGAGTGCACGGCGCGTAGTGCACCACCATCTCGTCGATCAGGCCGGCCGTGACGAACTGGGCGGCGAGGTCCCCGCCGCCGACGACCCACACGTCACCGTCGCCTGCTGCCTCGACGAGTCCGGGGTGCAGAGCGGTGACGTCACCTGCGTAGGTGTGCACGCCCGGTGAGGTCACCGCGTCGGGATGATTCGTGACGACCCAGGTCGGTTGCTCGTACGGCCACACGTCGGGCTCGTGCTCGCGCAGCCAGCGATGTGTGGAGGCGCCCATGACGATCGCCCCGACACCCGTGATGAAGGAGTCATAGCCGCCGAATCCGGTGCCGTCGACGTCGTTGCGCATCAACCAGTCGAGGCTGTCGTTCTCGTCGACGACGAATCCGTCGAGGCTGGAGGCGGTGTAGTACACGGTCGCCATCGGGTCCCCTCACATCTCGATCAGGATGGTCACCGGCCCGTCGTTGACGCTGTGCACCCGCATGTGCGCACCGAACCGGCCGGTCGAGACCGTAGCGCCGAGGTCCGACAAAGCGCCCACGAACGCGTCGACGAGCGGCTCGGCGACATCGCCGGGTGCGGCGGCGTTCCACGACGGCCGGCGTCCCTTGCGTACGTCGCCGTAGAGGGTGAACTGGCTGACGACGAGGGCCGGTGCGCCGCGATCGGCCGCGGACGTCTCGTCGTCGAGGATGCGCAGGGTCCACACCTTGTCGGCCATGCGGCGCGCGGTGTCGACGGTGTCGTCGTGGGCGGCGCCGATCAGCACGACGAGGCCCTGTGCACCGTCGTCGAGATCGAGTACCCCGACCGTCTCGCCGTCGACCTCGACGTGGGCCTCGGTCACCCGTGTCACCACTGCGCGCATGACGGGAACCGTAACCACCGGTGGGGTTTCAGCCCGCTCGGCGGGTGATTTCTGCCCATTCGACGGGTGGCTTTGGCCCACTCGGTGCGGGTGCGCCGGGAACCCTCGCCGAGCGGGCGCGAACTCACCACCGAGTGGGCGCAAACTCGCCACCGAGTGGGCGCGAACTCACCACCGAGTGGGCGCAAACTCGCCACCGAGTGGGCACGTACATGCCACCGAGTGGGCGGGCGTCAGGACGGCATCAAGATCGTCGTGGGTGGTGTCGAGATCGCGTGCAGATCGTGGTCGCGGGCGGGGGAGTGGGCCGAGGGTCGTCGGGTGACCACCGCACACCGCATCCGGCCGACCTGTACCTCCGACATCGCGCTGTCCGCACGGGGAGTGGTGGTGCTCCCCGTCGACGATGTCTCCGCCCCGTGCCACGAGGCGGTCGTGCGCGCACGGTGCTTCGGACGGATGGTGCGGGCGCTGCACGTCTGTCCCCGCGGCGCCGACCATCAGGAGCTGCGACGCCGGTGGCACACCGAGCACCCTCTGATCGACCTGGTGATCCTCGACGCCGAACCCGGCGAGCCGGAGGCGACCGTGGCCGCCGACTGGGTCGCCGTGATGGGGTCGGTCGACGATCTGCTCGTGGTGGTCGCCGACGGGTCCCGCGAGAGCGACACCCGTGCGGTGTCCGTCGCGTTCGCCGTCCGGCTCTCCCGCGCGCTCGCGGCGGACCCGTCGACGCTCGTCGCCCGGCTGCACGCGGCCTGACCCGATCGCGGAAGCAACGGGAGACCGTCACGGTTGACGCAGGCATGAGCACCGCGCAGAAGCACGCATTCGGGACACACGGCATCTGGATCTGGCACGGGGGTCTGACGCCGCAGCAGGCGGCCCGGGTCGAACAGCTCGGCTACGGGACGATCTGGCTCGGCGGCTCCCCGGAGGATCTCGCGCCCGCACGTCGGATGCTGGAGTCCACCGGATCGGTCCGCGTCGCCACCGGCATCACCAACATCTGGAACACCGACCCGAGGGCGATCGCCCGCGAGTTCGCCGACCTCGACAAGGACTTCCCGGGCCGGTTCTACCTCGGCGTCGGCGTCGGGCACAGGGAGGCGACGCAGGAGTACGCGTCGCCGTACGAGTCGATGGTCGACTACCTCGACGGACTCGACGAGGGTGGTCTCCCCGAGGACCGGCGCGTGCTCGCGGCGCTGGGGCCGAAGATGCTCCGCCTCTCCGCCGACCGCGCCCTGGGCGCGCACCCGTACCTGACGCCGCCGGAGCACACGAAGTACGCCCGCGACATCCTCGGACCCGACGCGTTCCTCGCCCCGGAGCACAAGATCGTGCTCGAGACCGATCCGGAGACGGCCCGGTCGATCGGCCGGCCGCCGGTCGACAAGCCGTACCTGCACCTGCGCAACTACGTCGCCAACCTGAAGCGGCTCGGGTGGTCCGACGCCGACATCGCCGACGGCGGGAGCGACGCGCTGATCGACGCACTCGTCGCGCACGGCACCGGTGAACAGATCCGTGACCAGGTCGACGCCCACCTCGCGGCCGGCGCCGACCACGTCGCCATCCAGGTGCTGGGGGCGAAGGACGTCACGGACGTGCTGGAGCAGCTGCCCGCGGGATAGACCGGTTCTGTGCAGCTCTCGCGACCATCGGCCCAGGTGGCCGCCGCGAGAGGTACACATGATCGGGCGGGGGCGGCGATTTGGCCCATACCTGCACAGACGCGTACAGTGGATCGCTGGTGCGTGTCCACCGGGGTTGCCTGCCGTTCGCGGCCGGTGACGTCCGGGATTACGCGTATCGACACGGTAGACGACGAGTCCGCTTCGCGGGCGGTGCCGCACGGCATCTCCCGGGTCCGGACCGGATTGTGGAGGACATGGCAAAGAAGGACGGCGCCATCGAGGTGGAGGGTCGCGTGGTCGAGCCTCTGCCCAACGCGATGTTCCGCATCGAGCTGGAGAACGGGCACAAGGTGCTCGCTCACATCAGCGGCAAGATGCGTCAGCACTACATCCGCATCCTCCCCGAGGATCGCGTCGTCGTGGAGCTCTCGCCCTACGACCTCGCCCGCGGCCGCATCGTCTACCGCTACAAGTAAGCGCCACACACCCCATCCCGAGAGGCACCGACGTGAAGGTCAACCCGAGCGTCAAGCCGATCTGCGAGAAGTGCAAGGTGATCCGCCGCAACGGACGGGTCATGGTGATCTGCGACAACCTGCGCCACAAGCAGCGCCAGGGCTGATCTGCACCGGGCCCCCGGGTCCCGCAGTCGCTTGAGTGACACACAACTGAACATCGACCACATGAGACTCCCAGCGCCACCGGGGACAGACGAGTCCCCGGCCACCTCCGGACGAAGGCCGGAGCCCCACACGGGGGACGGACCGGGAGCAGACCTTCGACACCGAAAAGGAATCACCAGATGGCACGTGTTGCCGGTGTGGATCTCCCGCGCGAGAAGCGCCTGGAGATCGCACTGACCTACATCTACGGGGTGGGTCGCACGACGTCGCAGCAGATCCTCGCGGGTACCGGGCTCAGCCCCGACCTGCGTGCGAAGGATCTCACCGACTCCGACGTCGCCAAGCTCCGTGAGTACATCGAGGCGTCCGTCCAGGTCGAGGGTGACCTGCGCCGTGAGGTGCAGGGCGACATCCGCCGCAAGATCGAGATCGGCTGCTACCAGGGTCTGCGCCACCGTCGTGGCCTCCCGGTGCGCGGTCAGCGGACCAAGACCAACGCCCGCACCCGCAAGGGCCCCAAGAAGACGATCGCCGGGAAGAAGAAGTAACGCATGCCTCCGAAGTCACGCGCTGCCGGCCCCAAGAAGGGCACGTCGCGCCGTCGCGAGAAGAAGAACGTCCCGCACGGCCACGCGCACATCAAGTCCACGTTCAACAACACGATCGTCTCGATCACCGACCCCGCGGGCAACGTGATCTCCTGGGCGTCCTCGGGCCATGTCGGCTTCAAGGGTTCGCGCAAGAGCACCCCGTTCGCCGCGCAGCTCGCCGCCGAGAACGCTGCCCGCAAGGCGCAGGAGAACGGCGTCAAGAAGGTCGACGTGTTCGTCAAGGGCCCGGGTTCGGGCCGTGAGACCGCGATCCGCTCGCTGCAGGCCGCCGGCCTCGAGGTGGGCACCATCTCCGACGTCACCCCCGCCCCCCACAACGGTTGCCGCCCGCCCAAGCGGCGCCGGGTCTAGTCGGGAAGGGAAGGAACCCACTCATGGCTCGTTACACCGGACCCGCCACCAAGAAGTCGCGTCGACTGCGCGTCGACCTCGTCGGTGGAGACCAGGCATTCGAACGTCGCCCCTACCCGCCCGGCCAGCACGGTCGCGCGCGGATCAAGGAGAGCGAGTACCTGCTCCAGCTGCAGGAGAAGCAGAAGGCACGCTTCACCTACGGCGTCATGGAGAAGCAGTTCCGTCGCTACTACGAGGAGGCGAACCGTCGCACCGGCAAGACCGGTGACGAGCTGCTCCGCATCCTCGAGACCCGGCTGGACAACGTCGTGTACCGCGCGGGCCTCGCGCGGACCCGTCGTCAGTCGCGTCAGCTGGTCAGCCACGGCCACTTCACCGTCAACGGTGTGAAGGTCGACGTCCCCAGCTACCGCGTCTCGCAGTACGACATCATCGACGTCCGTCCGAAGTCGCTGCAGACCGTGCCGTTCCAGATCGCCAAGGAGATCCAGGGCGAGCGTCCGGTCCCGGGGTGGCTGCAGGTCGTCCCGTCGACCCTGCGGATCCTCGTGCACCAGGTGCCCGACCGCGGCCAGATCGACGTGCCGCTCACCGAGCAGCTGATCGTCGAGTTCTACTCGAAGTAACGCGTACGTTCCCCGCCGGTCCGCCGGCGGGGGACGACCTCGCCCGACGTCGTTCGTCGCCGGGCAGCCGAGGGCGTCATATGGCGGATGCCCACACAGGAGGAATCACCACCCATGCTCATCTCACAGCGACCCACCCTGTCCGAGGAGACGCTGGCCGAGAACCGGTCGAAGTTCGTCATCGAACCGCTCGAGCCCGGCTTCGGCTACACCCTGGGCAACTCGCTGCGGCGCACCCTGCTGTCGTCCATCCCGGGCGCGGCGGTCACCAGCATCCGCATCGACGGCGTGCTCCACGAGTTCACCACCGTCCCGGGGGTGAAGGAGGACGTCACCGACATCATCCTGAACCTCAAGGGCCTCGTGGTGTCCTCCGAGGAGGACGAGCCGGTCACGATGTACGTCCGCAAGCAGGGCCCGGGCACCGTCACGGGTGCTGACATCGTGCCGCCGGCCGGTGTCACCGTGCACAACCCCGACCTGCACATCGCGACCCTCAACGACAAGGGCAAGCTCGAGATCGAGCTCGTCGTCGAGCGGGGCCGCGGCTACGTGCCGGCCGTGCAGAACAAGGCGTCGGGCGCCGAGATCGGCCGCATCCCGGTCGACTCGATCTACTCGCCCGTGCTCAAGGTGACCTACAAGGTCGAGGCCACCCGTGTCGAGCAGCGCACCGACTTCGACCGTCTCGTCCTCGATGTCGAGACAAAGAACTCGATCACCGCGCGGGACGCGCTGGCCTCGGCCGGCAAGACCCTCGTGGAGCTGTTCGGGCTGGCACGCGAGCTCAACGTCGAGGCCGAGGGCATCGAGATCGGGCCGTCGCCGGCCGAGGCGGACCACATCGCCTCGTTCAGCCTGCCGATCGAGGACCTCGAGCTCACGGTGCGTTCGTACAACTGCCTCAAGCGCGAGGGTGTGCACACCGTCGGTGAGCTCGTGGCCCGGACGGAGTCGGATCTTCTCGACATCCGCAACTTCGGGCAGAAGTCGATCGACGAGGTGAAGGTCAAGCTGCACACGCTGGGCCTGTCGCTGAAGGACAGCCCCGCGAGCTTCGACCCGTCGCAGGTCGCCGGGTACGACGCGAGCACGGGTACGTGGTCCGACGACGCATCGTTCTCCGATGCCGACGCGGGCGAGGATTACGCAGAGACCGAGCAGCTCTGACGAGCTGCCCTACCCTTCCCTCCCGGCCGAGAGGCCGTGAGCGTCTTACAAGGAGACATCGATGCCCAAGCCCACCAAGGGCGCCCGTCTCGGCGGGTCGGCCTCGCACCAGAAGGCGATGCTGGCGAATCTCGCCACCTCGCTGTTCGAGCACGAGCGGATCACGACCACCGAGGCCAAGGCCAAGCGCCTGCGGCCGTACGCGGAGAAGCTGATCACCCACGCCAAGGCGGGCACCCTCGCCCACCGTCGTGAGGTGCTCAAGGACATCCGTGACAAGGACGTCGTGCACAAGCTCTTCGCGGAGATCGGCCCCTCGTTCGCCGAGCGCGACGGCGGGTACACCCGCATCGTGAAGACGCTGCCCCGCAAGGGTGACAACGCGCCGATGGCAGTGATCGAGCTGGTGAGCGGCCCGACCGCGTCCAGCGAGGCCAGCCGCGCCACCCGTGTCGCCGCGTCGCAGAAGGCGGCCGCGCCCGCGGCAGCCGAGTCGACCGACTCCTCGGCCGCGGACACCGCTGCCGAGGCCGCCGAGGACGAGAACAACGTCGTCGCACAGGTCGAGGCGGATGCGTCCGACGACGCCGTGGACAACGCGGACGCCGTCGCCGAGGGCACCACCGAGGAGTCCTGGGCCGAGAGCGCCGTGGAGATCCAGGACGAGAAGCCGGCCGAGGAGAACTCTTCTGGCGACAAGTGACATCACGCCCCGCGTGAGCACACCGGCCGAGCCCGCCCCCGACACCGTCGGCGGCGGGCTCGTCCGTCTGCGACTCGACGTCGCCTACGACGGCACCGACTTCTCCGGATGGGCACGTCAACCGGGCCGACGGACCGTGTGCGGCACCCTGGAGGAGACCCTCGGGACGGTGCTGCGGGTGCCGGTCGCGCTGACCGTCGCCGGCCGCACCGACGCCGGCGTCCATGCGACCGGTCAGGTCGCGCACTGCGACATCCCCGGAGAGGCGCTGGCCACGCGATCCATCGGCGGCGACCCGTCCCGGTTGGTGCGCAGGCTGGCGAGGATGCTTCCCGACGACGTCCGCGTGACCGGCGTCCGGGAGGTCGCCCCCGCGTTCGACGCGCGCTTCGCCGCGCTACGCCGCCACTACCGGTATCGCCTCACCGACGCCGACTCCGGCCCCGATCCTCTCCGCGCCCGCGACACCGCCGCGTGGTCCCGTCCGTTGGATCTGGCCGCCATGGACGTCGCGGCGCGTGCGCTGTGCGGTCTGCACGACTTCGCCGCCTTCTGTCGTCGGCGTGAGGGGGCGACGACCGTCCGCGACCTGCAACGGTTCACCTGGGAACGAGACTCCGACGACATCCTCGTCGCCCACGTCACCGCCGACGCCTTCTGTTGGTCGATGGTCCGGTCGCTCGTCGGTGCCGTCGCGGCGGTGGGCGAGGGTCGTCGAGACCTGGCCTGGTGCACCGCTCTGCTCGACCGCACCGAGCGGACCCCGGACGTCCCGGTCGCCGAGGCCCGTGGCCTCACCCTCGTCGGCGTGGACTACCCGCCGTCGTCGGAGTGGGCGGAGCGGACAGCCGTCACCCGGGACGTCCGCGAGCGCCCCGCGCCGCCGCCCTGCTGCTGACCGGTCAGGACCGGAGCAGCCGTCCCTGTCCGTCTCGGGGTGTGCCGACCAGGATGACGATCGCGTCCACGAAGGCCCATATGCCCAGGATGATCCACAGGAAGATCCCGATGATGAACACGAACGTGATCACCGCGAACAGGAACAGCACCAGCTGACACACCGCGATGCCGGTGGATCCCATGTAGAAGCGGCCGATCCCGAGCCAGCCCAGGAAGAACTGCAGCAGGCCGGCGACGATCTTGGACTTGTCCGACAGCGGCAGCCCGCTCAGTGGGTCGCGGCCGAACGGTGCGGACGGGTCGGCGCCGTACGCACTCTGGCCGTACGCACTCTGGCCGTACGGCGGCTGTCCGTAGGCGTTCTGCCCGAACGGCCCCTGACCGTATTGGGGCTGGCCGTAGGACGGTTGCCCGTACTGGCCCTGCGCCGACGGCGCCTGACCGTACTGCGGGGGCTGACCGTACGGGTTCTGACCGTACGGGCTCTGGGGGTACTGCCCGGTCTGGTCGTCCGGGGCCGATGTGGGATACGGCTGCGGGGGTGGCGGGTACGACGCCGGCGGCGGGTAGGGATCGGGTGCCGGGGTCCACGCGGCCGGGTCCGGGTCGCCCTTGCCCAGCGAGACGCGGTCGTCGCCGGAGTTCGGTTCGCTCATGCGTGCAGTCTGGCAGATCGGACGGACACGGCGCCGCCGGTCTCGGTGCTCATGTCGCGCTGCGTTCGGCGGCGAGCTCGGAGAGGACCTCTTCCTGCACGCTGAGCGGTCCGGTGAGGTTCGTGACGTTCGGCCCGGCCGTCAACAGATCCGCCCACTCGTCGGTGTCGTGTTCCATCGGCTGGGTCGCCGCGATGAAACGCTCCACCGCGGTGACGAAGCGCGCGGGGTCGTCGTGGTGGGGGAAGTGCCCGGCGCCGGTGAAACTCTCGAGCACGGAGTGCGGCATGGCCGAGTGCGCCAACACCGCATGGTGGTGGGGGATGACGGTGTCACCGGTTCCCCACACCAGCATCACCGGGAGGCGCGCGGTGAGGTAGGAGCGGTCGAGCATGGTGACCACCTGTCCCCGCCAGTCCACCACTGCGCGCAGGGTCCGGGTGAACGCGGCGTGGGCGGTGGCCTCGGCCAACCCGTCGACGATGCGCATCACCTCCGGCGCGTCGTGCAGCAGTTCCCGCAGTCGGCGGGGCAGCAGGGGTGCGACGGGGTCGACGGCGAGGGATGCGACGGAGCCGAGACGTCGTGAGGCCGGCACCAGGCCGGGCAGCCGCAGCGCGGCGATGGTGGCGTTGATCCCGGGCAGCGCGAGCATGCGCAGCAGCGGGCTCACATCCCGCGTCACACCCCCGGTCGAGACGAGGACCAGCCGTTCGACGAACTCGGGGAACTGGTAGCAGAACTGCATCGCGACGCCGCCACCGAGGGAGTGTCCGACGACCGTGACCCGTCGGATCCCCAACACCGACAACAGGTCTCGCATCGCGTTGGCGTACGCCGCGACCGAGTAGTCGGCCCGTGGCTTGTCGGAGAGTCCGTGGCCCAGCAGATCCGGCGCGATCACGGTGTGGTCGGCTGCCAGCATGTCGATGATCTCCGACCACGCCGACGAGTTGTCGCCGATGCCGTGGATCAGCAGGACCGCCGGACCCTGGCCGGCCATCCGGAACGCACGTCGGTAGCCGTGGATGACGCGGTACTCGAGCGACTGGGCGCCGTCGGGGACGGGGCGCAGGACGGTCGGCTCGGGGCCCGTCGCGGGCGATGTCGGTGGTGCGTCACGGCGGCGTCGGATCACGGCCGGCTCCTCTCGCACGGGGCGTGGGATCCAGTAGAACCCACCGCGACGTGATCCGCGCGCCGAGCGGGGGCCATCGGCCCCGATGAACTCTGCGCCACGGCGTGATGAACCCTCGGGGAGGGCGGTCGCTCGACCCGGCAGGTCGTGCGCGGGCGTGCGTATCGTCGGGTGGCGTGAACCCGTTCGACGTCTCCTCGTTCCTCGCGACGGGCGGGTTGATCGGCCTGTGCGTGCTGGTCTTCGTCGAGACGGGCCTTCTCATCGGCTTCGTGTTCCCCGGGGATTCGCTGTTGTTCACCGCGGGCATCCTCGCGGCTGCACCCGATCCCTATGCGCCGCTGTGGGTTCCGTGTGTGCTCGTGCCGCTGTCGGCCGCCCTGGGCGATCAGTGCGGCTACGTCATCGGACGTCGGGCGGGCGCCGGTGTGCTGCGGGGGCGCACGGTCCGGTTCATCGGTCCCGGCCCGGTGGAGCGCACGACCGGCTTCTTCCGTCGCTACGGCGCGGCGACCGTGTTCTTCGGACGGTTCATCGGCATCGTGCGGACGCTGGTGCCGGTCCTCGCGGGCTTCACCGGCATGCGTCACCGGGACTTCACGCTGTTCAGCGTCCTGGGCAGCATCGTCTGGGGCGCGGGCATCATCGTGCTCGGCTACCTCCTCGGGAACGTGCCGATCGTGGCCGACAACATCGACTGGTTCATCCTCGCGTCGGCATGCACGGTGGTCGTGCCGATCGCCGGACATCTCCTGCACCGCGCACTGCGGCGCGGCAAGGGTGCGGACACCGCACCCGCCGTGGGCATCGACACCCCGGAGGACATCGTCCCCGAGGTGCCCGGACGCCGCTGAGCGCCGCCGCGGCTCCTACCCCAGGTAGGGGTCGACGCGACGCATCGTCGTCGACGAGAAGTCGTCGGCGACGACCGCGGCGAGCTCCACCAACGACCGGTGTGTGTGCTTGTTGAGCAGGTCGAGGTCGACCTCGGCGCCCTCGGCGAGGTGATCGTCGAAGGGGATCATCTGCACCGCGCGGCACCGCGTCAGGAAGTGCTGGCTGAGCTGCTTGGTGTCGATGGTCGACGACCCGGATCGCGATGAGCTCAGCACCACGACGGCACGGCTGACGAGGTGGCCGTATCCGTGCGCCTGCAGCCAGTCGAGTGTGGCGCCGGCACTGCGTGCACCGTCGATCGCCGGTGAGCTGACCAGGATCAACGCGTTCGCCAGATCGAGGACACCGTTCATCGCGGAGTGACTCAGGCCGGTGCCGCAGTCGGTGATGATGATGTTGTAGAAGCGCTGCAGCACCTTCATCACACCGCGGTAGTCGTCCTCGCTGAACGCCTCCGCGACGGCGGGATCCCGCTCGGACGCGAGCACCTCGAGGCGGCTCGGTGACTGAGAGGTGTGTGCGCGGACGTCGGAGTAGCGGTAGATCGAGTTGTCCGCCAACAGGTCTCGCACCGTCGAACGGGTCTGCTGCGGAATGCGCTGGGCGAGTGTCCCCAGGTCGGGGTTCGCGTCGACGGCGATCACCCGATCCCCGCGCAGCGAGGAGAAGATCGACCCGAGGCCGACCGTGGTCGTCGTCTTGCCGACGCCGCCCTTGAGCGACAGCACAGCGATCCGGTAGTCACCGCGAACGGGTCGGTTCACCCGCTCGACGAGCTCGGCGTAGTGCAGCGCGTCGGCGGACTCCCCGGGGTTGATGGAGCCGCCCGACATGCGGTGCACGGCACGACGCCAGCCGCTGTGCGGGGCGCGGCGGGCCTTGCGGATCAGTGCGACCTCGTCGAGGGCACCGGCCGCCGACTGGCGTCCGGGGGGACCCGGCGGCATGCCGGGGCCTCCGGGTCCCGGCGGGGGGCCGTACCCGGGCGGCGGTCCGCCGAACGAGTCGGGGCCGGGCCCGGGCCCGTATGGGCCGGGAGGCGGTGGCGGCGGGCCACCCCACCCGGGTCCCTGCGGACCGGGCGGTTGCGGGGGACCCCCGGGGGCACCGCTCCACGGCTCACGCGGGAACTCGGCGGGCGGGCTGTCGTGCGGTGGGCCGTCGAATCCCGGGCCGCTCGGTGGGCCGCCGGGGAACGGCGGGGGTGCGCCGGGGCCGGTGTGCGACCACGGCGGCGGGCCGTCCGGCATCGCGCCCGGAGGTGGGAAGCCGCCCGGCGGCGGTCCCTGCTGGAACGGATGCGGCTCACCGGGGTGCTGGTCGAAGGGGCCGGACTCCGGGGAACCGGGGTCGGCGGGGCCCGGGCGGGGGACGAACCCGTGGTCGGCGGGCGGCTGCTCGTCGCGGCGGTCCTCGCCGGGCCAGGGGGCGCTCACCCATCGGGGGGTCTCCACCTCCCACTCGTCGTGCGCGGGCTCCGGACCCGACGCCTCGACATGGCGACCGTTCGTCGGGTGCGCGCCGTCGGGGGGCGTCTCACCACGGGTGTCGTCGGGGGCGCCGGGGTCCGCGGACCCCGGCCCCGGATGTGCGGGCGGACTCGACTGCAACCACGGCGGCGTCGCCGGGGTGCCTCGATTGTCGGAACTCACGTGACATCATCCCCTGTAGAAAGTCGGTGCGTCCGACCGCCGCGCGCGGCGTCGGAGTGGACGCGCCGTCGTCGGCGAGCCCCTCCCCGAGCCCGGACCCGGTCGGTGACCGAGCAGACGGCACCGACAGTTTACTATCGCACAGCGGTCCGGAAGGACCTGACGTCGAGAGAGGGCGCGATGTCGTCTGAGGGTTCCACCAAGGCCATCCTCGCCGCCTTGACCGCCAACGCCGGCATCGCCGTCGCGAAGTTCGTCGGGTTCGCCGTCACGGGATCGTCGTCGATGCTCGCCGAGGCCGTGCACTCCGTCGCCGACACCTCGAACCAGGGGCTGCTGCTGGTCGGTCAGCGGTCGGCGCGCAAGAAGGCGGACCGCCTGCACCCCTTCGGCTACGGACGCAGCCGATACTTCTACTCGTTCGTCGTCGCACTGGTGATCTTCAGCCTCGGATCGCTGTTCGCGATCTACGAGGGCATCGAGAAGCTGCTGCACCCGCACGAACTCGAGTCGCCGATCGTCGCGCTGGTCATCCTGCTGGTGGCCGTCGCCCTGGAGGGCTACAGCTTCACGACCGCGATGCGCGAGTCCCGCCCGCTCAAGGGCCGGGCCAGTTGGTGGCGGTTCATCCGGACCTCCCGGAACCCCGAGCTCCCGGTGGTGCTGCTGGAGGACGCCGGTGCGCTGCTCGGTCTGCTGTTCGCGCTCGTCGGCGTCGGCCTGGCCACGATCACCGGCGACGCGATCTGGGACGGCGCGGGCACCCTCGCGATCGGCGTGCTGCTCGGGGCGATCGCGATCGTGCTGATCGTCGAGATGAAGAGCCTGCTGATCGGGGAGGGTGCCACGCCCGACCAGGAGCGGGCGATCGTCGACGCGCTGTCCGGGCAGGAGGGCGTCGAGCGCGTCATCCATTTCAAGACCCAGTACCTGGGGCCCGAGGAGATGCTGCTCGCCGCGAAGATCGCCATCCCGCCGGGCGTGAGCGCGGCGACGGTCGCGGCCACCATCGACGCGGCCGAGGCCCGTGTCCGCGACGCGGTGCCCGTCGCCCGGGTCATCTACCTCGAGCCGGACCTCCTGCACGACACCCGCTGACGTCGGCGGCCCGGCACCGGGTGTCGCGGTCCGGTCACGACACCGTCGATGTGGGAGCGGTGGCTGCCCACGCGTGTCTAGAGTCTCCCCTGCACCGAATCCGGCAATCCGGATCCTGATCCGTCCCGCACGCCGACAGGAGGTCGCGCATGACGCGGTCGCAGAACCCACCCCGGTCGTTCCGTGGCTCGCTGACCCGGACGAAGTCCGTCGAGCAGTCCATGGCCGACACCGACGAACCCGGTTCGCAGCTGAAGAAGAGCCTGTCGTGGTGGGACCTGACCGTCTTCGGTGTCTCCGTCGTCATCGGTGCGGGCATCTTCACCATCACCGCCTCGACCGCCGGTGACAAGGCGGGACCCGCCATCTCGCTGTCGTTCGTGATGGCCGCGATCGCCTGTGGTCTGGCCGCGCTCTGCTACGCGGAGTTCGCGTCGACGGTCCCGGTCGCGGGGTCGGCGTACACGTTCGGGTACGCGACGTTCGGTGAGTTCCTCGCCTGGATCCTCGGGTGGGACCTGATCCTCGAGTTCGCGGTCGGTGCGGCCGTGGTCTCCAAGGGGTGGTCGAGCTATCTCGGCACGGTGTTCGGGTTCGCGGGCGGCACCATCGACGTCGGCGGGCTGGAGATCGACTGGGGTGCGCTGCTCATCGTCGTCGGCATCACGACGCTCCTGGTGCTGGGCACGAAGCTGTCCTCGCGGGTGAGTGCGGTGATCACCGCCATCAAGGTCGCGGTCGTGCTGCTGGTCATCATCGTGGGCTTCTTCTACGTCAAGGCGTCGAACTACTCGCCGTTCGTCCCGCCGTCGCAGCCGTCGGAATCGGGCGGCCGGTCGGTGGACTCGACGCTGTTCGCGCTGATCACCGGCGGTGGCGACTCGAGCTACGGCTGGTACGGGCTGCTGGCCGCGGCCTCGATCGTGTTCTTCGCGTTCATCGGTTTCGACGTCGTCGCCACCACGGCGGAGGAGACGAAGAACCCCAAGCGCGACGTCCCCCGCGGCATCCTCGGGTCGCTGGCCATCGTGACGGTGCTCTACGTGCTCGTCACGATCGTCGTGACGGGGATGGTCAACTACAAGGACCTGGCCACCACGTCCGACGGGACGCAGCGCAACCTCGCGTACGCGTTCGGCGCCAACGGCATCACCTGGGCCGAGAAGGTCATCTCCATCGGTGCCCTCGCCGGCCTCACGACCGTCGTCATGGTCCTCATGCTCGGGCAGTCCCGGGTCCTGTTCGCCATGTCGCGCGACGGCCTGCTGCCGCGCGGGCTCGCGAAGACGAGTCGCTTCGGCACACCGGCGCGCATCCAGATCATCGTCGGCGCGGTGGTCGCCGTCGTCGCCGCGTTCTTCCCGATCGACAAGCTCGAGGAGATGGTCAACGTCGGCACGCTGTTCGCGTTCGTCGTCGTCTCGGCGGGTGTGATCGTGCTCCGGAAGAACCGTCCGGACCTGCAGCGCGGGTTCACCGTGCCGTGGATGCCCGTCATCCCGGTCCTCGCGATCATCGCGTGTGTCTGGCTGATGCTGAACCTCTCGGCGCTGACCTGGATCCGCTTCGTCATCTGGATGGCGATCGGTGTCGTCTTCTACCTGGTCTACAGCCGTAACCACTCGATGGTCGGCAGGCGTGAGCGGGGCGAGATCCCGAGTGCGCCGGAGAAGTCGTTCACCTGAGCGGACTCCGCTGCACGCCGCCGTCGTCGGGTGACGACTGAACTGTCCGGACTGCGGTGCAGTGAAGCCTGACTTCGAGATGGGGGAGGTCGCGCGGGGGTGACGATCGTTCGCATCGCTAGGATCGGCGAGATGCCCGATCCGGAACGTCCCGACCGCGTCGCGTCGACCCGTCGACCGCGGGGCGGGGCGTATCAGCAGGCCTCGAAGCAGTTGCTGCGGACCGGCCTGCTGGACGCGATGCGCGAACACCTGCGTCACTCGGACTGGTCCTCGGTCACCATGACCGACATCGCCGCCGCGGCGGGGGTGTCCCGGCAGACCGTCTACAACGAGTTCGGCAGCCGGCAGGGACTGGCGACCGCCTATGCGCTTCGGCTGACCGACGAGTTCTGCACTGCCGTCGACGCCGCGGTGGAGGGCAACGTCGGTCGCATCCGGGATGCGTTGCGGGAGGGGTACCGCACCTTCTTCGCCCTCGCCGCCGCGGACCCGCTGGTGCAGTCGCTGTCGTCCGGGGAGGCGAAGCCGGATCTGTTGCGGCTCATCACGACCGACGCCGGACCGCTGATCCTGTACGCCACCGAGACCCTCGCCACCACGCTGCACCGCTCGTGGATCGGCGCGCCGTACGACGAGGCCCGACGGGTGTCGTCGTCCATCGGTCGGATGGGGTTGAGCTACATCGCGATGCCCCCCGAGGACGACAGCGACGTCGCCGAGCATCTGGCGCAACTGTTCGAGCCGGTGATCGTCTCGGTTGCCCGGTCGGTGGCCTGATCGTCACGGAAGACGTGGCCTGGTGTTGTCAGAGGTCACAGCCCCCCGCGCGCTGGACGGTTCGTTCACGATCCGCCTTTCGCGACTGCGGCATGTGTTCGTTAGCCTGATAGCCGACATCCGGGTCCACCCGGGTAGCCGCCAGCCGGGCCCGCCCGGGAGACGCCGGGGACGCCCCCGCCGCATTCGCCTGACCAGGAGTGATCGATGACATCGGTGCAGACAACCTTGACCGCGGACAGCAAGGGGGGGATCGACTTCAAGGTCGCGGACCTCTCGCTGGCCGCGTACGGCCGGCTGGAGATCGACCTCGCCGAGGCCGAGATGCCCGGCCTGATGGAGTTGCGTCGTGAGTACGCCGAGGTGCAGCCGCTCAAGGGTGCGCGCATCTCGGGCTCGCTGCACATGACCACCCAGACCGCCGTGCTCATCGAGACCCTCGTCTCGCTGGGCGCCGAGGTCCGCTGGGCGTCGTGCAACATCTTCTCCACCCAGGACCACGCCGCGGCCGCCGTCGTGGTCGGCCCGCACGGTTCGCCCGAGGAGCCCAAGGGCGTCCCGGTGTTCGCGTGGAAGGGCGAGAGCCTCGAGGAGTACTGGTGGTGCGCCGAGCAGATGCTGACCTGGCCGAACGAGCCGGCCAACATGATCCTCGACGACGGTGGCGACGCCACCATGATGGTGCTGCGCGGTGCGCAGTTCGAGAAGGCCGGCGTCGTCCCGCCCGTCGAGGACAACGACTCGGCGGAGTACACGATCTTCCTCAACCAGCTGCGTGAGCGCTTCGAGACCGACAAGACCAAGTGGTCGACCATCGCGGAGTCGGTCCAGGGTGTCACCGAGGAGACCACCACCGGCGTGCTGCGTCTGTACCAGTTCGCCGCCGCAGGCGAGCTGACGTTCCCGGCGATCAACGTCAACGACTCGGTCACCAAGAGCAAGTTCGACAACAAGTACGGCACCCGCCACTCGCTGATCGACGGCATCAACCGGGCCACCGACGTCCTCATCGGTGGCAAGAAGGTCCTCATCGCCGGCTACGGCGACGTGGGCAAGGGGTGTGCAGAGTCGCTCGCCGGTCAGGGCGCCCGCGTCCAGGTCACCGAGATCGACCCGATCAACGCGCTGCAGGCGCTGATGGACGGCTTCGACGTCGTCACCGTCGACGACGCGATCGGCTCGGCCGACATCGTCATCACGTCGACGGGCAACAAGGACATCATCACCCTCGATCACATGAAGGCGATGAAGGACAAGGCGATCCTGGGCAACATCGGTCACTTCGACAACGAGATCGACATGGCCGGCCTCGAGAGCTCCGGCGCCCGGCGCGTCGTCGTCAAGCCGCAGGTCGACCAGTGGGTCTTCGACAACGGCAAGTCGATCATCGTGCTGTCCGAGGGTCGTCTGCTGAACCTGGGCAACGCCACCGGCCACCCCTCGTTCGTGATGAGCAACAGCTTCTCGAACCAGGTCATCGCCCAGATCGAGATCTGGACCAAGAACGACGAGTACGACAACGAGGTCTACCGCCTCCCCAAGCACCTCGACGAGAAGGTCGCCAAGATCCACGTCGAGGCGCTCGGTGGCACGCTGACCAAGCTCACCAAGGAGCAGGCGGAGTACATCAACGTCGACGTCGAAGGCCCGTACAAGCCGGACCACTACCGCTACTGAGCCTCCGGCTCACGCGACACGAGAACGCTCCCGCGACCGTCACGGTCGCGGGAGCGTTCTTATGTCGCTGACTTCGAACGTGTCGGCTCAGCAGTGAACGTCCGCGGACGCGCCCTTCTCCGGATGGACGTCGCCGCAGTACTGCGCGAGTGCCTGCAGTGCGTAGTACCCGGCGATGGCTGCGGCACCGGCGCCCAATGCTGCTGCACCCCACGGGAATCTCGACGGCGGCTCGGGATCGACCGGCCCGGTGTCGCCGTCACCGTCCGACACGCGGGCCAGGGGCATGACAGAGTCGGCCGGCTCCGGCACGACGTCCATGACCCCGAACGCCGCGTTCAGCTTGCGTAGGCAGTCACCGGCGCGGGGGTCGGCGACGAGTCGTGGATAGACGTAGGAGAAGTGCTCGGCGATGTGCGGTGCCAGTTCGCGCGACTCCGGGCGCGGACCGCTCGCGACGTACTCGCCGACGAGCGTCTGGATGAGTGCCACCTCGTCGGTGCCCAGAGCTGTCAGTCCGGTCCGCGTGGTGTCGATGAACGATTGTGGATCGACGACGAATTCTTTGCTGCTCATGATGGTGCCCCCCGAAGGCGTGTGGTAGGTGGCGAGGACGGTACGCGTACCACTTGCACGATTTCTCGGTTTCAGGAGCTCCTCACAACATGCTGGATCCTTCGGGTTCGCCGAGCTGTCATACGAGGCGGAGCAGCTCCTCGAGGTCCTCTGAGCCGGTGATCGCCGTCCATGGTGATCGCCACGACCGCGTGACCAGGTCGCGGTACACCGCGAACGTGGCGTGCTGCAGGGCGGTGTCCCGCTCGTAGGCATCCATCGCACGCGTCGCGTCTCCGGCCGCCCGCGACGTCGCGCGACTGCGGGCGAGGTCCGGGTCGGTGCCGAGGAGCACCTGCCGATCGGGGACGGGCAGGCCGAACCGGTCGAACTCGAGACCCTCCACCCACGCGACGGCGTCGCCGTCGGCGGACTCGCCGAGACGCGCGGCGGTGTACGCGGCGTTCGACGCGACGTAGCGGTCCAGCAGGACGACGTCGTGCGACTCCAGCAGGCCGCGGATCTCGTCGGCGGCGTCGCGGCGGTCGAGTGCGAAGAGCATCGCCATCGCCGACGCGCTCGACCGCAGATCGCCGTGCTCACCGTGCAGCGCCTCGGAGGCGATGTCGGCGTGCACCGAGCGCCCGTACCGGGGGAACGCCATGGTCGCCACGCGTCGCCCGTCGGATCCCCAGCGCGCGATCAGCCCGTCCACCAGCGTCCGCTTGCCCGCGCCGTCGAGCCCCTCGACCGCGATCAGTGTGCCCACACCCCGGGATGCTAGCGGCGCGTCACCGTGGACTGAGGGTGCACCAGTGTCACGATGGGACGCATGAAGCCCAGGATCCTTGTCGTCGACGACGACGCGGCGCTCGCCGAGATGCTCACCATCGTGTTGCGGGGTGAGGGCTTCGAACCGTTCGTCGTCGGAGACGGCACCCAGGCGCTGTCCGCCGTACGCGACATCCGCCCCGATCTCGTCCTGCTCGACCTCATGCTCCCGGGGATGAACGGCATCGACGTGTGCCGGGTCCTGCGTGCCGACTCGGGTGTCCCGATCGTCATGCTCACCGCGAAGAGCGACACCGTCGACGTGGTGCTGGGCCTCGAGTCCGGTGCCGACGACTACATGGTGAAGCCGTTCAAGCCGAAGGAGCTCGTCGCCCGCGTGCGCGCCCGCCTGCGTCGCACCGACGAGGAGCCCGCCGAACTGTTGTCCATCGGTCCCGTCGAGATCGACGTCCCGGCGCACAAGGTGACGCGCGACGGCACCCCGATCTCGTTGACGCCCTTGGAGTTCGACCTGTTGGTGGCGCTCGCGCGCAAGCCGCGTCAGGTGTTCACCCGTGACGTGCTCCTCGAACAGGTCTGGGGCTACCGGCATCCCGCCGACACCCGTCTGGTGAACGTCCACGTCCAGCGGTTGCGCGCGAAGGTCGAGACCGACCCGGAGAACCCCGAGGTCGTTCTGACGGTGAGAGGGGTCGGCTACAAGGCCGGCCCGCCGTGATCCGTCGCGGACGTCGGCGGATCAACCCGGCGTTCGGACGGGGTCTGCGACGCTCGGGTGCGCTCGGCCGGTTCATCGGCCGGAGGTGGCGGCGGTCGCTGCAGCTGCGTGTCGTCGTGTCGACGATGGTGCTGTCGCTGGTGATGCTGCTGATCCTCGGGTTCGTGCTCACCAGCCAGATCACCGATCGTCTCCTGGAACTCAAGTTGGGCGCGGCGACCGAGGAGATCGACCGGGCGCGCGCGTC
Organism: Williamsia sp. SKLECPSW1; assembly: GCF_054332755.1. Lineage (NCBI taxonomy): Bacteria > Bacillati > Actinomycetota > Actinomycetes > Mycobacteriales > Nocardiaceae > Williamsia > Williamsia sp. SKLECPSW1. The sequence goes on along the minus strand of NZ_JBTGLI010000001.1, from coordinate 414,211 downwards.
GGTCGAACGCGATCTCTCGGGCGGCGACTCGAACGCCTCCATCGCCAACCGGCTGCGTCAGACGCGGTCGATCCTCACCGACCGTGACGTGGACACCACGCCGACGTCGGGTGTGGTCGGCACGTTCGACACGGTGCTCCTCGTGCAGGGCGGCGGCCCGCGGGACACCGCGTCCGTCGGGCCGGTCGACGAGATCCCGGACAACCTGCAGCGCATGGTCCGCGGCGGTCGGATCGCCTACCGCTACTCGTCGGTGGCCGGGACGTCCGGGGACCGCATCCCCGTGCTCATCGTGGGCACACCGACGTCGACGGGGATCGCCGGGCTCGAGCTGTACCTGGTGTTCCCGCTGACCAACGAGCAGAACACCGTGTCGCTGGTCCGCGGCACCCTCACCACCGGCGGCATCGTGCTGCTGCTGTTGCTGGCGGCCATCGCCGGGTTGGTGTCGCGGCAGGTCGTCATCCCGGTGCGCTCGGCGTCCCGGATCGCGGTGCGGTTCGCCGACGGTCGGCTCAAGGAGCGGATGCCCGTCCGCGGCGAGGACGACATGGCGCGACTGGCCATGTCGTTCAACGACATGGCGGAGAGCCTGTCGAAACAGATCAGCCACCTCGAGGAGTTCGGCGGTCTGCAACGCCAGTTCACCTCCGACGTCAGCCACGAACTGCGCACCCCGCTCACCACCGTCCGGATGGCCGCCGACGTCCTCTACGAGGACCGGGACGAACTCGATCCCGTCCGCAAACGCTCGGTCGAGTTGTTGAACAAGGAACTCGACCGTTTCGAGACGCTGCTCAACGAGCTGCTCGAGATCTCGCGCCACGACGCCGGTGTCGCCGAACTCGCGGCGGAGAAGGTGAGCATGAGCGTCCCGATCGAGGGTGCCCTCGCGACGGTGCGTCACCTCGCCGAGGACACCGACACCCCGCTCATCGTCGACCTGCCCGCGGAACCGGTGATCGCCGAGATCGATCCGCGACGCGTCGAGCGGATCCTGCGCAACCTGCTGGCGAACGCGATCGACCACGGCGAGCAGCGGCCGGTGACCCTGACGATGCGCTCGGACGGTGACGCGGTCGCGGTCACCGTGCGCGACCGGGGGATCGGTCTGCGCCCGGGGGAGGAGAAGTTGGTCTTCAACCGCTTCTGGCGTTCGGACCCGTCGCGCTTCCGGCGCTCGGGCGGCACCGGCCTCGGTCTGGCCATCAGCATCGAGGACGCACGGCTGCACAACGGACGGCTCGAGGCGTGGGGTGAACCCGGGCAGGGTGCCAACTTCCGACTGACCCTGCCGCTCGTGCGCGGGCACAAGATCCTCGGGAGTCCGTTGGCGCTCAAGCCGATCGCCCCCCGTAAGGTGACCGGCCGTGAGTGAGCGTCGCCGTCGTGGGGCGGCGCTGCTGGTCCTGGCCGTCACGGCCGCGATCCTCAGTGCCTGCGTGTCCATCCCGACGAGTTCGAGTCCCAAACCGATCGGGACCCTGCCGAGCCGCGGCCCGTCGGCGGCTGTGCCGACGCCGCGTGCGGGGATGACCCCGGAGGCGCTCGTGCGCGACTTCCTCAAGGCGTCGGCCAACCCGGGGTCGAACCATCAGGCGGCACGGCAGTACCTCACGAAGTCCGCCGCGGACGCCTGGGACGACCGCGGCGACGCGCTCATCGTCGACCAGATCAGCGTCCTCACCGATGCGCGGACCGACGACTCGTACTCGGTCCGCATCATCGCCGACAACACCGGTGCGCTCTCCACCGACGGTCATCTCACCCCGGCCACCGGACGGGTCGAGAGCAGCCTGCGGCTGACGAGCGTCGACGGGCAGTGGCGGATCGACGGCGCGCTGCCCCGGGGCGTGATGATCGACCGCACCCAGTTCACCTCGAGCTATCGCTCCCACAACGTGTACTTCCCGTCGCCGTCGGGCGAGCGTCTCGTGGCCGACCCGCGGTGGGTGTACGCCACCGGCGGGTCCGTGGCCGACCAGGTGATCGATCTCGTCGTCGGCGGGCCGTCGGCGGAGCTGGCACCCGCCGTCCGGCCGGTCCTGCCGGGATCCGACGCGATCCGGGCGTCCGTCGGGTCGAACAACGCCGGCGGTCGCACGCTGACCTTCGCGGGCCTGGGCAGTGTCGACGCACGCGGGCGGGCGCTGTTCGCCGCACAGGTCATCTGGACCCTGGCCACCGCCGACGTGCCGGGCCCGTATGTGATCAACGCCGACGGTGCACCCCTGGACGAGCGGTACGCCGACGGCTGGACCACCGCCGACGTCGCCTCGCTCGACCCGTCGGCGCCGTCGCGGTCGTCGACCGGGTTGCTCGTGATCCGATCGGGTTCACTCGACCGCGTCACCGACACCACCCTCACGCCGGTGGGCGGTCCGTTGGGGACCAGCGGGGCGGTCCTGTCCGCGGCGGTCTCGGAGAACGGTGAGCGCGTCGCCGCGGTCACCCGGACGTCGACCGGTGAGCAGCTCGTCCTCGGTGACATGGGCGGACCAGTGACCACCGTCGTGAGCGGCCAGGTGATCACCCGCCCGTCGTTCGGTGCCGATGACGACACGGTGTGGGCGGTCGTCGACGGCCGCGTTGAGCGGTTCCGGCGCGACGCGACCGGGACGGTGTCCGGCGGCGACACGGTCCCGTCGAGCGGACTGGCCGCGGCAGCCCGCGGCGACATCACCGACCTGCAGGTGTCGCGCGACGGCGCCCGCGTGGCCGCCGTCGTCGGGGGCGTCCCCGTGTTCGGGGTGGTCGCCACCGCCACCGACGGCACGGTGTCGCTGACCGGGGTCCGGGTCGCGGCGTTCAACATCGGCTCGCAGGCGGCCTCGCTGGACTGGGTGTCCGGTGACACCGTCGTCATCGCCCGCCGGACGGTCGACTCGCCGATCGTCCAGGTGACCGTCGACGGGACGCCGGCCGTCGGGCTGCTCAGCGGCAACCTGACACCGCCGGTGACCGCGGTGGTCGGGGACCGCACCACCCTGTACGCGGCCGACGCCCGCGGCGTGCTGCGTCTGGGGAGCACCAACGGCGACCCCGACCAGTACTGGAACGAGGTCGGCCCGACGGTCGGCACCGGCGCGATACCTGTCATCGCCCAGTAGCGCCGCCGCACACCCCGGCACAGGGTGGTCGTGGCCCGCTCGGGAACTCGCTCGGGGCCGGGTCGAACACGGTCGGGTCGGGTCTGTTCGGTTGGGGACGGTCGACGATGTGGGGAGCAGTGCGGGCGGGCTCCGCCTGACCGCGGCGTCGTCGGCGGCGGGTCTGCGAGCGTGACCACATGGGGTCGCCGGGGTCCGGTCTCTCGCGGTACGTGTCGGCGACATGGTCGGTCGTCGTCGCCGGTTCCGACCTCGTCGTCCCGGTCCGCTGCGGCGGGTGCGGCGCACCCGGATCCCGATGGTGTCCCCGCTGCGCGGAGGTCCTCGCCGACGACCCCGTCGAGCTGTCACCGCGGGTCGACCCCGGTGTCCCCACATGGGCGATGGGCCGGTATCGCGGCGTGCACCGATCGGCCGTCCTGGCGCTGAAGGAACGTCGCCGACAGGACCTGGTGGACCCGCTCGGTGACGCGATGGCACGGGGCGTGCTCGACCTCGCACGGTGGTCGGAGATCCCCGTCGACCCGCCCCGACTGGCGCTCGTCCCCGCGCCGACCCGCCTGCTCGCCGCGCGGCGTCGCGGGGGCGATCCCGTCACCGCCGTCGCCCGACGGGCCGCCGGGCGCCTGGGGAGCTCGGTCGACGTCGAACCCGTTCTGCGGACATCGATGTGGGCGCGCGACTCCGCGGGGCTCACCGCCCGTGACCGTGTCGCGAACCTCGACGAGGCCGTCGTCGTCCGGGGACCCGCCCGGCGACTCGACGGACTGCGTGACGGGCGGTGCGCGGTGCTCCTCGTCGACGACGTGATGACCACCGGTGCGACCGCGGCCGAGTCGGTGCGGGTGCTGGCGAGGCAGGGCGTCCAGGTGCACGCCGTGCTGGTGTTGGCGGCCGCGTGAGGGCGCACTGCGATCGCCGTCCGCCCGAGATGACCTCGTGGTGAATCGGTGATGTCCAAACGATGGCGATCACCCCCACCCGCGACTACGGTCGTGGCAACGGTGAGCGCACCCGACGGGCCGACACGGTCCGTCCGCGACCGCCGGCACCACGGAGCGAACCGGCAAACCCTTGGAGGTGAGGCCACTCCCATCAGAGGTGTCGTCGCGGTGCGCGCGGCCGGAATCCCGACATCCCCGTCGGATCTCAGCGTGTGCACGGGCGGAGCGTCGTGGCTCCCCGCGCGGTGGCACTGATCCCACTCGTCGACGCCCGCCTGTCGCGGTGCGCCGACGTACCACCCACACAGGAGGTCATCGAGTGTCGACACCCACCCACGTCAAGCCGTCCCCAGCATCGGACGCGTTCGATCGCCGCTCGGCGTTCGTCGCCGACGACGACGCCACCCCCGCCGAACCCGCGGCCAAGCTGACCGTCACCGGTCGCAACGTCGAGATCCCCGACCACTTCCGGGTGCATGTCGGCGACAAGCTCGCGCGGGTCGAGCGGTTCGATCCCACGATCTTCGCCTTCGACGTCGAGTTGCACCACGAACCGAACCGACGGCAGGCCAAGGTGTGTCAGCGGGTGGAGATCACGGCACGGGGACGCGGACCGGTGGTGCGCGCCGAGGCCTGCAAGGACAACTTCTACGCCGCGCTCGAGGAGGCCGTCGACCGTCTCCAGTCGCGTCTGCGGCGTACCAAGGACCGGCGGCGTGTGCACCACGGCCTGCGGACGCCGACGTCGGTCGCCGAGGCCACCGCCGACTTCCCGTTGCCCCCGCTGGACGACGCGCCGGCCGCGGAGCCGGAGTGGGCGAGCGCGCCGGAGGCCGACGAGCCCGGTCGCATCGTGCGGATCAAGAACCACCCCGCGGTGCCGATGACGACCGACGACGCGCTCTACGAGATGGAACTCGTCGGGCACGACTTCTTCCTGTTCCACGACTCGGAGACCGACCAGCCGTCCGTCGTCTACCGACGTCACGCGTTCGACTACGGACTCATCCGGCTGACGCCGCCGAGCGGGAGGGACTGACCCGGGGCCGGAGCCGTGACGGGCATGTCGGACACGACGTGCCCGTCACGGGTGGGCTGGAGACGCACGGATGATCGGTCTCGCGGGTCCGGTCAGTACCATGGACCCGACCTGTGCGCGCTGGGGGCTTTCACCTGCGCCGACACGACACCACTGTCGCCACGACAACACCCAGGGGATCATCAGTGCTCAACAAGATGCTGCGGATCGGCGAGGGCCGGATGGTCAAGCGCCTCGACGCCATCGCATCAGTCGTCGAATCGCTGTCCGACGACTTCGAGGCCCTCACCGACGACGAGCTGCGCGCCAAGACCGGCGAGTTCCGCGACCGCCTCGCCGAGGGCGAGTCCCTCGACGACCTGCTGCCCGAGGCGTTCGGCGCGGCCCGCGAGGCCGCCTGGCGCGTGCTGCAGCAGAAGCACTTCCACGTGCAGATCATGGGCGGTGCGGCGCTGCACTTCGGCAACATCGCCGAGATGAAGACCGGTGAGGGCAAGACCCTGACCTGTGTGTTGCCCGCCTACCTCAACGCCCTCGCCGGGGACGGGGTCCACGTCGTCACAGTCAACGACTATCTCGCCAAGCGCGACGCGGAGTGGATGGGCCGCGTCCACCGCTTCCTCGGACTGGACACCGCGGTGATCCTCACCGGCATGACGCCCGACCAGCGTCGCGAGGCCTACGCCGCCGACATCACCTACGGCACGAACAACGAGTTCGGTTTCGACTACCTGCGCGACAACATGGCGCACTCGCTCGGCGAGCTCGTCCAGCGTGGACACGCCTACGCCATCGTCGACGAGGTCGACTCGATCCTCATCGACGAGGCCCGCACCCCGCTCATCATCTCCGGACCGGCGGACACCTCGAGCAAGTGGTACGCCGAGTTCGCCCGCATCGCACCGCTTCTCAAGCGCGACGTCCACTACGAGGTGGACATCAAGAAGAAGACGATCGGTGTGCACGAGGCCGGCGTCGAGTTCGTCGAGGACCAGCTCGGCATCGACAACCTCTACGACGCCCAGAACTCGCTGCTCGTCAGCTACCTCAACAACGCCATCAAGGTGAAGGAGCTCTTCGAGCGCGACAAGGACTACATCGTCCGCAACGGTGAGGTGCTCATCGTCGACGAGTTCACCGGCCGTGTCCTCGACGGACGTCGTTTCAACGAGGGTCTTCACCAGGCGATCGAGGCCAAGGAAGCCGTCGAGATCAAGGCCGAGAACCAGACGCTCGCCACGATCACGCTGCAGAACTACTTCCGCATGTACGACAAGTTGTCGGGCATGACCGGTACCGCGCAGACCGAGGCCGCCGAGCTCGACCAGATCTACAAGCTCGGTGTGCTCCCGATCCCCACGAACAAGCCGATGGTGCGCGCCGACCGGACCGACCTCATCTACAAGACCGAAGAGGCCAAGTTCGACGCCGTCGTCGACGACATCACCGAACGCCACCAGGCCGGGCAGCCGGTCCTGATCGGCACCACCAGCGTCGAGCGGTCGGAGTACCTGTCGCGGCAGCTCGCCAAGCGCGGCATCGAGCACAACGTGCTGAACGCGAAGTTCCACGAGCAGGAGGCGCAGATCATCGCCGAGGCCGGTCGCTCCGGCGCGGTGACGGTCGCGACCAACATGGCCGGTCGTGGTACCGACGTCGTGCTCGGCGGCAACCCCGACATCATCGCCGACACCCGGCTGCGCAAGCAGCGCCTCGACCCGGTGGAGACGCCGGAGGAGTACGAGGCCGCGTGGGACGAGGTCATCGAGACCGTCCGCGCCGAGGTCGCCGACGACGCCGAGAAGGTCCGCGAGGCCGGTGGCCTGTACGTCCTCGGCACCGAGCGGCACGAGTCGCGTCGTATCGACAACCAGCTCCGCGGCCGCTCGGGTCGCCAGGGTGATCCCGGCGAGTCGCGCTTCTACCTGTCGCTCGGCGACGAGCTCATGCGCCGGTTCAACGGTGCCGCGCTCGAGACGATCATGAACCGCGTCAACCTGCCCGACGACGTGCCGATCGAGGCGAAGATGGTCACCCGCGCCATCCGCAGCGCGCAGACCCAGGTCGAGCAGCAGAACTTCGAGATCCGCAAGAACGTCCTCAAGTACGACGAGGTCATGAACGAGCAGCGCAAGGTGATCTACGCCGAGCGCCGCCACATCCTCGAGGGCGAGGACCACTCGGCGCAGGTCAAGCGGATGGTCGACGAGGTCATCGCCGCCTACGTCGTCGGCGCCACCTCCGTGGGGTACGTGGAGGACTGGGACCTCGACCAGCTGTGGACCGCGATCCGCACGCTGTACCCGATCGACCTCGACCCGGAGCAGATCGTTCCCGAGAACGAGCTCGGGGAGCGCGAGGACATCTCCGCCGAGGAGCTGACCGAACTCCTGCAGGCCGACGCGCACAAGGCGTACGCCGAACGGGAGAAGGAGATCGACGGCGTTGCCGGCGAGGGCGCGATGCGCCAGCTCGAGCGGACCGTCCTGCTGTCCGTCCTCGACCGCAAGTGGCGCGACCACCTCTACGAGATGGACTACCTGCGCGAGGGCATCCACCTGCGGTCGATGGCCCAGCGCGACCCGGTGGTGGAGTACCAGCGCGAGGGCTACGACATGTTCTCGGCCATGCTCGACGCGATCAAGGAGGAGTCCGTCGGCTTCCTCTTCAACGTCGCCGTCGAGTCCACCCCCGCGCCCGACCAGGTGCCGGACCCGGTCGCGGCGGTGCCCGCTGCCCCGGCCCCTGCGCCCGCCCCGCGGCCGTTGCCGACCGAGGAGCCCGTCGTCGCGGCAGAGCCCGCCCGCTCCGCCGCACCGACGGCTCTGCGGGCCAAGGGGTTCGAGGACGAGCAGCGCGACCTGGTCTACACCGGTCCCGCCGAGGGCGGTGGCACCCGGGAGATCTCCGACGGTGCCGACACCGCCGGTGTGTCGGCGAGCCGACGCGAGCGCCGCGCCGCCGCCCGCGCGTCCGGCCGCTCGACCACCAAGCCCCCGAAGGCGCGGCGCAAGCGCTGACCGGATCCCCGCGGGCGGGGTGGAACCACCCGC